>CAWFMU010000036.1:0-595318 GCA_963816865.1 Terriglobia bacterium
CGCGAGTTGCATCAGCGTCGCCGATGTCCAAGCCGGTTACTCCCAGGCCGGCGACGTCGAAGCCGTCACCGGCCCTGGCATCTCCGGCGGACGCTTTCGAAGACCGGTTGGTGGCCGACGGAGAAAAATACCTGTACGGCCGGGGTGTTCCGGAGGACTGTGCGCGGGCCCAGAGAAATCTACAGATCGGCGCCCGGCAATCGAATCCCAAGGCGCAAACCTTGCTGGGCGCGATGTATGCGACCGGGCACTGCGTGAGCCGCGATCTTCCCACCGCCTATCGCTGGTTTGCCAAGGCGTTGCATGGGGACCCCGGGAATTCGCGGGTGCAGCGTGATCTCGAAGTGTTGTGGAAACAGATGACGCCGGAAGAGAGACAGCTGGCTATGAAGAGCCAGTAGGTGCCCGCCTCTTTTAGCGAACTGCTGCCTTGGTTGGATTAGAAACCGGTTCTCAGTTCATTGTTCTCAGTTCTCAGTGGATGATGGTGCGGCGTGCCGTTTGCGGTGAACTCATGACCAGGCGTCCATGCTGAACGCCCTTGGTGCTGATCAGGCGGTCGGCCAGCTTTTGCACCTCTTTGGATTTGCCGCGAAGGACGACGACCTCCAGACAGCTTTCATGATCCAGGTGGGCGTGCAGCGTGGAGATGATCACGTGATGATGCTCATGCTGGAGGTCGGTAAGTTTCTCGGGCAAGAGGCGGGTGTGGTGGTCGTAGATGAGGGTGACGGTGCCCACCACGAAGGCGTCGGGAGCGACCACCGCCGAGCCGACCAGGCGGTCGCGAATGAGATCGCGAAAAGCTTCGGAGCGGTTCTCGTAGCCCTTTTGCGCGATGAATCGGTCGAAGCGGCGAAGCAGTTCGGTATCGATCGCTACACCGATGCGGCTTAGATCTCCCATGGAATGCCCTCTCTCGGCAATAGTTTACTCCCGTCATTTCGGAGTCTGACGCCGGCTTGTCGAAGACACGAAGATGCTGTTATGGTTTCGCGGCACGCCTTGGGCAGTAGGTAACCGATTGTGGTGAGAAGCGGATGGTACGAAGGTAAGCAAGGCCCGGGCAATCCGCTGAGGGCTTGCGACCGTACTTTTGAAAGGATGAGATAACTGTTTGTCCGGCGCTGAATTAAAGGGAGGGGCGAGCGAGGCTTCGCTGGTGTGGGCGATACGCTCGGGCGACGAGAGCGCGATGGCCGCGCTCTACGACCGCTATTCTTCCCTGGTGTATGCGGTGGCGTTGCGGGTGCTGGGCGATACCGGCGCTGCGGAGGACGTCCTGCAGGAAGTGTTCATGCAGTTGTGGCGCAATCCGGCGGCGTTCGATTCGAGCCGCGGCAACCTGGGAGCGTGGCTGGGAGTGATCACCCGGAACCGCGCCATTGATGGCCTGCGCAAGCGGCGTCCGGAGACTGATATCGCGGACGTTGTGGTTTCGGTGGAACCGGACATGGCGAGTGACGCGGAGCGGGCGCGTGCCATGGAAAAAGTTCGAGGGGCGCTTGGGCGGCATGCCGGGAGCGCAACGCAGCGCGCTGGAGATGGCTTACTTCGAAGGGCTGACCCATACGCGAGATTGCGGCCAAGACGGGAGAGCCGCTGGGGACGATCAAGACTCGGATTCGCACCGGATTGCAGGCCCTGCGAAAGGTCTTTGAAACATGAGCGCGCACGAACAATTCGCCGACGATCTCGCACTGCTCGCGCTGGAGCGCTGCAGGGTGACGAGCGCGTCACGCTCGAGAAGCATCTGGAAGAGTGCTCTTCCTGCCGCCGCGAATTGGAGCGACTGCGCGGAGATATGGCTTTGCTCGCGCTTTCGGCCTCCGGACCGGCGCCGCCGCGACGTTCGCGCGAACGATTGTTGAAAGCGATTGCGAAGGAACCGCGAGCGCAGAAGAGTCCAGCTCAGCGCGCGGTCTGATGTGGACGTTCCTGCCCTGGCTGGCGACGGCGGCTTTCTTGCTGCTGGCGGGTTTCTTCTGGCAGCAGAGCGACCGCCTCTCCCAGCGGGTGGCGCAGTTGCAGGACGAATCGGCGCAACAGCAGGCGCAGCTCGAACGGGCGCGGGAGGTCGTGTCCACGCTGACCTCGACGGACGCGATGCGTGTGACCCTGGTGGCGGCGCAGACTCCGCCCCAGCCGCAGGGCAAAGCGATCTACGTGAAGGACCGTTCGAGTCTGATTTTCCTGGCCAGCAACATGCCGGCGTTGCCGCCGCAGAAGATTTATGAGCTGTGGCTGATTCCGACGAACGGAGCGCCCATCCCGGCCGGGGTGTTCAAGCCCGATGCCCGGGGCAGCGCGACTGTGGTTGAACCGCCACTGCCCGCCGGGGTCGAAGCCAAGGCCTTTGCCATTACGGTAGAGCCGGAGCAGGGCTCGTCGACGCCAACCATGCCGATTGTGATGATGGGTGCGGGGGAGTAGATGACTTCCAAAGAATTAAAGGCGTGCTTGCGAGGGATCTCGCGTGAAACGGATGCTACGTTGGCCCGGCAACCGTAGCGATGCGCGCTAGATCCTTCGGGGCTAAAGCCCCTCAGGATGACGTCCAGTTAATTTACGTGAGCTCCTGAACTCGTCGCAGTTCGGCGCTTCTTGACCAGAGGAACGACCACCAGGAAGTAAAAGGCAAAGCTGGCAGCAAACACGATGCCGGTGACTTTAATGTTCAACGTAGTCGCAAAGCAAAGTACGGCTACCCCGAAGAGCCAGAAGATCATTTCGCCGACAAAGGCCTGTCCCCATCGGGGTTGACCTCCGCCGGATGGGACGCGTGGCGTGAGCGAAGGCCAGAACCGGGGAACGGCTTTCAGGTACGCACGGTAGGACTCGCCCTGAGTTTGCCGTAGACCATCTTCTTCGCGAAAGATCAGGCGATAAACAAACATCCAAACAGAAACGACCATGAACACCCAGCCCAGGCGGCTTTCCATCACTCCGATTCCCGCCATCATCGGCAGATTGGCGAGGTATAGAGGATTGCGCACATAGCGATAAGGACCGTCGGCCACCAGGGCTTCGGAATGCTGGCTGACGTCATGAACCACTTCGGTGCGGAGATACGCGGTCGCCCAGGTGCGAAGCAGGGCCGATAAGAAAATCAGGAGAGCCCCGGCAGCGAAAATCAGACGCAGCCAGAAGTTTCCCCGGGCGCTGTCCGGGTCAATCGCAGGCGCGATCCAGTGCAGCAAGCCGACGGCAAAATTCACATGATCGACGGCGCCCAGGCTGAATGCAATGAAGATAAGAGCGCCGATCACCCAGAAGCGTTGTTCGAATTCGAATCTAGTCGCGCGCATGAGAAGACTCGATTAACTTTCTTCGCTCTCCTTGAGGCGGGCAATCACACCGAAGTCTTCCAGCGTGGTGGTGTCGCCTTTTACGTCGCCACTGCTGGCGAGTTCGCGGAGCAGGCGGCGCATGATTTTTCCGCTGCGGGTCTTGGGCAGCATGTCGGTGAAGCGAATGTCGTCCGGCTTCGCCATGGCGCCGATCTCCTTCGCCACCCACTTTCTCAGCTCTTCTTTCAATTCGGTGGTGGGCTTTCTTCCCTGCTCCAGCGTGACGAAGGCCGAGATGGCTTGACCCTTGATTTCGTCGGGACGCGCTACGACGGCAGCTTCGGCCACCGCCTCGTGCGCCACCAGCGCGGACTCTACCTCCATCGTGCTCAGGCGGTGACCGGAGACGTTGATCACGTCGTCCACCCGGCCCATCACCCAGAAGTAGCCGTCTTTGTCTTTGCGGGCGCCGTCACCGGTGAAATACATGCCCGGGATTTGCGACCAGTATTGGGAGACGTAGCGGTCGGGATCGCCGTAGATGGTGCGCAGCATTCCCGGCCACGGTTGCTTGAGCACGAGAAATCCGCCGGAGCCTTCAGGCACGGGTTTGCCATCCATGGTGACGACTTCGGGGACGACACCGGGAAACGGGCGCGTCGCCGAGCCCGGCTTGGTGGCGATGGCGCCGGGGATGGGGCTGAGCATGATGTGCCCGGTTTCGGTCTGCCACCAGGTGTCTACGATGGGACAGCGATTGTGGCCGATGAGGTCGCGATACCACATCCACGCCTCGGGATTGATGGGCTCGCCGACCGTGCCGAGCAGGCGCAGGCTGTCGAGCTTGTGTTTCTTCGGCCACTCATCGCCCCACTTGGTGAAGGTGCGAATCGCGGTGGGAGCGGTGTAGAAGATGCTTACCTGGTGGCGGTCAATGATGCTCCAGAAGCGGTCGGGCTCGGGGAAGTTAGGCGCGCCTTCGTACATCACGCAGGTGGTGCCGTTTTGCAGCGGTCCGTAGACGATGTAGCTGTGGCCGGTGACCCATCCGATGTCGGCGGAGCACCAGTACGTGTCTTCTTCCTTGATATCGAAGACCCACTTCATCGTGATGTAGGTGCCGACGGAATAGCCGCCGGTGGTGTGGACCACGCCCTTCGGCTTACCCGTGGTGCCCGAGGTGTAGAGGATGTAGAGCGGGTGCTCGGCGTCGAGCGGCTCGGCGGGGCAATCATCGGACGCTTTCGCCATCAGTTCGTGCCACCAGTGGTCGCGGCCGGACTGCATATTGATCGGCGTTCCGGTTCGTTGGTAGACGACCACCTGCTTCACCGACGGGCAGGACTTCAGCGCTTCCTCGACTGCGGGAAATAGTTTGACCTCGGCGCCGCGGCGGTAGGAGCCGTCCTGGGTGATGACGGCGACGGCTTGAGAGTCGTGAATGCGATCGATCAGGGCGTTGGAAGAAAATCCACCGAAGACCACCGTGTGCGGGGCGCCGATGCGGGCGCAGGCCAGCATGGCGATGGGCAGCTCGGGCGTCATGCCCATGTAGATGGCAACCCGGTCGCCCTTTTTGACGCCTAGCGATTTCAGGACATTGGCGAACTTCTGCACTTCGCGATGAAGTTGCTGGTAGGTAAGAGTGCGGACTTCTCCGGGTTCGCTCTCCCAGATCAAGGCAGCTTTATTCTTGCGGGCTGTCTGCACATGGCGGTCGAGACAGTTGTAAGAAATGTTGAGCTGGCCGCCGACAAACCATTTCGCCCACGGCGCTTTCCACTCCAGGACCTTGTCCCACTTTTTGAACCAGTGCAGTTCGTTGGCGATTCCGGCCCAGAATTGTTCCGGATGCTCGACCGACTCGCGATAGATGCGCTCGTAGTCCTCGAGACTCTTGATGTGCGCCTGCTGGCGAAAGTGCTCCGGGCATTCGAATTTTCTGTCCTCGTGCAGGACAGACTCGATATTGCTGCGGGCATCGGCCGCGGGGGGCTTCTCGGGCATGCTGGTCCCTCGTGTTATCGGGATTCAGGAAAGTGCATTGCAGATTCTACAAGGGCGGAGATGGAATGTCTGCACGGAGCAATGGTTAATGCTCTCGTTGTTGCCATCACGGCTGATCACGCATCGAGAAATCTATCCTGGTATTTCTTTTCCGGCAGCGGGCAGCTCTCGTATTTTCCGAAGATGCGGTAGCGGCGACGAGCGACTACTCCATATCCCCAGTCGCGCAGCGATTTCGGAAGGATGCGGAGCACAACCGCGATGGCGGCCCAGAAACCTCCCAGTTCGCGGAGCACGAAAATCACGGCGTCGGAGCGAGCCGAAGACGCGTACGCCCGATTCTTGCACCACGTACACCGTGTCCAGATCGTGGGGATCGAGGTCATGACGCTGCAGGATTCGGGCGGCGTAGGCACTCTGCAGTGAGGCAAAGCGAAAGTGAGCCCAGCGATCATGCTTCAGGACAAACTGCACCAGGCGGTTGCAGAGTCCGCACACGCCGTCGTAGAGAAGGACCGGATTGGCGGAATCTGCCATGTGGGCGTTTGGGGCGTGAATGTGCCGCATCCATTCATTCGCCCTTTCAGGTCTCTGTCATCTTCCGCGTACGACCCGGGGCTTACGCCCCGGGCTACAATCTTGCGCCGCTTCGCAGCTGCGATCATTTGCTCCGACTAGTCAGGGCCACCAGGCTTTCGCTGCAGTTCGGGAACGTATTCGGCGACGCTTCCCTTCTCCAGCAGGTAATTGCCCGGGCCCTTGCTTGCCCGCCACCGTGCGGGCGAACTCGGCGACGAAGAAACCGGCGCGCAGGGCTTCGGTGAAAGCCCACCTCGTGGCGTCCCGCCATTCTCGGGCCAGGCCCGGATCTTTTTGCTCGACAGCACCGATGTCGCTGGGAATCTGGATGGCGATTCGCTGCCGAGCCAGCGCCGTCGCCAGATCATTGCGCAGCGGCTTGCCGTCGCCGTTGAACTGGACCAGCGGTTGCAGGCGCGAAAAGACGTCCAGAACTTCGGGCCGGTAGTCTTTGCCCTGCAGGCGATCGCGCACTCGACGGCTGGCGAGCGGCCATCTCACCCACAAACGGTCGGTGCCGTTCTGGTGCAGGACGCTGGAGGTTTCGGGTCCGTAGAAATCAACCTTGTAGATGTCGGAGACCACGCCCAGCTTGCCGAAATTGAGATGGGCGTTCCTGCTTTGCAGGGGATCGAAGGTCCAGGTGATCTCGGGGATGCGCATGGCCAGGGCTCGTTCGCGCTGGGCCAGCTTGAGTTTGTAGCCCAGGTCGAGGTCGCGATAGGGTTCGCGCACGGCGAGCATGTGGGAGTGCAAGGTGACGTGTCCGGACTCCATGGCCAGAAATCCGAAGGCGAATCCGGCCAGCTTGGGGCCGTCGAAGGCGCCCACCCAGACGCTGCCCGCTTCCTTGGTGGCAATCATCAGGGCCAGGGGCATGACGTCGCGATCGGCCAGTCCCCATACTTCTTTTTCCACGCGCTTCGGCCTGCTCCAGATCCTCGATGCTTTGGAGATCGCGGATGGTGACGGATTTGGGGGGGACATCGCTCATGAAGGCGTCCAATATACGCGAGGCGGAATGGTGATGCCAGCGTACTGAGTAGCGCCGGCGTCTCGCCGGCTGTCGGGCGGGCGTCCCGCCCGCCCCGGAACAGATCGAGTCCCGCTCCCGAAGGTGCGGTTGCGCTGATAGGGGTCCTTCGACTCCGCAGCGAATTTCGCGAAGCGAAGATCGCTGCTCCGCTCAGGATGACAACCAGATGCTTCAGCCTTGGACGCGGGTGGCTTTGCCGCTCCAGAAGGCTTCGCGGAGTTGGCGTTTCAGCATTTTTCCGGTGCCGGTTTTTGGCAGCGGGCCTTCGACAAACTGCACCACGCGGGGCATCTTGTATTTCGCGATGCGGGGCTTGAGCGAGAGCCAGCAATTGTTCTTCGTTCAGTTGCTGACCGGGTTTCAGGACAACGATGGCGACCGGAATCTCGCCCCACTGCGGATCGGGGGCTGAGACGACCGCGCATTCGAGGACCGCCGGGTGGGCGAAGATGGCTTTCTCCACTTCGATGGAAGAAATATTTTCGCCGCCGCTGATGATGATGTCTTTCTTGCGGTCAACGATGTAGATGTAATTCTCTTCGTCCCAGACCGCCATGTCTCCGGTGCGCAGCCAGTTATTGGTGATGGCGGCTTTGGTGGCGTCGGCTCTCGCGGTAGTAGCCGTCCATCACATTGTCGCCGCGGACCACCACTTCGCCCACGGTTTCCATGTCGCGCGGCACGTCGCGCATTTGCGCATCGGCCACGTGTACTTCGCAGCCGACCAGCGGCCAGCCTGCGGCCGCGAGGCGGGAGAGACGCTCCGTTTCGTCCGCGCAGGTGACATTGGATTTGGTCTGGGCCGTGGTGGCGACCGGAGCGGTTTCGGTGAGGCCGTAGCCCGAACATACTTCGCAATGAAACGCCTGCTCCAGGCGGGCGATCAGTTCGGGGGATGAGGCGGCGCCGCCGGTGGTGATCACTCGCATGCTGGAAGTGTCGAACTTGCCGAGTTCCGGACAATTGAGCAGCGCATTCGCCATGGTGGGGACGAGGGTCATCGCGGTGGCCTTCTCTTCCTGGATGATGCGCAGCACGGAGGCCGGCTCGAAGCGGCGGACCATGACGTGCTTGCTGCCCTTCATGGTGATGCTTTGCGGACGTCCCCAACCGTTGGCGTGAAACAGGGGGATGGTGTGCAGCTCGACGTCAGTGTCTTTGCAGGAGAAGGTGGAGAGTATGCCCAGGGCGTGCACGTACAGGGTGCGGTGCGACAGCATCACGCCCTTGGGCGTGCCGGTGCTGCCACTGGTGTAGAAGAGTTCGGCGATTTCATTTTCGTCGAACGAGAAGATATCGGGACGAGAAATGCGATCGCGCGCCAGCAGGTCTTCCAGGTACAAATCTGCCTGCGGGACCGGCTGGTCAATCGCGACATAGCGCCGGATGCTGGGACAGGTTTTGCGCAGCTCCTGAACCAGCGGAGCAAACTCGCTTTCGAAAACCAGCATGCTGGCGCTGGCGTGACAAAGAATGGTGGTCAGCTCGGCGGGCTGCAGGCGCACGTTGAGCGGCATCGCGATGGCTCGAATCAACGGCGGCCCGTAATAGCCTTCCAGAAGCTGATGATTGTTGAAGCTGAGATAGGCGACGCGGTCGCCGGGGCGGATGCCCTCTGAAAGCAGCCCGGCGGCAAGGCGCTCGCAACGCTCTCCGAACTGGGCGTAGGTGAACGAGCTGGGGCCCGAGACGACGCCTGTTTTCTTTCCGTAAAGATCAACCGCGCGGTACAGGCACCGAATGGGTGTGAGCGGAACGTTCATGGTCAGCCGTGGAGCCTCTTGGACAGGTGCAGTCGTGAATCCCGCAGGGCATGATACACGACGCCAAAGTTCGCGGAGATGCGCTCTGATCCTTCACCCGGCTGAAGCCGGGTTCAGGATGACGCCTGCGGAGCACTTACGACGGGCGGGACGCCCGTGCTCAATCGACTGTCTACTCCAGCAGGTCGGGTTGTTCGCGGACGATGCGGGCCCAGAGCGGTTGGAACTGGAACCAGCCAGCCATGTGCGATCCAACCTGTTGCTGAGTGATGATGGCGTTCGCTTCGTCGATTTTTACCGGGGTGCCGACAGCTTCGGCCATCAGTTGGGCCTGGCAGCTTCGTTCCATGGTGATGAACCACCACGCGGCCTCGTCGACTGTGTGGCCCGACGGTCAACAGGCCATGGTTGCGCAGGATGGCTGCCTTCCTGTTGCCCAGGGCTTCGGCGATGCGTTCGCCTTCGGAAGTTTTGTAAACAACGCCGGTGAAGTCAGTGAACAGGGAGTGGTCATCGTAGAAGGCGCATACGTCCTGGGTAATTGGATCCAGCAAGCGGCCGAGTGACGACCAGGTTTTTCCGTACAACGAGTGGGCGTGAGCGGCGGCTACGACATCAGGACGGGCGGCGTGGACTTGCGAGTGAATGGCGAAGGCTGCGCCGTTGACCGGATACTTCCCTTCCACCACCTGGCCGTGGTCGTTTACCAGAATCAGATCGGAGACGCGAATCTGGCCGAAGTGCATGCCGAAAGGATTGACCCAGAAATGATCGAGGTGTTCGGGGTCGCGGGCGGTGATGTGTCCGGCGACGCCTTCATCGAATCCGAAGCGCGAGAACAGGCGGAAGGCTCCGGCCAGGCGCTGCTTGCGGTGCTGGCGCTCCTCGGCGACGGTGGCAAAGGTCGGAGGTCCGGGAATGTTGAGAGGATTTTGCGTGGCAACGGCCATGGGCGCCTCCAGCGATTTCGCGACAACTATAGCGCCGGTGACAGGCGCCCGCAACGGGCGGAGGCGCGAACTAGAACCCTTCTTTCGCCCCGTTGGGGCTCGCACCTCTGCCACCTCTTCGACCCACGGCTTGCGCCGTGGGCTACATTCTGACGCCGCTTTGCGGCTGAAAGGTGAACGATCGCTCGGGTAGTAGCGGATTACCCACTCGGCCACGCAACATGGCTTGGATTGGTTCTGAACTTCCACGACGACAGAGAAGGTGGCTTCACGGGCGTTGCCTGCGTCCTTCAACGATTGCAAGCGTGAAGCGGGCGCGGATGTTGGAACCGGCTGGAACCGGCGCGGGAAAGCGGACACGGTTCAAGCCGTAGTTCACGATCATGCCGACGCCACTTTGAATCTGCAGCGCCTGCTCTGACAGATGGCTGAGCAGCGAGAGCGTCAGAAAACCGTGGGCGATGGTGGTGCCATAGGGCGATTCCCGTTTGGCGCGATCGGGATCGAGATGGATCCACTGGCGATCCTCGGTGGCTTCCGCGAATTTGAGAATGCGGTCCTGAGTGATTTCAAACCAATCGGTGACGCCGATTTCGCGGCCTACGAAATCTTTCAAGTCATCGAGATTTTCGATCACCAGAGGCGGCATGGAATATGTTCTTCCGGCTAAGCGGACGCTTTGGTTCCGCGAGCGTCGAGCAACATGTAGGTCACGAGCGCCGTGCCCAGATGGTTGCCTCGCGTGTCTGTGAGGTCAACGCTTCCGACGCAGAGAGTTGATCCGATGCGAAGAAGGCGAGCGCGGGCGAACATGCGGCCTTCGGTGGCGGGAAGAAAGTAATTGATCTTCATCTCGACCGTGGTGATCGGGCGCTTGCCTCCGAAGTGGCGGTTCAGCGCCATGCCGACCGCCGCATCGGCCAGGGTGGCCGCGACACCTCCGTGAGCGACGGCAAAGCTATTGGTCAACTCGGGACGCAGAGCGCACTCGATGGTGACGCCGTCGCGATGGACGCGGGTGAGTTTTATTCCGAGCAGCGTGGCGAACGGGACCTGGCGCAGTGAAATCGCGAATCTGCTGCGCCGTGAGTTTGGGATGTTTCATG
The DNA here is from genome assembly GCA_963816865.1 of Terriglobia bacterium. Lineage (GTDB taxonomy): Bacteria > Acidobacteriota > Terriglobia > Terriglobales > Acidobacteriaceae > JAIQFF01. The sequence continues at coordinate 10,732 of CAWFMU010000036.1, forward strand.
GAAGGGTTTCAGTTTTCAGTTTTTGGTTCTCAGTTCTCAGCTTGGCCGCTCGAACAGGCCGGCTGCGCCCTGGCCTCCGCCGACGCACATGGTCACGACGCCGTAGCGCGATTTGCGGCGCTCCATCTCGTTGGCGATCGTTCCCACCATGCGTGAGCCGGTCATGCCAAAGGGATGGCCGATGGAAATGGATCCGCCATTCACGTTGAGTTTGTCCATGGGGATGCCGAGACGGTCGCGACAATAAATTACCTGGACGGCGAAAGCCTCGTTGAGTTCCCAGAGGTCGATGTCTTCGATTTTCAGTCCCTGGCGGCGCAGCAGTTTGGGGACGGCAAATACCGGACCGATGCCCATTTCGTCGGGCTCGCATCCGGCGACCTGGAAGCCGCGAAAAATCAGCTTGTACGGAATGCCGAGTTCGTCGGCACGCTGGCGCGACATGAGAAGCGTGGCGGATGCTCCGTCGGAAAGTTGGGACGAGTTCCCTGCCGTCACCGAACCCTGGCCGCTGTCGGGATCGAAGTGAGGCTTGAGCGCGAGCAATCCTTCGAGCGTGGTGTCGGGACGGTTGCACTCGTCGCGGTCGCAGCAGACTTCTTCGGTGCCGATTACCGCGCCGGTTTTCTTGTCGAGCACCGCTTTCGTGACTTTCATGGGAACGATTTCGCCGGCGAAAAAGCCTTCCTGCTGGGCGCGGGCAGTGCGTTGCTGGCTGATCAGCGAATATTCATCCTGGGCCTGGCGGCTGATCTGGTAGCGCTTGGCCACGACCTCGGCGGTTTCTCCCATCACCATGTAGAGGCCGGGATATTCCTGTTTGACCGCCGGGCTGGGATCGTTATCGCGAACGATCAGGCTGATGGTTTCCACGCCTCCGCCAATGGCAGCTTCGGCGCCTTCCGCCACAATCTGGTGAGCGGCCATGGCAATCGCCTGCAGTCCGGATGAGCAGAAGCGGTTCACCGTGATGGCAGCCGTCGAAACTGGAAGGCCGGCGTGCAGCGCGGAAACGCGCGCGATGTTGTGGCCCTGCACTCCGTGGGGCTGGCCGCAGCCGAGAATCACGTCTTCGATTTCGCTAGGATCGAGTTGCGGAGTCTTGCGCAGGACGTCCTTGATGCAATGGGCGGCCAGATCCTCGGGCCGCGTCATGTTGAAGGATCCGCGAAATGATTTCGCCAGGCCGGTGCGCGAACTGGCTACTACTACGGCTTCTCTCATGTGGTTGCGGGTTCCTTCGTGTACCGTGTCCTTGGTCGTTAAAGGTTTAAGGCATTAACCGCCAAGGACACTAAGGTTCACGAAGGAAGGCTAACCCGGCTGCAACTTTTTGTTTATCCAAGTCGGCGAAGGTGCGTCCTTCGGCGGCCAGTTGTTTCAGCAGCGGAGCGGGCTCCCAGAGTTCGCCGTGGGTGCGATGAAATTCGCTGATGCGGTCGTAGACTTTCTTCAGTCCGACGGTGTCGGCGTACCACATGGGGCCGCCGCGATAGGCTGGGAAGCCGTAGCCGTTGATGTAGATGATGTCGATGTCGACGGCGCGCAAGGCGATTCCCTCTTCCAGAATGCGCGCGCCTTCGTTGACCAGGGCGTAGATGCAGCGATCGACGATCTCTTCCGCGGAAATCTGGCGCTGCGGGATGCCGGCTTCGGCCGACCATTTCTTCGTCAGCGCGGCCACTTCGGGATCAGGCGACGGCTTGCGATTCTCGTCGTACTTGTACCAGCCGGCGCCGGTCTTCTGGCCGAAGCGTCCCATCTCGCACAGATTGTCAGCGGCAAAAGCCTGCCGGATGCCGGGTTTCTCCAGGTGGCGATATTCCTTGCGGATGCGCCAGCCTACGTCGAGTCCGGCGAGGTCGTTGGTGGCGAGCGGGCCCATGGCCATGCCGAAATCGTAGAGCGCCTGATCGACTGCTTCCACGCTGGCTCCTTCTTCCACCAGAAAGACCGCCTCGCGGACGTAGGGATGGAACATGCGATTGCCCACGAAGCCGCGGCAGTTGCCGACCAGCACGCCGACCTTCCCCAGCTTTTTGGAAAGCTGCATGCAGGTGGCCACCACTTCTTTGCTGCTGGCTTTGCCGCGCACGATTTCGAGCAGGCGCATCACGTTGGCCGGGCTGAAGAAGTGGGTGCCGATGACGGAGGCCGGCCGCGAGGTGGCGGACGCGATCTCGTCGATGTTCAGGGTGGAGGTGTTGCTGGCCAGGATTGCGCCCGGCTTGCATACCCGATCGAGTTCGCCGAAGACTTCCTTCTTGAGCGCCATGCCTTCGAAGACTGCCTCGATCACCATGTCCGCCTGGCTGAAGTCGTCGTAGCTGAGGGTGGGTTTGATCAGCGCCAGTCGCTCATCGACGGATTGCTGGGTGAAGCGTCCGCGCTGCACCGAGGTGGCGTAGTTCTTACGAATGTTGGCGAGCCCGCGGTCGAGGGCGGCCTGATCGGCTTCTTTGAGCAGAACTGGAATACCGGCGTTGGCGAATACCATGGCGATGCCGCCGCCCATGGTTCCGGCGCCGACCACCGCAGCGGAATTGACCGGAGATGTCGAAGTTTCTTTCGGAATGTCCGGGACCTTGGCCACTTCGCGCTCGCCGAAGAAGACATGAATGAGCGCCTTCGACTGATCGGAGTAGAGACAATCGATGAACAGTTTGGCTTCGACCTCGCAGCCCTGCTCGAAAGGCAGGCGGGTGGCGGCTTCTATGGCATCGATGGCGGCGAGCGGAGCGATCAGGTTACGTTGTTTCTTGCGGACGGTTTCGCGGGCAGCGGCAAAGATCGGCGCGTTCTGTTCAGGCGTGCCCAGCTTCTGATTGCGTTCGCGAGTTTTGGGAGCGGGCTTGGCCGCAATCTCGCGGGCGAACGCGACGGCGCCTTTCAGCAGATCGCCTTCGATCAACTGATCCACGATGCCGGCCTTCAGCGCGTCCGGCGCCTTGACCGGATTTCCATCGGTACACATCTCGACTGCCTTGGCGACGCCAGCCAGGCGCGGCAGGCGTTGCGTGCCGGCGGCTCCGGGAATGAGGCCGAGTTTCACTTCCGGCTGTCCGACTTGGGCGCTGGGCGCGGCCACGCGGTAGTGGCCGGACATGGCCACTTCCAGGCCGCCACCGAAGGCAGTGCCGTGAATCGCCATCACCACCGGCTTGGAACAGTTTTCTATCTTGAGCAGCAGCGGGAGCAATCCCGGGCCGGTCTTTGCTTTGCCCGACGTCATCTTGGTGAATTCCTTGATGTCCGCGCCGGCGATGAAAGTGCGGCCGCCTCCGATCACGACTGCGGCGATCACGCTTCCGTCCTGGTTGATCTGATCGATCGCTTCGGAAATTCCTTCCGGGACGCCCGGGCTTATGGCATTCACCGGCGGATTATTGATGGTGATGATGGCGATGTCGCCGTCTTTCGTGAGTTGGATAAGGTCGCTCATTGCGCCGCTTTCCCTCCAGAGGGACGGTTAGATTGTAGCTGTGGTCCGGCCAGGATGGAAAAGTCTGGCCTCTGCCATTATGCTTAATCCCCTCTATGGCAAGCACGTCCATCTCTGCTCCAGACCAGGACCGACAATCCTTTTTCGCCGGCGGTATGGCGATCGTTCTGGCGATTGCGCTGGCCAAACTGCTGCTTCATTGCTACTTCAACAATCGTTACGGCTACTTCCGCGACGAGTTCGATTACATGGCCTGCGGCGATCACCTGGCGTGGGGCTATGTCGACCAGCCGCCGCTGATTCCCTTCCTGATCCATATCTGCCGTGCGGTGCTGGGAGACTCGCTGCGCAGCGTGCGCTTCATCCCGGCGCTGGCGTCTTCTCTGCTGGTGGTGCAGACTGCGATCCTTGCCCGCGAATTTGGCGGACGCCGATTCGCGCTTCTGCTCAGCGCCGTGACGATTCTAGTGGCGCCGCAATATCTCTCCAACGGCAGCTTGCTGGGAACCAACTGTCTCGAACCTAATCTGTGGATGGGCTGCGCCTATTTCGCGATTCTCGCCATCAAGCGCAACGATCCTCGCAACTGGCTGTGGTTCGGCGTTGTCGCGGGCCTGGGCATGCAGGAGAAGTATTCGATCGCGCTGTTCGGTTTGGGCATCGTGGTCGGCCTGCTGCTCACGGAGCAACGCCGCGTCTTCGCCAACAAATGGATCTGGCTCGGCGGGCTTGCGGCCTTCCTGGTTTTTCTGCCCAACTTCCTGTGGAACGTTCACTACCACTGGCCGTTCATCGAATTGATGCGCAACATCAAAGCGGAAGGCCGCGATGTTGTGCTGCCGCCGTTGCAGTATCTTCTTCCAGCAGACGTTGCTGGTCCTTCCTCTCACCGCGCCCATCTGGATCACTGGCCTGATTGCGCTCTTCTTTTCGCAACGACTGAAGGTCTACCGGGTGCTCGGCTGGAGTTACCTGGTCTGCTACACCGTCTTCTTCGTTCTCCACGGCAAGAATTACTACCTTGCTCCCGATTTATCCCATGCTGCTGGCGGCGGGAGCGGTGACCATCGAAAACGCGCTCGATCGTCCCCGCCTGACCTGGATGAAACCGGCAATCGTGGTGGTGCTGCTCGCTGCCGGCGTACACCTTGCTCCGGTGGTTGTGCCGGTTCTGTCTCCGGACCGCTTCATCGCGTACATGAAATATCTGCCAATGAAATTGCCGGTCATGGAACATAGCCACGAGCGCGCAATCTTGCCGCAGTGGTACTGCCGACCAGTTCGGATGGGAAGAGATCGTGGCCGAGACTGCGCAAGCCTGGAACCGGCTCAGTCCGGCGGAGCGCGGCGATTGCGGCATCTTTGCCCAGGATTACGGCCAGGCCGGCGCCATCGATTTCCTGGGCCGCCGCTATGGCCTGCCCCGCGCCTTGAGCGGGCATCAGACCTATTTCCTCTGGGGGCCGCGGGGATATTCTGGCAATTGCATGATCGTTCTCGACGACAATAAAGAAACGCTCGAGAAGCTTTGGGAGAACGTCGAGTACGTGGGCACGTCCGCCGACAATCCTTATGCGCTGGAACGTAATATTGATGTCTTCATCTGCAAGGGCGCAAAATTCGGCACACTCTCACAACTATGGCCCACGTTGAAGCGCTGGCGCTGATCGCGATTCTGCAGTTACAATAGTCGGTCGAGTTGGTCAGGTACTTCTGCACTCTAGGCAACGCGTCATCCTGAGCTTGCGAAGGATCATGCGCGGAGCGGATGGATGCTGGTGCGGCCATCGTGCGGGTACTCGCTGGATCCTTCGGGACTGAAGTCCCTCAGGATGACAGCCGAGACCATGAATTTGTTTCACTGACCACTACGGTTATCGAGGATCACTCATGTCATCTTCCCGCCCGGTTGCACCGAAAGTTGTCTCCGACGAGATACCTGCCGTTCCGTTGACCATTGAGGGTTACAGCGTTTTGCACCAGATGATGCGTGTCCGCTGGGCGGCGTGGCGGCAGCTGCGCTGCGGCGGAGAAGACGGCCATCGTTGATGAGGCTGCGGGCGTTCTGGGCCGGATGGAGCAGAATGCCGGCGGACAATCCGCACTGTTTTCTTTGCTGGGTCACAAAGGCGATTTGATGCTGGTTCATTTCCGGCGATCATTTGATGAACTGAACCTGGCGGAATTGCAACTGGCGCAGCTGCGGTTGAGCGATTTTCTGGAGCCGACCACTTCTTACTTGTCGGTGATCGAACTTGGCTTGTACGAATCTACGATCAAGGCGTATCGGGATTTGAAAGATCGCGGCATCGAAGCACACTCGGAGGAATGGAAGCGGGAAATTGCGGAAGTGCTGGCGCGGCAGACCGACGCCATGCGTCCGCGTCTTGTTTCCGGAGATGCCGAAACATCGCTACGTTTCGTTTTATCCCATGGACCGGCGGCGGGGCGAGAGCCAAGAACTGGTATGCCCTGCCCATTGAAGAGCGGGCGCGGCAGATGAACGAGCATGGACTGATCGGACGGCGATACGCCGGGGAGGTGCGGCAGATTATCACCGGTTCGATCGGCTTCGACGACTGGGAGTGGGGAGTAGACCTGTTCGCGGATGATCCGCTGGTGTTTAAGAAGTTGATCTACGAAATGCGGTTCGATGAAGTGAGTGCGGTGTATGCGCTGTTTGGGCAGTTCTATTTGGGGCTGCGAGTTGCGGCGGCAGACTTGAGCCGGCTGCTGAGCGGAGATTTGCCTTCGGCTGAAGTCAAGAGCTTTTAACCGCAAAGGGCGCAAAGGACACCGCAAAGGTCGCAAAGAACACCCTCGGGAATCCTGGCACTTCTTTGCGTCCTTTGCGGTTCCCTTTGCGACCTTTGCGGTAATCTTTTGCTTTGTACTTGGAGAATTATGGCAACCCTTGGACTAATCGAATACAAAGACGCAAGTCCGGAAGTGCGGGCGGTCTATGACGACATCATGGCAACCCGCAAAACCGACTGGATCAATAATTTCTGGAAGGCGATGGCGCACGATCCGGTGACGCTCAAGCGCACCTGGGAAGACATCAAGCAGATCATGGCGCCGGGGGCGCTCGATGCGGTGACGAAAGAGATGATTTACCTGGCGGTGAGCGTCAGCAACCAGTGCGGCTATTGCATCGCTTCGCATACGGCCGGAGCCAGAAATAAAGGCATGACCGATGCCATGTTCAAAGAACTGATGGCGGTGGTGGGAATGGCGAACGAAAGCAACCGGCTGGTGGCGGGATACCAGGTGGAAATCGACGAGCAGTTTAAAGTCTAGGAGGGCGCATGGCGCATGAATTCTCCACTTCTTACCTGCAGGACTCGCTCTCCGCTTTTCCGTTACTACAAGAAGCTGACCGAGCGCGCCATGGAGCAGGTCACAGACGAACAACTATTCACCGTTCTCGACGGCGAGATGAACTGCATCGCCATCATCGTCAAGCATCTGGTGGGCAACATGCGATCGCGCTGGACTGACTTTCTGATCAGCGACGGCGAAAAGCCGGATCGCAAGCGCGACACCGAGTTTGAGAATCCGCCCGCAACCCGGGCGGCGTTGATGAAAATGTGGGAGCAAGGCTGGGATTACGTATTCAGCGCCCTCGAGCCGTTGTCAGATGCGGACATGGAACGCACGGTCGAGATCCGCGGTGAGCCGCACTCGGTCATGCAGGCGATCAATCGTCAGATCGCGCACTACGCTTATCATTGCGGACAGATTGTATTTCTGGCGAAGCACCTGCAGGCCAGTCAATGGAAGTCGCTGACGGTGCCGCGAGGTAAGTCGGAAGACTTTAACCAGAGAGTCGCGGCCAAGGAAATCAGCCAGCGTTAGAGGTGCTTGCGCCTCGTAGCCGTCGGCATCCTGCCGGCAGTTCCGAGGGCGGTACGCCCTCGGACAGCTGCCGATGTTTCGCCGGCGCTTCTGGGAAATTTGTGCTCATGCAGTTTCATGTCCACCTTGCGCCCTCGGAAGGTGACCCCTTCGGCCTCCAACCGGAATCTCTGTTCGAAAGCGTAATCTCCGCGCAGCTTTATCGCGCCTCCGGCGCCCAGCACGCGTTGCCAGGGCAGGCCCACGGCGCCGCGAAGCGCCGCCACCACCTGGCGGGCAGCGCCGGGAAATCCGGCGGCTTTCGCGACCGCGCCGTAGGTGGAGACTTTGCCTCGGGGAATGCGGCGGATGCGTGGCCATGATTTTTTCGCGCATGGTTGGTTTCGGAGAGGGCATGGCAGCTGGCTTTATTCGCATGAGCATTCTTTAAGCCGAGCATAACGCTCGGCTGGGCAGGTGGGACACCTGCCCCTACGTGGGTCGTGGTGATTTCATAGGGCAATCCAGCCTTCTCTTATCAGCCACAGCGATCCCGTCGAGATCAGGAGCCACAGGATTACTCCCAGCAGCAGCGGGCGGTGTCCTACTTTTTTCAAAGTTGCGACCGAGATGCCGCTGCCGATCAGATAGAGAGTTGCGGTGAGGCCGATCCTTGCCGCCCTTGACAGCACATTGTATGTCGTCGCGCCGGCGGGAAGATATGTGTTGCACACCGCGGCCAGGCAGAACAGGGCGATGAACCACGGCCACTGAATTTTCGCGCGCGCGTGCTTGATCAGCGCCGCTCCGATCGACATGGGGACAATCCACAGGGCACGGGCCAGCTTCACTGTCGTGCCCACGGCCAGGGCGACCGCTCCGTATTTTGCGGCCGCGCCTACCACTGAACTGGTGTCGTGAATTGCGAGCGCGGCCCAGAGGCCGAACTGGGTCTGGCTGAGGTGCAGCGCGGCGCCGATGGCGGGAAAGGTCAGCAGCGCGACGGAATTGAGAACGAACACTGTGCCCAGCGAGACCGCCATCTGCTCATCGCTGGCGCCGGTGATGGGGCCGACGGCGGCGATGGCGCTGCCGCCGCAAATGGCCGTGCCGGTTGAGATCAGGAAGGCTGGGGTGCGTTCCATCTTGAGTATGTGCGCCCAGAGCCATGCCGACCACCATGGTGAAGCTGATGCTCAGGACGGTGTAGAGAAATCCGCTGCGTCCGGCGCGGATCACGTCGTGCAGGTTCATGCCGAAGCCCAGTCCGACGACGGAGGCTTGCAGCAGGTAGCGGGAGAGCTTTTTGGCGCTTTGGTCGAAGGGATGAGGGAAAGTGAAGCCAAAAACGAGCCCTAAAGCCAAGGCCACCGGCGGAGAAACCAATCCGCTGGCGGCAATCGCGAGGCCGAGGAGGAAGACGGCTTTAGGGATCATGCTGACGGGCGTGAATTGAGGAACCTGAGCTCGAGAGACCAAAGCCAACACAAGGTCCCTCGACTGGTCTCGCCGCGCGAGCGCGGCTACGGCTGCGCTCGGGATGACACTCCGTTCTATACGGAGAGCATCAAAGCTACGCGGCCGCGCCCTTTTTGAATGACTCGACGGCCTTTTCCTCGCTGTCGTACACCTCGAAGACGGTCAGCAGTTTGGTGACCTGCAGCAGATCGTCAACGCGCTGGGTGAGATTGGCCAGCTTTACTCGCGCCTCCGGCGTTTTGCGCCGTGGTGTACAGCGCGACCAGCGTTCCCAACCCGCCGCTATCAATGTACGAGATGCCACCCAGGTTCAGCACAATCTGGCTGTTCTCAACAATCAGTTTCTTGAGCGTGTCGCGGAGCAGCGCCGATTCTTCTCCGAATACAATCCGACCATCGCAATCGACAATGGTCACGCCTTTTTCCACTCGCGTGTTAAGTTTCAACTGCATGCGGCCTCCCGGTCTGGCCTGAGCCGACCCAGCCCAAAAGCCTATCCCTTGGGCGCATTTAGCGCAAGGGGCCATTTCGCCGGACCTCTGGAAATCAACGGCGATAACCACCAGGGACACGAAGTTGGCACGAAGGAAAACTCGAGGGAATTGTGGCCGACCGGCTCTCGCGGCATCACGTATAATCGAGTGTTCCCTCACACCATGAGCTATCAGGTTTTAGCCCGCAAGTATCGTCCGCAGAAATTCTCCGAGGTCATCGGCCAGGAACATGTTACCCGCACCCTGAAGAATGCCCTGGAGCAGGGTCGGACGGCGCACGGGTACATCTTCAGCGGACATCGCGGGATCGGCAAGACGACCGTGGCGCGCATCCTGGCCATGGCGCTGAACTGCCGGTCGTCGGACAAGCCGGTGACGGAGCCTTGCGGGGTGTGCGAGTCGTGTACGGAAATTCGGGCCGGCAATTCCGTGGACGTCATCGAGATTGACGCCGCTACCAATCGCGGCATTGATGAGATTCGCGAGCTGCGCGAGGGCACGCGGTATCGTCCGGCGCGCGACCGTTTCAAGATCTACATTCTCGATGAGGCGCACCAGATCACGGATGCGGCTTTCAATGCTCTGCTGAAGACGCTGGAGGAGCCGCCCGGGCATGTGGTGTTCATGCTGGCCACGACCCAGCCCGAGGACATTCCCCAGACCATCCGATCGCGCTGCCAGCATTTCAGTTTTCGCGCCGTGGGATTTCGAGGAAATCCTCAACCAGCTCAAAGACCTTGCCGGCCGGGAAAATATCGAGGCCGACGAAGACGCACTGGCGTTGCTGGCCGAAGCCGGTGACGGTTCGATGCGCGACGCGCTTTCGATTCTCGATCAGGCGATTGCTTCCTCCACCGGGCGACTGACTGCCGAGCAGGTGAGAGACCTGGTGGGCGCTGCGCCTTCGGGCGTGCTCGAAGAAGTGATGCAGGCGGTGGCCCAGGGTTCGAGCGAGACCGTGTTGCGGCTGGTGGACAAGCTGATCAGCGAAGGCCACAGTCCCACGCATTTTGCCCGGCAGATGGTGCGCTTTCTGCGCAATGCCGTCGTGGCCCGGGTCGCCGGCGCGGACTCTTCCCTGTTGCAGATTTCGAGCGACGAACGGCGGCGCGTGGCCCGCATTGCGGAACTGTTTGAAGAAGAGGATCTGGCGCGGCATCTGCAGATCATGCTGCGCACCCACGGCGAACTGGGTTACCGGCAGGAACAGCGCTTTCATCTGGAGCTGGGCCTGCTGAAAATGGCGCACGCGCAGCGCTTGCTGCCGATCGAGCAATTGCTTGAGCGACGCGGCGGGCGCCGGCGGTTCCCGTCCGCGGGAAAACCCTCGGTGGTGCCGGAGATCGCAAAGGAGAGCAAGCGACCCGAGTTACCTTCGGCTGCGCGCTCCACGAATATTTCGCCGTTCGCGGCGGATTCGGCGCGGAAGAGCGGATCCAAGCCGGAGCTTTCCTCGGAAAACGCGCCGCTGTCGGTGTCGCAGCCGGGCGTGCAGCTGCGAGCGTCGTGATGGGATCGGCCGCGCCGGCTGCGGTTGTCCAACACGGCACCGGAGCCTTCTCCCGAACCGCTGCGAGCTCTGGAAGAACGTCCCGTTGACGTTCGCGACGCGGTGCTGAACGCATTGAGCGGCGCGGGCCAACCGCATCCTGATCAACATGCTGGAGACTGCCGAGTGGCAGGTGGAAGGCAACGAAGTGGTGATCAAGGTGGCGTCATCCCCGACGGTGATTGAGATGTCGCTGGGCGCGGATGCGAAGCGGTTGATGATTGCGACCGCCAGCGGAGCGCTGGGACGTCGCCATGAAGCTGCGGGTGGTGCCGGGCGGAGTGGCTCAGGCTGCAGCGCGGCCGGTATCAACCAATGGCGGCGGCCGCGGCCGCGCCGAGCAGGACCCGGTGGTCCGGCGCATGAAGGAAAAGTTCGGGGCCGAAATTCGCACGATTATTGATTACAAGGAAAAGCGCTAGATCGCGGACAGCGCCGAGAAAGCCGGGGTCAGACGCATGGGCGGATTCAACCTGCAGGAACTGATGTCGCAGGCCAAGCAGCAGTACGAAACCCTGCAGAAGAAGATGCAGGAGACGGTGGTTGAAGGCTCTGCCGGCGGCGGCACGGTGACGGTGAAGATGGACGGCCGCAAACAGGTACTGAGCATCAAGATTGATCCGGAAGCGGTGAAGGCTGACGATCTCGAGATGCTGCAGGATTTGATTACGGCGGCCATCAATGGCGCAGGCCGGAAAGTTGATGAAGCCATGCAGTCCACGATGGGCGGAATGCTGGGTGGAATGGGGATTCCGGGACTATGAGAATTGAGTAATTGGGCAATTTCGTAATTGAGTAATTTGAAATTCCCAATCCCTCCAATTACTGAATTCTTTGATTTCAAATTACACAATTACTCAATTTCTCAATTACTAAATTCTTCCTATGTCTAAATTTGCTGAACCGATGACACGGCTGATTGATGAGCTGAAAAAACTGCCGGGCATTGGCAGCAAGAGCGCGCAGCGGCTTGCCTTTCACATTCTTCGCTCCTCCGATGAGGACGCGGAGGGACTGGCGGCGGCGGTGCGCGACGTGAAGGCCAGCCTGCGCCTTTGTTCCATCTGCAACAACATTACGGACGTCGATCCCTGCGTGTACTGCAGCAGCGCGACGCGCAATCAGCGGATGGTGTGCGTGGTGGAAGAACCCACCAACATCGCCTCCATCGAGAAGACCAAGCACTTCAACGGCGTCTATCATGTGCTGCACGGATCGATTTCGCCGCTGCACGGCGTGGGGCCGGACCAGTTGCGGATTTCCAACCTGATGCACCGCGTGGAAGACGGCCAGGTGGACGAAGTGATCCTGGCCACCAATCCCGACGATCGAGGGCGAGGCGACGGCGACTTATCTTTTCGGCCAATTGCGGCGCGCCGGGCTCAAAGGTCACGCGGATCGCGATGGGAATTCCGGTGGGCAGCGACATCGAATATGCCGACGAAATCACGATGCTGAAGGCGATGGAGGGGCGTCGGGAGCTCTGATACTTGGTCTTTGCAGATTTCCTTCTTGAGAAAATCTTTTCCCTACCGCTGGTTCACGCCCCTGCGACGGCTGGATATATGCCAAATATTAAGTCTGTTTATTAACAACAACTTACATAGCATTTTCAGTAAGTGAAGGACGAGGTCTTGATTGGCAGCGTGCTTGCACTAGCCAAGGCATGTTCCTCCCGTCTCCGATAGATTTTCCCCTGGCACGAGGCCGCAGTGACTTTTGTGGTCAAACTGACCCGAGGGGTCTTGTTGCCAGTACACGGCGCGTGGTGATGTAACCGCATCTCAACTCGACGCCACTTGAAACCGGGCCAACCAGCCCGGTTTTTGTTTTTGCGGGCGCCGGACCTCGGACTTCGGAGTGCAGCCTTCGGATCGTTTGGATTCCCTGTGTGCTTGCAAAACCTTTGTCGAGCTTTGCTCGACTGGACGGCTGAGGGCAGCCCGTCCCTACGTGGCTTGGGGTGGGTCGAGAGGACTGTTCTCGAGGAAATAGTTTGGTTCCTCGTGGGTGGGCTCTACGCCTGTCGGAAATGTGCCGCCGTTGTATTGCTGCATTCGGTTCTTCCACTTCAGAAAGTCGGTGATGGTTTGGGGTTCGATGCGGATTTCTACCCGGCGCAGGCTGGCCAGCAGCAGGTTCATCTCGTAGGCCAGGCCGGACGCGGTGCGGAGGTCCCGCGCCGAGCGATGGATGACTTCGACTTTGCGCTTGCGCAATTCGAGCAGGCCCCAGCCTGGGGGCAGTTCTTTGTCTGAAGCAATCCTGGAGGGGTGAGATAGAAGCGTTCGCAACCCAGTCCCAGCTCCTGCTTTTGCCGGAAAGGCTTGTCGCGGTCGGCGAGGAAGTCGGCGCGGGAGAGCTTGCATTCGACCAGGACGGAGTGGGAGGCGCGCTTCCATCCGATGGCGTCGGGCATTTCTCCGCTGACGCAGGCCTGCTCGGAGAGGACCACGCCACAGCGATAGGCGCGCAGCCACTCCACTGCTTTTTCCACCAGTTGCGCGTGAGTCATGGAGTATCTGTACGCGCTGGCGGCGCAAGATGGAAGTGACTGAGTAGGGTCAGCTTCAAGCTGCTCGGCTTCTGACTCTCTGGCGGCTGGTTTCCGGTTTCTAGTTTCTGGTTTCAAGATTATCGATTTTGACTTCCGCCGGGCTACCTTCATCGGCTTGACCATGACGGGGCGGCGATAGACGGTTTCGAGCAGGTGGCGGGCGGCGGCGATCGCTTCTGCCTGGTTGTCTCGCGGAGAATAGCCCTGGGCTTCGATCAGCAGGATCTTGTTTCCTGCATCCCCATCTTTTACCCGCAGCCGTTTTATACGGCCGTCTCGGGAGGCGTCGAAGGCATTGGCCAGGCGGAGAATGGCCGCCAGCCTTGCGATGTCCTGCCTTTGTTTCAGGGACAAGCCACGCAGGGGCTTTTGCCCGGCGCGAGGCAGCGCGCCGCGATGATAGCGGGCGATGGCTCCGGCAGTAAGCAAGTTCTGGGCGCGCCAGCCCAGCGGAGGTGAGAGCCGGCGAATCAACCGGTAGGTGGCTTTGTGGTGACCTTTCTCCTTGTCAGACCTGCCTACGTCGTGCAACAGCGCGGCCACCTGCAAGATGGCGCGCTCCTGAGCGGCGGACTCGAAAGCCTTGCGTATGGCCGCCAATCCGTCATAGAGCTGAAGGGTGAGATGGGCGACGTGCCGGGAGTGCTTGAAGTCGGGATCGAGCAGTGACGCCCAGAGTCGCAGGCGAAGCAGGGCGGCGGCTTCGGTTTGCTTGCGGTCTGGAAGCTGGCTGCGCCAGACCTGCCAGAGCGAGTCTTTGTCAGCCAGCCTGTCGGTCCATCCTTGCCCAGCCGTCGTTTTGCGGTAGGTCTCGATTCTCTGGGCGCGCTCCTCGCTGATTTTGTTCTGCCAGCGGAAGCGGGCGTCGTCGTCGGGAAAGACATTGGCTTGCACGGCGGCCGGCCAGAGCACATCGAGATCGTGGACTTCGCCGAGCACGTCCTGCATGTGCTTGAGATCGTCGCTCCAGGCGGCGTGCTGCTCGGGCAGGAAATTTTCCACGATGTAGCGGAAGCGTTTGATGCCGATACGAAGCCGGTGAAACGCCGCCGAGGAGCCGCTGCGCACGGCCTGGCGGTGCAGCTTGTGGGCTTCGGTCCAGCGCTCGAGCGCGAGATGGCGAAAGACCAGACTGCCGGGCCGGAATCGTGCCATCCGGCGGGGCAGCGACCGGCTCCAGCGCAGCCACTGCTTGCGGTCGAATTCGGCCAGCGCCTGCACGGCTTCCTGTTGCAGCGGAGCCTCGCGGCCAGCGAACGTTTGCAGCAAGGGCGCGGTGACGGGATCGTCCGGGCTGTCCAGACGATGCACCCATTCCTGCATCACGTGGACGTCGCGCAGTTCTCCCAGGCGGCGGAAGAGGCGCTTCCCTGCTTTCTTCATCTCCTTCCAGGCGGGATCTGGGATCGATGGCCGCGATGCCGTCGGCCATGGAACAACAGCGGCGGAGGGCCACGCGCAGATCGTGCACCGGATCGGGCGCGAAGGCGACGCTGGCGCGGTCGCATTCTTCGAGGACGCGCTGCATCCAGAAGGCGAGGCCGGATTTCTTTTTGGCGGGCTTTATCGGCATGGGCGGAGGAATAGTTTAGCTGGTCGCGGGGTCGTCAGTCTTAGTCAGGTCGTCAGCCAATCCTACGTCTTCCGCTGAGCCGCCCGGCGAACTTGTAGCATACTTCGATGTTCGGCGGAAAACTTCGCTCGCGAAGCTTCCAGTCCGCTCAGGATGACAAGCGAGTCTATTTGCGATAGAGGTTTGCGGCTGCAACGTCGTCACGGAAGGCCAATGGCCGCTATTACCTCCGTAATGTGTATCTTCTCACGGTTTCGCATTACCCTTAGCCGGTAACCCTAGACAGTAAGAGGAGCCGCGTATCCAAACGGCAGACACAAGCAAAGGCAGCAGGATCGCGTCCGCCCGGGCGTTTGTCCACAGCCTGAACATACTGGTGAAGTATGTCCGCCTCTATGGTCTCGACCACAAGCGCACCGAAGGCCAGTTCGCAGTTACCTGGAAAGAATTGCAGGATGGCCTGCCCCAGGGAGCCGAAGGGTCGTTCCTGCTGGGCGTCTCGGAGAACAAACTGCTGCTGGACGGAACTCCTCTGGAGACCGGGCAGGCGGAACGCAGCTTCGCGCAACTGCTGACGACGGCGGGCCTGGCCAGCATCCATTTTTCGAACCAGGTCACAAAAGACGAATTTGTCCAACTGGTGCGGGCTTTCGCCTTGGGCGGAGCCAGAGCCCAGGACGTGGTCAAAGAAATCAAGAGCACGTTCGGGGACAGCAAGACGGCCTCGATCCGCATCAACGAAGTGAGGTTTGTGGCTGCCGATCCGTCTACCGGCGAGATCAGCATTGCGGCCCAGATTGCGGCCCAGACGCTGGGCCCGGAATTCAAGCAGTGGCTGAATGATCCGCAGAAGCTTTTGCAGTTGATCGCGGCCGCGGAAGGCGCGAAAAGCGGCGGCGGGGTTCCCGGCGGCGCTCCCGTGGGCAGCGTTCCGAATGCCGGCCCAGCGGTCGAGGGCGCTGTCCCGGTCACCGGCGGCGGGACTTGGGCCGGCGGCGTCGTGCCCTTGCAGGAAGAAGAAGTCATCCAGACCATCCGCCTGCTGACTCGATTTGGAGAAGTGGGCGGCGACCCCAGCGCCGATACCACGGCATTACAAAAAGAATTGACCACGGTTGACGCCAACACCAAAGTCAACCTGCAGCAACTGCTGGGCAGTCTGGCTGCCCAAGTCAATGTCAACGCGGAGCAAACGGACAACACGCCGCTGCTCATGAAAGCGGCCGAGCACATGGCCATTCGTTTCGCCCTGGAACGTTTCCAGAAGGGCGAAGTGAAGGTCAACGCCGTGCACCAGATGATGGAGCACATGAGCCGGCAGATGGACACTCTGCGCCAGATCCTGAAGCTCCAGGAAGACAAGATGAGCAAGGCCGGCATCCTGGTGGAATCGCATGCCGACATCCTGGACCGGATGTTCTGGGCGGAAGTGCCGGAAGCGGGCAAGAAAAGCGTGCTGCTGTCGCATGAAGCGCCCTGCGTGCCGCCGCGCAACGTGCGCCAGTTTGTCGAGATATTGCTGGACCGTGGCGACAAGGAAACCGCGGTTGCCATTCTGCAAAACTACTTGAACTGCCTGGATGCGAAAGACCCCGAGCCGCGGCGCAGGATCGCGACCGGCATCAGCCAGCTGGCCGACCTGTTCGCGGCAGCCGGCGGCGAATTGATGGCCTTGTCCATCCGCAAGATCGGCGAGCTGATGGGGCAGGAATCGGATCCCGACCTGCAAAGCATGTTGAGCGCCGCCTTTGTGCGCCTCAGCACGGAAGCCAGCACCAACAAGCAATTTGCCGCTCTGAACGAACTCTGCATCGCGATGGAGAACATCGCGCGGCAACGGCCGGTGCTGGCCACCGAACTGCGCCCTCGCATCGGCGTGGAAAACCGTTTGCCCGAGTTCATCGAAGAAGCCATGTACCTGCCGCAGCTTCCGGCGGACCTGCTTCAGGTCCTGCGCCGGACGTCGCAGGCGGCCGTCGAACATCTGTCGGACAGGTTTTTCCGCTGCATGCGGCGTGAAGAGTGCGACCGCATCATGGACATTGTGAAGGAACTGGGAGCGCCCGCCCTGCAACAACTGCGCGAGATGGTGCGCACCGGCCAGCCTCGCCAGGCTGCCGCGGTGGTGGGCCTGCTGAGCCGCCTCGATGTGCCCACCCTGCTCGAACTGCTGCCCACTCGTCTGCCCGAGTGGAACCGGTTTTATCACGACGTGGTGGTGCGTCAGATTGCTTACGGCGCAGCCCATGATCGTGGACGTTCTTTGCTGGAGCTGCTGGAAATTCTTGATTCGCTGGTCCTGCCCCAGGCCATTGATGAAATTGGCATGAGCGGCGATCGCACCGCGGTCCCGTCGCTGGTGGTCATGGCCGAAGCCGGAGAAGCCCAGGGACGCTCGGCGCTGATCCAGTTGAAAGCGGTGGAGTCGCTGGGCCGGTTGCGCGAAAACGATGCGATACCGGTGCTGCGCAACCTGCTGGAAGCGAAGAAAATGTGGAGATGGACCCAGCACCGGGAATTGCGCATCGCCGCGGCCCAGGCCCTGGTAAAGATCGATCCTCGCTACGGCAGCCAGGTCATGGCGGAAAGCGGACTGGAACCCGGAGAGCTGGCCATCGCACCTCTGGATTCGGCGCCCGCCTGCCCGTGGGTCAGGCAACGGCGCTATGAGCGCATTGTGCTGCGGAAGACGCTGCATGCGACCATCAGCAGTTCGTGGGGAAAATCCAGCATTCTGATTCGTGAATTGAGCCTGGGTGGCGGCATGGGCACCAAAGAAGACAATCTCCGCGTGGGCTCGGAAGCCAACATTGACATCTCCGTCGGCGCTCGCCACATTCGCGGACAAGTGCTGCTGCGGCGCGCTCGCGTGAACGAAGTCGGATTTGAGATCGTGAATACCGACCTCGAAAGCCGCTACCGCCTGCGCCGCATCCTGATCGACTCTCTGGAAAACTCGGCCGGAACCAAAGAAGGCGACTGGGACGGCAAGCGCAAACCGCAACTGATGTAATCGCGGGTTCTCACTTCCAAAAGAAAAAGCCCCGGGTGCCCCATCCTTTTCGCGCATTTTGCGAAAAGGGTGGGTCCACCAGGGGCTTTTCAATCTTGGTTAAAGCCTCTCTACTTTACCTTCACAATAATGATCGCCAGCGTGTAGAGCGCCAGCGACTCGATCAGAGCCAGGCCAAGAATCAGCGCCAGCTGAATTCCAGGACGGGCCGCCGGATTGCGTCCCAAGGCTTCTGCCGCTGACGCCGTGGCTTTCGCCTGGCCCAACGCGCACAAGCCCGAAGCAATCGCCATCGAAAAGCCGGCGGTGATTGCCACCCAGTTGGTGCCCGCCGCTTCCGCGCCCTGAGCGAATGCAGGCACGGCGAAGCAAAGCAATGAAAGTGTCATGAACAGATAACTCAGTTTCCGCATGTTGTTTCTCCTCGCGCTATGAATTGCCGCCAGTGGGTGGTTGACGTCCTTTGTAATGCAGACGCCCTCACGCTGACGACTACAGTTTCCAGTTTCCAGTTTCTGGTTTCCAGTAACAGCTCACTGGAAACCAGAAACTGGAAACTCGAAACTGTGTTTAGTGTTCTTCCGCCACCGCGCCCGACAGGTACACCATGGTCAGCAGGATGAAAATATACGTCTGCAGAAACGACACGCCGATGTGCAGCCCGAGAAATATGACCGGCACGCCCACCGAAATCATGGAAAAGAAGGCCATGGTGACCAGATCGCCGGCAAACATGTTGGCCCAAAGACGGATGGTCAGTGAAAGCACCCGGGCCAGATGGCTCACGATCTCGATGGGCAACATCAAAATCGACAGCGGAACCCGAATGAACAGGGACATGCTGGCGTCCGACGGCCCCAGGAAATGCGCCGCGTAGTGTCCCACTCCCTTTTTGCGGATTCCCTGGACGTGGTAATAGATGAAAGCGCAAACCGCGCAGCCCAGAGGAACAATGGGAACCGCCGTCGGCGATTCGAAACCGGGAATCAGACCGATAAGGTTGCAGATCAGGATAAATAGGGCCAGGGTCATCAGGAAAGGCGTGAAAGCCGAACTGCCGTGGCCGATGATTTCGTGGCTCTGATCCTCGACGAAGCCGTGGCGCCATTCAAAGATGTGTTGCAGGGCGCCCGGCTTGTCCACCGACAGTCTCGATCGCACCATGAAGAACACCAGCACCAGAAATAAAAAGACCAGGAGCTGCATCGCCACCGGATTGGATATCGGCGCCTGGGGATATTGGGGCTCAATGTGGAGCGTTCGCAGCAGCGCCGTGACCGGGCTGGCGAAGAGATGGTTCAGAAGTTCGGTAAACCAGAGTTGTTCAGGCATGAATCTAGCTTCTAGCCATTAGCTTCTGGCTCTTAGCTTGAACCGCCAACCTGACTCGTTCAAATTTCAGATCAGGTACCGCGCACCAGAGCCATCCACAACTCATAGGCGGCTTCGCACGCAATGGCAGCTACGGGCAGGAACAAGCCCGCAAACAACCCGTAGAGACTCGCGCGGGAAACAGTGAATATAACATAGGCTCCGAGGGCCATCAAAACGTAGCGAAGCAGGAAGCGCAACACCACTCCCTGGCTGGATTGCGTCTGGCCGGACTGGGTGGCACGGTCGGCCAACGCGGTCACGACTCGCTTCAGCCAGTGGAAATTCAGGTAGGCGACGGCGCTTCCGCAGGCGAATCCAAGAGCGACGCGCCAGCCGTAACGCCACCAGGCAGCGGCGCTCAGCCCGACCGCCAGCACGAGCATGAAGCGCGAGATGCGATCAAGAGCGCCGGAATAGAAGGCTTCGCTGTTTGGGTCCGTCGGTCGAAAGGTTCGGCGGTTGTCATTTCCATCACTTGGATTCCGATGACAGCGCAGCCCGGATCAACTCGACGAAGCCGGCAATGATGCCCACGATCAGTCCCGCGATGTAGAGCCACGTGGTGTGCAGCCAGCGGTCGAGTGCCACGCCAATCAGCCAGCCTGCAACCGTGGCCGCCGGGAACACGAAGGCCAGCTGGCTGTACTTGGCCATCTGGATCCAGGTGCTTCTTTCTTTTTTCGAATTGTCGTCCTGACCAGACATGGCACGGGCGGAGTGGGCTTCGACTATTTCTAGCCGAACCAAGTGAAGCCCCAGATCGAATGATAAACAATCCCTGTTAACGCAACGCGAACCCGGTGAGAACCAGAAGGGCTTTTGCGGTCTTCCGCCATTTCAAGAGAGACAGAAGTGCGGACGCGCAGCCTAACATCAGTGACGCAGCAGCCAGGTACATGAAGGCATAAATAGCTTCAAAGCCGAGCATTGAGTCTACCGCTGTCTGTTGCGTCCACTTCCCGACGGCAACCCAGCTTCCCTGCACCGTCCCTGAACATTGGCGTCTTAGCGTACCAGACTGGCAACGGACGCGGTCTGGGCGATGCCCAGCGACCAGTTCACGATGCGGATGAATTGTTCCGGGAAGATTCCGATGTAGACGGTGGCAAACGCGGACACGCCCAGGGCGAGCCGCATCCCGACGCTGATCGGAAGCAGGGTCTTGTCCAGGGCTTCGCGCATGAACATCTGATTGGCGATGCGCATGTAGTAGTAGAGTCCGAAGACGGCGTAGAGCACGGCCAGCGACGCCAGGCATGTAGTGGCCGCTTTCGATCAGGCTCAGGAAAATGAAATACTTTCCGTAAAAGCCCGCCAGCGGCGGGATCCCGGCCAGCGAGAGCAGAAAGATCAGCATCAGCACGGCTTCGGTGGGGGCGCGGAAATAGAGGCCTGCGATGTCGTCCATCTCATCGCCAATGACGTTGCGCTGGCGCAGCGACGCGATCACGCCGAACGCCCCCAGATTCATGAAGGTGTAAACCAGCAGATACAGCAGAATGCCCTTCGAGCCCGTCGAAGAATGCCGGCGCCGGATATGTAACCGAAGCCAGCGCGACCAGGCCCAGCAGCATGTAGCCGACGTGGGCGATCGACGAGTACGCCAGCAGGCGTTTCAGATTGCTCTGGGTCAGACGCCGCCAGATTCGCTCCGGTCATGGTCAGGATCGAAACGAAAATCAGCAACGGCACGTAGACGGTGCGCAGCGGATACAGTCCCCAGAGGAAGATGCGCAGCAGCATGGCCCAGGCCGCTGCCTTGACCGCGACCGACATGAATCCGGTGACGCTGGTGGGCGCGCCTTCGTAGGCATCCGGCAGCCACTGGTGAAACGGGATGGCCGCGATTTTGAAAAACAGGCCGACCGAGGTGGTCAGCAGCGCGATGACCGCAATCGGGTCGACGTGATTGGGATGGGCTGCCGCGAGACGAACCAGGCCGCTCCTGATTCCCAGCAGGCTGGTGCTTCCCGTCAGGCCGTAGAACAGCGACAAGCCGTAGGCAAATATGCCGGATGAAAATGCGCCGAGCAGCAGATATTTCAGCGCGGCTTCATTCGACCGGCGGTCGGTGCGCAGGAATCCGACCAGCACGTAGGTGGAAATCGCCATCAGCTCCAGGCCGATAAAGATCAGCACCACGTCGAAACCGGCGGCCATGCACATCATGCCCACGACCGAAAACAAGAGCAGCGCGTAGAACTCGCCGTGGTTTTCGTGTTCGATCTCGAGATAGCGCACCGACATCAGGATGGAAAGCGCCGCGCCGGCCAGGAACAGGTACCAGAAGTAAATGGTGAAGCGATCCACCACCATCGAGTTCAGGAAGGCGGATTCTCCCGGAACTCCGGCTGCATTCAAGGCCAATTGAATCTTCACTACTCCGGCGGCGGAAAACAGAATGCCGACCAGTGCCGTCACCGCGTTGATCTTCTTCCATTGCGCGGGCAACATGAGATCCAGCAGCAATATGCCCAGACGCGAACAGGGTCAGCAGAATGACGGGGAGCGCCATCAGGTAGTCGACCCGGCCGAAATTTTGCGCCATGTTACCGGACACTTATTTAGTCCCCTTCGCCTGGTTCAAAGCCGCCTGCACCGCCGCGGCATCCGCCGCCTCATCCGCCGGGCGGATCGCGGCATTCACATTTTGCACGCCGGGATAGTCTTTCCCCCGCACGGTGTAAACGATCTGGTTCACCGGCTGCTCCAGAATCTGGAAGAAAGGCTTGGGATAGAGGCCGATCCAGAACGCAATGATGACCAGGGGCGCGAAAGTCAGCAGCTCGCGCGGCGTGAGGTCGTGCAGCTTTTCATTCTTGGGATTGGTGACCGTCCCGAAGAACACCCGCTGGTAGAGCCACAGCAGGTAAGCAGCCGCCAGAATCACGCCGGGAACGGCCCATGCCGCCCACTTCCAGTTCTCCATGAACGTGCCCTGCAGGATGGTGAACTCGCCGACGAATCCGTTGAGCAGCGGCAGTCCCATGGACGACAGGAACATGATCATGGTGATGGTGGCGTAAACCGGCATGACGTTGGAGATGCCGCCGTACTCGGATATTTCGCGGGTGTGCCGCCGCTCATACAGAATGCCGACGATCAAGAAGAGCGCGCCGGTCGAGATACCGTGGTTGATCTGTTGCAGCACCGATCCGCTCAGCCCCGCCGGATTCAACGCGAAGATTCCCAGGGTGCAGAAACCCAGGTGGCTGACCGACGAGTACGCCACCAGTTTCTTCATGTCCTTCTGCATCAGGGAAACCAGCGCGCCGTAGATGATCCCGACGATGGACAGGAAAATCATCCAGCCGCGCACTTTGGGATGCATGACGACATCCGGAAAGAACGGCAACGCGAAGCGGACGAAACCGTACGTTCCCATCTTCAGCAGAACGCCTGCCAGAATGACGGAGCCCGCAGTCGGCGCCTCGACGTGGGCATCCGGCAGCCAGGTGTGGAACGGAAACATCGGCACCTTGATGGCGAAGGCCAGGAAGAATGCCAGGAACAGCAGGATGGCAAATGTTGAGCCGTACGCCGGATCGTGGAAGATCAGCGGCGCCGTCTTGTACAAAGCCTGAATGCTGAAGGTGTACTGTCCGGTCTGATGGAAGTTATAGAAGTACAGGAACAGGACCGACAGCAGCATCAGCACGGAACCGATCAGGGTGTAGAGGAAAAACTTGATGGCGGCGTAGAGTTTTCGCGGGCCGCCCCAGATGCCGATCAGCAGGTACATGGGGACCAGCATGGCTTCCCAGAAAACGAAGAACAGGAAGAAATCCAGCGCCATGAAGACGCCCAGCATGCCGGTCTGCAGGACCAGAAACCAGATGTAGTATTCCTTCACCCGGTTCTCGATTGCGGTCCACGACGAGAGGATCGAAATCCAGCCCAGCAGCGTGGTCAGCATGATCAGCAGGAAGGAAATGCCGTCGATGCCGAGGACGTAACCAGCGCCGATCGACGGGATCCAGTTGTTGGGCGTGCCCTCCATGAACTTGAAGCCGGGTTCGAAGCGCTGCGCCCAGAACCACGGCACCAGCGGGATAGAAACCAGCAGGCCGGCCAGCGCAAAAATGTTTGCGATCCAGCGGATGGCGTCTTTCTTCTCTTGAGGCACAAAAATAAGCAGAAGAGCGCCGACCAGCGGCGTGAAAAGAATGATCGAGAGAATGTGATTGTGCATAAAAGCAGTCGTCGGTCGTCAGTCGTTAGTCGTCGGCAAGCCCTTGCTACCGCACTGCGTAATAAAAAACGAAACCTACCAGGCCAATCACCATCACCAGGGCGTACCACTGCACCAGGCCCCACTCCAGCAGGCGCACCGGATACGACAACATCCGGGAGACAATCGCCGGGCCGTTGACCAACACTCCGTCAATGATCCACTTGTCCCACCAGCTTGAAATCGTTCCACTGAGGCGGGTGAGCCAGCCGCCTCCGTTGACGATGCCATCAATGACGTGCGAATCGAACCAGGACGAGGCTTCGCCCAATCCCAGCACGCCCAGGCGCACGCCTTTCACTTTGCGGCGGCCGGTGAAGGCGTAGTCGTAGGCTTCGTCCACGTAATACTTGTTGAGCAAGACGGTATAGACCTGGGGCGTCGCCTCCGCGATGGGCTCCTCATAGCCCTTGCCGGCATCGCGATAGGCCTTCCAGGCCATACCGAATCCGGCAACCGCCGCCGCGACCGAGAAGGCCATGAGGAAATATTCAATCGGATTGGTGTGCTCTTCTTCCTTCTGCCCGGCGGCCAGCTGGGCGGCCCTTCCCTCGACTTGGAATACCTCCGCTTCTCGCGCGAAGACCGGCTCCAGGAATTTCTCGAAGCGATTCGATCCGCCCAGGCTGTGCGGCCATCCCAGCCATCCGGCGCTGATCGCGCAGATGGCAAGAATGATCAGGGGCACGGTCATCGACTTCGGAGATTCGTGGATGTGATGTTCCACCTCGTGGCTCATGCGCGGCTGGCCGTGGAAGGTGAGGAACATCAGGCGGAACATGTAGAACGCGGTCATCAACGCCGTGGCGTAACCAACCAACCACAACAAGCGGTACGCGCCGCCTTCGGACGACCAGGCCTGCCACAGAATTTCGTCTTTCGAGAAGAATCCGGCGAACGGCGGAATGCCGGCGATGGCAAAGGTCGCGATGAACATCGTCCAGTGGGTAATTGGGATGCGCCGGTGCAGGTCGCCCATGTTGCGCATGTCCTGCTCGCCGCTCATGGCGTGAATGACCGATCCTGCGCCAAGGAATAGAAGTGCCTTGAAGAAGGCGTGCGTGAAGACGTGGAACGCGCCGGCGGCAAATGCGCCCACGCCGAGGGCCAGAAACATGTATCCCAACTGAGAGACGGTGGAGTAGGCCAGCACGCGCTTGATGTCGTTCTGCACCAGGCCGATCGACGCCGCGAACAACGCTGTGAACGCTCCGATCAACGCCATGGTCTTCATCGAGCCGGGCGCAAGCACAAACAACGCATTCGACCGCGCCACCATGTACACGCCCGCGGTGACCATGGTCGCGGCGTGGATCAGGGCGGAAACCGGAGTGGGGCCTTCCATGGCGTCGGGCAGCCAGACGTAGAGCGGAAGCTGCGCCGACTTGCCGCAGGCACCGACGAACAGAAGCAGCGTCGCGGCGGTGATGATGGGATCGCCGATGGCGAAGTGTCCGCTGCGCGCCATGTGCGTGACTTCGGTCAAACGCACGGAGCCGAAGTACCAGGCGATGGTGAACATGCCCAGCAGGAAGCCGGCGTCACCGATGCGGTTTACGATGAATGCCTTGTTGGCCGCGGTGCTGGCCGAATGGCGATGGAAATAGAAACCGATCAGCAGATACGAGCACAGGCCCACGCCTTCCCATCCCACGAACATCAAGACATAGTTGTTCCCCAGAATGAGCGTGAGCATGGAGAACATGAACAGGTTGAGATATCCGAAGAAGCGGTAGTAGCCGCCTTCGTGCGCCATGTAGCCGGTGGCGTAAATATGGATGAGCGTGCCGACGCCGGTGACAAACAGCAGCCAGATGGAAGAGAGCGGATCGAGCAGGAAGCCGGCATCGGCATGGAACGCGGCCGGCGTGCCGTCGCGCTTGACGTAGTTCATGTGGCCGGTGTCGGTGCCCAGCCAGGTGTAGACAATTTTCTCGAAAGGCTTGCCGGGATTGTCGTGGGCGTATCCGGTGTACTGCCAGACCGCAAAGCAGGAAAAGACAAACGCCAGCGCCACCGCGCCTACGCAGACCGCGCTGACCGTTGCCTTCTGCAGCTTGCGGCCAAAGAAAAACATGATGGCCGCGCCGAAGGCGGGGAGCAGCGGGACGAGCCAGATGTGGTTGAGGAAGAACATTTCAGTCGTCAGTGTCAGTCGTCGGTCGTCAGCTCAGCACTGGCAATTAGCAATTGGCATTTGGTCCCTTCGCTTCAGCTGAGTATCTGCAAGACCCTTATGGCTAAGTGCCAGTTGCTAATTGCCAATGCTGCTTTCTACCATTTCATCAAATCCACTTCGTCGATGTTCACTGTCTCTTTATTTCTAAAGAACGCGATCAGGATTCCCAGGCCGACTGCGGCTTCCGCGGCGGCGTCGGTGATTACGAAGATCGCGAAAATCTGTCCGTGCAGGCCCCATATCCGCGAGAACGCCACCAGGTTCAGGTTCACCGCGTTCAGGATCAGTTCGATGGACATCAGCACGATGACCACGTTGCGGCGCGTCAGCACGCCGATGACGCCCAGAATGAAGAGGGCGGCAGCGACGACCAGATAGTGAATTGTAGATATCGGAGCCATGTTGAGCTTTTAGCCCTTAGCTTTAGCTCTTAGCTGTTGCCCTTAGCCATCAACGCTCGACGAATTTGGCTAAGCAGCTAATGCTAACAGCTGCTTTTCAGATTCTCTTCTTTGCCATCACTACCGCTCCGATGATCGCCACCAGCAGCAACAGCGAGGCGATTTCGAAGGTGAACATGTAATTGCCGTAGAGCAGGACTGCGACCTGCTGGGTGTTGGCCTGCTCCGGCATCAGGATTGCGCGGTCCGGAAACAGGGCCCTGCCCTTTACGTAGACCAGCAGGAACAGTGCGCCCAGAGCGATCGCTGCGGCTAGTCCGACCAGCCATTGCTGGTTGAACTGATCTTCTTTTTGCGCCTTTTCGATGTTGACCAGCATGATCACGAACAGGAACAGCACCATGATGCCGCCCGCGTAGAGAATGATTTGCACGCCGGCGACGAATGGGGCGTAGAGCATCAGGTACAGGGCGGCTTGTCCGAGCAGCGACACGATCAGGGCCAGCGCGGAGTGCACCGCATTCTTGCGGGTGATGACCAGCACGCCGCTCACGACGGTCACCGCCGACAGAAAATAGAAGAAGAATGTTGTGGCTAGTGGCGCCATATTTTGTCCCGGGCGTCCGGCCCGGATGCGTTGCCATTTGCAGCCCTACGTCAAAACCTTTGCCGAGCTTTGCTCGGCTGGGCAGGTGAGGACACCTGCCCCTACGTGGTTCGTGGTGCTTAGAACACGATTCCTGCGATTGCTGTCAGAACCAGGACGCCGATTCCTAGCGGCAACAGGACTTTCCATCCTACTTTCATCAGTTGATCGAAGCGGTAGCGCGGGAACGTGCCGCGATACCAGATGTACATGTACATGGAGAACGCTACTTTGGCGCTGAACCAGAAAATATCCTGCACGCGATCGCGCACCGGCGGGACGAACAGGACGACGCCGATCAGGGCCAGAACCGCGCCGAATCCGCCCAGGCCGATGGTCTGTATTTTGAAGTATGGATGCTTGGGCATGCGGGCCGTGCTGTAAAAAGTGATTGCGGCGAGGAACAGGAACGTCAGGCCGGGGACCAGCGAGAACACCAGGTCCCAGGTCTCGCCTTCCAGCGCATTGGGAAACGGGCGCATCCATCCGCCCAGCCACAAGGTCACGGCGATGGACGAGACTGCGATCATCGCCGAGTATTCCGCCAGGAAGAAAAGCGACCAGCGGAATCCGCTGTACTCGGTGTGAAAGCCGGCGGTCAGTTCGGACTCGGCTTCCGGCAGATCGAACGGCGCGCGATTGGTTTCCGCCACCATCGCGACCGCAAAGATAAAGAACGCGATCAGCCCCAGCGGAAAAAACTTGAAGGCGAACCAGACATGCTGGGCCTGCTGCGCCTGCACGATGCCGATCATGCTCAGCGTGCCGACGCCTTCTTTATTAAGGCTGGTCATCAGGACCGCCGAAATTACCGCCAGGCCCATCGCGATTTCGTAGGAAACCATCTGCGCGCTGGAGCGCAGCGCGCCCATCAGCGGATAGTGCGAATTGGAGGCCCATCCTGCCATCACCACGCCGAGCACGCTCAGGGACGAAACGCCCAGCATGAACAGGACGCCGATATTCATGTCCGTGACGGCGTGAGTGGGCCCGAAGGGCACAACAATAAAGACAGTGAACGCAGTGATGACCACGAGCAGCGGCGCCATCCAGAAGACCCAAGGGTCGGCCGCGGCCGGCATAATGTCTTCCTTGATCAGAAGCTTGAGGGCATCCGCGATAGGCTGCAGCAAGCCGTGCGGACCGACCCGCATGGGACCCAGCCGGACCTGCATGTGAGCCAGGATCTTCCGCTCCAGCCAGTTCATGGCGATCACAGCAACGGAAAGGCCCAGGAAGATCAGGACGATATAAACGAATGCCCAGAACATATTGCCGGCTGAACCCGGCGTCATATCGCTCTTGAGATAGGAGGTGATGTAGTCGAGCATCAGCGATCCACCTCGCCCAGCACGATGTCGAGAGTTCCAATTACCGCGACGACGTCAGCCACGAGCGCGCCCCGCACCATCATGTCGAGCGCCTGCAGGTTTACGAAGGACGGCGGCCGCACACGCACCCGGTACGGTTGAGTCGAACCATCGCTCACGATGAAGTATCCCAGCTCGCCTTTGGGCGCTTCGATCGAGTGATAGATCTCACCCACCGGCGGCTTCATGACCTTCGCAACCTTGGCCATGATGGGGCCGTCGGGAATCTTGCCGATCGCCTGGTCGATGATCCGCAGCGATTGCCGCATCTCCTGCATGCGGACGATGTACCGGTCGTAAGTATCGCCGTTCTCGCCGACGGGAATATCGAAATCGAAGTCGGCGTAGGCGGCGTAGGGCTGGGCTTTGCGCAGGTCCCACTTCACGCCGCTGGCGCGCAGCACCGGCCCGGTCACGCCAAGTGCGATGCATTCTTTCGCGGAAATCTTGCCCACATCTTTGGTGCGCTCGAGCCAGATCCGGTTGGTGGTGAGGAGTTCTTCGTACTCGTCAATTTTGGGAGTGACGAAGTCGAGGAACTTCTTCACCTCGCGCTCAAAACCGTCGTAGGTTTCGTACGAGCATCCGCCGATGCGGAAGGCGTGCGTGGTCAGGCGGGCGCCGCAGTACTTCTCGAAAATCTTGAGAATCTCTTCCCGGTCGCGGAAGGTGTAGAACAGCGGCGTGATGGCGCCGATATCGAGCGCATGGGTGCCCAGCCAGAGCATATGGCTGGCCAGGCGGTTCAGTTCGGTGAGGATCACGCGAATGTATTGCGCGCGGCGCGGGGCTTCCACGTTGAGCAGCTTTTCTACCGCTTCGCAATAGCCCAAGCCGTTCGAGACCGCGGCTACGTAGTCCATGCGATCCACGTACGGGATTGAACATGGTGTAGGTGCGGTGCTCGGCAATTTTCTCCACCCCGCGATGGAGGTAGCCGATCACGCATTCGGTGCCCAGAACCTTTTCGCCGTCGAGCTTCAGGATGACTCGCAACACCCCGTGAGTGGCGGGGTGCTGCGGACCCATGTTGATGATGAGCTCGTTGGAATCGAGAAATGTTTTCTCGTGCTGTTCCAGTTCGAGGTGGGATGTCCGGTCGATAGTCGTTCGGTCGGTCATTGCCCGCTCTCGATCCCCAGGTTGATCTGTACCCACTCTTGATCCTGTTGAATGATGCCGTAGTCCTTGCGCAGCGGGTGACCCTTCCAGCCGTCCGGCAGCAGGATGCGCTTCAGGTCAGGATGTCCTTCGAAGCGGATGCCGAACATGTCGAAGACTTCGCGTTCCAGCCAGTTTGCGGCCGGCCAGATCGGCACTGCGCTGGGCACCGACTCCGTCTCGGCATACGAGGCTTTGACCCGGATACGGTCGTTGTGCGGAAAGGAATAAAGAATCCAGACCAGCTCGAATTGCTTTTCTCGATCCGGATAGTGGACGGCCGTGATGTCCACGCAATAGTCGAATTGCTCCTGATCGCGAAGGACTTGCAGCAATTCGGGAATCAGCGACGAATCGGCGACGATGTACTTCTGACCGAGGTAGGTATTGGTTTCGCGAAGACCGGAGCCGTGCTGTCCCCTAAGCCGGGCAATCATTGGGGCATCCCACGGAATGGGGGCAGGACCCGTAGGCTTGGGCGGGGCGGCATGTTCGGTGGCTTTTGGAGGCGCGGGTTTCTCCGGGGACGACTGAACGCTGCCAGAAACAGGTTCGCCCGCCGAGGGTTTCGGCTCACCAGTCGGCGGAGGTGCGGGGGATTTTGTGTCCTCAGGCATAGCTACGGAAGGTACAAACCTCCGGCGCCACGTACGTTTAGAAGAACGTTAACTTTTAACAGCTTGCAAAGTAAGTGTCAATCACGGAGAAGACGGAACGGACGCCGGTCACTTTCGTTGCTCCGCCTGATAGCTTTCGATCAACTCGCGAATTCGGAGTGCGTCGGCCTTGCGATGGCCGTGGCTGGTGATCGGGGCAGTGCCTCCGGAGGAATCGATGCGAATGTTCGACCAGATCACTCCGGTCGAAATCTGGACCGAGGCCACCTTGCCCAGAGCGATGCTCTCTTCGTTGCTGCCGAACAGGCGGGATTTTACCCGGCTGACGTGCTGCGGCGTAACGATGATGCGTACGGGAAAGAACAGATTGCCTTTGGTCCAGCGGCTGGCGGTGAAGGTTTCGGATTCATTCGGCAGATTCGGTGTTCCGACAAGACGTGGATGTAGGCGCGAGAGACCCGCTCGTGCGGAACGTTCGAGCGTTGCGCACGAGCGGGACGCTCGCGCTCACACTAAGCAGGTGGTTATACCCATTCCAGGGCGCCTTTTTTCCAGATCCAGATGTAGCCCACGACCAGGATGAGCAGGAAGATCAGCATTTCGATCAAGCCGAATACGCCCAGCGCTTTGAACTGCACTGCCCACGGGAACAAGAAAATAGTTTCTACGTCGAAGACGACGAACAGGATGGCGACAATGTAATAGCGAACCGTGTAGCGTCCGCGGGAGCTGTCTATCGGATCGATGCCGCACTCATAGGGCATCAATTTGGTCTTGCTGGGATTGTCGGGGCGCACCAGCTTGGCCGCCAGCAGGGTGACGGGGATCAAGATTCCTACAAAAGCTATGAAGATGAATATGGGAACGTAGTTTTGCGGCATCGAACTCCTCTGACCAAACTGCCTGCCGACGCTTGACCACCAATAGTACCGCTGACTTCGTGCACCTTCAAGATATGGTTGAGGATGGCCGCGCGCGGCGGCGGGCGTTCAGAACCCAGCCGCCACGCTCGGACGGCGCACTACTTGTAAGTTACGGTTGAAACGGTGAGGTTGTCGCGATGCGATGACGAGTCAATCATCGAATCGAACGCCTGGCTGTTCAAGGGGTTCATCTTGACCCCATTGAGCAACGCTGCATTCAATTTGTCCAGCCCTTCGGCATTGGGCGAGATCACGTCAATCCAGAACGCTCCGGGAGCTTCGGTGTGTATCGCTTCCGTGTCAATTTCGTACTCGACGATCGAGCCATCGGCCAGCAACTTTTCCAGCAGCGGCACGATAAAACTCTTGCTGAGGCTTTCAATCGCGTTTTCAGGAGCATCGGCCTTTAGCTTGTAATAGCCGACGCGGGTATACGCGCCCTTGTAGGTGCCGGGACGCCAGTTGTAATGCCGGCTGACGAAAATACCGTCGGCGTGTTTGGTGGCGCCGGCGAGGACGGGTGCAGTTGGCGTGCCGGACTTGTAAAACTTGTCCAGCACGTTCAGCACGGCCGCCATGGACATCGCCGACCACCAGTCGTCGTGCGTCATCCCGTCCGCTGTGTGTACGATATTCAAGTCGTCTCCATAGCCTACGATGGTCCCATCGGCCACGAGCTTGTCCAGCACTTTCTGGTCGGCGGCGGCATTCTTGTCCATGTCAGCCCACTGCGCGCGCGGAATATTCCAAAACGCGACGTAGCTGTACATCGGCGGTTTTTCTTTTACTTCGTCTTGCGCGCAAGCCGGGACGACCGAAGCGGCCATCATGGCAAGCGTGCACGTACAGGCAAGGATCCCCCATAGCTTTCTATTCATTATTGTTCCTCCCCAACGAGTCACTGGCGTTCGCGAGAACGCCGGTGCTATGCAAAATTGGTGTTAGTGCGGTTTCGCCGGAACGCTACTCTCGCGGCAATGCAATGTCAACAAAACAGCTCCCGGTTGTGGAATCGGATCGAACAAATGTCCTGATTGCCAGTAGTGGCGACTGCTTAGGTTAAGCCAAGCGCTGGAAGAACTCATCAAACAGGGATGCTCGAGCAGACCTCGCTCCGCCGGACAACCGAGGCGACTGTCGTCCGGTGAGGCGGACTTAGACAATGCCGCTTAAAAGCTTTGACAGCAGGCTGCAGCATCAGGCTATCTTTTTAGCGCATGAGTTTTCTTTCCCATCTCCACCATCACCATCATGTGCACAACGTGTTGGCGGGGGTGTGCTGAGATAGGTTAGAACTCAATCACCGAGATTCGGCCCGCTGACGCGATATGCGACAGCGGGCTTTTTGTTTGTGGCCACAAACTGGAGACTCCATGAACCAGGGAATTGATTTCGACAAGATGCAAGGGCTGCTGCCCGCCATCGTGCAGGACGCTGCAAGCGGCGAGGTGCTGATGCTGGGTTTCATGAACCGGGAAGCACTCGATCAGACCCTGCGTGCCGGCTATGTGACGTTCTTCAGCCGTACCCGCAACCAGCTTTGGACAAAAGGCGAGACCTCCGGGAACCGGCTTGAAGTGATTTCAGCCTCGACCGATTGTGATCGTGACACGGTTCTGCTGCAGGTTCGAGTGCAAGGGAAAGGTGTGGTCTGCCATAACGGAACTCGTTCCTGCTTCACCGAGAACCTGCCATTGACCAGACAACCAGCCCAGATTGAAGGATCGTTGCCATGAAGCTGCGTATTGGTATCCCTAAGGGGAGTTTGCAGGAGGCGACCTTGCAGCTGTTTGCTCGCGCCGGACTAACCGTCTACACCAACGGCCGGTCGTACTCCGCGAGCACCGCCGACCCCGATGTGGAGTGCATGCTCATTCGTGCGCAGGAGATGGCTCGGTACGTGGAGCACGGTGTACTCGACGCAGGCCTGACCGGGCTTGATTGGGTGATGGAAAGCGGGCTCGAAGTTGTGACCGTGGCTGACCTGGTTTACGCCAAACAGAGCCGGGGAAAAGTGCGTTGGGTCCTGGCCGTGCCCGAGGCTTCCGCGTACCAGCGCGCTGAAGACCTCACGAACTGCATCGTCGCCACTGAACTGGTCAACGTGACGCGAAATTATTTTGACAAGAAAGGTGTCAGCGTACGCGTGGAGTTTTCCTGGGGAGCCACTGAAGTGAAGCCCCCGACGCTGGCCGACGCAATTGTGGAGGTCACCGAGACCGGCAGTTCGTTGCGCGCCAATCATCTCCGCATTATTGACACCTTGCTCGAATCCAACACCCAGATCGTCGCCAACACTTCCGCGTGGAAAGAGGCTGGCAAGCGCCGCAAGATCGAGAACCTCGCCGTGATGCTGCGTGGTGCAATGGAGGCCCAGGGCCGAGTCGGCCTGATGCTGAACGTGCGCAAGTCAGATCTGGCGGCGGTGCTCGGCGTGCTGCCGGCCTTGCAGAAGCCAACCGTGGCCACGTTGAGCGATGACGCCTGGGTGGCGGTAAACACCATCATTGAAGAGTCGGCGGCATGGGAGATTATTCCGCGACTGAAAGCCGCAAATGCCGAGGGCATCGTCGAATATCCGCTGAACAAGGTGGTCATGTAATGCGGATTCTCGAAGGTCGTGGCGCGGAAAATTATGTGCGGAAACTGGAGCAACGCGGCCAGCAGCTCGATGTGCTGGAGCCGCGAGTTCGCCGCATCGTTGAAAGCGTGCGCCGCGATGGGGACCGAGCTTTGCGGCGATACGCGGAGAAGTGGGATGGTCTGGTTGCGCGAGAATCATTGCGCGTACCGGAGAAGGAGATGAAAGCCGCGCTGAAGTGCGCTTCGCGGGAGCTACGAGTGGCGCTCGAGACCGCAGCAGAAAACATCCAGACTTTCAGCCAATGGCAAAAGCCTGCGGAGTGGGAACGAGTAAGGCAGGGGCGAAAGTTGGGTCAATTGATACGGCCGCTCGGCTCAGTGGGATGTTATGTGCCAGGCGGCCGCTATCCCCTGCCCTCGACTTTGCTGATGACCGTGATTTCGGCGCAGGTCGCGGGAGTGAAAGACATTCGAGTGGTTTCTCCTCGCCCCGCCCCGGCAACGTTGGCGGCGGCGGCACTCCTGGGCGTACGCGAGTTTTACCGCATCGGCGGGGCTCAGGCGATTGCGGCCTTGGCCTACGGTACGAAGAGCGTTCCTCGCGTCAACAAGATTGTCGGGCCCGGGAATCTGTTTGTGACCACTGCAAAGAAAATTGTGGCGTTTGATTGCGCGATCGACTTTCTCGCAGGTCCGACGGAGGGGCTCATTCTTTGTGACGGTGGTGAGCCGTCCTTTATAGCGTCAGATCTGGTTGCACAGGCGGAGCATGATCCGGACGCTTGCGTACTTCTGGTTACTAAGTCACGGAAATTTGCGCGCTCGGTTTCGGAGTCAGCGGCTGCACTGGCCCGTGGAAATCCGATTGCTCGGCTATCGCTCCGAGAACATGGGGCTGTCCTACTCGCGGGGTCTTCAACCCAAGCCATTGACTGGGCAAACCGTATCGCACCGGAACATTTAACCACCACTCGCGACAAGCTGCCGCGCATCGAAAGCGCGGGTTCGATTTTTCTTGGAGACTACTCGGCCCAGGCCGCCGGGGACTATGGATCCGGGCCTAATCACGTATTGCCGACCGGAGGCGTCGCGCGCTTCCGCGGGGGATTGAGCGTGCTCGACTTCATCAAGGTCATAACAGTACAGGAAATCTCGCGAACGGCCTTGCGAACGATTGCGCCGTCACTTCTGGCCCTCGCCCAGGCAGAGGGACTTCGGGCCCACGGGCGCTCGATCGAGTTGAGGTGCGGCCATGCTTGAAGCGCGCCAGGCTATCCGCAAGTTAAAGCAGTACCAACCACCCCTGGGCGATCGGTCGGGATTGCGCCTCGATTTCAACGAAAACACCGGCGGTTGCTCTCCGCGAGTGATTGAGCGCTTGCGGCAGCTGCAGCCCGAGCAGATGGCATGCTATCCGGAGCGCGAACCGGTGGAACGCGAAGTCGCCTCGTTTCTGGGATTGCGGCCCGAGCAGGTATTGCTGACGAATGGTGTAGACGAAGCGATTCACCTGGTCTGCAACGCTTATCTGGAGGCCAAGGACGACGTGCTGATCGTTGTTCCCACCTTCGCGATGTACCAGATCTGTGCGGGCGCGACCGGAGCGCGGGTGATTTCGATCCCTGCCGACAAGGATTTTCGTTTTCCCACTGCCAGGGTAATGGCACACACGACGGCGCCGAAGACGCGCCTGATTGCGATTGCGAACCCGAACAATCCGACGGGCGCGGTAGCCTCGGTGGAAGACTTGTTGCTGATTGCGCGTAGCGCACCCCAGGCCGCGGTCCTGGTGGATGAGGCTTACTTCGAGTTTTATGGCGAGTCGCTTCTGGAATATGCCGGCCAGGTGGAAAACATTTTTATTGCGCGAACATTTTCCAAAGCCTACGGCATGGCCAGTTTCAGGGTCGGGGTGCTGGCGGGAGCGGCCGAGCAAGTGCAGAGTCTGCGGCGAGCCTGCTCGCCCTACAACGTGAACGGAGTTGCGCTGGCCTGCTTGCCCGCGGCGCTGGCCGATCAGGATTATGTTCGCCGGTATGTGGGCGAGGTGAAGGCCAGTCGGACTCAGTTGGAAGAAGAATTCCGCGGCCTGGGAATTCCCTTCTGGCCCAGCCAGGCAAATTTTGTATTGGCGCGGATCGGGTCCACCCACGCAGAGTTTGTCCAGGGGATGAGAAAGCGCGGAATTCTGGTGCGCGATCGGTCGTCCGATTCCGGTTGCGACGGCTGCGTTCGTATCACGGCGGGTTGGCAGGAGCATACGGAACGCCTGCTGGTCGCGCTGCACGAAACGTTGAAGGAAATTGGCTGGGGAGAAAGGAGGCCGGCATGAGACGTGCCGTGATCGAGCGCAAGACGCAGGAAACCACGATCCGGGCGGTGCTGAATATCGATGGACGGGGCCAGTACAAGGTCTCGACGGGCATCCGGTTCTTCGATCACATGCTGGAACTGTTTGCCCGGCACGGCGGATTCGACCTTGAACTGCGGGCGCAAGGCGACCTTGATGTGGACCAGCACCATACCGTCGAAGACGTAGGCATCGTTCTGGGCGAGGCATTTCACAAGGCGTTGGGGTCGAAGCGCGGAGTTCTGCGCGCCGGATACTTTGTCATGCCGATGGATGAAACTCTCGGCCTCGCGGCCGTCGACTTCGGCGGACGCGCATCCAGTGTCGTGAATACGAAAGTGCGCCAGCGCCTGGTGGGCGATCTGCAAGCTGAACTCGTCTACGATTTCTTCGAGGGATTCGCGCGGGGAGCCCGCGCCAACGTTCACGCTCGCGTGTTGTACGGGCGATCCAACCATCACAAGATCGAGTCTCTGTTCAAGGCTTTCTCGCGTGCACTGCGAGCAGCCTGCTGGCGTGACCGGCGAATGGCCCGCCTGTTGCCCAGCACGAAAGGACTCCTGTGATCGCAATCGTTGACTATCAAGCCGGGAATCTTGCTTCGGTAAAAAAAGCCTTTGACCACCTGGGCTACGAGTCGGCCATCACTTCCGAACCTGCGGAGATCGCTCGGGCCAGCAAGATCGTATTGCCGGGCGTAGGAAATTTCGAAGCCACCACCGCCCTGCTGGGGCCTCTGCAGGAAGTGGTCGTCAAAGCGATCGAGCGCCAGATTCCTCTTCTTGGTATTTGTCTGGGCATGCAGTGGATGTTTGAGTCGAGCCGAGAGGCGCCACAGCTTCGCGGCCTCGGTCTGTTCGCCGGCGTGTGTGAGAAGTTCCCGGTCGCGGTGAAATCGCCGCACGTGGGATGGAATCAGTTGCAGGTGGCTGGAGGTTCACGATTGCTGCGCGGGCTTCCCGAGAATTCGTTTGTCTATTTCACCCACTCCTACCGGGCCCCGGTGGTCGAAGCTACCGTAGGCAAGTGCGAGTATGGCGGATCGTTTTCCGCGGTGGTAGAGCGTGGGGAGCTTTTCGGGGTGCAGTTTCATCCCGAAAAATCAGGGACGGCGGGACTTCATCTTCTGCGCAATTTTTGCGAACTGTAGGAACTCGAATCGCAATGTTGACCAAACGAATTATCGCCTGCCTCGATGTGGACGCGGGACGCGTGGTGAAGGGCGTGCAATTTCTTGAACTGCGCGACGCGGGCGATCCCGCGGACCTGGCCATGGCCCATGGGCGCGGCGGGGCTGATGAAGTCGTTCTGCTGGATATCTCTGCCACCTACGAGCATCGCTCCACCCTGCTCGATGTGGTGCGCCGGACCGCTCGTCAGTTATTCATTCCTTTCACAGTGGGTGGCGGCATACGTTCGCTTGACGATGCTGCAGCGGTGTTCGACGCCGGAGCGGACAAGGTCGCGGTCAATTCCGCAGCCCTGGCCGATCCAGCACTGATCGGCCGAATTGCCCACCGCTATGGCTCGCAGGCCGTGATTGTCGCCATTGATGCCCTGCGAGTCAGCAACGGAAAAGGTCTGTCATTTGGCGTGAAAGCAACCGGAGGCCGTCACGCCACCGGACGCGACGCGGTGGAATGGGCCACTGAGGCCGAGCAGGCGGGCGCGGGCGAAATTCTGCTCACTTCAATTGATCGCGACGGAATGCGCGACGGCTTCGATTGCGAATTGACGAAGGCCATAGTGAATGCGGTCAACATTCCCGTAATTGCTTCCGGAGGCGCAGGAGCCGCGGAACACTTCGTGGCCGTTTTCCGGGACGGGCGGGCAGATGCGGCGCTGGCCGCATCCATCTTCCACCTGGGTATCACGCCGATAGGTGAGCTGAAGCAGGACTTGCAGGCCGCCGGAATTCCCATGAGGTGGCCATGCTGATCCCTTCGATTGATCTGATGGGAGGCAAGATTGTTCAATTGGTGCAGGGTGAAAAGAAGGCTCTCGAGTTCGACGACTTCGAACCCTGGATCGAACGCTTCGCACGTTATCCGTTGGTTCAGATCATTGATCTCGATGCTGCCATCGGCCAGGGGGACAACCGCGCACTGGTGCGTTCCCTCTTGCGGCGTTTGCCCTGCCAAGTCGGCGGCGGCATTCGGACGGCCCAGAGAGCACAGGAAATGCTGGGCGACGGCGCCCTGCGCGTGATCATCGGGTCTTCTCTGATCAAGGATGGAAGCATTCAGAGCACGTTTGCCGAGCGACTTGCGAGCCAACTGGGCGCGGATAAACTGATCTTCGCCGTGGATTCGAAGGGCGGCAAAGTGGCGATCCGCGGATGGCGGCAGCTTACGGAGATTTCGGCGGCGCAAATGATGCGCGTCCTCGAACTCTGGTGCGGCGGCTTTCTCTATACCCACATTGATACCGAAGGACTGATGCTGGGAATGCCTGTCGATGTAGTGTCCGAGCTCCGGAGCGTGACCGCCAAACGACTGATTGTGGCCGGTGGAATCAGGACCCAGGAAGAGGTTGACCGCCTGGACGTCATGGGTGTCGATGCAGTGGTTGGCATGGCGATCTATCTTGAACTGCTGAAAGTCTGACAATCCGGAACTGCCCTTCCTCCCGCTTGTTTATAATCGCTGTTCACCGATGGCGGCTGTAGTTTGTTGTCGCCTATCCCAAGACAAGGAACCCTTTGGCACTCGACGAGAAAATTTACGATCTGCGGCGGGAGAAGCTGAAACAGATTGAAGCTCTCGGACAGCAGGTCTATCCCCGCAAGTACGAATTTACCCATACCATCCCCCAGATTCTGGCGGAGCACTCGGGTAAGACCGCCGAGCAACTGGAGAACCCACGCGTCAACGTACGGGTCGCGGGGCGCATCATGGCGATCCGCCTGATGGGGAAGGCCGGGTTCGCACACCTGCAGCAGGATGGCCAGCGCCTGCAGATCTACGTAAAGAAAGATGCCGTGGGAGAAAAAGGGTTCGAGCTGTACAAACTGCTCGATCTCGGCGATCACATCGGAGTCAGCGGATATCTGTTTCGCACTCGTACTGGAGAACTGTCGGTGCACGTGGAGGAAATCACGTTCCTCTCCAAAGACCTGTTGCCCCTGCCGGAGAAGTGGCATGGGCTGACCGACGTTGAACTACGCTACCGGCAGCGCTACGTTGACCTGGTAATGAATCCCGAGGTGCGCGAGGTTTTTCTCAAGCGCAGCAAGCTGGTGCAGTCACTGCGACGCTTCATGGACGCGCACGGATTTGTCGAAGTGGAAACGCCGATGATGCAGCCAATCGCAGGCGGAGCGGTAGCGCGGCCGTTTGTCACGCATCACAACACGCTCGACATGGACCTTTTTCTGCGCATCGCGCCGGAGCTGTACCTGAAGCGCCTTACGGTGGGCGGGTTTGACCGGGTGTACGAAATCAATCGTAACTTCCGTAACGAGGGATTGGGCTGGCGCTGGAATCCTGAGTTCACCATGCTTGAGTTCTACCAGGCGTATACCGACTATCGCGGCGTGATGGATCTAACCCAACAGCTGATTGAGCAGGCCGCAATAGACGTGACCGGCGGCACCAAGACCAAGTGGGGTGAGGACGAAATTGATTGGGCCGGGTCGAACTGGCGGCGGATGACCATGCGCGAAGCCATCATTCACTACTGGCCCGAGGCTGCGGGCACAAAGCCGCAGATGCCGGACTTCACTTCGTCGGAAGGAGTAGAAACGTTGGTCAAACGCTTCAACTCGGGGCACGCGCATGTCGCTTACGATCCCAAGCAGCCGGCAGGAAAGACCATCGCCGCCTTATTCGAGGCCGCGGCCGAAGAGCATCTGATTCAGCCGACCATTATTTATGAGTTCCCTACCGCCGTGTCTCCGCTGTCCAAGCAGAAGGCGGACGAGCCGGATTGGACCGAGCGTTGGGAAATCTTTGCCGGAAAGATGGAGATTGCCAACGGCTTCAGCGAATTGAACGATCCCGAAGACCAGCGCCAACGTTTCGAACAACAGTTACAGGAGCGGGAGCGCGGTGACGATGAAGCCCATCAAATGGATGAAGATTACATCCGCGCGCTGTCGTATGGCATGCCACCCGCGGGAGGCGTTGGCGTCGGAGTGGATCGTCTGGCCATGCTGCTGACCGACTCACATACCATCCGGGACGTCATTCTGTTTCCCCTGCTTCGGCCGGAGAAGGCTTCCACCACAGAGGACACCGAGGACGCGGAGAAGTAAAGTTCACTTCAAGCCCGGGTGCCCTCTTTCGCGTACTTTGCGAAAAGGATGGGTGGGAGCACCACTGCATCCTGGGACCAGAGTCAAGAATCCCAAGCCTTAATCGACCGTGGAATCCCCCCTTCAAAATCGAAGGCTGTGGCACCCGGCTTTCATGAATCCTGGACGATGGTGCCCTGGTGAAAGACGATCTTCCAACCTGCAGCGGTTCGTTGCCAGATAGTTGAGCGTCGCGTCAGACGCTCATTGTGTTGGAGCAGGGTGTAAGTCAGCAGGTAGACATCTTTCGCCAGCTCTCGACAATGAAAGCCTGTGGCTTCCCACACGTCGGCGGTCTGAACCTGTTGACGCCTTTCCAGTTCGGTCAGCACATCTTCTCTGCTGTAGCGACGGCCGGAGGCGCCAACTTCCCAGAAGTCGGCTGTCGTCATGTTTTCGAAGGCAGTTCGCGTCGTGCCCAACTCCGGATGGTGGAAGATCGGTTCGCGGCTGATCAGGTCTTTTAGAACATCAAGTAGTGCTGGGTCGGTCGCCAGGGTGGGAGCCGTGTCGGAATTCATTCGGTGATGATAGCTCTTGCGCATTATGGATAGCTGGGGTGCCCCACCGCCGTCAATGAAATCCCAGGCAGCTAGCGACCGTGGAATCCCACCCTTCAAAATATGAAGGGTGGGGCACCCGGCGATTGATAAAATAGAGTTCATGTGCAGAAACATAAAAACCCTTTTCAACTTCGATCCGCCAGTCACGGACGAAGAGGTGCGGGCCGCTTCCCTGCAATTCGTAAGAAAGATCAGCGGTTTCAGCAAACCGTCGAAGGCCAATGAAGAGGCCTTCCTGGGTGCAATCGAAGAAATAGCCGGCATCTCCAGTCGCCTGCTCCGATCGCTTGAAACCACCGCACCGCCGAAGAATCGGGAAGACGAAGCCGCTAAGGCGAAGGCTCGCGCCGCCGAGAGATTCGGGACTTAGGGTCTTTGTGGTAGTTGAATCCGCTCACCATTTGTTTGAGTTGTTATTTCCTGTCCTGCCAGCGGATGAAATCTTTCGTCTCGGCCATGCGCCGTCGTGCGTCTAAAATCGAGGTCTATGCGTTTCGACTTCGACTCTGAAACCCGGCGGCGACTGGGCTACCGGCTCATTGACCAGATTGACACCTTCTTTTCTTCGCTGCCCGATCGCCCCGTACAGCTTCCGCTGGAGCAGCGAACTTACGGGCCGCTCCACGATGCGCTCCCGGAGCACGGCGAAGATGCAGAGCAAGTGCTGGACGAACTCTGCCGCGACATGGTGGAGAAAGGCTTCCACGTTCCCAGCGCCAACTATTTCGGACTGATGAACCCCACGCCCACGTATATGGGAGTGTTGGCCGAAGCGTTGGTGGCGGGGCTCAATCCGCAACTGGCGACGCTGGCACGTTCGCAGCTGGCGTCGAAGATCGAACTCGAGACCATGCACTGGATCGGCGAGCGCGTGGGCTGGCCCGGAGAGTTCAACGGGACTTTCACCAGCGGAGGTAACGAAGCCAATTTCAGCGGCCTGGCTTTGGCGCTGGCGTCCAAATTTCCTGAGGCGGTAGAGGAAGGTGTGGCTGCGATCGGGGGCCAGCCCGTCTTGTACGCATCGGCCGAGGCGCATCATTCCCTCGACAAATCGGCCGGTTTGCTCGGGA
The DNA here is from genome assembly GCA_963816865.1 of Terriglobia bacterium. GTDB lineage: Bacteria > Acidobacteriota > Terriglobia > Terriglobales > Acidobacteriaceae > JAIQFF01. The sequence continues at coordinate 52,438 of CAWFMU010000036.1, forward strand.
TCGGGCGCAAGGCGCTGCGACGGATCGCGGTGAACGAAGCTGCGCAACTCGACCCTGAGATGCTGGCGCGGGCCATTGCTCAAGATCTTGCGGCGGGACGAAAGCCGTTTTGCGTGGTGGGTACCGCCGGAACCACTAACTCGGGGACGGTCGATGACCTGATCGCGATATCGGAAATCTGCCGGAAGCACCGGTTGTGGTTGCACGTGGACGGCGCTTACGGAGGCGTGGCCATTTTTTCCAACCAGCACCGCCACCTAGTCAGGGGCATCGAGCGGGCGGATTCGCTTACCGTGGATCCCCACAAGTGGATGGCGATGCCTTTTGCCGCTGGCGTGATCCTGACCAGCCATGCGGAGATTCTGGAGCGCGCGTTTTCCGTGGCTGCCCCCTACATGCCAAAAGCCGCGGGGGCGCAGCTGCCGGACAACTCCCGCATCAGCACGCAATGGACCCGCCGCATGAACTCCCTCAAACTTTGGTTGACCCTACGCGTGCACGGACGCCAGGCGTACGAGGAGCTGATCGATCGTCAGCTCAAGCTCTCCAGGAGGTTCGTCACCTGGGTAAAGGCCTCCGGAGATTTCGAGTTGGCGGTTGCTCCCATGCTTCCTATCGTCACCTTTCGGCTTAAGCCGGCTGGCCGCAATTCGCAGCAGCAGGCCGCCGACCACGATGCGATTGTGGATGAGGTCACGCGCGACGGTGGCCGCTGGATATCAGAGACCAAGGTCCGGGGAGAGAGCGTGCTGCGCATGATGGTGATCAGTTATCTGACCGAGGAGCGGCATCTGGAGGGTTTAGAGTTTGCTTTAACAAAGGCTGCTAAGCGAATGACAGATCGGGCAAAATCGGAACCTTAGTCTGAGCGGGTAGGTTTTTGAGGTACCCGACAATGCACTAGGATTGGTGCAGTTCACCGCCTAGACTTTCCTCAGTTCGGGCCAATTACAAGCAGCGCTATCGTAGCGTCCTTCTGCCTCCTGGACGCTGGGTCGATAGCGCTTTGCCTTTTCTCCCCTGTCACCCGCCCGCAACTTCACTTCCCCGCAGTTCGCACGTGTTCGTCCCATTTCCACGCCGTAGCCACGATCTCGTCGAGCGACCGCTTGGCTTTCCATTTCAGCAGTTTTTCGGCGCGGGTCGGATCGGCAACCAGTGCTGGTGGATCTCCGGGGCGAGGTGGCGCTGCGTTGCTGGGCACCTCGCGGCCAGTCACGCGCTTGATGGCCGAAAGAATCTCGCGCACGGAATGACCTCGGCCGGTTCCCAGATTGACCGCCTGCGAAGTTCCGCCCTCAAGGTACTCGAGAGCCAGAACGTGGGCCTCGGCCAGGTCGCTGACATGGATGTAATCGCGCACACAGGTGCCGTCGGGAGTGGGATACTTGTCACCAAAGATTTCGAGCGCCGGGCGTTGGCCGCGGATGGCTTCGAACGCCGAGGGGATGAGGTGAGTTTCAGGACTGTGCATCTCCCCGATGGTCCCAGATTCATCCGCCCCGGCCGCGTTGAAGTAGCGAAGACACATGTAACCCAGTTTGTAGGCGGGACCGTAGGCCTCGAGAGCCTGCTCAAAAATCAATTTCGTGACGCCGTAGGGATTCACCGGGACCCGCGGCAGGTCCTCGGATATCGGCACTTTTGCCGGCGTACCGTAGACCGCGCAACTGGAGGAGAAAATAAATTTGCGGACTTTCGAATCGAGGACAGCATTCAGTAAGGAAACTCCAGCCCAGCACGTTGTTCTGAAAATATTTTCTGGGATTGACCACCGATTCGCCTACGTAGGCGTGGGCAGCGAAGTGCATGACGGCGTCAACGCGCTGCAGGAGAGGCGCCAGTTTGGCTGTGTCCGAAATGTCTCCCACAACCAGCTCGAAGCCCTGCGCAAGCGAGGCGTGGCCGGCTACTCAGATTGTCGTAAATGATGGGTTCATAGCCGCGGCGCTTGAGCGCCTGCGCGGCGTGACTGCCGATATATCCTGCTCCTCCGACGACAAGAACGGCCAATGGTTTACTCCCTGACGCAGAAATGTGTTATGTGGAATGCGGAACCGTACACGCACTTCGGCAGTTTAGCAGACAGCTAACGCCCGGATTCGTGAGGCCACCTCGAAACGAAACAGGCTCGCTATTTTCTCCTGCCCGGTCCGGCTCTCTCGCTCGGCTCGGTGGCTTTTCCCGGAGGGAAGTTGGTACTTAAATATTCGATGAATGCATTGCGGTCATCGGGATCGACGACGGCTCCCCATTTAATCATCTTGTCAACTTCCTTGGACCACGCTTTATTGCTTAAACGCTGTTGCATGATGATGCGCGAATCATGGCACTCTGTGCAGGCCGTGCGCACCTTGGCTTGAAGTGCACCGGCCGGCAACTCAGGACCCTGAGCCGGCAACATCCGCGGTGCCATCAAGCACAGGCAGGCAATCGGCCACATCCATCGCCCGAACCGTTAAGGCATGACATGGACCTTCACCTGATCGATTGCGTTAAAGAGATATCCGTTCGGATTCCAGGCCGCGGTTTCCGGTTGGGTGCGTCCCTGATCATCGGTCGCCCGGGACATGATCGTATATTCACCCGCTTTTGGAGCGTTCCACGCGAAGTCCCACAGCCGCCAGGCATAGCGGGCTTGCTGGTTGCCGAGGTGCGCGCCGTGCCACGTGGTTCCTCCGTCGGTCGAGATTTCAACGCGGCTGACGGAGGCTTCACCTGCCCAGGCCGCTCCGCGAATGTTCAACGAGCGGGATTTCAAAGATGAACCGTCGCTGGGCTGGGCAATGACGGACTTCACGCCCAGCGAGGTAATGGGATGAGTGTCCTCGGGATTTACCTCGCTGCCGGGAGAAATCAAGTGATTGGGCATTCGGTATCCCGGCTTCATGAAGTTACCCTCAAATTCCTGGTCGAGAACCTTGATCTCCGTCAGCCATTTGCAGGATGCGGCTCCGATCCATCCCGGCACCAGAGCGCGTGCGGGAAATCCGTGATGCCGGACCAGTGCAGCTCCGTTCATGTGAGTAGCGACCAGCGTATCCTCGTCCATCGCCTTCTCGATCGGAATGCTGCGAATGAACGGCGGCACTTTTCCAGGAATTTCATCGAGACCTCGAAACATCACGTGCCTGCCCGTGGGTTTAACACCTGCACGGTGCAGAAGGTCGCGCAAGCGCGGACCGGTAAAGCGTGCCGTTCCTACAGCGCCGCGCTGCCACTGTACGCCCGGCACCTTGGGTTGTTGAAACCCGCGCCCGTTTCCCGCGCACTCCAGAGTGTTGGTGACGGAGTGAGGACCCATCTTCGCCAACTCGGAGAGGCTCAGGCTGAACGGATTTTCCACTTCCCCGCCGACGCTCAGCTGTCCATTCATCAGCGTTTAACGTACTGGGCTCGTGCATGTGATTGCGGACAAAGAAATGCGGAACGGGAGTGAGCCACGAATCAAAAAACTCCGCTGGCATCTCCAAGTCGAGAAAGCGGGCCGACCGCACGATCACGCCAATTTTGCCCGGAACTTCTACTGTGGGATCTGAGGCCCAGGTGAACCGTGGCAGTGAAACGGCTGCTGTTATTCCGGAGACTGCCCTTAGAAATTCTCGCCGGGAAAGCATTTTTAGTTTCGTCCCTGCATCTGTACCGAGGAACACGCTCGAATCTGAAATCCTTACAAACAGCGATGCAAACAAAGACCGTCGGTCAGCAGCGAAGCCGACCGACGGTCTGATTGTAGAACATCCCTCCCGCGCGATCTTAGAACGAATAAATCAAATCAAACTGCATGCGCTTGAGGTAAGGCTCCTGCTGACCCGGAGTAACTCCCGTTGCCAGTATGGCGTGCTGCAGGTTGCTGTTCAGAGTGCGACCGTACCAGAAGGTGTAGCTGGCCACGGTGTTGGCCCGCAGTTTCCATAGCGCGTACCAGCGGTTCTGCAGGATGTTGGTGGGCGCGCGCTGGTCGCTTTCGGCGAATGACGCGATGGCGGCGTCCTGCTCCTCCCGCAGCCACGCATATCCTAACTGGAAGTCATTCTTGTTCTTGGTTTGACCCAGGCTGATGTCAGCCAGGTAGGTGTGGGACTGCTTGCCCAGTCCGGTCAGGACCACTCCGTTTCCGGTGGGCGCCAGGGGATGATCCTTCGCGTCCAGATTGTCCTCGTACTCCAGCAGCAGGTTGATGGGAAACCGGTCCGAGCTGGTCCGGATCTGGTTGTTCAGGATGAAGTCGGCGTACAGAAATTGCGAAAAGAAATGTGGCTTGCCGCTGGGATCGTTGTACGTGGCATTGGTCATGCCGTTGGCGGAAAAAGCGCACGGCGGCACAGTCGGCAGTCCTGATCCCTTTCCGCAACCCGGACCTTCCCCCGGAACCTGCAGGCCGCCTGTGGTCGTGGTCGCCTGCACCGCGAAGGCGCTGGCTTGAAGGATGGCATCGGGATTGTTCCACTTGATGGCCATGAAAGTCGGGATGGTGGTGAGGCGGCCAAGCTGGAGCTTCGCCGATACCTGTCCACCCAGCGAGTACGAGTCAGTCCCCGCCGAAGATTCGTTGTACAGCAACTGCATGAAATTGACGGTAAAGTTCTTCACCACCGGCGTGTTCAAGTCCCAGGAAAACTTTTCATTGAAGCCTTCGGGATTGATGTCCGGGTCGCCGGTGACCTGGGTGCGGTTCCAGGCGTAGGCAAACTTGCCGCCGGTCAGGGAGAGCCAGCGATGCGCGACCGGGTTGTAGGTGATGTAGCCGCGGTCCAGACCAATCGTTTTGCGATCGAAGAAATTGGTGAAAGTTTCGTTGGTGGTCGTGGGATCGCCGAGAGAACCCGTGGCCAGGGCGAGGCCGCCGACAAAGTCCTCGTTCAACTTGCCGTCCACCCCGAAGCGCACGCGGATGCGGCCGCGGTTCCGGTCAGGCACGCCGTCCTGGAAAAAACTCTCGCCGCGTACCCGGATGTCGCCGTTGAAGCGGAAACGTCCAGCAATGTCTTGCAGAGCGCTAATCTTTTTGTCTTCATCCTTGGATTTCTTGTCCGCGACAGAGAGTGCGACTTTAGCTTCCGTAGCGCTGGAGGACGCCTGGTCCGCCAGGCGCTGGGCCTCGGTGGCCGATTGCTGGGCTTGCGCAGCCGTGGTCTGGGCCTGCTCGGCGCTGCCCTGCACTCTCTGGGCGGAGGCATTGGCCTGCTGGGTTGCGTCGAGCAGTTGCTGAAGCTGGGACTTTACCTGCTCCAACTGTTGGCGTTGCTCGTCGGACTGCTTCTGCTGCGCGGCCAGAGCATCGCGCAGTTCCTGTACTTCCCTGGCGCTGACGCGCGCCGGAGCAGCGGACTTCTTTGCGGGGGACTTCGGAGGAGGGGCCTTGGGGTTTGCGCCCGTCTGCGCCGTTGCGCTGCTGATCACCAGAATGAATGCACCGAACCACAAGAACCGTTTCATTGTTTCTCCGTTTCGTGAGTTGAGTTTTGTTTCTGCCTTTGCTCGTGTTAGTGAAGCCGCACTGCCTGGAATGGAAAAACAGCCAGGTAGAGCTTCACTGCTCTGTTTGTTGCCTTTAGGAATTGAGTGGGTGAGTTGCTGGCTTGCTAGCTACAACAACAGCCCGTGGGAGGCTGCGACTGACACGCGCGCGCTTGCAGTGGCTGCGCTGGGGAAACCCGGGACTGAAGATTGAGGGTCATAGTGTGACTGTCTTACGGCTGTTTCAGCATCTCTACTATCTCTATAAGATGACTCGTATTTAACACCAAAACGAGCCGATGACGCAAGCCCCGGACCCTTGGATCAAACGAAAGAATGTAAAAACTGTCAGTCTTCCTTGCTTCGGCGAGGATTTCCCGTCGCCACCATCGGTAAGACTCTGGCGTCCGCGCTCTTCTTCTTGCTCAGCCGCTTCCCGGCTTTTGCGAACTTGGGGTTGACGATGTCGGCCAGGGTCGTGTGCTCCAGAATTTTGGCCGCAGCGTCGCGGACCTCAAGAAAGACCTGGTAGAGGGCGCGATGTTCGAGGTCACGGTCGATCAGGCTGCGCAGTTGCTCGGCATCGCCAAAGGGCGCCAGTGGTCCATCAATCAGCCGGATGATCTCGCTGAGTTGAATCTCGGACGGAGGACGGCGCAACTGGTATCCGCCCTTGGCGCCGCGCACACTCTCGACGATGCGGGCGTTCTTCAATTCGAGCAGAATCAGTTCCAGAAATTTCTCCGGAAGAACCTCTTCATAGGCGATGTCGCGGATGCGGATGGCGCCCTGGTTGTAGTGCCGGGCCAGCATCATCATGGCCTGCAGGGCGTAGAGGCCTTTTTGGGAGATCTTCATCGCGCCCCATGATGGCATAAAACCCTATTGCCTTAATAGGATTTCGTGGGAGACCACAGTGCCCAGCGGCGGTTTAGCTTATACGGGTCCTTCGACTCCGCTCAGGGTGACACTAGCTGATGCGCAGGACCTGCATGGTGATGTTGTCCGGGCCGCCGCGTCTTTTTGCCGTGTCCACAAGATGGTCGCAGATTTCAGCTGCAGTCTTTCCGGCAACCGCGTCTTGTATTTCGGCTTCGGTGAGCAGGCCCCACAGACCATCGGTGCAGAGCACCAGAACGTCTCCGGACTCGAGCGTAACCGGCTCTGCCGGACAATCGGGAGTGACGCTGGCGCCCGCTCCCAGCGCGGCCGTAAGGATATGGCGCTGGGGATGAGATTCGGCCTCCTCGGCGCGGAGAACACCGTTCTCGACCAACCGGCTGACGTAGGAGTGATCGTGCGTAAGGCGTGAGATGGTGGAGCCGCGCACCAGGTAGAGGCGGCTGTCCCCGACGTGCGCGTAATAAAGCTGATGGTCAATCAGAGCCATCGCTGTGGACGTGGTCCCCATCCCGTGCAGGTCGGGATACTTGTCGGCGTACTCCTGGATGCGATGGTGCGCGGCCTGGAAGCCTTCCAGAAGCCAGCTTCGCGGGTTTCCTACCCCGCCATTCGCGTAGACCTCTTCGATGGCCTCAACCGCGATGCGGCTGGCTTCCTGACCGCCTTCGTATCCGCCCATGCCATCCGCCACAATGGCCAGCCGGCCCTTTATCGGGAACTCCAGATCGTTGGCCGGCTCCCAATAGGAATAGCGGTCTTCGTTGTTTTCGCGCTGGCAGCCGACATCGCTCAGGCTGGCCAGCTCCACACCGGGCCGAACTTTCATTCCACCCCTTTTATTAGTACTACGATTACCCTAGCGGAATTTGGATTATACCGGACAAGCTGCAAATGGAAACCGCTGGTTGGCCCCAGGTTTCGGTTATCGGAACTAGGCAATAACGACATCAGTCCGCGATTGTGAATTTCACCCACACTGTCCTACAATGCGTGCGGGCGACCCCGATCCAAATCCCATCCCCTCAAAAGACATGGCGACGGCAGCGACAGTAAGCGGGCAAGAGGAACACGAGCAGATCGGCAAGGTGGCCGGTCCGTGCGTGGTGGTTCTTTTCGGAGCATCGGGCGACCTGACCAAGCGCAAACTGGTTCCTGCCCTTTATAACCTGGTAAAAGCCAAGCTGCTTCCGAAGACCTTTGCCGTCGTCGGTGTGGCATTCGACGATTTGACGCGCGATCAATTTCGCGACCAGGTGACCAGCTTCCTGAATGCCGGAGACCGCGGCACCGAAGACTTTAAGTGGTTCACCGATCGGCTCTACTACCAACGCGGCGAATTCGGCGATCCAGCCACGTATTCCACCCTCGCCACCCAACTCGCTGGCGTGGACAAGGAGCATGGCACTCAATCGAACTATCTGTTTTATCTGGCTACGGCGCCAAAGTTCTTTGCGCCCATCGTCCAGCAACTGGGCCAGGCAGGATTGTCCGACCAGAGCACGGGATGCTGGCGGCGAGTGGTCATCGAAAAACCCTTCGGGCACGACCTCGACTCGGCCAAGACTTTAAACCGGGACATCAAGGCAGTGCTGGCGGAAAACCAGATTTATCGCATCGATCACTATCTGGGCAAAGAGACGGTGCAGAACATCATGGTGTTCCGCTTCGACAACGCCATCTTCGAGCCCATCTGGAACCGCCGCTATATCGACCATGTCCAGATCACGAATGCGGAAACCGTCGGTGTGGAACTGCGCGGTGGATACTTTGATACCGCGGGCACGCTGCGCGATATGGTTCCCAACCACATCATGCAACTGATGAGCCTGACGGCCATGGAGCCGCCGGTATCGTTTCAGGCGGATGCCGTTCGCAATGAGCAGGCAAAGATATTGCGGGCGGTGCAGCCGCTGGACTCGGAAGATGTGCTCCATTCGAGCGTGCGCGGGCAGTATGGCGAAGGCATGATCGGAGGGGAAAGAGTAGCCGCCTACCGCTCCGAACCCGGAGTGGCTCCGGAATCGAGAACCGAGACGTTTCTGGCCCTGAAGCTGAACATCGACAACTGGCGATGGGCTGGTGTGCCGTTTTATATCCGCACCGGAAAACGGCTGGCGCAGCGCCATACCGAAATCACCATCCAGTTCAAGCGCACTCCGTTTGAGATCTTCCGCAATTCGCCGGTCCACAATCACAGCAACCAGCTGGTTATGCAGATACAGCCAGTCGAAGGAATATCGCTGAGCTTCGGCGCGAAAGTTCCCGGGCCGGTGCTGCGCGTGGGATCGGTGGACATGAGCTTCGAGTACACCAAATATTTCGGCGCGGATGCATACACCGGTTATGAAGTTCTGATTTACGAGTGCATGATCGGAGACGCAACTCTGTTCCAGCGCGCCGACATGGTGGAAGCGGGCTGGAGTATCGTGGACCCGATTCTGGATGTATGGCAGGCCCTGCCCCCGCGCAGATTTCCCAACTATCCCTCGGGCACGTGGGGACCGGCGGAGTCCGACGAATTGCTGACCCGTGACGGCCGGCAGTGGAGGAAAATCGAACCATGATTCTCGCAGGCGACATTGGCGGAACCCGCACTCGACTCGCCGCCTTCAACGTCGAAGGCAGCAAGCTGCAAAGTGTCGTGGAAAAGACCTACCCCAGCCAGGAGCGTGGCGGCCTGTCCGAAATTGTGGCGGAGTTCGTCAAGACGGAAGGCATTCCGGTGCACAGCGCGTGTTTCGGCGTGGCCGGCCCGGTCCGCGGCGGACGCAGCAAGATTTCCAATCTTCCCTGGACCATCGATTCGCGCGAACTGGCAACGCAGCTCAAGCTCGATTCAGTGGGCCTGCATCAACGATCTCGAGGCCTATGCCTATGGAGTGGACGCGCTCGAATCGAAAGATCTGGTCACGCTGCAGGCAGGATCGGACGACGCGGAGGGAAATCGCGCCGTCATCGCGGCCCGAACCGGCCTGGGTGTGGCCGGTCTCTATTGGGACGGTTTCCGGCATCATCCTTTTGCCTGCGAAGGCGGACACACGGATTTCGCACCCCGGAACGATCTGGAAGTCGAACTGTTCCGCTACATCCTGAAAAAACACGGCCACGTGAGCAGTGAGCGGCTTCTTTCCGGGCCCGGGATCAAGAACATCTACGAGTTTCTTCGCGACACCAAGAAAGCCGAAGAGCCGGCGTGGCTGAAGGAGCAGATGGATAAATCGCACGATGCTCCAGCGCTGATATCGCAGGTCGCCCAGGAAAAGAAAGCCGCGATTTGTGAACAGACTTTCTCTATTTTTGCGAGCCTGTATGGAGCCAAGACGGGAGACTGCGCCCTGACCTTCATGTCCACGGGAGGGATTTTTATCTGCGGCATTATTGCCGCCAAAAATCTGGCCAGGATGCAGGACCCGGCGTTCATGGAGGCCTTTCTCAGCAAGGGACGCATGCGCGGACTGCTCGAAGAGATGCCAGTCAAAGTCGTGCTGAACGACGATTGCGGAATCATGGGCGCCGCCCGCTACACGCTCATCCAGAAGGCGTTTGGCAAGGGGAAGAGCGGGCCGGCGTGAGGGAGGCAGCAATTGGCAATTAGCAATTAGCAATTAGCTAAGTACCAATTGCTAATTGCCTATTGCTGACTGCAGCAGTTGCGAGATGCCATCTAGAGGAATCCGCACCCACGACGGCCGATTGTTCAGTTCATATCCGAGTTCGTAGACAGCTTTGTCCAGCAGGTATAGATCCAGCAGCAGTGCCAGCTCTTCCCTGTCCTGGGGAATGAAGTTCGAATCTCCTGACACTTCCAGATACGCTTTCAGAAAAGCTGCGGACACCCATTTTTGCCAGTACTGGGCGTAGTGTCCCAGGACTTGAAGTTGTTCCTGCGTCGAACTCTCGCCACTTTGCTGCTGGAGCAGCGGCGCATACGCGGCGTAGTGGAACGAGCGCAGCATGCCGGCAACATCCTGGAGCGGCGAGCGCTTCTTGCGTCGCTCCTCAAGCGGCCGCGCGGGCTCGCCTTCGAAATCAATGATGACAAAGTCGCTGCCGGTGAACAGGACCTGGCCGAGATGATAGTCGCCGTGGATGCGGGTGACCGTGGCCGAGATCTTCGATCCGGCGAGGAGTTGAAAGCGGCGGCGGGCAAGTTCTTCAAGTCTGAGCACGCTGTCAGCTTCCTGCCGGGAGTGTTCCGGCATTCCATCCCTGAGTCGGCGGAGCAGGTCGAAGTTAGCGGTCAGCAGTTGGAGAGCGGAGTTCGCGAAGGCTTGCAGATCCGCTTCGGAAAATGGTTGCGGCGCGAAATCAGGGTCTGTCCGGATCAGACGCCAGAGCCAGATGAAGTTCCGCGGTCCTTCGGCCCAGCAACGCGGCCGCATCGAGATAGGGGCCGATGCGTTGCTTGGCCTCATCCGGTATCGCCTGGTCGCATAGCTTGAGAAGCGGCGCGTGGGGCACTTCGCTGAGCCGGCCGCTAAACTGCGACGCCTTTTCGTAATATTCCGCGAGCGCTTTCAGGGTGAACTGCCAGGCATCGCCTTGATTTGCGACATAGCCCTGCAGTATGCCCAGCGCGGTGCTGCGTTCCGCGTTCACTCACGATATTCGAGATATCCCGCAAGCGGAGGCACATTGCGAAACGACGTTCTTCCGGTCAGAAAAGAGCCGATCTCCAAATCGGGGTTTAGACCTTCCTCCAGGCGACGAAATATTTTGAGCACCAGACGCTTTTCGTAGACCACCGAGCTGTTGCTTTGCTCTGCGTTCATTACTGATGGCGTAAGCAGACCTTGCGAGGGCTGCCAGAGGGACTGGAGCGCCGCCGTGGAAACTGCCCGCACAATGCCCCTGGCTCCGCGCAAGGACACACCGTTTGCGATTGCGTCGAGCAGATGGGCGAGAAAGTTCTCGTCCGTCAAGGCGTCCTTAAGGACGATCTCTTCAGGAAAGCTCCCGGGTTGAATTCTCAGCAATGAGGAGTAGTCGAGCTGTGCGGCCCCGTCCGGAGCCGGTACCAGCGGGATGTCGTAGGTCTCGCCTGGTCCGCTGCTGTACGTGACCTGGGCAAGAATAAAGTAGGAGCGAAGGCTGTCGGAATGGAAAGGGATGATGTCGGAGACTTCGACCGACGAAATCGTGCGGGCCTTACCGCCAAACCAGCGTTGCTTCACCAGGAATTCCGGCAGAGCGGATGGAAGGATTCCTGCAGAACCTCGAGGAATGGGTCTTCCGGAGATGAACTGGTTGGCATGGTGAGGCTCGTCAGGTAAATGTAGACGCGAGCCGCCCACGCTCGTGCGGATCTTGCGTGGCGCTGCAGCCCGAGCGCGGACGCTCGCGCCTACATCCTAGAGCGGTGAAAGTTCGTCCTCCCGCTCTTGTCCTTCTTTCTTCTCCGGCGCGAAGCGAGCTTCCAGAAATCTTCTGGCCAGATCCTGTCCACCGAGACCAAAAGCAATGGCCAGGCCCAGCATCACCGCTCCCAGCACGATGGCAAAAGCCAGGAGCATGGTGGAGTCGGCCAGGCCGAGTTCTTCGAAGACCGCCGATGCGGTGAAGACGGTGATCAGAACGCGGGCCGCGGAACTCAACAGCCGGGGCGAGGGCATGTCGGTGTTGACCGCCCAGAGCAGAGCGGCGCGCGAGAAAAAGCTGGCCGCCAGCAATCCGATGAACAGAAAGATCAAGGCCACCAGCAGGCGGGGCAGAAAAACGAAAAAGCGGGTGACGTATTCCTGCATGCCCAGGATGCCAAGCGCGCTGACTCCGACGAGAATGAAACCCAGCCAGGCGGTCCAGAAGGCGAAGCGGCTGACCAGTTCCGTCGAAGAGGGCAGCGCGGCCTTGTTGAGCAACTGGGTGGCTCCGGCGCCCTCGGACAGTTTGTCGAACTTGATGAGGCGCAGAAAGCTGCGCAGGATCGACTTGACCAGGTATGCGATCACCCAGCCGACGAGCACCACGATCAGCATCACCAGCAGGCGCGGCAGGAAGCGCGCGAATTCGCGCACCAATTCCTGCGTGGCCTGAGTCAATTCGTGCACAATCATTTCCCGCATGGTGACCTCACTTCCTTCCGTTCCACAGTTCCACCAGGGACGGTTTCAAACGTTCACACGTCATGCAAAAGTCTTCGACGTTCTGCTCCACCTGTTCTCCTGAAGCTTCGCGGTTTTCGACCAGAAACGTAAATGCCCGTCCGCGATAGAGAGGCGCCAGGGCCTGAACGATGTGGTCCCGGCTGATGACGGCCTTGTGATACGAAGCGGCGAATTCGTAGACGGTGCGGGCCCAGAGCTCATCTCCGTAAAGAAAGTCGTCTTCATCGAGAGCGGAGATTCTTTGCAGCTCGCCGAGTGTGGGCGGCGAAAGAATCGATTTGAGCACGGGCTCCAGTTCGGCGACGCCGGAGCGGAACATGCCAAAAAGACGCTTCCGGTTGATCCGCAGCGGCTCGAGCGTCACTTCTTGTGATGCCCCGATCGTGGGGACGGGCTGCGAATCGGTTTTCGCGCTCCAGAGTGAAAAATTGGGTTCGAGCGACCAGAACAGGGCGCCCACGGTCTGGCGCATGGCGTCGACCAGGTCGGCGGCGCGGGCGTCCACATGAGGCTTGACGCCGAGAAAAGATTGCGCCATGCGAAAGCCTCCGGTGATGGCGGAAATCGTCAGAGCAATTTCCGTGCCGGTGTGGCCGACTTCGTGAGTCCAGATTTCCTGTCCGAGAAAATGACTGGCCAGCGGCCCGGAGAAGGAAAATTCCGCCGCGTAGGGCTCACGGACCTGCTTGCCGTAGAAGGCGCGCGTCATGGGATAGACCAGGTTGCGCATCAGCAATCCGTCAAATTTGTGGCGGCGGTAGAGGGGGGTGACAAAATCAAAGTTGCCCTGGTAGACGGGACGCAGCAGCCGCTCGATCCACTCCGGCTCGATGGTGGTGGATTCGGGCGAGACCACGGCACAAGCGGAGACGCGCAGAAGTTCCGCCGAGGCCAGAATGGTGCGCAGCGCCGTGCCCGTCGCCGGCCCCCCGGCATATTCCGCGCTGATGCTGTGCAGCGTGCGCAGGGCGTTCAGGTCGGTCGAATGCTGCAGGTCGTTGATCGACGCGCCGCGGACCAGTTCAGAGGTCTGATCTCGCGAGCCCCCATCGGCGTTGACGATTACGGCGCGCTCGCGAGGAAAATATTTGAGCAGGCCGGCACGAATGGTCTGCACCACCTGACCGACGGTGGCGGCATTGTTGTAGGTGGGCACACCTACAAGAACGTCCGCCTCACCGACGTCGATCAGCTGGCGAAGAAACTCATCCGTAAGAATGCTTTCCTCGGCCAAATCCTGCCTCCGTTAGAATTCAGATCTTGCGCAGACGAAACCAGTAAAACTGGTATGGACCCAGGGTCAGGAGATAGGGCAAATCTCCGACCCGGGGAAAGATGTTTCGTCCGAACATCTCGATCAGGATATTCCCTTTGAAGCGGCGCAGATCGAGTTCCACCGCCTGGGCGGTGCTGGAAAGATTGTTCACGACCAGGATGGACTCTTTCTCCAGTTGCCGCACGTAGGCCAGAATTCTGTGGTTCGCCGGATAGAGAAACTCGATCGAGCCCCGGCCCAACACCGGATTGGCCTTGCGCACCTTGATGATGCGCTTCATCCAGCAAAGCAGCGAGTGGTCAAAACGCTTTTGCGACTCGACGTTCACCGCCTGGTAGCCATAAACCGGATTGAGCATGAGCGGCGAATAAAGACTTTCGGGATCGGCGCCGGAAAATCCGGCGTTCCAGCCGCCTTGCCACTGCATGGGTGTCCGGACCCCATTGCGATCGCCCAGATAGACATTGTCGCCCATGCCGATTTCATCGCCGTAATAAATGATGGGCGTGCCGGGAAGCGACATCAGCATTCCGTTCATCAGCTCGATGCGCCGGCGATCGTTGTCCAGCAGGGGCGCCAGCCGGCGGCGAATGCCGACGTTGATGCGCATGTGTTTATCGCGCGCATACGTGTCATACATGTAGTCGCGCTCCATGTCGGTGACCATCTCGAGGGTCAGTTCGTCATGGTTGCGCAGGAACAGGCACCACTGGCACGATCCGGGAATCTGCGGAGTCTGCTTGAGGATTTCGGTGATGGGCTTGCGATCTTCCAGCTTCAGGCCCATGAACATTCTGGGCATGAGCGGAAAATGAAATGCCATGTGAAACTCGTCGCCCTCGCCAAAGTAGGCGCGCAAATCGGCCGGCCACTGGTTGGCCTCTGCCAGCAGCATCTTGCCGGGAAAGTCCTGGTCAAGTTTGGCGCGCAATTCTTTCAGGACGGCGTGGGTCTCCGGCAGGTTCTCGCACGATGTGCCTTCGCGCTCGACCAGGTACGGGACGGCATCCAGCCGGAATCCATCGACTCCCAGCTCCAGCCAGAACTTCATCACCTTCCACATCTCTTCGCGGACGGCCGGATTGTCGTAGTTGAGATCGGGCTGATGACTGAAGAACCGGTGCCAGTAATATTCCTTCGAAACCGGGTCCCAGGCCCAGTTGGACAATTCCGTGTCCACGAAAATGATGCGGACGCCGTGATACTTTGTGTCGGTGTCGCTCCAGACATACCAATCGCGCTTGGGATTGTCTCTTGACTTGCGCGACTCCTGAAACCACGGATGCTGATCGGAGGTGTGGTTCAGGACCATTTCCACGATCACGCGTATCCCGCGCTCATGGGCGGCCTGGAGAAAGCTCTTGAAATCGTCGAGATTGCCGTAACTGGAATGGACCGAAAAATAGTCGGCGATATCGTAGCCGTCGTCGCGCAGCGGCGAAGGAAAGAATGGCATCAGCCAGACGGCGTTGACGCCCAGGTCCTGAAGATAGTCGAGCTTTTGCGCCAGGCCGCGGAAATCGCCGATTCCGTCGGCGTTGGTATCGAAAAACGTGCGGACGTGGACCTGGTAGATGATGGCGTCCTTGTACCAGAGCTGGTCCTGAGACATGGGCAAGGCTTTTCTCTCTCCCGTCATTTACTGGTCATACAAAGTAGTCGACACCATTTTCCGTGCGCACCCGCCGCCGGATACAAAAGATGTGGGCGGGCAAGCGCTGCGGATTGAGTTCGACATAGTTGCGCGCCACCGCGCCAGACATATTTCGCGTCGGTCAGCAGATCGTGCATCTGGTAGGGCTGCCGCGGATCAAGGTGAAACAGATCCAGCGGCAGATCAACCATTCCGGCTTGCGTGCGCTGCGGGTCCAGGTTCACCACCGTGACGATGATGTTCAAGAGGTCATCGCTCATCTTGCTGTAGGCGATGATCTGTTCGTTGTCCACGGGATGAAAGTTCAGGCTCAAGTCAGACTGCAACGCCGGGTTTTCACGCCGAATCTGGTTAATTCTTGTAATCAATTCAGCCAGGCTGGTGGGACTGTCCAAATCCCAGTTGCGGACCTGATATTTCTCCGAGTCGAGATACTCTTCGCTTCCCGCCCGGACAGCACGGTTTTCTCCCAACTCGAAAGCGGGACCGTAGATTCCATAGTTCGCGCCGAGAGTGGCAGCCAGCGCCAGCCGGATCATGAAGGCTGGACGCCCACCCTGTTGCAGGAATTCTGTGAGGATATCGGGAGTATTGGGCCACAGATTGGCACGAAAGTATTCGCGGACATCGGTTTGCGTGATTTCCTTAAAGTATTCGGTGAGCTCCCGTTTGGCGTTGCGCCAGGCGAAATAGGTGTAGGACTGGGTGAATCCAAGCTTGGCCAGTTCGTACATCACTTTCGGCCGGGTGAAAGCCTCCGCGAGAAACAAGACGTCAGGATAGCGGCTCTTTATGTCGGTGATCAGCCACTCCCAGAAATCGAACGGCTTGGTGTGAGGATTGTCGACGCGAAAGATGCGGACGCCCTGGTCAATCCAGTAGAGCACCACGCTTCGTAGTTCTTCCCAGAGTTCCTGGCTTTTTTCGGTCTCGAAATCAAAAGGATAGATGTCCTGATACTTCTTGGGCGGGTTCTCGGCGTACTGCACCGTGCCGTCAGGGCGAATGCGGAACCATTCCTTGTGTTCCTTTACATAAGGATGGTCGGGCGCGCACTGGTAGGCCAGGTCGAGCGCCACTTCCAGTCCCAACTGTTTCGCGCGCGTCACCAGTTGCTTGAAATCCTCGAGCGTTCCCAGTTGCGGATCAATGGCCTTGTGACCGCCTTCCTTGGCTCCGATCGCCCACGGGCTGCCCACGTCGTCAGGAGAGGCCTTTTCGTCGTTGTTCTTTCCCTTGCGATTCACTCGGCCGATGGGGTGAATGGGAGGAAGGTAGAGAACGTCGAAGCCCATGCCGGCAACGTAGCCCAATCTCTTGATGCAGTCTTGCAGAGTTCCGTGGCGGCCGGGCTGAGGAGACGAAGAACGCGGGAACATCTCATACCAGGCGCTGAAGCGGGCCTTTTCGCGATCGACGATGACCGCCAGTTCCCTGCCGTAGGTGGTTGCCCGGCGGCGATCCGCATTCCGGATCATCAGAGCTTTCAGTTCCGGGCTCGACGATTTCTCTACGGCCTTGGACAGGTCAGTCGCGGCCAGCTTCGTTATTTCGTCGGCTGCAGCCGTGAGCAGCGGCCTTGTCTTTTCCGCTGGCGCGGGCCGCGGCCGCTTCGATCAGTTGAACTCCGGTCAGAATGTCGACTGATATGTCTTGCGCCGCTGCAAACTTCTTCTCCAGATCGCGGCTCCAGGACTGAAAATGGTCGATCCAGGCTTGCAGGGTGTAGAGGTGGCGGCCCTGAGCCGGGACGGTAAACTCTGCCTGCCAGCGATCATTGGGCTGCGCTTCCATCGGAACTTCTTCCCAATCGGGCTGAGCCGCGGGGCGGTGTCGCAAAACGGCGTACAGGATGTCGTGGCCGTCGGCGAAGATGTCAGCGGTCACCACTACGCGATCACCGATCGTGCGCTTGATGGGAAATCGTCCACAATCGACTTGCGGCTGGACGTTCTCGATGACGACTCGGCGGGAGAAGGCGGGCGTGATGGCGCTGTTTTCTTCGCCCGTCATTCGCGGTACCGACCTCCCAGCGTTGAGTTCCAGGCCATTGCCATGGTCAAAGACAGGCGGGGTGCATCGAGAACCCGTCGGCGTGAGAAAACACTGATATTTGGCCTGTTTTTCAAATTTATCACATGCCATGGCGCACCGTGCGCCGGCTCAGACACTCATCTGGACAGGGGAGCCAGATGAGACAACGGGTCGACAGACTCAACCTCTAGATGCGCCGTCAATTCACGTAGATGACGGCTTCAAATCCAGCCAGTGATACGCCAAGCGTTGAGCCTGGGGCCAGAGTTTCAACCGGCCGCGGTCCCGGGCTTCCACCGTAGACCTGCGTCTCCTGTCCACAAGAGCAGTCGCCACGATTGGGAATCGTCTGCGACCGGAATGCTCTGCGCCTCGGCGGAGAAATTGAAAATCAACAGAGCGCTGCTGCCGGCCGGATCAGTCCGTCTTCATCACCAGACGTCTTCGCTTGCTCATCAACCTGAATTTCGGTGAGATCCTTACGGCAGTTTCCCAGGCTGGCATGCTGCTTTCGCAGGGAAATCAAATCGCGATAGAGACGCAGCATTTCGGCATGAGGTGAAATCGCAGTCTTCGACCAATCCAGCTTGCACCGCTCGAACGTGGTCGAGCGCTTGCGGATCGGCGAAATCGCTTTCGGAGTAGTGCGACCCCAGTTCCCTTTTGCGTCCCTCGCGCACCGCATCCGCCAGACTCGGATCTTCAAAGCTGGTGAAGTAGAAGAAAGGCGCGGTCTCTCCGTATTCCTCTCCCATGAACAGCAGCGGCAAGAAGGGCGAGCAGAGCGTCAGAACCGCCGCCAGCTTTTGTTCGTCCTGCGGAAACCAGGCTGGCCAGCCGTTTGCCGCGGCTGGTATTGGCGATCTGATCGTGGTTCTGAATGAACCCGACGAATTGTTCTCCCGGCCGGTCTTTCGACGAGCTGCCATGATGGCGCTGGCGATAGCGCGAATATTTCCAGTCGAAAACGAATCCATCGCGAATGGATTTTGACAGATCGGCCAGGGCTCCGAAATCCATGAGAAAGCCTTCCCGCTGGCCGGTGAGGAGGGCGTAGAGCGCATGGTGAAAGTCGTCGTGCCATTGCGCGTCGAGCGCGTAGCCACCCTTGGAGCGCGGATTAATGATGCGAACATCTTCGAGGTCGCTCTCGGCAATCAACCAGGCCTGGCGTTTGAGCCGCTGCGCCTGACTTTGAAAGGCGTCCGACAATTCGTCGAGAATGTGACGAGCGCCGAAGTCGTAGATGCCATGGATCGCGTCCAGCCGAAGCGCGTCAACGTGATATTCGGTGAGCCAGTACAGGGCGTTGTCGATGATGAAGCGGCGAACGCCATCGCTCTCCGGGTCCGTCAAAATTGATCGCCTTTCCCCAGGGCGTGTGATGGGCGTCGGTGAAGCAGGGAGCAAACTCGGGAAGATAATTTCCTTCGGGACCCAGATGGTTGTAGACGACGTCCAGACACGACCGCCAGCCCGTGCTGGTGGCAGGCGTCCACCAGCTTCTTCAGCCCGTCCGGACCACCGTACGAAGATTGCGGTGCGTAGAGGCTGGCGCCGTCGTATCCCCAGTTTCGATTTCCCGGAACTTCCGCGACCGGCATGATTTCGATGGCGGTGATGCCGAGATCGCGGAGGTAAGGCAGGCGCGGAATGACGCTTTCAAAAGTCCCTTCGCGGGTAAATGTGCCGGTGTGAAACTCGTAGATGATGAAATCCTTGAGCGGAATTCCAGACCAGTCTTGGTCCGACCAGTGAAACGACGCGGGATTCACAATGCGGGAAGGACCGTGTACGCCGTGCGGTTGCCATCGGGAAACGGGATCGGGACGCTCCCGTTCGCCTTCGAGGACGTAAAAATAGTCCGTCCCTTCGCTGACTTGCGGAACCGTTGCCACGAACTCGGAGTCCTCCGAGTCTGAACGACCGCGTCATCGGAATCGTGCGCGGATGTTCTCCCAGAATACGAACCGCCAGGCTGGTCAGGTTTGGCGCCCAGACCCGGAACTCAGCCGTGTCATCGTCGCGAACCGATGCGCCAAACTGAAGTTTCCAGCTTCGCTCGGTTGGACTACTCGGCATCGGCTTGACCCTTGCTGTTCGCATCAACGTTGACCAGCATCGCGATGGGCAAGTGCGAAAATGCTTCGGAAATCGGCAGGACGAGCTTCGCCATCCCGCGAATTGGAGAGACCGTTTTCCCGGTAAACACGTCGCGATAGGGACCGGAGGGAAGCTGCTTGCGCAGGACGACTTCCGCATCGCCCCAGGCGTCGGCGCCCAACGGGGCGCGAGGATCCGCTCCCAGCTGAGCAAAGAAGCGCCCCGCCAGCACGAGGACCGTGGTTCCCCGGAAGGAGCGGGCGAAGGCAATCACATGCTTGTTTTTTTCTCCGGCGGCGCGCAACGGCAGGTAGCTTCCCTTGGCAAACAGTGCGCGATGTTCCCGGCGGAAGCGCAGCGCGCAGCGTGTTACATAAAGTTTCAGACTGCCGTCTGCCGGCTCGGCGACCAGCCGATCGACCAGTGCAGCCGGGTCCTCGGACTCGGCTGCGTGCAACTGCTCGAGCAGCGTCTGCAGCTGATCGTAGTCAACCGGGCGGCGATTGTCCGGATCGGCGAGGCTGAAGTTCCAGACTTCCGTTCCCTGGTAGAAATCGGGCAGGCCCGGAGCTGCGATCTTCAACAGAGTCTGCGAAAGCGAGTTGAAAATTCCGGCTCTTGCGATTCTCGCCTGGAACGGCGCGAACTGTTCGAGGAAGAGCTTCCCGGCCGAACGATCCAGAATGGCGTCGAGGAAGCTGTGAAAGGCAGCTTCGTATTCGGTATTCGGATTGATCCAGCTGGTATTGACTTTCGCCTCACGCAGCGCTTTCTCCATGTAGGCGTGGATCCTGCCGACGAAGTCTGCGTGCCCGGCGGCGTCCATCGGGTTCAGCGGCCACGCGCCCACCAGGGTCTGATAGAGGAAGTATTCTTCGTTCGCGCTGGGGACGGCCTCGCCCGCCACCTGGATTTTCTTTTCCTCATTCAAGCGTTGCCAGGCGCGGATCGCCCGATACCACTCCGCCGGAATTTCTGACAGCACATTGATACGCGCCCGGACGTCTTCGCTGCGCTTGGTGTCGTGCGTGGAACTGGCCAGCATGGCATTGCGCCACGACTGGCGGCGGGTCACGTTCTTGGCGTGGAAGTGGGCCAGCGCTACCCCGAATTTATCGGGAGATCCGCCCACTTCGTTGAGAGACAGCAGCGGACAGTAACGATAGAACGCCGTGTCCTCCAGCCCCTTCGCCATGACCGGTCCGGTCAGCTGTTGAAAACGCATGACAAACAAACGGCGCTCGGCACGGTCGGCATCGCCGATGCTGTCGGGATCTTTGAGCAGCAGCAGGTCCTGAATGAAATCGAAGACCGATCCGCTGGTGGCCGGGTTGCGGCGCTTCGCCGTCTTGATGGAGGCGCGTATGTAGCGTTCGTCCTGTTCGTCGGGATGTTGGGTGTCGGTGCGGATGTAGGTCCGGTACACCGGGAAGCAGGCAATGACTTCACGCAGCGCGTCCCGCAGACTCTCCAGGGTGAAATCGCGGGAGCGGCGATGCTGCTCGGAAATCCGGTCGAGGCGGCGGGAAAGCACGTTGAGCTCGCTGGACATCGAGACCTGCATGACCAGGCGCTTGCTTTCGTAGATGAGATCGGAATAGCTCTGCGACCATCCCGTAAACTTCCGGTACAGGCGCTGGAAGAAGCGCGGCCTTGGAAGCGTCCACGAACACGCCGTTGAGCAGGTTGAGGAATCCGTAGCCCGTGGTTCCCTCGATGGCCCAGCCCGGGCGGAGCTCTTCGTCGCCGACCAGAATCTTTTCCGCGGCCAGGTAGACACGCCGCCGGGCGCCGTTGCCGGAGCCGTTTGCGGAAGCATGGCCGGGCAGAGGGGCCTGGGCCTGAAGATCCTCAAAATAGCGGAGAGGGTCGAACAGACCATCGGGATGGTCAATGCGGATTCCCGACACCAGTGACTTCTGTATGAGTTCAAACGGAATGCGATGAACGATGGCGAATACTTCCGGGCTCTCCACCCGGATCGCCGCCAGATCGTTGATGTCGAAAAAACGCCGGTAATTGATCTCGTCGGACGCAACCCGCCAAAAACTCAAGCGGTAAGCCTGATCGTCCAAAAGCTTCTCCAGCGAGTCGAAGCTGTGTGGATCTCCCTTGCTGCCGTTGATGACAGTCAATACTTCCTTCAGACTGGTCCGGACCACATCGCTGTCCTCGACCAGGGCCGCCACTCTGCGCCGGATGACTTCCTTCTCCCGCTGCCGCTCCCGCACTCTGGCCAGGTCGGTGTCCTCGCGCGGCGGAAGGTGCGAGATTGCCGTGATAATGCTCTCCAGTTCCAGCACGTGACCGTCGGTGTCGGGGAGCTGTCTCCTTCGCCTTCACCAGAGTTCTTTCCAGCAAGCGGCGCCCATGAACGCGGAGCCAGGGGAAAGTGAGTGCCGAACGAGTCCAGACGCAAATCCGCCGCCGTCGTAGAGCGCGCGAATGGACTGGCTCTCCAGCACCAGGCCAAACTGATCGGGCAGAAACGGCAGCAAGACTTTGTTGGCCAGCTCTGATTTGGGAGGGTTCCAATCAATGTCGAAGTGGCGGGAGTAGTCGGAGCTGGGCCCATTCTCCAGCACATCCCACCACCACAGGTTCGACGGATGCGTGATGCACATGTGGTTGGGCACGACGTCGACCACCAGGCCCATGCCGCGCTGCTTCAGGCGTTCGGCGAATTCGGTGAATTGTTCCTCCGAGCCGATTTCGGGATTGAAGCGGGTGTGATCGGTGACGTCGTAGCCGTGCATGCTGCCGGGATGGGCCATCAGGAACGGGGAGGTGTAGCAGTCGGTGATTCCCAAATCATGCAGGTAAGCGACGACGGCGGCGGCCTGGGAAAACGTAAAACGCTGGTTGAGTTGAAGACGATAGGTTGAACAGGGGACGTACGCGGGTTCTAGTGAAGCTCTGCTGTTCACTCAATCGCCTCAGTCGTAATCTGATGCTGCAATGAAATGGAAACGGTGCCGCAGCCACCACAAACGCTGAAGCCGCCCCCTCATGCTGGCGAACAGAAGCTGCTCGGGATCTCCGAATGCAGTATAAACAGATAGCAGCCGGTCGTGCGGAACCCGAAATGCGGTGCGCCGCATCCAAGCCCTGGATCGAATTGAGCAGTTTGCGACTCTTGCTGATAACCTATTCCTCACTATCAGCAAGTGACGGCTAGCCAAAGATGCAGGAGCAATCGGGACGGTTGTTTGCGCAGTCCCTGTCCCGAGCAACGCTGGCAAGAACTGTCGGGCCAAACATTGTAGTGGAAGCATCGAATCTCAGAGTGCCCTACTCGCTCCCTCGTCGCGCGCGTAATGAGGCCACAATTCGGGAGACTTGATGGAACGGTACGTATGTATTCATGCCCATTTCTACCAGCCGCCGCGGGAAAACGCATGGCTTGAGGCGGTGGAATATCCAGGACTCCGCTTATCCTTATCACGACTGGAACGAGCGGGTCACAGCGGAATGCTATGCGCCCAACAGCGCCTCGCGAATTCTGGACGGCGATGGCAGAATTCTTCAAATCGTCAATAACTATTCGAAGATCAGCTTCAACTTCGGCCCCACCCTGCTTTCATGGATGGAGCAGAAGAGCCCGTCCGTCTATGAAGCGATTCTGACCGCCGACCGCGAAAGCCAGCGGCTCTTCTCCGGCCACGGCTCGGCTGTGGCCCAGGCCTACAACCACATGATCCTTCCCCTGGCGACGCGCCAGGACAAGTACACGCAAATTCTTTGGGGAATCCGGGACTTTGAAAAACGCTTCGGCCGTCATCCCGAAGGAATGTGGCTGCCGGAAACCGCGGTGGACCTGCAAACTCTGGAAGTCCTGGCGGACCTGGGCATCAAGTTCACGATTCTTTCCCCGTACCAGGCAGGACGGGCAAGGCCGCTCGGCGGACGGGTGTGGCGCAAGGTGGACGGAGGCAGAATTGATCCTTCCATGGCCTACGCAGTTCGCGTGGGCTCGGGAAAATCCATCAACGTGTTTTTTTACGACGGGCCAATTTCCCGCGCCATTGCCTTTGAGGATCTGCTGGCAGACGGCAAGCGATTCTCGGAACGTCTTCTGGGCGCATTTTCCGATGCCCGCACCTGGCCCCAACTGGTCCACATCGCCACCGACGGCGAGACCTACGGACATCATCGCGCTTACGGCGATATGGCGCTGGCCTTCGCTTTGCACCATATCGAAACCAGCCAACTGGCCAAGCTGACGAACTACGCGGAATATCTGGAAAAACATCCCGCCCACCATGGAAGCCAAGATTATCGGCAACACTTCCTGGAGTTGCGCCCACGGCATCGAGCGCTGGCGCAGCGATTGCAGTTGCAACTCGGGCGGCCACGGCGACTGGAACCAGCAGTGGAGAGCGCCCCTGCGGCAGGCGTTCGACTGGCTGCGCGACACCGTCGCTCCGCGCTATGAGACCGAGGCGAAGAAAGCTCTTCGAGAATCCCTGGCAAACCCGGGATGCCTATGTCGACGTAGTGCTCGACCGCTCGCTCGAGAATGTAGTCCGCTTCATGACCGCGCAGGCCAAGCGGGAACTTTCGCCGGCGGAAACCGTCACTGGCCTGAAGCTGCTTGAACTGCAGCGCTATCTCATGCTGATGTACACCAGCTGCGGCTGGTTCTTTGACGAGGTTTCCGGAATAGAGACCGTCCAGGTCATTCAGTATGCCGGCCGCGCCCTGCAATTGGCCGGACAATTGTTCGCGGAGGACCTGGCCACGCCCTTTCTCGACTTGCTGGCGCAGGCCCGCAGCAATCTTCCGGAACAGGGCGACGGGCGATCTATTTACGAGCGTTACGTGCAGCCCGCGATGGTGGATCTGCAAAAGGTTGGCGCTCACTATGCGGTCAGTTCCGTGTTTGAGGAGTACGGGCAGAACACCCGCATCTATTGCTACGACGTGGCCCGGATGGAATACCGCACCTCGCGCCAGGGAAAGCTGCGGGCGGTGCTGGGGCAGGCCACCGTTACCTCTGAAATCACCCGGGAGTCGGACCAGCTCACTTTCGGCGTCCTGCATCTCGCAGACCATAGCGTGATTGGAGGAGTGCGGCAGTTTCAGGGAGACGAGGCGTATCGCACTCTTGACGCGGAACTCGACAAGGCACTTGGCCAGCGGCGACCTGGCGGAACTGGTTCGGTTGATCGAAAAGAACTTCAGTTCGGGCACCTACACCCTGCGGTTGCTTTTCCGTGATGAGCAAAGAAAGATACTGGGCATCATCCTGGAGGAAGCGACCAACGAGGCCCGCGCCATGTATCGCAATTTCCACGACGAGCATGCGCACCTGATCCGGTTCGTGACCGACCTGGGCGTGCCTTTGCCCCGGCGTTTCCGGCTCGCGGTGGACTTCACGCTGAATTCGGACCTGCTCGACGCGTTTTCCGTGGAAGAAGTTGACCTGAACAAGTCGAGAGAAATCC
This sequence comes from Terriglobia bacterium, assembly GCA_963816865.1. GTDB lineage: Bacteria > Acidobacteriota > Terriglobia > Terriglobales > Acidobacteriaceae > JAIQFF01. The sequence goes on from CAWFMU010000036.1 coordinate 77,419, forward strand.
TGGAGGAAATACGGCGCACCGGCGTGACCCCCGATGCCGTGACTCTGGAGTTCGCCTTGCGCCGCACGATTGAGCGGTTGTTCACTCGATTCGTGGCCGATCCCATGGAGCCGGGCTTGCTCGCGCGCTTGCAGGAAACCATTGAATCTGGTTCTCAGCCTGCCTTTCCAGGTACGCCTCTGGGAAGCGCAGAATACCTACTACCGCATGATGCGCGAAGTAGCCGGCGAAGTAAGAGAGCGAGCCGAGCGTGGAGACGCCGAGGCCCAGGCCTGGTTGGATGGCTTCGTAAAGCTGGGCGAACAGCTGAAAGTGAAAGTGCAGATTAATGCCGCGGTCAGCGCCTAGCTGTCATCCTGAGCGAAGTAGCTACGCAGTCGAAGGACCCCTATAAGCGGCACAGGTCCTGGCGGTTAAGTTCGAAATCTTCTCTTCCGACGGCGGCAACGCTTATAGGGGTCCTTCGACTCCGCCAGTGCGTTCGCCAGCGAACGCACCGGCTGCGCTCAGGATGACAGTTCAGGCGCCGGCATCCTGCCTCGCTCGCTGAATATCTTTTACGTCGCCCATCGCGATGATGATTTGTTCTTTGTCGATGATCGAGTTGTCCGGTGGATTGATCATCAAATCTGAGCCTTCCGCCAGCGGACGTTTCAGTCCAAGGACCAGAAGGTTGTAACGGCCCTTGAGGTTCAGTGCGTGCAGCGCGCTTCCTGCCCACGGGGAAGTTGGCTTCACCTCGATCTCCTCCACCCGCAGCGTCTTGCCCTGCTCTTTCAGCATGGTGTCGAGGAATCCGACTACATGCGGACGGATCAGTTCGCTGGCCATGCGCAGACCGCCGATGTGGCTGGGGGAAACCGTGGAATTGGCCCCGGCGCGCATCATGCGCTCGGAAAACTTGCGCTCCGCCGAGCGCGCCACAATGCGCATTTTGGGGAAACGCTGGCGCACGATTACGGTTACGACCAGATTGTCTTTATCGAGCGGCAGGGCGGCGATCAGCCCCTTGGCGCGGCTCAGGCCGGCTTTCTCCAGAACGTCTTCCTCGGTAGCGTCGCCGACGACGAAGAGCATTTCGCCCAAAGCTTCGGGATGCAGCCTTTCAGCTTCTTTATATTTTCCTCGGAGAGGTCCACCACCACGTGGGGAGTCATGGTTTTCTGCAGCTCGGCCACCGCGTGCCGGCCGGTGTCTCCCAGGCCGCAGACAATGTGGTGGCCGGAGAGTTCATCAATATGTCGCTGCATTCTGCGCCTCCAGAAAGGGTTGCTGAACTCCACTTCCACCAGGAAGGCAGCCACCACCGAAAAAACGTAAACCGTGATTGCCACTCCGAACAGCACGATGCCGATGTTGAATACGCGCAGCGCGGGATTGTGGCTGGTATCGACAATCTTCGCCGTAGCCGACTCCGGCCAGGGTGATGACCGCCATGTACAAGGCCTGGAGAAAGGTGACGGAGGGGCCGCCGATCAGGCGATATCCCGTGGTGCTGACTCCGATCAGACACAGCAGGAGGGCGATCGCAAGCAGGAGCCGTTTGCGCAGGGCCATGGCGCTAGCGCCGCCATTCGTCGATCAGATTGGCCACCAGGCCGCTCCAGCCGGTCTGGTGGCTGGCGCCCAGGCCCATTCCGGTATCGCCGTGGTAGTACTCGTTGAACAGCAGGCATTGGTTCCAGTGCGGATCTTCCTGGAACTTCTTGTAGTAGCCGAAGCAGGGCCGCTTGCCGTCGGCTCCGCGTTTAAAAATCGAAATCATGCGGTTGGCCGCTTCCCCGGCCATTTCGTGCGGCGTAACCGGTTGATCGTTGCTGCCGGCGGTGGGCAAGGAGAAGTCCTCGCCGACCGCATCGCCAAAACGCAGGAAGGAATGGATCAGCAGGTAAGTGGTTGGGAACCAGACCGGCCCGCGCCAGTTCGAGTTTCCTCCCATCAGCTTCACCGCCGCTTCCGCCGGTTCGTATCCCATGGAACGATCACCAAACTGGAAGGGATGCTGCTCGTGATACTTGGACAAACTTCGAATGCCGTACGGCGACAGAAATTCCTGCGGATCCCAGATGCGCTCCAGCAGACGCTTGAACTGGTTGGGATCGGCGATCGAGAGCACGTAGCGTTTCTGTCCGTTGCCCACGGTGTAGCAGGCGTCTCCGACCAGGTCAGGACGGTTCTTGATGAACCATTCGACATCTCGCAAGAACCCTGGATGCGCCGCGAGTTCTTCGCTCTCGAGGACTTCAATGGCGTAAAGCGGGATCAGGCCCACCAGCGAGCGCAGGCGGAATTTGTGGAATTCGCCGTTGGGATAGCGCAGCACATCGTAGAAGAAGCCTTCGTGCTCGTCCCACAACTGGTAGTTGCGGCCGCCCATCTTTTTCATGGCCGCGCCGATGTAGATGAAGTGCTCGAAAAACTTGGTGGCCACACTTTCGTAAACCGGGTTCTGGTTGGCGAGTTCCAGCGCGATGCGCATCAGGTAGAGACAGAAAAATCCCATCCAACCGGTGGCGTCGGACTGTTCCAGGATGGCGCCGTTAGGAAACTTCTCGCCGCGATCAACCACGGCAATATTGTCCAAACCCAAGAAAGCCGCCTTCGAAAACGTTGTTGCCTTCGCTGTCCACCCGGTTCACCCACCAGGCAAAGTTCATCAGCAGCTTGTGCAGGCATTTCTCCAGAAAGACGGTGTCGCCCTTGCCGGTGCGCTGCTTTTCCATCTGGTAGACACGCCAGCAGGCCCACGCGTGCACCGGAGGATTGAGATCGGAAAATCCCCATTCGTACGCCGGAATCTGGCCGTTGGGATGCTGGAACTGCTCGAACAGCAGCACCCACAAATTCTCCTTGGCAAACTCCGGATCGACCAGCGCCAGCGTGGTGCACTGAAATGCCAGGTCCCAGGCCGCGAACCAGGGAAACTCCCATTTGTCCGGCATGGAAAGAATGCGCATCGAATTCAGGTGGCGCCAGTGAATGTTGCGCATGTGCTTGCGCGACTCGGGCGGAGGCAATTTCGGGTTGTCGCCCTCCAGCCAGCGATTCACGTCCCACAGATAAATCTGCTTGCTCCAGAGCATTCCTGCCAGAGCCTGGCGCTGAATGAGTTTTTCGTCGGCGGTAGCCGTCGGCGGATGCACCGCGGCGTAGAATTCATCCGCTTCCGCCTTGCGTTGACGGACAATCTCATCCACATCGTTGAGCGGGGCTGGCAGCTTTTCCGGAGTCAGACGCAGCCGCAAAACCATCGACCCGCCTGCCGGAACCGTCTGGTGGTAGTGAACGCACGCCTTGGTGCCGGTCTGCTGCGGATTCAGGCAGTCTTCCTGATGAATAATGTGGCGGTGAAACGCGTCCTTTACGTGAGGTTTGCGATTCTCCGCGCAGCCGTAAAGCTTGACCTGGTTGCTCTCATTGTCGGTGAACATCGCCTCCCCGCCCTTTTCGGCGTAGAGGTATTGAGTTCCCAACGAATACGGAAACTGGAGATTGCGCAGGCCGGCGGCGGCCTGGGTGCCGTCGGCTACCAGTGCAATATGGTTTCCGGACTTCTTGCAGCCCGATGGAGGGTTCCGCGCCCGGCGTTTCCGTCCAGGCCCAGGTGTTGCGGAACCATAGATGCGGCATCAGGTGCAGTTCAGCCGCTTCCGGACCGCGGTTGATAGCTTCGATGCGCACACAGATATCTTCCGGCCCGGCCTTGGCATATTCGACGAAGACATCGAAGTAGCGGTCGTCATCGAAGATTCCCGTATCCAGCAATTCGTACTCGCGCGCACCGACGTGTCCCCAGCGGTTTCGGTTTTCTTCAATCAGTTGCTGGTATGGAAACGCACGCTGCGGATACTTGTACAGCACCTTCATGTAGCTATGAGTGGGAGTGTTGTCGAGGTAGAACCAGTATTCCTTTACGTCCTCGCCGTGGTTGCCCTCGTTGCCGGTAAGCCCGAACATCCGCTCTTTAAGGATGGGATCGCGGCCATTCCACATGGCCAGCGCGAAAACCAGAAGCTGGTAGCGATCGCAAATTCCTGCAATGCCGTCTTCACCCCAGCGATAGGCTTTGCTGCGCGCCATATCGTGGGTGAGGAATTCCCAGGCGCAGCCGTCGGCACTGTAGTCCTCGCGGACGCTGCCCCAGGAGCGTTCGCAGACATAGGGTCCCCATTTGCGCCAGGGCGGTACCATTCCGGTCATACGGCTCCAGCAGGCGCTGATGCTCCTTGCTGAGAGGTTGATTCCCACGTTTGGCAGTCATAGAGGATTCAGACGGTCAGCCACGAACCAGACTCTTGCTGGACGCCGCCATAAAGTCTTCCAGCCCGTACTGCATGAGGTCTCCGATACGCTCGATGCTCAAGTCAGCGGGAGGATAGGCCTCTATGATTTTGGGGTCAAGGGCATAGTGTCCCTGCCGCACGAAAACCGTAGTGACGCTGCTTCCCCACACTTTCTTGACCGCGGTGAGAATGCGAATCTTGTCGTCCACCAGTACATAGTGGTCCGCGGGATAGCGTTGTTGAACGTCGTCGAGTTCGTGCTCTTTGTGGACATAAATCAGAACATTCCCCTTGACGCCATCAAACAATCCCGACCGCCGAATCTTGCGCGGTTGGAAGACCACATCGCCGTCCGACAGAATTGCCGCCTGTCCCCATTGCGAAACGTGGTCCAGCACATCCAGGGAATTGGGAAACAGGCGATTGGCGAAGTAATATTCGACCAGGAATTCCGATACCGCCAGCAGATTCGGGTCTCGCGGATTTTCGGTGCGGTAGCGCTGCAGCGCGCCCAGGTAGTCGGCGTATCCCAGTTCCGTGCGCAACTCTTCGAACAGGGCCCAATACCGGCGCTGGCGTTCCTGTCCTACCTGGTTGGTCAGAAAATGCTTGAGGTCGGCAGAGACCCGATCATTGTCCAGCAGAGTGTTGTCGACATCGAAGAGGAATACAACTTTGGACATCGCAAGCCTGCCTCTCTGGAGGATGGAAGTGCTCTCAGATCCCAATTGAAATTTTTGGGTCCCACATCCGGAAGCCGCCGATGAAGGCATTTTCATTGTCGCCCAGCCGCGTATTCAGCGGCAGTTTCGTCAGCCTCTTGGAGTTTCCGCCTCCCAGCACAACCTCATCGGCGACTAGCGCCGCGCGAAATTCGTCCACGACTTTGAGCACGTGATGCTCCCACTTTTTCTTACCCAGCCGCTCCAGACCGCGAAGGCCAAGGTAGTCTTCGTAGGTCTTGCCCTTTCGATAGGGCAAATGACCCAGCTCCATCGGTTCGAGCCGACCCTCAACAATCATCGCGGAGCCCAGGCCGGTGCCCAGACCCAGGAAAAGCATGCGTCCTTTCTTGTAGCTCCCCAGGGCCTGCATCGCCGCATCGTTAATGATCTTGATCTCACGGTCGAAGGCCTTCTTGTAGTCGAAGCGTACCCATCCGGCAGCCAGATTGTGCGGCTCACGGAAGGGTTGGCCATGCACCACGGGCCCGGGATAGCCCATCGAGATCACATCGTAGTCCCAATCCTTTACCATGTCGTTGACCTGGCGTGCCATGTGCTACTGGCCCCATCTTCGGACCCGATGCGAACTCACGCTTCACTTTCTGACCGGTAGCCAGAAGCTTTACGTGAGTGCCGCCGATGTCGATGACCAGGATCTTCCGCTTGGGTTTCATGCAGCCCTTATTCCTTTTTGCGCTCGGCATGGCCGCCAAACTCAAAGCGCATGGCCGAAAGCAGCTTGTGTGCGAAATTACCTTCACCGCGCGAAGTGAAGCGATCGTAAAGCGCGGCGCTAAGCACGGGTACGGGTGCGCCTTCGTCGATGGCGGCCAGAATGGTCCAGCGGCCTTCTCCGGAATCCGACACGCTGCCCGAAAAATTGGCCAGGTCTGGTTGCTTGGCCAGCGCACTGGCCGTCAGGTCCAGCAGCCACGAGGCCACGACGCTGCCGCGGCGCCATACTTCCGCCACGTCCGCCAGATTGAAGTCATACTGATAGTGCTCGGGATCGCGCAGCGGAGTAGTCTCCGCATCTGACCGTACGGGATTTCTTGCCGACGTTGGCATGCGAGAGAATGTTCAAGCCCTCGGCGTAGGCGGCCATCAGTCCATACTCGATGCCGTTGTGGACCATTTTTACGAAGTGTCCGCCGCCGGCTTCACCGCAATGCAGATATCCATTTTCCGCCGTGCCCTGTGCCCGGTGTGCGGCCCGGCGTCGGGTCGGCGTTGCCCTTTCCCGGCGCGAGCGTGCGGAAGATCGGATCGAGGCGATCCACGGCAGCCTTCGATCCGCCAATCATGAGACAGTAGCCGCGCTCTAGTCCCCAGACACCTCCGCTGGTCCCCACATCAACGTAGTGGATTCCCTTCTTCGCGAGTTCCTTTGCCCGCCTTATGTCGTCAATGTAGTAGGAGTTTCCACCGTCGATCACGACGTCATCTTTCGCCAGGAGTGGAGTGAGCTCAGCCAGGGTGGAGTCCACAAACGCCGCCGGAACCATCAGCCACAGCGCTCTCGGCTGAGTCAGCTTGGACACGAAGTCGGCCAGTGACGAAGATCCCGTAGCCTTATCTTTAACCAGGCCCTGGACCACCTCTGGACTTCGGTCGAAAACTACGCACTGGTGACCGCCCTTGATCAGGCGTCTCACCATGTTCGCTCCCATTCTTCCGAGACCGATCATTCCTAGTTGCATTTTGAACTCCTCATTCGCGAGTAGCGTTTGGACATCGGGGACAGAAACGAAGGCTGGCCGGAATTAAGCTGCCGCAGTGCTTTGCATCGGGCGTCAAACCAGGCCGATGGGGAATTTATCCTCGACACGCCCAAAGATAAATTCTCGATCGGAGACTTCAGAAATCTTGTGTTTACCGCAATAAGTCCGGGGCTGCGCATCGGGAGACAATCGTACATCTCCCTCGCAAATGCCATGGGAAAACGTTTATTCAACTAGAATATTGCTCGCTTGGAACAAATTGCGTTACGAAACCGCCTTCGCCTCTGACCAGACAACCCAGCATCCCAGCCGTCCTGCTTTCACCGGTGCCGGCTAGAAGCCGAGGAAGCGCTCCAGGACTTCGACATCCCTTCCGGCCAGATCCAGGTATTTCTTAGCTCTCGCTAAATCTCCGCGCTGGATCGCCTCTTCCGCCCGGGACAAGTTTGCTTTCATGCTGGCCTGGCGGGCGACCATGTCGCCACGAAGGCCGAAGCCGCTGCATTCTGCTGCTGCTGCAAACGATCGAGGCTGCTGTTCACCGCCTCCGCACGGCTGGAAAGCTGGTCAGCCGCTCGCTCCAACTCGTCCAGTTGGGCTGAATCGCGGAGCGGCTTGCGACGCCGGGCCTGCATCAATCCGGGGTCGCGCGCCAGCCTCGCCCGCAAGCGCCATCGTTATGGGCGGTCAGCCTCTTAGGGTTAGGACGAGTTGGTTTTACAGAGGACGAATCCGCTTGCGCTCGGCGGCGATTGCGTTGAATCTGAACTCAGCCGTGCCGGCGGCCTGCGGAATGGACCGGTTGGTTGGGATGAGCGCCGTTTGGAAGGACTCTCGCCGGACTCGGGGTGACCGATGTGCTTGGACCGTGGTGTGTCGGCCTGCGTCTTATGGCTGCGAGGAACATAAAGTCCAGCGATGACCAGAACGGCAAGGACGATCAGCGCCCCCATCGTCATGTATACGCCACGATGGCGGTTCGGCTGGGGAGCTGGCGGGAAGGCGGCCGCCGTAGCTTCCGGAGCGGCGACCCTTGTTCTTTCTGCGCCGAAACCCGGGCAGAATTCTGGCCCCGGTAGGTGCGGTCGGCAAGACATCAGCGGTTGGTATGGAGTTGCCCGAGGTGGCCGTTCCTGGAGCGCGCTCGGCGGTGCACTCAGTGATGGCGAGGAGGTTACCCGTAAGCTGCTCAAGGCATTGTTGAAGGCATCCGCAGTCTGGAAGCGTTCTGCTGGCTCTTTGGCAATTGCCATGAGAATAATTTCGTTCAGCGCCAAGGGTAGTGCGGGATTAAGTTCGAGAGGCGGCTTGGGTTTCTCTTTGATCTGTGCGGCCATGAGGGAATAGCCGCTGGTGGACGTGAACGGCCGCTGACCGGTTACGAATTCGTACAGGCACACGCCGACAGAATATAAGTCGGAGCGTCCGTCCGTAGCCTCGCCCTTCACTTGTTCGGGCGACACGTAATTCAACGAGCCCAGGGTGGCGCCGGTCTTGGTCAAACTGCGCTCATCGCCGGCGCGGGCAAGCCCAAAATCCATCAACTTGATCGTGCCCTGAGGAGTCAGCATCATGTTGGGGGGCTTGATGTCGCGGTGAATGATGTGTTGGTGGTGAGCGTAGCTGACCGCCTTCAGCACCTGGCCGATATAATTCAGCGCATCGGGCACGGAAATAGGCCCGTTTTCCAGATGTTCGGCCATGGTCTGGCCTTCGACGAACTCCATCACCATGTACAGCTGGTTATTTGCGGTGAACGCGGTTCGAAGCGCAGCAATATTGGGATGGTCAAGGCTGGCCATGAGCTTGATCTCGCGCAGGAAACGCGCTGCCAGCTCCTGCCGTCCCGCCAGGTCAGGCAGCAGGACTTTCATGGCTTCGATGCGGTCGGAGATTACGTTCCGCACTCGCCAGACCCTGCCCATGCTGCCGCAGCCCAACTCGCCAAGAATCTCGTAATCGCCGATTCGCTCGTTGGTCTCGCCGCTCATGATGGAAACTCCGTTTTTCAACTGCTGGCAAGCCAAGTCGAAGCCGGGAGCCAAGAATTATGCGCCGCCGATTCCTGGAGGTCAAGGCTATTGACCCGAGCGTAGCGCCGGCGTCCCGCCGGCCCGATGGGCGGGCAACGCCCGCCAGTGTTTTGCGGCGAAAGAAGACTTTCAGCGGCGAACGGAGGGCGAGACGCCCTCCGGACAGCCGGCGAGACGCCGGCGCTACTTTTGGCGCCGCAGCGGAAGGCGGCGTTCTCGGGCCACAATAAAAAGCCCTGAAACTTCCTACTTGTTGACCGGTGGACATTCCTTGACGGACTTGACCCTGTAGGCGAAGAAGTCGCCTTCGTGTTTCGTTTTAATCGTAATGCGCTCGGTATCGACCAGTCTCCAGACCCTCTCATAAACCTCGGCGCTGATCAGGATTTCACCGCCAGCCGCCGCGGCGCCGTAGCGTGCGGTCCGATTCACCGCATCCCCGATGATGGTAAATTCCATTCGATCCAAGGTGCCCACGAATCCATGCACCACTTCCCCGCAGTGGATTCCAATGCCAAATTCACGGCAAGGCTCGTGTTGTTGCCGGCGCACTTCGTTCAGCTTCGCAACCGCGGCTTGCATCGCAACGGCGGCGAGGACCGCATTCTGGTAGTGATTGGGATCGTTCTCCGGACTTCCAAATACTGCGAGAATCGCGTCTCCGATATATTTGTCAACGGTTCCACGATGGGCAAAGATCACCGGCACCGCCACCGCGAAATAGTCATTTAACATCCGAACCACGTCATCGGCATCCATGTCGCGCGCCGAATTTGTAAAACCGCGAATATCCGCGTTCAGGACCGTCACTTCGCCGCGTTCGCCACCCAGCCGAAGACGACCTTTGTGGGAAAGCAGCCTTTCGGCCACCTTGGGGGAGAACTGCCGCAGCAGATTGGCCTTCGCGGTCGTTTCCTGGCGAAGCATGGTTTGCAACTGGTGGTTGGCGACCGCCATGGCGGCGTACTGCGCTACCACAACCAGCAGGTGCAGATCGGTCTCTGTGAAACTTGTTTCCTCTTTTACCGTGCCACTGCAGATCACTCCCAGCGCCTTTTCCTGCCAAAGCAGGGGAGCATACATACCCACATCGATCTGTCTTTGCACGATGGTCATGTTCATGTCGCCGGCCGCGTTCTTTTTCCAGATGAATGCCTTACGCTCGGTCATGGCACGCCGGGCGAGCGTTTCGCTTAAGCTGGGTTCGCGTACGGAGTTGTGCGACTTAAGCAACAGCGCGTCAGTTTCGGGATCGCGGAGCACCACCGCCCAGCTCGCGCTCTTCGGAATGATTTCGACCAGCCGCTCGACAATGACCGGCAGAAGGGTTTCCAGCTTGGTTTTGCCGCAAAACTCAATCGGGAGATCACAAATCGCCTTGAGCTGCCGCGCCATTTCGCCCTCGGCAACCAGCGGTGCGACCCCAAGATCGGTGGCATCAATATCTTGTGCGATGGCAACTCTTGCAGTGTTGGTTTCCTCGCTCGGGATCAGCGCGGTGCCTTCCTCAAGAAAGCTGGTTTGCCCGCCGACCGACCCGACTTCCAGGGACTGAATCTCGAGCGTTGTGTCCCCAACTTCCAAAACATCGTTCAGTTGAAGTTTTTGCTTGCCCTTTCCCTTGATGTCGACTTTGTTCAGGCGGGTGCCGCGCGAGCTGTTGCGATCTTCGATCCACCAGGCCTCGTCTTCAAACCAGATTCGGCCGTGCATGCGGGATACTCTCGCGTCGGGCGTCAGGTCAAGACCAATGGCGAACTTGTCCTCGGCCCGGCCAAAGGCAAAGTCCCGCTCGGAGATTTCAGAAGTCTTGTGTTTGCCGTGATAAGTGCAGAAAATGCGCATCGGAGGAGACCAATCATAGTCTTCTTTGCTCTGGCGAGCGAACCGTTTATTAGTGCGCAGGTAAGTCGTTTGGTGCCGGCTCGTAGGCCAGCACCCGCGCAGGAACGGCAGACCCTGAATCGCGCCCTCGGGCCCAAATCAAGAAATCCGAACGAGCTTGGAGGGCCAACCACTGGCGTCCCTTCAAGTATTCTGAGCCGTCCGAACCTCCAATATTGTATAATCCGCGCAATTTTATTTTGGGGGTGGATGGTGTTGAAGAAAGTTTCGCTTCTAGTTCTGGTTGTATTGCTTTGCCTTGAGCGCCCTGTTACAGCTCAATCCAGCTCCCCTTTTGTGTCCCAGGTCTTACCGTATGCGACCGTGCAACGGTCGGGCTCGCTGGCAGGCACAATCCCCGGTGTCTACAGTTGGGGTGGATCACCCTGTTCGCTGGATGGGACTGGAGCCCCCGCTTGTACTGGGCCCCAACTTGGGACCGCACCGAGCTATAACGGCGCTCATGCACTCTTCGGATTGAGCAGTGCGCTGAACTCCAGCATCGCAACCGCACTGTCCGTGATACCTCTGGCTTCTCCGGCATCTGGCGTGGTTACGACGATTGATCCCGTGACCGGGGCAGAGATACCCAGCAGCACCCTGGGGCCGATCTTCACCGAACGTGCCGAGACGATTGGGAAGCATAAGTTCTATGTCGGAGTCTCAAACCAGGACTTCCATTTCACATCTCTGAACGGACAGCCCCTTCGCCAGCTTAGGATGCTGGATCAAGGCGGGGTCGAATCTCAGATTCAGTTCAAAGGAAATGTCGTCACCACGGCTCCGAGCACGTATGACGTCGGAATGGATGTGCGGCTCTCCCAGAATGTTGCTTTTCTCACCTACGGTATAACCAGCCGTTTCGATGTCTCGGTCGGGCTGCCAGTGGTTCATGCGGCAGTTTCGGCGGCTATAACTGAGGCTGACATTTTCGCGGGCAACGGATTCAACAACAACAAGACTGGCAACTGCTGGTGCGTAGACACGTTTACCCCAGGCACTCCGCCGGCTGGCAACACAGCAGGCCTGATCCTACCGCAGGGCACTTTCAACAATACCAGTCTCGGGAAGACCGGGTTCGGGGACATGCTGCTGCGCTTTAAAGGAACCGTGATCAACCGGCGCAAGGTTGCACTCGCAGTGGGAGCCGACCTGCGGTTGCCCACTGGTGACGAGCGAAATTTCCTGGGGACCGGTGCTACGGCAGTCAAACCCTTTGCTGCACTGTCGTTTCTCAGCAAGTCCTTTAGCCACGGCATTGTATTCTCGCCTCACGTTAACGTGGGCTGGCAATTTGCCGGAAAGAGCATTTTGGGAGGGCAAATATCTGCCGCAACCGTGACACTGCCTAATGGCCCGCCCAGTCTTGCCCCTCCCTTTACTTCGACCAAGGACTACCTCCCCGACGTGTTCTCCTGGGCGGTCGGTACGGAAGTGGCCCTGGGACGACACAACACCATCGTAGTAGACATTCTGGGGAACCAAATCGGCTGGATTCACGGCATTCAGAACATGAGGACGGAAACTGTGTCGCAAGCATTCCCGCTTCCATCTACCGCGACTACGCCGACAAACGCAAACGCTTCCGGCTTGGTGAGCGCGGGACGCGTGTCGTTCGGTGAGTATAGCGGGGCCTTCGGCTATAAGGCTCGGATTGTCGGTAATCTGGTGGCCACATTCAACATGCTGGTTCGATTTGACAGCAATGGCCTCACTGCTCATCTCACTCCGCTCTATGGGTTGGGTTATACGTTCTGAGCCAGAGTACAGCTTCGATAGGAACGGAAATTGCGGTGGATGATTACTGCCCGAAGGGGTCGCTGATAAGCCAGCGGTCCCCGCTCTTGTAAAGGTGAACTTTGACCTGTTTTTTAATCGATGTCGTCTTGCCTCCGGGCAGGATGGTTTCAGACGTCAGGTCACATGGAACCAAGGCCGCGTTTCCGGAAATCGCAGGAGCTCCGGTTGGTTGCAAGGTGAAAATCAGCTTAGATCCCGAGACACGTAACGCGTCAAGATAAGTCCCTTTGGCGCTCGGCCAAATGTCTTTCACAGCCCGTGGCTGCTGGTCCTGGAAGGCCTTATTAAAGCTGTCCAAAGCTGCTTGTATGCCCTTCTTTTCGGCGTCTTGAATGGCGGGCTGCCCTCGCCCGGCACTTTCCTCCGCAGATTTAGGCGGGGACGTCTCCTGCTTGGCCACTGGTGGCGGCGGTGGGGTGAGCTGCGAAGTCGTGTTCCTCTCATTGATGTCGCTTAGGTACTTCCCCGCCTCACTTGCATGAGGTCCACCACTCTGAGCGATGCCCTTGAAACTGTCGCGCGCGGCGTCGATGCCGCTCTTGTCATTCGCGGCCAGCGCCTGCTTGTACTTTTGCACCATTTGCTGATAGTTAACATCGTCCTGCTGTCGTGCTTGCGCCGCCGCCTCAGCCTTGTCAATCTCCGCCGATAGCGCAGTTGCGTCCCCGCCAGCCTGCTTTATTTGGCCCGCCTTCTGGCGCGCGGAAGGAAAGTTTCCCTGTTTCACTAGGAGACGCGCGTCGGCTTCAAGTCCGGTGATGTCCCTAGTCACCTGTTGTTTGTCCAGTAGGTTTAGTGCAGTCAGAGCCTGCCGCCGCAGTTCTCCGGCTTCCGGCTTTCTTGGCCCTCCAAGCGCAATAATCTGATCGCTCAGCGTCCGGGCTTTAGTCAGGCTGTCGCGGTCCTTTCTCGACACGTCCAGATTTGCCTTGGCCAGCAATTCTTCCTCATGCTGGCGTTGCGGAATGATCTGGGTAAGATATTTCTGGGCGTCTTCCCTTTTCGTCCTTGTCCTTCCGGTAGTTTCACAATCTTTTCGAGAGCTGCGCGTGCCGAGTCGAAGCGTCCGCGATCGACGTCACTCACGCCTTTTGAAATAGCTGCTCTTCCTACTGACGGGCTTTTCGCAGGCTTTCATCGCTCATCTCCGCCTGAATCGCGTCCTGCTTCTTCCGTATTTCGCTGGACAAGGGGCCATTCAGCAAACTCGCATCCTGTACCGCGCGCGCTGCCCCGGCCAGGTCGCCTGCGGCACGACTCTTGTCGGCCGCCGCTAGGGCCTCACGCTGGCGCAATTCACGGGGATCTACCTGCGGCTGAACTGGCGTCTGCTTGGGCACAGCCACCAGCACCGCTTCCTTTTGCCGGCTTACGTTGACCAGATGCACCCCGCCCCAGATGATAATCAGCGAAATGGCCGCAATGGCCACGACCATCGGCCGCTTCCAGTAGGGGATCTCTGCAAGTTGCGGTCGCCGCTCCACCGCCGGCTGGAGGGACAACTGGCTTTGAAATTCGGGGAGTCGCTGGCGCGATGGTACGAGCTCGGGGCGGCTGAGATGGCTTCGCAATGGCAGGAGGTTTGACAGAACGAGCGGGAGGCTGTTCGGGAACCGCAGGTTTAGCGGCTCTGGGTTGCGGCGCTCGGTTGCGGGCGGGGTTGCGGAGCGGCGGGTTGCGAAACACTCGGCTTCGGGGGGTCGACCTTAGGCGCAGCTGGAACTTCAGCCGGAACTTTAATGACCGGAATAACGATCGGAATTACAGGCGGTGCAGGCGGTGGTCGGGCGGCGCGGCGGGCGGTCCAGACAAAATGGGTGGCTGGAACGATGCCTGCGTAGCCGGACTCATCTGGGTCTGGGTGTTAGGTTCGGCTACATCCGGGAGAACCGGCGGCCCCATCTGCCACGCGTACTCTTTCGAGATTCCCGGTCCCTGGGGTGGTGGCTCTGGCCCAGGCCGGGACGGTGCGCTCGAGCGATCGCCGGCGCTCTTGATGTCATCCGAGATACGCCCAACCCGAGGGTCGAAAGAGTCCAGGACATTGGTCTCCAGTGCGGTTTCCAGCGCCTGCGTGGCCTCGGGAAGTTTTCCGTCGTCGACCAATGTCCGAATCGTCTCAAGCTCTTTCTCCTGCTTCCTCTTATTCTCCCGCGCCTTAAATTCCACTTCCGCCGAAGCTCAAGAGCTGGGTAACCGCCGTATCGGGACCGAGAGTGACGAGCGTCTGTTTCGCGAGTTCGATCGCTTCACTGAATTTCTCGCGATTAATCCTGACCTTGATGTCACGAATGCGCTGCTCAATGGCTTTGCGAGTTTGAAATTTGCGCTCCTGCAGTTCGGCTTGTTGCTGAAGCAGCAAGAGGTCCTTGTTGCCCGGGAAAGTCTTCAAAGCCTGTTGGGCCGCTTGCACGGCCTCCTGATAACGATTCGCCGCGAGATGGGATTTGACCCGCTCGCATGCCTTGCCCAAAAGTGATTCCCGTTCCACCTGGCTTTGTTGGGTGCGGGCAAACTCGACGAGTCGAGCCAGGTCCACGTCGTTGGGAAAGTCCTTCCTGAGTTTTTCCGCCCGCTCGATCACCTCCGCATATTTTTTCCCGTCCACCAGTTCCTTGAGGACCGTCCACTCCTGCCGCAGCCGTTCTGCTTTGCCTTGCTTTTCCTGTTCGCCCTGAACCAGCGCCAGCAGTTTCAGCACCGACGGGTTTTTGGGGTCGGCGGCGCGAAGCGTATCCAGCAAGGCCTGGGCGTCCACCAATCGGCCAGCCGCCAGAAAGCCTCGAGCCTCGGCCAGTTTTTCCTGCCGTTGCTGTTCGGTTTGATCCCGAATCGCGGTGTCGAGTAATTTCTTGATCTCATCATCATCGGGAAAGCTTTTGCGCAGATCGGCGACCGACTCAATACATTCCTGGTATCGTCGTTGCGCCAGAAGCCTCCGTGCGGAAGTTAGAACTTGCAGCTTGCGCTGCTCCGCCTGATCGGAGCGCGCGGTGGCAATCAGGCGGGCAACTTCGTCATCCTCTGGATGCTCCTGCTGTACTTTTGTCAGCAGCACGATAGCTTCGTCGTAGTGGCTTGCCGCCACTAGATTGCGGGCCTCGGCTAGGCTGTGGGCTTTACGCTCTTCGGACTGCTCTTCGCGAACGGCGCTGATCAAATCGGCAATTTCCTGATCCTGAGGAAACCGCTTCCTCAAGTCTGCCAATACCAGATTGCATTCTTCGTAGCGGCGCGCCGCCAGAAGCTTACGGGCCTTCGCGACGTGTTGCTGCCGGCGCTGATTGAGCTCAGCCTCGCGGGCCGCTTCCAGCAGTTTCGCGATCTCGGTTTCATTCGGGAACTCCTGCTGCAGCCGGGTCAGCAGGGTGATGCACTCGTCGCAGCGCCGACCGGCCAGCAACCTTCGAGCCTCTCCCAGACCCTGGAGCCTGCGCTGGCTCGCCTGGTCCGCGTGAGCTTCATCCAG
Source organism: Terriglobia bacterium (assembly GCA_963816865.1). Lineage (GTDB taxonomy): Bacteria > Acidobacteriota > Terriglobia > Terriglobales > Acidobacteriaceae > JAIQFF01. Next base: position 93,334 of record CAWFMU010000036.1, read on the forward strand.
GAGGATCGCGATTTCGTTGTCGGCGGGAAACTGTTTCTGGATCTCGAGGAGCAAAGCAATGGATTCCTGATGCCGGCCAGCCGCCAGCAGGCTTCGTGCCTTTTCCAGGCTTTGCCGCCGCCCCTGCTCGGCCTGCTCATCGCGCGCCGTTTCGAGCAGCCGGAGAATTTCTTCCTCGCCCGGAAACTCGTCCTGCAATTCGCTCAGAAGTCGAATGCAGTCCGAATATTTTTGCAGCGTCCACAGACTGCGTGCTTGCCGCATCGTATCCAGAAAACGAATACGACGGTCGCGTTGCGCTTTTTCCTTTACTACCTGTTGCCGCAAGGCCGTGGCTAACTTGTTGGAGGGTTCGATCTCCGCAACTTTGGCGAGAAGAGACTCGGCCTCCTCGGGCAAGCCCTCTGCCAGCCGAAGTTTGGAAGCTTCCAGGTATTGCGAGACCAGTTGCGAGCGATCCGACTCTCGCTGCACCAATTGCTGCAGCTCCTGGGCGGGCTCAAAGCCGGGGTCCAGACGGAGCGCACTTTCTGATTCCGCTCTTGCCTCTTGAATTCGTCCCTGTTCGAGGAGGGCGCGACCCTTCTCCACCATCTCCTGCGCTTTCGGGCGGATCAGGATGCGCCTGAGCTCGGTGTTAACTTTGTCCAACAAACTTCGGGCCTGGGTGTTGGTCGATTCAACCTGCAGCGCCTGCCGAAGGATGTCTCGAGCCTGGGGAAAGTCTCCTTGCCGGACCAGTTCGTGGCCGTGCTCGACCAGCTTGGCCACGGTCGCGGATTGAAGGCTTTTGCAGATCGGATCCAGTTCCAGCAGCAGATCTTCCATGCTCTGGTACCGGTCCATGGGATTCTTTTGCAAAACCTTGGATAGAACCGCTCCCAGTTCGGGGGGGCTTTCGGGACATGCCGCGCACAGCGGTTCAAAATCCTGATCGCAAATGCCATGCATCAGGATCGCGGGCGCATCTCCCCGGAATGGCCTTTGATAGGAGACCAGTTCGTAAAGCAAGACTCCGAACGACCAAAGGTCAGAACGCTCGTCCGCGTGCTCGCCGTGATATTGCTCAGGCGCCATGTAGGCAAACGTCCCGATGAGCATTCCGGTCTGGGTCTTGGAAGTTTTCACCACCCGCGCAATGCCGAAGTCCACCACCTTGACGATGCCTTCCTTGCTGAGCATCACATTGGCGGGCTTGATGTCGCGGTGAATAATTCCCCGCTTGTGGGCGTAGTCGAAAGCGCGACAGGCCTGTATGGCGTACGTCAACTTCAAGGAAAGAGGCAGATCGGGCCGGCTGCCGATCAGTTGTTCCAGGCTTTCACCCTCCACCAGTTCCATCGCAATGTAGGGCGTACCCGCTTCTTCACCCATGTCGTAAATCGTTACGATATTCGGATGTTGCAAGCCTCCCGCGGACTGGGCCTCGCGGTAGAATCGCTGCAGCATATTGGGATCTTCGGCCACGCCCTTGGTGATGGTCTTGAGCGCGACCAGCCGATTGATAATGGGATCGCGGGCGCGGTAAACAATTCCCATCGCGCCACGGCCTAACTCCTGAATGAGTTCGTATTTGCCGAGCTTATTCACCGGGTAGGCACCCGTCCGAGTAAGGAGTAAGCATTTCGGCAGATAACGGAGGTAGGGGTCAGGTTCAGGAAAGCCCGGCCCGGATGTGCGGGGTGTCTTCCATCCCTACTCGAGGTTCCCAAGTCTTCTCCCTGATTAACTTCAGACGCACGCTCCGAGGGAACCTGTCGAATTATTCCCGTCAAGAAGTCAACTCCTCGTCTCGCCGGCAAAACCTGGGGGTGGCCAGCAGGCTGAGAGCCCAGAGCGAAAAGTCCTACGAATTGACTGCCATGGTTGCAAAAAGAGGCTGGCATGTCAATTGCAAGGAATCGAACTTGCGCAACGAGAAAGTCCAGGGCCTGCGGAAACGCTCTGCCTTCCCCCCTTAGCAAAATAGGCTGTTATCTTGTCGAGGTTTCTGGCAATATAGCTTCCGCCCGGCCCCGGGCTGAACGTAAGTTTCGTGCAGGTAGGCCGGTTTGCAGCGTCCAGGTCGCTACTTCCCTGCTCCCCCAGTCAGGTAGTTTGAAAGGACGACGTGGCCCCAACAGTAAGATTGTTGAACGCCGCTCTGGTAGTCATCGCGCTGATGGCGAGCCCCGGCTGTGGCGGAATCGGAGCAACTCCGCCGGCCCAGACCACGACCCAGGCTGCCTCCTTGAGTATGAGCGCGGTGGATTCCGCGGTTAAAGCTGCGGCCGCATCTGCGTCCGATCCGATGGTCATCGCGGTGGTCGACCGCCCGGGTAACATTCTGGCCATTTATCACAAAGCGGGTGCACCGACAACGGGAGTTGGGAATTTTGGGACGGTGGTGAGCGCCGACGAACTGGCTGTGGGACTGGCCCGCACTGCCGCTTTCTTTACCAATAACCAGGCTCCCCTCTCCTCGCGCACAGTACGGTTCATCAGCGGCATTCATTTTCCTCCAGGAGTATCGAATACTCCGAGCGCGGCGCTTTACGGGATCGAAAACACCAATCGCGGATGTGGCTTCAACGTCACTTTTGCGCCGGGCAAAGCCGTTCCTCCCGCCCGTTCGATTGATAACACCACCACTGGGCTCGGAATCATTACCGGCAAAGCTGATGATCTCGATAGTGATCCCACTGCAGTGAATCCTGGCGGCGTCCCTCTGTTTGCCGGTGGCGAGGCCGTGGGTGGCATTGGAGTCGTCGCGGCCAGGTCCGATGTGGCCGAGTATGCCGCTTTTACAGCCGCCGGCGGTCCACCGCTTTTACTGACGGTTCCTCCGCCCGGAGCGGTGCTTATCGACGGCATCGCCCTTCCGTTCGTTGCTCAAACTGCTCAACCGGCGGGAACTTCCACCGGCACCGCCGACGGCGCTTACGTTCTAGGCCCGATGGCGAGTTCAGGTCCGGTTCCCGAGGGCGATCTTGTGGCTGCGCACGCCGGGCCCATTGGCGGTCTTACCGCAGCCGAAGTCCAGACCATTGTCGATCAGGCAGTAGCCACAGCCAACCAGACGCGTGCCGTCATTCGCCTGCCGCTCGGACAACGCGCCCGCATGGTGATCGCTGTAGTCGATCTGGATGGGAGCCTGCTGGCCTTGAATCGCATGCCCGATGCGACCGTGTTCAGTATTGACGTGGCGGTAGCCAAAGCGCGCAACATGATCTATTTCAATAGCGGTGCCGTCAACCCCCAGGATCTGTCCGGAGTGCCTGTCGGAACTGCCGTGACCAACCGGACCATCAGTTTTGGCGCCCAGCCCTTGTTTCCCTCGGGAATCGATGCCTCGCAACCCGGGCCGTTCTTCCCTCTTTATGTCAACGACGTCGCCCATCCCTGCACCCAGGGATCACAACCTGCGAGCGCGAATCAGAACGGCATCGTCTTCTTCCCGGGCAGCGAGGGACTGTACCGCAATGGCCAGCTCATAGGAGGACTCGGAGTGAGTGGCGATGGAGTGGAACAGGATGACTTTGTCACGGCGGGTGGAGCTAAGGGCTTTGAACCGCCCGCGAACATCCGTGCGGACCAGGTCCTGATTCGTGGAGTGCGGCTCCCCTATCTCAAATTCCCACGCAACCCAACCCAGTAATTCATTTGGAACCGCCCACTCTGTCATCCTGAGCGCAGCAGGATCATTCGCTTGCGAATGATCCCGTGGAGTCGAAGGAGCCCTACGGTTGGCACGGATGTGGGAGACCTAAGTTTTTGCCGCAATCGGAGAAGTCCCATGTTCCCGGGGGGCCAATCTCACTGCACATCTGCGAGAGACAACGCCTGGGTGCGCGGCAGCAGCGCGCCGACCTTTTGCATCTGGGCGGCAAATCGCGGCGCGTTATAGGCAGACGGACTCTGGAGCTGCTGAAATAGATTGTCAATGGCGGCCCGAAGGTCCTGCTGGTTGGCGACTTTTTCGTTTTTGGAATACGCCAGCGAGAGCGAATCCAGCGCCATGGCAGCCTGTTCCGCGGAACGTTCCCCCTGCGCCGAAATCGCATCCGCATCACCCGCGATGGATTGGAGCAGCCGCACCGTGAGCGCCTGATCGTAAGGTTGAGCCTGCACCCTTTGCGCAATCCGGTCGGCCAGTTCCGCCGCGCTTTTTGCCTGGGCCGCAACCTGATCTCCGACGCCCGGCTTCCCCGATAGCGCCTCGACCTTGTCCAACGCGGCAACCAGTTGCTTCGCGGTAGACGGGTCGACCGCTTCCGCGATGTGCCGGAAGACTGCGTATCTTGCCGGGTTCCAGACGGGCGCCCCGGGCAGCCGGCCGTCATAGCCCTGGGCTTGACGCCAGCTGGCTTCGGGCTTGGTAAGGCTGTGATGACACGCAAAACATTCGTACTCGGAATATTCGGGCCAGTTCGGACCCGAAGCCCGGCGATCGAGTCGATGCAACGCCTCCCGCAGCTGAACGGCCTGCCCAATGGCCAGCTCCTGAACACTCAACCAGGGATTTGCGCCCTGCGCGGGTCTCCAGTGACGCGGCATGACCGAGCTGAACGATTCGAGCTCAAAAGTGAGATCAGGATGACCAGCGGCAATCATGATGTGGTCAACCTCTTTTTCCGGCGTTCCCAGATGACAGGTGAGACATCGGGCGGTCCGTTTGGCCAAGTCCCGGGTATCGTACATGCCCAGATTAAGCGACTGTTCGTGAGACCAGTTCTTGAGCGTATGCTGACCCAGCCAGCCCACCGCCGGACCGTGGCAACTTTCACAACTCACGCCATCGTCGATGGACTGAAAGGTTTGCGCGCGCTGGTCGGACCGCACATTTAGAGCATGGCAGACCAGACACTTGTCAGATTTGTTGGGGGCTTGCTCCAGGCCAAGAATCTTGCCTATCCGAATGGATGTGGGATTGGAAAGAACGGTATAGGCACGCGAATGCTTATCTTGTGCTGCCCAGATGCTGTACTCGTTCTGGGCGATGCGGACCAATCCCTTGGGCTGCACTCCGCCATGGCAATTGCTCGACGCGCAGGAACCGGGCCCGCTATACTTGCCGGCTTCACCGGATGTTGCTTTGGTTTGCGCTTGCTGCTGCGTTTGCGGCTGCTGCGGTTGCGTATTTTCGCGAGGTTTCACCTGAGCCATCGACGACAGGTTCAGGGCTAACAGGCAGCCAAGAAATAAGGACAGCAGAAACGATTTCGCTCGCATGGCGATAACCCTCCGGCGTTGCTGGCCAGCAGCATGTCCCACGGCAAACCGACGGAGAAACACTCTACACCAGATCTCCGGTTTTTCCACGCCGTCGACAATTTTAGCCACTAAGGGGTACTCCGAAACCTCTGTGCGATTCCAGAATCCGGCGTAGATCAACTGCTATGACCGTGACGCGCCACAGGTGTCGCGTAGAAGATACCTTTCAGTCTGCAGGATTTCAAGACGTTTGCAGGTTTCATTCCCGATCGATCCGCCTTCTCTGCGACAGGCTTTTTGCAAGCCTGTTTCTGTGGACAAACGCAAGTCGATTTGGTATGGTAACTCTCCATTTTCCAATGAAGGCTCAGGCACCGCGAACGCCAGGAGATCTGCGTGTTTGACGAACTTAGGGCCATCCAGGCTTCGTTCGGATATTTGCCCACCGATCAACTGCACCAGTTGTCGCGGAAACTGAAAATACCCGTCAGTCAAATCCACGCCGTCGCCAGTTTTTACCCGCACTTCTACCTCAAGCCCCCGCCCAAAGTCGACGTGCGCGTCTGTGCCGACATGTCCTGCCATTTGCGGGGCGCCACGCAGGTGCGGAAGTCTCTCGACCAGGCTTTCGCCGGCCAGGGTCAGGACGCGATCACGATTCGCGATGTGTCTTGTCTGGGACGCTGCGACACGGCTCCAGCCCTCTCGATCAACGATCATATCTATTCAGGAGGCAGCCCTCATCAGATACTCGACCTGGTACGCGCCACCACGGAAGGCAAGCCCTTGCCGAGTGCGCATCACGAGCATCATCATCGGCAGCGTCTGACCACCGATCCGTACACTGGCGCGAGCACCTACAAGGCAGTGCGCCGCTTCGTCGAAGGGCGCGACTTCAAGGCGGTTTTGGAAATGCTCAAAGCCAGCGGCCTTCGCGGAATGGGGGGCGCAGGCTTCCCGACCGGCACCAAGTGGGAGATCGTCCGCAACGCAGCCGGCACGCAAAAGTACATCGTATGCAACGCCGATGAGAGCGAGCCGGGCACGATAAAAGACCGTTTCATCATGGAGAATCTCCCGCATCTCGTGATCGAGGGCATGATTGTGGCGGGGTTGGTCACCGGGGCGACCAAAGGGATCATTTACATAAGACACGAGTATGAGGAACCGCGCGAGGCGCTGCAGGAAGAAATCCAGCGCTGCTATCGTGAGCGCGTGCTCGGGTCGAGTGTCATGGGATCCGATCTGGTCTTCGATCTTGAGATTTTTGTCAGCCCGGGTGGATACATTTGCGGCGAGGAGAGTGCGCTCCTGGAGGCCCTGGAGGGCAAGCGCGGGGAACCTCGCAACAAGCCTCCGTTTCCCGGAACAAACGGGCTCTGGAACGCCCCCACCGCCATCAACAATGTTGAAACCTTCACCCTGGCCACGACGATCCTGGTCAACGGCGTGGACTGGTACAAGAAGCAGGGCATAAATAATGTTGCCGGTCTGAAATTCGTAGGCATCAGCGGAGACGTAGTGCGTCCAGGAGTTTTTGAAGTGCCCATGGGCACGTCCTACCGCGACCTTATTTACAAGTATGCCGAGGGCATTACCAACGGCAAACCCCTGTTGGGATTTGCCCCTTCCGGGCCGTCGTCAGGCTACCTTCCGGCTTCGCTGGTGGACCTGCCGCTTGACTTCAACGCCATGGCTGCAGCGGGTTCCATGGTGGGCTCGGGCGCAATCGTGGTTTGCGCCGAGGGACGTTGCATGCTCGACATGGCATTGAATGCCACTCGTTTTTATCGCAATGAATCCTGCGGAAAGTGCGTTCCCTGCCGTATGGGTTCGCAAAAGCTGGTGGATCTGTTGACCCGCTGGACTCAGGGCAATTCAGCCAGCAACGACATGCAGCTCATCCAGGAACTGTTCAAGGCCATGCGCCTGACATCGATCTGCGGCCTGGGGCAGATCGTCCATGCTCCGCTGGAGTCGGTGATAAAGCATTTTCCTGCGGTCATCGATCAGCATCTGAAGGCCAAACGCTGCCCGGGCGGCGTATGCTTCGAGGGTCAGGGGACGATCATCAGATGAAAGAACAAGACTTTTCAGCAACCTTCATCCCCGAGCAGGAAATCCAGCTGACCATCGACGGCAAGCCGGTGGTCATCGGGCAGGCCAGGGGCACGACGACCACGATCTTCGAAGCGGCCCAGAAGTGCGGCATTACCATCCCCACGCTGTGCCACCAGCAAAACGAGAAGCCGGTGGGCGTATGTCGCATGTGCGTGGTGGACATCGGCCAACGCGTGTTCGCCGCCTCCTGTGTGCGAACGGTCGAGCCCGGGATGCAGGTGAAAACCGCGACTGAGGACGTCAAGAGCGTTCGCCGCACACTTCTAGAGTTGCTGATGGCCGACCATCCCTCGCCTTGCGCGCGACAGAAACTCTCGAACGATTGTGAACTGGAGCGGCTGGCGTCAGAGGCGGGGATAAAGACTTCGCCATTTGCCCCGCGCGCGACTCCGCGCGGACACGACGATTCCTCGCTTTCCATCGCGGTCGACCACGAGGCCTGCATTCTCTGTGATCGCTGCGTGCGGGGATGCAGTGAAATTCAGCACAATTTCGTGCTGGCGCGGCGCGGCAAGGGATATCAGGCCGGCATCGCCTTCGATGACAATCTGCCCATGGGAAATTCCAGCTGCGTGAGCTGCGGGGAGTGCATGGTTTCGTGCCCCACCGGAGCGCTGACCAACAAAAAAGTCATCGACACAAAGTTGGGACGGAGATTCGGTCCTCCTCAAGGAATTACAAAAGATCGAAGTGTTTCGCGGGGTCTCCGGCACGTTCCTGAACCTGAACAGCAACGCGATCCGAAAGCGCAGCTACAAAGCGGGCGAGATCATTTGCAAGGAAGGCGACTATGGCTCGACCGCCTTCTACATTCTTGATGGGAACGCTGAGGTCTATATTTCTTCGCCCATGGCCCAGGTACAGACCCGGGGAAAGAAAGACTTCTTTGGCAAGCTGAAGTCCGTGCTTGCGCTCAGCAGCCAGCAGCGGTCGCGGAAGGATCGCAAACCGGATTTCATTCCGATTGATGCGCCGATCGACCTGGCCTACGACAATCCGGTAGGCGAGCTCCAGGCTGGCGACCTGTTCGGCGAAATGACCTGCATGAACTATTATCCGCGCTCTGCCACAGTGCGGGCCAAGACCGACTGTACCGCGCTCGAAATGCTGCGGAACGTGCTGGACATCATGCGGCGGAATAAAGCGTTCCGCGCCCGGGTGGAACAAGGCTACCGCAAGCGCGCATTGGAATCCCACCTCCGCGGCATTCCGATGTTCTCTACGGTCACGCCGGAATTTATTGCTTATCTGCGAGATCGCGTGGAACTGCGAAGTTATTCTCCCGGGCAGGTGATTTGCCGCCAGGGAGAGGCGGCCCACAGTTTCTTCCTGGTGCGAATCGGCTTCATCAAAGTCACCGAGTCCCATCCCGGTGGAGACCTGATCCTGGCGTACATCGGGCGGGGCGGTTTTTTCGGTGAACTCTCGCTGCTCGGCGGCGGGGTTCGCACCGCCACCTGCACCGCGCTGGACCACGTGGAGGCGGTGCGCATCCGGCTCGAGGATTTCAACCTCATGCTGCAGCGCTTTCCCGAGGTCCGCACCGGTCTCGAGGCCGTGGCCGCGCGACCGCATCGCGGAAAATCGCCAGCGCTTTCAGCAGATTCAAAATGTGCCCGTGGACTCGTTCCTGGCCCAGGGACTGATGGAAGCGCAAAGCCTGCTGGTGCTGGATCTCGACCGATGTACGCGATGCGACCAGTGCGTGCGGGCTTGCGCGGATGCGCACGACGGCGTCAGCCGTCTGATCCGCGATGGTTTGCGGCTGGACCACTACCTGGTGGCTACGTCGTGCCGGCAGTGCAAAGACCCCTTGTGCATGGTAGGGTGCCCGGTCGGATCGATCCGCCGGCGGAACAGTCTTGAAATCACAATTGAGGACTGGTGCATCGGTTGCGGCTTGTGCGCCAGCAACTGTCCCTATGGAAATATCAACATGCATCCCTTCGAGGTGCAGGCCGACGATCCCGCAAGTCCCGGCCGAAAAATCGCCCAGCTACGCACCAAGGCCACGGCTTGCAACCTCTGTCCGGACCACGATGAACCCAACTGTGTTTATGCATGCCCGCATGACGCGGCCCATCGGGTAAATCCTCGTGAGTTCTTTGCCGACTTGGCAGAGCCGGTTGTCAAAGGAAGACACTAGCCGTGTTGATTGACCGGAGCCATCGCGTTTGGTTTATTGGATCGTTGCTCGCGTTGGGGCTGGCTGGCTTGCTCTATGTCCCGTATGCGCTCACCACGGTCACGGGTACGAGCGGGGGCAGTGCGGTTGGCCTGATCTATGGCAGCATCGGCTCGGCCATGATGCTTTTTGCCGGACTGTTGGGCGCACGCAAAAAGTTCCCTACCTGGCGCGTGGGCCGCGGTACCTTTTGGATGCGGGGCCATCTTTGGATCGGATTTCTGAGTTTTCCATTTATTCTTCTGCACGCGGGCTTTCGGATGGGTGGCGGACCGCTCACCCGAATCCTGATGGCACTTTTCGTCGTGGTCTTTCTGAGCGGCATCTTCGGCGCGATTTTGCAGCATTTCATACCGCAAGTCATGACCCAACGCGTGCCCATGGAGACGATTTACGAGCAGATCGACCGGGTCCTGGAGCAACTGGTGCAGGAAGCGGGGTTGATCACGGCGGACGTAGGCGCGGCGCTTGAGCAGGAGATGATACAGGCGGAAGAAGAAGAGCAATTGGCGCCCGTCGCCAGCGGCGGAGGCAAGGCCGGCCAGGCAGCGGCGCCGGTCGCGGACGAACGCGCCAGCGGAATGGTAACGACATTCTTCGAAACGCAACTCAAGCCCTTCCTGATGTCCCGGCAGAGCGAGAAGCATGCGCTCGCCAATCCGGCGGAAGCCGCTCCCCTGTTCCAGCAGCTGAGGATTCTGGTTCCTCAAACCCTGTGGCCCAAATTCGATGATCTGGAAAATATCTGCGAAGAAAAGCGGCAGTTAGAGCGCCAGCGCCGCCTGCATCACTTTCTTCATGGCTGGCTCCTGGTACACATTCCTGCGTCTTACGCGTTGCTCGTTTTGGGTGCAATCCATGCCGTCGTGGCCTTGAGGTTCTAAAGCATGCCCCGCGTTCGCACCACGAAAGCGCTGGCGAAACGCATTGACCTTCAGTACTTCACCCATCGCGATCTATTCCGCAAGTGGCGTCTCTGGCTTTCCGTGGCTTTGCCCGTCATCGCCATCACCTGGGTCGTCGTCTCGCGGACGGCCGGCAGTGAAAACTTGTACAGCCAGGGATCTCTTTCTTCGGCTCACGCTGTCCTGACCAAGAATTGCCAGGTGTGCCACGTGCGCGGCAGCAACTTCCGCGCTCACGTGCCCGACACCGCCTGCCTGGGCTGTCACGATGCCCCGGTCCACACCCAATGGCAGACCTTCACTCCCGCCTGCAGCTCCTGCCACGTTGAACACTCGGGGCGAGCGCGGCTGGCGGAGACTGCGGACATCGGTTGCACCCAGTGCCACGCTGACCTGCAAATCAAGCAGGGTGCTCCGCCGATCGATCCCCATGTGAGCAACTTCGACAGCCGTCATCCGGAGTTCGCCGCGTTGCGAGACCGGCGTCCGGACCCGGGAACCGTCAACTTCAATCACTTCGCCCATCTTCAGCCAACCGTACGAAAACCGAATGGAGAACCGGCCCAGTTGGTGTGCGATGACTGTCACCGCCCCACCAACTTACAGCAGCCGTGGCGCTTTTCGGTCGCGGAGGTCCAGCCGGCTTCGCAAACACCCGTTGATGTCGGCGTAGCGGATATCCAGCAGAGAAAGCGCCGATCCATCGCCGCTGGGGCAGGCGCCTACATGACCCGCATTCGATATGTGAATCAGTGCGCCGCGTGCCATACCCTGCAATACGACAAGCTGATAGCGCAGCCCGCACCGCACGATCAGCCGCAAGTTGTCCATGCCTTCATCATGAACAAATACCGGGACTATATTCAGGCGCATCCCGAAGCTCTCCGTTCACCCGCGCAGGAGATTAGCGCGGGCGAGGATCTTTTGTTTGCGCCTGAAGCTCTACGCCCCACCCGGACCGAACCAACGCAACTCGCGAGTTCCGCCGCCGAATGGGTGCAGCTCCGCACCCAGGCAGCGGAAGAGCTGCTGTGGAGCAAGAATTGCAAGCGGTGCCACGCCTCGACCGAACACGAGAGCGCGGGTCTGCCTCAGTCGGTCAAGGCCATCATTCTGCCTCGATGGCTTCCGCGTTCGGAATTTGATCACGAAGCGCACCGGATGCTGGCTTGCCTCTCCTGCCATACCCAGATTCCGAACAGCCGCCAGACCGCCGACATCAACATCCCGAGCATTGCGCTGTGCCGCCAGTGCCACAAACAGGGAGGGGCGTCGCAGCTGGCCGCTGAGGGCCGCTGCTTCGAGTGCCATAGCTATCACGATTGGCGCAAGGAACGCCGGATCACCGGCATCATGGAAATGGCGCTGCCGAAAACATCCAACCCTGGACAACAGCAGCATAGGTCAGACAAGTGCATAGGTCAGAACATCGACCTAGCGCGCTGGAAGCTACGAGATTATTACTGCGGCTTCGACTCCGCCACCGCAGGCTTTTTCTGCGTACCATCGACAGGCGGGCCCGGTGGATCGTCAGTGACGGTGTAAAGGTCTCCGTCCCGGAGGTAGAGGCCCTGCATTTCTTTGCGATTCAGCGGCCGCGACCCGCGCCGGCCGAAGACTGCGAGCTGGTTGCCGGTTTCATCCACTGCCCGGTCGCGATCGATGCCCCGCGACACAGCCAGCGCCGGCCCGGACGTGCGGTAGCTCGCGATCAGCTTGGGGACCGGGCGCGGGCTGAAGCCGCCGAATTGCGGAGTCGCCTGCGGAGAGAATAGCTGGACGACCTGCAGCCCATTCTTGCCGTCCGCGACGAAAGCGAACAGGCTTGAACTGACCATCCCCAATTTCACATCGTTGGTGTCGTTCAGCTTGCCTGATGCGTTAAAGACCTGGTCCAGCACCGGCTTCTCCGGCTGTTCCACGTTGACGATAGCCACTCCCTGCTTGCCGGCGGCAACATACGCGTATGTCCTTGCGAGGTAAATATTGCGCGCATCCTCGAGCGGCAGCTGAGCGTTCTCGACCAGTACCGGCGAGGCGGGATGGGTAATATTAACGACCTTCAAGCCGTTGCGGTCGACGATGAAAGCGTAGCGGAATTGAACCGCGATTCCGCGAGCATCATCCAGCGCCGGAGTACCGATTTGCGCCGTGATCTTAGGCGCGAGCGGATTGTCGAGGTCCACCACCACCAGCCCCCGGTCGCAAAGCACGTAGGCGAAGGTGCCGACGAAAGCAATGCGGCGAGCGCCGGTCAATGCGCCGTCGGGATTGAAGGCCAGCGCCCGCTTCAGGAAGTTGTTTTTGGGATCGCCATCGAGCAGCGTAGCCACTCCCGGCGTCTTCGTGTTCGGGTCCGGATTTCCGACAACCACCAGGCCTTCGATTTTGTCCGCCACATAGAGGAAGCCGTACATGAGATGGATGGGCTGCTCTTCGTTCTCCGGCCACCGGATTCGTACCGGATCGACGGCGAGCGTGCTCGGAGAGGCAATGGCCTGCGCATACTTTGTCTTGACGTAAAACCTCTGCCCCAGCGGTGACACCGGGGCGGTGATCATCCGTTCCGAGATATCCTTGTTATCAATGTTAGCGACGTCGAAGACGCGAACGCCGCCTTCGCCCATCGCCGCGTAAAGATATTCGCCGCGAACCTGCAAATCGAGGACGTTCCCGCGGTGGCCATAACTTGTGGCCAACTTGCTTCCCTTTTTCACAAAACGCTCGTAGTCGGCAGGGTAGACAATCTTCTGGAAGTCGCTACCCAGAATCGTGGGAGGTTCCTCATGCTCCGCCACGGCGACCGCGTCATACCCCTTGTTCCCGCTAGCGACGTAAATATAGCGGCCCTCAAAGTTCATAAACCCGGCACCCTGCAACAGCACCTGGGCCAACCACGCGTTGTTGTCTCCCTTGGCGGAGACGTGGCAATCGGCGCAGCCGCGGGTTTCCTTGGTGCGCACCGTGTGCGGCACAAACGGACTGAATGACTGACCGCTGAAGCCTTCGGCCGAGACGGTCTGCTGCTGGTAATATCCCCAGCCGCGGTCGGGGTTCTGCGAACTCACCAGCACGGCGCACGCGGAACGCACCGGCGCGATGCGGTTGCCGGTCACCGTCCCATCCACTCCCAGCATGTACATGTCGTCGCGCAAGATCTGGAAGTTGTAAGAGGTGTAGTTCTTGGTCGTGAGCCCTTCGTTGTGCAACATGGGCATCTTCTGGTTGGCTGTCATCTGGAGATGGCAACCAAAGCATGTCGGCAACCAGGCGGAGTGGCAGCTGTAGCATGTCATCTTGCTGTTGTCGTGCGCGAGAGCGGTGGTGTCGTTGCCTTGCCCCCAGGTCTTGCCATCCATCTGGATCGTCTTGGCCAGCCGTGCCTTCTCGTTGTAGTTGGGATTGCCGGGAGTCACGGAATCGAGGATCTGGATGATCTCCCATTCCTTGTTCTGTTCGACCATGGAACGCTGGAAAAGCCGGCCGTCTCTCCATTCGAACTGGCGTTGTCCCCACGGCGTACGCATCAGTGTAAGGTCGGTGCCGCCCTTCGGCGATGCCGGGCCGGAAGTAATCAGCGTAGCGCGGGCATTGACTTTGCCGTGGCAGTCCACGCAGTCGATCTCGATGGCATTACGGGTTTCACCATAGAGCTTCCCGTTGCCGTGGCTGTCCTGCGTAAAGTGACAGTCAACGCAATGCATTCCCTTTTCCAGGTGAATGTCCTTGAGGTGCACGGCCTTGGCGAATTTATCCGGATCGTCGGGAGGAACTATCTTGTCGTTCTCGTCCAGCAAATCGCCGTGGCGATCTTTTTTGTAGACTGCCCGGAAGATCCAGCCATGGCTGTGGAAGTCGGCGAATTGCGTGTGCTTCAGGGTCTTGTCGAACTCCGGACTGCCGACCTTGTCCAGGAAGCTGAGGTCGCGACCACAAGCCGCGTTGGGCCGCCCGCTCGGGATTTCGCATCTGTATGCGCTGCTGTTCCGCCGGGCTGGGATTGTGCTGCTTGGCGGGATACATCTGCTCGCCGTCCATTTCATTGTCCCACCAGGTGTATCCGAAATAGGTGGTCACCATGTTCGTGCCGGGGTGCATATGGCAGACCATGCACTGGCTCGACGGGATGGAACGGGTGAACTGATGAATGATGGGATGGCCCGATTCATTCTTCGGGATGGTGGGATCGACGGTGGAGGTAAAGCCCGAATGACCGAACTGTGAGTACGAGCCGGAGTGTTCGGGTGAGTTGTCGTTGGCGTACACCACGTGGCAGGCGGTACATCCGCTGTTGCGGTAGTCGCCGGGCTCATCGTTGGTTCCGGGTAAATGGAGCAGCGGATCCAGCAATCTGGTCTTCTGCAATCCCAGAAAGACGGGATCGGTGCGGTTCAGGGTTCCAAATCCCCGCTCGCCCAGTTTTACGTCCGGGCGGCCGGGCCGCTCTTCCAGCTGGGGAATTCCAAGCTCGGGTTTCTTTTCTCCTCCCCGCTCAAAAATCCGCAGCACATTGCCCGGCTGCGAGATCTCCCAGCGCTGAATCGGTTCCAGAGATGGCAGGACTCCCTTGAGCCGGGTTTCCTCGGGGGTCGGCGGCGGAAACGTGATCAGGCGCTGCGGCAGACCGTCTTTCGAGTAGCTTTCCCCGAAATGCGGGTTCTTCATGGGAAATGCGCCGTTGTTGTATAGCGCCGCGCCCCACAGCATGGCGCCGTGGGTCATCATGCTGGTTCGTACTTTTTGCACTTCGGGAGCGTGGCATCCGGAAGTGCCGCAGGTCGTGGAGGCTATGCGCAAATCGCCGGGATTCACAAACTTTATGTAGTCCGAATCTTCCTTGAGCCAGTCGGTATACGCGCGGACCGGATTGGCGCTATTTCCGCTCTGCAACACCTTGGGCTTCGGATGCGCACGCTGCTTGGCGCCCTGATACTCGGAGGACTGAGGAGAAGTGCCGGCCGCCACGCTGACGGTCGCATCTCCGCCGTGGCAATCGGTGCATCCGATGCGAACCGCGGGAGATTTATGCATGGACGCGCTGTCGGTGGCGGTGTGGCAGCTCTGGCAGCCGGCTGACTTGGCATCGACATCGTCCTGCGATTGGCGGATGCGAAGCCCCTGCCCCTGATCCTCCGGTGCGGGCATCGGAGTTTCCGTCTGGGCGCCGCTATCCTGCTTCGCCGGCATATCCTGCGAGCTTGCCTTGACCGCGCCGTAAAAAGACAGCGCAGCCAGGGAGACGAGAATCCCAACCAGAAAGCGCCGGCCACTCAGTCGCATTCATGCCCCTTTGGCAAGACCATCAGAACTGTACCCGCAGATTCGCAAAAGCAGAAACTAACACCCTGGAGTCGTAAATATTGCGCAAACCGCTGTCCGGCACCAGGGCAGACACACCCGTGGTCAAAACGATGTTTTCGGTTAAAGGAGGCCGATAGGATACGCCGATTCCGAAATCCGTGCCGATGCCGCGCTGCACCGGCGACTGGAAAAGCAGATAAGCGAGAGGCTCGGTGCGATCGAACTGAAGATAGCTTGCGTTCAGAAATCCGCGGAGTTTCGGGGTCACGTCAGCATCAATACCCGCATTGTAGACCCGGATTCCAGGGTTGACGAAGTTGGATTGGCCCTCTTCCTTGCTCGATCGCAGCGAGGGCAACAGACTGAATGGCGTCACCAGCGCAACTCCCGTACCCGTCAGGCGAATCCCTTCGCTATCGAAGAAGCTGAAGGGCCCACCCGCGAATTGGGTATCGTCAACGATCGAATCAAATCCTCGAGCGGTCCCGGACTTGCGTGCCGGCTCCAACTGTTTTTTCCTGATCTCCCGACGCCCAGAACGCGGAGACACGAAAGCGAAGCCAGTCTTTATCCACCGACAATTCCAGAGCGCCCATCTGAGCGTTGATGTCCACGGGACGGTTCGCGATCGAATTGAAGCTGTCGTTGCCCAGCGCCTGATAGAAAGCGTGGTTGATGTTCAGGCGGCGAATATGCCCATTTCCCGTCCAGCCCAAATAATAGGACCTGATGTTGTGCGGTTTCGGTATGCCGTTCAGCGCCACGACGCCGCCGATGGGCGCCGGACGCACCAGGAAACCATTCTTGTCGTAATGGATGTCGCCTTGATCGAAATTGGAGTGGAAGCTGAATTCGGTGGTGTAGCCCTTGGCCAGGAAATCCTGCACGTAGACGTTGGCCACTTCAACCTGCTGGTGCCGGGGATCGAAGGTGTTCAAACCGCTGTTGGTGTCCTTCTCCAGCATATAAAAATAGGCCAGGTTGTAGCTGATCCGGTTCGACCGCAGATTGCCGAAAATCCGGACCCCGGGCTGTTCATCGGAAAAGATGAAGCCGCGAAAATCGCTGGTGAAACCCTGAATGCCCGCCCGCACCGAGACAAAGTCGAAGTTGGGACTCAAGTCATGAATCTTGGCCTCGACAAAGGCTTCCTGCACGCCTACGTGAGAGTCAAAACGATTCGTGCCTGCTCGCACATCGGCGTTGACGATGCCTCGCTCTTGCGTTTGCAGGAAGTTGATGTTGAACGCGGGAGTGAAATGCAGCCGGAAATCAACCGGACGAAACGCAGTGTCGCCGCGAAAGAGATCGAACGAGAGCCGAAAGGTTTGATCTACGAACGATTGCTGTCCGCGTCCGAAAAAGTCGCGACTGCCGGGCCGTTCCGAAGCAACGTTGCTGGGAGTCGGAAGCCGGCGCGCGTCGAAACCCGTCAGGCTCGTTCCCGTGAAGTTGAAAAACCAGCGCTGCCCAAAGATCGGGTAATCGCCCTTGAGACGGTTTCGATTGAAGGGATCATACCAATGCGATTTAGAGTACGGAAATTCCCCTTTCTTCCCGTAGCGCTGCCATTTCGGCATCTCGACTTCCCAACGATCCGGTTCAACGGCGAAGTTGTCAGTTTCCGCCGGCAGCACCTCCACCTCGATGGGGACGAGCGTCACGTCCGGCTCAGGTCTTCGCAGCCCGGGATATAACCCTGTCTCCTCCTCTGGCGCTGGTGTCGCCGTGCCTAAAGGCCCGGGTAGTCCCGACGGTCCCTTGGTCATAGCAGGGCCAGAAGCTGCAAATTGCAACTGCAGATCCAGAACCTGCAATTGTGCGGGCTGCAGGCGTAGATTCGCCGACGAAGGGGCGAATCCGGTTCCCGCTACCGTGACGTCATAATCTCCGACCGGAAGACTATTAAGCCGGTAAATACCCTCCGAACTCGCGATTGCGGAAAACTTCTTTTGGCTGGCCCGACTACGAAACTCGACAACCACTCCCGGCACGGGACGTCCGTCCTGATCGCGAATTGTTCCGGCAACGGCGGCCGTCTGCAGAGGTCTTTGTCCGGGTATGCGACGCCCCTGCTGTGCGGAAGATAGTGATGACAGACCGAGAAGGAGAAGGATCGCGGCAAGAATTGAAGTGCGCGACAAATTCCGCCGGGTGCACCGGTTCGCAGCGAAAGCGCCCTTCTTCGGCAATAATTTCTTCATCAGGGGTCCGCCGAGAGTAGCGGGATAAAATCTCACATATCCGTTTACGCCGTCTGTATCCTTGGGCCCACGCGCGCTCGGAAATAATTCGGCGGCGTCCCTTCAGTCTGTTCTATGGTGCGCTGATGAGCTCCTCTGTCCTGCAATGTTTGCAGTCGCCTGGTTCCGATGCTGATGACATATTTACGGATGTTGTCCGGTATGTCCCCGCTAAAATGGGAAGGACGGCCAAACCCTTCAAAGCATGGGGAATCTTATCTCCGTATACGGAAATGTCAAGCTCGCCTATTGACCAGTGCTGGGCTCCGATTCACACCGCGTTGGAGGAAGGCGTGACCAGGGCGGTGACATCAAAAAAACTCCACTCCGCCGCTTGATCGGGAAAAATTAATTCAAGTTGGTCGAAGACCCGCCCATCCTCGGCCGGAGTGCTTCGCCGCTCCCGGCCCACTTTCCAATCGCGGCCGTAGCGGTGAAACAAAAACCAGTACTCCGCATGGATGGCGAGGGCCAGGTCGGGAGCCCGGATCGTCACCGCAGTGGCTGGAGAGTCGCCCGGACCACCACGTGCAGCTAACCAGGATTTGTTCTGGAATGCGCTCCTCCCATCCTGCGCTGAAGATCCCGTTCCACGCTGCCATAAACGCCAGTTCTCCACCCTGTGCCGCCTTGGCCAGAGCGACCGCATTGGCGCGAGTGAAGCCGCTGAAGGCTGGTTCGAGCTGGGTGGTCAGGAAGTCGGTCTTCCGCTGCGCCATCAGCACGTGTTGAAGGACGGAGAAGATGTTGCTGATGGACTCCGCGGCATCGCCTTTCAAATTGCGCGCGAAGGCCAGAAACCAGGACTGGGGCTGCCCGGCAACTAATCCGATCTCCTGCCCACGCCCAGCGGCAACGTAGGTGGCGATCCAGCACACCTGCTCGTTATCATCAAGGGTGAATCTGGGAAAGCGCTCTTCCGCGGGAACCTTCACGAGTCTCCTCCTCCCATGCCCGTCGCAGGCTTACTCAAGCACGATAAATATAGCGATCTTGACTGGAGCCGGCCCATTCGACCGCGCCACTAAAAAGTAGCGCCGGCGCCCCGCCGGCTGTCTGGAGGGCGTTTCACCCTCCGGTGTCAAGAGCTTCTCGCCGCACAAGCCCTGGCGGGCGTTGCCCGCCCATCGGGCCGGCGGGGACGCCGGCGCTACGCCGGATGTGGTAGAACTACGAACTCTGATCGCGGCGGCTTCACTTTAGGCACGCACATCCTGGAACGATTTCCCGGCACGCGTGTCACACCCGGACCGAGTCCACCGGCTCGGACCACATTTTTACAGACTCTTGGTAAACTTCTCCGGCGAGGAAAATAAAAATATGTCCCAGCCAGCTACCCTAGCAGAACCCGAGCGGATCGGGCGTTGTGGCGATCCGTGCGCAATGGTCATTTTCGGCGCCGCCGGCGATCTTACCCGCCGCAAGTTAATCCCGGCGCTTTACAACCTGGCGAAACACAATCTTCTGTCGCGAGAGTTTGCCATGATCGGCGTCGCGCGGAACCAGATGACCACCGACGAATTTCGCGCCAAGCTGGCGCAGGACCTGAAGGAGTTTTCCGGCGAGGCGATCGATGCCGACCTGCAGGAGTGGTTCCAGCGCCACGTCTATTACATGACCGGCGAGTTCGGGGATGACAGCACTTACCAGCAATTGAAGGAGCTTCTCGAGAAAGTCGACAAAGACCACGCCAGCCACGGCAACTATTTTTATTACCTCGCCACTGCGCCTGACTTTTTCGGCCCCATCGTGCAGCACCTGGCCGCCATCGGCTTGATGACGGAAGAGAATCACCAGTGGCGCCGTGTGATCATCGAAAAGCCATTTGGCCGCGACCTGGATTCGGCGAAGACCCTGAATCAGCAGCTTCTCAAGGTTGCGAGCGAGAAGCAGATTTATCGGATCGACCACTACCTGGGCAAGGAAACGGTACAAAACATTTTGGCTTTCCGCTTCGCTAACGGAATTTTCGAACCGATCTGGAACCGCCGCTATATCGATCACGTGCAGATTTCCGTGGGAGAGACCGTGGGAGTTGAACAGCGCGGCGGCTACTACGATACCGCCGGAGCCTTGCGCGACATGGTGCCCAACCACATCATGCAGCTCATCAGCCTCACCGCGATGGAGCCGCCCATTTCTTTCCAGGCCGACGCGGTGCGCGACGAGCAAGCCAAGATCCTGCACGCCATCCAGCCTTTGAGTTCTGAAGATGTCCTGACTCGCACCGTGCGCGGCCAATACGGCGAGGGCGAAATGGCGGGCCAGCATGTTCCGGCCTATCGCAACGAGCCAGGCGTCCCGCCAGATTCGCGGACCGAAACTTTTGTCGCGGTGAAGCTGCAAGTGGACAACTGGCGCTGGGCGGGCGTCCCCTTTTATCTGCGCACCGGAAAACGCATGGCTTCGCGCGCTACGTACATTGTCATCCAGTTCCGGCGCGCCCCCTTCGTGCTCTTCCGCGATACAGGAGTGGAAAAGCTCATGCCGAACCAACTGGTCCTGCACATTCAGCCGGAAGAAGGCATCGCGCTGCGTTTCGCCGCCAAGACGCCCGGCCCGGTGATGCGCCTGGGAACGGTGGACATGGACTTCGAATATTCCGACTACTTCGGCAAGGAATCCACCACCGGCTACGAGCGCCTGCTGCACGACTGCATGGTGGGCGACGCCACCTTATTCCAGCGCGCCGACATGGTCGAGGCCGGATGGAGCGTGGTCAGTCCAATGCTCGATCTGTGGAAGGCCCTGCCGCCGCGCAATTTCCCGAACTACGCGTCCGGCACCTGGGGCCCAAAGGACGCCGAGGAATTGCTCGAGCGCGATGGACGTCACTGGCGGAACTTCGATCAGTAGAATCCTGGGCGTGCCGTCGCCGGCTTTAATCATTGACCGAGCTTGTGAGTGCAATCGCCTGTCTTGCGGTTTGCCCGCTATCTGCCCTGCATGTCGAGCGACCTTCTAAGAGGGGCGATGGGGGACTGACAACTCGGCCAGCCAATAGCCCGACGTAGCAGCGGCCTGGGCGGCTTGCTGGCGACCCGCTTCGTCCATGGCCTCCAGGGCGGCTTCGCGCCGCTGCTGAAACACTTTCTCCAGATGGGCGCCGTAGTAGCTTCCATCCTGGCGCATGGCGTATCGGCTCACCGATTCGGGGCTGCCGATCTTCAGCGTCTCGCCCAGTTCCAAACCCACCTCGCGGAAGAACTCCCGGTCCTGACCATCGGGCACGCCGAACACGAACGGCTCTCCCCACTCAAAGGCATTCTTGATCATCCCCGAGGGATATTTTCTCAGCACTTCGAGCCCGCCCCGGTTGAGATACTCCAGAAGCAGCGCGCTGCCCTGGAGCGGATTCCGCCGCGATCGCGCGCAGGGTTTCCTTCATCCCTTCTTCCGGGACGTACATGCTGACGCCCTCGCAAATGTAATAGGTCTTGCGTCCAGGCTGAAAACCAGCACGGCGCAGCACCTCGCCGAGGCTTTCCCGCGTGAAGTCGATCGGAGCATATACCAGGTTGGCGGGCGCGCCACCCAAAGCGGCTTCGACGCGCCGCTTTTTGTACTCCTGGGTGGCGTCGTAATCGATCTCGATCACAGCGACATCCTTCAACAGTTCGGTGAAGCGGTGGGCCCGCGTGTCGAATCCGGCGCCAAGGATCACCAACTGCGTCGCCCCACTGCGGACAGCGCGCTCCATCAGTTCGTCGATGAACCGCGTCCGCACCAGCATCAGCCAAGCGAAGCCGAAGACGTCGGGATCGTTTATGGCTTCCTGAAAATCCCGGTCGAGAGCCTTGCTGATCGGATGGTCGGCTATCAGAACCAACTCAGCCGGGCCGATCAAACGGTCGGCGACCCAGTCGGGATTGCGCACGCTAGCATCGGGTTCGCGTGACCCAAGCGCCCGTGCCGCGGCGGTCAGAATCGAGGTGCGGGAGGGTAATCCGTTGGCTTCCATTCAGGAATTATCGAACATTTCCGCGGATCGCGGTGCACGCCCAACCAATCTGCGCACGGTGGCTATCGTTGCGAAGCCGCCCGAGCCCTTGGATTAGGAAGTAAGGACCCTTTCCACAATGTCCGCCTCCGTGGAGTTGATAATGCCCATACAGCGCCCACCAAACAATCCGATTTGATTCGGAATCTTAAGCTACTTGCTCTTCATCACATACACCCCATCCCAGTCAGGCTCCGGTGCAGTTTCCATAAATTCCAGAGCGCGCTGCAGGAAGATTTGGGTTGGCCCGTCCTCCGGATAAGACGCGAGAAGTTCCCCGAACCGGCCGGCCGCGTCGCGCCAGTTCTGCGCGTGATACGCCTCCATGGCACTTTCGAAGCGCGTAATCAGCGTCCTGGTATTTCGGTCGCGCCGCTGCAACATCCATTAATTCGTAAACCACGACCGGTTGATGTTTGCCCTTCACCCGGATGCGATCCAGTTCGCGGCAGACAAAATGGTCCGCCACCTGCTTGTAGGTTCCTTCGCTGATGACGATACGGGAGCGATATTGCTTGGTCATCCCTTCGAGGCGCGAAGCCAGATTGACGTTGTCACCCATCACCGTCCAGGCCAGGCGCTTGGGCGATCCCATGTTTCCGACGTTCACCGGGCCGGTGTTCAGGCCGATTCCGATGGCGATTTCCTTTCGCCCTTCTGCCTGCCATTTCAGGTTGAGTTTCTCCAGGCCCCGTATCATTTCGATCGCGCAGGTGCAGGCGCACAACGCATGGTCGCTCTGCGGATAGGGCGATCCCCAAAATGCCATGATGGCGTCGCCGATGTACTTGTCGAGCGTGCCCAGGTTCTTGAAAACGATGTCCGTCATTTCGCCCAGGTACTCGTTGAGCAGGCGCACCAGTTCGTCGGCGGTCATGCCCTCGGAGAGGCTGGTGAAGCCACGAATGTCGCTGAACATGACCGTCAGTTCCTTGGTCTCGCCGCCGGGACGAATATATTTCTGCGGATCTTTCTCGATCAGCGCGATTACGCCCGGGCGAAAGATACTGCGAGAAGGTCTTGCGGATCTTCCTCTTCTCGCGTTCCTCGAAAATCATGCGGAAGCTTGTGATCACCGCGTAATTCGCCACCAGTGTGCCCGCGGGAATCACAAAGCTGAGCCACCTGCCCATCGAGACAAAGCTGAAGTAGACAAACCATCCAAACACGGCCAGGGTAAGTACCAGCGAGAGAGTTGAATACAGTGGCTTGATGCGTGCAAACCAGGCGCCGAACACAAGCCCAAACAGCAGAATGAAGCCGGCATCAATCAGATCCTCCCTGGATTCCGCGAGCGAGAAACGTGCGTCCGCGCTCACTGTCGTGCAGAAGGTTGTCGATGATGTTGGCGTGGACCTCGACGCCCATATAGCTGGCGCTTCCGCTCTGGAAGGGCGTGTTGCGCAGGTCGCCGATGGCCATGGCAGTGGCGCCGACCAGGACGATCTTGTCCTTGAGCGCGTCCCGGCGAGACAGTACCGTCAATTACGTCCACCATGGAGTATTGCTGGTACGTCCGGTAGGGGCCGGTGTAGTTGATGATGCGCGGTCCCGTCGCGCGACGGGTGCAGCAGCGTGCTTGCCGAACTGCAGGCGCTCCAGGCCAGTCTCGGCGATGTAGGCGGCAATTTCCTGGTCGGGAATCTTTTCGTATTCCCGCACCGATTGCAGGGCCAGCGAGGGAAAGAAATCCTGGTCCCGGTAACGCATAATAAGAAGCGCGTGGCGCAGCGTGCCGTCGGGATCAGGATTGATGTCAATGAATCCGTACGACGACGCGGCTTCCGCCAGCTTCGCAATGTTGGCCTCGGCCCCGGCGGCGACCGTGCCGCCGTTCTCGATCCATGCCTTGCCCATGTCGAAGTCGGCACCTTCTTTCGACTTGACCTTGAGCACCTGGGGAAATGCCTTGGCCCAGGCGACGTTGAAGTATTCCTCCGCCATCTTGGGATCGGATGACCGGGCGCGCTGCTCGTCCAGAAACAAATGTCCCAGCACGACGTTGCCCGATTGCTTCAGGGCGGCCGCGAAGACGGCGTCCTGATCGCTCGCAACCTCGAGCTCACGAATCTTTTTCAGGAAGGACGGCGGCGCCCCAGGCCCGACTTCTGCCTGAAGTTTTCGCAAGGCTTCCAAGCCCGAGTTGCTCTCGGGAGTAGGAAAAGTGGCGTCGAAGGCGATTACGCGAGCGCCGGCGTTGGACAGGCTCTCGACCAGCCGGGCGTAGGATTTTCGCGGCAGGGGGAACGATCCAAGCTTCTGCAGGGTTCTCTCATCAATCCCGACGATCACGATGCGATCGTCGTGCGGCCGGGTACCGCGCAGAGCGAAACGCAGATCCAGGGTACGAAGCTCGACATTCTGAAGAAACAGGAAGCCGGCGCGGCGATTGCCGCCAATACCAGAAAAGGCAAAGAGGAGCAGGCCGGCGAACGTCACCAGCACAGCCAGGGCAAGATCCACCTGGCGGGCCGAGACTCGACCCAGTCCAGCCGACCATTTCCGTTGGGCTTGCGGCGTCATTCCGGCCTGGCCGGGTGAAAGTTCACCACGCCTCATCGCTATTGATTGCACTGGGACGGTGGCACTCCCACCGGGCAGTCCGGTTTGCGGAAGCCGAGGCTTTCCAGTGGTCGTTCCTCGATCCACGGCATAGGTCAGACCCACGGCTGCTCCGGCGAAAGCTCCCAGCAGTGCCGCCCAGTGCCAGGAGCTGGTCAACCCCGGCCGTCGCGGGCGGAGGCAAAGTCGGGACATCGGTCGATTCCATGCTGGCGCGCTGCATATCGCCCGGCGTCGGCTGCGACTGGAAGCCAGCCGGCGGCACCTCGGTGGTGATTTCCACCATCTGACCCGGGTTGAGGGTGACGGGATTGCCGGCGTTGGAAGCATTGTTGCTGGCATGCGCGCCACCCAGCGGCGTGACCGTTACCACGCCGGTATAGCAAATGACGGTGGTCTTGTTGTTGCCGTACTCGACATAGAAATCCGTGCCGATCACGCCGATTACGGCGTTGGGTGTGTGCACTTCGAATTTGCCGTTGGGCTGCGTGATCTTCACTACCTTGCTGCGCAGGCGGCCGGCATTCATCTCCAGTGAAGTTTGCTGGGATGCGGCATCATGCTGCAGCACACGCAATTCGCTGTTCGAGCCGACGCTGAGGATCGATCCATCATCCAGGCCCGCCCGCACGCGGCCGCTTGCGGCAGTCTTCAGCAGGTCGTTCCAGTCGAGCTCGTCTTTGGCCTTGGTGGCTTGTTCGTTTTTCGTGGCGGCCGGAATCAAAGCATTGATCTGGCCCTGCGTGTCTGGCCGGCGGCACAAATGGCAGGCAGTGGAGACAGCAAAAGGCAGAGTGCTCCGGCAATCAGACGTTTCAGCATGTCCACGGGGATTCCCTTTCCCAATCGAGACCTGTTTTTTGGGCTTACGCGAATTGTGCCAGAGCCCCGAAGAAAGTCAACGTTACGGAACCTTGAGAGTGACCCATGCGGTGCACGAAAGTGTCAGCCCGCTCGGACAAAGCGGGCTTCAGGGTGGAACTGCGCCCATTCCTTCGCTCAGGGCAGGCTTTTAGCTTTGCATTCGAGGCCGTGTACCGGCCGCTTCGGCTGCTGAGGTATCTCAGGGGCTGAAGCCCACCGCTCTATCCTGCACTCCTTCTCCTCCAATCGAAGTTTTTGAGTTGCAAAACACAACCTGCGTTGGATAAGGTTCTACCTCGCCTATCAGACTGCTGCGATCCCCCATGATCACGGATTGCCACATCCACATTCAGCCGCTGGAGATGTTCAGGCCGGAGGCGCTGGCGCTCATAAAAAACAAGCGGCCCAACTTTGACCAGATTGTTGAATTCTGCCAGTCGCCCAAGGCGTTCCTGAAGCATCTGGATGCGGCCGGGATTGGGCGCGCCGTCCTGATCAACTACGTCGCGCCGGAGGTGATCGGCTTTAGCCCCGAAGTCAACCAGTGGGTGGCCGACTACACCGGGCCGATCCCCGCCGTCTGATCTCGTGTGGTGGACTGCATCCCCGGCATTCGCCCAACATCATGGTGGACGTCGAACAGATTCTGCGGCTGAAGATCCGCATGATCAAGATCCATCCGCCCCATCAGTTGCTGTTTCCCAACGACTATCTTCACGGAGTGAAGGAGTTGGAAATTATTTATCGGGCGGCGGAGGCTAACGGCGTTCCCGTGATGTTCCACACCGGAACGTCGATTTTTCACGGCGCGCGCAACAAGTACGGAGACCCGATTTACATCGATGACGTCGCGGTGGATTTTCCCAAGCTGAAAATACTTATGGCGCACGGCGGCCGGCCGCTCTGGATGGACACCGCATTCTTCCTCTTGCGCCGGCATCCCAACGTCTATCTGGACATCAGCGGCATTCCGCCGAAGACCTTGCTCAAATATTTTCCGCGTCTGGACGAGATCGCCACCAAGACTCTCTTCGGCACCGACTGGCCCGGCCCGGGCGTTCCGGACATCAAGAAAAATCTCGACGATTTCATGGCTCTGCCCCTGCGCGACGAAACCCGGCAGCAGATTCTCTCCGGCACTGCCGCCGAAATCTGGCCTGAATAATATGGAGGACAGGCGTCCCGCCGGTCACGCGCGGAGCGCGCAGCCATGGACGGGGCACCCTCGAGAGTGATATTTACAGGAGGACGCAACGCGGCGTAAACGTCGGCTCAGTTTCGCGTCAATGATTCGATCAGGCGTTCGATGCTGGGGATAAAGTCTGACTAGTTCCGCTCGCTTCCCCAACTCAAAGTCCGCGAAATCGAACCCCGGCGCGACCGTACAACCAGCCAGCGCGAACGAGTTGGGATCGCGAACCCGGGAAGCAAACCAGCAGCCCGCCTTGACCACTGCCTGCAACACTTCACCCGCGTCGGGATCGCTGCCCAGAAGAATTTCCGAGTAGCCGCCGTCTGGCTCGATTACATGCACAAGGATCGGGCTGCCGGCAATAAAAATGCCAGAGCTCGTCCGACCGGAGACGATGGAAGGCGGAAAAGTTCTCTCCGTCCAGCAGGAAATAGATCGCTGTCGAAACCAGCCGCGGCCCGGTGAACCGCGGCGGCAGAGCTTCCCTCGCGATCGAAAGTTCCGCGCGGTAAGTCTCGCGATAGTAGCCGCCCTCGGGATGCGCGATCAGGTTTAGTTTGTCGATCCAGTATTGAGCGGATTTGATCATCACTTCTCTTCTAGCAGGACACAAAGGCTCGCGGACGAGTCGCCTGCGACCACGCAGATTCATTTTGGTTTGACGCTGAAGTGGCTGGCGATGCACTGCCACCTTCCATTCAGGTTCATCCAGGTATCGGTGAAGCGGCCGCGGCGCTCCCACGCCTTGCCCTTATCGATTCCCTTTTCGTAGTAGGCGCCGGTCAACACGGCGGTGTTTCCGTAGTAGTGGACCACCATGTCGCTGGACTGCAGCGCCAGAGGACGGTAGGACTTGTCGGCCACCGACGCGACCATCTGCGCCTTGTTGTAGAGCGTGCCCTCGGCCACGGTCATGACGAAATCATCCGCCAGCAGCAGCTGTACGGCAGCGCGCATCATTGCTCAGCTCGGCCCGGTTCCACAAGTTCTCCATCGCAATGATCTTCGACGAATCCTGCGCGGATGCCAGGCCGGGGGCGATCATCCCCAGGCCCGCACAAGCCCTGCATATCCCGCGACCAGAAGGCTTCGTTTCATGGGAGCTCCTGAAGTCGGTTTTAAGGTCAGAGTATATAGCGAACGGATCAAGGTTTCGGGCCGGTCGGGCCGCGGTGAGAGCGGCGCAACGAGAACCAGCCGGCTGCGGATAGCGTTGTCTTATTTCTTCTTGGGAGCGGAATCTGCCTTTTGCCGCAAACGTGCGAACATGGGCCAGGACAGCACTGATTTCGTCGTCGGTGATCGTACCCTTGAACCCCGGCATATTGTCTTTTCCGTCGGAGATGATCTGGGTGAGTTCAGCGTCCGATCTGCTCTGGACCTCGGCGGAGCGCAGATCGGCCACCTTCAGGCTCTTTCCCACCGCAGTGCCGCCACCATCCGCCCCGTGGCAGGTTACGCACTTCGATTTATAGACTGCTGCACCGGCTGCATTGTCCTCACCGGCCGCCGGGCTCGCAGCCAGCATGACGACAATAAGAAGACCCGCGGCCAGCGCCAGAACCTCGGCAAGTGGCATAGTTTCCTGTTCAGTAGTTTCATAGTCCCCCGAAAATCTTTGATCGCCGGTCGCGATCCTTGTCTCGTGCGATCCGACGAAATCACGTCATTCTAGTGGTTCGGTCAGCCAAATCAACGGTCCCGAGGATGCGTCCCGCCCGCATCGACCCCAATGCGGGCGCGCGTCACGCACTCGAGTGTACGCCACCGGGCAGACGCCGTGACTTTCTCTTTTTTAGGATTGCCCCTATTGCACCCGTCAGGCTCGCGGGTCAGGAGATAGCCAATGGCGTTCCCGTGAGGATTCATCTTCGGTTCCAGAGAGCGGCTTTCTGCAGTGGCAAGCTGGAATACGAATCCGCCATGCAGGAAACTGACCACAAAACTCTTTTCAAGCGCATCGAGGTCGCCGAGGCTGCAATCCTTGCACGACGCGAAATCCTGATGCAGAGTTCTCGACGGCTTCGCTGAACGGCAGGCAATCAAGGTGGCTCTGGAGAAGCTGCGCAATCTGAAGAAGGAAGTCTTGAAGTTTTTGTGATTGGAAGTGCCTTCCGCGAGAAAACACTTCCGCGCCACTTCTCTCTAATCCGGAACCTCTAGTCCTCCCCAGCGGCGGTCCGCAGAAGGCGAAGCTTGGCTTCTTTCCCCATGGGATATCGCGACCGGCGGGTACCTGGCGAGAGGCCTGAGACCAGCAGCGCCACGCCGGGCATCTTTTGGTCCACCCTTACCGCAGATCCAAAAGATGGAGCGAAGGGTGATGCGACGGTCTTTCCGGTGTGCTCCGGCCAGGAATCGCTGCCCGAACCGCCTTTCACCTGATCGAGTGAGGGGATGGCCTGCAGAAACGACCGGATCCAGCGGTGAACGTTGTGGTCTTTCACGATCTGGCGCAGCAGCCGCATGCGGCTGCGCTTCTCTTCGGCCGTCATGTGGGCGGCATCGTACAGGGCTTGGGCCACTTCGGAAAAATCGTTAGGGTTGACAATGATGGCCCCGCTGCGCAACTCCGGTCCTGCGCCCGCGAACTCACTGACAATCAGCACGCCCCGCTCGTCAATCTGCGCCGCGCAGAATTCCTTGGCGACCAGATTCATGCCGTCCTTGAGCGGAGTAACCAGGCCGATGTCGGCCGCGCGGTAGTAGGCCAGCAGCTCCTCGCGCCCCAGATTGCGGTGGATGTAATGGACCGGCACCCATCCCGGCTCAGTAAACTCGCCGTTGATCTGGCTGACCAGCAGTTCCACTTCCCGCCGCAGATGCTTGTAGTTGGGAATTTCCTCGCGGCTGGGAACGACCACCTGCACCAGGGTGATGTGACCACGCATCTCGGGAAAGCGCCGCAGCAGAAGCCGGAATGATTTAAGCCGCTCCGGAATTCCCTTGGTGTAGTCGAGCCGGTCCACGCCCAGGACGAGTACATCGTCAGATACGCGTTTTCTGATTTCGGCCGCATGGGCCGCGATTTCCGGACGCTTCGCATCGTTCTCAAAGGCCTCAAAATCAATGCCAATCGGAAACGTGCCAACCACCGAGCGCCGCCCTTCCAGACCAACCAAGAAGATGCGGACCGCTGCTCTCAACGGCAACCCCGGGTAGAAGGCGTTCGAGACAGCTCACAAAATTTGAGCGGTCGCGATCGCCCTGGAACCCGATCACGTCGAATTGCAGCAATGACTCCAGAATCGGTTTTTTCCAGGGCAGTTTTTCAAATACGTCGGGGGACGGAAAAGGAATGTGCAGGAAGAATCCCATGCGCGCGCGCGTTCCCATTTCCCGCAGGGACGCTGCCGTCAGCATCAGGTGATAGTCGTGGACCCAGACAAAGTCGTCTTCCTGCGCCGTTTCCGCCACCACGGCGGCAAACTTGCGATTCACATTCTGATAGGTGGCCCAGTACTCGGGATCAAAATTGCAACGCGAAGGCATGTCGTGAAACAGAGGCCAGATGATTTCGTTGGCAAAGCCGGAATAAAATTTTGCGATATCGTCTTCGGTGAGTGCCACCGAACGGAGAGTGTATGAGCGGCGATGCGCGGCCCGAACCAGTAACGGTTCGATGGGTTCGTCCGTGGTAGCGCCTGCCCAACCGATCCAGACGCCGGGCTGGTCGCGCCAACCCGCTTCGAGGGCCGTAGCCAGTCCTCCGGAACTCCGTTCCAAACGTGCGCCGCCAGCATGTTTCCGGATAAGGACCGGCAGCCGGTTCGAAACGTTGATCACGCGTCCTTTGATTTCGTTCATCCTTAACCTCCTGAAGCGCGAAACCACTCCTCCAAAAACTGGAGCAGTTCGTGAGGTGGTTGCAGCCAGATATCGGCTGCGGTTGGCCGTGACTGAGGACGAACTAAAGCCGTCAGCCCGTTGCCCTTAAGCGCGTGAAATGCATCTTCGTCCGTCTGGTCGTCGCCCAGATAAGCGACAGCTGCCCCAGGCGTTGATTCCCTTAAGATGGCGCGAACTGCGTCCCCTTTGCCTGGGCCGGCAACCCGAATTTCCAGGCCGCCGTCAAATTCGAGCAGCCTTAGTGGTGCCCGTTCCAGCAGGGGCCTCCACAGCCGGGAAACATCCCTGGCCATTTTCTCTGCCTTGGCCGTTTCCAGACCCCGCCAGTGCACTGCGACTCCGCCCGGTTTGACTTCTGTCTGGCTCTCCAGGCCGGCATCGCGCAGCATGGCTTCCGCCGCCAGCAGATAATCCTTGTGGGCCGGCACCGAACTGACCTCATAGCGGCCATCGGCCTTGAGCCGCTCCAGGCCGTGGCTCCCCCATACTTCGGGCTGCGGACATATTCCGCTGAGCAAAAGTATTTCCCGCACCGGGCGCCCGCTGATCAACACCACGCGCGTACCCTTCCTCATGATGCGAACGATAAGCGGCGGAACTTCGGGATAGGGAAAAGCCAGAGTGCGATCGACACAAAATGGCGCCAGCGTCCCGTCGTAGTCGAGCAAGAGGATGCGAGCCGGAGCGGAACGCAGTCGCTCCAGAAAGGGCGCGTAAGTGATCTGCCGCTCGAGTACTTTCATGCCAGCTCCTGACTGCAGCAAGCAACCACGACGAAAGCAATACCCGATGCGAAGTGGCGGAAAGAACTGCTGGCCAGAGAACCGAAATACAAGTCACAAATCCCGCGATTGAGGGTTGGCGAGGCCTGCGGGAAGTGCAACCCCGACCCTTGTGCCCGTGGCTAAACTGCGCCCGCTTGATGGCGCTTCCTGGAACGGGCTCCTGATTTTTGTGTAAAAACTTACCTCGATTCTAACATGCTGAAGTTCACTGTGCGCTTGGAAATAGGTGAAAATGCAAGCGCTTACAAGCGGCCGGAGCCGGGATGCAGGCTAAGTCCAGCGAAACCAGCGCAGGGCGAGCACAAATGAGATTCCGCCCCAAGCCAGCAGCACCAGGATGCGTCCGGACTGGGCCTCCAGGGAGGCGCCCTGCAATATGGTCGCGCGTAAGGCGTCATTCAGCGCGGTCAGCGGCAGCAGTTTTATGGCGGGTTGCAACAGGGCGGGAAAACGCTCGGAAGAGAAGAATACTCCGGAGAAAATCCACATCGGCATCATCACCAGGTTCATTAGCCCGCTGACGCTTTCAATCTTTTGAGCCCGGCTGGCGGTGAGCAGCCCAAGACCCGCGAAGGACACCGCGCCGACTGTATTCAGCAGCAAGATGGTGAACAGCGAGCCCAGCACCTGCATGTGAAAAGCCAGCACACCCAGGCCCAGCAGCAGGACGATTTCAACCAGCATGAGAACCAGGCGGCTGGCCGTCAAAGCCAGCAGAAAATCGCTGCGGCGCATGGGTGTGCCGACAAAACGTTTAAGCAGTTTGCGTTGTCGCATGTCTACCAGAGCAAACCCAATGCCCCACATGCCGGAGTTCATCAGGTTCATCCCCAGCAGCCCCGGAATCAGGAAATCAATGTAACGCGATCCGGGTTCCGTGGAGGCCACCCCCGAGGTCGGCACGGGATCCTTTCGTCCCGCTCCGCTTTGCAGGGCGTCGTCCACTTCGGCCCGCGACAGAACACTCTCCGGGCGCGCGGGATCATAACGATACTGAAAGCTGCCCTTGCCGTCTGGCACAATGACCAGGTCGTACTTCCCCAGTCGGAATCCCTGCAACGCCTCGGATTCCGGCACCACTGACGAGCGAATGGACGAACCCCGCGACGACCCCTGAAGCAGAGTGACGGCATTGTCAGCGCCGGGACCTGCCACAATAGCAACCGGCGTAATGTCAGCCGGCTTGTTGCGGAAGGCAATGCCCAGCCCGGTTGCTAGAAGCAGCGGAAATCCGAAGACCCAGAAGATGACCTCAGGTTCCCGCTTGAGCTCCAGCAGGCGCGCCATAAGCAGATAGCGAAAGCCGGTCCAGCGCCCGTTGCGCCGACTGGTCTCCGATGGAGCGACCGGAAGCGGCGTCGGCGGAGTCTGTTGCGCGACGGTCATCACTCTTCCCTCAAATGGCGGCCCGTGAGGCGAACGAACACATCTTCGAGACTGGCCTGGCGCGTGGTCAGATGTAAAAGATGCTGTCCCTCTTTTTCGACCGCGACCAGTAGTGCCGGAATGGTCAGGTGCGGCTCGTGCACGTTCAGACAAACGAAACCGTTGTCCTGACGGACCGACTCCACTCCCGGAAGCGCCCGCCAGACGTCGCCGGAATGGCCGTTCGAGTTCCCGCTGACCTGAAATTCCACCATATGGTGCCCGCCCAGACGCTCGATCAAATCCGCCGGCGTGCCCTCGGCAATGATCTGTCCATGGTCAACGATAGCCAGACGATCACACAGACGCTCGGCTTCGTCCATGTAGTGGGTCGTGAGCAGCACCGTGCCTCCCGCCTGTTGGAAGGCGCGAATTGTGTCCCAGAGCTGACGACGGCTTTGGGGATCAAGCCCGGTCGTGGGCTCGTCCAGAAAGAGAATTTTGGGATTGCCAACCAGCGCAGTCGCCACAGCCAGCCGTTGCCGTTGGCCGCCCGAGAGCTTGCCGACCCAGGCATCGGCTTTCTCAGTCAGTTGCATTTGTTCGAGCACGTCGAGCGGGGCGCGCGGCCGGCGATAGAAGCCAGAAAACAGCGTGACGGTCTCGAGGACAGTCAATTTTTCCGATAGCCGGGTTTCCTGCAGCGAGATGCCCATCACCTCGCGCAGTTCGCGCGCGTTGTCCTTCCAGGTCTGGCCCAGAATCGTGACCTGCCCCGAGGTCGGTGCGAGCAGCCCTTCCAGGATTTCGATGGTGGTAGTCTTCCCTGCTCCGTTGGGTCCGAGCAGTCCGAAGCACTCGCCCGCCTGGATTTCGAGATTCAGCCCGCGGACGGCTTCAACCTTGCCATCGTAGGTCTTGCGCAGGTCACGGCATTGAATCGCAGGGGCCACTCATTGATTCTACCCGAGCCGCGAATGTAGGCGCGAGCGCCCGCGCTCGTGCGGCAGCGCAACGACGACCCCGTTGTTCTAAAATAAACCTCTGCCCATGCGATTCCGACGGCAAGGCTTTACCTGACGGCGATCCTCCCAAAACGCCCGTGTGTCGTTTCCCGTTATTTTCAATTTAACAAAGTAGCGTCGGCCTCCGGTCCGATGGGAGGGCGCGACGCCCACCCGACAGCCGGCGGCATGCCGGCGCACAAAGTCGAAAGGATCTCCACATGCTGCGAAAGCTATGCCTGTCGCTATTGCTGACTACGGTTTCGCTCGCCTCGGCGCAGAGCACGCGCCACTTCACATTCCACTACGGCTTCACGGTCAAGAACGTGCCCGCCGGAGAGCGGGTGCGAGTCTGGTTTCCAGCAGCCCATTCGGACGAGTTTCAGGAAGTGAAAGTCATCTCCGCGAACGGCGACTTGAAGCTGAAGAAAACTCGCGAGTCGAGATTCGGCAACGAGATGTATTACGCCGAAAGCTCGAAAGCGCAGGCGGCCGACCTGCACTTCGAAGTCATCTATGACGTGGTGCGCCACGAACGCCTGACCCTGGGAATCGCCCGTCCGCATCTGGCGGAAGTTGAGCTCAAGGAGCGCGATCGCAAGGAATATCTGCAACCCGACAAACTGGTTCCCGTCACCGGATTGCCCGCGGACCTCGCGGTCAAGGTGACCGAGGGCGAAACTACGCCGCTCGAAAAGGCGCGCTCCATCTACGATTACGTTTTCACCACCATGCGTTACGACAAGACCGGCACGGGCTGGGGACACGGCGATGTCCTCTATGCCTGCGACGCCAAGAAAGGCAACTGCACGGATTTTCATTCCCTGTTCATCGCCATGGCACGCTCCCAGGGCATTCCCGCGCGCTTTGAAATTGGATTCCCCTTGCCGCCGGACAAACATTCCGCGGAGATCGCCGGCTATCACTGCTGGTCCGATTTCTTCGAACCGCAACACGGCTGGGTTCCGGTAGACATCTCGGAGGCGTGGAAGCACCAGGAAAAGCGCGACTACTTCTTCGGAGCCCACGACGCCAACCGGGTGCAGTTCAGCATGGGCCGCGATCTGCGCCTGAGCCCAGCCCAGGACGGCCCGCCGCTCAACTATTTCGTCTATCCCTACGTGGAAGTTTCCGGCAAAGAGTATCCGAACGTGTCGCTGGCCTTCTCCTTCGCCGACGTTGACGCCGGCAATGCCGCGGCAAAGTAGCAATGTCCATGTTGGGGGAGCCAGCAATGCCCGTATAGGAACGGGTCAGAGCCTGCCCTGAGCGAAGTCGACAGGGACCCGTCCACGACGAGCGACAGCTCGTCTGGATTTTGGGACGCCAGCAATGCCTCAGCATGGGTGAGTCAAGCCGAACCCTCGGCTTCGTCCGGGCCCGAGCTCAGGCCCGGAGACCCGTCACCACACAACCATCTCAGTCTTTGTCGGCGGATTCTCTTCTGCGGAAACACCGTGTGCTTCGGCGCCGGCATCGGCGTATCTCCCTTGCGGTCGCGCCACAACACCAGATTGAGCAGCGCAGTATTGATCGCATCCGGCCGGGAGAAGTTCATCCTGGCCGACTCCGCCGCGCCCTGACCCTTGAGCGGGTTGGTTTGATAAATGAGTCCGTTGTCCCGATTGCTCCAGTCCGCCGTGAATGGAGGCTGATCGCCCGGCCCGGAAAATAGTGGCGCCATCACCGGCGCGTACGCATCGTTCTGGTTCATCGGAGGCAGACCGAGCAGCGTCTCCATGGTGTGCATCATGTTGACCGTGGTGTAGAAGCGGCTGTCCACGAAGGGTTGTTGCGACGAACCCGGCGAATATTTACTGATTTCGAGCGCGGTCGAACGGTGCGCATCGACGTGGTCGGCGCCATCCTGGGCGTCGTCTTCGATCACGAAGATCGCGGTGTCATCCCAGTAAGGACTATGCGAAACCGCTTCGACCACGCGGCCGACCGCCAGATCGTTGTCCGCGACCGACGCTGCGGGGCGCGGCTTGCCGGGCGCGGTGCCGTTGGTGTGATCGTCCGGCAGATAGAGAAGCACGAACGCCGGAAGCTCAGTGCCCTTGCCTTCCTTGCGGGCGCGAACGAAATCGTCAAACTCGTTGAGGAAGATATCGGCGCGCAGTTGGTCGGGATAGGAAGTGTTGAAGTCAGGAAAGAGCGGATGGTAGTGATCACGCAAAGCCGCCTTGGTCGGCTTCATGCGCTTCAACAACGGAACCGCCCAAGGCCACGGACTGGCGAACCGTGTGGCTGGCCGACATCCGGCGGCAACGGCGTCGCCTTTGCGCACCACCGCGCGCTCGCACTCCGTGCTGTACGGAGAAGGCGTACCTTCTTTCGGCGAGGCCCCGGATTGCTTGGCGGCCTTGCACCAGACTCCGGCGATGTACTCGCCATAGTCGCGGTAGGTTAAACCGTGGCTGGCGAGATTGTCCCAAAGGTAGCCGGTGCCGGGATCGTCGATATCGGGTTCGCCCTGCTCCAGCGGGAAACTCATCGGCGACCGTGCCCTGGTAGTCGTAAATGTGCTCGTGTGCCGCGATAAGTTATCTGCCAGGTCTTCTCGTTGTAGTCGCTGGTGATGGCGGCATTCGACCAGTCGTGCCCGTCACCGGAAACTTCGCCGCTGTCGTAAAAATTGTCCAGCACTCCGAACTGCAGGGCCAGCTTGTGCTGGTTGGGCGTGACATCCTCGCCGTAAAGCGTAAGCGAGGGATCGCCGTTACCTATTTTCCGGTCGCCAACCTTCAGATCGCCGAAGACCTGGTCGTAGGTGCGATTCTCCTTCAGGATGTAGATCACATGGCGAATCGGGTTTGAGCCGCTCTTGAAAGTGATCTTGCCGGGATCGGAATTGAAGAGATTGCTTTCCTTGACTCGCAGCGTCAATTCCGGCAAGTGTTTCTCCGCGTTGCGAAAGTTCAAACGGGAGAGCGATCCGTACATCAACGTGGCGATGTAGGGATGCTCGCGATGCCGGCGCTCGCTCTTGAGCTGGCTGATGCCGCTATTCGGACCGCTGCTTTCTCCCTTGGCGGTGGCGATCAGCAAGTCGTCTCCCTGCGCGGCCAGGGCGCTGGGATACCAGTCGGTCGGAATGAATCCCAGAGCCTCTTGCGGCAGCGGGAAAGTGATACCCGGCTTTGTCAGGGTCGCGGTGTCAAACACTGCAACCGCATTCAACGAGGCATCCGCCACGAACAGCCGCGTTCCGTCGGGCGACTGGGCCAGGGCGCTGGGATAAGTCCCGGCGTGCTCCTGGCCCGGAAGGTTTGTGGAGGAAAGATGGAGAACCTGTCCTGACGCGGTGTCGATCAGTTGCCACCGCATCCGCATTCGACAAAGCCACGTAGAGCAATTTCTCGTCCGGACTGAGCAGAAGGTCGGTGGGGTGAGACCCGGGCGCAATGGGATCTTTCGGCTCCAGCAGCGGGATCCAGCGGGTCACCGTTCCCTTCTCCAGATCGAGTTCCGCCACGCGAGAGGAGTTCCACAGACTGCACCAGGCGCGGCGGCCGTCGCGGGTGGCGACCACGGTATAGGGAAACGACGACGGAATCATTTCATGCGTGCTCAAGTCAAACTGCTGCAGAACATGCCCATCGCCGGAGTCGAGCAGCACGACGTTGTCGGAAAGATTGTTGGCGACCAGCAATTTGTCGCTACCCTTGCCGGAAATCACGGCCAGTCCGGCGGGATACGGAATCGCGGTTCCCGCCGCGGTCTTGCGGACTCCGAAGGCGACCTTCTTGCCGGCGGCAATTGTCTGTGGCGCGATTTTCAGAAAGCCTTCCGGGGTCACCTTGCCATTTTCAAATTTGTAAATCGCAATGCCATTGCCGGTATTGCCCGGCTTCGCGCCCGTGGGATCGGTGATTGACCCCATCGAGGCGTAAAGATGTTTGCCGTCGGAACTGAAGGCGAGACCGAGGAAGTAGGTTTGATGGGCGGTGTCCGAAAGGCGGGCATCGGGAAAATCATTCAACTGGTTAGTGGCGAGATCAAGAATGGTGATCGACTGATGCGCCTGCGTCTGCTGCGTACCGTAACCGTTGTTCAGCAGTGCCGCATAATGACCGTCCGGGCTCAGCGCAATCTTCGCGGGAAAGCTGTTCACCGCACCAATCCGGCCCGGCGAAGGCGCGGTTCAGAACCTTGCTGCTGGGGAGCGGGATCTGCCGCGGTTTGGCTGAATCCTGGGCGAAAAGTGAAGAAAGAAAAATGGCGAACAGAAAGAATGTACCGGGCAGACGCCTCAAGATTCCTCCGGAAAAGTCTGAACGTGAAGTATGGAGGACGGGCGTCTCGCCCGTCCAGTCGGGCGGGACGCCCGACCTCCATTGAGTATGAAATGGACTCTGACGTATGTGGTGCAGCGTCAGCCGTCCCGACGAGACGGAGAATGCCTGACCGGTCATACTCCAGCGACGAATCGCCGGGCTATGCTCAGACTGCCTCTCGGGGGCGCATCACACCGGCTCAAGGCGGTGGACATCGCAAAGCAATACTTTAATGAGTATCTGTAACTTCCTGATGTTCAGGCTGTTCCGGCGTCACATTGTGCCGCACATCAGCCCCGCGCACCCAGAAGATGACATCTTCCGCGATATTCGTGGCGTGGTCAGCCACGCGCTCCAGATTGCGGGCGACCAGCAATGCGTCCAGCGCCTGACGCGTGGTCTCCGGATGCTCGTTCATGGACTTCACCAGGACGATGAAGGCTTCGTCCTTCATGCGATCGACCACGTTGTCCATTTCGAGGACGGCCTGCGCCAGCTCGGCCTTGCCTTCGATGAAGGATTCCAGAGCGCGCCGCACCATCGCGGAAACCGCCGCGGCCATGCGAGGGATGTCCACCGGAAGATCGGCCTTGGGCAGGTCCACCATGTCCATCACGCGCTCGGCGATGTTGACCGCCTGGTCGCCTACGCGCTCCAGGTCGGCATTGATCTTGGTGACTGCGAGAATGAAGCGCAGGTCTACCGCCATGGGTTGTTGCATGGCGAGAAGGTCGAAGGCCTGTTCGTCAATTTCGCGCTCGGCGATGTTGATTTGGGTTTCGCCTTCGAGCACCATGCGGCAGCGCGTCAGGTCGCGCTCGATATATGCCTGGCAGGCGCGGTCCACGGCCTGCTCGGCCAGTCCGCCCATACGGAGCAGACGTGCCCGGAGATCGTCCAGTCCCTGCAGAAAACGGGTGCGCGCCATTATCCAAACCTGCCTGTGATGTAGTCTTCCGTCCGCTTGTCGGACGGAGTGGTGAAAATCTTTTCGGTCTTGTCGAACTCGATCAGCTTGCCGAGAAGAAAGAAGCCGGTGAATTCCGCGACCCGCGACGCCTGCTGCATGTTGTGGGTCACGATCACGATGGTGAATCGTTCCTTCAACTGGAAGATGAGCTCTTCGATCTTGCCGGTAGAAATCGGATCGAGGGCCGAGCAGGGTTCGTCCATCAGCAGCACCTGCGGCTCGACGGCGATGGCGCGGGCAATGCAGAGGCGTTGCTGCTGGCCTCCGGAGAGGCTGGCGCCCGACTTCTTCTTCATCGTGTCCTTGACCTCGTCCCACAATGCGGAGAGGGCCAGCGAACGCTCGACGATTTCATCCAGGCGCTTGTGATCGTGAAAGCCGTTCAGCGTCAATCCGGCGGCCACGTTGTCATAAATCGACATCGTAGGAAACGGATTGGCTTTCTGGAAGACCATGCCGATGCGGCGGCGAATCTGCACCGCCGAGGTCCCGTTGTAGACATCCATTTCGCCGATCCGCACCCGGCCCGTGGCCCGCGCTTCTGGAATGGTTTCGTGCATGCGGTTCAGGCAGCGCACGAAGGTGGACTTGCCGCATCCCGACGGACCAATCACCGCGGTGGCATGGTTCGCCGCCACCGTCATGTTGATGTCATACAGGGCCTGGGTCTTGCCGAACCAGGCGTTCAGCTTGTCGACTTGGATTCCAACGCCCATAGTTTCAGTTCGCTCCCTTGAGCATACCGCGGCTGGCCACAAGTCGCACAGCGCCGACCGAAGCGACAATCAGAACAATCAGGATCAAGCGCTCCTGCCCACGCCTGCTTATGCCACTCGTCGAAGGGCGAAATCGCGTAGGTGAAGATCTGCAGAGACAAGGCCGCCGTCGGCTGGTTCATCTTCCAGTTCCAATACTGGTTGCCGAACGCGGTAAACAGCAAGGGCGCCGTTTCTCCCGCCACCCGGGCAAACGCCAGCATCACTCCCGTGATGACGCCCGAGGTCGCGGTGCGAAGCGTGATTGAAAGCGTGGTACGCCAGCGCGAGACACCCAGGCCGTAGGCTGCCTCGCGCACGATTTGCGGCACCAGCAGCAGCATCTCTTCGGTGGTCCGGGTGATGGTCGGGACCATCATGATGGCCAGGGCCACACCGCCGGCCAGGGCCGAGAAATGTCCCTGGCTGAGCACCACCAGGCCATACGCCACAATGCCCACGATAATCGAAGGGACGCCGTTCAGCACATCCGCGGTGAACCGGATCAGGTTTCCGAAGCGCGTGCCGCGGCCGTATTCGGACAGATAAATTCCGGCGCCAATCCCGAGTGGAACGCCGAAAACGCTGGCAATCATCAGAATGTAGACGGATCCGGCGATGGCATTGGCCATGCCCCCGCCGGCTTCGCCCGGAGGTTTGGGAATCTGGGTCAGGAACGCCAGGTTGATCGAACCAATCCCTTTGTAGATCAGGTAGCCGAAGACCGCAGCCAGCGGAAGCAGCACCAGCACCACAGCGCCCGATCGCCGCAAAAGTCACCAGGGCGTTCAGGCCGCGCCGCACGATGCTGATCGGAGCATCAGCAAAATCGGCGGGAAGCATCATCTTGGCTGTTGTGTCAGGCATTGCCCCTCGCAGGCGTACCGCGCGTTACTGTCCACACCAGGAACTGCGCCAGAATGTTGACGATGATGGTCACAATAAACAGCGCCAGGCCCACTTCGACCAGGGCGCTGAGGTAAAGGTCTCCGGTAGCTTCGCTGAACTCGTTGGCGATCACGCTGGCCATGGTGTAGCCGGGAGCGAACAGGGACTTTGCAATCTCTGGACGGTTGCCAATCACCATGGTGACCGCCATGGTTTCACCCAGCGCCCGGCCCAGGCCGAGAATGACGCCGCCCATGATGCCGGCGCGCGCGTTGCGCAATACCCCGGTGCGGATCATCTCCCAGCGCGTGGCTCCCAGCGCCAGAACCGCTTCGCGCTGTTGCTGCGGAACCGCGGTCATGACCTCGCGCGTAATCGAGGAGATGATGGGAACCACCATGATCGCCAGAATGATTCCCGCCGCCAGCATGCCGATGCCGTAGGGCGGCCCCTCAAACAGATCCGGTCCAGCCGAGAGTACTTTGCCAGCCAGGGCTGCAGATATTGGCGGAGCAGCGGGACCAGAACGAAAATCGCCCACAACCCGTAAATCACGCTGGGGATGGCAGCCAGCAATTCGGTCGTGAAGGCCAGAGCTCCCCGCAGCCAGCGCGGCGACATCTCGGTGATGTAGACCGCGACCCCGATGGCCAGCGGCACTGCGATGATCAAGGCCAGAATCGAAGAAACGATCGTGCCGTAGACAAACGGCAGGGCCCCGTATTGATCGTTGACCGGGTCCCACTCGCTGCGGAAAAAGAATTTCAGACCGAAGGCGTGCCAGGAGAGGCTCGACTTCGTAACCAGTTCGTACACGATCAAACCGACTATGGCGATGACGGAAAAACCGCAGGCGAGCATGGCATAGAAAAATGCGGTGTCCGCGTGACGGCTGTCCCCGGCAGTGATGAGCGATTGCACGCTGGCTTCATGGCCTGCCGTAACTGCTTGTCCCGAAACAGGTTGTGGACCGGTCAGTCGAGGCGCCCCTAGAGCTCGATTAGCCATTTCGGGCAAGGTAGCATGATCGTGTTACAGCAGTGTTAAAATAGTGGTTTAGCCTTGCCTCAGGGAAGCTCCTGTAGGGACCCGGAAAGTCCGGCTCCACCGAATCTGAATGATTCCCAGTTTGGGTCAATCGCAGTTTAACCGCAGTTTCGAGTCCCATGGTGCTTTACCGTATGCTGCCACATCCTGAACACACTCGCGCTACTTTCCGCAAACTGGCCCGGCAAATGTCGAAGCTCGCGGAAAAGCTGGCTCCGGAGAACGTCCATAAATTCCGCACTTCGAGCCGCAGAGTGGAAGTATTGGTTTCGGATTTGGCCGAGAATCGCACCGGCAATGACAAGAAGCTGCTGAAGCTCCTGGGCCGCCTGCGCAAAAAGGCCGGACGCGTGCGCGACCTCGACGTCCAGAGCGCAGCTTTGCGCAGCTTGAAGATTCCGCAGGAACCCGGACGCAAGTCGCAACTCATGCGCACTCTGGCTGAGGACCGCGCCCGGCGGGAAAAGAAGCTGGCAAAGTCGCTTGGACAAGAAAACTGTGGCCGAGGTACGCAAGCGCCTGAAGCGTACCGCCGCCAGCCTGGAGATTCCAAAGAACGCCGACCCATTGAAGCCGGGCCCGGCAAAAGCTGAATGATCTGGAAGTCGATCAGGGTGCGGTCACGGAAAAAACCCTGCACCAGTTCAGGATCGCCGGCAAGCGGGCGCGTTACATCGCGGAACTGGCGGGCAAGGATGCTGAGGCCACCCGCTTGATCGCACTGCTCAACCATATGCAGGACGTGATTGGCGACTGGCATGACTGGGTCCAGCTGGCGAGACAAAGCAGAAAAACTGTTCGGCGGCGTCCAGGATTCAGCACTGGTGTCCGCACTGCGCAACATCACCCGGGCAAAGTTCCGCCAGGCGGTAAACA
Organism: Terriglobia bacterium; assembly: GCA_963816865.1. Lineage (GTDB taxonomy): Bacteria > Acidobacteriota > Terriglobia > Terriglobales > Acidobacteriaceae > JAIQFF01. Next base: position 135,719 of record CAWFMU010000036.1, read on the forward strand.
CTCTCACCGAAACCCGCACCGCGCTCGCCGGCAAGAAACCGGTTTCGGTCATGACGCCGAGCCGCGAGCCCTCGCGGCAAGGTTCCACGGCATCTGCAGTCGCCTGAGCAAGTCTGTCATCCTGAGCGGAGCGGCCGCTTCGCAACGCGAAGCGGCCGAGCAGTCGAAGGACCCCTATCGAGCGGAACGATCCTCGCCGGTCGCTTGTTCAACCCTCTAGGCTTCCGGTTGCGGTAAGGCTGTATAGGGGTCCTTCGACTCCGTCAGCCCAGTTCGCGCACGAACTGGGCTGCCTGCGCTCAGGATGACACTGACGCCTTGGGAATCGCCCCCCAAAGTTGCCAAATCCAATTGCCCCCCGGCCTCATCTAATAAGGCTGGAGAAAACACAAAACCTTGAGGTCTCGAATCGCTGTCTTCGTCGCAGTCATTCAAACCGTGTTATTCCTGGCGCACTGGTTCTTGTACCGAACCTGGACTTTTTTCTGGGCAGCGCCTGATCCTTCCCGAATTTCCGGCCTGCAAATAACCCTGGCCCTGCTGTCAGTCAGCTTTGTGCTGGCGTCGCTGCTGGCCTGGCGCTCTTCGCATGTTCTGGTGCGCGTCCTTTACACCATTTCCGCGGTCTGGCTTGGGACTTTGAGTTTCTGCTTTCTGGCGGCATGCTTGTGCTGGGCAATCTACGGCGGAGCCCGCGTTGTCGGGCTCCATCCCAATCCGCGAGAGCTGGTGGTTGTGCTCTTCGCCATCGCCCTGCTGGCCAGCTTGTACGGCATCGTCAACGCCGCCTGGACCCGGGTCAGGCGAGTCAGCGTCAAGCTGCCAAACCTGCCCGAATCGTGGCGCGGACGGGTAGCCGCCCTGGTGACCGATACCCATCTCGGTCACGTGCGCGGCTCTCGATTCATGCGACGCATCGTCACCACGCTCACCGGTTTGCGGCCTGACATCGTCTTCATTGCCGGCGACATGTACGACGGAACCGTCGCGCGGGTCCGTGAGCTTGCCCAGCCGTGGGCGCGGCTCGCGGCTCCGCTGGGGGCATTCTTTGTTCTGGGAAATCACGAGGAGTTTACCGATTCCACCAAGTACCTCGACGCGGTCGAGCACTCGGGCGTACGCGTCCTGAACAATGAAAAAGTGACGGTGGATGGCCTGCAGATTGTCGGCGTGCACTACCGGGATTCAACCAATGACGACCACTTCCGCTCCGTCTTGCAGAAGGCCGACGTGGATCGCGACCGCGCCAGCATCCTGCTCACTCACGCCCCCGACCGGCTGAAGATCGCCGAAGAAGAAGGCTTCTCCCTGCAGCTCTCCGGCCACACCCATGGCGGACAGTTCTTCCCTTTTACCTGGATCACCTCCCGCATCTACGGAAAGTTCGTCTACGGATTGCAACGTTTGGGCAATCTTCTCGTCTATGTCTCTTACGGAGCCGGTACCTGGGGCCCGCCCCTGCGCCTGGGCACGACCCCTGAGATCGTGCTGATCCAGTTCGACTAATGTGGCGCGAGCGCGCTCGTGACGGCTCGTGGTCGGAGTCTGGTAGGTAACGCAAAACCAGCGAGGCTCGCCTCGCCCGCACGAGCGAGGACGCTCGCGCCTACATTGTCCGGAAAAGGTACAATGACCGCGATCATGCTCATGCTGTTGGACATCTTCGCGCAGATCTTCCGCACGCTTTGGGCGCACAAACTGCGCTCCTGCCTCACCATGTTCGGTATCGCCTGGGGCGTGGGATCCCTGCTGCTGCTGGTAGGCCTGGGCGAGGGCTTCCGATCGGGCAACAAGCGCCAGATGGCCGAGTTCGGCAAAGACATCATGTTTATCTTTCCCGGGCGCGCGCCGGCCATGGCGGGCAGCATGAACTCCGCCCGCTCCTATTTGCTCACCTATCAGGACTACCTGGATATCAGCAAGGCAGTTCATGTCCGCAGAGCCTGCCCCCTCATCTCGCGCGATGACGTTCGGGCGGTCAGCGAATTCGCCAACGCCAATGGCGAAATCCTGGGCACCGAGCCCCAGTTGAATGAGATCAGCTATCTTCCCGTCAAGCAGGGACGCTGGCTGAACCCTCTGGACGAATCGCAGAAGCGCAACGTGATCGTCCTCGGAGACCAGCTGAACAAGAACCTTTTTCCCGGACGCCCGGCGGTCGGTGCGACCGTTCTGCTGAACGGACATCAGATTCGAAGTGGTCGGCGTCCTCGAACACATCGGCCACGGCAACGATACCTGGCTGAATGTTCGCAGCTACATCCCCTTCCAGGTGATGGCCACGTACTTCCCTATCAAGGGAGCGAATCACGAGAACTCGATTTCATACGTGAACTATCAGCCCCGGGTAACCGATGAGCACCTGCTGGCAGAGGAAGACGTCCACAAGATCGTCGCCCGCAATCATGGTTTTGACTGGAGAGATCAGAACGCCTTTGACGGCTGGGACACGATCCAGGAATCCAAGATGATAGGCACCATCTTCGACGCCATGAACATGTTTCTGGGGACGGTGGGCATGGTGACGCTTGCCCTGGGCGCCATCGGCGTGATCAACATCATGCTGGTAACGGTAAGCGAGCGCACCCGCGAGATCGGACTGCGCAAGGCGCTGGGCGCCACCAAGCACAGCATCCTGCTCCAGTTCTTTCTCGAAGGACTGATCCTGACCCTGGGCAGCGGACTGATCGGCATGGCTCTGGCCGCCATCCTGATGGCCATGCTGGGCAACATCGAGGGCGTGGGCGGATTCGATCCTCCCAAACTGGTGCCCATGTCCGCCATTCTGGCGATCGGCAGCCTGGCCCTGGCAGGTGTGGTCGCCGGTCTCTATCCCGCGCGCAAAGCGGCCATGCTGCAACCGGTGGAAGCGCTCCGGCAGGAGTGAGAACAGATTGTGTAATTTGGTAATCGGATAATTTTGTAATTGAAAAACAACAGATTTCGGGTCGAACAATTACCCAATTACCCGATTACACGATTACTCAATTGACCTATGTTCCGTGATCTGCTCCAGGAAGCCTACGAGGCCATGCGGCACAATCGCCGCCGCACTGCGCTCACCATGCTCGGCATGGCCTGGGGCATCGCGACGGTGGTCATGCTGCTGGCCTGGGGCAACGGTTTTGGCCAGGCCTGCGCCACCATCTTCGCCAACTTCGGCACCAAGCTGGTGATTGTCGTGCCCAATCGCACCTCCACCGACGCCGGTGGCCAGAAGGCGGGCAGGGCCATCCGCTTCACCCTGGAAGATGTGGACATGCTGAAAACCAATCTTCCCCAGATTTCCCAGATCACGCCCGAGGCCAGCAAGCAGGTGAGCACGCAGTACGAGACCAGAACGTTCACCTTCACCGCCACCGGCAACTATCCGAATGTGTTGTCCATCCGCTCGCTCACGGTGGGGCAGGGACGTTTCTACAACGCCGAAGACGAGATGCAGCGCTCCCGCGTGGTGGTGATCGGGTCCGAGGCCAAGGAAAAGCTTTTTTCCGGACGTAATGCTCTGGGAGAACGCATTCGCATTGACGGTCTCAGCTTCGAAGTCATTGGCGTCGCCAGTCCAAAAATGCAGGAAGGAAACAGCGACATCAACCGGACCCTGTATCTCCCCTTCACCACCATGGGCGATCTGAAAGACACGCGCTACCTCGACTCCATCTGGTTCTCTTACGCCACTCCCGAGTATCGAAAAGCTGGAACAGACTGTGCGCTCTCTGATGGCGGTGGAGAAGAAGTTCAACCAGAGCGACACCCAGGCGGTGTTGGTGTTCAATCTCATGACTCAGACGCACCAGTTCGAAATCATCACCATCGGTTTGAAAATCCTGCTGGGCTTCATCGGCACGCTTACACTGGGCATCGGCGGCGTCGGCCTGATGAACATCATGCTGGTTTCGGTGACCCAGCGCACCCGCGAGATCGGTGTGCAGAAGGCACTGGGCGCCCGTCGGCGATACATTCTCATGCAGTTCCTCGCCGAAGCCCTGACCATCACCTTCATCGGTGGAGTGCTGGGAATCATCCTGGCCTACGCAGTCGCGCTTTCGGTCGGCCGCTTGACGTTGTACAGCGCCTTCGCCAAAAATGGCGAGGCCGGCGACATCCGACTGATCATTGCCCCGGGAACCCTGATCGCGGCAACGCTCATCCTCGCCGCCGTGGGATTGATCAGCGGCATGGTGCCGGCCTTCCGCGCCTCCCGCCTGGATCCGATTGAAGCGCTGCGCTACGAATAAGGGCCGTCGCGTGTAAACTCTCCGTCGTTAGACGCAGGCGCGAAGCGCCGTAAGAATAGAGCCCGGGGCGCAAGCCCCGCGGCACAGCCGGAGATGAAGGAGCCCCGAAGGGGCGAAAGAGCTGTCGCAAAACATTCAAACATCACCAACAAATCCTGGACTGTACAGGGATGCCATGAAACTTGCCAAAATCGTCTTTCGGGTCGCCGGCATCTGGGGCCTGCTGACCCTGATCCCGCTCTACTTCATGTTCAACCTGATCGGCCAAAAAGATCCCCCGCCCATCACCCACCCGGCATTCTTCTATGGATTCGTCGGAGCGGCCCTAGCCTGGCAATTCGCATTTTTCATTATCGCCACCGACCCGCCGCGCTATCGCCCGCTGATGATTCCCTCCGTCTTTGAAAAATTCAGCTACGGCATCGCCGTACTCATTCTGGTCGCGCAAGGTCGCATGCGCTCATCCGATCTGTTATTCGGCGGCGTTGACCTGCTGCTCGGCATTCTGTTCGTGATTGCCTACCTGAAAACGCCAAAACGCCACGAATACTAGCGAGCCTTCGAAATTCCAAAAGCAGTGGGGTCGTTCTCGGGAACTTGCGTCACCACCCAATTCTCTCCTCAAAGCACCCGCTATAATCGTACGGCTCACCGCCAGCTTGCGAGGAAGATGCACCCAATCAACAATTCCGAACAGCCACGCCACTGGTTGACCAGCGTCCTGACCGACGTACACTTCTGGGTCCCGGTTGCAGTTCTGATCGGTGGCCTGCTGCTATTGGAATCGATTCACTAAGGCGCACTGACCATGCCATCTGCCGTGACGCCCGCGAATCAAGCTGCGCCTGAGCAGTCGCGTCCGCGGAAGCTGCAACTCCTGGGTATTCTTTCCGGCTTCACGGCAGGCGCCTGGCTCGGCGCCGCCGAGGCGCCGACGAAACTCGTCTCGGTCGGCGTGTCGCCAATCGTGATTTCGCTGATCATGGTGATCGGAGTTTTCCTGGCGCGCTGGAGTGTACCGGCCTTGATCCTGGGCACATCGTCCGTCCGCGCCGACCTTCGCCGCGCGCCTCACCTCATCATCTGGGCCCTTCTCGCCGGATGCCTCTGGGCCGTGGCGAACACCATGACGATCTTCGCCATCCGCGATATCGGACTGAGCATCGCCTTCCCTCTCTGGAATTCAAACAGCCTCCTAGGCATACTCTGGGGCTTCGTTTTCTTCAATGAATTGCGCCAGGCCGGCTGGCGACGCTGGACTGGTGTGCTGGGTGGTGCGCTGGTGATGTGTGTAGGCGCGGCCTTGCTGGCCAAGGCCTCCGCGACCCAGGCGCCCGCGGCCCATTCCATGCGCGGCGTCTGGGCGGCGCTCGGCGCTGGCATCCTCTGGGGAACGATGTATATCCCGTATCGCAAAGCTTATTTGTCCGGGATGAACCCACTCTCCTTTGTCACGTTCTTCACCTTCGGAGAACTGGGAATGATGGCCGCCCTCGCCATCGGATATCTCGGGCTGGCCCCGCTCTGGCATGAACTGACCAGCGCGCGGGACGTATTGTTCTGGCTCATGCTGGGCGGCTTCATCTGGGTGATCGGCGATCTCTTTCAGCAATACGCCGCGAAATACGTCGGCATCAGCCGCGGCATTCCGCTGTCCAATTCCAACCAACTCTGGGGATTGCTGTGGGGCATTTTTGTTTTCGGCGAACTGCACGGCAGCGGACGCTTCCACCTACATGCAAGTCGTTGGCGGTTCGCTCCTGATGATGTTGGGAGTGGGAGCCATCGCCTTTTCGTCCGCCGCCGGCAAGGAGCAGGCTCATTGGCAGGAGGCCTCGCAACGCGAATCCCGGCGCTACAACATCGCGGAAGACTACGTCGAGGCTCGCATGCAGGGAATGCAGATGGCAGGAGAAGTCAGGCCGCCACGTACGGTGTGGGACTGGATTCTGGTCGCAGGTCGCCACCGGCATCTTCGTATTCTTTGCCACCCTGGCGCGCGCCCCGCGTATGTCCTTCCATTGGGGACCGGCAGTGCTCTTGATCGCCGCGACCGTGGCTCTACTTCTGGTTTGCGGCACTACACTCTGGCGGACCACTCGCTTCAACTGAACCCATCGTGAATCCATTGCCCAAAGTTGACCTGGTCGGTGTCGGACTGAATGCTACCGACATGCTGATTCGTCTTCCCCACTATCCCGCGCTGGGATCCAAAGTCGAATTCCGTTCCGCCGAGATCCTTCCGGGCGGACAGGTCGCAACCGCCGTCGCCGCCTGCCAGCAATGGGGTTTGCGCACCCGCTACGTCGGCAAGATCGGCGACGACAGCGCCGCCGCGATTCACCGGGCGGAGTTCGATCGGCTCGGCGTCGAGACCCATCTCGTCACCGTCCCGGGATGCGCCAGCCAGCAGGCAGTCATCCTGGTCGACGACGCCGGAGAGCGCACCGTCCTCTGGAAGCGTGACAACGGATTGACCCTGCAACCCGAAGAGCTCCAGCGCGAAGTGGATCGTCAACGCCCGGGCGCTTCACGTAGATGGCCACGATACGGCCGCCGCAGCCGTCGCCGCAGGCTGGGCGCGCGATGCCGGCGTCCCGGTGATCGCCGACCTCGACGATCTCTACCCCGGCGTAGAAACGCTATTGGAAAAGATCGACTATCTCATTACCAGCCGCGATATTCCCGGACGCCTGACCGGCGACCAGAACTTGCGCCAGTCGCTCCCCACGGTTCGTGAGCGATACGGTTGCCGCCTCACCGCCGCAACCCTGGGCCACGAGGGTGTCCTGGCCTGGGACGGCTCACGGTTTCACTACGCTCCCGCATTCCAGGTGAAAACTTTGGACACAACCGGCGCGGGCGATATCTTCCACGCCGGATTTATCTATGGCCTTCTGCAAGGCTGGCCGCTGGCCCGTCAGCTCGACTTCGCCTGTGCCGCCGCCGCGCTGAACTGTACCGCAGCCGGGGCCCGTGGCGGGATTCAGTCGGTGGAGACTATCGAAGCCATGACGGCTTCCGGCGCTCGGCTCGCCTGCTGCGTTCGATGTCTCGACTTGAAGTGCACCTCACGAGTGTATTGCCCCCCAGATGCACCAATCCAGTGCAGGGACTAAAATACGGAGAGAGGTAGGTGACATGGAAACCAAAGATCAGAAACCAGGCTCCGATCCACGCCAGGCGGCAGAACATGTCGCCGGAGCTCACCGCCTGCTGAAGGTCCTTCAGGACAAACTCGGTGAGCATCCTGAAATTGGGCAGGCCGTAAATAAGCTGGAGATGGCCCTCGCCATCCTCGAAATCAAAACCGGCGGAATGCTCTAACTCTGAATGCAACCTGTCATCCTGAGCGGAGTAGCTGCTTCGCTTCGCGAAGCAGTTGCGCAGTCGAAGGATCCCTACCAGCGCACCGAACGCGGGCAATCTGGGCCTTTAATCGCAGCTCAATGAAGTAAAGAGGGTAGGGGTCCTTCGACTTCGCCAGCGCGTTCGCGAGCGAACGCGCTGCCTCCGCTCAGGATGACAAAGCTCTATACAAAGCTTCCTTCCAGCGCCGGTTGTCAATCGTCCAGCAGACTTTCGCCTTACTTCCCTTGCAGCAACACTTCAGCCCAGACCGCCTGATTGCGCTCATCCGCCGCAACATTAAGACGATCCACAACCGTCATCCCTCGCGTCAATTCGCTGCGGGTTTCCACATCCACATAGTGTTCGCTCCACTGATTTCCAATCGTCGGATCGAGCGCAACGCTCATCGCCACCGGGTCCGGCAGCGAGATGCCATCCTCTCCAGTCTGTTCTTTGTAGGCTTCGCGCGCCCGGCTGTTGCACTCGATAGCAAATCGCGCCACCGGGTTGTCGAATCCCAGAACGCGCGTGATGTCGGCCTCGTTCAGCACGGCGTCACCCCGGCAGGTTTGCCAGCCGACCAACTCCACGCGGCAGCCCACTGAGCATAACGATCCGCGCGGCCTCGGGATCAACCCAGATGTTGTACTCCGCCGCCGGGGTCACGTTGCCTTCACAGCAGGGCGCGCCTCCCATCACCACGCAACGACCGACCTGGGCCGCGAGGGCAGGTTTGCGCGTTAGAGCCAGCGCAAGATTGGTGAGCGGCCCGAGCGTGACTACGACGATTCCAGGATTGGCCTCGATGGCTTCGATGATCGCGTCGACAGCGTGCAGCTTCTCGGGCTTCTGGCGCGGCGCCGGATAGCCGTGATCTCCCAGTCCGTCACGACCATGAAACCAGGTTGCACTCTGGTGGAGCGCGCTGCAGCGGCTTTTCAGCGCCGGCAAAGACCGGGACGCTGGCTCCACAGAGTTCCACCGTGTACAGGGCGTTGCGAGTCGCCTGTTCGACTTCGACATTCCCCGCCACGGTCGTGATCGCGACTACGTTCACGTCAGGAGCGCGCAGGGCCATGATGAGGGCGACGGCGTCGTCGGAGGCTACGTCGGTGTCGATGAGGAAGGCGCGCGGCATCCGCGTAGCATAACAAACCGGGTCGGCGATGACCGTCCCCTCGGCGCATGGTGAGATCCGAGGTTGTGCTCTGCGTCCTCGGGGAAACCCAGCGTTCCCACCCAGGCGTTACACTATTTCTCGCGCATGCCGACTCTAGCCGCGGTCGATATCGGATCGAACTCCGTCCGCCTGAAAATCTCTCGCCTTTCCGGGCGGCGCCTGATTGAAATTCATGAAGACCGCCAGGTCACTCGCCTGGGCGACAGCGTCTTCCGCAACGGATTCCTGTCGCCCGAGGCCATCGACGATACCGTGAAGGCGCTGCGGCGCTTCCATCGGGCAGTACAGGACGAAGGCGCCGACACGGTTCGCGCGGTGGCTACCAGCGCCTTGCGCGACGCGCGGAACTCGCGCGCTTTTCTGGAGTGGGTGCGCTCGGCTACGGGTGGAAAGTCGAAATCATCTCTGGACTGGAAGAGGCGCGGCTGATCCACCTCGGCCTGGTTTCGAGTCTGCGCATCAGCGCCGCGAACACGCTCATGGTCGACCTCGGCGGCGGCAGTTGTGAGCTGACCGATCTCCGGCAAGGGCCACATCCGCGACACGGTGAGTCTGCCTCTGGGCGCGGTGCGCCTGACCAATGAATTCCTGACGCACGATCCGCCCCGCAAGGCGGAACTGCGGCGACTTCGAGGCTTTGTGGAGAGAGAAATTGGGCGGATTGCCGACCGCATCGCCAGGTCGCGGCCGAAAATCGTGATCGCCACCTCGGGCACGGCAGCTTCTCTGGCCGCGGTCTGTCATGGTTTGTACAAGACGAAAGGCACGCGCGCCACCGCGGTCTCACGCACCCAGATGCGACCTATCGCCAAGATGCTGTCGCGTCTGCCCATCGCGGAGCGCAAAAAACTTTCCGGCGTCGGCCCGCGGCGCGCTGAAATCGTGGTCGCCGGCGCCGTGGTCTATGCCGAACTTCTCGAACGCTGCCAGTTGCCGGGCTTCCGCTATTCTCCTCTGGGATTGCGCGATGGACTGCTGGCGCAAATGGCCGCCGAGTACGATCGCAGCACCCGCTCCGGCAAGCACATCGAATCCGAGCGCTGGGACTCCATCCTCGCCGCCGTCGCCCACTACCGCGTGGACCTGAACCATGCCCTGCAAGTCCGGCACTTCGCGATGTACTTGTTCAAGGCTTTGAAGTCGCTGCACCATTTGCCGCCCGAATATGCCGAATGGATCTCGGCGGCGGCGATGCTTTACGAAGTGGGCGACTACGTCAATCGCAACGGGAGACACCGCCACGCCTACTACATCATCGCCCACTCGGAAATCCTGGGTTACACGCCGGAGCAACGGCGAATCATCGCGGCCACGGCACGCTATCTCGGCAAGTCACGGCCGGCGCCGGGAGACACGTTCATCGAAGATCCTGCCGCCAGCCGACCGGGAATTCGTGCGCAAAGCGTTCACTGCTGCTGCGACTGGCGCGCGCCCTCAATCTGGGACGCAGCGGCGCGGTACGCGGCGCCCGGGTGCGGGCTGAGCCGGGGCGAGGTCAGACTGACCCTGCGGGCCAAGCCGCGCGCCACCGTAGACCTGGAATTGTGGGCGGTCGAAAAAGAGAAAGACTACTTCCGTGATGTTTTTGGTCGCGAGCTTTCGGCCGCGGCGGCGTAGAGCGTGCGCAGAATCTTGGGCGTGAGGCACCAGGTCAGCGACCCGGCATTGCGATTCATCTCCAGCCCGCGCCACCGCGCCTTTCTTGAGGTCAATGGCCGCTTCGCAGCCGCCTTCACTGATGGCCCGGCCCAGGAATTCACTCAAGCTCGGGTTGTGGCCCACCACCATGATGGCGTCGTGTTTGGCGTACTTGTCGAGCATCTTGCGGAAATCCGCGAACGTAGCCGTGGGCCGCAACGCATCTTCCAACTGCAATTTGCCCTCGTGACCCATCTCATTGCCTACCAGCGAAGCGGTCTGCGCCGCACGCTTCAGACGGGCTCGAAATAATAATGTCCACCTGCGCGTCCAGCGCAGCCAGGGCACGGCCCACGTAACCGCACTGCTCGATGTCCGGTTTCGTCGAGCGCGCGTTTTTCGTCCTTCTTGGGATTGCTTACGGTTCACCGGCACTGGCGTGACGCAGGAAGTAGAGAATCATTTCGGGTTACCTCATCACGACTCGCCGCGCCTTGCGGGGCGAGGGCACGGGCATGGCTTCCACCGCCTGTTTGCCTTCCGCCAGGCCCAGCAGAAAGTCCTGCGCGCTGAAAGCCACGGCTCCCGCCGGCGGCTTGCGCTTTCCCTCCGCCTGCCAGCTGCGGACGTAGACGCCGTCCTTCAGCAGAACGCGGGACTTCACATTGTCCACCAGGTAGGCATCCAGGATTTCATGACGGACGCGCTCGCGGGCCATCGCATCTTTCAGCGGAAACATGACTTCGACGCGTTCGTAGAGATTGCGCGGCATCCAGTCCGCGCTGGCGAGATAAACCTCTTCCTGACCTCCGTTGCAAAAGTGGAAAATACGGCTGTGTTCGAGAAAGCGGCCGACGATACTGTGCACCCGAATGCGGTCGCTCACCCCGCGCACGCCGGGACGAAGTGCGCACATGCCGCGAACGATCAGGTCAATCTCCACTCCCGCCTGCGAAGCGCGATACAGGGCCATGATGATGTTCTTGTCCAGCAAGGCGTTCATCTTGGCAATGATGCGCGACGGGCGTCCGTGACGCGCATGGTCGGCCTCACGTTCGATCAACCCCAGGCACCGTTCCGCCAGGTCCAGCGGCGCAACCAGCAAGGGCTCGTAGTTGGGATGCTCGGCGTATGCCGTGAGAAAACTGAAAACGTCATGCACCGCAGCGGTGATCTCCGGGTCGGCCGTAAGCAGGCTCAAGTCGGTGTAAATCCGCGCCGTGTTCGCGTTGTAGTTCCCGGTCCCCAGGTGAGCGTAGCGGCGAGTCACGCCGTCGGAATCGTGGCGCACCAGCAGCGAGAGCTTGCAGTGCGTCTTCAATCCGACCAGGCCGTGGAAGACCTGCACTCCGGCATCTTCGAGATCGCGGGCCCAGCGAATGTTGGTGTCTTCATCGAAGCGCGCCTTCAGCTCGACAACCGCGGTCACTTCCTTCTTTTCCGCCGCCGAAATCAATGCGGGAACAATCAGCGAGTGCTCGTTCGTCCGGTAAAGCGTCTGCTTGATCGAAAGTACCCGCGAATCCTGGGCCGCAGCCTCAATGAACGACACCACGGCATCGTAGGAATCGAAGGGGTGATGCAGCAGAACGTCGTGGCGGCGCAGTTCCTCGAACAGGTCCTGCGATTTCGCGGTCAGCCGGAGCTCGCGCGGAGAAAACGGCTCTGAATTTGATCTCCGGGTGACCTGTCTGCTCGTAGATGTTGAACAGTCGCGAGAGATTCACCGGCCCGTTGACGGAAAAGACCTGCCACGGCTCCAGCTCGAAGTTGGTGCGCAGACGTTCGATGATTTCGGGATCGGCGTCAGCCTCAATCTCCAGCCGCACCGCATCGCCCTTGCGGCGGTTGTGCAGTTCGGTCCGGACCGACTCCAGCAGGTTGCGCGATTCCTCCTCCGCCAGGTACAGATTGCTGTTGCGAGTAACGCGAAACGCCGCCGAAGAAACGATATCGTAGCCGTGATACATGCGCGAGGCATGGAAGGCGACCAGGTCGGCAAGAAAAATGAAGTCGTCAGTTCCGTCCGAGGGCAGCCGGACCAGGCGCGGCAAGGCACGCGGCACGGTGACTACGCCGGTGTAGGTGAGCGCCGAACGCCGACGTCGGCGCAGCAGAAAAGCCACGCACAGCGCTTTGTTGATGACTCGCGGAAAGGGATGCGCCGGGTCCACCGTGACCGGCGTAAGCAGGAGATCGAGTTCCTTCTCGCAGTACTCTTCAATGAAGTCGCGGGCCCGCGCATCCAGTTCGTGGAGTCCCAAAACCCGGATCCCGTGCTCGGAAAGCGCTGGCCGCAGCTTGTCGTTCCAGCAGCGATACTGGTCGTCCACGAACTCGTGGGTCTCGCGGGAGACGACGTCGCGCTCTTCCACCAGCGTCAGACCATCCGGCCCCGCTTCGGTGTATCCATCTTCAATCTGCTGTACCAGCCCGGCCACGCGCACTTCGAAGAATTCATCCAGATTGCTGGCCGAGATCGCAAGAAATTTCAGCCGCTCGAGCAGCGGATTGGTTTCGTCCTGCGCTTCCTCGAGGACGCGGCGGTTGAAGGCCAGCCAGGAAGCTTCCCGGTTGATGTAGTAGGCCGGATTGTCCAACGCAAGGCGAGCCATGATTCAGCAGGTACGCAGAAACAGAAATTAAAACCGTTCGGAAGATACAGCTTGCGGCCAAAACCAACGCTTTCAGCTCACTTCTTGACCGGCGCAGGTTCAGGATCGGCGGCGGTTTCGGTTGCGGGCAAGCGCTTCACCAGCAACAACTGCAGCTCCATTCCACCCTCCCGTTTCACCCACACATGATGCTTGTCCGTAACTTTGATCTGCACCTTGGCGTTATCTGTCCATCCGTCAGGCAGATCGTCGGCAGCGTGCCGCGGCGTGAACTCCGTCAACAGCGCCAGATTTCCCAACTGCAATGTGACTTCGTAGTACGGATCATCCTGGGTGATCGGCGTATTCACCAGGTAATACAATACTCGTTCGTGGAATTTTTTCTCCACCGTAACGATCCGGCCAGGCTTCATATTGCTTTTCCGCGGCGTAAAGACGGGGAAAAAACAACAGAAGTACCAGCAGGGCCGCGCTCGACAGGATCCGTTTCATCAGAGTCAGTATAGAACAGCAGACAGATGGACGGGACGCCGGACACCTTCGTCGAATCTCAGCAAACACTGTAACGACTAAGGGACGGGCTTGAGAACCCGTCCCCGATTCAATCGTTGTTGCTAAGCAGGAGATGCCGCTACTGCACCGACTTGATGGCGCCTTTCACCTTTTCCGCGACATTACCCGGCAAGGGCGCATAGGTCAGCTCGGCGGTCATTTTCTGACCGTCGTCAACCATCCAGTTAAGGAAATCGGCAAGGATTTTGCCCTTGGCCGCTTCCTTGGACTTTTCCGGGATCAGGAGCCAGGTGAAGCTGGAGATGGGATAGGCATCCTTACCCGGAGCGTTGGTGATGGATACGCGAAAATCCGCAGGCATGCTCTTCACCGATGCCGCAGCGGCGGTCACGCTCTCCAGCGACGCCTTCACGAAAGTTCCGCCGGCGTTCTTCACCAGGCCGTAGTCAATCTTGTTCTGGACTGCGTAGATGAGTTCGATGTAGCCGATCCCACCCTGCATCTGTCGAATCATTCCGGCAACACCTTCGTTGCCTTTGCCGCCCAGACCGACAGGCCACTTCACGGAAGTTCCCTTCCCCGGGCCATTCGCCCACTCCGAACTCACTTTGGCAAGGTAGTCGGTGAAGATGTAAGTGGTGCCGCTGCCATCCGAGCGATGGACGACGATGATGGTCTGATTGGGCAGGCTGACCCCGGGATTCGCCTTGGCGATCGCCGGATCGTTCCAGGTAGTGATCTTGCCCAGGAAGATTCCCGCCAGCGCCTCTGGGGTGAACTTCAGTTCTGTACTCACGCCGGGAACGTTGTAGGCCGGAACCACTGCTCCCATCACTGTCGGAATGTGCAGGATCTTGGTTTTGGCCTGGGAGAGTTGCTCGTCCGTCATGGGACCATCGCTGGCGCCGAAATCCACGGTCTGCGCCAGAACCTGACGAATGCCGCCGCCGCTGCCGATGGATTGGTAGTTGAACTGAATATCCGGATGGGCCTTGTGGTATTCGCTGAACCACTTCTGGTACATCGGATTAGGGAAGGTAGCGCCTGCCCCATTCACGGTCGTCTGACCGAAAGCGGGCGCAGCCAGAACAACACACAAGAGCGCAATGCGGCGAATCACGCGATGGTTCCTCCTTATTAGTTTGATGGGGCAGTTCTACGCCGCGAATGTTACAGGAGTGTTACAACCGGGTGAATTTCCAGTGAACCAGCCAGCGCGTTACACACTCTGGGCTGTCATCCTGAGCGGAACAAACCGATTCGCTCGCGAATCGATTTGTGGAGTCGAAGGACCCCTAGCAGCTTAACGAAAGCTGCTTGATTGCCGGAGCGTCGAGGACGTTTTCCTCTGCGAACTCCGCTAGCAGAAGAGTGCAGCTTATAGGGGTCCTTCGACTGCGCAGTGGTGTCGCTCCGCGAAACCACTACTCCGCTCAGGATGACAGCTTGTTCAGTGTCCCGCATCGAGCCGCGCAATCTCGTTCGTGAACAACGTATTCTTGGGAAACTCGTCGCGCAGGCTCGCCAACAACTCCCGGGCCCGAACATTATCCTTGTCGCGGACGTACGCGATGGCCAGCAATATGCGCGCAAACGGACCCAGATACTGGCCGTGGTCGGCAGTCATCTGCAACTCCACGATTCCCTGCTTCTTGTCGCCTGACACTCCGCCCATCCGCAACACCCACCGCACCGGCGCCGCCATGCTGCCAATAATGTACTTGCTGAATCCGGTAGCCACCCGGGCGTCATAGCATTTCGGATCCACTGCCAAAAGCTGGTCCGCCCAGTCATTGGCCTCGCGGGTGTAATGCAAGGACGACATATTCTTCTTTTCAATCATCGCCGCGTAGTCGGCCTGCAGTCCGGACGAAAGCGTCATGGCAAACAGCGCATCGCGGTCCTTGGCATTGGCCGCCAAACGAGCGCTCGCGATGTTTTGGGCGCGGGTCAAGGCCGCGTTAAAGCGGTCACGTACGCCCGCGTCCGGTTCCTTCTGGTCGCGGTTCAGAAACTTCTTGTCATTCTCGTAGAACTGGCCTTCCAGCACCCCCAGCCGATGAAATTCCGAGAAGAGTATTCCCGCAGCCTCGGCCGTTGGTCCGACCGGATCCTGAGGATGCTCGCGCTGCCAGGAAAGAAACACCTGGTGCCCCTGATCGAAATCAAGGTTGTAGAGCAGACGGAATCCCTGATCCAGGGAGGTGCGCGGCGCAGGCACATCGGCTGCGACACCGGAGCCAATCAAGGTTACGAAGCAGATAACAACGAGACAGAACCACTCGCCGTATCGGTGGCTTGTGCGTCTCTCAAGTTTAGTCCTGCAAACCGCTGTATTGTGCCCGTCTTCTAGCCGCAGTGCAACTTACTTAAGCCGGGATGTAGACGTGAGACAGCCCCGCTCGTACAGGGGCGTTATCCGCTATGCCGTTCGTAGGACGACCCGTGCTCAAGTCAGCGCCGCCCGCACTGAAAGCT
Source organism: Terriglobia bacterium (assembly GCA_963816865.1). GTDB lineage: Bacteria > Acidobacteriota > Terriglobia > Terriglobales > Acidobacteriaceae > JAIQFF01. The sequence continues at coordinate 151,732 of CAWFMU010000036.1, forward strand.
TAGATGCCCTCTGCGGCAAGCGCGTCCGAAACTTGCAAAAAGTTTGTAAAAACTAACCTTACCCAACCTGTTTACCGACCAGTCAGGCCCAAATTGGTCTCTGCAGTTTGTTGGATCAATCTCTCCAGTCACATGCAGTTTTCGTCTTTTGATCTGAAATTTGCTCAAAACTTCGGCAGTTGCGTTACGTCTAACTCCCCACGGAATTTTTGAAATCGAACCGAAATAGGGAGCAATCTACAATGAAACGGTCTACGCTTGCCGAATTGCGATTACTCTCCTTGCCTGTATCGGAATGAGTCTGCATGGACAGGCCCAAGCTCAGAATCAGGCGCCGAGTCCGGCGCGCTCTCGATCGGATGAGATGTTGGACCGGTGGAACGACATTGGGAACAAACTTGTCGCAATGGCGAAGGATTTTCCCGAAGACAAGTACGACTTCAGGGTGCAGAAGGACCAGCGCACCTTCGCCTGAATCTTCTCCACGCCGCCGCACTGGATTTCTTCGTAATGCGCAGGATCTCGGGATCAAACATCGGCCCCGATTCGGCGAGGGCGGTTCGGCAGAATCCGTGTCGTACGACCATCTCGGCGAAGCGGCACGAAGTCAGCGGAACTACCTATCGGCACGATCCGTTGACAGGATGGAACGTCGCTGGTGGTGGCGTACTGATCAGACGCCGCGCGCATCAACGGGGGTCCGCAACATGCAAATCTGAAGTTAGGGTAGGGCAACTGTCTTCAAGCCCGTCCATGTTGGTCCGACTAGGCCTGAATCGGTCAGAGCGGACTGGCGGTAGCAACTCGCTGCACGCTCAGGACATGGAGAGGAATTCGGGCTCGCGCCGGTACCGTCTGTGGAATTCTATTTTGCATATTGGGTGGAGGCTCACGAACTTCCAGAAACAGAGGCTCCGACGACGTTGGTGTTTCAGCGTGGAATTGACTACAACGTATACCTCGACGGACGTCAGGTTAGCATCACTGTGCTGAAGTGATGTTCCGCTGGCGAAAAATCGCCATTACACTCACAACCCGGGGAGGCTGCCTTGAGGGTGTCTCCATAGTTTTCCAGCCCGCCCCGTCAGGCCTGGTTGACTGCCCTCGCACCCTTTGTTACCTTCAAGAGTTTCCACTCCCTGAGTGCCTGCCCCTGGTCCCGGCAAAGTTCGCTGCCACTTCGAAAACGAGCGGCGAAGAAACAGAAATGAGAAGCTGATGGCCATCAAGTTCCGGGGAGTTGATTTCCTCGAATTCGACTCCCTGCTCACGGACGAAGAACGCCTGGTCCGCGACACCACCCGCAAGTTTATCGAGGACAACCTCATCCCCATCATCGAGGAATGCAACCGCGCCGGCCGCTTCCCCAAGGAACTGGTCAAGCCCATGGCAGACCTGGGCCTCTATGGCGCCAGCCTCAAAGGCTACGGCTGCGCCGGGATGTCGAATGTCGAATACGGACTGGTCATGCAGGAACTGGAGCGCGGCGACAGCGGCGTCCGCTCTTTCGTCAGCGTGCACTCTTCGCTGGCCATGTATCCCATCTACGCCTTCGGCAGCGACGAGCAGAAGCAGACCTGGCTCCCGGTGATGCAGACGGGCGAAAAGATCGGCTGCTTCGGCCTGACCGAACCTGACTTCGGTTCCAATCCCGGCGGCATGCGAACTCGCGCCAAAAAGATCAGGCAAGGAGTACGTCCTGAACGGCGAAAAGATGTGGATCACGTCGGGCTCCATCGCCGACATCGCAATCATCTGGGCCAAGGTCGAAGACGAAGACAACAAGATTCGCGGCTTTCTGGTCGAGACCGATCGCCCCGGCTTCCGCGCCGAAGACGTCCACGGCAAATGGTCGCTGCGCGCTTCGGTTACGTCCAGTCTTTCCCTGCAGGACGTGCACATTCCGGAATCGAATCTGCTGCCAAAGACCGGAGGCTTGAAGTCTCCGCTGATGTGTCTGAGCCAGGCTCGCTACGGAATCGGATGGGGCGCAATCGGAGCTGCCATGGCCTGTTACGACTGCGCACTGCAATATTCACTGTTCCGCAAGCAGTTCCACGATCAGCCCATCGCCTCGCATCAGTTGGTGCAAGAAAAACTTACCTGGATGATTTCTGAAATCACCAAGGCCCAGCTGCTGGCGCTGCAAGTCGGACGCCTCAAAGATAAAGACAAAGCCGGTCCGCAGCATATTTCGATGTCCAAACGAAACAATGTCTGGATGGCGCTGGAGTGCGCCCGCATGGCCCGCGACATCCTGGGCGCCAACGGCATCGCCGATGAGTACCCGATCTTCCGTCACATGGCCAACCTGGAGTCGGTGAAGACCTACGAGGGCACTCACGACATTCACACCCTGATCATCGGGCAAAGCGTCACCGGAATTGACGCGTTCTAAATAGTCCGGTGTGGGGCGGGCGCCCTCGCCCGCCGCCTTTGAAGTTTGTTTTTGCTAGATAAGGGTTATTTGCTTTCTCAGAACAACAGACACAAGCAAGATCGGCGGGCGAGGGCGCCCGCCCCACACCAACCCAGTCGTAACTTTCCCTTCCCAGTCCATCGGCGTTATATTCATTGACCGCGCCTGCATACAACTTTTATCGATCAGGGGGCACTCATGACAGCTGTGACCAAATCGGAAGCCAAGGCCCGGACCTTCGGCCGAAATATCGAAAGCGACCTGGCTTCAAGATTTCTGCGGGTGGTGGAGACTGCCGCCATCGCGTCCGCCCACACCATGGGCCAGGGGGAACGCAAGCTGTCCGACCAGGTGGCGACCGAAGCCATGCGCAAGACCATGGATTCGATTCCCATGCGCGGCACCATCGTCATTGGCGAGGGTGAACGTGATGAGGCGCCCATGCTCTATATCGGCGAGAAAGTCGGCGCCGAGTTTCCCGATGGCACCGAAGTTCCAGAAGTTGATATTGCCGTCGATCCCCTGGAAGGCACGAACCTGTGTGCCACGGGAGCGCCGGGCGCCATCACGGTGCTGGCCGCTTCCGAAAGCGGCGGACTGCTGAACGCGCCCGACTGCTACATGGAAAAGATCGTGGTCGGCCCATCCTGCAAAGGCGCGGTGGATCTCGATGCGCCGGTCATCGACAATCTGAAGAACATCGCGAAGCGCATGCACCGTGACGTCGAGGACCTGGTGGTCATCGTGCTCGACCGGCCGCGGCACGAGAAGCTGATTGCCGACATTCGCAAGGCCGGAGCCAGGATCAGGCTGATCGGCGACGGCGATTTGTCAGCCGGAATCGCAGCCGCCGTCATCGGGACCGGCGTGCACGCGGTCATGGGCTCAGGCGGCGCTCCGGAAGGTGTGATCACCGCCGCCGCCATTCGCTGCCTGAATGGATACATGCTTGGGACGCCTGGTGATTGACAAGCCGGAACTCGAAGAGCGCATCGCCCGCATGGGCATCAAGGACAAGAACAAGATCTACGAAGCCGAAGATCTGGCGCCCGGGCAAGCAACTCATCTTCGCCGCCACCGGGGTGACGGAAGGATCCTTGCTGAAAGGCGTGCGCTTCTTTGGCGAAGGCACGCGGACGTCGTCGGTTGTGCTGACATTACGCACCGGGAAAGTGCGTTTCATCGACAGCATCCACCTGGAGAAGGGGCCGGATGTAAAAGTGCGGTTCGTGTAGCGCGTCCTGACTGCGTTGGGAGAGTTGCTGCTTGCCCTTGGCTGTTCCCTGCAAAGTGTTTGAAGGTTCGGGGGCACGTGCCCGTCACGAAGGCCGCACCGATATCCCGCCGCTGTCACTTCCAGTCGAAACGCGCCGGCGGACTGGGCGGGTTACCGCGCCTGCCAGTCCAGGGCGTAGATTTCCTGAGTGCCGGTGTCTCGAAGCAGAAGAGGGGAATCGTCGGGGGCCAGGCCCAGCCAGATGCCGAAGAAACCCGCCTGCCGGAAGTTTTTCAGGTCGGCGACACGCTCGACTTTGTGGTCGCTGAGGCGCACGCGCATCACAGCCGGGTCGTCTTCTTCGTGCAGGAAATAAACGTAGTCGCTGTTCTTCGACCAGTTGGGGAAGCCCAGGTTTAGCTTCGCGATCTGTTCCCACTTCTGGGCCGCGAAATCGAAAGACATGATGGAACTGGAGTCGGACGGCAGGGCGATAAGATAGCGTCCATCGGGCGACCAACGGGGCGAGAAAAGACCCCTGGAGCCGGGCAGGGCCGCAATTTGTTTGGTCTGCAGATCGAGTATCTGGATATCACCGTCAAGATTGGCTGAGCCGCTGCCGAACGCGATCTTGGTTCCGTCCGCCGACCAGGTGGGGTCCCATTCATCCCGCGGGTCTTGAGGAATGGCTTCGCTGGGCGTTCCGCCCTCGGCTGAAACCATGTATAACTTTGTCTTTTTGCCGGACGCAAAAGCAAAGAAAGCGATCTGCCGGTTATCCGGCGACCAGCGGGGCATCACAGCAGTGAGTGGTGGATAACTCAACTGAATTCGCTGGCTTCCGTCCGCTTTGCTTCTCCACAACGTTGCGTCTGGATAAGAAACGTAGGCTACCCACTGCCCATCGCGGGAGAAGCTGACGCCGTCGGCCGAAATTCCGGAGAGAAACGCGGAGAAGTTGCCTGACTTGGTGTCGTACCGGGTCAGCTCTCCGCGCGGCAAAGTTCCCACGACAAACAGCTTTTTGCCGTCTTTGCTGGGCCGCGGTGAGGAAAAACTCATAGGACCAGAGGTCAACTGGAAAGGTTGACGGTCGGTTTTTCCGAACCAACTCTGGGTTTCCGCGCGAGCCCAGATATTGTTTTTCGCCTGGAATACAAAATACTTGCCGTCGGAAGTCCATTGGCCGCAGCACTCGTCGGGAGGCGGATTCCAGCCGGGAAGAAGCGGGGCCGGATCTTTTCCGGTCGCCGAAACCTGCCACAACTGCCTCCCAAGACTGCTCCTGCTCCCGACTGAAAATCGAATCAGCGAGCCATCCGGTGACCAGGCTACATCGAGCACTTGATCGGAAGAGGAGAAAAGCTTGGTGGGCGCGGAACCATCGCTGTTGGCCACTGTCAAATCGTGGCCGTCGCCGAAAACAATTTTTTGGCCGTCGGGCGACCAGGCTGCCACCTCACCGGCGGCGTCGCCCAGCCGCCGAGGCGAACCGCCGAGAACCGGCAGCGCCCACAGCGGGCCACGAAATGCCGTTTGGCCAACCTCGTCTGCAGCCAGTATCGTGGATCCGTCAGGGGAAACTGCAAGCGCCACCATGCTGGACGACGGCGCGGGTATAGGCGCCACTTCTCCTCCAGAAGTTGAAACCTGGACAATGCCCTGGCCCGCACCGTACTCGGCAAGAAAGAGTCTTGACCCGTCGGTGCCAACCGTCCACTTTTGAGTTCCATCGTGCGTAATCGGGACGTAGCCGGATACCTTGGGCTGGGAGGCGGGCCGAGATTGGATGTAGATTAAGGCTACGATGGCGAGTAGTGCCGCGCCGCCGATGGCTGCCCAGAGCTTCCATCCTGAGCGGGCGGGTTTGAAGACCGGACTCAACCCGCTGCTCACTGCGGCGGGTGCAATTCCTGTAGTGACTGCGGAAATTGTCGCAGCAGAAGAACGGCCGGAATCCATATCGCGCTTCAATCGTTGCAGGTCCGCTCGCACCTCCGCCGCGCTTTGGTAGCGGAGGTTGCGATCTTTTTCCAATCCTTTGTTGATAATCCGTTCCAGTTCGGCCGGCACAGCGGGATTCAGGCGCAAAGCCTGCACCGGCGCCGCATCCAGGATGGCCTTGAAGGTCTCCGCGGAACTGCCGCCATGGAACGGGAGCGTGCCGGTTGCCATCTCGTAGAGCACGGCGCCGAAAGAAAACAAATCGCTGCGGGCATCCAGTTCTTTGCCTCGAGCTTGCTCCGGTGACATGTAGGCGATGGTGCCCAGGGTAGAGCCGGGGCTGGTCAGATGCTGTGCATCGATCACCGCCGTCATCGTGTTCGCCGAAGTCATCGGGACGGAAGAACTGACGGGAGCGACCTTGGCCAGCCCGAAATCCAGCACTTTGGCGTGTCCGCGCTTGGTGACAAAGATGTTGGCGGGCTTGATGTCGCGGTGGACGATGCCTTGGGAATGCGCGGCGTCCAATCCGTCGGCAATCTCAATAGCGAGCGCCAGCAGAGTCTCGTTCTCTAACGGCCTTCCCGCGATCAGGTTCTTCAGGGTTACCCCGTCAAGAAACTCCATCGCGATAAAAGTCTGCTCGCCATGTTTGCCAATTTCGTGGATGGTGCAAATATTGGGATGATTCAGAGCGGACGCGGCGCGCGCCTCCCGGCGAAAGCGTTCCAGGGCTTGCGGGTCTCGCGACAATTCATCGGGAAGGAATTTGAGGGCGACGAAGCGGCCAAGTTCGGTGTCTTCAGCCTTATAAACCACCCCCATACCGCCGCCACCGAGCTTTTCGACGATGCGGTAGTGCGAGATGGTCTGGCCGATCATTTATAGCAGCGCAAATGTTGCGCTTCATCTTAGGTGGATGGCAGAGGCAAGTCAACGCGCGGTGGCCTTCGATATGAGCGAAGGCTCCTTCAAGAACAACCGATCTGAGAAGAATCCCTCACGCAAGACGCGCGGGCAGTAGTTCCCGTACTGTGGCACCTTGTAGTGGCGAATAGATTCGCCGTCGCCGAACGTCACGGTGTACTGACACCGGCGAAATGCCGGACTACTCCAGCACCGGCGGCCATTCCTGCGAAACCCCCGAGAACAGGCTGACGGTCTTCTCCGCCCTTCTGGTCCCATCGTGCACCGCGATCTGGTGCGGCTTGCCCGGCTCGTAGCCATCCCACAACGAGACTCCAGCGTACGCGCCATCGTTGCGCAGCACGTAATACGTCATGTCTACGAAGCGGAGGCGGTTCATGTCGCCGTTGTAGTTGCGCACGATCCGCTTTAGTGCGTCCATGCCAGCGTCGAGTGGCGACATGCCGTGGCGCATATTTTCCACGATGGTGTGGGCCCCGCGACTTTGATGTTTTCTTCTCCGCTGCCGGTGGCTCCCGCCGAACCCACATCCTGGTCGGTGTAGCAACCCGGCCCCGATGACGGGAGAGTCGCCGCAGCGTCCGGGCAGCTTCCAGGCCAGTCCGCTGGTGGTGGTGGTGCCGGAAATCTCGCCCTTTTCATTTAGCGCCGAGCAATGGATAGTGCCGGTAGGCGGAAACAAAACTTTGCGGATCGCGACCATTTGCTGTTCGGATTCGATTCCGATATCGGAAGCCACCTGCTTCATGCGCTCGATCCGGCGCTGAAACTCGTCGGCATGTGGCGGCGTTGCCAGACGCTTGTGCCACTCGGGGCTAGCTAGTCCCGGTCCCCACCAGTCGGAATGAGTTTCCTTCCACAGCAGCCAGATCTTGCGGGAGTGCTCGGTGAGCAAATTCTCCCTAGGAAAACCTTGGGCAACAGCAAATCGTTCAGCGCCTTCTCCCACCAGCATCACGTGCCCGGTGTGCTCCATAACGGCCTTGGCCACCAGCGAGACGTTCTTGATGTTGCGCACGCCTCCGACCGACCCGGCTCGCCGCGTGGGACCGTGCATGCAGCAGGAATCGAGTTCCACCACGCCCTCTTCGTTGGGCAGGCCACCCAGTCCGACACTGTCCTCGTTAGGATCGTCCTCCGGGCCTTTCACAACCTTCAGCGCGGCGTCGAGGGTGTCGCCGCCGTTCTTCAGTAAAGCAAAGGCATCGTCGAGATACTCGTATCCGTTGCCGGCGCAGACAATAATCGGGCGTTTGCCCGCGACCGATGCAGCATCTGATTTGTTCGAGTCGGGCTTCTTCCGGTCTTCCTTTTTTTGATCGTTGTTCTTCTGATCTTCGCCCTCCAGGCCCAGAGACGCAGCTCCAACCACGGCAGTCGTGAGAAAAGTACGGCGCGAAAAGACCATTTGTGATCCTCCACAAGTTAAGGAAAGTTGCAAGAAACCGGAAAGGATACCACGCTCAAGCAGACAAAAAGCAGGCCACGGATTTCACGGATCTTCACGGATTCCCTTTCCCTGATCTGATCGGTGAAGATCCGTGTGAATCCGTGGCCAAGTTTTTGAGGGTAGCAGAGCCTACGAAGCGACGGCTATTCCGCCCTTTTTCTGGTCGGCGCGAAAGCGCAACAGGGCGGCGATGCTTCCGACACGGTCGAACTCCGGTTCGTCCTTCACATACACCAGTTCCACATCGCGCCGGATAGCCGCCGGCACTATGGCATCGCACACATCTTCCAACTCCTGCGTACTCCGGCCGCAGACCGGACAATACTGCACCATGTGCGCATCCAGATGACCGCAGCTGGTGCATTCGACTGCATGCGCGGAATAGTTCTCCGCCATCAGCAATACCTGCACTTCACCCATTTCGAGGGAACGCAACACCCGCCGCAGGCCGGTCACACCGCGCCCGTTGCTTCGGGCCTGGTCGAGGACTTCTTTCATTTGCTCGTGCCGATGTTGAGCCAGCGATTCTCTCACCATGCGCTCGCCCTGTTCTCGCACTTGCTTTTCGGTGGCGCTGCCTACTTCGGCTGCAAACCGCCCCAGCAGCCGGCTCTTGACGTAAGGGTGAAGCTGGGCCTCAAAGTCGTGCCAGTGGATGTCCTGACATCCGATAACCAGCCGATCGAATGCCCCTCGTTCGAGTGCCATTTTGAGCAATTCCGCCACATTCTTGAAATGGTGCAGCGCTTCATCATTCACGCTGCGTTCGGCGTGGCCGGCATCGTAACCCGCAAATCCGTCGCCGCGGCCGCGGCGCGGAAGAGGCCGGAAAAGCGCTTCCTGCTCCTTGACCTCGTCGAGATGCAGATCGAAGAAGCGTGCCCGGTGACGATCCACAAAGGCAACCCATAAACGCGGCTGTCCACCCAGCAGCACGGCAAGTTCCTTCAGATGAAAGCGGCGGTTGACGAACAGCTGAGTCTTGGCCAATTGTGGCGGAAGATCAAATTCGCGCCAGATGTTTTTGCTGCCGCACGCAAACACTGCCTTGGCGCGCGTCCGACTTCCCTGCCAGTCCCCCGCCAGGTCGAGGATCCGTTGCAGGTCAGTCCGGGCGATCCCGTTCCTTCCGCTCTTCTCCGCCTCGCGCAGGGCCTGGTGAACCAGATCCTTGACCAGAATCGCCTGCTCGCGATGCGATCGGTTGCTGGGTGGCGCCGGCTGAAAATAGAAACTGATCGCGCAATCCGCGCCGTCGCCTTGAAACTCCGCCAGCTCCCGGATGTCTTCGCGGGTAATCATTCCACTCTCCTGGTTGTTCGGAAATGAGTGCGACAGACTGCCTGCCGCAAATGATGCCGCAGAAACGACTGTCGCAGAAATCAGTCGGTCCCCGTGTTCCGGAGCATTCTGCTCTGAAAGCGACTTCCGATCGGAGGCGATCGCCGCAAGTGTTCCCGGGCCGCGAGGATCGAGGCATTGATAGACTCCGGCCTGCGATCGGTGATGGCCGCGATCTCCGCCACCGAGAATCCTTCCATGGTGTGCAGAATAAATACTTCGCGGTCTCGCGGCTTGGCGGCAGCGAGAGCGGACTGCACCAGCATGTCCATCTCGTCGGATGAGGCGATATCCTCCGGCGTGGCCACGCGCCGGTCGGCAATCACGCTTTCCTTGGTGAGGGTTTCATCGGGCTGATGGAACTGAAGTTCGGGCTCGTCACTGGCGCGCACGTTCGGCATCCGCGCCGAATCCTCGAGATGGACCGACACGACGTTGTCCGAGCTGCGGGCCAGAAGATCGCCGATGGCGTGGATCGCCAGACGGTACAACCACGACTCGAGCGCCATCTTGTCAGGCTTATCGCCGCCATCGCCCAGGGCGCCGGCAATCACCTCGTCAATCACTTCGTCCTTGGTGATGGCATCGGGGATCATCTGCTCGGCAGCCTCCCGAAAATACAGCTCGCGCTCGACGAATCGCTCCAGGCGCGAGAGATTCACGTTCACGTAGCAGCGTATGTCCTCGGCTGAGACAGTAGATGGCTGGATCGACGCCAGGGTTTGCTCGAACGGGACTTGCGCTTCCGGTCGAGACCGGTTGGAGCGCCGCCGCGTCCATTTGTGCGAACTGCGCAGCAGGTCCTTGTGGCGGGTGGTCTGCTGCAACAAATCGTCGAATGCACTCTTGATCGCCACCACCGGCGTTTGCGCCGAGCGCTGGGCCGCCAGTTGGCCCGGAAGGCAGCCGCAGATTCAGCGATACAGTCGTGCCCTCGCGCGGAGAACTCTGCTCCACCACACCCTTCAGGTGCAGCAGTTCGGGCCGAAAGACCTGCAGCCTCTTGCGCAGTTTTTCGACCAGGTGATTGATTTCTTTTTCGAGATCGGGCGTCTTGCGCAGCTTATAGCTGATGTGGACATTCATGCCAAGCCTCAGAGCACGGGTAGCGGGTCCCGTGAAGCTTTGTCGTCCTTACTGATCGGATTCTACACCCGCGAGCAGTGAGAGTCAACGGGTCAAAAGTCAACTCAATCCGATTTGTCAGCGTGTTAATATTGCGGATGGTGATAGCGTCATGAAGCACGCGAGAAAATTCACGGTGGTCATCGAACGCGACGAAGAAGGCTATTACGTCGCGACCGTCCCGACTCTGCGAGGATGCCACACTCAGGCGAAAACTCTAGATACACTGATGAAAAGGGTTCGTGAAGCGATTGAGGTTTGCCTGGGTCGCGACGACGATCAAGACCGTTCGCTGGAATTAGTTGGCATCCAACAGATTTCTGTATGACCCGCCTTCCCCGCCTCAAGGGTAAGGAAATAGTACGATATCTTGAACGGGTAGGCTTTCGAGTGGCTCGCACTCGCGGCAGTCATGCCGTGCTCAAGCACCCGGATGGCAGAACCACGGTTGTCCCGTTGCATTCGAACGAAACAATCGGGCCGGGCCTTCTTCGAGCCATCCTGCGCGATGTGGAAATGTCCGTCGAAGACTTCTTGAAACTTTTGTGATCAGCGTATTACCTACACCGCGACAGTGACGGACGTCTCGGTCCGCGTAACCGGACGGTACAAAGTATCGCGCTCCACCGGTTCCCTGCCCGCCTCTCGAATCAGGCGAACCAGGTCCTGGCGGCGCATGCCTTGCGGAGTGGTGGCGCCGGCGTCGTGGTAGATCTTTTCTTCGATGACGGTGCCGTCGATATCGTCAGCGCCAAAGCGCAATGCAATCTGCGCGATCTTCGGAGTCATCATCTGCCAGTAGGCCTTGACGTGCGGAAAGTTGTCGAGCACCAGCCGGCTGACCGCGATCTGCTTGATGTCGAGCATCCCACTGGTCTTGGGCAAATGCTGCAACGGCGTGTTGTCAGGATGAAACGCCAGCGGAATAAAAGTCTGGAAGCCGTGCGTCTCGTCCTGCAGCGCACGAAGCTTAATCAGGTGGTCGACCCGGTCTTCATCGTTTTCGACGTGGCCGTACAGCATCGTGGCATTCGACTTCAGCCCGATCTGATGCGCCAGCTTCGCCGTATCCAGCCACTGGTCGCCGTCAATCTTGTGGTCGCAGATAATATGGCGCACCCGATCGGCAAAAATCTCTGCGCCTCCGCCGGGCAATGAATCCACGCCCGCAGCTTTCAGTTGTTCCAGCGTCTCCCGAATCGAGAGCTTGGCCCGCTTGGAGAGATACGCCACCTCGACCATGGTGAAGGCCTTCAGATGGACTTGCGGAAAGCGCTGCTTGAGCCCGGAAATCAGGTCGAGAAAATACTGAAACGGAAGATCGGGATGCAATCCGCCGACGATGTGGAATTCCGTGACCGCCTCGGTATAGCCGGTGGCGGCAGTCTCGAAAGCCTCTTCCAACGCCATGGTGTACGCGCCCGGCGTGTCTTTCTTGCGCCCAAAGGCACACAGGCGGCAGGCGGCAACGCAAACATTGGTGGGGTTCAGATGGCGGTTGACGTTGAAATACGTCTTGTCGCCATGCATGCGTTCGCGGACGTAGTTCGCCATCCAGCCCACAGCCAGAATGTCGCCCGTGCGGTAGAGGGCGAGGGCGTCATCGGCGTTCAGTCGCTCGCCGGCAATAACCTTGCGGTGAACCGGCCCGAGGCGGGCGTCGTCAGTCTGGAATGAATGCATGGTAGACATCACCATTGATGATACCGCAGGCCAAGACAGGAAGGCACAGTCGCAGTCCGCGAAGGGAGTATCTTTCCGCATCCGTCCCAGGTTCGACAGTAGCGCCGGCGTCCCGCCGGCTGTCCGGAGGCGTCCCGCCCTCCGCGGATAAATCGCCAATCAGCCGCCCGTCGGATCGGCTATTTCCTCAGCAACAAATCCCCAGCAACAAAGATGAAGAACACAACCGAAATCACGCCATTCATGGTAAAAAACGCGGCATTCAATTTGGAAAGATCGCGAGCAGAAACCAACGAGTGCTCATAGGCCAAAAGCAACGCCACCACGATCACGCCAACCACCGCCAGCTTGCCCAGCCCAAAGGCCGCCACCAGCCCCATGAGCAAGACCAGCATGAGCACGTGGAACAATCGCGCGATCCAGAGCGCGCGCCCGATGCCAAAATAGCGAGGAATGGAGTGCAACCCCGCCTGCCGGTCGAATTCGTAGTCCTGGCACGCATACAGCACGTCAAAGCCGCCCACCCAGAACGTAACCGCCGCGGTCAGCAGAAGAATACGAGGATCAAAAGACCCGCGCACCGCGATCCAGGCCGCGGATGGCGCAATCCCCAGCGCCAGACCCAAAACCAGGTGCGACCAGCGAGTGAAACGCTTGGTGTAGGAATAAAGCAACACCACGGCCAGCGCCACCGGAGAAAGCAGCAGCGCCAGGTGGGTCAGCCGGGAAGCTGCCAGGACGAAGATCGCGCAGGAGACAACCACGAAGGTTGCGACGAATCCAGGAGTCAACGTCCCCGCAGGCAAGGCGCGGGTTTGGGTGCGCGGGTTGGCGGCATCAATCGAAGCGTCGGCCAGCCGGTTGAAGGCCATGGCAGCGGAGCGTGCCGAGACCATCGCAACAACGATCCACAGCAACTGCTGTCCTCCGGGCAGCCCGTTCGCCGCCAGCATGGCTCCGCACAAAGCGAAAGGGAGAGCAAAAATAGAATGCTCCCACTTGATCATCTCCAAAGTAACGCGCAGATTGCGTAGCAGAGGCACAAAAGAATTGTAAAGCACAAACCGTGTGGGGCGGGCGCCCTCGCCCGCCGCCTTTGAACGTTGAATTTGATTTTGATCTGGTTCGCAGTCGAAGCTTCACCCACTGATCAAAGGCACAAACCGGCACCCTTCCCGCAGACTAATCAGCGCCTTCCCCGCCTGCTTGCGTACCAATTGCAACTCTTGCGCCTCCGGCGGACCCACCGGGATGATCATGCGCCCGCCTTCGCGCAACTGTTCAAACAGCGCCGGAGGAATCTGCGCGGCCGCAGCCGAAACCACAATGGCGTCGAACGGAGCATGTTCCGCCAGGCCCATGCTGCCGTCGCCCGTGACCACGCTGACATTGCTCAAGCCGAGCCGGGACAACGTCTCTGCCGCCTGCCGCGCCAGTTCCGGAGTGGCGTTCCACGGTGTAAACGTGGCCGGCAAGCTTGCTCAACACCGCGGCCTGATATCCCGAACCAGTTCCGATCTCCAGCACTTTCGATGACGAGTCCAGCTGCAGAAGTTCCAGCATGAGGGCGACGATGTAGGGCTGCGAAATGGTCTGCCCGGCGTCGATGGGAAGGGGATGATCTTCGTAGGCCTGACTACGATAACGCGCCTCCACGAACTCATGCCGCGGGATGCTGGCCATCGCATTCAGCAAGACGCTGGTCGCGGATGCCCCGGCGGCGGAGTTGGGTCTCCACCATGTGCTGCCGTTCGACAGCAAAACGATCGGGATGGAGTTCGGCAGCCAAAGCCGCTCCAGAATACTCCAGAGTGTTGACCCGGTTTGGACCCGTGTGGTCGCGGGCGAGTCGCCCGCGTCCACACGACTCTTGACCCAAGAGCTCGCCAGCCTACTTCTTCCGCTGCCGCACCCGCACATCGAAGCTGACAACACCGTTCTGGTCCCGCAAAGCCACAATGGAAATGCTGCGCGTGATGTTGTACTCCACCTGGATAAGCTGCTGCGACGCCCCGGCCACGTTAGTGGTGTAGGTGAGCGTCAGATTATTTTTCACCTGCTGCTCGATCGTGACCGCGGGACCCGTCTGAGTGGACGAGGTTTCGGTGGTAAAGCCCTGGGGATCGATCTTGATGCGGCTAACGCCGAACAGTTTCTGCACCCGGTTGCTGACCGTCGCGTTCAGCGCCGCGCTGAGGATGGCATTCGAGGTCTCCGAGTTAAACGCCGACTGCGACTGGTTCAGCTGCGCCGATTCCTCCGAGGTCTGCCCAAAGGCCAGCAGTCCGATGATGTCGGAGGTGGGCAGCGGCGGCTCCGAACGGTAGGTCACGCTGGGGCGGTCAATCTGCCCGTTCAGGTTGAGCGTAATGTCGTAGTCCTGCACCCGGGTGGTGGCCTGCAAATCAAGCACCGGCGTTGTGGTGACCGGGTTGATGAAAGTGATATCGCCGCGCTCCAGGCGATACTTGGTCCCGTTAAATTGCACTTCGCCCTCGATGACGTCGGCGCGTCCCAGGATGGCGGGTTTCGCGGCCGTGCCCCGGAGATGCAAATCGGCGTCGCCGGAGAGCCGCACGCTGGCCGTCTGCATCTGCAATTCGGGCGTGGTGGCAATATGAACATCGAGCCGAATCCGGTTCAGAAGCCGGTTGGTCGGCGTCATGGCGGAGCTCTGGGAGCGGTCCAGGTACCCGCCGAAATCGAAGCCCGGCGTCATGGCCAGCTTGGTGACGATGATTTCTCCGTTCAGGGTCGAGGCGGAAGAACTGCCCACAAAATGCAGATCGGCGTTGGCCATGGCGCTGACGCCGGGGGGATAGCGCAGGCGCACATCCTGCCCGTGCACGGAGAGGTCGAAGTTGAACTTGCCGTTGTAGGCGGTCGCGTAGCCACCAAACGTGACCAGGCCGCCGCCGGTGTGCGCCGTGAGACTCTCAATCTGCAGCCGGTCCTGATTGAAAACCAGCGAGCCGTTGATATCGCTCAGCGCGCTGGGCAGATCAATATAGGCAATGGCGCCACCGGCCACCTGCACCCTGCCCTGCATGACCGGCTTGGCAAACGGCCCCGCCACCGATACATCCACCGAGACCACGCCGGAAGATGTGAAATCCGGATTGAAGCTCTCAATCAGTTTCAGGTTGACCCGGCCCTGGGCCCGCAAATCCAGTTCGCGGTCGCCCGTCAAATGCACCTTGCCGTTGGCGGAAATGTCAGTGTCCTGACCCACCAGATGGAACTGGTCAATCTGCAAGGTCTGGTTGGCAACGGAAAAACGGATCGGTCCCTGGTTCTTGATCTTTACGTCTTCGACGTCCGCGTCCAGGTTGTCGAGGTTGGCGGTGAATTGCAGTTCGCGCGGCCGGCGCAACGGACCCACCATGTGCACTTCGCCATCCGCCCTGGAATGCCCAGTCACAGCTCCGCGCATGTAGGTTTTAAAGATCGAATCCAGCTCGAACTGATGGAAGCGGAAGTAGACATCCGCGGGCCAGTCCTCGCGCAGATGAACGTTGCCATCCACCTTGACATCCGCCTGTTCGAACTGGGATTGCCCGGTAATTCGCAGCTCCGCTCCCTGGGAGACCGCGTTGATGGTGAACTCGCCGGCGCGTTCCTGGTCGAAGGTAAGGTCGTGCAGATGAATGGCGGCGTTCAGCGTGGGCTGTTCCAGAGTGCCGGACCCGTTCGCGGTAAAATCCGCGCGGCCGGTCACCGCGATGCGGGCGCTTTGCAGCGCGGATATGCGGGTCAGATCAAAATTGTCTCCCGCAAGATTGAAACGAAAAGCGTGACTGGAGGTATTGTAGGTGGCGCCGCCGGTGACCTGTCGATTCGTAGTGGGTCAGCTGAATGTTCTGGAGTTCAGCTTCCTCTCCGTTGAAATTCAGGTCCGAACTGAAGCGCTCAACCGGTTCGCCGTAAACACTGCCATTGCGCAACAGGATGTGGCCTTGCCCCTGCGGAGCGGATCGCGTGCCCGCGACTTGCAGGTGCAGGTCCACCGTCCCGGTGATCGGATATGAGTATCCTGCCAGGGCAAGAATGCCCGGCAAATCCGCATTCTCGGTATCCAGGTGCGCCCGTAGCGGGCTGGTATCGCTGAACTGCCGCTGGTTAAGTTGCACGTGGAAATCAAATCGAACCGAGTCCGGATCGCGGCTCAGGATGCCGTTGCGCACGGCAAATAGCGAGGGCGACAGCTGAATGTCCGCTCGCAGCGCATTCCAATTGACCGTTTTTTCGGGCGTGTGCGATGTAGCCGGAATTAGCGTCTCGAAATCCTGCGATTGCAGATTGCCCGCGATGGCGATCTGCGAAAGCTTTCCCGTGGCGGTGCCGTTAAACGAGGCGTGCCCTTTCAGCGTGACCGGAATCTGCCCGGCATATCCCGCCGCGGTAAAAACCGGCTGCCATTCGCCCAGATCGGTGGTCGTGACCGAGAGTTTGAGCGCTGCGTTGGATGAAAGTGTGCCGGAAGCGTGAATCTGGGTGGCGCGAGTGGAGGCGGTCAGCTCCGCCAGTTCCAGTTCGCCAGGACCGGGCCGGTATACGCCCTGAGCGTGCGCCGTAAGCGGAAATTGCGCATGCGCAGCGTTGGCCGGCGGCACCACATCGCCCACGAACCGGGCTTCCATGTTGCGGATCGCGTCCTTCCAGCTGGCTTCTACGCTTCCGCTGGCCAGTCCCGCAGGTTTGATTCGTTGAAACGGACGCGAAGGTGTAGACACTGCAGCCGCAATCTCAGCCGCGGACAAATCCTTGAACCGAAGGTGCACGATTCCGGTCTGCGGCTCCGGTCTTTTTTCCTTTGCGTTCTTGCTCGCAGGCTGCGGGTTGAGCCAGTTCGTCACCTCAGCGTCTCCGGTCACGCTTCCCCCCAGCACGTGGCCCTCGATCTGCGAGAGCGACAATCGCTTCGGACCGAGGTTGTATTGCGCGCTCAAGGCTGGCGTTGTGCACTCCGATCGGAGCGTTCTTCCAGTCGAGATTCGACAAGATGGCCTTGCCGATCGTCGAAAAATCCTGGGCCGACCAGGAACCGTGCCCGGTCAGTTGGATGGCGCCGCGCTGGATCTCAGGACGTCTTGCGATCGCTGCCGCCTCGGCCAGATCGAGACTGATGTCATAGTCTGCCGTCCACCTTGGGCTGGCTGAAATCCGCCACCGTGCCCTTGGCCTGCAGGTGCGAGCGCCCCGAGGTCGCCTTCAAAGATCGCAAGAGGATCTGGTTCTTCCCCAGGCTGAAGTGCGCTTCTGCGGTCCAGGCAAACGGGCGATAACCGTCGAAAGCGGTGTCAGCTTTCCCCAGCAGAAGGTTTCCTTCGTAGCGGCTGCGAAAGAGCGAGTAGCTCATGTCAGCCGAAACGTCCCGCACCGCAAAATCGAGCGGCATTCTCTGGTCGCCCCAGATCAGCTCGCCGCGGCGCACTTCAAGACGGCTGATCGAGAGCGCAAAAAGCCGTTCCACCGGCCGTTCTTGCGACACCTGCTTCACGATCGGCTCCGGCTGGTTGGTCGTACCGTCGGAATAAAGAATGATGTGGATGACGGGATGATCGAGCACAACGTAGTTGAGTCCGAGCTCGGTACGCGCCAGAGACAGGATCTTGATCTGCGCCATCAGGCTGTCCACGTGGGCGTACGGAACTTCTCCCGGCTGCTCCCGGCCATGGATGGTGAGATCGCGGACTTCCAGCTGAAAGTGAAATGGGACGACGTGGATGCTGCCCAGTTCGACTCGCCCGCCCGTCATTCGCTCGAGGGTGGCGATCAGACGCTCGCGTACCAGGGTCCGGAAGGACTCGGTAGTGCTGTACCAGCCGATGCCGGCCAGCACCACCGCGCCCGCCAGCCCCAGCCACAATAGATATTTCCAGATCCGGCGCCGCCCCGGCTTCGCGCCGGTTTCACTCATTGGCTTACGGCCTCCGGACCCGGCCGCCAGCCTCGGCGCGAATCTCGCTTCCCGCCCGCAGGTCCTGCAGCCACGCGGTCAGCAGCTGGCTGATCTTCTTCTGGGTGAGCAGTTCCTTGATTTTCGCGGTGACATCCGCCAGGGGAACGTTCTGCCCGCCGGATTGGCGAAGTTGCGGCAAAAGCTCTTCGCTGTAGTAGCTTTCGATGCTCTTGGAATCCACCGTGACCGATGGCCGCAGCCGCGCATCCACCAGGCGCATCAGGTCGAGTTCTGCCGCCACCCGGTTCTTGAGGTTTTCCTCGCTGAGCCGGTAGCGGTCGAGAAGTTTCCGCCAGCCCAGTTCGGTTTCGGCCTCGGGAAACTGCTTGCGAATCTCCGCCACACGCTCGGCCACTTCTTCGGGAGAGGGGTGCAGGACATCCGAATCTTTGAGTTGTTCGCGCAGCAATTCCTGATCGATCAGGTGATCAAGAGCGGACTTGCGGTCGTCCGCCGTCATTCGATCCAGCGGCCGTCCGCTGCTGAAGGCTTCGTAGCGCAGCGAATCTTCCCAATCGCTCAGCAGAATAACGTGGCCATTCACCGTGGCCACGATGCGGTCGATCACTTCCCCGGCGCCGGCTGAGAACGTCGTCGTCAGAAATACCAACGTGCCGACGAAGCGTGAAGAAGTTTGCGTCCCATCAGAAAGTCTGCCCAATGCTGAAGAAAACGTTGAAATGACTCGCGTGCTTGGGGTCGAAGACGGTCTGGTCATTCACTACCGTCTGGCCCGGGAACGCGGGCGGATTCAAATTGTATCCGAAATCGAAGCGCACCGGCCCGACCGGCGTCTTGTAGCGCACTCCGATCCCGATGGCATGTGAAATGTAATTGTAGTCGCACTGGCTCGCGGTCGCCTGCTGCAGGCAAACCTGAGGGTCCTTCTGGGACCAGCGCAGCAGGCTGCGGGTAAGGTCGTGTCCGTTGGTAAAGACGTTCCCGGCATCGTGGAAGATCACAAAACTGATGTTGTTCTGGAAAAAAGGCAGGGTCGGCGGAGGCATGCGGAGCTCAATGCTGTTGATAAACAGCGCGGTGCCGCCCAGGGGAAACCCGGTCATCGGATCGCGTGGACCGGCCTGGTTCAATCCGAATCCGCGAAGTGAATTTCCGCCTCCAGCGAAAAAGCGCTCGGCCAGCGGAAGGCACGCCGGCTTTCCCGGCTGCGGCTCGTCGCACTTCGCTCCCGGCTGCGGCATGAACGTGTTGCCGAATGGAGTTTCAATGCCGATGCGGGTAGAGCGCGCCAGAACAAATTTCTGATCTGAGTTCCGCTTCCTGCCAATGGAATAGTAAGTGGAATTCTGGATCAGCAGGCGGCCGAAATCGGTCTCCGAGCCAAAGTGGCTGTCCGCTACACCGCCGTCAACCGTGGTGTAGTTTCCCTTTGTGGTCTCCAGATCGTTGTCGCGCTTGTTGCGGATGTAGCTGAAGTTGGGAATCGCCACCCGGGTGGGCTGGGAGAGCAACGGAATCTGGTCGGGGCTGACCGTGTTCTGAATGTCACTCGCCCGCACCCGCCGATACGTAAGACGGTAGGTCATGAGACTGGTCTTGCTGATGATCTGTTCCGCCTGGACCGACCCTTCCAACCGCTGCGATGTGAACGTGGTGACGTCGACCGTGTTGTCATAGAAAGCGGTAAGGGTAAGCCGCCAGTTGGGATTGTTGAACCAGCGCGGAGCTTCATAACTGATCAGGCCCCGTTGCTGCAGGCCTCCGACGTTGGCCTTGAGCGTCACCGTGTGATTCCGGCCGCGGAAGTTGAGCCGGGTCACGCCGAACGAAACTCGCGGGCTGACGCCGGTCTCGCCCAGGGGCTGGTTGGTGCTTGAGCTCGGCTGCCCCGTCTGGAATTCCAGTCCCAGGCCGTAGTTGAACGTGTAGCGCTTGGCTTCCTGCACGTTTACCAGCACATTCTTTTCGCGCTCGCTGCTCTCCGGATTCTGCACCGCGGTATCCACCTGGCTGAATATGCCGAGGTCATAGAGGCGCTTCTGCGTGTTCAGCATGTCGATCTGGCTCAGCGGATCGCCCGGCTTGATCTGGATTTCACGCTGCACGACAAAAGGCCGCGTGTGATTCAGTCCGGCGGTGAACACCTGGTCCACGATGACCTGGTCGCCTTCGTGGATGGTGTAAATCACGTCCATGAGCAGCGGGTTGCTGGGCGAAGGCTTGGCCGAAACCTCGAACGTGGCATTGGGAAACCCGTTGTTGAAGTAGTAGTTCAGACACGATTTCGCGGTCCTCGTTGATCTTGGAATAGCCAAAAGCCTGTCCGGGAGAAATGTTGAGTTCGGGGAACGGGCTGGCCAGTTTCGTTTCGTTGCCGACGAGCTCCAGGGTTCCCACCATGGTCTGCGGACCTTCATCGATCTGCAGCGTGATGGCCAGGTCGTTTTTCTTGCCTTGGTAGTTGTCTTCCACCTTGGGCGTGATCTTGACTTCCAGAAAACCGTTGGCGAGATACGGGTTGGCGATAAGGTTGCGAACGTCCGCATTGAGCAGCGACTGGCTGTAGCGGCCGTGCGCCAGAAAGCGGCCGGCCGGCTGGATCTGCATCCGCGATCGAATCTGTTCTTCGCTGAAAGCCTTGTTGCCGGTGATCGTCAGCTTCAGCAGCTTGTGCCGGTCGCCGGCGTCAATGTCATAGGTGACCCGCATTTCACCGGCGGACGCCGGGTTCTTTTGCAGCGTGACTTTGGCATCGAAGTAGCCCAGGCCCTGCATGTAGTTGAGCAAATTGCGCCGGCCTTCGTTCAGCAGGTCGTCGTCGAGCGCATTTTCTTCATAGACCGGGACGTTCTTCTTGAGCTGGGAGCGGCTGATCTTGAAGCCCTCGACCGTGATCTCAACTTTCGGTCCAGGCTGGATGTCAAAGTCGTAGTCCACGGTATTCGTTTCCGGGCGATAGGTCCGGCTGGAGATCGCGACCTGGGACAAAAGGCGGTTTTGCTTTTGATATTTTTTCCGCAAGCGGTCGAGCGCCCGGCTGACACGTTGCACGGTAACGTAGTCCGCCGGTGTGCATCTTGGCAATGTCCTGAATCTGCGCCGGGGAAAATCCCGCTGCGCCGGTCACCGTGACGCGGCCAACTCGGGCGTGGGGTCCGGCGCACGATGTGGAACACGACATTCATCTGCTGGGTCTCGGCCTGGGGCTGCTGCTCGTCGCTGATGTGGGACTGGTAGTAGCCGTTCTGCTCCATCAGTTGTTTGATGCTGGTCAACGCGCCGTCCATCTTCTCCTGCGTGAACAATTCCCCAACTGAAGTTTCGACGCGTTCACCACCTGATTGGCCGCCGGAGGATTCGGTTCCCCGGTCACGAAAATCTCGCCCACAAAGAAGTTCGCGCGCATGCGAAACGTCAATTCGACCCGGCCGTCCGAAGTGCGCTCGGCCTCAGCCTGAATATCGGCAAAACGTCCGGTGGCGTGCAGCGCCTGAATGCTTTCGCGTATCTGCTCGCGCTCCAAAGGGGCCCCGACTTTTTGCGGAATCAGGTCCAGCAGGCGCGTCGTGTTCGCCGAGGGCAGATCGGGAAAATCAATCTTCTGGACGATCAGCCCCTCATACGCGGCCATACCCCCAAGCGCAGGCGGCACTGGAGAGGGCTCGGAGGATTGCGGAACGGGCTCGGCTCCGGGCAATCCTTGCGCCGGAGGCGACTGTGCCGCCGCGTTCAGGCAGAGAACGACCGCAAGCCCCAGTCCTGTCAGGGTTTTCCCAATCGCTCCCTCTAAACGCAAACCGGCTCCTCGCGCATGCGGGTTATAAAGGTTCGATGAACGGGTATCAGGCAGTGTTGCATTTAGCCTGGGAAACCGAGCGGCACCTATAATAAAGGTTTGTACCCCTGGAACTGGTGATCTCTTTGGACCTGATCTCTATGGACCTGATCTCTATGGATCTGGAAGAAAGATATTCGCGGCAGGTGCTCTTCCCCGGAATCGGCCGGGAGGGACAGCAGAAGCTGGCGACGGCCGGCGTCGCCCTGGTCGGATGCGGCGCCACCGGCTCCGCTCTGGCTTCCCTGCTGGCCCGTGCCGGCGTGGGCACCATTCGCATCATCGATCGCGACTACGTCGAGCCCAGTAATCTGCAACGCCAGTCCCTGTTCGATGAAGCCGACGCGGCCCAATCGCTGCCCAAGGCGATCGCCGCCGCCCGCAAGATTTCTGCCTTCAATTCTCAGATTGTAATTGAACCAGAGGTTGCCGACCTCGTCCCCGCAAACATCGAGTCCCTGCTGGACGGAGTGCAACTGGTTCTCGACGGCACCGACAATTTTGAGACCCGCTACCTCATCAACGATTTTGCGGTGAAGACTTCCGTCCCCTGGATCTACACCGCTGCGGTCGGCAGCTACGGCATTACTTTGAACGTGCTGCCGGGCAAAACCGCCTGCCTGGCATGCCTGTTCCCCGATCAGCCTCGCGGCGCCTTCGAAACCTGCGAGACCGCCGGAATTCTGAACTCGGCAGTCAACCTGGCTGCGTCCATTTCCGCGACCGAAGCGATCAAGCTGATCGTAGGCGCCGACCAGCAGCTACGGCGCACTCTGCTGTCTTTTGACCTGTGGCGCAACGAACGCGCCGAAGTCGCAGCCGGAAAGCCGCGCCCCGGATGCCGCGCCTGCGGTGAGCACGACTTTATCCATCTCGCCGGCGAAGGCCGCCCCCACATCACGCTCTGCGGACGAAACTCGGTGCAGATCCACGAGCGCCATCGCCCCATTGATTTCGTAGAAGTAAGCGTTCGCCTCAAACCGCACGGGCTGGTGCGGCACAACGATTTCGTCCTGAAGTTCTGGCCCGAACCCTACGAGATGACCCTGTTTCCGGACGGCCGGGCCATCATCAAGGGCACCACCGATACGGCGGTCGCCCGCAGCCTGTACGCCCGCTATGTAGGGAGCTAAAATGTCGGACGCCGGAGACTGGGCCCTGGTTGCGGCATTCAGACGGTCTAGGCCCGGATTCTGAACGTCGCCGGCTTTCGAGGAGGACACATGCGACAACTTCTTGCTTTGTGCGTGCTGCTCTTGTGCTGCGGATTCGCGTCCGCGCAGGACGCCTGGACTTATCCCGAGCCAGTACGCTGAACCATCTGCCCACGTCTCTCGACTCCGGTCGCATCCCCCGAGGCCCTGCCCACGCCCGTCCTGACCCTCGACACCCCGCCTCTCGCCGTCGGCGCGAGCAACAGCACACTGGAAAATGCGACGGGCTCCCCTGTCTACTACAACCAGCCACTCGCTGTATCAGCCGGGAGTGCAATACAATCCGCCGCTTCAGGTGTCAGGTTCTTCGGCTGCGAACTTCTCCTCCGGTCTCTGGTGGACGATACGGAATCGAGCTGGGTGCCGCAAGGTTTCAGATGGACTATGGCGTGGCCCAACTGGCAGGCATCGGTCCTCGGAAGAAAGCAAAAAAGATCGTACACCAACCCGGACGTCGCCGGAGTCAACGAGGCCAACGGCACAATCAAATTTCGTGGCAAGCTGGAGCACGCTAAACTAGCCGCGGACAGCCGAGAATAAGCCCGGAGCGGAAGCCGCGAAGCGGCGGCCGAATGAAGCCCAGGGCGTAAGCCCCGGGTTCAAACACCGAGCGTGAGCCGAGCCCTGAAAGGGCGAAAGAGCCCGCGCCGCGAACCTAACGCTGCACCACGCGCTCGAGCGCGTCGAAAAATCCGGGATACGAAATCACCGCCGCCTCCGCTCCCCGAATCCGCGTCTCCCCTTCCGCCCGCAACGCCGCCACTGCGAACGCCATAGCGATGCGGTGATCGCCCAACGAATCAATTTCCGCGCCGCGCAACTTCTGTCCTCCGGGAATCTTCAATCCATCATCGCGTTCTTCCACCTGCGCTCCCATGGCGCGAAGGTTGGCGGCAATGGCGGCAATCCGGTCAGACTCCTTCACCCGCAACTCGCGCGCATCGCGAATCTCCACTCCGCCGCTGGTGTAAGGCGCAATCGCCGCCAGCACGGGAATTTCGTCAATCAGCGCGGCCGCATCGGCGCCGGCAATCGTGATCCCTTTCAGATCGCGCCCTTCCACTTTCACCGTCCCGCGCAACTCTCCGTGCTGTTCTTCGATCTGGGTCACGGAAATTCCGATCCCCATCAGAATCAGGATATCCAGAAGCCGCGCCCGGGTAGGATTCATCAGCAAATCCTCGATCACCAGTTGCGATCCCGGAAATAATCCCGCGGCACAAAGAAAGAACGCCGCACTCGAAATATCGCCCGGAACCACCGCTTCGATGGCCCGCAACTTCTGTCCGCCCGCAATCCGCACTTCATTGCCCAGCTGCTTCACTTCCGCCCCGAACGCCCGCAGCGCCACTTCGCTGTGATCGCGAGTGCGTATCGGTTCAACGACGGCAGTCTCTCCCGCGGCAAACAACCCGGCAAACAGCAGGCACGATTTCACCTGCGCGCTCGCCACCGGCATGTCGTAGCGGATCCCTGTCAGCTTTCCGCCCGTGACGTGCAGCGGCGGCCGGCCTCCGTTCTGGGCGGTGATCTTCGCCCCCATCATTTCGAGCGGCGCGATAATCCGCGCCATGGGACGCCGCGAAAGCGACTCGTCGCCCGTAAGCTCGCTGCTGAAATCCTGTCCCGCCAGAATCCCGCTCAACATCCGCATCGTCGAACCGGAGTTGCCGCAATCCAGAGGCGCGGCCGGAGGTTGCAGTTTCGGACCCCGGCCGTGAATGACCACGCTGTTCTCGCTGCGCTCCACCTCGACGCCCAAAGCTTTCACACAACCCAGCGTGCTGGCGCAGTCCGCCCCGGTGGAGAAATTCTCCAGCCGCGTATCGCCCTCCGCGATGGCGGCCAGCATGGCATAACGGTGCGAAATCGATTTGTCCCCGGGCAGTCGCAGCGACCCCGAAACATTTCGGGCGGGACGTATGACGGTGGGAGGAATCGAATTCATTGCTGATGTCTGAATGATTTGATGTGGCGAGACAGGCCCTTCAATCGGCCTATAGTTCGATTAGAAATCTGGAATCTACAATCAGAAATCTGCAATCTCTAGGCCAGCGCTTTGGCCTCAGCCGTGGCTTCCTTCAGAATATCCGGCGGCACTTCCCGGATGGCGAGATGGAATTCAAACATGGGAGTGTCCGTGCCCCGTCCCCAGCGATTGACCTCCCAGTGCGCGCGAATGAACTTCGCCTCGGCATGCCCGGTCAGATCGAGCAGCAAGGGATGCTGTCCGCGATAGAACTTCTGGGGAAACGCAGTCAAGGCTTTCGCTCCCCAGGCCGCGCCATCGGCGGAACCAAAGATGCTCACGTCCAGAGCTTCCTGCTCGATGATGTTGGTGATGTCCAGGGTCAAAAGGAAAACCCGGCTGGCCGCCCCGCTGATATCCAGAGCGGAGCCATCGCCTTTGGCATTGACCACGGTTTTTTCAGGAACCAGCAGAGTATCAATCGTCGCGTTCGAGGACATGGCGAAAGAATTGTAGCAAAGCGGGGAATGTAGGCGCGAGCGCCCTCGCTCGTGCGGCAGCGCCACGAACGGTTAGGAACGAGCAATAACCCTCGCCCGCCAGCGCCATGCAAGCCTAGGCACGAGCGTGGACGCTCGCGCCTACATTGTCGAAAAACTGGCGCAGCAGTTTGCCCACTTCGATGGGCTGCTCCCAGGGCGAATAATGCCCGGCATGCCGAATGATCTTCAATTCGCTGCCGGCAATATTCCGCCGCATCAACTCCGCTTCCGGAGGCCCGGTGAGAATGTCCTCATCCCCGGTCATCGAGCAGAGTCGGAACATTGATCGTCTTCAAATCAGCCACCGAGTCGGGCCGCTCCGCCATGCCGCGTTGCACCTGCGCGACATTCCCGGCTGACATTTTTCTCATCATGCGCAACGCGCCGTCCACCAGGTCGGGACGACTGGTCCGCGTAGTCTGGCCAATCAGTTTCGGAACCATGCTCTCGAAAAAAGGTTCAGTCCCGCGTTCCAGCACGTCGGCGGCAGCCTGCAATCGCGCCGCTTTGGCTTCCGGAGAATCGGCCGGCGCTTTCGTATTGCACAACGCCAGCGCCGCCACCCGCCCGCGATGTCGCCGCCAGAACTCAAACAGCACGTAGCCGCCAATCGAGACTCCCGCAAAGGGCACGCGCCCGATTTCCAGATGATCAAGAATTCTTGCGATATCGGCCGCATGCTTCTCCATCGTGGCCGGACCTTCGCCCGCGCCCGATTCACCGTGTCCGCGCAGGTCAGGCAGGATCAGCTGATAACGAGAAGTCAGAGCCTGGGCCGCAGGCAACCAGAATTCATGATGGACAGGAAAAGGATGGAGCAACACGACTGGCGAACCGCTACCCAGCACCTGGTAGGCAATCTCGGCGTCGCCACTCTTGATGTGAATCATCGAACGGCTGTCATTCCTCGTAGTGGAGTCGAAGGACCCCTATCATCACCACGACACTCGCGGTCTAGTGCCGTGATCGAAACCGACGCCGACGTTCCAGAAGATTAGTAGGGCTCCTTCGACTCCGCAGCTTCTTCGCGACGCGAAGAAGCTCCTCCGCTCAGGATGACACGAAAGTAGAGGCTCAGGATGACAGATGCGTACTACGAAGCCGCAACCTGCTGCCCGGCCGGCGCCTCCAGCCTCAGCGGCTCCTCCGGCATCACCACCCACGCGATGGGATACGAGAGCAACCCAACCCCGGTCATCACCCCCACGAGCAGCCACACCAGTCGGACCAGGGTCACGTCGAGATCAAAGTACTCCGCGAACCCGGCACAGACCCCCGCAATCTTCCGACCCGCCCGAGGCCGCATCAGACGGTGCCGCGCAATCACGCTCCCGATGCGCTTGCCGCAATACGCGCAATGACTGGCATCATCCTGGATGACCTTGCCACAATAGTTGCAATACATAGATCTTCTCCCGCTTGAAGATACGGTCCACCCATGCAAAATGTTCCAGGCCTAGTTCTCGCGATAGGCTTCTTTCATCCGCTTGCGCGCCGTCTCAGCCGGGCCGGTGCTGCCATCACTCGCCACCACAGCCTGATATTTGGCCAGGGCAAGATCGCGCTTCTGCAACAGATCGTACATCTCCCCCGCTCCCAGATTGGCTTTCTGCAACGCCTCCGAATCAGCCTGCGGGGCCTGCCCGACTTGTTCGTAGGCCGCCGCCGCTCCGCTGTAGTTCTTCTGGCTGCGCAGCAAGTCGCCCAGGCTGAGGGCGGCGATCTCATAGTGCAGTCCGGGATAGTGCCCTTCCCGTCCGGCCTGCCAGATCTTGCGATAAACCGTCTCTGCCTCCTGATTGCGGCCGGCCGCCCGCAGCAGGTGGCCCTCTTCGAGCGCCAGCAATACATCCTGCGGAAAGCGTGGCACCAGCCCACGCACCAGCGGCAATGCTTCATCGTAGCGGTGCTCGCGGCGCAGAAACACCGCCAGCAGGATCTGCGCGTCAATGCTGGTCTCGCCGTTGCCCTGCGCGCACTCTTTGAGATATTGCAGGCCTTTGTCTTTGTTTCCGCCCAAGCCGAGCATGGAGGCCGCCGCCTTCACTCCCCAGGGCAGGTTTCCCACCACGTAGTTGTGCGCCCCCACGATCAGCTTCGCCTCGGTCGTGGAGGGAGAAAGTTCGAGTACCCGTTCATGATCGCGCCGCGCCCCCACCGCATTCCGCAAAGCCGAAAACCAGGCGCGTTCGATGAGCGCGGTGTAGGTGGCGAACTGGGCCCGGGTCACTCCCCGGGCGTAGAGGGCTTCCACATCGTTCGGATTCGCCGCCAGGCGCTTCTCCTCCAACTGCAGGGCCCGCTTCACCAGATCGTTAATCTGCTGCTTGATCTTCGGATCCGCCGGACGGTGAGGCGCGGAAATGAAGGTATCGTTGGCGTACTCGCCGGTGTTCAACACACCCATGCGATAGAGTTCCCGGAACAAGGTCGCGGTCAAGCAGATGATTGACCGCGAAGGGATCGTCCGGGTGCCGCGCCAGCACCTGTTCGAACTCCTGCACCGCCCGGTCGTAGTCGAGGTTGTAAAAGTGGTTGAACGCGGTCAGGTTCTGCGGATCGTGCGGACGGATAGGCCAGCGATTCGGGGTTGGAGTCCGGCGATGCCGCCATCGCTTGCGCAGCCAGCAGAAAACCAATCAGAAGCACAACGACGCGGCGTGGAAGCGGGAAAAGCAATTCTCTCTCGTGAGGTCGCTGAACTTTAGTTTACCTGAAGCCCGGTCTCGCCCGCGGCGAACCACGAAAGTTAAGATTCGCCGAACATCGGCGGGAGGAAACTGTGCCTATAATTGCGTTCGGAATTATTTTCTCATCATCATTCGAGCGCATCTTTCCTAGTTCAAGCGGTAATTCTTGCCCAGTTTGAGACGGCTAGCGTCCAGGTTCAGTCGCCGAAGAAGCGGTGTTTCAATGACTTACCGATTTTCGGTTTTTGGTCACCGGCTTGCGATGTGCAAAGGCGAGGATTTCTATGGCTGACGTGGTGCGTGACGCGCAACATGAGTTCTGGCGGCCCCCCGTGGTTGCGGCTGAAGCTGCCCGTCCAGGCCTGGTGGAAGTCTGTGACGGTTGCGCCACCGAATTCATGGTCGGCTCGCTTTTCTGCCACGTCTGCGGCGCTTCTCGCGAAGCGCGCCCTTCGACCGCCGCGCACTGGACCCTCTATCTCGAATTCCACAACATCAAGCGCGCCTTCGGACTTTCCACCGCTTCGCTGGTCGCGTTCGTGGTCGGAATGGCGTGCCTGGTCATGGCGGGCATCGCCGTAGGCATGATCTACAGCGTTCAAACCTTCAATGACTTTCAGGCGGTGCAGCTCTACCGGATGCAGTGGCTGCTGGGCGCCATAGCGGCCTTCGCCGCCGGCCTGCTGCTAAAAAAATCCCCCGACCCGAAGCGCTAAACAGCAATGTAGCCATCACAACCCACGTAGGCCCGGACGCCCTCGTCCGGTGGGCGAGCAACGGTCGCCTAAGGTTTGCTGGCCAGAGCCCAGTCGAGCTCGCGCCCGGCCTACGTGGTCCGTGGAGAGCTATGCGTCGTTGATCACCACCCGCCTCTGCTGATGCATGCGATACAGATGATGCACCGGCCCGATTGCCCCGCCCCAGAGGATGCGCATTGGCAATCGCCGCTGCAACGTACGCCTTCGCCAGCAGTACGGCCTCGGGCAATCCGCGGCCCCGCGCCAGATGGCAGGCCATGGCGGAGGAGAATGCGCAGCCCGTGCCGTGGGTAGAGTTGGACCGTAACCGGTCAGATTTGAAAACCTCCTGCTCGGCGCCCCTCTGGCTGGTGAAACTCAACAGGTCAATTGCCTTTTCCAGGTGGCCGCCAGTGATGACCACGCTGGCAGCACCCATCTCGTGGAGCCTGGCCGCAGCCACGCGCATCTGCTCGAGATTCGTGACCGCAAGTCCGGTTAGGGCAGCCGCTTCGTCCACATTCGGGGTAATGACGGTGGCCAGGGGCAGCAATCGGTCGATCAGAACGCGCAACCCGGCAGCGATCAATCAGGTCGTGCCCGGAGGACGACTTGATAATCGGATCCAGGACAATATTCGGCAGCTTCCGCCTTCTTCAGGAAGTCCGCGACCGCTCGAGCCACCTTCCCCGACCCCAGCATGCCGACGTGGACCGCCGAGATCGCCAGGTCCGACCTCCAGCTCCCTGAGCGTGTCCGTTACCAGCTCAGGATTAACGGCCTCCGCCCGCCGGACCCCGGCGGTCGACTGGACGGTCAAAGCCGTAATGCACCCTACGCCGTAGCAGCCATGGGCGGCGATGGTTTTGACGTCCGCCGTCACTCCGGCCCCGGAAGAGGGGTCAAACCCGGCGATGGTCAGAACGACCGGCGGAGACGGCGTCATAAAGGCAATGTAACAAATGTAGGCGCGAGCGTCCCGCTCATGGCGGGCATCACGAACCATGTGGGGACAGCCGATGGCGACGGTCCTCCAGATGGCTGCAACAAGCTCCCGCACGAGCGAGGACGCTCGCGCCTACATCTCACACACGTTACCTTCGCGCAAACCGATGGTAATGCTCGTAACTCGTTGAAAATGAGTATCAGGTAAGAATTTCCCTCCTGCACACTTTCGGGTGCATTTACTAATATGTAAACATGTAAGCTTATTGACTACAGCAATATGGGTAGCATTAGTCAAGATTAACAGTATGTTACGTGAGACATCTATTACTAGATAAGCATCTTGCTACAGGAAAATCCGGGTTGACAGCATGCCACCTGCCGCCGGTAGCCTTGTCGAATCCTTGGCGATGGTAGGGGAGGGACGACCGAGTAAACGACCAATTAACGACAAAGAGATGTGAGGTGACAATGCGAGGACATATAGCTCATATACTGGCGACGGTTTTAATGGTCGTCAGCCTAGGGGCGGCTCAGCGACCAAACAAATCGGAGTCCGTGAACACCCGTAGTAAGGCAACATCAGTCGCGCCGGGCAAGACCAGCCGGGACAAAGCCGTATCAAATTGGGACGGCGTCGTGGTACGGAAGCTACTTTCAGGGCCGAGCCACGGCCAGCGGTGAGCCCTACGACATGTACGATCTGACCGCCGCGCATCCTACACTACCTCTGGGTAGTTGGGTGCGGGTCACAAACCTGCGCAACGGGCGGGCCGTAGTGGTGCGTATCAATGACCGGGGACCGATCGTCCCAGGACGCATCATTGACCTCTCGTACAACACCGCGCAAGTGCTCCACTTCGGATCGAAAGGCCTGCAGCGCGTACGCCTTGACGTGGTAAACAACCGCCCAAAGACCACCCAACCAGAAATGATCGCAGCCCTGCACTACTAGCCTCCAGGCTCCAAATCTTTTACACTTCTTTACGATGTACGATCCGAGACAGAATCTGATCGTCGCGTTAGATGTTTCGTCCGCGGCCGCCGCCCAGAAGATCGTGGCGGCCGTGGGCGTCTCGGCTTTGACCTTCAAAGTCGGGATGCAGCTCTACACCGCCGAAGGGCCGAGCGTGGTGCGCGACCTCGTGGCCTCGGGCCGGCGGGTCTTTCTGGACCTGAAGTATCACGACATTCCCAACACGGTTGCCGCCGCAGTGCGCGAAGCCGCAGGACTCGGCGTCAGCATGCTGACCATCCACGCCGCCGGTGGCGGCAGGATGATCCACGCCGCGGTCGAAGCCGCACGCACGGTGAATCCTGCGCTGATGGTTCTCGGCGTCACCGTGCTGACCAGCATGGATGAAATGGATCTCGACAAAGTTGGCGTGCGCGGCCACATGTCAGACCAGGTGTTGCGCCTGGCGGGGCTCGCTCTCACCAGCGGCTGTCACGGCGTAGTCGCGTCCGCGCATGGAAGCTGCCGAGCTACGCTCCGAACTGGGCAAACATTTTCTGATTGTGACTCCGGGCGTGCGCCCGGCGGGAAAAGATCACGGCGATCAAAGCCGGGTCGTAACCCCCGCCCAGGCCATCGCAGCCGGCGCTACCTACATCGTGGTCGGCCGCCCCATCACCGGCGCCCCAAATCCCGGCGCGGAAGCCCGCGCCATCCTCGAGCAAATGAGCCTGGCAGTCAGCGCCTGGCTTCAGCTTAGCCGCGATAGCGGCGTCAAGAGTTGGAAGGCCCTGGCGCGTAAGCCGGGGTGACAACGTGAGGAAATCAGGCGAAGCGCGCTAGAACAGGGCGAACAGAGTGTTTCAGGATGACTGCAGAGCTTGCGTAGATGCCGCGAAGCTGAGCGCAACGCCGAATAGCCTCTAAGCAAGGCGGGAGCAGTTCACTCGGGCGGGCCGCTACAGCTTCTCGTAAAATTCGCACGCCGAGCACGAAATAAAAATCCCCCCGGGCACCCCGCGCTCGCGATCTTTCACCCGCTTCACGATCCGCGTAGGCTTGCCGCACTTGGGACAATCCGTGCTCTTGGTGGTGTCCATTTCCTTCTTACGATCTGCTGTCTTCGCAATCTTGACTGCCATTCTCTGCTCTCCTTAAGGCGTCTCAAGTCGAACTCAGTAATATTCCAGTCCCAGGTGCGTGATCAACTCTTCGCCCTTCAAATGCCGCAACGTGTTCTTCAGCTTCATCAGCTGAATAAACAGATCATGCTCGGGATAAAGCCCGGGCGCGCTCATCGGCGACTTGAAGTAAAAGCTCAACCACTCCTGGATTCCCAGCCCGCGCAGTTCCTTGCTGCGCTGCGCCAGGTCGAGAAACAGCACCAGGTCCAGCACCAGCGGCGCAGCCAGAATCGAGTCGCGGCACAGGAAATCAACTTTGATCTGCATGGGATAACCCAGCCATCCGAAGATGTCGATGTTGTCCCAGCCCTCTTTGTTGTCACCGCGCGGCGGATAATAGTTGATGCGCACCTTGTGGGTGAACTTGCCGTACAGCTCCGGATAAAGCTCCGGCTGCAGAATGTGCTCCAGCACCGACAGCTTGGATTCTTCCTTGGTCTTGAACGACCCCGGATCTTCCAGCACTTCGCCGTCGCGATTACCCAGAATGTTGGTGGAGAACCAGCCATTCAGCCCGATCATGCGCGCCTTGAATCCGGGCGCGAGGATGGTCTTGATCAAGCGTCTGCCCGGTCTTGTAGTCCTTGCCGCAGATCGGCGCCGAGTTCTCGCGTGACAACTCCTGCATCACCGGCAAGTCCACGGTCAGGTTGGGCGCTCCGTTGGCGAAAGGCACGCCCTCCATCAGCGACGCGTAGGCGTAGATCATCGAAGGCGCGATCATCTCGTCGTTCTGCGTCAATGCCTTCTCGAACGCTTTCAGCGACTGGTGGGCCGCGGTCGGCTCAATAAACGATTCCGTCGAACCGCACCAGATGGTGACCAGCCGGGACGCGCCGGAAGTCTTCTTGAAATCCCGCATGTCGGCCCGGACCTGTTCCGCCAGGTCCATCTTGTTCTTGCCCTTCTTGACGTTCGGGCCATCGATCTTCTTCACATAGTTGTGGTCGAAGACCGCCTTGCGGGGCGTGATCGAACTCAGAAACGGCTTGATCTGTTCGAGCAGATCGCGCTCCAGAACTCCGGCGTTGGAGGCCGCCGCGTACATGTTGTCTTCGAAAATGTCCCAGCCGGTAAAGACCAGGTCATTGAGCGACGCCAGCGGAACAAATTCCTTGATCTTGGGCGAGAGCGCATCCGTGCGCTTGCCCAGCCGGATCGTGCCCATCTGGGTGAGCGATCCGATCGGCTTGGCGATGCCCTTGCGTACCGCTTCCACTCCGGCGACAAACGTGGTGGCCACGGCGCCCATGCCGGGGATCATGATTCCCAGTTTGCCCTTGGGCGCCTGGATCTCGTCGCTGTGCTGCTTCGACTCCGTCTTCCTCGTTGCGTTCTTCGGCCGCGTCGGCATGTTTATGCTGCTTCCTTATAGACTCCGTTGGGAATGTAAGGCGAACTTCTTATGTTCTCGTATTGAGTCCGCATTTGCAACCGCGCGACCAGTGAATGGCGACGGAAGCGACGCGAATGGCGAGTTTATCAACCACAGAGGACACTGAGTACACAGAGTTTCGGAGCAGATTCCCCTGTGTCCTCAGTGTCCTCTGTGGTTACTTCGTTATTTATCCAAATCCAAAGTCTTCACCGGCAGATCCCAGTGCGCGTCCAGAATCTCAAACCGCCGCTGCTCCTCGCGCTCGTAGGCCGCTTGATCGGGCCAAAGCTGCTTCTTCAAAGCATCTTCCTCAAACGGTTCATTGGCCACTGTCGCATTCTTGAATACGATGGTCACACGGTAGTCCCAACGCCCGTCTTCAGTAACGTGATAGCGCGGCTGATCCATCCAGACCTTGAGCATGCGCCCCATCTCCACTTCTTTCTTGAGCAGTGGATAATGATTCTTCTTGAACAACTTCAGGAACTCATCCGCATGTCCCCACTTGGTCTTGTAGTAGTACTCGATGACATAAGGCTGACCCGGAGCGGCGGAGGCGCTCTGCGCCACACCGGCATTCACACCAATCAGCAGGACAACGAGCAAGAGCAAAAGACGTTTCATAGTGACGCCTTCCTTGTCATTCCGAAGCCGGCTTTATCGGCGAGGAATCTGCTTGCTGCCGGCAGCGAAACAGCAGATTCCTCGCGCGATGAGGCCGCGCTTCGGAATGACAACCCTTTGGGAGTTTTCAGATTACACCAATATGCTTGGCGTGATTTCCGGGAAAGAGCGTCCTACTCTGTCCGCATCCGGTTCTGCCAGTGTGACCACACAAACCAGATGATCCCGGCAGCCAGCGCAATTCCGATGACCAGGTCAAGCTGGTGGAAGTACTTGCCCAGTTCGCGCCAGTTCTCGCCCAGCTTCATGCCCAGGTATGCCAGCGCCAGGCACCACGGCCAGGATCCCAGAAAAGTGTAGATGTGAAACCGTCCGCGCGGCATGCGCGCGATTCCCGCCGGCAAAGCGATGAAGGTCCGAATTACAGGCAACATTCGCCCGATCAGCACCGCCAGATAACCCCAACGCTGAAAAAAGCGGTCCGCCCAGTCGAGTTCGCGGCGGCCCATCAGGATCCAGCGGCCATATTTCTCCACCAGCGGCCGCCCGCCGTAGCAGCCAATTTCGTAAGCCACGAGTGATCCGAGGTTACAGCCGATGGCGCCAGCGGTCGCCACCCAGAGCAGGTTCATCGAACCCTCGTACACCAGATACCCGGCAAACGGCATGATCAACTCGGACGGCAAAGGAATACACGCCGACTCGATCGCCATTAATATGGCAACCCCGCCGTAGCCCGTGGCTGCCACCACGGACTTGATGAATACAAACAGAATCGCAAGGATTTTTTCACTCATGCGGAAAACATGAAAACGGGGATCGCTCGTGCAGGCACGGGTTCTTCCCTCGCCAAACCGACGGCAAGGTTCAGAACGCGCCTTCCTGGGTAAAGGTGTATCCGGGCAGCGAGGCGCCGCTGGCGTTCTTGGTCACTTTCACCCGCACGGTGGGCACATCCGGCGCAGTCAGACCCGCCGGCCGCAACATCGCATATTGGGTGAAGACTTCGCTGTACATCTTCGTGACAAGATAGTCCTGCCCATCAGTATCGTTCCGCCAAACCTGCCCGAGTTGGATGGACTTAACCGCCACGTCACACTCCTGAAATCGCTGGAAATCTCTTTCAGGGTACCGGGACGGATGCGGTGCGTCAATTAGCCACGTGGTTCCACAGCATTACGAAAGGACCGCAATAAGGAAGTGTGCGGGAGGAGGCAAGGACTGTGTGGGGACGGGCGCCCTCGCCCGTCCAGGCCGTCCGAAGGACGGCTAGCTCTTGTACCACCACAAATTGGTATCCAAACAATTTGCTAAGATTGACCTCGATTCTTAAGGAGCCCCCATGCCCCGCGGAAAGACCGGTCCCCGCAAAGCCGCCGGCAAAAAGCCAGGCGCCCTGCGGACGCCCCGGACGGGCGAGGGCGCCCGTCCCCACACAGCTGGTGGTGCTGCCCCCGCCAAGGCCCGAGGTAAAGCCTACAATCCCACATCTCCCGACCGCGTTCAGGACATTCTGCAGCGCCTTAACAACCTCTACCCTGACGCCACCTGCGCCCTCCACCACAAAAGCGCATGGGAACTAGTGGTCGCCACCATCCTTTCCGCTCAGTCCACCGACGTCGGCGTGAACCTGGTGACACCCGTGATCTTCAAGAAATATCCCACCGTACAGGATTTCGCCGCGCTCGAGCCTGAACAGCTCCAGCCTGACATCCACTCGACGGGATTCTTCCGCAATAAATCGAAGTCAGTGATCGGCGCGGCTAGAAAGATTGTGAATGATTTCGGAGGCAAAGTCCCCGATCAGATGGACCAGCTTCTGACTCTGCCCGGAGTCGCGCGCAAGACGGCCAACGTCGTCCTGGGCACCTGGTTCAAGAAAAACGAAGGCGTAGTTGTGGACACGCACGTCCACCGCATCAGCCGCCGCCTCGAACTCACCCGCAACGACGACCCCAAGAAAATCGAACAAGACCTGATGCAAATTCTCCCACGGGAGAAGTGGACGCTGTTCTCCCACCAGATCATCTGGCACGGCCGCAAATTATGCATCGCTCGCCGCCCCAAATGCGTAGATTGCCCGCTGGAAAATATCTGCCACGCCGCCGACAAAACCTGGAGCACAGTCGAAATTCACAAAAACGCCATGTCATCCTGAGCGAAGTAGCGGCTTCGCGAAGCGAAACCGCTACGCAGTCGAAGGACCCCTATAGCCCGCACGAAGCCGATCGTCATAGGATTTCTCAACTGCAGCACAACCCGCCCAGCTGTTGTAAAGCTCGTAGGGGTCCTTCGACTCCGCAGCTTCTTCGCTTCGCGAAGCCGCTACTCCGCTCAGGATGACAGCTGCTACACTTTTCATACCGCCGATGCGCTCGCTAACTCTGTTGGCCATGGTCATCTCGATGAGCACTCTCACCCTGCCACAAACCCTGCCTGCACCCCAGGCGATTACCGATCCCAAACAGATCACGAGCAAGCCCAACGCCAACGTTGAGCAGAACCAGCAAAGCCTTTCGATCGAACGGCTGTACATGACGCGCTCGGTGGGAGCCACCACCTGGTCGCCCGACGGCAAGAGCATCGCTTTCATCTCGAACATCAGCGGCCGCAACAATATCTGGCTGGTCTCCGCCGCCGGCGGATGGCCCACGCAACTCACGGTCAGCGATCAGCGACAGACCCAGCCCACGTGGTCGCCCGACGGCAAATGGATTGCCTACATCTCCGACTACGATGGCGACGAACAGTGGGACATTTTCTTCGTCTCGCCCAAGACCGGACAGGTCATCAACATCACCAACACCCGCGAGATCTCGGAAGAGAGTCCGACCTGGTCACCCAACGGCCGCTATCTCGCCTACACGGTGAAACCGAAGACATCGTCGGTGTTCGAGATTGACATCTTCGACACGCTGATGCGCGACACCAAACACCTGACCACCGGCACGCCCAGGGACAAGATGAACGTGCGCCCCATCTGGTCCGCCGACAACAAATGGATCGCCTATACCCAAACCCAGGCCAAGGGCACAGATTCCAACATCTTCATCGTTGAGGTTGCGACCGGCAAAAGCGAGCTGCTCACTCCCCATCAGGGAGAGGCACTCCACGCGGCCAATGACTTTTCTTCAGACGGCAAGCATCTGCTAATCACCTCGAATGCTCGGCAATGGCTACGACAACGTCGGCATACTCGAGATCGCAACTAAGAAAATCGACTGGTTCACCCAGGACAAATGGGAAATCGAAGGCGGGAATTTCTCTCCCGACGGCAAGTCGGTGACGTGGACCGCCAACGTTGACGGCAACACCGAAATCTACATGCACGATCTCGCGTCCGGAAAGACCACTTCCCTGCCGCTGCCCAAAGGCGTAAATCACCTGGGTGGCGCGGAATCTGCCTTTACTCGCGACGGCGCGCGCTTGCTCTACTACCACAACGGCCCGACTTCACCCAACGATGTCTGGGTCTACTCCGTCGCCGACAGCAAATCACAACAGATCACGCACTCGCTGGTGGCCGGAGTGCAGTCCGAGGATATGGTCGAGCCCTTCCTGGTGCACTATCCCAGTCGCGATGGCAAGTGGACCATCTCCGCTCTCGTGTACGTGCCTTACAACATGGCGCGCAGCGGCCAGAACGCGGCGGTTGTGTATGTTCACGGCGGCCCCACGTCACAAAGCGTTAACTCTTTCAGCCGCATCATCCAACACATGGTCAACCAGGGCTACATGGTGATCGCGCCCAACTATCGCGGATCAACGGGCTACGGCAAGGAATTTCAGCAGGCCAATCTGTTCGACATGGGCGGAGGCGATCTGCAGGACGTCCTCGCCGCCGCGAACTTCATCAAGCAGACCGGCTATCTCGATCCCAAGAAACTGGTTCTGATGGGCGGGAGCTACGGCGGCTACATGACGATGATGGGCGTCACCAAGGCGCCGGACGTCTGGGCTGCGGGAGTTCCGATCGTTCCTTTCGTCAACTGGTTCACGGAAATCGCCAACGAAGATCCGGTGTTGCAGCAGTCTGATCTTGCCACCATGGGCGATCCGGAGAGGAACAGAGACCTCTTCCACGACCGCTCCCCGATTTTCTTCGTAGATCAGATCAAAGCGCCGTTGCTCTTGCTGGCTGGCGGCAATGATCCGCGATGTCCCAAGGAAGAAGCCCAGCAGGTGGTGGATGCAGTCAAAAAGCGCGGAGGCGTTGCGGAATACAAAGTGTACGAAAACGAAGGCCACGGCTTCGCCCGTGTCGAGAACCAGATCGATGCCTACAAGCGCGTCTCAGAGTTTCTGAAGGCGCGAGTCCCGCCCGCAAATTGCGGCTGTTCCCTCACCGAATAAAAACCACCACAGACCACGTGGAGACAGTCGCCCCCGGCTGTCCTGGTCGAGCGAAGCTCGACAGAGGGTTGGCAATGACGAAAACGAGCAGAGCTTCGCTCCGCCGGACAGCCGAGGGCGGCTGTCCCCACGTGGCTGCTGATGGCGTCGTACGAGCGAGGCGCTCGAACCGACGTTACTTCTTTCTGAATTTATTAAAGAAATCCCCAGCGTTCCACTGCGGACGCTCCGTCTGCTGCGCCACCTCGTAACCCACGGCTAAATCCACCCGCGTGCATTTCACGGTGGCGTTGAAATCGAACGGCTGGCTCATGTCATCGCTGGGCTGATGGTACCGCTGAACCTCCCAATCAAACTGCATCTTCTTGCCATCAAGACTGGGATTCACAGCCTGCAGTCCCTCTTCGACATAGAGAGACGGTACACCCTGCAGGATGAAGGAATACTGATCGCTGCGCACGAAGTAGACTTCTTCCGGCAAAGGGTCCGGGCTCACGATCAGACCCATGTGCTGAGCCACATCGTCTGCGACCGTTCCCAGGCTTGAGTGCTCGGCGCCGAGAGGCACAATGTCCTTGAAGTCGTAGAGGAATGAAACTTCGTCCATATTGATATCGGCTACGACCTGCTGAATCGGCACCGTGGGATTCTGGGCATAGTAGTCGGACCCCAGCAACCCCTCTTCTTCCCCGGTGACGGCAATGAAAAGCAGCGACCGCCGCGGCGCGGGACGCAACTCAGAAAAGGCCCGCGCCATTTCGAGCAACGCCGACGTGCCCGAAGCATTGTCCGCGGCCCCGTTATAAATGCTGTCTCCCTTGACCGCGTCGCCGATGCCCAGGTGATCCAGATGGGCGGTGAACGCGACATACTCACTCTTGAGCTGGGGATCCGAGCCCGGCAGAATCGCCGCAACGTTCGGACTCTCCGCCTCCGAGTAGCGGCTGACAATGTGCATGGTCACGCTTGCCGCCAGTGGAAACGCCTGCGGCTGGCTACTCTCAGCATCTCGTAACGCGTCCTTCCACGATTTCGTCGATCCTTCGAACAGCAACGTCGCCGTGCTGGAACTTATCCGAGCGCTACCCCGGATGCTTGGCTCCGCGTCATTGGGTGCGCCTTTTTCATCCAGCCAACGCAGTGCCGGCCCTCGCGTGAAGCGAACGTACTCTGAAAACGGAGTTCGCTGTTCGGTCTTGCCCGCCCAGATCGAGATATACCCAATGGCCCCATGCTCCGCCGCCATCCGCAATTTCTGTTCGGTAGAAGAAAAATGGGCGCCGGGAGCGGACGGCATCCTGGGGGGAGCGCCATACAAAGCCGCCACAATCTTGCCCCGAACATCGGCTCCCGCGTAATCGTCGTATTGGAACTCGGGGGCGCTCACGCCATAGCCGACGAATACGACCTGGCCTTCGGCCGTGGTGTCGGCGGAAAGAGGGTCGCCCCCCATCACGTAGTCCTTCTCGATGGTCAGGGTCCGGGTCGAACCGTTCTTGGGTTTCACTACAAACGAACTCTTGTCTCGCAACAATTCAATCCTGCGAAAGCGTACAGTTTGGAAGTACGACCCGTTCACTCCTGCTGGCTTCAATCCCATCGCTTCGAACTGCGCCCGGACGTAGTTCGCCGCCAACTGATAGCCACGAGTGCCGGTGCCGCGCCCCTCCAGCAGGTCGTCCGACAGAAACGCCATGTGTGCCCGCAGGCCATCTACGGTGATGCGCTGTAAGAGTTCGTCAGGCGGGAAATCTGAAGAAGCAGTTTGTGCCGTTCCAAATGAAACCATCAAAACCAAACCGAATGTTGCAAGCAGACGCGTCGTTCGCAAACCTACCTCCTGGAAGAAATAGCCTGGATGAGCCCAGGGATTGTATATTCCGCAGCTTCGACGTCCACCGGCAACCCAAGCTCCCGAAGAGTAGACGAAGTCACCGGCCCAATGGAAGCAAGCCGCACCCGGTTATCTTCGCTATTGCCTATGTGGAGCGGGCGCCACCGCCGACTTTTGCCGCCAAGCAGCTCCATAAAATTTCTCACCGTCGAAGAACTGGTAAAGGTAATCCAATCAGGCCGCCGGCTCTGAGACGCCAAAGCCGACCGTAAGCGCTGCCGCGAAGCCTGAGGAACCACCGTTTCGTAAGCCTCCACCACATCCACCCGTGCACCCAGCTTGCGCAATTCCCGCGGAATCACATCACGCGCAACTTTTGCCCGCGCCAGCAACACTCGCTTCCCTTTCACTTTCCGCCGCAGACTCGCTACCACGGACTCCGCTACGTACTCCTTAGGCACAACGTTCACCTTAACTCCGTGCTGCTCGATGGCTTGCCGGGTAGCCGGCCCGATCGCAGCGATTTTCAGACCACGCATGGGTTGATTACCGATGCGTAGCTTTCGCACCCTCTCCCACAGCGCGTCCACCCCGTTCACGCTGGTCAGGATCAGCCAGTCATACTCGGCAAGATGTTTCAGTGCGGCATCCAGAGCCTTGTAAGACCGGGGCTTGCGGATCTCGATGAAAGGAATTTCCAGGACCTCCGCGCCCAGCTCGCGCAGACCGGAAGAGAGCGCACTCGCCTGACGCCGCGCCCGTCCGACCAGCACTCGAACTCCTGAGAGCGGTGCCGCCGTCCATGATTTTGAGGTCGATTTCATTCCCTGGATTGTTGGTTCCGTCGGCGCGGGCAATTCGCCCCCGCCCACACAAGGCTAATGCCTCACGGTTGCTGCGGTGTCGCTACCGCTGTTCCGTAGACTTCCCGCAAAATTGCGTCGCCGCCCTGCCGCAGCAGGGCCTCGCCCACTGATTCTCCGAGCTTCACCGGATCATCGCCGTTGCCAGATTCCCGCAACACTTTCGTCCCATCCGGTCGCGCAACGACAGCCTCGAGATACAACCGGCCATTAACGACTTCCGCCAGTGCCCCGATCGGAACCTGGCAGCCTCCGCCCATCTGGTTCAGCAGCGCCCGTTCGCAGCTAGTTGTGCTACGCGCCGCGTGATCATCTAGAAAAATAAGATGCCGCCGCAAACCCGCATCGTCGTTGCGAATCTCGATCGCCAGAGCGCCCTGCCCGGCTGCAGGGCACATCAGCTTGGCCGGAAGCACCTGACGAATGCACTCTCGTTTGCCCAGGCGATTCAGTCCCGCCGCGGCCAAAATCACGGCATCGTATTCGCCGGCCTCGAGCTTGCGCAGCCGCGTGTCTACATTTCCGCGCAAGGGATGAATATCGAGATCAGGCCGCAGCGCCTTCAGCTGGGCCTGCCGCCGCAGGCTGCTGGTCCCTACCCGCGCCCGGTTCGGCAGATCCTTCAAGCCGCTGTATTTGTGCGAACAGAAAACATCTCGGGCATCTTCCCGAGCGGTGATCGCCACAATCTCGAAGTCGGCAGGAATTTCTGTAGGTAGATCTTTCAGACTGTGTACCGCGAGATCCACGCGCTTTTCTAATAGCGCTTCTTCAATTTCCTTGGTGAACATGCCCTTGGTGCCGACCTGGGCCAGCGCGACATCGGTGATGCGATCACCGGTGGTTTTGATAATTTCAATTTCGACGTGATGTCCGCGCTGTTCGAGCAGGGCCTTGATGTGATTCGCCTGCCAGAGGGCCAACTGTGATCCGCGGGAACCGATGCGTAGCAGAG
Organism: Terriglobia bacterium; assembly: GCA_963816865.1. Classification (GTDB taxonomy): domain Bacteria; phylum Acidobacteriota; class Terriglobia; order Terriglobales; family Acidobacteriaceae; genus JAIQFF01. The sequence goes on from CAWFMU010000036.1 coordinate 193,838, forward strand.
CCACTAAGTTTTGGCTCCGCGGTTTGCACCAGAGGGGGTCGCCGCTTTCTTCTCGTCTTCTTTTTTCTTCTGGTCCTGCAAATCCTTGTCTTGCAGATCAAAGAGCCGGCGCACGATATCCACCACGGTAGTAGCTTCCGGCTGGCTCACGGCGGTCTTCAATGTGCTGATCGGAGTGTGCATGATCTTGCTGATGATCCCCCGCGTGAGCGCTTCGACCGCCAGTTCCTGCTCCGGCGAAAGCGGCCCCAGCCGGCCTCGCACCCGGTCAATCTCGGCCTGGCGGATCGTTTCGAGATGGTCTTGCAACGAGACGATCGTGGGAACCACATCCAGTGTCTGCAGCCGGACTTTGAAGCGCTCCACTTCTCCCGTGATGATTGCCTCGGCGCGCTCGGCCTCTTTTCTACGGTCGTCAACGTGCGAGGTTACGGCCTGCTGCAAATCGTCAATGTCGTACACGAAGATGCCATCCAGCCGGTTCATCTCCGGATCGACATCGCGCGGCACCGCAATATCAATAAAAAACATGGGCCGATTCTTGCGCCGGGCCAGAAACAGCTCGCCATGCTCCCGCCGGAAGATGGCATGGGGCGCGCCGGTCGAAGTGATCACGATATCGGCACGGTCGCAAGTCTCGTAGAGTTGTTCGAACAGAATTGCCTGTCCGTCGAACTTCGCCGCCAGCTGTTGCGCCCGATCGTAAGTGCGGTTGGCCACAAAAATAGATTCCGCGCCGTGAGCGATCAAGTGACGCGCCGCCAGTTCGCTCATCTTGCCCGCGCCCACTAGATAGACATGCTTACCCTGCAATGATCCAAAAATCTTCTTCGCCAGTTCCACCGCAACCGAGGCCACCGACACCGCCGACGATCCGACCGCGGTCTCCGTGCGCACTCGTTTAGCCACAGCGAACGCCCGGGTCAAAAGCAGATCAAGCTGCGAATGCACCACGCCGACGGCGCGGGCCGTGGCGTACGCCTCCTTCACCTGCCCCAGAATTTGCGGTTCTCCCACAACCATCGAGTCCAGGCTGGAAGTCACGCGAAACAGGTGACGGACCGCCTCGCTTCGCGGTATTCATACAAGTGGGGTTCATAGTCGGAAGGCTTCAGTTGAAAGTAATCGCGCAGAAAGCCGCGCAGGTCCACCGCGCCATTCTTGGTTTGGGTCAACACTTCGACCCGGTTGCAGGTCGAGAGAATGATTCCTTCTTCCACTCCCGGATGCCCAGCCAATCGCCGCAATGCCTCGGGCAAGTGCGACTCAGGGATCGCAAGGCGCTCCCGCACCTCCACCGGCGCGGTCTTGTGATTCACCCCAATGAGCTGAAACTTCATGATTGGACGAACCCGTGAATCGTACTGTAGTAGTTCGCCGACCAGGCGATCACCGCGGCCACCACGGCGCCGGTGGCAAGATAGGCGGCCCGGCGTCCCCGCCAGCCCGCATTCCAGCGGGTAAACACCATCACCATGTACACCGCCCACATCAGCAACGAAAGAAAAATCTTGGGATCGAGAAGGTCCAGCCGCCCGTAAGTGGCCTGGGCCACGATGCTACCCGCCACCAGCCCGAGCGTCATAAAAGGAAAGCCGAGCAGCAGCGAGCGATAGCCGATCTGATCAATGACTTCGAGGGCGGGCAGGCGCAACAGAATCGCGGCTGGCTTCTTCGACTTCAGACTGCGCTCCTGCAAAAGATAAAGCAGGCTGGCGGCAAAGCTGAGGAACAGCGCCGCATAACCGACAAAGATCATGGCGATGTGGACAAAGAGCCATCCCCGGCGCATGCCCGGCGATGCCAGCAGAAACGGCTGCTGGGTGGTGGCCGCGACGAATGTCAAAACAAACACCAGGGGAAAGACGACGATCCCGGGCGAGGTGGTGCGGTACACCAGATACACAATCATGAATGCCGCCATCACCATCAGGGACAGCAGCGACTCTGAATTGTGCACGGAGGTAAGCGTCAGCTGTCCCGACAGCAGAACCGCTTCGGTCAAGGATACAAATTGAAACACCATCCCCAGGCTCATGGCCGGCAGCGCCACCCGGTTCAACAGCGAACTGGTGCGAGTCAAGGCCAGCAAGGCGTAGAGCAGGCCCACGGCATAGCAGCAAAGCGCCACTCGGAGCCACAGTATCGGCATAAACAGATTCGAAGCCAACGGACCGCCATGATGCGTCCGCCCTCGTGATTATAGTCTGCACCAGTCGTGAGGCAGAAAAATCAGAAGGTCAACCGAGTAACCGGCCAGGCATGGTAGTGTCGGCGTCCTGCCGGCTGTCCGGAGGGCATCTGCCCTCCGAGCGAGCGCCAAGAAGCCGCAGCGAGTCTCAAGCAAGAGCCTATCTGAAAGCCTCGCGACTATTGCACCCCCAGCGCACTCAGTGCCGTGTCCAGATTCGCTCGGTCACCACCAACCTGCGCCCCTTCGCCAGCATGTCTTCGATCTCGTCAAAGGCCTGAAACAACCGCATCTTCACTACGCCGTACTGCTCGGCATCGGTCAGCGCGCGTCCGTGCCGGTCCGCCCAGGCCTTCAAAGATTCGTCCGGCAGAAAGACGCTCACGGCAAAGGTAGTCTTGCGGTCCGAAGTGACATCGAAAATATATTCGCTGGCCGGAGCTTCGACCGCATCGGCCAAGGCCAGCCCGCTTGCCCACGAAATAGTACTGATAGACGTATCCCTGGCCACCGGTGTACGTCTTCATGCGACGAAGAGTCATAGGAACAGTCGTTGGTCGTTGTCGTCTGCGTAAGCCGTCAGCCCTGACAGTCTAGACCGAGGCTGAGGTCCGAAGGTCTGACGTCCGAGGCCCGCCTTCTAGCCGTCGATCCTCGCCTCCCGCAGCAGTTTGACCGCGCTCTCCGAGCTCACCGGCGAGTAATAGACTTCCTTGAACGTGTACGACTTCGCTTTCCCTCCAATCACCGGCAGGATTTCGATGTGCCAGTGGTAGTCGTCATCGATGGTCTTCCAATAATCCAGGCTCTTCGATCGAAACAACGTGTTGGGAGAAGTGTGCAGCACGAGATGAAATTCGCCGGTCACGGTGCGAATCCTTTGCAGCGTGCGCCGCAACAGCGCCGCGAGATCGAGCATGCTCGCCGGCCGGGCCAGTCCGTAACGCTCGAACGCCGCTTCATGGCGTCCGCGGAATGATCCAGGTCTCATAGGGCACGCGCGGCGCGTACGGACAGAGCGCGATAAAGTCGCCCCGCACTTCGATCACGCGCTGGTTCTGCTGCAGTTCCTGGGAAATGATGTCGCAGAAAACGCAGCGCTCCTTGGCCTTGAAATAGTCCCGTCCCGCGCGCAGCTCGTACAGCACCCGGCGCGGAACAAACGTGGTCGCGGTCAGCTGCGACGTGGGATGCTCGAATTCCTGGCCGGCATTGACCCCGTGATTCTTGAAGATGCTGACGTACTTGAAGCGCGCATCGCGTTTCAAGTCCTGGATGCGATGCGCCGCCAGCAGCAGGAACTGCTCAATCTCCGCGTCGCTCGCGTTCCACAACTGCCGGTCGTGCCGGAGATTCTCCACCAGCACTTCGTGCGCACCCACCGAGCGACATGCGATCGTAAATGCCGTCGCCGCGCCGCGTCGGCTCGCCCTCGATCCGATAAAGCGGCGCGGGATGGACCACCGCACGCGCCGACCACGGACCGCCCTCCACTCCCGGCATGTTCGAAACCACTTGTGCCGCCACCGGCGAGTCGGCACAAAACCGGCAGAAACGCTTCCGCTCGGGGAGCGTGATCGGGCACATCATCGCCCGTAATGACCCAGGAGCGGGTAATCGGATCCTTACGCAATTCCATGGCTGTAAGGAAAACATCGGCGCGGCGGGCACGTCAACTGCGATCTGGCATCCGGACGGACAAGGCCGGCACTCGCGAGTAGAGCTCGTGGCCAAGCCGAATGCACGAGCCGCGAAGCGGCGAAAGAATTGAGCCCCGGGCGCAAGCCCGGGGTTACCGTGCGTCAAGCACCAAGCTCCGAAGGAGCGGAAGAAACGTACCCATGGTGATCTCCATCACCCGGAGGAGCACCACCGCCTTTGTTATAATCCGCGCCACGAACCCCGCTGAAATGACCGAGCCGTCCACGCCGTTGATGCGGCAGTATGCCGCCATCAAGAAGGAGCATCCCAGCGCCCTGCTGTTCTTCCGCCTGGGAGATTTCTACGAGCTCTTCTTCGACGACGCCGTCCTGGCCGCCAAAGAACTGCAGATCACGCTCACCTCGCGCAACAAAGAAAAAGGCATCGCCATCCCCATGTGCGGCGTGCCCCACCATGCCGCCGAAGGCTATATTTCAAAGCTGATCCGCAAAGGCTTCAAGGTCGCCATCTGCGAGCAGGTCGAGGATCCGCGCCTGGCGAAGAAACTGGTGCGGCGCGAAGTCACCCGCGTCGTCACTCCCGGCACCGCGGCCGATTCTTCGCTGAGTTCCGAAGAAAATAATTTCCTCGCCGCGATCGCGCAGACCGGCGAGCGCGTCGGCTTCGCCGCCCTCGACCTCTCCACCGGAGAATTTCGCGCCACCGAGTTCCAGGGAGAAGACGCCGCCAAAAGAATTCAGGAAGAAATCCAGCAACTGCGCCCCAAGGAAGTGCTGTACGCATCATCCGCCCCGCTGTTCGAAGGGTTCCAGTGTGGCGCGGGCGCGCCTCGCCCGCGAAAGTCTCCACCACCTCCGGCTACGCCGAGACTCCCACTCGACGATTGGATCTTCGCCCCTGACCACTCCATCCCGCTGCTGGAAAATCATTTCGGAGTGCTGTCGCTCGAAGGCTTTGGCCTCGTCGGGCAAGCCGGCAGCCGCAGCCGCCGCCGGCGCCATCCTCTATTATGTTCGCTCCACCCAGCGCGGGACTTTAAGTCACGTCGATCGCATCGGATTCTACGAACGCCAAACCTGCCTGGTGCTCGATGCAGTCACCGTGCGCAATCTGGAACTGATCGAACCGCTCTTCGCCGGCGCCGACGCCGGCGTCACCCTGTTCCGCTCGATTGACGCCACGGTCACGCCCATGGGCAAGCGCCTCCTGCGCTCCTGGCTGCTGCGCCCGTCGATCGACATCGCGGAGATCAACGCCCGTCTGGACGCTGTCGAGGCTCAGGTAAAAGAAACCATCGCCCGCGAAGAACTCCGCCGCGCACTCGATGGCATTCTCGACCTGGAGCGCCTGCTCAGCCGGGTCACTCTGGAAACCGCCAACCCGCGCGACGTCCTGGCCCTGGCCGCTTCTCTGGCCAAGCTCCCGGCAGTCCGCAAAGCTGCCTTCGGCGCACGTGTGGTCGCGGCCGACTCGGCCGCGCGGACGACGCCAGTCGCCCAACCCCATGAAAGCTCCCGAGATCGCCTCACCACACTCCACTCCTCAGTCGACGAACTAACCGACCTTCGCCAGCGCATCGAAACCACCATCATTCCGGAGCCCCCAATCTCCCTCAGCGACGGCGGCGTGATTCAGCCGGGAGTCAGACCAAGAACTCGACCAACTCCGCGACCTGAGCCGCAACAGCAAGCAATTCCTGGCGCAGATCGAGCAGCGCGAGCGCCAGCGCACCGGCATCGCCAGCCTGAAGGTAAAGTTCAACTCGATCTTTGGCTACTATCTCGAAATCTCGAAGGCGAATTCGCACCTGGCCCCGCCCGACTACGAACGCAAGCAGACCCTGGTCAATGCCGAGCGCTTCACCACCCCGGAGTTGAAGGAATACGAATCCAAGATTCTCGACGCCCAGGAAAAAATCGTAGACATCGAGCGCCGCCTGTTTGCCGAGTTGCGCTCGGCCATCGCCGGAGAAGCCCGCCGCATCCGCCAGACCGCGCTCGCCCTCGCCGAAATCGACGTCCTGGCCGCGCTGGCGCAGATTGCGGCCTCACGAGACTACTGCCGCCCCAGGTTTGACGACTCCGCCGACATTGAAATCGTCGCCGGACGCCACCCGGTCATCGAGCAACTGGAACTGGGCAGCGGAGACCGTTTCGTTCCCAACGATCTTTTCCTGAACTCGACCACCAACGCCATCATGGTGCTGACCGGCCCGAACATGGGCGGCAAGTCCACCTATCTGAGACAGGCCGCGCTCACGGTGATCATGGCGCAAGCGGGATCGTTCGTGCCCGCGCGCTCGGCCCGGCTGGGGTTGGTCGATCGCGTCTTCACCCGCATCGGCGCCAGCGACAATCTGGCCCGCGGCCGCTCCACGTTCATGATCGAGATGACGGAAACCGCCGCCATCCTGCACACCGCGACTCCACGGTCGCTGATCCTGCTCGACGAAGTGGGCCGTGGCACCGCGACCTATGATGGCCTGGCCATCGCCTGGGCAGCAGTCGAGTACATTCATGCCCGCACCCGGGCCAAGACGCTGTTCGCCACTCACTACTTCGAATTGACCGAACTGGCCGAGCAACTCTCCGGCGTCAAGAACTATCACGTGACCGTGAAAGAAACCGGCGGCGGAATCGCCTTCCTGCGGAAAGTCGCTCCCGGCGCGGCCGACCGCAGCTACGGAATCGAAGTCGCCAAACTGGCGGGACTTCCTCACGAAGTGATCGTGCGTGCCCGCGAAGTCCTGGCCGAACACGAGAGTGCAGAACGTCAGTTGATGGGACATCTCTCGCCGGACTCAACTCCTCCGGCAGCGCAGCTGACCATCTTCACTCCGCTGTCGCAACCGGTGCTGGACAAGTTGCGCGAAGTAGACTTGAACTCGCTGACTCCGCTGGAGGCGCTGAACCTGCTGGCCCAACTGAAGAAGCAGGTGGAATGAAGTTCGCCTGAATTTTGGTTTGGAATGAGCTGCACAGGTTTTGGTGGAAATAAAGTTCGGCTGGTCTCTGAGTGGAGCAGTTCTTTAGCGCAGCATTTGTACTTGCAAGAAGAACGCTTCAGCTGTCGAGGTACTTGAAACCGCATCCTCGGTCCAGAAATAAAGCAATACTTAAATAATTATCCATAATGCCAAGAAACATAAGCTCTTCCGAGTCTTCGCAACAGTATCGGTCAACTGCTGATCATCGGCTTCGACGGCACCGAAATGTCCTCCGGCCTCGCTGCTCTGCTGACTCGCCTGCAGCCGGCCGGCGTCATCCTCTTCGCCCGCAACATTACCGGCGGAGACCAAACCTACAGGCTGCTCAACGACTGCCAGGCCTGCGTCTCGACCCCGCTCTTCACCGCCGTGGACATGGAAGGAGGCCGCGTCGACCGCTTTCGCAACGTCATCGGCCGAACCCCTTCCGCTGCCGATGTCTTCGCCACCGGCGATCGCAAGCTTTTCCGCAAGCACGGCAAAGTGATCGGCGAATCCTGCCGGACGTTGGGATTCAATACCGATTTCGCTCCGGTGGTAGACCTCGCATTCGAAGCCTCGAAGACGGTCATGAGTTCCCGCGCCGTTTCTGCCGATCCCAAAGCAGGCGGTCCTCTATGCCCGCGAATTTCTGCAAGGGATTGCGCGCCGCCAACGTTGTCGGTTCAGCGCAAGCACTTTCCCGGCCTCGGCGAAGCCAACCTCGATACCCACCAGGAACTTCCGTCCATCAACAAGTCGTGGAAGAAGATCTGGGCAGAAGACTTGTATCCCTACCGAATGCTGCGCCGTGAGCTGCCCATGGTCCTGATCGGACACGCCAACTATCCTGCGATCACGCACGATCAGAAGCCCGGCATCGCTCTCCAAGAAGTGGATCACCGATGTCCTGCGAAAGAAGATCGGCTACCGCGGCCTGGTCGTCTCCGACGATCTGGAAATGGGAGGCGTGTTGAAAGCCGCGCCCATCGAGCAGGCCGCGGTCGAACACATCCGCGCCGGCGGCGATCTCTGCCTGATCTGCCACATCGAGGAGTACGTCACGCGATCCTACGAAGCCCTGATCAAAGAAGCTGAGAGCAATCGCAAGTTTGCCCAGCGTGTAGCCGAGTCCGCCGCTCGCGTGCTGGCCTTCAAGAAGAAATCATCCGCACTTGAAGCGCAGGCCGCCGGCGCCAACGCTGGCCAAGCTGCGAGAAACTCTCCCGCCAGGTACGGGAACTCAGCGAACAGGTCGGCCTGCTCCAGACTCGGGAGCGGCAGCCTCATGATCGTCGCCGGCATCATGAGCGGCACATCGGCAGATGGCATCAACGTGGCCCTGATCAAGCTCGTGTGGCGCGGGCGCCCCCGCCCGCGTGCTTCGGCTCCACGAACCTGTCCTTCAAATTCCTGGCCCACGCCGAATACCCGTACCCGAAGAACAGTCCGCCAAGCCGTCCTGCGAAGCCATGAACGCGAAAGCAGCCAGCGTAGCCGATCTGGCCCGCCTGAATTTTCTGCTCGCCGAACTCTACGCCGAAGCCCTCCTCGCCACCCAACGCCGTTTCCACCTGAAAGCAGAACTGGTCGGCTGCCACGGCCAGACTCTCTATCATCAGGGCGAGCCTGCGAAATTTCTTGGCCGCAAGCTGGCCGTCACATGGCAGACCGGAGAGGGCGCGGTGCTCGCCGCTCGTGTCGGCGTTCCGGTCGTCTCCGATTTCCGCCCCGCCGACATGGCCGCCGGAGGCAAAGGCGCGCCGCTGGTTCCCTTCCTCGATTACTTGCTGTATCGCGATCAGCAAATCGGCCGCATCGTGCAAAACATCGGCGGCATCGCGAACCTGACGGCAATCCCGGCCGGAGCATCGCCTAAGCAAGTGACAGCTTTCGACACCGGCCCCGGCAACATGGTGATCGACGCAGTGACCGACCGACTCTTCGGCCAGCCCTACGATCGCGATGGCCGCATCGCCGCGTCGGGTACAGTTCTCGAACCGGTCATTTCCGATCTCCTGCGCCTGCCATTTTTCCGCCGCAAGCCACCCAAAACCGCCGGCCGCGAAGAATTCGGACGCGAGTTCGCCCAGCGTTTCGTCAAACGTTGTGGACGAGCCAGCAAGGCGGATGTGGTCGCCACCGCCACAGCTCTGACGGCGCGTTCGATCGCCGATGCCGTACGCCGCTTCGTGCTGCCGCGTCGCGGGACGCTTTCGAGAGTTCGTTGTTTCCGGTGGCGGCGCCAACAATCCAACCTTGCTCGCCATGCTGGCCAACGAACTTCGGCCGTTGCATCTGACTATTCGCGCTTCCGACGAATTCGGATTGCCCTCTGCAGCCAAAGAAGCCGCCGCCTTCGCCCTCATGGCATACGAAACCTGGAACCATCGCCCATCGAATATTCCCTCCGCGACGGGCGCCAAGCGGCCCGCGATCCTGGGAAAGATCTCGTATGCCTAACCGCCAATTTACGCTGTCATCCCGAGCGAAGATGAAGGCGCGCTCGCGCGCCGAAACGAGTCGAGGGACCTTGCGCCTGCTTTTGACTTTATCGCGAGCGCTCCAAGACTCTTGGCCTGCGCCGCATGCCTCGCCCTCACCCTCTCCTGCGCCAGCAAGCCCGACCCCAACACCCTGGTGATGATCATCGAGAGCAGCCCCACCAATCTCGATCCCCGCGTTGGTCTCGACGCGCAATCCGAGCGCATCGACGACCTCATCTTCGACGACCTGCTCACCCGCGACGCCCATCTCAACGTCGCTCCCGGCCTGGCCGAGCGCTGGGAGATTCCCGATCCGCTCACCTACGTCTTCCACCTGCATCACGGCGTAAAGTTTCACGACGGCCGTCCCCTGACCTCCCGCGACGTAAAGTGGACTTTCGATTCCCTGCTGCAGGGAAAGATTCGCAGCACCAAGGCGAGTGTCTACCGATTTGTAGATCACATCGACGCGACCGATGACTACACCGTCGTCTTCCACCTCAAAGAACCTTTCGCGACTCTGCTGTGGAATCTCTCCGACGGCGCCATGGGCATCGTGCCCTACGGCAGCGGCGACGAGATCAGCCGCAAGCCCATCGGCTCCGGGCCCTTTCCGCTTCGTCAGCGCGGAGCCGGACAAGGAAGTTGTGCTTGCCCGCAATGACGAATACTGGGGCGAGAAAGCGCATCTTCAGAACTGTCCGCTTTATCGTCGTGCCCGACACCACCACGCGGGCGCTCGAATTGCGCAAGGGCAGCGCCGATATCGCCATCAACGCCCTGACCTCCGACATGGTGTTGACCCTGGAGCGCGATCCCAATCTCGCCGTGCTGCGTGCTCCCGGCACGGTGCTGGCTTATCTGGCTTTCAATCTGCGCGATCCCATTCTCAAAGATGAGCGCGTGCGGCAGGCCCTCGCCTACGCCATCGACCGCCGCCCTTTTCTCGAATACCTGCATGCGCGGTTTCGCCCGGCCCGCCAATAGCGTCCTGCCTCCGGAGAGCTGGGCCTACAACGGCGACGTGCCCGCCTACGACCACGATCCCGCGCGCGCCCGCCAGTTGCTCGAGCAAGCCGGATATCGCGAGGTAAACGGTGTCCGCTTTCACCTCACCATGAAATCGTCCACCGAGGAAAGCACGCGCCTGATGGCGGCGGTGCTGCAGCAGCAACTGCGCCAGGTAGGAATCGCGCTCGATATTCGCACTTTCGAATTCGCGACCTTCTTCTCCGACGTGACCCACGGCCTGTTCCAGCTCTATTCCCTGCGCTGGATCGGCGGCAACGAAGACCCGGACATCTTCGAATACATCTTTCACTCCTCCAAGTTCCCTCCCAACGGCGCCAACCGCGGATACTTCGCCGACCCGCGAATCGACGCGCTGATCGACCAGGCCCGCCACGAACTCGACCAGAACACCCGCAAACAACTCTACGCGGAAATCCAGCGCACCCTGGCCGACGAACTGCCCTACATCAATCTCTGGTATTTCGACAACGTGCTGGTGCACTCCAAACGAGTACGCAACCTCGACGCTGAATTCTTCCGGCAATTACGATTTTCTGAAAACAGCGGAACTGGAAGAGCAGTCGTCAGTCGTCGGTCGTCAGTCGTCAGTAATGCGCGTCACAATCGACCTAACGGCCGAGGACCAACGACCGACGACTTTTCGCGTGTTACCATCGAAACATAATCTTCAAACCATGCACATTCTCTTCATCGGCGACATTTTCGGACGTCCCGGACGCAACATCGTGAAAGACCGCCTGCCCGGCCTGGTAAAGGATCACGCCATCGATCTCGTGATCGCGAACGGCGAGAACTCTGCCGGCGGCTTCGGCATCACCGGCGCGCTGGCGGAAGACCTGTTCGAGCTGGGCGATCGACGTGATCACCACCGGCAATCACATCTGGGACAAGCGTGAAATCATCGACTACTTTCAGACCGCCGACGGCAACCAGCACAGCCCGGCCCGCCGCCTGCTGCGCCCGGCGAATTACGCACCGGAATGCCGGGCTGGGGCGTCTACGAGGGGAGCAAGAAAGGTGTCCCCTACGCCGTGATCAATCTTCAGGGACGCGTCTTCATGGCCGCCAACGACGATCCCTTTCGCGTTGCCGACCAATTGCTGAAAGAGATCAAGGCCAAGGTGATTTTCGTCGACTTGCACGCCGAAACCACTTCCGAGAAACTTGCCATGGGATGGTATCTGGATGGCCGGGTCACGGCCCTGGTCGGCACCCACACCCACATTCCGACCGCCGATGAACGGGTCATGCCCGGCGGCACCGCCTACATCACTGACGTCGGCATGACCGGACCCTATGACAGCGTGATCGGCGTGCAGAAAGAACTGATCATCGCACGCTTTCTGAACAACATGCCCGCCCGCTTCGAAGCCGCCACCGGCGACGTTCGCCTCTGCGCGGTAGTCGTCGATTGCGACGAAACCACCGGCCACGCCCGAAAAATCGAAAGACTGATGGTCACCTAAATCCCCTTGTCATCCTGAGCGCAGCAACTTCTTCGCTAAGCGAAGCAGTGCGGAGTCGAAGGACCCCTACTTTCTTCACTAACCTCGCGTTCACGCAAGACTGCACAACCCAGTGCTACTTTCTCAACAGCTTCTCCAATTCTCCCCGATTCCCCGCCGGCAGATACCGCAACCCCAGCCCGCGCCAACGCCACGTAAACCGCTCTCGCCTCCGGAATCTTCTTCAAACTCTTCAGGTGCTGTCGCACCACCTGCGCATCCCCGCGCACAATCGGCCCGCTGAAAGCTCCCGCCGGGCCGAGCTTCGCATAGTTGGCCAAAGTCTGACGCAAAATGGGCAGCATCTTCCTGCGGGCCTCGGCGGTCGAAAGCCCGGCGGCTCGCGCAACTCTCTCCGCCGTCACCAGCAATGCAATCAGCAAGGGCGAGGTAAACGCGCCCCAGGCGTGGTAAGCCATCTTCTTGTTCCTTGAAATGGAAAACGCCTCTGCGCCCAGGTCTCGCACGATCCTGCGTGCCACCCGCACGGCTGCCGGATCACCTTCCAACGCAAAGGGCACGCCCTTTAGCGAAGGAACTGATCCGCGCACGAATGTCATCAGCGGATGTACCGAAGCCACGGCCGCGCCGCGAGCCGCAACTTACGCAGTTCGTCGCTCGCCAGCGCTCCACTGGAGTGCAGCGCGACTTTGCCTTGCCAATCCACCATGTCGGCAAGTTGCCGAGCCGCCCGCGCAATCTCGCGGTCAGGCACGCAGAACCAGACCAGGTCTGCGTCGAAGACGCTCTCCCACGGCTGCCGCTCTGGAGTGCACCAGTTCTGGCGAGCTCGCGGGCCTTCCGGCGAGATGCACCGCTGTTTCCGGAGACGATTTCGCTGATGCGATATCCCGTCCGCTTCAGTTCCAGCGCCAGCGCGCTCCCCAATCTTCCCGGCCCCACAATCGCAATGCGTGGTTTGACTGCCATCGCCGCAGCATAGCATTTCCCTCTGCACGACAATCGTGTGGCCGCGGGCGACTCGACCCGCGCTGCCGTGCCCTGCTTTATAGTATTTCCATGCCGAAATCATCTCGTAAGAAAGCCGCTCCGAAAGCCCGCGTCCTCTCTTCCCGCGAGGTCTACCACGGACCTGCCTTCCGCGTCACCGCAGACGAAGTCCTCGAACCCAGCGGCGTGCGCACTCGCCGCGACATCGTGCGCCACTCCGGTTCGGTGGTGATTCTCGCGGTTGAAGAGGGCAAGTCTGAGCCTCGCATCCTGCTCGAACGCCAGTACCGTCATGCCGCCCGCCAGCTGCTCTGGGAGCTGCCCGCCGGACGGATCGACGAAGGTGAAAATGACCTGGACGCGGCCAAACGCGAACTCCTGGAGGAGACCGGCTACACCGCGTCGCGCTGGCGCTGCATTCTGCGCTTCTACGCCAGCCCCGGCTTTCTGGCCGAGACCATGAACCTGTACTTTGCGCGCGGACTGCGCCCCGGCCAGGCTCAACCCGAGGCCGATGAGGTCATCCACATTCGCATGGTGCCGCTTTCTGCCGCGGTTCGCATGGTCATGCGAGGCACTATCAAGGACGCCAAGACCATCTCCGGCATCCTCTGGCTGAGCCAGTCGCGGCGGGGTTCAAAGCCGCACAGATAGCGGCTTTTCTGTGCCGCAATCTCTTGACAGCACTCTTTCTCTAGCAGCACAATTGCCTCAAATGCAGGGTACGGCCTCGCATTGCAAGAGAACGTGCCCAGGGGGCGTACGTGGAACGTTTGAAAGGTACGGTGAAGTGGTTTAATAACGCCAAGGGCTACGGTTTTATCGGACGCGACGACGGCAGCCCTGACGTCTTCGTGCACTACAGCGCGATCACTTCCGAAGGCTACAAGAGTCTTCAGGAAGGCGATCAAGTCGAGTTCGAGGTCACCCAGGGACAAAAGGGTCCGCAAGCCGCCAACGTCACCAAGGCGTCGTAAGATGTTTCGTAACTAGAGTAGCGCCGGCGTCCCGCCGGCTGTCGCGAGGGCATCCTGCCCTCGCAAGCGCCCGGTAGCAACCTATCCCCATCGCCCGACCTTTCCCTCCAGCCCCAACTTGTTTAATCTTTATCGCAATGGACAACAAAGCCATCGCCGGCATTCTCTACGAAACCGCCGACCTGCTCGAAATCGACGGGCAGGATTCCTTCCGCATCCGCTCCTACCGCAACGCCGCCGAAGCCATCGAAGCCCAGACCCAGCAGATCGCCGACCTGATCGACGATCCCAAGAAAGTGCTGGCCATCCCCGGCATCGGCAAAGGCATGCTGGTGAACATGCAGGAAATGTTCAAGGAGGGCAAACTTTCACTGCACGCCGAATTGCTCAAGAAGTATCACCCCTCGATGCTCGACCTGCTCAAGATCCAGGGCCTGGGCCCCAAGACCATCGCCCTCATCTGGAGCGCCTACCAGGTGAGCGATCTCGAGGGCGTGGCCAAACTGGCCCGAGAGGGAAAGATACGCGAGCTTCCCCGCATGGGGGAGAAGCAGGAACAGAAACTGCTCAAGGCCATCGAAGACTATCGCCGCATCGCCGGCCGCTTCCTGCTCGACGCCGCCGAACGCGAAGCCGACAAAGATCATCGAGCATCTTCGCGACTATCCCGGCGTGGAAAAAATAACTCCCGCCGGCTCGCTGCGCCGCGGACGCGAAACCGTCGGCGACCTCGACATCCTGGTCACGGGCAAGGCCTGCTGCGATGACGCTGCCCGCGAGAAGCTCATCGAGCACGTCATCAAACTTCCCGGCCTCATGGAAATCATCGCCCGCGGCGAGAACAAAGTCAGCTTTCGTCTGCGCAGCGGCATGCAGGTGGACGTGCGCCTTCTGCCTCCCGAGTCCTTCGGCGCCGCCATGCAATACTTCACCGGCTCGAAAGCCCACAACGTGGCCCTGCGCCAGCGCGCCCTGAAAATGGGCTACACCCTCAGCGAATACAGCCTGGCCAAACTCGACACCGAAAAGCCGGTCGCCGGAAAAACCGAAGAAGAAATCTATGCCAAGCTGAAACTCGACTACATTCCTCCCGAGCTGCGCGAAAACCTGGGCGAGATCGATGCCGCCGCAGTCCCATACTCTGCCCATTCTGATCACCCAGGCCGACTTGCAGGGCGACGTCCACATGCACACCGTCGAGACCGACGGCCGCAACACCATCGAAGAAATGGCCGAGGCCGCCCAAGAGCATGGCTACAAATACATGGCCATCACCGACCACTCGAAGAACCTGGCCTTCGCCAACGGCCTCGACGACAAGCGCGCGGTCGAACACATTCAGCGCATTCGCGCCGTCAACGACAAGCTCGGCGGCATCAGAATTTTCGCCGGCATCGAAGTGGACATCCTGGCCGACGGCACCCTCGACCTCTCCGACTCCGTTCTCGAGCAGATGGACATCGTCATCGCCAGCGTGCACTCCCACTTCAACCAGACTCCCGCCGAGATGACCGACCGCCTGCTCAAGGCGGTCGAGAATCCCGAACACTTCGCTGCTCGGCCATCCCACCGGCCGCCTGTTGCTGCGCCGCGAGGCCTACGCCTTCGACTTCGACGCCGTGCTGAAGGCAGCCGCCAAGAAAAAGGTCGCCATGGAACTGAACGCCTATCCCGATCGCCTCGACCTCAACGACCGCCATCTCCGGCTGGCCAAAGAGCACGGCGTGAAAATCGTGATCAACACCGACTCCCACCACACCTCCCACATGGACAAGATTCGCTTCGGCATCCTGCAGGCCCGCCGCGCCTGGCTCACCAAAGAAGACGTGCTGAACACCCTGCCGGTCCAGAAGTTCGCCAAAGCCATGAAGCATGCCTGGTAGAAGGCGCGAAATGCGGTCGCCAAAGTTTTCTGTGTCATCCTGAGCGGAGTGGCCGCTTCGCGAAGCGAAGCAGCCACGCAGTCGAAGGACCCCTATCAGCGGATCGCATGTGTTCTTCTTAGGATTTTCGCTTTCCCAGCCCAACAAAATCCGAATCTCTCCCCACCACATCGCATCTATCTCCCATGGAATTCCGACAACTGGGCCGCTCCGGCCTCAAAGTACCCGCCCTAAGTTTTGGCACCGGCACCTTCGGCGGTGGCACCGAATTCTTCCGCGCCTGGGGATCGAGCGACGTAGCCGAAGCCACCCGCCTGGTCGATATCTGCCTGGAAGCCGGCGTCAATCTCTTCGACACCGCCGACGTTTATTCCGCCGGCCTCTCCGAGGAAATCCTCGGCAAGGCCATCGCCGGAAGACGCCAGGACCTCTTGATCTCAACCAAGACCTCGTTTCGCCTGGGCAAAGGACCGAACGATATCGGATCATCGCGCCATCACCTGATCACGGCCTGCGAAGCCAGCCTGCGGCGTCTGGGCACCGACTACATCGACATCTATCATCTTCACGGATTCGACGCGCTCACTCCCGTCGAGGAAGCTCTGAGCACGCTCAACCACCTGGTCGAGAGCGGAAAAGTTCGCTACATCGCCTGCTCAAATTTTTCCGGCTGGCATTTGATGAAATCTCTGGACGTTTCGGAGCGCTATGGCTGGTCCCGCTACGTCGGCCATCAGGTTTATTACTCGCTGGTCGGAAGAGAGTACGAATGGGAACTGATGCCGCTGGCGCTTGATCAAGGAGTTGGCGCACTGGTCTGGAGCCCGCTGGGTTGGGGACGCCTGACGGGAAAAATTCGTCGCGGACAGCCTTTGCCCGCCACCAGCCGCCTTCACAAAACCAGCGAGAACGGACCGCCGGTGCCAGACGAATATCTGTATAAAGTGGTCGACGCTTTGGATCAGGTGGCCAAAGAAACGGAAAAGAGCGTTCCCCAGGTCGCGCTGAACTGGCTGCTGCAGCGGCCCACCGTCTCGACGGTGATCATTGGCGCCCGCAACGAAGAGCAGTTGCGTCAGAACCTCGCCGCGGCAGGATGGTCGCTCTCGCCCGCGCAGGTCAGCGATCCTCGATCGAGCCAGCGAACAAACGCCGATCTACCCTTACTGGCACCAGTGGCAGTACGCCGAACGCAACCCGCTGCCCGTCCCCCACGAGAAGTGAGCAAACAAAGGGAGGACGGGCGGTTCCGCCCGTCTCGATCACCCGGATCCCGGCCGGTCTTGTATAACCCCGCGCGAGGTAAGGCGCCCGCGTCCACATGAATCCCTGGTTCACTTGGCCGCCTTGTAGACCTCGCCACCCTTCATCACGAACACGACTTTCTCCATCACCGTGATGTCCGCCAGCGGGTCGCCATCCACCGCGACAATATCCGCAAACTTCCCCGGCTCGAGCGTTCCAATCTCATTCGAGCGCCCCAACAGCTCAGCCCCGTTCACGGTCGCCGCCCGCAGCGCATCGATCGGCGTCATGCCTCCGTTCACCAGCGCGCCAAATTCCTTCGACACAAAATCCACGTCGTCGTCCACGCCATAAGCAATCTTCAGATGGTGCGCCAGCGCCCGCTTGAAAGCCGGTCCCTGCTCTTTCACGATGGCCACTCCCTTGGCGAAGCTGACCGGATCGCGCCCCTGCGAGGTCCCGGTCTGCAGATCGTGCTGGAAGCAGAAAAGCGTCGGCACCAGCCAGGTGCCGTGCTGCTCCATCAGCCGCGCCCCTTCTTCATCCATTACAGTGCCGTGTTCGATCGAGTCCACGCCCGCGCGCACCGCCGCCTTGATGCCCTCCGCGCCTTCGGCATGGGCCATCACTTTCTTCCCCGCGCGATGCGCCACCTCGACCGCCTTGGCCATCTGCTCTTCGCTCAACTCCTCGACCCGATAGTCGCTGATCGGATCCATCACGCCGCCGGTCGCCATCAGCTTGATCCAGTCCGCGCCGTACTTGATATCGCGCCGCACCGCGCGGCTCACATCGTCCACCGTGTCGGAGATATTGGGACGCCGCGGCAACTGCTGATCGGGCGCCAGCACGTCCGCGTCTCCATGCCCTCCGTTCACGGAAACAAAGTTCCCCGCGGAAACCATGCGCGGTCCCCGGATCAGTCCCTTCTCAATACTGTCGCGCAGCGCCAGCTGGCCGTACCCCAGATCGCTCTCGCCCGCATCGCGCAAGGCGGTGAACCCGTGGTCCAGCCAGATCTGCAGATTGTGCACTCCCCACAACGTCTTCTGCGCCGAAGACATTCGCAACCCGGAAGCGGAAGACTGGTCCTTCGGATTCCCCAGCACATGCGCGTGCGAATCAATCAGGCCGGGAACCACGGTGTATCGGGAAAGGTCGACGGTCGGAATGCCGGCCGGAGCCGAATCCGCAATTCGCAGAATGCGGTCCTTCGCAATCAGGATGTAAGCGTTGGTCGTCACCTGCCCGGTTCGTACATCAATCAGCCGCCCGGCGCGAACCGCGGAGGTCGCCGCCGGCTCCTGCTGGGCAGCCGCAAACGTCATCAGGAAACAAAACAGAACTCCCACGCACAGGGTGAAACGTCGCACTTCCTGTCTTGCATCGCATCCGTGTCCTCCGGGTTCACGAACCAACCAGCATACGAGGCGCAGCACCGGGCGGCAAGAACTGCGCCCACTATTCAAGGCGTCATCCCGAGCTTGCGAGGGATCTGGCGTGGAACGGATCGTACGCCGGTTGGCAAATTGAACGGCGCGCTGCCAGATCCTTCTGGACTGACAGTCCCTCAGGATGACCCCGGCTCGGGTGGCGGCCAGGAGATGGAGCATTCGCTTCAGAAGCGTATAGAATTACCGCAGCCGAGGCCTCCCATGCCCGAAGACGTTCCCTCACAGTCATCACCCACTCCCGAGCCAACTCCGGAACCAGACGCGACTCCCATCATCGACCTGGGCCCAGGCCCGGGAATCAATATCGGCGAGGAATTTGGCACCGCGAAACGCAATCTTCCGCCAGCCAAGATTGTGGCCATCGTGCTGGGGGTCGCCGCCGTCCTCCTCGGGATCTTCGCCTTCGTGACTCGCGCCAAGCCTCAAGGCGACGGCTCGGTGGACAATATTGCGGCCGTGGAAATTCCAGACCAGCACGCAGTCATGGTGGCGGTAAATGTCACCCTGCACAATTCAGGCGAGAAGTCTCTGTGGATCCACGACATCAAAGCCAAGATCACCACCGACGGTGGCGAATTCACCGATGAGGCCGCATCCGCCGTGGACTTCGACCGCTACTTTCAGGCTTTTCCCGCGCTGAAAGAGCACGCCATCGCCGCGCATTCCGCCCGAGACCAAGATCCCTCCCGGCGGCCAGGCCCAGGGCACGATCGTGGTGAGCTTTCCGGTAACCAAGGACGACTTCGACAAGCGCAAGTCGCTCAGCGTGGCGATCCAGCCCTACGATCAGCCGCTGCCCGTGGTGTTGACGAAGTAGGGAGTTCTTACTCGTGCTTCTTGAAAATCTTTCTGCGCGCCAGGTGGGTTGACGCGGTGGGCTTGATGTCGTCGTACTTCATGCAACTGATCGAACCATCCACTTCGAGCACTGCCAGCGCCACCTCGTTCATTCCCGCGATGCCATGCTCCCGCAAGGCCTGATGCAACTCGTCCACGCTGACGTGCTCCCGAGCCATGTGGCCGGCGATGATCTTGCCGTCGTGGACCAGCAAACTGGGCTGCCCTGGATCAATTTGCGGAAGCGCCGGTTTCCGCCGGAGAGTTCCGCGATCAGGTAGTTGAGCAGAAGAAGAGTCGAGGCTGCGACGACTCCGCCCAGGACCGACGTATCCGGACCGGTCATCGCGTTCTGTACCGCGTTGCTCAGGAGCAGGAGCAGGGTCAGATCGAAGGGCGTCATCTGCCCGACTTCGCGCTTGCCGCTGACCCGCATGCCCAGCAGCACGACGCCGTAAATCACCGTCGTGCGCAGCGCGATGCCGATCAGGACATGACTGCCCGGATACATGTCTCTATTGGGTCGCCGTGATCGGCGTCGGGGCACCTTTCGGCGTGCTCAGATATCCGGTGGCTTTGTTCTTGTCCACGGTCCAGACCACGAGTTCATACAGCATGCGATCGCGTCCGCTGTAGAACTGGATGGGCTCGCTGACGTTGCGGTCTTTCTTCTCGATGGTCTTGTCGTCCGAGGTGACGTTCAGCGTGAACTTGCCCTTCTTCTGGTCCGTCTTCTTCAACTGCAGTCCGACGGTCGAGATGGGCTGAGGCTTGGCTCCCTTGATCAGGGTGAATTCGTAGTAATTGCGGTCGCCCTTGTGCTTCAGGACTTCCAGGTCTCCGCGAGTGTTGGCAATCAGCCCGCTCTGCACTCCCAGATCGCCGATGGTGCTTTGCAGCTTGGCTTTGGTCGCTTCCAGATCGGCCTTGGTCGAAGCCACATCGGTTTTCACTCCGCCGACATCGGTCTTCACTCCCTGCCACTTCCCCGCTGACCGCGCTGATCTGCTGCTTCTGCTGCTCCGCCAGGCGCGCTTCCGAAGCCTTCTGCTGCCGCACCAACTCGGCGGACCGCGCCACCATTTCTTTCTTGGTCATGCCCAGCTGCGTGGCCAGGGTCTCGTCGTCGGCTTCGGCAGATTGCATGCGCTTGCCCAGATCGGCAATCTGCGTGCTGCTGGTCGCCTGGTCTTTGCTCATCTTGTCGAGACGTCCGCGCAGATCGAAGATGAAATAGAGCGATCCCGCTACATAGATCACCGCAAGCGCCAACAGAATCCACTTGCCCGCACTACCCTCCGACGCGACCGGAACCTCGCCCTCGTCCGCCATAAAGTCTCCTCCGCCGATTAGATTGGAATGTTGAAGCAATTGTTGAATACAGAGGGCGCAGTGTCAATTGCCAGAATGGTGCAAGCCTGGGAGCTTTGGGGAGTAGACCTTGGAGTAAAAAGGGGCCTGGTCGGATGATCCCGCTCTTGGGTTCCTTTGCGTCCTCTGCGGAATCCTTCGCGAACTTTGCGGTAAAGATTTGGTTATTGGGCCAGGCAGCCTCACCCGCCGACGCCTTCCTGTATCGCCGCGTCCACTGCAGGCAGGATGCCGAGGTCGACGTAAATAGGTCGAATCAATCTTCGGATCGTAGGCATTTGGGTAGCGAACCAGGCCGCACCCGCAACGCAACACACCCCGCTCAACATGACGGTGCGAGGCGCGCCGATGGCATGAGCCAGACCCCCCGCGAGCAGGCTCCCAAACGGCGCCATGCCGACAAAAGCCATGGCATAGAAGCTCATCACCCGGCCGCGCTTACTGTCTTCCACGATGGTCTGGATGATGGTGTTGCTGGCCGCCATCTGTTGCATCATGCCAAAGCCGCACACCAGCATGAGAAGCAGCGATAGCCAGAGAATCCGAGACACGCCAAACAGGATCAGCCCGACGCCGAGCGAGGCGGTCGCGATGGGAATCATTCTGCCCAGCCCCAGCACACTCTTTCGCAGTGCCAGCGATATCGCCGAAACCAGCGCCCCGATTCCCACAGCACCCATCAGAAATCCCAGCGTGTGCGGACCGCCATGCAAAATGTTGCCGGCAAAAATCGGCATGAGCACAGTAAACGGCCAACCCATCAGGCTGACCATCGCAAACAGCAGCAGAATGGTGCGCACTGGAGCGAAGCCGGAAACGTATGCCCAGCCTTCCTTCAGCTGGGCCAGCATGGAATCCACCGAAGGTTTCACGATCCCCGATTGCAGTCGCATGGCGACGAGCGACGCAATCACCGCGATGTAACTGATGCCATCAATCAGGAAGCAAGAACCTTCCCCCGACACCGCGATCACTGCTCCGGCCAGCGACGGACCCACCAGCCGGGCCAGGTTGACCATCGACGAATTCAGCGCGATCGCGTTCCCCAGGTCCTGCTTGTCCTCGACCATCTGCACCAGAAACGCCTGTCGCGCGGGCATGTCGAACGCATTGATCAGGCCCTGAAACGCGCTCAGCCAGATGATCTCCTGAATGTTGATATGCCGGGCCAGGGTAAGCACGGCGAGCGCAAGCGACTGGATCATCGCCAGAATCTGCGTCACCAGCAGGACCTGCCGCCGATCAAGCCGGTCAATCCAAACCCCGGCGAACGGGGCGAAGATGAAAGTGGGTATCTGTCCCGCGAAACCCACAACGCCCAGCAAAAAAGCGGAGCCGGTCAGCCGATACACCAGCCAACTGGTTGCCAGCCGGGTCATCCAGGTGCCGATCAGGGAAATGCTCTGGCCGCCGAAATACAAACGAAAATTTCGGTGCCGCAGCGAGCGCCAGGCGCGCGAGATGCCCGGCTTGCTGACAGACGAAGAAGGTGTCGAAGAGATCTCAGCGCTCACGAGATTCCATTGTGCCACCTGCCGCCAGAAACGGGGCCTGATCCGGAAAGTCGAAGGTTTTCCTCAGTGTACTCAGTGTCCTCGGTGGGTAATCCTTATCAGTAAACCAGTTGACAATGGCATTAGTAATGGCATTCAGAATGGTATAATGCCAGCATGAATACCACTCTCACCATTGACAAAGCTGGCCGCGTAGTCCTGCCCAAACCCGTGCGCGACGCCTTGCAGATCAGTCCCGGCGATTCCCTGGAACTCGAAAGCTCGGAAGATCACATCATCCTGCGCCCCGCCAAGGGTAAGGGTGCGCATGTACAAGAAGCAAGGGGTGTGGGTACTTCACGGCGACGCTGCCGCTTCCCGCCGGCGCGGTAGAAGACACCATCCGCAAGGTCCGCGCGCGAACGTGAGCCGGCAGTTCTGGGGAAACACCGAAGTGAGGTACTTCTTTGACACGTCTGTCCTGGTCGCCCGTTTTTGTCGACCAGCATATCCACCATGAAGCCAGCCTCAGCAATCTATCTTGAAGGCGGACAAGAAACACGATTGCTGTGGCGCTCATAGCCTGGCAGAGGTTTACTCGACTCTCACGCGCCTTCCCCCTAGCCATCGAGCGAGCGCAGACCAGGCGATGCTCTTTCTGGAGGACATGGCACGCAGAATGACCATTGTAGCCCTCGACGCTGAAGAGTACTGGTCAGCCATTGCCGACGCCGCTGAATCAGGCGTGGCCGGAGGATTGACCTACGATGCACTACTGGCGAATTGCGCACTCAAGGCTAAGGTCGAAACCATCTACACGTGGGATGTGGACCACTTTCGGCAGTTCGGAAGTAACGTAGCAAAGCTGATAAAGACTCCGTAGTTTGACCGCGCTTGACGACTACAGCTTCACCTTCCGCAAGCGCAGCGAATTCGTAATCACGGAAACCGAACTCAAGCTCATGGCGGCCGCCGCCAGAATCGGGCTCAGCAACAGGCCAAAGAACGGATAGAGCACACCCGCCGCGATCGGTACTCCCAGCGAGTTGTAGACAAACGCAAAGAACAGGTTTTGCCGGATGTTGCGCATCGTCGCCTGGCTGAGTTTGCGCGCGCGCACGATGCCCGCCAGGTCGCCCTTCACCAGCGTGATGCCGCCGCTCTCCATCGCGATATCCGTGCCGGTGCCCATGGCGATGCCTACATCGGCCTGCGCCAGCGCCGGGGCATCGTTGATGCCGTCGCCCGCCATGGCCACGATCCGTCCTTCTTTCTGCAGCCGCTGCACCACCTCGGATTTCTTGCCAGGCAAAACTTCCGCTTCGAATTCCGCGATGCCCAAAGTCTTGGCCACCGCCTCCGCCGTGGCCCGGCTGTCGCCGGTAAGCATCACCAGGCGCAGACCTTCACGCTTCAGCTCGCCGAGGGCCTGGGCCGCCGAAGCCTTGATCGAATCCGCGATGCCGATCAATCCCGCCGCCTGTCCATCCACGGCAATCAGGATCACGGTTTGTCCGCCGCGCCGCAGCTCTTCCGCCTTCTGGCACCAGCGTCGCCGCTGAAATTCCGTTCTCCTCGAACAACCGCTCGTTCCCGATCAGAATCTGTCTTGCCGTCCACTCGTCCGCTGACTCCACGCCCGGTGTGAGATTGGAATTCGCTCGCCTTCCCCAAAACCAGGCCGCGCGTCTTGGCAGCTTCCACCACCGCAGCTCCGAGAGGATGCTCACTTCCCTGCTCCAGGCTGGCCACCAGCCGCAGCACTTCGTTTTCGTCGCGACCCGGCACCGTGATCAGCGACGCGACTCGCGGCTTGCCATCCGTCAGGGTGCCAGTCTTGTCGATCACCAGCGTGTCCACTTTCTCCATCAGCTCGAGCGCTTCCGCGTTCTTGATCAGCACGCCAGCCTGTGCCCCCCGCCCCGTCCCGACCATGATCGCAATCGGCGTCGCCAGCCCCAGCGCGCACGGACACGCAATGATCAGCACCGCCACCGCATTCACCAAGGCATGCGCCAGCCGCGGTTCCGGCCCGAAGAAACTCCACGCGGCGAAAGTCAGAATGGCGATCGCAATCACCGCCGGAACGAACCAGCCCGCCACGCGGTCCGCCAATCGCTGAATGGGAGCGCGGCTGCGCTGCGCCTGGCTGACCATGCGCACAATTTGCGCCAGCAGAGTTTCGCTTCCCACTCGCTCGGCACGCATCACCAGCGATCCCGTCCCATTCACCGTCGCCCCAATCACACGGCTGCCCGGCCCCTTGCTCACCGGAATGGACTCGCCCGTGATCATCGACTCATCCACGCCGCTCGTGCCTTCAAGCGACGGTGCCGTCCACCGGAATTTTCTCCCCCGGACGCACCCGCAACCGGTCACCGGGAACTACCTGTTCGAGCGGAATATCTTCCTCGCGGCCGTCGCGCAGAACTCGCGCCATCTTGGGAGACAGATCCAGCAAAGCTCGAATGGCCGCGCCCGTGCGGCTGCGCGCGCGCAACTCCAGCACCTGCCCCAGCAGCACCAGCGCCGTGATCGCCGCCGCCGCTTCGAAATACAAGGCTGGCGTTCCGCCCATCTCGCGAAACGAAGCGGGAAATATTTGTGGAAAGACGGTTGCCACCAGGCTGTACAAATAAGCCACGCCCGTGCCCATCGCGATCAGCGTGAACATGTTGGTCGAGCGATTGACCAGAGACGTCCAGCCACGCTGAAAAAATGGCCAGCCGCCCCACAGCACGACCGGCGTGGCCAGAATCAATTCAATCCAGGGCAGCCACCCCGTCGACGATGTGGGCCGCGTCCCCATGCCCGGCAGCATGTCGACCATCGCAATCACCAGCAGCGGAGCGGTCAGCGCCAGGCTGATCCAGAAGCGCCGCGTCATGTCCCGCAGTTCAGGATTGTCTTCTTCGTCGCGCGGTAACCGTGCGCGGCTCGAGCGCCATGCCGCAAATCGGACAGTTTCCCGGTCCCGGCCGCACAATTTCCGGATGCATGGGGCAGGTATATTCCACGCGCGTCGCGGCGGCCACGGGCATCTCCGGCTCCAGCGCCATTCCGCAACGCGGACAAGCATCCGGCTTGGCCGATCGCACCTCCGGACACATCGGGCAAACGTAAGCGCCGCGGCGGCAGCCGTGCCGGGAACGCTCTTTACCTCCGTCTTCGTGGCCGCAGCCGGCGCGATGTTGATGATCTGCAATCCCGCGGCTGACGCCGGACGAGGCGCCAGATAGTCATTCGGACGAGCGCGAAACTTCTCCAGGCAAGACGCGCAGCAGAAGTAATAGGTCTTCCCGGCGTGATCGAACTTGTGCTTGGCGGTGGACGGTTCCACGTTCATTCCGCAAACTGGATCTTTCACCGTGGTCGCAGATTTGGCAGAATGTTCCATAGTTATTAGTGGCACTCAGAAAGTGAAAACGCCGGAGTCGTGAGTCGTCGGTCATCACAACCGCCGCGAACCGATTGGATCACGACTGACGATTGACGACTGGCGTTGTATTAGATTCATTCGCTTATACAATCGATTGTTGTATCTTCAAAGGGGAGAAGACGGCAGAGCACCGGTCAAGGTATGTTCTTTGCGTACTTTGCGAACCCTTGGCGTCCTTTGCGGTTAAGCTCTATTCGCCCAGGAAAGGCCCAATGACTCACTTGGAAGTGGCATACCGCTACCACACTCCTCTACGAGAGGCGACCATGCGCGCCCTCGACACCGTGCGCGAAGTCTATGGCGTCCGGCAAATCACGTTTAACGAGGCGGAGCGCATCGTTCGCGTCGAGTTTGACGCTTCGCGCTTCAAGGAACCCGTGATGGCCAACCTGCTACGCAGCACCGGCCTCGATCTGGGAGAACAGCTCGTTCTCTCCTGAGTTGGCGCAGGCCACCCGAAAAAAACTGGGGTCAAAGACGAAATTGAAAGGGCACGATTACTCGTGCCGCAGCCCCAGAAACAGCGGGATTTACGCGTGCGTACACCGCGAAAGTCGAAGCGCTTTAGCGCCTGGGGTGAGCTGACATTTGGGGCTCTTTGACCAAGATTAGGGATACTTCAGGAAAACTCAGACGAAATAGCCGATCGGGGTGGGGAGGGCTATTTTTTTACAGAAAATGCAAGGGGCGCTCAAGAAAACCTCTGGCCGAAGTTTTTTCTCTGGAGCGCCCCGTTGCGCGCCACTTCGTCTGTTGAGATGTAAAGCATCCCCGTTGCCACTCTCAAGTTGCTGAAAAGGCTACGCCCCAATCTTTGGTAATCGAGTAGGAATTGCTCCTCGGGGGGAACAATTTACGTTGACCAAACCCCTTCGCACGAAGCCTGCCGAAATCCTGTGGAAATCCTCTAAAAGCCTGATGGAAGCGAGTTCTGGCCGTCTCCATGACCCAGGGTTAGAAGCCGATGTGTACGTCCCGACAGACTCAAGAAAGCCGCGAAGCGGCAAAAGAATGAAGCCCCGGGCGCGAGCGCGGGGTCCGCCAGCGAAAAAGTCGGGGAGCCCTGGAAAGAGCGAAATAGGCTAGCGTCACGAAAGCCAACCCAGTGCTTAAGGCCGCGCACCGGACACAGGGCCCAACGGCGCCCCCGGCAAATGCTCCGCCTTCCACCGCATCGCCGCCGTAATCCGCGTCCGCCCGCTGGGATGGTCAAAAAAGATGAATTCCTCAATCGGCCCGGGATCGAGCTTGCGATACTCGCCCAGCATCAGATCCACTTCCGCTTCCCCGTCCGGCTGCTGGCTGGCATTGATGCCGTACATGTCCGCTTCGTACTCCATGGTGCGAGTAATCGTGTTGTCCACCGGAGTCAGCAGAAAAGATAATGTGGACAGCAACAGCGCCGCCAGCGGCAGCACCGCCACATCGGTGATGCCCCTGATCCCCCAGCTCTCTCCCCAGCGCGCCAACCCGACGTTGAGTCCCCAGTTCAACAGAGCAAACATAAGCACCAGCACCACCCCGTTCAGCACCAGGCCTTTGAACACATGATTCAACACGTAGTGCCCCATCTCGTGGCCCATGGTCGACTCGATTCCCGGCAACGAGCAGCGCTTCAGCAGATTGTCATTGAGCGTAATCCGCAGGGTCCCGGCAAAGCCGCTCACGTTCGCGCTCACCCGGTCAGACTGGCGGGAGGCGTCATCCACGTACACATCGGTAGCAGGAATTCCGTTGGCCCGCGCCAGGCTCAGGATCGGCTCCCTGATGCGAGGGTCCTCCAGCTTGGTAAAGGTGTTGAAGAGAGGAAAAATAAAAACCGGTGCAATCAGGACTACGAAGGCAATAAAGATCAGCGACACCACGCTGCCCCACACCCACCAGTTCTTGCCCAACCGCCTGACCAGCCCAAACAAAACCACCAGCAGGATGGCGCCTAACACCGCCGTTACTCGCCAGATCCACAACCTGGTCGCGCATCCATTGCCCAAACGACTGGTTGGAGAGGCCGTACTTGTGCTCGCGAAAAAATCCCTCATAAACCGTCAGCGGAAAAAGCAGCACGCTGACCACCACGATGAACTGCACCCAGTACATCGCCGTCTGCACGGGCTTGAAGCGGGTGGCACGCTCGGCCAAGTCCCGCATCCGCGCCGACCAGCGAAAGCGCAACAGGATCCACATCACCACCGCGACGGAAAGAAAATCCCACAACTGAAGCCAGTAGCCGCCCTCAAAATAAGCGTCCGAACGCGCCCGCTTGTCGGCTGGGATCTGGGCCAGATACGCATCTACCGCCGCCTTGACGTCGAAAGGCTGCGCCGAAGCCGCGGCCGCGCTTGGGATGGCCAAGTTGGCATTGGAAGCCTGCGCCCAGGCCGCAGGCGCAACGCCGGGAGAGAGAAAAATGGTCAAAAACAGGATGCCCAACAGAACGATTCGTCCGCTCAGTTTCACAGTGCCTCCGCCGCGGAGATGTTTATCCGCGCGCGGCATCTTATCAAGTTCCCAGGCTTTCGCTATAATCGAAGTCGCCGCAGACCGTCACCCCACATTGCGCCCTTAGCTCAGCTGGATAGAGCGTCTGGCTACGAACCAGAAGGTCGGGAGTTCGAATCTCTCAGGGCGCACCATACTTCTCTGACAGTCCTATTAAGTAGCTAAATGGTTGTCGCTGAGTCCCAATGGCCCGCGTTGCGGCGTCCAGCCTGCTCCGGCTGTATCCACCGCGTGCAAGATCAGTTCAGTATGCCGCTTTCATTCCTTTGATCCTACGCTCCGCAACTTCGCCTGGCCTTTGACTTCGCACGGCATGATCCCGGATCCCTCTGAGCAAGGGCGCCATGTGTGATTCGTACCGTATTGCGGAGGAGTATTTGCCGCTCGCAACCCGCTGTTCTCCCAACCGTTCGTAGTAGGGCTTGTATCTCCGCTGAAATTCCAGAAATGGACGACTCACTTTCCTGAAGCATTCAATTCTGAAATACTCCTCGCCGCGCAACCCGATGGCCCGTTCGACTTCCTCTCTCAGTTCCGAATACTCCTTGGCCGCATCCAGTTTGAGCCGCAGCAGTCCGTCCCCCAGTTGCATGTGCCAGCAGCGCTGATCATGGATCGCCGGGCCGTTCAGGTCCCAGTCCGTCAGGAGAAACTCATAGCTGGCGATGGCGCGGCCGCTCAGCGTCTCCGCCTGGTAGATTGCCGCGTTCGCGATCTGCCGGCAGAGGTCGTGGGTGGGACTGAATCCTTCCGCAGCGTCTGCGGCTACAAAGTCGGTTTCGTCTTCTGCCAGAGAAGTCGCGAGTTGATCCACGATCGAACAGAAGAGCGTGGTGTTTTGCTCCAGAATCGCCTCGTAGATTTCGGCATCCGACAATAAGCCGAAGACCTCGCCCACTCCCGCTCCCATCCGATGGAGAAGCTCGGAGGTTGCAGGCAGCCTCGAACGTCCCGTCGCACCTGAACCGTCGGTAAGGACGTGTACGCGCGGCCTCTGGTCGGCCAGCCATCCCAGAATCTTCAGTTCGTGGCCGGGATGGCCGACCAACACAGCGGGACGTTGGTAAGGCCAAGTTCGCCCAGCGATTGTTTCAACCGAGATTTGCATGACCTGATTTCGCGTGTTTTCCCGAACCTGGTATTTCTGCCTGACGGTTCGTCATAGAAACAGAGTTGAGGGATTACTGGGGTACGATACTTGCGTTCGGCGCTCCGCTGCCGCTGTTGTAGTTGTTCCCGAAAGATGCGATAACCCCGTTTGTCCCGGTCACGAGTCCGGTGGCATTGAGGAATGTGGAGACCGCGGTCATGCGAATACTGGATGGCGAACTTCCTCCGCCCGCCTTTAACCCGATCACGTTGTTACCCGAGACCGAATTTGCAATGCTCATCACCGCCGTACCGCCATTCGCTTGCGCCAGAAAACCCACCTGGCTGTTGCCGAATGCCTGGCTCCTGGTGACCGACAGGAAACTGAAGTCCAGGGCTGACACGCCGACGGTGTTGTGGTTGAAACGCGAATTGTCGATCGAAACCTGCACTGGGGTTCCGGTGGACAACACGCTAATGCCGCTCCCCAGATTATCCTGGCTGGTAGTGTCCTCGACAAAAACCAGGCCGCCGCCGACCAGCACAATATCGATTCCATTGTTGAAGCCGGAGATGGCGCAGTGCTCGACGTGAAGCGCTTTGCCTGACATGAACTTGACGCCGCTCAGTCCCGAACCTTGTCCACTGATCGACAGATTTCTCAAAGTGACAACGTCGCCAGGTTGAGCCACGATCGTAATACCGTTGCTATTGGCTACCAACGTTGAGGCAACCACTCCTCCGCCTCCGTCAATCGTAATGGACTTGGTGATCGTGACCCCCCCAAATCCACCCGGGTCCAGGACGTCAATCTCACCGCCAGCGGCGGTTTTTGAGATGGCGCCAGGAAAGGTCTTGCACGGTGCGGTTCGGCTGCAAGGGTTGACATCATCGCCCACACCGGATACCCAGGTGCGGGTCGCTTGGGCGTGGACCATCGAGCTGATCCCCACCACAACAGCAAGAATGGAAAGGCGGAAAGCATTTTTCATGACTGGCTCCCAGAGAGATATGACCGTTACGTCAGTTGAGTTAAAGGATCTGTGGCCAGTGTCGGCGGGTAAATGTACCCGGAGGCCTTGGCGCTGCCGCGGAACTGATTGGGCTCGGCCTGATAACTGATGTGCCGCTGGTTGATGGAATCTTGCTGCTAAGAACTCGACCGGAGTGCCGACCGCATCGCACCCACAATCGCACTAGCACGCCTGACTGCTATGGTCACCGTACTCGGCGATTGTCGTTCGGGCAACATAACGAATGGTCGATGCTTCTGCGGTGCGCGCTCATCCACTCAGTAGGACCACGAACTTGCGCTTCGACCTGCTCAATCTAGCCCCTTCTTCTCGAGAAGAAGCCAGGATTGTCGGTGCGTTTCGTCCCGAGTCAGCTTCGATACGGTTAGCGCCCTGCGCTCGCACTCCGCACTTATCCACTTGAAACTGTGGCGAATGCATCCTGGTACGTTCGATTCGTGACTGGTGCCGTACCACTTATCACCGCGGTAGTCTCTTCGGATCCAGTCCGCCGGCAAGTAGGTTGTCAGGAACTTACCGTGATCGGTCGAATCGCGCAGAAATCCATCGAGCATCGTCTGTATCTGCGGTTTTGACGCATGTGTCCATATCGAGTAGGCAAGGAAAAAATCGAACTTGTCAGAGAACACGGAGGTATCGAACTTCGCATTGCTGTCAAATCGCGGGCGCTTTCGTTCGACGGTCCCGGGATCAAGGATGCTGTGAATTCCGATCTCTAGCCGCTCGCGGTGAGGTTCGATCCCGCAATAGCAGCCGGGGTCCAGAAAGCCGATGATCCAGTAGCCCGCCCGCAATACGCCGCAGCCAATATCGACCAGCTTCGAGGCGGAGCGCAAACCAGCTCGCTGGAGGTAGCCTAATTGCTCTTTGCCCCCCGCTTCAAAATCCTTCACCGGGATACCAAGAAATTTGTCCTTGGCCAGCATTTCGAATTTCTCCTGCAGTGTCATGCGATTCGTGACCCTCGATCAGCGGCCAAGTTCCAACAGACTCTGATCTAATTCGAATGGGCAGAAGCTAGCTTCCCCGGTTCCCTTCCGAAAGTCTACGCGACCAGAAGGGCGGGTGGACCGCTCACGCCCAGTTTTCGCTTAAGCTGGGAATCTCCCGGGCTCCCGCGTTTGCGGGCCCCGTCGCGCGCGCCGAGAGGATATGGCGTACAGCGCATTGTTCATCGCCAGATCGACGCGGTTGCTGCCTTGGCCTGCTCCTTCCAACGCTGTTCGTTCACGCCGTAGACGAGAAGCCACGCGACGCTCACCAGAGACCCGATCACGCCGGCGCCCACGATATAGGATTGCAGGCGCACTGCGAGCGGCTCGTACAGATAGATCAGCCAACCCAGACCTCCAGCTGCCGACAACACCCCCAGCACTCGAGGCAGGAACGTGGATCTGAACACGAGGTATCCCTTCGCCAGTGCATACAGTCCGAAGAACACCATGGCGATGGTCTCGGCCGTGTAATTCACGCGGAGAAAGAGGAACGCCAGCGCCTGCAACTGTTTCGGATCGAAGACGCTCAGGTAGTGCCCCCCTCCCAAAACGAGCATGGGCGCGAAGAAAAAAAGGCGACTCAACGTCTTGATGGTGCAACCGATGAGGCCGAATGTGGCCGCAAGCAGCGATGCACTCTTGCTCACCGGTTTGAGCAAATCGTAGAAGAGCACGGTCATCGTGACCTGGCACGCCATTTCAATGAGGTAGATGGCGAACCCAAGCCGATAGAGCGCTTCATGCGCCAGGATGTTGGTTGCTGTAGCCGAGGCGTCACCGGATACAATGAGACTTCCGGCGATGAATCCCTGGGCGAATCCGCCCGCCAGAATGGTGAGTAGCAGAAGCCCGCCAGCCAGCCTGGCCTTCGCCTTCGGCGAAGTTTCCTCCAGTCGCCCGACCGTTGCCGTTGCATTCATAGCTTTTCCTTCTCCCGTGCGGATCCGAACTCCAACAGGTCGCCGGGTTGGCACTGCAGTGCCTGGCAAATGGCCTCGAGCGTGGAAAATCGGATGGCGCGCGCCTTCCCGGTTTTCAGGATCGACAGGTTGGCGAGCGTGATTCCGATTCTCTCGGACAGCTCCGTCAGCGTCATTCGACGCTCGTACAAGATCTCGTCCAGCTTGACGATGATCGGCATGGTCAGACCGTGCCTTCGAGATCTTCGCGCATGCGCGCGCCCTGCTCGAAGACTCGTGCCAGGACAAAGAGCATCAGCACCGCGAGCCATCGCGTCAGGGAGAAACCCAAACTGATGTTGAGCGGCGCGTCGGTCGTGGATACGCAGGCCGCAACTGCGCCAACCGCGAAATGCATCAGCTCAAGACCGAGAATCGCCCAGGCGATCGTCTTCAGGCGGTCGGCGTTCGCCACTACGAAGGGGTTCCCGGCCCTGACCGTCTCAACGATGGTCAGTAGCCGCGCCAGAACGAGGTGCACAATCGGAACCGCGCAAAGGCCAAGCACCATGATCAGGCGCATGCCCGCGAACAGCATCGAATTGCCGGGCGCAGGCCGCGCACCAAGCGCTCGCATGACCCAGGATTCGGCAATCAGGCTGGCTATCAGCAACGCCATGATGAGGGTCCCCATGATCAGGTTCAGCACGGTCAGTACGCGAAGAACTCTCCGCGACAGCGTGAGAGCGTCAGGGTACGATTTGCTCATGAGATCCTTTAAGTTCTTCGAGAAGGCCAGCAATATTATTGACTAACAATACATATCATATCGTTTAGCGTCAAGTCATATATTGATAGTTGATATGTTAATCGGGGCGGGCAAGGTGGCCGACTCAAGCCCGGTTTTGGCTTGAGTGGGGATGTTCGCTCGTAACAGACGCACTTCCGCGAACAGAGCTAGATTCTCGCATTGTGTAGATATTAACGACGGCATGCCAGTGCCGGAGCGTCTTGACGCTTCTCTGACTAGTCGTTTTCGACGCGCGACTTTATATCCGAGTATGCCGCATCGATGAGCCTGCGTAGCGCTGCGGCGTTCGCGGCCGTTCCCGGCCTCAGCTTCACGTGGCGCATGAACTTGCCGTCGCCTTGCAACAAGCGAGCCGGATCCGGCAGCGCCGCGCCGTGAAAGAACCCCACGTTTACGTGCGACGTGAATACATTGACGTAGCCAAAGGGCGCATCTCCCAAACACGCAACCGGACAGCCATCATGAAAAAGCTCCCGGACTTCGTCTCCGCATTTTCGCATCACCTCAAACCACTTATGCGCGATGGCTCCTAATCCACCTGCATGCTCTTTCATCCACGCATCGATGACAGGATCACGCTCAACCGCGCCGTTGAACCGCAGCAGTTCCGTTCTCATGATCGCTCCACTTTCCGAAAGCCAGGACAGTTTCGTCTGTCGCTTTTTTCAAGTCAAATGGTTTCCGTGGGCAACCCGGCTCGTATGAATTATGATGAACGACACAAAAATCGCCTCTGAGGAGATTTGACAATGCGTGTCTCGTACGCTCGATGTCTCGCTGTCTGTGCTGTTCTCGTCATTAGTATGGGCTTTGCGCAAGCCACGTTCGCCGCGGAAATCCTGATCGCTGATGCGAAATCACAGCCGGAAAGTTTGACCATGGCGCCGGGCGGCGTGCTGATTGTCGGCAGCGCCAGTTCGCCGTTCGTCTACAAGAGTGCGCCCGGGTCTTCAACGCCGAGAAGTTTATCGACGCCAGCGCAGAAGGCCCGGGGACGTTTTTCTTCGGCATGTTGGCGGACGCCGCCAGCAACACGTTGTGGACATGTCAACTGACGCCGGTGCCGAACACCACTCCGGCACAGCGGCATACCGCACTGAGAAGCTTTGATCTCACGACTGGCGCGCCCAAGATTCGCTGGAACCTGCCCGGGGACAACAATGTGTGCAACGATTTTGCGATCGGACCGGATAAGGCGCTTTATATTACTGACACCGTGCCTGGCAGAATCTTCAGGCTGCCTGCCGGAGCGTCCACCGCGGAACTTTATCTGGAGCATCGGACGCTTAACGGCGTCGATGGCATCACCTTCCTGGACGGCACGCTCTATGTGAACAACGTGTTCTTCAACAAGCTCTACCGCATTCCCGTCGATGCCACCGGCAAACCGGGAACACCTGTCGATATCTGGATGGACCAGCCGGTAAAAGGGCCGGATGGCATGCGTGCGGCGAACGGCAAGCTCATCGTCGCAGAGAATGGCAGCGGCAAAATCTCCGCTCTCACCGTGAATGGAGATAAGGCAAGCGTGACCGTGATCAAAGAGGGACTCAACACGCCAACCGGAGTCGAACCTGTGGGCGACACGATCTGGATTGCCGAGCGTGGCGCGGGCAAGGCCGTGTCGGTCCCCATGCCTAAATAGTTTGCAGAGTCAGTGACGGTGGCCCACTCAAGCCCGGTTTTGGCTTGAGTGGGGATGTTCAATCTCCCTAACCCTGTCATCCCGACCGGAGCAGATCATCGCGAATGCGATGATCTGCGTAGTGGAGGGACCTTGAGTTTTGTCTCTGGCGAGCGATAACCGAAGAGTCCCTCAGCGCAAACCTCTGCGACAGACGAGATGTCCCTCAGGCTCTAATTCGCAAAGGTCGGGCGAACGTCCCGATGTTCCCCGGATTTAGCCCCGCCGCGCTGCCTCGATCGTGGCGATGTTGATCTTTTTCATCGGCATCATCGCCTCGAAGGCACGCTTTGCCTCACCGCCACCAGCCGCCAGCGCCTCCGTTAGCGCTCGCGGCGTGATCTGCCAAGAGAGGCCCCAGCGGTCCTTGCACCAACCGCACTGACTTTCCTGGCCGCCGTTGCCGATGATCGCGTTCCAGTAGCGGTCCGTCTCTTCCTGATTGTCCGTCGCGATCTGGAAGGAAAAGGCCTCGCTGTGCTTGAACACCGGGCCGCCGTTGAGGCCGAGACAGGGAATGCCCAGAACCGTGAACTCCACTGTCAGCTCATCGCCCTTCTTGCCGCCCGGGTAGTCAGCAGGCGCTTTGTGAACAGCGGTCACTTCACTATTTGGAAAGGTCGCGGCATAGAAGCGCGCCGCATCGTGTGCGTCCTTGTTGAACCAGAGGCAGATCGTATTTTTCGGTTTCGAAGTCATCAGGTCTCCTTGTGCGGATCAGGTCAAACGGCGGTGGCCGAATCCTGAGAATAATAAGAAATCAGATGAGCGAGACAGCATGAGAGTTGCGCGGGGGATTACGAAGATTTGGGCCTCTCTTTCTCGGCGCGTGAAATGGGGACAGTTCCGTCTGTCCCCGGGTTTCCTGATGCGAAGTACAATAACGCGATGGTTTCCCATGACTGAATCTTCTGATCTTCGGCTGACGAGAATGCCGCTCAACAACGGAAGCGGCCATATGCCCGCACTCGGCTTTGGCACCCTGATTCCCGACCCAGCCGAGACGATAACTGCGACCAGAGACGCGCTGGACGCCGGATTTCGACACTTCGATTGTGCAGAGCGATACCGGAATGAGCGCGAGGTAGGCGAGGCGTTGCAGGCAGGACTTGCCGCTGCGGGAATCGCGCGCGAAGACATTTTCGTTACCACAAAGTTGTGGAACTCCAATCATCGGCCCGAACGCGTCGAACCGGCCTTCGAGGCGAGTCTGGACAGACTCGGGCTCAAGTATCTGGATCTCTACCTCATTCACACTCCGTTTGCATTTCAACCGGGGGACGAGCAGGACCCACGGGATCAAAACGGCAATGTCATCTACGACAACGGAGTGACTTTGCTCGATACCTGGAGAGCAATGGAAAGTCTCGTGGACCACGGCAGATGCCGGGCCATCGGACTGTCGGACATCAGCTTGAACGAACTGTTGCCCATCTACGAATCTGCACGAATCAAGCCAGCCGTGGTCCAGGTCGAAGCCCATCCGTATCTGCCGGAAACGGAGCTTCTGGAATTCTGCAAGGAGAAAGGTATTGTGTTTTTGGCTTTCGCGCCATTGGGTCATGGAATGAGGCCGGGGCTGCTCGAAGATCCAGTCATTTCGGCAATCGCCGCACGAGTTGGAAAGACGCCGGCACAGGTGCTGCTGGCATGGGCGGTGCAGCGCGGCACGGCTGTGCTTACCACACCCAAAACTGCGGCTCGCGCGAGAGAGAATTTTGACATCTCCGCCCTTCCGGAAGATGCGTTTAACGAAATCAATCGCATTCAGACTAGGCAGAGGCTCAATGAAGTGGTGAAGACAGGCGTCCCGGGTTTCATCGCACAAGGCAGATGAATATCGGAAGCCAAACAACAACTGGAGCAGTCCATGGCACGGAAGACGAACAAATACGTGAAGCCCTGAATGCGCACTGGCACGCGTCGGCAGCCGGCGATGCAAACGCGGAACACGATATTTACGATGACGATGCCATTTGTGACTATCCCCAGTCAGGCGAGCGAATCCTCGGGCGAGGCAATTTGCAGGCCCTGCGGAGTCATCATCCCAGGCAAGCCGTCAGGCTTCAACGTCAGGCGAATTCTCGGAAAAGGGAATCTCTGGATCACGGAATACACAATCACCTACCAGGGGCGGCCGGCATACACAGTGAGCATTATGGAGTTCCGCAACGGTAAGGTCGTCCACGAGACACAGTATTTCGCGGACCCCTTCGAGGCTCCGGCCTGGCGAAGCCAATGGGTTCAACAGGCTTGATGCCCCTCGGGTGACCCACTCAAACCCGATTTTGGCTTGAGTGGGATTTCACACATCACAGACCTGATGCACGTGGAATCGATCAGCGCGTCGGTTCTTTGGCGGCTGGTCATCCAGGTAGTCGTCAAAGCTGGCATACTTCTTCATTTTCATCGGTCACCCTGAGTGCTGACTAGCTGAGCAAAGGTAAGCAATTTTTGTTCAGCCGAACTGCCAAAACCGGGCTTGCGATGGATCCTAATCTGGGGGTGCGTAATCGATCCAATCGCCGCTACCTTTTTGCTCTACCTTGCAGCCCTCAATGAGTTTGTCGGCAATGAACCAGACGTCAGGCTTTAGCGGGTCATGGTTGACCTTCACTTTCCGCCCTATCATGTGCTCGACAAATGAACTGTCCGTAACGAACGGATCCGTGATATATGGCAGCAGAGCAAAACGGCCGGAATAATATTCACCCCTCACCTGATAGGAAAATCCGAACACAGGAAGAATCACTTTAGAGTTCAGGCCAGCGCCTGCCACTTGCTCCAGCTTTCCGGATTCAATAGTCCCTTCAACAGAAGGCCATTCCCTCGCTTTCTTGTAAACTCTGCGGCGCCATATCGTGGTGCCGACGAAAAGGATAATAAGGCCAGTCAGGAGAAGGATTCGAATGTAGTCGATCATCAATGTTGGAGGGGGCCTTCCCCGGCAATTCTACTTCCTCAACTTATTGGGTGTTGGTCCCGATAATTCGGCGCGGCAGCCGGCGGAGTCACTGGGCCGATCTCCTCCAAATAAGCCGTCGAAGGACATGCCTCGATTCACGACTTTTGAGTGGCGTTGGGCAGCCACTTGGGCGGTTCGATGCCGAACTGCTTGGCGTACTCCGCGTTCAGCCGCTGCCAGCCGAACTTCATCGCTTCACCGCCAACCGCGCGGCCCAGGGCAGTTCCGCCGAGAAGGTGATCCAGAACATCGAAACAAATGTGCCACCCGGCAGCACCCATGGAGATGAAGCGCCGATCGATGTTGTGCCACAGCGTCAGGCGCGTGCCGCCACCAACGCCTTCGAGTTCCCATCGGATATCCTGCGCGCCCCAATTGTACTCAAGCAACCTGGGAGCGTCGGCTCGCTTCACTCTCGTTTCGGAAACCTGCGGCGTGGGCGCTGCCACCGTGGTGAGCTTTACCGCGGTTCCAACCGTACCCAGGCTCCCATCGGCGTCAAAGGGAGCCCACTCGCGCAGCTGCGCCGGGTCGATAAGCGCCTGCCAGACTTTTTCCGGCGAGTGGCGCAATTCCCGGACGAGAATGAGCGTCCACTTCTCCTCACCGTTTTGTCCCCGGTCCTTTTGTATCCGCGCCCCGCTGGCCGGACCCGGTGCATGCTGCGCGCGATCGGTCATCGTCTTCTCCTTGGCGGCTGACCTTAGTAGCGTGCCAGCTGGGTGAGCTGAATGAGATTGCCGCAGCTGTCTTTCAGCATCGCGATGGTCGAGGCGGTCACGTCGGTGGGCGGCATGGTGAACTCGGCGCCGCGGGCCTTGATCCGTTCGTAGTCGCCCTTGACGTCGTCGGTGAAGAACATGGCCGCCGGCTGGCTTTGCTGAAACAAGGCCTGCTGGTAGGCTTTGGCGGCCGGGTTGTTGTTGAGCGCCAGCTGCAGCTCCGTTCCGTCCGGTTCCTCCGGCGATGCCACGGTCAGCCAGCGATATGGGCCCTGACTGAAATCGGTCTTCTTGGCAAAGCCCAGTACATCGGTATAAAAGCGCAGGGCCCTGTCCTGGTCGTCCACGTATATGCTGGTCACTTTGATTTTCATTTTCGTTTCTCCTGAATGTTAGGTTCGCGGTTTGAGCCGCGTCGTTTTCCTGATCTTCTTTTTAGTTGGCGTTGATTGAGCCACGTGGTGGTGATTCATGCGGTCGAGGTGGCGCTCGAGAGCATCTACATGAGCCGACCAGAACCGCCGGAACTGAGCCAGCCATGCATCCACCTCCTGAAGTGGTTCAGGTTTCAGGCAGTAGAGACGGCGCTGTGCATCCACCGTGGATTCCACGAAACCGGCCTCCCGTAGCACGCGCAGGTGTTTTGACACGGTCGGCTGGGCCATACGAAGCTGCTGCTCAATCTCTCCCACCGACTGCTGGGACGAGACCAGGAGGCTCAATATCGCGCGCCGATTCGGTTCCGCAATGATTTCGAATACCGATTCCATTTCCCTGATATACTCCACAACGCATATACGTGTCAAGGTATATACAACGAAAATCCAAAGGATAACGAACAGAGTTGCTGCGGCATGCCTGGCCT
Organism: Terriglobia bacterium; assembly: GCA_963816865.1. Lineage (GTDB taxonomy): Bacteria > Acidobacteriota > Terriglobia > Terriglobales > Acidobacteriaceae > JAIQFF01. Next base: position 232,892 of record CAWFMU010000036.1, read on the forward strand.
TACTTAGGAGATGAGGGCGGTCACGCGTGCAGCCGGGTCTGCATACGGGGCGCCCTGGATTTGGAGGTGTGCGAAAGCGCTATTGCTGCGGCCGCGGGCGGCGCAGGAGGCGCCTCTTTAACTTTTGGTGGGAGTGGTCTTTCCGTCCTTCACGAACAACATCTTGAAGTCTTCAACAGCGGTCAGAGCCACGACGATGGCGGAACCAACCGCTCCGAACACGAACATTCCTTCTAGTGTACGTATGGCGATGGTAAGCAGCATGGGGAATGTCTCACCCTCCATCCCCAGCTAAACAAAAAGAACATAAAAAAGTCATAAAGATTACAGGTTATTTTTCCGAGGCCGGACACCCGTGGACTCCTGACGCCCCGATTTTCGTCTTAATCCTCAAGGAGTTGCGGTAGAATGGCGCCAAGTTGCTCGGGAGCGTGGAAATGTTTAATTCCCTGGTTGGCATCGTGGCTCATGTCTTGAGCTGGATGTTTGTAATTGGGATAATTGGCTGCGTCTTTCTGGTCATCCCGACCGCGGCTTATCAACTTTTCAGCGTGCTTTTCGAAAAGGACCGTCCCGACGAACGGAACCCTGTTCTCTCTCGCGGAGGAGTCCGGGTTCGCTAGTCCCGCCACATCAGCATAGCCATGCAGAGAACCATGACCGCGCTATATCCGAGGCCTCGTTAGCGGCTCCAGGACGTGCCGTTGTCCCAGTAAATCGTATTGCCGTCCGGGCTGAGCGTCCCGCCAATCTGCGTTCCCGACCAATATGTTGTTACATGGCCGCGCCGGTCAACCGAGCCATTCGCGGTCTGCCCGCTTTCGTTGCGTAGCCGAAGATTCGTCTTCCTTTGCCGGATGTTGCAGGTCTGTGAATGATCGCCGCCGCGATACCACGTTCCATCCAGATTAGGCGTGCGATGGCCACCGCCTCCGCTGGGGCACCTCGCCCAATAAGTGCCATTCGACCAGTTGATGGTGCTCCCGTCGCCGCTCAGAGTTCCCTGCACGAAATTCCACTGGTCAGCGCTAACCACGTTCTGCGACATCCCGACAAAGTGACCGGTCGAGCTGTTGCCGTTCTCGTTGGTGAAGGTCAGAAACACTCCGTTGCCGCTGACCGAGCAGTGTTTGGTAGGATCGCCCTGGGCACACCAGGCGCCCAGAAACGCGGAGTTTCCCATCGGACCCTGCGCCGGAGGCACAGCCAGTGCCCGAGTGGTCCCCGACTGGAAGCCCAATACGAACACTGCGATCGAGAGCGCGGCAACGGCTCCCAAAGTAGCGGTCCTGGATGTCGCCATGAGGTTCTTCCCTTCTGTGCAGACTAGTCGGCGGATTTTACGAGGCGACCCCCGGGAGGAGTCCTGCCAGAAATCCGGCCCCGCAGGATTTAGTCGGCGTCGAGGATAGCATGACCAGGAAGCTGTTGAGGGAGCGCCGGCCACATACGCGGCGCGGACAACAATGAAAAGTTTTGCACTTTCACCCGATCCAGCCCAACCGCCTTAAACAGCAACATCTTTCGTGGTAACCAGTTACCTCGCCAGGGTCTGGCAACCGAACTGCGTTGAGACAGAGAGATTCAGATCGTCCCGGGAGTTTTGTTTGTTCTCGACAGCGGCTTCTCGTCGCACTCGATACCGATGCAGGGCGTGGTCTACGCTCCGGCGTCAGGCTGGGACCGGGTCTTTCTCCTGTGGACCTTCCGGAATTTCCGCAGCCTTCCCCAAAACGTTCTTAGTCCACGACAGCAGCAGCTCATCGGATCTTGTACCGCGCAGCATCCAACTATCGCTCGGATGAACTGCACGACGCGGTCGTAGTCGGCACGGTCGAAGGCTTCAAGCCCTCGGCACTTCCAACTTCCTTTAAGGCCAGAAAATCAGTCGCGGATGAAAAGAACTCGCGGAATAGACCCGCGGCGACGTTCACCCGCTTTTATACTCGATTTGCTTTCGACCGGATGACTCTGAAAGTCGCGACTGCAGCCATGGTGCTGGTGATCGCCGTATTGGCCTGGCATCAATTGGGAGCCCAGCCGATCGTCAATGCCACATCCGCCGAGGCACTCCGGACCGCACATCAAGCGCTCCAACCCATAGCGAGCGACGTCACTCCGAAAGACCTGCCGCAGAAAGATTCCACTCCGGCGAGTGCCGAACCGGCATCGAATCCGGCCACCGCAGCCCCACTCGCCAGTGCAAACAGCAACGCCGAAACCACGACTAGCCCACGTGGGGACAGCCGCCCCGGCTGTCCAGCGGAGCGAAGCTCCGCCAGCTCGCACCGCGCCCAAAAACGGTCGAGCCGCCGGCCCATATGCTTGCCAGCCGTCCAGCAAACCGAATGACACGAGGGCAACCATTCATCATCCGGTCCCAGCCCTTGCGAACACTTCCGAGGCCGCGGCAGGTCAGCCTCGAATGCAGATCTCAGGCCGTCCCCGGAAGCTGGTATACCCGGTCTGTCCCGAGACCCAGGCTCGCGGCAAAGTTTCTCTTCAGGCGGTCGTGGGATATGACGGCGCGGTAAGCCGGGTCAGAGTCCTGACCGGCGACCGGACCCTGGCCGCGGCCGCAGTCGAAGCCGTGCGGCAGTGGCGTTACGAACCTTTTTCCGGCGCTGTCCCGCGCCTCGAACGAGAGACGAATATCACCATCTCTTTCATCTCGAACGAAGTCGTGGCCGTCAGCTTCCCCAGCTCCGCGCCGCTTTCTCGCTAAGCAATCCGGCTATTCCTGTCCGCTCGCACACCAGCCACACATGGCAGCTCTTGTGCATGAGCCCGGGTTCGAAACCGGCAACCAGACTCTTGTTTACCCTGAACCCGTTCTGCAGCAATACCTGCTGCCACTCCGGCACCGTCTTGAACTCAAAAGGCATATTCATTTCCGGAAGTCCCTGGGCAATCGCGTTCGCGAAGAAATCGATCAGCGCCAGCACTTGCTGCTGTACCTCAAGCGTCATAGCCACAAAGCTTCGCAGCAACGGTTGCGTCGCCAGACTCTCGGCCAATCCTTCAATCCTCGTCCGGCAACCCGTAGGTGTCCTCTTTGATCAGGGCATAGCGTGCGATTTTTCTCAGCCGCTGGATCACGCCCGGCAAGTCATCCGGATCGATGTGATGAAGCACGGCCAGCACCAGCGGCGACGTCCACGCTGTCGTCGGGATAAGAAATGTCCGTCGCCGATGTCATCTGGACAAACGGCAGATGCCGAGCTTCCGCGTAGCGGTAGTCCAGCACGTCGGTGGTGAAAACTTCGTATCCACCCTTCGCCAGCCGGGCGGAGAGGTAGCCGCTGCCGCAGCCGTAGTCCAGTATCTTCCTCCCCGGTAACAGCTTCTGCAATCGCTGGAAATCAGCCTCTGGTTTGATTTGCGTCTTGTACTGGTGATAGATCCGGTTGAACCAGAACGACGGATCGGATTTTCTAAAGGTGTCATCCAAAAGCGCGGAGGTCGACTTTAACCAGCGCTCCGGGATTAATCCCGTCACTTTGGCTTTGCGAGAGCCTGTCAAACGCGTGGTCCACCATGCCGCAGACTTCATCGCTATGCTGCGCCGAAGAATTCACGATAGCCGGCCTTCACCGAGGTCCTCACGAATTCCACCACGCCCGGGTTTCGTAGAGCTTCGGCGACGGTTCGGTGTGCGCGGTCTTGCGTCATAGCGGATCGCTCAGAGAAACAGGGAAACGGAGCAATTGCTCGCACAAAGATGTGGCCACCGCCGGGATCGGTCACAATCAGAACAGGCCCATAACAAGCAAAATGACCCCTACTATCCCAAATGGCCAAATCAGGTACGCGGGCCAAGGGGACCATCCCTGCTGTGATCTCACCCTTAGATAAGCCAAGGGAACAGACCAGATGGTCCCTTTGAAGTCGAAGAAGTTGCTCGGTAAGTGGTGGCCGACCATCGTCGTCTTCCTTAGCACGTGAAAAAAGAGCACGCCAGAGATGCCGATAAGAAGCAGGCCTGTGATTGCCATCGGGTCGTGCCGGACGAGCGTCATCAAACTGCCTGTGTGCAGCATTAGCTTTTCCGTCGGCGGCACATCGGCGTGCAACTAACCATCTGAGATCTAGGGCGTAGTCTCGTCAAAACCGGCAACAAACGCAGTCCGGTATAATAGCGCGATTCGTTAACCTGCCTCTCAGGTTGTGCGAGGGGACACTGTGCCGCTTTCACTGAACACACGCGAAGTCGGAAGGGTCACCATCGTCCGTTGCACGCGGGCGCATCGCCTCCGGTGAAACCGACGTCTTGCACGTCGCATATCGTTGACCTCCTGCGCGACCGCAGCGACATTGTGCTGCATCTGGGCGAAGTCGTTTTCGTCGACAGCAACGGACTGGGAATGCTGGTGCGCCTGCTGACCAGCACCCGCAGCGCCCGCGGCGATTTGAAATTGTGTCAGGTTCCGGAGGTCGTCCACAAAGTCCTGAAGATCACCAGCCTGACCACGCTGTTTGACATCCACGATTCCGAGGAAAATGCGGTCCTCGCCTTTTATCGACGAGCACGCCGCGCCGGCGCGCGCCCCGCAGACCGGCCTCACTGTTTTGTGCATAGACCAGTCCGCCAATGTGCTGGCCTACTTGCGCGAATTGCTCGGCCGCGCCGGCTACAACGTCCTTACCAACAACAATCTTCGTGACGCCATGATCCTGTTGCGGGCCACCCGCCCGGGTCTGGCGATCCTGGGACCCAACCTGAGAGGGGCGCCCGGCGCAGAAGACATCTTCCGCAGCGCATGCGCCGCGCCGGTGCTCGAATTGGGAGAGGAATTCTCCACTCTGGAAGCGGGCCAGGCCGCCTCCGAACTCCTGGAAAAAATCCGGGCACTGAACAACCCCGGCCCGACCCAATCGTCTTCTAACCTAACTTATTTGCTGATCCATCTTCATTTCTTGATCAGATTGGTGTGGCTGGCCACGCACTGCCACTTGTTGTCCTGGTAGAGCCAGGTATCGGTGAAGCGTCCGTAGTGTTCGAAGGGCTGGCGCTTGTAAGTTCCCTTGGAGTGGTAGGTCCCGACCACAATCGCCGCGTTGACGTAAGAAATGACTCGAGCTTCGTCATTGGCGATCAGGCTGGCGCGATAGTCCGGGATCCTTCAGGTCTTTAAGAAATCCCGCCTTGTTCATGACCGTGCCGTCGTAGTCGGTATAGACAAAGCCGTCGGAAACCAGGTTGCTCACTGCTTTCGCGTCATGGTGAAGCTGCGCCTGGTTCCAGGCGTTTTCCAGCGCGATAAGTTTGCTGGCATCGGCAGAGTTCTCATACGCCGGATCTCGAGCCATCAGCAAACTGCTCAACAACACGAAGCCCAACGTGAGCCTGATTTTCATGGTGTTTCCCTTTCGCGCAACCGGTTGCAGGAAGTTTCGCGGGCACAAGATTCTTGTGAAGGCATCGCCATGATCCTCCCGGCAAATCATACTATTCGCCCGAGGCGCGCTACTGAATGGTCAGGGTAATCGTTGCCGTGTGAGTAATTACACCGCTGGTAGCGGTGACCGTCACCGTCGAAGAACCCGCGGGCGTACCTGGATCCTTATTGCCGCCACTACTTCCGCTGCCGCTACCGCCGCCGCAGCTGACGATCGTGATCAGGCACGTGACGGCCATCAGGGAAAGCAGCCAGCTCCAGGCTCGCCGTCTCGATCCGCTTCCCAGCAGGAAAATTCCCGCCAGCGTAGCTCCCAGACTTGTTGTCCACCAAGCCGGACCCTCGAGTCTTGCGCTATGGGGAGCGGTCGTTGACACATTGAGTGTGGTTGTACCGCTATTCGTAACCGAAGCCGGATTGAAACTGCACGTACTCTCGCGCGGCAAGCCCGAGCACGATGCCGCCGTAGAAGTTGATGGCCCCGCTGTATCCAGGCTGACCGGTGACGGTGAGCGTACGCCGGTTCCACTGCCCCCGGGACTGGCGATCGTGATCGTCGGAGCCGACGCTGTAAAGGCGAAATCAGCCTGCACGTTCACGGTCGTGGGAGGAGAAGTCGATCCGGTGTAATTGGGATTCGCCGCTGTACTGCGCAGTGATAACGTTCTGGCCCGCTGGCAGAACAGTGACGTCAGGCTGGCACGTGGCCTGGGCCGCCGTGAACGCGCCGCTTTGGATGCTGCCCGATCCGTTGGTCCCGATGATTTGGAGCTGGGTTGCCCGGCGCCGCAATGGGGGTTCCTCCCGACAGAAAAGTGACTTGCCGACAAGGCGAGAAGCCGCCGCTGGTGGTGTTGACGGTGGCGTTCAACGTGACCGGAGTACCCCGAGGACCACTCGGATTGCTGCTCGATAACGACTAGCGGTTGTGGTCGGAGCCGGGATCGACAGTAATCGGGACCGCTGCAGATGTACTCGCATTGAAGCCCAGCTGTCTCCGTTGTAGTGGGCCACGATCGGAATGTTGACCAACGGGGATGGTGAACACTCCCTGGGCGGTAGACGCGGTGCCGTCGCTGTTCAAGGTGAAAATGCCGGTGCCGATGCCGCTCCCGTTGTCGGTAAAGTTCACGGTGCCCGAGGCTACGCCGTGGCCGGACAGTCCGGAAACGTCAGCTCGCAAATACGCCGGACTCACCATAAGGTTCGCTGTCGAAAGGGAATGACATTGCCAAGCGGATCAAACCCGAATACGGACAGCGCAGTGGTACTTCCTTCCGTTGTAACCGTGATCGTGGTGGGAGCGGAATCGCTGCCGGCGAAGGTTCCGTCGCCCGCGTAGTGGGCATGAACGGCGTAAGTGCCGCCCGGCAAATCCGCCGTAGTGCTGGAGACAACTCCTGGCGTTTAGGGTGAAAGATGCCACACCCTGCAACGTGGTATTAGGGTTGGTCAGCAACGAAACGTCACCGGTCGGAACCCCGCTGCCACTGCTGGGCGCCACATGGATGGTCAGATTCGCAGTGCTGCCATGGGTGAAGGTCGTCGGGCTTCAAGGCCAGCGTAGACGTGGTAGCCCGTGAAAGTGACCGAGCTCCATTTATTGACGAGATTGGTCACGTTGACCGAACCCAGCCCGGTGGCGAGGTCATATCCGACCGTGCTCTGAAATTTCGCGTGGCGCTTCCAAAACCAGCCTCACCCGGAACGGCATTGTTGCCCACCGTAACATCGTTAAAGATGCAGGTGCTTGCGGGCAGGCCTGTGGTCTTCGACCCATTACATTGCGCCAGCGTCTCCGTTGCCGCCAGGCGATAGAGCACATAATTTGCCTGTCCTTGCCGCTGCGCCTGTCTTCTGGTTGACCAGAGCCATGATGCCGGCAAAGGAAGGTGCCGAAGCCGAGGTGCCCGAAACTGCGGAGAGCAGGATGTTGCCTTGACTGTCGGGAAGGCAGGAACTCTCCAGGCATAGCAGGTAAGGATCATGGCCGGAGGCTGTCAAGAGAGACGTCCGGCAGGTCCCGCGCCCCATCGTTCGGGATCCCGCTCACCCCGGTCTGCCACGAGGGTTTACTGAAAATGGCGCTCGCCCCGCCACCCCCGGCAGCGATGTTCGCGTTGTTGCCGCACTTCGCCGATAAGCAACTGCTGTTCCAGACATTCTCCGGGATATACGATTTCGCCGATACACCACCCGCCCCATTGGTCGTGCTCCAGAAGGTGCTGTCGTGCCCGTTTTCGTTGAACTGCGTGCCACCCACGGCGATAACGAACGGGTTGGACGCGAGATCGCTGACCGAGACCGGACCTTGCGCCACGGTCTGGGTGTTCGCATTGTCGCAACCTTCCGCGCCGGAATCGCCGCTGGAGAGGATATATGTAATGCCTTGCGCGGCCGCCTGCTCGGCCATCGCCGAGATGCCTTGCGCCTGAGCATTCGTAATGACGGCTTCGCAACTGCCAAAGCTCTCCGTCATCACCGGGGCCAGGTTGTTGTCGATGATGTAATTCTCGGACAGAAGAATTCCGTCAGTGCTGTTGGTGCCCGCCGAAACCACAAAATCGACAAACGCGAAGGGGGCCATAGCGGAGGACCACGTGGCATCAAGCGTGGCCTCGACTTCCTCACCCCCGCCCAAGTCGCCGGGATCGGGCCCGTTGAGAATGATGTTCACAAAGCTGCCGGACGAGCCGAAAGCATCGCGAAAATCGACAACGTCCTCACCTCCGTTAAACAGGTTGCTCCGCGCTACAACTGCAACAGTCTGGCCTTGTCCGTTGATTCCGCTCGAAAGAACGGGGTTGGCGTTGTAAATCACGGCATAATCCGCCGGTGCCAAGGCGTGGACGCCGTTAGAAAAGTTAACCTGCGGCGGGCGACCAGCCGCAACCGTGGCCCGCACCTTCTCTCGGGACATCACTAGCTGCGGCTGCGCGTAGAAGTTGTGCAGGGAATGCACTCCCGCTACCACCGGCGCCAGCGCGGCTGGAATTTCCGGATCGTTCGCGTTGGCCCAATGCGCTTTCCCCTTCACCACATATTTGTTGATCCCGGTATGAAAGGCTTCCCTCACCTGGGCGGCGGTACCCGAGAATTCGATCACGGTGCGGCCCTTGTTGACCTGCGCGACCTCAAAGCCGTGCGCCTCAAGCCACGCGGTGACGGCGTGAATATCGGAATCGGCCGGACCGAACTGCTGTCCAAACTGTTCCGGGGTCAGCCATTTGTGAAAATCGGGCGAAGATTTGTCCTGTTGATCGTCCAGTAACTTCAACAACGCCGTTTCTTGCTCGGGGCTGCGTTTAAGGACCAGCAGCATGCGATCCATCGGAAGGTTGGCCGGGGCTGCGGCAACCTCGAACTGAGTGCGTGCCAGGGGATGAACGTTGCCTTTGAGCACAATCCGTCGGCCTTCATCGAGCGGCTCATTGATGCGGGGAGCGACGTATCGCTGTTGAGCGGCAGCCACCGTGGAAACTACAACGGTGGAAGACAGAATAAAAACAATAACGACGAACGACGCGGAGCCGCATCGCACACGAAGGGGAACCGATCGCATCAACTTCTCCTGTGGCTGTATCCGCCGCTCCGACAGACTCATCCAGGGCGCGCGCCATGTAAAGTGCAAGATTTGGTGCAAGGAATGTGGGCGCGAGCGCCCCGCTCGTGCGGGATCAGTAAGAACGAAAGGGGGAATCCAACCTGAGTCTCTTACCGTCTGGAACCGGGGAGAACGCCGACGACCGTGGGAAAAAGGGTCCGCAAATAAGAAGCGCCCCAAACTCTCGCGAGTTATGGGACGCCCGAACAGCCCTCCCCCAGGTCTGCTCACCAAGGAAGATAAGGTCTCTCCGAAAAAGTGTACATTCCACCTTCGTGCCAATCCTGGCACGAACAGGCCATAAGCCGCTCCCAGCATCCCGATCTACCCGATAGTAGCAGAAGCGGCTGGCCATGCGAAGAATCAGAAGCATCGCCGGAAGCTAGAAGCCGGCTAGCTAAAAGCGCTCTTCGAGTAATCCCTTGGTTACTCCCGTAATCGGCCCAAAGGGGATTGCCGTTGACCCTGACCCGCTCTGTACTTACATTCGCCACAGGGGGATGTAATGAAGGATATTCACGAGGTTTTACGCCGTAAGCAAGCCAAGTTCGCCCAGCTCAGCAAGCAGATCGAGGCTTTGCAACAGGCGGCCGAAAAACTGCGCGAAGTCGCCCCTCTGCTCGCCGAAAGTGACGATGAGGAAAGCACGGTTTTGGCCGAAGTAGAGGACCAGGGCAACAGCATGGCAGCACGGAGCCGGATCGGCGCCTCGGGCGGTGCAAGCTCCGCTCCCAAGCCGGCGCCACGCGCTCCGCGCTGGCCTTAATCCGGCACGAGTTGAGTTAGGGCACAGGGCCCGCTTATGACATTTCAGTCTCTTCTGGTTTGCAAAGACGAACAGGCGACGTCCGTGCTCACGTCCGTCCTGGCCGGTTTCGGCCTGGGCGTGCAGTGCTGCGGATATCCTGACGCGCTCTGCCGCCTGACCGAGCAGAAATTCGACGCCGTGATCGTCGACTACGACGATCCCCACAGCGCCGCTCTGGTCCTGCAAAACGCCTACCAGTCGTCGGCCCCTCACAAGACCGTCACCGTCGCCCTGCTCGGCGACAAGACCAAGGTCCGCCATGTTTTCGGCGCGGGCGCAAATTTCGTTCTCTACAAACCCATTTCCCAGCAGCAGGCCGAAGCCAGTCTGCGCGCCGCCATGGCCCTGATGAAGCGCGAACGCCGCCGCTCCTTCCGGGTTCCGGTCCAGCTTCCGGTAAAACTTCGGGTCGAAAATGGCGCGGAGATGGAAGGCATCCTGCTCGACCTGAGCGAGGACGGTCTGGATGTCCTGGCGGCGCAGCCGCTTTGCCCGTCCGCCATCATCAACGCTCATTTCGCGCTTCCCGATCAGACCCAGATGGATATTCGCGGTGAAGTCGCCTGGGCCAATCCCAACGGCGAATCCGGTGTTCGCTACATCGATCTGCCGGAAAATCTTCGTCAGACGCTGAAAGCCTGGGTCGTCGCCAACGCGGCGGAATTTCTTCCTGAAGATCCCGAACCCGTTTCCGAATGCAAGCTCACCGATCTCAGCCTGGGTGGCTGCTACGTCGAAACCGAATCGCCATTTCCGGAACGCTCCGGCATCGTCCTTTGCCTGAAAGCTGAAGACATGGAAGTCCAGGCCGAAGGCATGGTTCGAGTCATGCATCCCGAATTCGGCATGGGTATCGAGTTCGCCTCGGGCACCGCGGAACAACGCGACCAGGTCGGCACTTTCATCGATTTCCTTACCAGCCGTCCCGGAACGCAGCCGCAATTGCTCATCACGCCGCGCGCCCTGACCGCCGCCAACGACGAGGACTACCGCGGCAGCCAGGCATCCGACGAACCCGAAGACCTGTTGCTCGGCCTGCTGAACCGCGCCGATTCGCTCAGCCAGGAAGAATTCCTCCAGGAACTCCGCCAGCAGCGCAGCTCCGAAGAAGTACCTTCCTAATACCCTCGAAAACAACTGCTTCACTTGATAAACCCTGTCATCCCGAGCGCCGCTCCGCGCCGCGCTTGCGCGGCAAGGACAAGTCGAGGGACCTTGTGTTCCTCGCGGTGAAAGCCACCTGACAGCAAATAAAAGGGCCCGCATGCCGTCTCGCATGCAGACCCTCAGTGCCCTCTCGGGCTTGCTCCACCCTATGCTTCGAAGTCTAGCCCGCGCTCCACCAAAAAATATTTCAGCCAAATTAATTTGTTGTCAAAATCCGCGACGAACCCAGCGTCTTCGCCGCAGGTGAATTTGCCCATTTCCGTCGGTTAGGCAACAATCTCTTCCGTGCCGACCAAGCGCCCGCCTGAAGCCGTACCACGACGCCTTCTCCACCCGCCAGCGGCGGCCCGCTTCTTGGCTTCCCTCTTCTGACCATCATGGTCACGGCTTTCGCCTTGTTCCTGCCCGACTTTTTTCTTCGGAATTCCCTCCGGCCACGACTTCGAGTTTCACTTGAACTCCTGGATGGAAGTGCTCAGCCAATGGAGGCTTGGCATCCTGTACCCGCGCTGGGCGGCGCTGGCTCACTTTGGATACGGCGAGGCGCGCTTTATTTTCTATCCTCCGATTTCGTGGATGTTGGGAGCGGCCTTGGGATCGTTTCCTGCCCTGGTGGATCGTGCCCGCAGTCTATGAATGGATCGCCCTGACGCTCTCCGGTTGCTCGATGTTCCTGCTGGCTCGCCGTTTCATGCAGCGCCGCGACGCCACCTTCGCCGCCGCTCTTGTACGCCGCCAATCCGTATCACATCGTGATCGTCTATTGGCGAAGCGCCTTTGCCGAGTTGCTGGTCAGCGCGCTTCTGCCGCTGCTCTTGCTGGTCCTCCTGCGCCCCGAAAAAGACAGATCGGAACACAGTTCTCTCATTTAGGCCTGATCGTCGCCGCCGCCTGGTTGACCAACGTCCCGGCCGCCGTGATGTTGACCTACTCTCTGGCGTTACTGCTGGTGGTCGCCGCCATCATGCGCCGCTCCCTTCGTCCTCTCGCCATCGGCGCCATCGCCGTCCTCCTGGGACTGGCGCTGGCTGCGTTTTACGTCGTGCCCGTTCTGTACGAACAGAAGTGGGTCGAGATCGCGCAGGTGTTGTCGCTCGGGCGTCCGTCCGCAGGACAATTTCATCTTCACTTCGCTCAACAACCCGGATCACGATCGCTTCAACTTGCTGATCTCGCTGCTCTCGGTCGCCGAGATGATCCTCATGGCCGTTTTCTGGTTTCTCTCACGCGCCCTGGCGCACCCGCGCTCCCGAGTTCTGGTCCATGCTTACGGCCTGGTCGGCGGCCTCCGCACTTCTGCTCACCTCCATCAGCTTTTTGCTCTATCGCTTTCTCCCGGAAATGCGTTACGTGCAACTTCCCTTGCGCTGGCTGCTCTGTTTGAATGTCGGTTTCGCGTTGCTCGTCACCATGGGGACACGACGCTGGCTGGTCCGCGCACTGGCCTGTCTCGCCATGCTTGCCGTTCTGGCTTTCGTATGGCATCGCGTCCAGCCCCCTGGTGGGACGACGCCGGCGACGTCGCTGAGATGCTGGACCACCAACAGGACGGCTCCGGCTACGACGGCATCGACGAGTACGTGCCCGATGGCGTCGACGTCTACGAAATCAAGAAAGACGCACGCCACGTCACCTTCGAGGGCACTGGCAGCTCGCGCATCCGCATCACCCAGTGGGGGCCGGAATCAAAGTCTTTCAGCGCGAACGTGAGCCAACCCGGCAAGTTGGTGCTCAAGCTGTTTAACTACCCGGCGTGGAAGGTCGAGGTAAACGGTCGTCCGGTCCAGACTGCGAATGCTCGACGGTCACCGGCCAGATGGTCATTCCGGTAGAGGCAGGAGACAATCAGGTCCAGGTTACTCTCGCGCGAACCCGTGACCGCGAAATCGGAGGATTGATTTCCTTCGGAACCGTTATCCTGATACTCGCACTGCTGCCCTTCAAGCGGCGCATTGTCTCACCACTATGATTCGCGTCCTTATCGCCACCACCAATCCGGGCAAGCTCCGTGACTTTGCCGGAGCCGCCGTCTCCCTCGGGGAATCGCGATCGAGTCTCTGCCGAATTTCGCTTCCATCCCCATCGCCGTCGAGGACGGTCTCACCTTCGAAGCCAACGCCCGCAAGAAAGCCGAGTACTACAGCTCGTACGCCCCGGGAGAAATCGTCCTGGCCGACGACTCCGGCCTTGAAGTGGACGCTCTCGGCGGCGCTCCCGGTGTCCACTCCGCCCGCTACGCCGCCGACCAGCCTCACCTGGTAGGAAACAACACCGACGACCAGGCCAACAACGCGCGCCTGATTCGAGAACTCAGAAAAATTCCTCCGGAAAATCGCACCGCCAGATTCGTATGCGTGATCGCAGCCGCCCGCGACGGACAAACCCTGAACGTATTTCGCGGCCAGGCCGAAGGCATGCTTCTCGATTCCCCGCGCGGCTCGAACGGATTCGGCTACGACCCGCTCTTCTATTTTCCATCCATTCAAAAAACCTTCGCCGAACTGACGCCTGAAGAAAAAGCCAAGTACAGCCACCGCGGCGCAGCCTTCCGCCAATTCCTCGACTGGTACCTGACTAAGAACTAAAAACTGAGAACCGAGAACTGGTGTTCTTGACTCCCTTCTCGCGCCCCGCGATAATAAAAGGTTCTCCAGTCATCTCTGACAAGCACAAGAGGTCCAGTGGCGACAACCGCCAGTCCTGCAGCTCCCGTAAGCACCCACGAAGGCGTCCCGCCTCTGCGGGCCGGTCAGGGACATTCATTCCTGCTGCGCAAGCTTCATTCTCTCAGCGGCATCATTCCGGTAGGCGCGTTCCTGGTCGAGCATTTCGTCTCCAACGCATTCGCCACCCGCGGCCCGGCCGCGTACGCCAAGCAGGTCGAATTGCTCTCCAGCTTTCCCTTCGTTTTCTACCTCGAGCTGTTCGGGATCTGGCTGCCGATTCTCTACCACGCTCTTTACGGCTTCTACATCTGGTTCCGCGGCGAGAGCAACGTCACCGACTATCCCTGGGCCGGCAACTGGATGTTCACTTTGCAGCGCTGGACCGGCGGCATCGCCTTTTGCTACATCGTGTGGCACACCTGGCATCTGCGCTTCAGCGGCGTCCACATCCTGACTCATCCCGACGCCGCCTTCGGCAAGGTGCAACTGGAGTTTCAGCACGCCTGGGCCATCGCGTTTTACGCCGTGGGAATCTTCTGCGCTTCCTGGCACTTCGCTTATGGACTGTGGCTGTTTGCCGCCAAGTGGGGGATCACCACGGGCGACGCGGCCCGGCGCCGCTTCGGCTACGTCTGCTTCGCCATCGGACTGCTGTTCATGACGGTGGGAGCGCTCACCATGCGCTCGTTCTTGAAAACACCGTTGCAGCCGATCGGTCCGGAGAGCGGCGCGCACGACTCGTATGCAGGTGCAAAGTCTGGGATTCGGAAGATCGAACCGGATTAACTACGAGGACACAGAGGACACGGGGCAACCCTCAAGATTTTCCTCTGTGTCCTCCGTGGTTAAAAAGGTATTGATAGGGTCTAGACAGGAAATTCAAACGAGATGGCATCAACTCCGAAAATCATAGTGATCGGCGGCGGCCTGGCCGGACTTTCCGCCGTCATCAAGATCGCCGAGATGGGCGGACAGGTGGACCTGTTCTCCATCGTGCCGGTAAAGCGTTCGCACTCCGTCTGCGCCCAGGGCGGCATCAACGCCGCCAAGAATCTGAAGGGTGAAGGCGATTCCACCTGGCAGCATTTCGACGACACCGTCTACGGCGGAGACTTCCTGGCCAACCAGCCGCCGGTCAAGGCCATGTGCGAAGCCGCCCCCGGCATCATCGACCTGCTCGACCGCATGGGCGTGCCCTTCAATCGCACCCCCGAAGGACTGCTCGACTTTCGCCGCTTCGGCGGCACGCTCTTCAATCGCACCGCCTTCGCCGGCGCCACGACCGGCCAGCAACTTCTCTACGCGCTAGACGAGCAGGTACGCCGCTACGAGTCCGAAGGCAAGGTCCGCAAATTCGAGCACTGGGAATTTCTCTCGGCCGTACTCGATTCCAATCGCGTCTGCCGCGGCATTTGCGCCATGGATCTGCGCTCCATGGAAGTTCGCACCTTCCCTGCCGACGCCATCATCATCGCCACCGGCGGCAACGGCGCCATCTTCGGACGCTCCACCAATTCGGTCGTGTGTACGGGTTCGGCGCAATCGGCGCTCTATCAGCAGGGATGCTATCTACGCCAACGGCGAGTTCATTCAGGTCCATCCCACCTGCATTCCCGGCGAAGACAAGCTGCGCCTGATGTCCGAGTCCGCCCGCGGAGAAGGCGGACGCGTCTGGGTCCCGAAGACTCCCGGCGACAAGCGCGACCCGCTTTCGATTCCGGAAAACGAACGCTGGTACTTTCTCGAAGAGTGGTATCCGAAGTACGGCAACCTGGTGCCGCGCGATATCGCCACCCGCGCCATCCACAAAGTGGTGTACGAGCACAACCTCGGCATCGACGGCAAGCCGATGGTCTATCTCGACCTCACCCACATTGATCGCAAGATTCTCGATCGCAAGCTCGAAGGCATTCTGGAAATCTACGAAAAGTTCGTAGGCGACGATCCGCGAGACGTGCCCATGAAGATTTTTCCCGGCATGCACTACACCATGGGCGGCCTCTGGGTGGATTTCACGCAGGCCACGAACATTCCCGGCATTTACGCCGCCGGCGAGTGCGAATATCAGTACCACGGCGCCAATCGCCTGGGCGCCAATTCCCTGGTCTCCTGCATCTTCGGCGGATTTGTCGCCGGGCCGGCGGCGGTGAACTATGCCCGCAACCTCAAGGCCGCTCCCAGCAATGGCTACTTCGACACCGAGCGCAAGCGTCAGGAAGAGAACAACGCCACCCTGATGAAGTCGGATGGCACCGAGAATCCCTTCAAGCTGTGGCGCGAACTGGGCGACCTGATGACGAAGAACGTCACCGTCATCCGCTACAACAAGAACCTGCAGGAAACCGACGCCGAGCTGTGCAAACTGCTGGAACGCTTCCGCCACATCAACCTGAGCGATCGCACCCAGTGGGCCAACACATCGGTCGTCTTCGCGCGGCAACTCTACAACATGCTGCAACTGGGACGTGTGATCGCCCAGGGCGCAGCCCTGCGCGACGAATCGCGCGGCGCACACTACAAACCAGATTTCCCCGAGCGCGACGACAAGAACTGGCTGAAGACGACGAAGGCAACTTTCGCTCCGGACGCCGACGAGCCGAAGTTCGAGTTCGAACCGGTAGACGTGTCGTTGATCAAGCCGCGCCCAAGAAGATACGACGCAGTGAAGTAACGCACGGTCACGTAGGGGCAGCCGCCCTCGGCCGCCCAGCCGAGCAAAGCTCGGCAGAGGTTTTAAGCTAAAGGCTAAGAGCTAAAAGCTAAAAATGTCCGAAAAAAAGACAGTACTCTTCAAAATCAAGCGCCAGCCGAACCCCAACGTCCGGCCCCACTGGGAAGAATTCGAACTCCCCTGGCACTCCGGCATGAACGTGATCTCGTCCCTCATGGAGATCGCCGCCAACCCGGTCACCCGCGATGGCAAAGCCACCACGCCCATCACCTACGACTCCAACTGCCTCGAGGAAGTCTGCGGCTCCTGCGCCATGCTGATCAACGGACGCGCCCGCATGGCCTGCTCCGCCCTGGTCGACAAACTCGAACAGCCCATCCGGCTCGAGCCCTTTTCGAAGTTCCCCGTGGTTCGCGACCTGGCGGTCGACCGCAGCGTACTGTTCGAAAATCTCAAAGCGGTAAAAGCCTGGGTCCCGATCGACGGCAGCTACGACCTCGGCTCCGGCCCTCGCATGACCATGGAAGAGCAGGAAGAGGCCTATCCTCTTTCCCGCTGCATCTCCTGCTGCTGTTGCATGGAAGCCTGTCCCCAGTTCAACGAGGACACCGGCTTCGTCGGCGCGGCCACGATTTCCCAGGTCCGCCTCTTCAACACCCATCCCACCGGGGCCGCCCTGAAGCGCGAGCGCCTGGTCGCCTTGATGGGCGACGGCGGCATTCAGGAATGCGGCTACGCCCAGAACTGCGTCGAGGTCTGCCCCAAGGACATCCCGCTGACCCGCTCCATTGCTGAGGTTGGCGGCGATGTTATGAAACAGGCTATTGGCGACTTGTTTAGTAAATGACGCCCAGAAAATATCGACTCATCGGTAACACCACCAAAGTGGCGTGTCGGGAACTGTCATCGCCGCCACCGCACTTTGTCATTCAAAAGCCCGCGTCAATAGGGCTTTTTGGCCCGTAACCTCTTGTAAATTACTTACCCCGTGATTGGCATCCCGGTTGCTTCTACATAAAGCGGTTGCCACGGGCGCGCCGTTAGCGCGAGTTCAGTAACCAAGGGTAACGCCCGGGGGCTCTTCAGAGCCACTCCGGGCCATAAAAAAAGCCCTTGTTTTTGTGCAGCCGCGGTTTAGAATACGCGCCTGTCTCAAGCGCCCTGAGACACGGGCGACAGAAAAAGTTTGAGGCCACTTCGTGAACCGTAGGATTCAAAGCGCGACACTTCTGTTTTTGCTGGCTGCCGTCTGTGCGCCTGCTTTTGCTCTGCACAGCTACGTGGCGCCGCGTCGCACTCATCGGGTCCGTCGCGCTCACCTTCGTCGCCTCCGCTGGAATCCAGTTTTTCGTCCTTCTCGCGAATCGCTGCTGCTGCAGAATCACGAAATTGACCGCATGGATTTGCCCCGCATTCAGGACGACGCCGAACTGGAGCAACTGAAAGCCAGCGAGGACCTGGTTCCGATCGTTGCCGGCCCCACGCTTCGTTTCGATCCACGTCTCGATCCGGACCGCCGCTATTGCCGTCCCTGGACGCGTGAGTTTCTCGATGATCTGAGCCAGGCCTACTACAAGCAATTTCACACTCCGATCCAGGTGAATTCCGCGGTTCGAACCGTAAAGGTCCAGAAGAAGCTTCGCCGCCACAATCGCAATGCGGCTCCCGCGGAAGGCGAGATTGCTTCTTCCCATCTCGCCGGCATCACCGTGGATATTCAGCGCCGCGGCCTGAGCCGGGAACAGATCAAGTGGGTCCAGGACTACATGCGGCCCCTGAAAGACCAGGGCCTGATCGAACCCGAAGAAGAACGCCATCAGTGGGTCTTCCACGTGATGGTCTCCGGACGCTACACCGACTGGCGCGAATCCATGATGCTGGCCGGCGAGCAACCGATTCCCACAGCCTCCGAAGCCGCAGAACTTCCGCTCCAATAACCGCCACTGCACCGAGGCCCCTCAATCGATCTGTCATCCCGAGCGAAGTCGAGGGACCTTGTGTTTCTCGGTGCCTAAAATCCAGCCGACTTCGACCAGTCATTAGCTTTTTCCAGACTCTAGGATAGAATCGTACTTCGCAGTCATCACAAACCACGTAGGGACAGGTGTCCTCACCTGCCCGGCCGGGCGAAGCCCGGCGCCCAGGAGCGTCCATGCGAATTTGCTTTTCAATCTGTTTGCTGATTGCGGCAGCGTGTTCGGCAGCATGGTCACAGACCACGCCTGCGGCAAAGACCGCACCGGCAAAGAAACCGGCCGCACGACCACTGCCGCCAAACCAGCGGCCACAACATCGGCCCAGCCCACGGCCATCATCGAGACCACCGCCGGCAAGCTGACCTGCACTCTGTTCCCCGACGTAGCGCCCATCGGCGTGGCCAATTTCATCGGCCTGGCCCAGGGCACCAAAGACTGGACCAACCCCATCTCGCACGCCAAGAAGCACGGCGTCCCGCTCTATGACGGCACCATCTTCCACCGCGTGATTCCGGACTTCATGATTCAGGGTGGCGATCCCGCCGGCAGCGGCAGCGGCGATGTTGGCTTTCAATTCAAGAACGAGACTTCACCGACTCTGAAGTTCGACCGCCCCGGACGCCTGGCCTACGCCAACGCCGGTCCCGGCACCAACGGCTCCCAGTTTTTCATCACCGAGGTCCCCTACCCCAGCTTGAATGGCGGATACACCCTCTTCGGTCAATGCGACGAGGCCAGCGTCGCCCTGGTAAAGCAGATCGCGCGCATGGGCCGCGATGCCAACGACCGCCCCTATCGCCCGGTCAAAATCATTCACATCGTCATCACCAAAGGCGGAGCCCCGGCAGCCAAGCCCTCGCGCCGGCACACCAGCAGCCAAGCCAGCAGTAAAGAAGCCAGCCGCACCCGCAACCGCTCCAAAGTAGCGCCGGCGTGCCCGCCGGCTGTCGCGAGGGCATCTTGCCCTCGCATTTTCGAAGTGAAAGGAATGCCATGCCTCGTCAACCCGGTACCTACGCCATCATCAATACCAGTGAAGGCACCATCGTCTGCCGCCTCTTCGAAAAAGAAGCGCCCAAAACCGTAGCCAACTTCACCGAACTCGCCGAAGGCAAACGCGAGTGGACCCACCCGGTCAGCCGCAAGAAAAGCAAAGACCGCCTTTACGACGGCACCATCTTCCATCGCGTGATTCCCGATTTCATGATCCAGGGCGGAGACCCGGCAGGCACCGGCTTTGGCGGCCCCGGCTATCAGTTCGAGGACGAAACCAAGGGCTCTCCCCACAGCTTCGACAAACCCGGCAAGCTGGCCATGGCCAACTCCGGCCCCAACACCAACGGCTCGCAGTTCTTCATCACCATTGCGCCCACGCAATGGCTCACCGGCAAGCACACGATTTTCGGAGAAGTAGTAGAAGGCTACGAGGTAGCAGAGAAAATCGTAGCCACCCCGCGCAACCGCCAGGACAAGCCGCTGAAAGATGCGGTGGTGAAGTCAGTGGTGATTGAGAGGGTGTGATCTCAGTGATTCGCTAAAACAGTTAATTTCCCGCAGTGCGTATCAGGCGCTCGTCGGCAGTGATCAAGGTCAGATTAAACACTTTTGCGGTAGCAGCAAGGAAGTGATCGGCGGGGTCGCCGTGGGGAAAGTTGATCGATGATCATCGCAAGCGCCACTTCCAACGGTGAAGGGCGCTTCAGTGAGTTGCAAATCCTCCATCGTCTTTGCGACCCATGCTGCAACATCGCCCGGCAGTGTAAGACGTCCTTTGCGGAGCAAGACTAGCAATTCACCAGACGCTGACCGGAGAAAGCCACAATTCATTCGCAGGATCTGCCAGTGCTTTGCCCACGCGGCGGGCAAGGCGTTGCGGTTCAAGTGACGCTCCAGATCCAGATGTGAGTGTCAAGGAGCAGCTTCATCCGAGAGGCTTCCCAGTCGTCCCAGCTGCCGGTGGGGCCAACGATGTCTCCAACAATCTGAGCGGTTCCGGCCATGGATCCCAAGCCAGTTCCGGCCGGTTCGCTCCCGAGGAGATGGAGGCATCACCTCCGCCACCGGCTTACCAAAGCGGGTGATCCGGATCGGCTTGCGCGTCTTGCGCACCTGCTCCAGCATGCCCAGGCACTTGGCTTTGAACTCGGATATGGCGACTTCTTTCATCTGGCTCTAGTTTAACCATGGTCAATGACTATGGTC
The DNA here is from genome assembly GCA_963816865.1 of Terriglobia bacterium. Classification (GTDB taxonomy): domain Bacteria; phylum Acidobacteriota; class Terriglobia; order Terriglobales; family Acidobacteriaceae; genus JAIQFF01. Next base: position 253,385 of record CAWFMU010000036.1, read on the forward strand.
AATACTCGAATCGGGGAGCCTGCAGTGACCAAGAACTGAAATCGTGAAAACTGTTTCAACCTGGACCGCGCACTAAGCGATTCCTTAAACTCCAATCACCGCCACCAACTCCTTCACCGCAGCCGCGCTCTTATCCAGCGCGGCTTTTTCGTCAGGCGTAAGCTTGATCTCAATAATCTGCTCCAACCCCTTAGCGCCCAGCTTGCAAGGCACGCCAACGTACAACCCGCTGATCCCATATTCGCCCTGCAGGTAAGCGGCACAAGGCAAAATCTTCTTCTTGTCTTTGAGGATCGCCTCCACCATCTCAGTCGCCGCCGCCGAAGGCGCATAGTAAGCCGACCCAGTCTTCAGATACTTCACAATTTCGGCGCCGCCATCCCGGGTACGCTGCACCAATCGCTCCACGGTGGCAGCATCCATCAATTCGGTAATCGGAATCCCCGCGACGGTCGAATATCGCGGCAAAGGGACCATGGTGTCGCCATGCCCGCCCAGCACAAATGCGGTCACGTTCTCCACGCTGACTTTCAATTCCTGCGCGATAAACGTCCGGAAGCGCGCCGAGTCCAGCACGCCCGCCATCCCGATCACCCGCTCGCGCGGGAAACCGCTCATCTTGTAAGCCGCCTGGGCCATGGCATCCAGCGGATTCGAGACAATGATCAGAATGCAGTTCGGCGAGTACTGCACCACCTTGCTGACCACATCTTTCATGATCTTGTGGTTGGTGTTGAGCAGATCGTCGCGGCTCATCCCCGGCTTGCGCGGGATGCCGGCCGTAATCACGACCACGTCGGAGTTCGCGGTATCGGCGTAATCCTGCGTGCCCAGAACGTACGAGTCGCGCTTCTCGATCGGCATGGCTTCCAGCAGGTCCAGCCCTTTGCCCTGCGGCACGCCTTCGATGATGTCGATCAGCACCACATCCGCCAGTTCCTTGGAGGCAATCCAGTGAGCCGCCGTCGCGCCCACGTTCCCCGAACCAACAATCGTGACTTTCTTGCGCATGAATAGTCCCTTTCTGAGTCCGGATTCACGGATGAACACGGATAACTAAGGATTGATCCGTGTGAATCCGTGTCAGTGGCTGATGTCTTAGTCGCGGTCAACACGCCCGCGCCCATGTTTTCGATGATGTAATTCGCGAACTCGCTGGTCTTAACCTTGGTCGCGCCTTCCATCAGCCGCTCAAAGTCGTAGGTAACTTTCTTCTGCTCGATGGTGCGCTCCAAGCCCGTTCTCCACCAGGTCCGCCGCTTCATTCCATCCCAGGAAACGCAGCATCATCACCCCGGAGAGAATCACCGACCCCGGATTGATGACATCTTTGTCCGCATACTTGGGCGCGGTCCCGTGGGTCGCTTCAAAGCACGCGTAGCCGTCGCCGACGTTGGCGCCCGGCGCGATCCCCAGCCCGCCCACCTGCGCCGCGCAAGCATCGGAAATGTAATCGCCGTTCAGATTGGGACAGGCCAGCACCGAATACTCATCCGCCCGCGTCACCACCTGCTGGAAAATGGAATCAGCAATCCGGTCGTTGATCATGAGCTTCTTCTTCCACGCTCCCTTGCCATGCGTGGCATAAATCGTTTCCAGAACGCTTTCCACTTCCTGGTAGACCGATTGCCGGAAGTCTTCCGTGGCAAACTCCATGCCCGGCTCGACCAGCGCGGCATTCTGCTCGATCGAAATATTGGGATCTTTATCTTTGTTGCCGAGAATCCAGCTCTCGCGCTCGGTCACGACCTGGTCGCGAAACTCTTCGGTCGCCAGCTCGTAACCCCACTTGCGGAACGCTCCCTCGGTAAATTTCTGAATGTTTCCCTTGTGCACCAGGGTCACGCTCTTGCGCCCGCTCTCCAGCGCGAACTTGATCGCCATCCGCACCAGTCGCTTGGTTCCGGTGATCGAGATGGGCTTGATCCCCACGCCCGAATCCAGCCGCACCTGCTTCTTGCCGCCCTTCAGCATGTCCTTGTTCAGGAACTCGATCAGCCGCGCCGCCTCCGGCGTTCCCTGCTCCCACTCGATGCCGGCATAAACGTCTTCCGTATTCTCGCGATAGATCACCACATCCATGCGCTCGGGATGCTTCACCGGCGAAGGCACGCCCTTGTAGTACTTCACCGGCCGCACGCAGCAATACAAGATCCATAATCTGCCGCAGCGCCACATTCAGCGATCGGATACCGCCCCCCACCGGCGTGGTCAGCGGCCCCTTGATGGCCACGCGAAATTCGCGGATGGCGGCAACGCTGTCATCCGGCAGCCAGGTATTGAAGTTCGCCATCGCCTTCTCGCCCGCGAACACCTCGTACCAGACGATGCGCCGCTTGCCCTTGTAGGCCTTCTCCACCGCCGCATCGAACACCCGCACCGAAGCCTTCCAGATGTCCCGCCCCGTGCCGTCGCCCTCGATAAAAGGCACAATCGGATTGTCGGGAACCTGATAAGTCCCGTTGCTGTAGGTAATCCGCGCGCCATTCGCCGGCACCGGCACACCGTTATACGAAGCCGCCATTAAACCCTCCGCTACTGGATGGATAACGATTGATGGGTCAAATCGTCAATTATAAAGCACGACCAGCCACGTAAGGGGCGGGTGCCCTCGCCCGGCCGACACGCGACGAGTCCACCAGCCCAAGACGTCACCTACAATCGAAATCGCGTAGGACAATGCCTTTAGTACTCCGGTACCTCAGAGTCGGACAGTAGCTCCCGCCGTTACAATGCATCATGCGGATCGGTTCTTGCCTCATGATGGCAGCGCTGCTCCTGCTCGGGCCAATGGTCCAGGCCCAACAATCCACCCAGCCGGCCCCCGACCAGGTTCCAGCCAGCACGCGCCGCTTCCCGACGCTCCTTCCCAAGCTCCGCCCCACGCCTTCTGGGACCGCACCAACATTCTCCTGTTCTCCGGCGTCGCGGTCTTCCGCGGCCTCGACTACGCCTCCACCCGAAACTTCCTGGCCCGCGGCCGCGAAGAAATTCTGATCCCCGACGACATCGTCAACAACTCCGCCGCCTTTGCCAGCCTGGAAGCGGCCGGCAACGCTTACTTCCGTCGGCCTCTCGTATCTGGCTGCATCGCACCGGCCACCACAAACTCGAACGCTGGCTCTCCATCGGCCACATCGGCGTCACCGGCTTCGGCGTGGTAAGAAACTACTCGCTGAAATCGAAACACTAGACCCGTCGTTGGTCGTCGGCCCTTGGTCGTTGGCCATTCGACCGAAGCCGCATGATGACAGCCAACGCCACCGCCAAGGGTATTGACCAACGACCAACGGCCAACGGCCAACACGACCCAACGACTATCGCGCAGCGACCGAGGGGCTTATACTGTCCGCAAGCACTTGCCAGGAGCCTTTCATGACCCGGTTCTTTCCCCTCCCAGCCTTCTGCATGTTCGCAATCCTTCTGGTACCGTCCACCAGCTTTGCAGCAGAAACCAATCCCGACCGCTTCCAGATGAACCATGACATCCACATCCAGGCTGACGAAAAAGTCGGCGACGTGACCTGCATCGGCTGCTCCGTCTATGTCCGCGGACAGGTATCGGGCGACGTCACCGCCATCGCCGGAAGTGTAATTGCAGAATCCGGCGCCTCGATCGCGGGAGACGTAACCACAATCGGCGGCAATGCCCGGGTCGAGAACGGCACCCAGGTGGCGGGAGACCTGACCGCGATCGGCGGGGACGTGCGCCGCGACCCGCAGGCCAGCGTGGCCGGTGATGTCACTACCATGGGAGGACACGGCTGGGTCTTTCCTGATCTTCCTGCTGCCCTTCGCCGTCCTCGGCGGCATCATCGCGCTGATCATCTGGCTGATCCAGCGCAGCCGCCGCCCCGTCCCGGTTCCCGCCTACACTCTCCGCCGGAACTGAGCCGCTGGTGGCTGTGTGGTGCGGGCGCCCCCGCCCGCATGCCGGGAGGATCTGAACGAGCTCAGACATCCTCTATCACCGAATTTCAGATGCCAGCTGAAAGCGCGGGCGAGGGCGCCCGCGCCACACGTTCACCGCTCACTCTCCGAACACCTGCTCGTAGATCGCCCGCACCTTCTCGAACGTCCCATCCAACTCACTCTCCAGCCCTTCCGGAAACTCGCGCCCCAGAATCTGCCCCGTCAGCTTCTCCGTGACCTTCCGTCCGTGCTCGGTCGCCGGCAGCCACTTGCCCGCCCGCCCCACCACCAGACGCGCCACATGCTCCACCGTGCGCAACAGTTCGGCCGCATGGTCGAGCACGCCCGCATCGCTCTTGTCGAGCACGCCGGAATCCACGCAGCGCCACAGCCGGTCCCGCAGGCTTCCCCGCTTGTCCGCCACGTCATGCTTCACCAGCAGGAAGCTGGTGATGAAATCAATGTCATAGATCGCCCCCGGCGAATATTTGAAACTCTTCTCCGGGCGCTTCCGCGACTTCCAGTTTCGTCCTCATTTCGCGGACCGCCTGCGCAAAGCCGGCATCGGCCGCGAATCTCTCAAACAACGTCTTCAGCGTCGCCGGTCGCGCGCTCGCCCAGGGTTTGCGAGCCGGCCAGAAATCGCATCTTGGTGTACATCAGCGCTTCCCAGGGCTGCGCTTCGTGCTCGAAATACGCCGCCAACTGCGCCGGAGTGGAAAGCAGTTCGCCTTCCCCGCCCCGCGGCCGCAAGCGCGCATCCAGAGAAAACACCGTGCCGTCCCGGGTGTAAGCCGACAGTGCGTGCATCATCTGCTCCGCGCACTTGGTCAGCGCGATCCGGTCGCCATCCTCCGCCGCACACAAACAGGACATCGGCATCCGACAACAAATCAAACTCGCCGCTGCCCAGCCTGCCCAGCGCCATCACCGCCAGCCCCTCGGCCTCGGCCAGGCGGACCGCCGTCGCCATCACATCTTCCGCCGCCGCCGTGGTGGCTTCGAACGATTCGTACACATCGCGCGACTCGATCACGTCTCGCGCCCCCACCACGAACGCCCGATGCCGGAAGTGCTGGCGCAGCAAGGCCAGCTTCTCCGCGTACGGCGCGGGTGAGTCGGCCAGATAAGCGAACACCGGATCTCGAGCCGTTTCCGCCAGCCCCAGAGATTTCTCGAACAGATATCTTCCGCCCGCTCGGCGGCGCGACTTCCTCCAACTCCGCCAGGGTGACAATTTCCTCAGGATGGCGAATCAGAATCTCAGTCAGATAGTCGCTGGTTTCAAACAGGACCAGGGCGCGGCCCACCGCTTCCTGATTTCGCAGCACGGCGGCATAGCGCTGCGAACTGCTGAAGGCCGAACCCAGAAACCGGTAAAGATTCTTCCGCGCCTGCGGATTCAGGTCGCGGCGGTTGGCGATTTCATACAGCGCCGGTGCGTCGGTCGCCAGCCGCTCGAGAATCTGCTGGCTGGACGGCTCCGACGGTCGCCGGTTCGAGCGCGCTGAGCAATTTGAACTCCGCGCCCGGCACTTGCTGCCGTCCGCGGGTCTGCTGCTGATAAATAATCCGCTGGTAGATCTCCGCCACCGCCGCCATCCGCCGCTGCACCATCGAGCCAGATCGCCAGAGACTCGACGCTCGACCGGTATTCTCCCGGCGCATAGCCTTCCATGGCTCGCTGCAGCACGCGGCAATCGGCCTCTGACGCCGGCAAGCCGGTGCGTCTGCTGTCCTTCGCGCAGTTGCAGCCGGTGTTCCAGATGGCGCAGGAACTCATAGGCGCTGGTCAGATCATGAAATTCCTTGCCGCTGATGTGACCCTTGTCGTGCAACTTGTGCAGCGAAAACAGCGTCCCGCCCGATCGCAGCCAGGGCTCGGCGCCGCCGTACACCCGCTGCAGGCATTGCACCAGAAATTCAATATCGCGGATCCCCCCGCGATCGATCTTCACATCGATGGTCTGCGGCCGCCTCGCCCAGCGTTTTTCCCTGCTGGCGCCGCTTCTGCATCTTCTCCCGCGCCACCAGCGCGGTCTTGATGGCGGCAAAATTCACTTTCTCGGTGTAAACGTGCGGCTGCACCGCGCGAATAAACTCCCGCGCCAAACCCGTGTCTCCCGCCGTATGCCGGACCTTGATCAGCGCCTGGCGCTCCCAGTCGTGCGCCGTTTCGGCGTAGTAAGCCAGGGCCTGCGACAAGCGGATGGCCAACTCCCCTTCTCCACCCTGCGGCCGCAGGCGCAGGTCGATGCGAAATACCGGCCCCTCCCGCGTGACCCGCGAAAGGATCTCGGTCGTATGCTGGGCCAGCCGGATGAAATATTCGCGATTGGAAACCGGCGTCCGGGGCGGTTCCTCGCCGTCGCCGTAGATGTACATCAGGTCCACGTCCGAGCTGTAGTTCAGCTCGTTGCCCCCCAGCTTGCCCAGGGCGAGGACGGCGAACGGCGTATCCACCAAGCGGCCCAGCGCATCCAGATGCTGCGGCGTCCCATGGCGCCGCTGCAGCTTGCTGTCCGCCTCGCGCAGCGCCTGCTTCGATCAGCACATCGGCCAGGGCCGAGATCTCCGCCGTGGTTTCCGCCAGGGGCGCGATCTTCAGCACATCGCGCAGCATGATGCGGACATACTCCCGCCGCTTGAACCGCGCCAGGATCAGCGAAACATCGCTCTCGGACGAGCGGGCGCGGAAGCGCGCCAGGCTCTCGTGAAATTCTTCCTGGGAAAAACTGCGGTCAAGATTCTTCTCCCGCAGAAAGGACGGCAGCAGGTCCGTATTCTGGATCAGGGTCTCGCCCAGAAACCGGCTGTGGCCGAAAACCACAATGGCGTAGTGCGCCAGAAAATTGTGCTGGTCCAGCAACCGCACCATTTCGGAAGACTCGCACAGCCGCTCAAACAGGAGCAAGGCGCCATCCGGATCCGGAGCTTCCGCCAGCAACCCGGGCAAAGCCGAAGCCAGCGCAGGCGAGACCCGGCCCTAACTCGCTCCAGATTCGCTTGGCACCGTCAGGATTGCGAAACGGTGGGCAGCGGCACTGCCCGTGTGGGGGCGGGTCTCCGACCCGCCCAGGCCGGGCAAAGCCCGGCTGTCTTCCTCCGGGAGCACCGGTCCCGGTCGGCTCATTTGGCAGTTTCGATGGAGGCAAGACTCTCGGCTCGGATTGTCAGCATACCCTCAATACCGCCTCGTCCCGAAATATTTCCGCACTCCGATCGTGTTGTACCGGCCCCAGGGCCCGTTGGGCCCAAGGTCGGCCGGGCCCAGGTTCCGGTCCCGCGCCCCAAACCGGGTAAACAGAAAATGCTGCGTCACCCGCATTTCAAATCCTTTCCCCAGGTAAGAGTCCCCCACCCCACGAGTTCTCCACTCCGATCGCGTCCATCGACCAGGTGTAAAGCGTCTGCGGAAGATTCTTGCCAAACAGGAATCTGGGCTCTCCAAACAGAAAGAACCTGCGGAACTGCCCCGCGGCCAAAGGGATGCGCTTCCACATATCCCGAGATCATGTAGCGCGCGAAGGCATTGCAGGGATCATTGACTCCGCCCGAAATTCCCGCGTCTGCCCGGCAAATATTCGGATCAATCTCGTTGTGCGGAGGCGCCAGGTCAAACTGTCCGTATCCCCAGAAGGTGTCGCGGGGAAGAAACATCCGCTCCGAGCTGTCATGGGTCACGGTGCGTTGCGCCGGTTCGGTTTGTGCCGATAACACGCCAGACAGACGTCAGACATACAAACATCCACAGCAGCGCCTGCTTCATGAAGCCTCCGCAAGAAATTTTGCTGCAGTACTCGACGAAAATCGGGACCGGCCCCGATGCGGCTGGTCTCGGAGGCCGCGTTCGTGTGGTCGCGGGCGACTCGCCCGCGGAACCTCGCGGCCCGCGGGCGCCACATTGTACTCCCCACTGCGAAATGGAGCTTTGACGGAGGACGCGTCGACCTCCGGCATGCGGCGCCTGCTAGTACGCGCTGATTGCGCTCCACGACCCGCCTCCGGTATTCTCGACTCACTTCGTCCGGACGTTCAGCAGCGCCAAGGAGACCACAATGAAGGCTGTGCGCAACGGAAGTGTCCGCACATCTCTGGTACTGGGACTGGTGATGATCATGGCTGGATCCGCCCTCGCTGCGAACATCTACGACTTCACCCTGCCCTCGATCGACGGCAAACCCATGCCTCTGGCGGAATTCAAAGGCAAGGTCGTCCTGGTGGTCAACGTCGCCAGCCGCTGCGGCTACACTCCGCAGTACAGCGCGTTGGAGTCTTTGTATGAGAAGTACAAGGACCAGGGCTTCGTGATCGTCGGCTTCCCCGCCAACAATTTCGGCGCCCAGGAACCCGGCACCAACGAGGAAATCAAGACCTTCTGTTCCCGAAAGTACAACGTGACATTTCCGATGTATAGCAAAGTGTCGGTTAAGGGTGATGACCAGACGCCGCTCTACCAGTACCTCACCAAACAGACCGGTCCGTCCATCGCGGGCGACATCAAGTGGAACTTCACGAAATTCCTGGTCGATCGCAACGGGAATGTGGTGCAGCGCTTCGAATCCGCGGTGACTCCCGATTCGAAAGAAGTGGTCTCCGCGGTCGAAAAACAGTTGAGCCAGAAATAGTCAATCGATTGTCCGACCACTGCAACGAGCGGAAATTCGCATGACCCATCGCCAGTTTTGTCTACGTAAATTCATATCAAATTTTTCTATTCCTCCAACAACTAGAATTAATCGCGAGCCTAAGTCCCAATATAACTTAGGGATACGTTTGGCCCGCGTATTGCTACCAGAGACTGCACCGGGGGTGAACAATGCCACAGGAGGTCTCTATCTCCTACCAAGCGGTCAAGAGCAAGGTCTACAAGCTGGTTGACGCAATGGTCGAAGGCGACAAGAACCCAGTCGAGGTTCAAGAGTCCATTCGGCGCTGGTGGAAGCTGATTCATCCTTCCGATCGCGCCGTCGCCCAAAAATATCTGCTCATGGTGCTGGAGAAATCGAATTCAACCTTGGGAGCCATCGTGCTCGGCCTCCCAGATGCCCAGGAAGTAAAGCCGGTCCGGAGCCTGGACGTCGAACGCATTCCCGCGCGGACCGACCGAACTGCCGTCAGCAGCCCGGTCTAAGACATCTCAGGAAACGAAAAGGCCCGGCCCAAAGCCGGGCCTTTTTTTTCATTGTCATCCCGACCGGAGCGAGCACAGCGAGCGAAGTGGAGGACCTTGCGGTGGATAGTGTCGCCACGTGCGGATTGGCTGACTCCCTACGCATGATGCAGCAGCGACCCACGGCCTTCGATTCGCGCTATCAGATCTAGCAGCAAGGTCCTCCACTTCGCTCGCTGGCGCTCCGGTCGGGATGCCGAGGGATTGTACGGCTAGATATCGTAGTACAGCGCAAACTCATACGGATGCGGCCGCAATCTCACCGCGTCCACTTCCTTGGTTCGCTTGTACTCCACGTACGTACTCAGCAGTTCTTCGGTAAACACGTCGCCCTTGAGCAGAAACGCGTGGTCCCGCTCCAGGGCGTCGAGCGCATCTTCCAGCGAACCCGGCATGGACGGCACCTTGGCCAACTCTTCTGGCCCCAGGTCATATATGTCTTTGTCCAACGGCTGCCCCGGGTCCATCTTGTTCTCGATTCCGTCCAGCCCCGCCATCATCATCGCCGCAAATGCCATGTACGGATTGCAACTCGGGATCCGGCGGACGGAACTCCACCCGCTTGGCCTTGGGCGATGCCGAATACATCGGAATGCGGCACGCCGCCGACCGGTTTCGCCGCGAGTACGCCAGATTCACCGGCGCCTCAAATCCCGGCACCAGGCGTTTGTACGAATTGGTGGTCGGCGCAATGATCGCCGCCAGCGCCGGCCCGTGCTTGATCAGTCCTCCGATATACCACAGCGCCATCTGCGAGATCCCGGCATAGCCGTCGCCGGCAAACAGCGGCTTGCCGCCCTTCCACAGCGATTGATGGGTGTGCATGCCGCTGCCGTTGTCGCCGTAGATCGGCTTGGGCATGAAGGTCACGGTCTTGCCGTACTGGTTGGCCACATTCTTGACGATGTACTTGTAGAGCATCATGTGGTCCGCCGAGCGCACCAGCGAATCGAACTTCAGGTCGATTTCCGTCTGTCCCCCGGTCGCCACTTCGTGATGGTGGCACTCCACTTCCAGGTCGCAGTTCTGCATGGTCATGACCATCTCAGTGCGCAGGTCCTGGTAGTGGTCGGTCGGAGGCACCGGAAAATATCCTTCCTTGTAGCGCGGACGGTATCCCTGGTTGTTCTCCACCCGTCCCGAATTCCAGCGCCCCTCTTCCGCGTCGATGAAGTAAAAGCCGTGCTGCTCGCGCTGATCAAAGCGCACGTTGTCGAAGATAAAAAACTCGGCCTCGGCCCCGAAATAGGCGGTGTCCGCCAATCCGGTCGAGCTCAGATACATCTCCGCCTTCTTCGCGATGTAGCGCGGATCGCGGTCATAGCGCTGCTTGGTGACCGGGTCCACGACGTCGCACACCATCACCAGCGTCGGCACTTCAGTGAAAGGATCGAGAATGAAACTGTTGGGGTCCGGAATCAGCAGCATGTCGCTCTCGTGGATCGCCGCCCAGCCCCGAATGGACGAGCCGTCCATGCCATAGCCCTCGTCGAACGAACCCTCGCTCAACTGGTCAATGGGATAGGAAACGTGGTGCTGCAGTCCCGGCAAATCGGTAAAGCGAAGATCTAACATCTTGACCCCGTTCTTCTTCACAAACTCCAGAACGGTTTTCGGGTCAGCCATGGATCGTTCCTTTCAAATCTCGTCCTATCTCACTGATGCTGTGTGGTCGCCGCTGCCACACAATGCAGAGGCATTCCAAGCCGCGAAGCGGCGCAAGACTAGAGCCCCGGGCGCAAGCCCGGGGTGAAAGGCATGGAATCAAAAGCCCTGAAAGGGCGAAAGAGAGCGTGCCTGCTACAATCTCGCATTGTGTAAGCCGCTCGTAACTTTATCCGGGCGTGGCCTGTGCAAGGAAATATATTGTTTTTATGGCCCGGATAACGAAGCTTTATGCCCGGCACGCTTAGTTTCAGACAGTTAGCCGAGAAGAAAGCACTTAGCAATTGGCACTTAGCCACGTCCCAGCTGTACGGCTGCAGAGGCCCCGCCCACCGGCAAAGGCGCGCCCCGGCTAGATGCCAATTGCTAATTGCCAATTGCTGATCTACCATGGACTTCGAACAACTAGAAACGTTTCTCCAGGTCGCGCGCCACAGCTCTTTCTCCCGCGCGGCGGAGAAGCGCTTCCGCACCCAGCCGGCCATCTCATCCCAGATCCGCGCCCTGGAGGAAGAAGTCGGCGCCAAGCTGCTCGACCGCTCCGGCGGCAAAGTCTCCATCACCGCCTCCGGCAAGCTGTTCCAGAAATATGCTGAAGAGATTCTTGAAGCCCGCAAGGCCGTCCTGACCGCCATCGCCGAAACCGAACGCGTACCCCGCGGCGAGATCATCGTCGGCGCCAATGAAGGCACCTGCCTGCACATCCTCCCCGAAGTCTTCGCCGAGTTCAAGAAGCAATATCCGGACGTGGCCGTCAACATCACGCGCGCCGACTACGGCAAGATTCTCGACTCGGTCATCGACAACTCGGTGGACTTCGGCTTCATGTCCATGCCGGTCACCGACCCTCGACTGACCGTCGTCCTCATTCATCGCGACGAACTGGTGGTCATCGCGCCTCCACAACACCCGCTGGCGAAATTGAAGTCCGCCCCCATCGGCGAGGTGGCGAAGTTCCCGCTGGTCATGCCCAAGGCCGGACACACCCGCGACGCCCTGGAGCAGCTCTTCCACGAGAACAAGCTCAAGCCGCAGTACGCCATGGAACTCGATTCCAGCGAACTGCTGAAACGCTTCATCGCCGCCGACGTGGGCGTGGGCTTCATCGCCCGCTCCAACGTGCAGGAGGATGTGCAGGCGAAAGTGCTGGTCGCGATCCCCATGGCGGAGACTCCGATTCGCCGCGACCTGGCCCTGGTCTTCCGCAAAGACAAAGCCCTCAGCCGCGCCGCCCTGGCTTTCATCGACACCACGGTCAAAATAAAAAAAGTAGACCCCGTCGCCGTAGCGAGCCGCTAAATCCCGACCCACCACCCCGGACCGCGTGGGGACGGGCGCCCCCGCCCGTCTAGGCCGAGCAAGGCTCGGCTCGGTTTTGAGCCTTGAGACTCCCTGCGAAAACGGCGCGGAGGCGCCGGCCCCTCAACGTGCCGTAACGAATCCGAGTTACTATCTAGTTATGAAACTGAAACTGCCGCCCGGCACTTTCAAGGCTTATCTCTTCGATTGCGACGGCACCATCGCAGACTCGATGCCGCTGCATTACGTTGCCTGGAGCCGCGCCCTTTCGGAATGGAACTGCGAATTCCGCGAAGAGCTGTTCTACGCCTGGGGAGGAATGCCGGTCGCCGACATCATTTCGGCTCTCAATACGAGGCACGGACTGGATATGCCGGTAGAGGGTGTGGCCAGCCGGAAGGAACAGTTGTATTTCGAGATCCTTCCCCAGCTTAAGGCCGTCCCTGAGGTACTGGAACACATTGAAGCCAGTCATGGCCAGATTCCTTTTGCTGTTGTTTCAGGGAGCACCCGCGATTCCGTTACAGCATCCCTGAAGGCGTTGAAGATTCTCGACCGGTTCGACACTCTGGTCTGCGCTGGAGACTATGCGAGGAGCAAACCCGATCCCGAGCCATTTCTGATCGCCGCCGAACGCCTGGGGAAAGCTCCGGCAGATTGCCTGGTTTTCGAAGACACAGATATGGGTATTCAAGCCGCCACATCCGCCGGCATGGCCTCAGTGAAAATTCCCCAACCCTGGCAAAGAAACGGGACCACGTAGCCCCGGACGCCCTCGTCCGGGGAGGCGAGCAAAACTCGGAAAAGGGTTTCGTCCCTACGAAGCTAGCGGGCCTTCGCTCCGCCGGGCGGACCAGGGCGTCCGCCCCTACGTGTTCCGCGGTGGATCTTGGGTTAGAATCCTCGCAGTGAAACGAATTCTTCTGCTCTTTCTGCTGGCGTGCGCTCCTCTGCTCTCAGCCCAGACCCGCAAGCCTCCCAGACCCGCCGCGGCGTCGGCCTCCAAGCTGATCTCGATCCACGCTACGGGCTCGACGCGTTACACTCCGGCCCAGATCGCCGCCGCCACCGGTCTGCGACTCGGCCAGGTTGTCACCGACGATAACTTCAAGGAAGTGAGCCGCCACCTGGGAGAAACCGGCGCTTTCAACAACGTTGCCTATACCTTCCAATTCGATCCCGACGGCATCAAGCTGGAAGTACAGGTAACCGACAGCGAGCCCTTCGTGCCCGTCCGCTTTGAAAACTTCGTCTGGCTCTCTGATCAGGAACTGCACGAAAAGCTCAGCGCCCGCGAGCCACTTTTCCAGGGCCAGCTTCCGGTCAGCGGCAACCTCGCCGACCAGGTCTCCGAAGACCTGCAGGTCCTTGCCATCGAACACAACCTCCACGGTCGCGTTGACTATGTCCGCGCCGGACCGCAAGACGGTCCCATCGAGGCTTTCGAGTACAGCATCACCGGCCAGACCATCGTCGTTCGCAGCATTGACTTCAGCGGCGCCGGCCCGGCCGAGCTACCCATGCTCGAGGCCGCCGCCCGCCGGCTCTCGCGCCAGGATTACTCGCGCAGTCGCCTGATACTTCAGGCTGAGAAGAATTTTCTTCCGATCTTCCTTGAACACGGCTACCTCAAGACCAGGGTCGGCGACCCTCAGCCCAAGGTTGTAGAAGAGACATCCGAAGAAACCTCGGTGAATGTCACCTTTGCCATCATTCCCGGTCAGCAGTACAAGATCAGTGAGATACGGCTCTCCGGAAACACCAATATCTTTCCGGTCGAAAAACTAGGTGAACTGATCCATCTTCAGCCCGGCCAAGCCGCAAACGCGCTGCAGATCAGCCAGGATGTCGAATCCCTGAAGAAGCTTTACGGAACGCGCGGCTACATGGGAGCTCAAATCCACCCAGCCCCTGAAACCAATGATGCCGACTCCACGGTCAAGTACGTGTTCGAATTCAAGGAAGGCAGCATCTACAAGATGGGCGACCTCGAGGTTCGCGGCCTGGACAGCAAAGCTACCGAACGCATAGGGACCGACTGGAAGCTCCTTCCCGGCCAGACCTATAATTCCGACTATCCCGGGCAGTTTCTGGCCTCCATTGCTGGAACCTTCCCCGCCCGATCAATGGAAGGTCACGCTCCACGAAACTCCCGAAGACCAGGACAAAGTTGTGGACGTTTCGCTGCACTTCGATCCCATCCGGTGAGTCTTATGTTTTCCACGTACAGAAACAGCGTAGTTCGGCTCGAAAGGCATCTAACAAGGTGAAGTCAACCCGCCCCACGCAAGGAGAAAAGTTCTGATGAGCTCCGCTTCCTCGAAGTTCGCCATTGCGGTCGCGACCACGTTTTTGGGCGCAACCCTGACCCTGTCCTCCGCCCTCGCGTCCAATAAGCCCCAGACCCTCACGGGCAGAGTGAGCGATGCTATGTGCGGTGCCAACCACATGATGAGTGGCGAGGCATCCGAATGCACGCGAGTATGTATCCGCAAGGGTTCAAAGTACGCTCTGGTCGTGGGCGACAAGGTATACACCCTCGACACCAGCGACAAAGCCACGCTCGACCAACTCGACAAACTGGCTGACCAGCAGGCCAAAGTGACGGGCGAAGCCAACGGCGATTCCATCACCGTGCTTTCCGTCGCGGCCGCCAAGTAGCCTCCCGGCTCCGCCGGACGTGTTCACTTCGACACCTGGGGCCACTTTTTTTCTAAATTACCCGGATTTTCATATTGTCCCTGCAACTGCCTATGTTATGTTTTAGCGAATTTAGCTTCGCGAATCTGGCTTAGCGAATTTACCCAAGGCGCCACTGGAGGAAACTCGAATTGTCTAGAGACATGGTCCCCAAAAAGATTTTCTTCACCAAGGGGGTCGGGAAACATCGCGAACGTCTAACTTCGTTTGAGCTGGCACTGCGGGACGCCGGCATCGCCGCCCAGAATCTGGTTCGAGTCTCTTCGATTTTTCCGCCACAATGCAAGCTTGTACCCCGTTCCACGGGGCTGAAGTACCTGAGCCCGGGCGAGGTCGTCTTTTCCGTCGTGGCCGAAAATTCCACACACGAACCGCACCGCCTGCTGGCATCGAGTATTGGCGTGGCCATACCGGCTGACCGAAATACCTACGGCTACCTCAGCGAGCATCACTCGTTCGGGGAAACCGAAGACTCGGCCGGCGACTACGCCGAAGAACTCGCCGCCGAGATGCTGGCCACCACCCTCAACGTCGAATTCGATCCCGACCGCTCCTGGGACGAGAAAAAAGAGATCTATCGCATCTCGAACAAGATCGTTCGCACCGCAAATGTCACCCAGTCCGCTGTCGGCGACAAGCGCGGCTTGTGGACAACAGTCATCGCCTCCGCCGTCCTGATCTTCGACTAGCATAAAAAGCGGCCCATCCGTTAAAAGACGAATGGGCCGTGATCTTTGTGGCGCCACATATCGCGGGGGCGTCCCGCCCGCGCAGCTTCTACTTCCGAGCCCCCACCTTCTCTTTTTTGACCTTCTGCCCCTGCCCATTTTTCCCCAATCGCTCCAATACTGCAGCCACAATCAACGGCAACCCCACGGTAGCATCGACAAATACCTCGCCAAACTTCCCACCCTCAGCTGGCGGCACAAATTTCCCCCATGAAATCGCCTCGCTATAGGGACTGCCCGACAACCCGCCCCAATAAACCGGCTCGGGACAAATTCGTAAACCATAGTGATAGCGCTTCAAGGGAACGTTTTCACCCATGCGCCGGTGCCGCAACTCGATGAATGGCCCGAACTGCTGCGACCAGTTGCGCGGTACTCCTCCGCCGATGGTAAAGATGCCCAGTCGTTTCTGCCGCAGCAGCGTGGACGCAAAGTGTTCCAAGTCCTCGAACGGATCAAAGCGCAGTTTATGTCTGCCCGCCGACTCTCGCATGCGATTCGAAAGCGCCACATCCAGCCCAAGTTCCGAGTCAGTAAATGCGGGCACGAAAACTGGCACTCCCTTCTCAAACGCCGATTTCAGGATCCCCCGCTGTCCCTTGGCTGTTTTGGCTAGGTACTCTCCGATGGCGTGATTGAGTTTGTACGAGCAAAGTATTTCGCTGGGGTCCCATTGCTCCAGCACCTCACCCATCACCCTCTCCACGTCGTCCAGGTTGGTCTCCGGCTCCAGCGTGTCGTAAACCCGGTTGTAGCCCTGCTCGTAAAGTTCCTCGTCGGATACTTCAGGGTTGTAGCGGAAGTGCGCCCGCCCCGTTGCTTCGACCAGCCCATGCGCCATCAACGCGCCCGTCGAGACGATGGCATTCACAATGCCGCGATCAATCAATTCCGCAATCACCAGGCCCTGCTTGGCCACAGTCATCGCCCCCGCCAGGGTCATCACTACGAAACAGTCCTTGTCGCGGGCCATGGCTTCCAGCACGTCGGCGGCTTCACCCACCTGCCGCCCGGTGAACGCCGTCTTGGACATGGCGCGCACCAGATCATCGATCGACTTCACCCGGGTCAGGTCGAGTGGCTCCAGCGGCACCAGCCGGTCTTCAATCGGATCGTGTAAGTGGCGCTCCAGCCCGGCGCCGTCATGGTTGTCGTGTTTCAAAATTACACCCCCAAGTTATGCTGCACTACTCTACTAGAACCCCGCAAACTATTGCCACACCAACTGGGAACCGAGAACTGAAAACTAAGAACTGATATTCTATGTTTCTCTTCAGATCGATTGTCAGGAGGGCTGTTTGCCGCCGCAGAAATTCAATGTCGGGCTCATTCAGATGTCCACCACGTCCGATCCCGACCAGAATTTGCAACACGCCATAGACAAAATCCACCAGGCATCAGCCCGGGGTGCGCAGATCGTCTGCCTGCCCGAGCTCTTTCAGACTCAATATTTCTGCCAGCGCGAGGATTCGAACCTGTTCGACCTGGCACAACCCATTCCCAGCCCGGTAACGAACCGTTTGTCCACGTTGGCGAAGCAGCTTCGCATCGTCCTGATTGCGTCTGTCTTCGAGAAGCGGGCGCCCGGCGTGTATCACAACACGGCGGTCGTCTTCGATACCGACGGGTCTCTGCGCGGCCTCTATCGCAAGATGCACATCCCCGACGACCCGCTGTACTACGAAAAGTACTACTTCACGCCCGGAGATCTCGGCTACCGTGCCTTCGACACCGGCGTTGGCCGAGTGGGCACATTGGTTTGCTGGGACCAGTGGTATCCCGAAGGCGCCCGGCTGACAGCACTGCAAGGGGCGCAGATCCTGTTCTATCCCACCGCCATCGGGTGGCATCCGTCCGAGAAGGCCGAGTTTGGACACTCCCAGCACGACGCCTGGCGAACCATTCAGCGCGCTCACGCCATCGCCAACGGAGTGTACGTTGCGGTCGTCAACCGCGTAGGACACGAGACCGGAGATATTCGCGGCAATGCCGCTCCGGGAGATGGCTTGGAATTCTGGGGCGCATCATTTGTCTGCGATCCCTTCGGCCGCGTCATCGCCGAAGCATCGCACGACAAAGAGGAAGTATTGGTAGCCGAAGTTGACCTGCGCACGGTCGAAGAAGTCCGCCGCAACTGGCCATTCCTGCGCGACCGCCGCATCGACAGCTACGCCCAAATCACCAACAGGCTAACCGATTGACGAAGCCCACAACGAACCGTGTAAGGACGGTTTCGGAGCCTGCCCTGAGCGAAGCGAAGGGACCCGTCCAGGGCGAGCAAGGCCTGCTTAGCCGTTGTCTTTGTTCCACCCGATGAAACCCGCTACCCCGAACCCCCGCTACCGCATGCCCGCCGAATGGGAGCCTCACGCTTCCACCTGGCTGGCCTGGCCGCACTACAGCGGGGACTGGCCCGGTAAATTCGAGCCCATCCCCTGGGTCTACGGCGAAATCATTAGGAATCTCGGCCGGCACGAGCGCGTAGACCTGATCGTCAACAACGCCGCATCCGAAAAGCAAGCACGCAAAGTCCTAGATAAAGCCAACGCTCTGAGCAAAAACATCGCCTTCCACCGCTGGCCCACAGACCGCGTCTGGACCCGCGATTCCGGCTGCACTTTCGTCGCCGCCTTCCCTGCTCTGTCATCCCGAGCGAAGTCGAGGGACCTTGGGTTGTCCCCGAAGCTCGCCGCCATCAAATGGCGTTTCAACGCCTGGGCTAAATATTCCAACTACAAAAACGATGAACAAATCGGCAGTCACATGGCGAAGGCAGCCGACTGCCCACGAAATCCGCCCAACTCACGGCAAATCACGCGTCGTGCTGGAAGGCGGCTCCATCGAAGTCAACGGACAAGGCACCCTCCTCACCACCGAAGAATGCCTGCTCAGTAAAACCCAGCAACGCAACCCGTCCATGTCCCGCAAGGATTACGAACAACTGTTCTCGAATTATTTGGGAATTAAGAACGTGATCTGGCTGAACTCCGGCATCGTCGGCGACGACACTCACGGCCACGTTGACGACATTACTCGCTTCGTCGCCCCCGACACAGTCGTCACCGCGGTCGAGTCCGACCCCAACGACGCCAACTACGAACCGCTCAGAGAAAACATCCGCCGCCTGCGTGCCGCCACCGACCAGAACGGCAATCCCCTCGCTATCATCGAACTCCCCATGCCCGGCCCGGTCGTCTTCGAAGGCCGCCGTCTCCCCGCCAGTTACGCCAACTTCTACATCGCCAACGGCATCGTGCTGGTCCCGGTCTTTAACGACCACAATGACCGCATCGCCCTCGACATCCTCGCCGACCTCTTCCCCGATCGCGAGATTGTAGGCATCTACTCGGGAGATTTGATCTGGGGCTTCGGCGCGATGCACTGCATGACGCAGCAACAGCCGGAGTCAGTCGTCAGTCCTCGGTCGTCCGTCGTCAGCAAAACCAACTGACAACTGCGAACTGAATACTGAGATCTGGTTTTTTCCTGACGACTGAAGACCGACGACTATCTCTTGTACTGCGTCGGCTGCGGACCCTTCTCCAGCATCTCGCGATTCCAGATGGCCCCTTCGCGCGTATAACTGGCCAGCTCAAAATCCTGGGTCAGTTCCAGCGCGTCGGTAGGACAGGCGTCCTCGCAGAGACCGCAAAACATGCAGCGGCTTAAATCGTAGGTGAAGTTGGTGAGTTCCTTGCGGCGGGTTTTCTCGTTGCGTTCGCTCGAGACCACAATCAGATTTTCCGGACACGCCAGCGCGCACAAATCGCACGCGATGCACATGGTCTCGTCGGTATCGGGATTCACATTCAGCCGCGGCGCTCCGCGGTAGCGCTCCGCCACCTGCGGGCGTTGCAGCGGATACTGCTCGGTATAAATCTCTTTCGGATCCTGATAAAGGAATGTGACTTTCAATCCCTGAAGCAGGTCCACCATGAAGATTTTGCGCAGCAGGCTCGGTATCCCCATATCGCAGTAAGCATACCACCGATCACATTGCCGTTTACACCGCGTGGAGCGGACATTCTTGTCCGCTTCTTTTGAGCATGCTTTGGGGAACAGCTTTGCTGGCTGGATTGACTCGGTTTTGCGGGCCTAGGCTATCGATGTTGAGGGAAAATCAACATCTAGATCAAATGCGGCGGACAGGGTTGTCCGCCCCACATCACCTTGCTCAGCCCGACATGATCATAAGAGTATGCTCATCACATCTCACTCCGCATGCCCGACAATAGAAATCTCGAAATCGCGCTGAACTATCACAACGCCACCAAGCACTCCTACGCCAGCGTCCGCTCCAACCAACACTTTCTGGACTTCAACAACCAACCCATCCCCTTCAAGATTTACCCGACACTCGAGCCCTCGCCTCTGCCCGCCGAGGTCCGCCAGACCGGAGTCGCTGCCCTTTCCGCCATCTCCGAAATCGTTCCCCCACAAACCGCGGCGGCCCCGGACCTCGAAGCGATCGCTCAACTTCTCTACCTTTCTGCCGGCATCACCCGGCACCGAAAATATCCCGGCGGCGAAATCTACTTTCGCGCCGCTGCCTGCACCGGAGCGCTCTATGAAATCGAGCTCTACCTGGTCTGCGGCGATCTCACCAACCTCGAAGCCGGCGTCTATCACTTCGCCGCCGCCGAGTTCGGCCTGCGTAAGCTTCGCGTCGGAGACTATCGCAGCGTGCTCATCGAGGCCACGGCTGCCGAACCCGCGATCGCTCACGCCCCGCTGACCATCGTCTGCACCGCCACCTACTGGCGCAACGCCTGGAAGTATCAGGACCGCACCTACCGCCACTTCGGCTGGGACAATGGCACTCTACTCGCCAACCTGCTGGCCGTCGGCACTGCCCTGGGCCTGCCGGCCAAAGTAGTATGCGGATTCGTTGACGACACCGTGAATCGCCTGCTCAACGTAGATTCTGAGCGTGAGGTGGCTTTCTCTCTCGTGCCGCTCGGCTATTCCCCAGAACTCCCAACCCAGGCGCCGGCGCCCATCTCTCCACTCGGACTCGAAACCGTCCCACTCTCTCGCCGCGAGATTGACTATCCCCTCATGCGCGAGATGCACGCGGCTTCTTCACTGCACTCACCGAAAGAAGTTGCAGAGTGGCGCGGGGGAACTCCACTCACTCGTTTCCCGCCTCCGGCCGACCCGATCGTCCAGCTTCAACCTCTAGCTGACGCAGAAATGCCTCGCGACCCAATCGAGCAGGTCATCCTGCGGCGCGGTTCCAGCCGCAAGTTTGCCCGCACTCCGATTACCCTCGCGCAACTCTCCACCATGCTCGACTCGCGCTACTCGTGGCGTGCCCGCCGATTTCCTCGATCCAGTGGGATCGCAACTCAACCACCTCTACCTGATCATCAACGCCGTAGACGGTGTCGAGCCCGGGGCTTACGTCTTCCACCGCGGCCGCGGATCGCTCGAGCGCCTGAAGCAGGGAGATTTCCGCTCCCAGGCCGGATACCTCGGATTGCAGCAAGCGCTACCCGCCGATGCCGCAGCCGCTGTCTTCTTCCTCGCCGACCTGCGCCCCATTCTGCAACGCTACGGCGATCGGGGATATCGGGCGGTGCAACTCGAAGCCGGCATCATCGGCGGCAAGCTTTATCTCGCGGCCTATGCCCAACGCCTGGGCGCCACCGGCCTCACATTCTTTGACGACGACGTAACCGCCTTCTTCTCCCCTCATGCCGAAGGCATGAGCGCCATCTTCCTCGTCGCCCTCGGCCACAGCTTCAAATCCACATCGCAGCCTTGAACCGCGCCCTCTCAACGCCTGCGGCAATCCAACGCTTTCGGTATACTAAGGAGATATGCAAGTCCTTCAGAACATCGCGGCGATCGCCAAAGGCATGAGCATCACCTTCCGGGAGATGTTCCAGCCTACGATTGTGGAGAACTATCCCGACGGACCGGGTCCGCTGAAGGGTGCCATGTTTCAGGAGCGCTTTCGCGGCGTGCATGTGCTGCAGCGGGACGAGAACGGTCTGGAAAAATGCGTGGCCTGTTTTCTGTGCGCCGCTTCGTGCCCCTCGAATTGCATCTATATCGAAGCTGCCGAGAACACCGAGGAGAACCGGGTCAGCGGCGCCGAGCGCTACGCCAAGGTCTACAACATCGACTACAACCGATGTATCTTCTGTGGCTACTGCGTGGAAGCTTGTCCCACCGACGCTATCACTCACGGACACGGCTTCGAAATCGCCAGTTTTAACGCCAGCAATCTGGTCTACCGCAAAGAGCAAATGCTGGCACCCAGGCCAGCCCACATGGGAGCAGGCGCGGTATTCAATCGAGAAGAGACACCTTCGTTACCCGTACAGGGGAGCTAAGTTCAATAGATGAGACGCCGGTCCCCAGCGGGCCCGCGATTGTATATATGGACGAATCGCTAACTGAGAACTGGGAACTGTGATCTGAGATCTGATTTTTGATCGCTCCTAAAACAATATTTTGGTTGTGCAGGGCCCACGCGCACCATCACGGACCATGTGGGGACTGGCCGGCTACGTTCTAAGCCAGTCAACGCGCAAAATACAAAACCATCAACTCTTCATCCACGTACTCATCGGCAATTTTCAGGGCTCTCCGCTCGCACCCATAAACCTCAAACCCCAAAGATTCATACAAGGTCTTTGCTCCTACATTATCCCGGCTCACCGCGAGCGCAACCTGTTCCATGCCAGGCAGAAGCCGCACCAAACGGATTAACTCTTCCAACAAGGCCCGGCCGGCGCCTTTTCCCCGGCATTCCTCGGAAACGTAAACCCCCCAAATCCCGCCCCGATGGCAAATCTTCTCGCCCCGCCGGCGAAAGAACCCGGCCATTCCAACCAGTCGCCGGTCGATGAACGCGCCCAGAACAAAATTGTGCTGGCCGGCGCTCAGGCGACTTTTAATCACTTCCATGGTCATGATCTGATGTTCGGCAACCGAATCAGTGAACGCCAGCGGCTCCCGTTCCAGCGCTTCGAGGCGAAGCTGCCGGTAGGCGTCGGCATCGAGTTCGGTCAGGCGGCGAATTTTCATAATCAGTTCTCAGTTCGACGAGGCCGGGCGGAGACGCCCAGCCTTCATCGGGCCCCCGATTATATCGATCCGTTGCCGTGGTGGCGTAAACCGCATCGCCCCAATCGGCATCTCAAAGTCCATGATCCGCAAACTACCATCGGGAAAATACAGGCTTTACTCGCGTAAGAAAAATCCCAAGACCGGCTTTCGCCGCAACCTGGGAACATTCTCCACCCGGAGCGCTGCCGAAAAGCACGAACGCGAAGTCCAGTATTTCAAGAAGGGGTAAGATCGGGCGCGGTTGATTAGTTCAGTTGCTGCTTCATCCAGTCCAGTACGGTGGGCACCAGGGTATCGTAGAACTTTCCATTCACCGTAAGGTCGTGTCCCATGCCTTCGATCTCGAGATAACGGGCGCGGCCGGGGTGTACCTGGTTCACAATTTCAGCGATAGCCTGGCTGTCGGCGCGGCTCATGATATCGTCAGCGCCGCCCCGGATCACCAGCACCGGCGCACTCACATTCTGCCAGGCCTCACCCAGATTCAGCGCCTGTAATTGTTGGTAAAATGCAGCCGGGCGTCCGTACTGCCCGTCGGGAGTGTCGTACCAGAACTGCTTCCACTCGGGATGCTGAGCAATCACTTGTCCCGGCGTCATGCCTTTCATCAGGTACAGGTTGTAGAAATCCGCAAACACTTTCACCGACGCATTCACTTCGGCCGGAGACTTACGCTCTCCGGTCAACCGCCGTCGCTCCAGCTCCAGCATGTGCTCGTACCAGGTGCGCCCCCACGAACCCGCCGAGACGAAACCGCGGACCGGATGCTGCTGCCCTGCCAGCGGCGAAAACCCGCCGCCATTGCTAAGTCCAACGACAAAGACGCGCTCGCGGTCCATGAAGTCATATTTTCCGAACGACTCGAATGCAGCCTGCCACCCTTCCATCTCGCTGTTGAAGTCAGCCTTGGAACAATCGCCCTGACTCTCGCCCACCCCGGGCTTGTCCATCCGCACCGTGGCGTATCCCGATTCGTCAATAAGACGCCGCATGAATAAGCCAAATCCGTCGCGGGTATTGGCATCCGGATATTCCATCGTGTCGCAACTAAGCCACCCCACAAAGAATATGACCGGCACCTTCCCTGCAACCCTCTTGGGACGGGTAATAAACGTGCGCAACTTCTGGCCGCTATGATTTGTCACCCAGTCGTAGGTCACCTCGGCGTTCTGGAATTGTTCGCGCTGCGCCGAGGCAGGCAGGGCAAGCAGAATTACGCAGCACACAAAACGTGGCAGTGGCATGGCAAACGCCTCGCCACATTTAGACGAAGCCGAAGGAAGGAAGTCACTGCAGGAAAAAACTGGCGGAGAGGGGGGGATTCGAACCCCCGATACCCGTTAAGGTATGTCCGCTTTCGAGGCGGATCGTTTCAACCACTCACGCACCTCTCCGGAAACGGTCGTCAGTCGTCCGACGTCAGTCGTCGGGAAATTCGCCGGTCGCCGACGACTGAGGAGCGACGACTGACGACTTCTCTCCCCGCCGGCTTCGGAAAAACGACTGCACCATCTCGGCGCAACGCCCCGCCAAAACGCCAGCTCTTACTTCCATCCGGTGGTTCAGCCTGGGATGATTCAGAACCTGCATCACCGAACGGATCGCACCCGCTTTCGGATCGTCAGCGCCGTAGACCAGACGCTTCAGCCGGGCGTGAACCAGCGCGCCGCTGCACATGGCGCACGGCTCAATTGTAGCAAACAGTTCGCAGCCCTCCAGGCGGTGGTTGCCGATCGTGGCACCTGCCTCACGCAACGCAATGATCTCGGCGTGGGCCGTCGGGTCAGAGTCGGCGAGGTTGCGGTTTCCTCCGCGACCCACAATCTTGCCATCCCAAACCACAATCGCGCCCACCGGAACTTCTCCCGCCTCCAGAGCCCGCTGAGCCTCTCGCAGAGCCTCCTCCATAAACAATTCGTCCGACTTCGTTGCGAAAGGAATGTCCATGGTTCTCAGCCAGATAAGGGGTGCCGGTTGCCCCACCCTTTCTCTTCGTTTTTTGGAGAGACAGGGTGGGTGATGGAAACCGTCATCGGCCACTTAATAATTATGCCAGTTGCCCCAAAAGAAGTCCGGGTTCAATCCGTGGGGACAATTTCCAGCGGACAAGTAAGTGCGAACGCAGTGTTGAAGCCATCAAAAAGGACTCTTGAGGCCGCCCTGTCCAATCCGCTTGGTCGGATGTGTTCGACGCACCTAGTTCTTCTGAAATCGATCCGAAGCGCCCACAAGAATTGCTGTCGGAAGGTGAAGAACCCGGACGGTCGGATCATCTCCGCACAGAACGCGAACCACCGTGCAGAGACCCTCCTCGTATGGATCAGAAACCAGTTCAAATCGCTCGCCGTACATCTTTATGGGCTTGGAGGTTGTAAAGCCAAGCTCCCGAATCCGGGCGCTGTTCTCAGCCGGTGACCGCCGATGATTGTGCGCAGTTGCCTCCGGTCGAGGGTGCTTCGTTGAAACGTCACTTTGGGGAAGGGTCAAGTGGCCTCCTGAAATATCGCAGTAAGAGGGACGAACTTCAGATGGGCTGACTTAGTTTCAGAGGACCTGAAAGAGACGGAGGAACCACTCATCTCTATCGCCATGGTCGCATAGCCAGCCGATAATAGCCAATCGAGAGGCTCCGGTCGGTTACCCCGCCCCAGGCAAAGCTTGGACGGGGCAACCTCAGACCACCGTGGCGTGGACTTCCAGGTACTCAGCTTTTATCACCGTGTGGCTGGGATCGCCCTGATTGTTCTTCGTCCAGTGCTCAGTCAACTCCACGGCCAGGGCTTTTTGACCCGCTTCATCAAGACGCGCAAACGTCATTTGAGTTGGGCCGAAGTATTTTCTGAAGAAGGCCACCGCGTCAGCTGGCGGAAAAGAATAATCAAAGAGCAAGTACTGTCGCGCCATCTTGAGGCGCGTCTTTCCACCCAAGCGTTCGGTAACCACCTTCTCATCTCCCCACAGTGACGGAGCAGGCATGCCGGGCGGTGGCGGCGCGTGGCGAGACGTGATCCTGAACATCTGGCCCACGAAGCCCTCCGGAGTCCAGTTGCCCATCGCGACCAATCCGCCGGGGCGGCACACCCGGACCAGTTCAGATGCGACCACGTCGGGCCGGGGAGCAAACATGGCCCCGAACATGGAGACCACAACATCGAATCGCGCCGCTTCGTAAGGCAGCTTCTCGGCGTCGCCCTCGACGAATTCGATCTTCAATTTTTCGTCGGCGGCCCGTTTGCGGGCCTGTTCCAGAAGGTTGGTGGCAATGTCGAGACCGACGACCTCCGCTCCTGTCCGGGCGGCGGGAATGGATTGATTCCCCGTGCCGCAAGCTACATCCAGCACTTTCGCTCCGGGCTTGAGATGAAGGCGTTCGATGAAATCTTCTGCGCCACGCGAATTCAGCTTTGCAATTTCACCGAAGTCGCCGGCCATCCAGGTGGCTCGCAGCCGCTGTTTCAACTCCGCAAAGCCCTCGGGCAAACTCGCCATGATTGTCTCCTCCAGAAAAGTATACGGGAAGGATGTCATGTGGCTGCGGGCGACTCGCCCGCGCGGCGGCAAGACGAACAAAGACGCTTTGTCGGTTTCATTGGTCCGCGCCGGTGATCGTGGTTTGCACGTGCGTATGCTCGAAATCCTTGTTTTCCAGAGACACCGTCAGCGTGCGATTAAACACGAAGAACACGCGGATGCGAAATTCGCTGCCCAGGCTGCTGGGAAACCATGCCCCATCCTCCTGCCGTCGGTAGTGGACCGCGAAGCCCAGGCCGGGCAGGTCGGTACCCAGGAATTTCCGGACACCAAACGGCAAGGGTTGGGAGAGCTTCGTGAAAACGTATATCGGCTGAAACTCCTGCGCGTCAATGTAAGCCTCCCCGGCCCAATCCGTGTCCTCGTCGTCCTTCGGAGTGAATGCAACGTGGTAGGCCTGGCGCCCTTCGAATGGCTCCTGGTCAATGAGGCGAAACTTGTATTCCTTCTGTTCCTCGGTGGTGAGCGGGAACAAGTCGTGAGCCAGTCCGTCTTTGGACTTCTCGTCCGTAACGTCTTCGCGGAAGTCGTGAACCAGTTCGCCGTCGGTGCTGTCGGCTTCGGGCACGGGCTCGCCGCGGAAGGCCTGGTACTTTCCCTTGTGCCAGTACCGGCCGGTGAGCTGCTCGAGTGTCCTCTCGGTATGGTCTGGCTTGGGAACGACGTGGTAGTCGGCAGTCTCTTCGCGCAGGACTTTGCCGCCGGGCTTTTTGGAGATCACCTGAACGTGCTGATGGTAGATGTACTGGCTTCGCAGCTTTTCGCTGCTGTCCTGATGGGCCGCGACGCGGGCCATGATGGCTTCGGCAGTCAGGGAATCGTCTGCCGTCGCTGAAACAGCAAGCAAGAGGAGCGGAATCAGGCAGAGCTTCGCCATGGGATGCCTGAGATTAATACGGAAGTCGCGAACCGAGAGTTCCGTCAAGTTTGTAGGACTGCGGAGCTTGGCTCCGCTGGGCAGGTGACAACACCTGCCCCGGCGTGAGTCGCGATGGTTCCCTGCTTAGCTTCCCATCTGGACTTGCAGCACTTCCCCAGGCAGCCGAACCAGGGTCGCTCTGGCTGCGGCTTCACGGGACTCTGCAGTATGCACCCGTTCCGGCCTGACGAACGGAGTTTCGTCGGCTTGCATTCTCTCCATCCGGATTCCCAGGGTGCGCTCCAGTTGATGTAACTCTGAGCGCTGCTCCCTGGCGAAGAGGGTCGAGGCTACGCCTAGTTCGCCCGCGCGTCCCGTGCGGCCCACCCGGTGGATGAAGTTCTCCGCCACCTCGGGCAAGTCGTAGTTAATGACGTGGGCAATGTCCTGCACATGAATGCCGCGCGAGGCCAGGTCCGTGGCCACCAGGATGCGGAAACGCCCTTGCTGAAAGCCGGTCAAGGCCGCCGTGCGCTGGGACTGCGAGCGGTCGCCATGGATCATTGCGGCCGCGAAGCCTTCTTTATTCAAGTTCCTGGCCAGGCGCTCGGTGCCGCGCTTGGTGCGGGCAAAAATCAGGCAACGTCCGGTTTCCTTCGAAAGCAGACGGTGCAGCATCTCCTGCTTGCGGTCAGCAGGTACTTCGAAAGCCTGCACGCGCACATTCTCCGACGGCTTCAAGGTCGAGCCGAAAGCCAGGCGCACCGGGTTTCTCGTGTAATCGCTGACCAGGTGAGCCACCGACGCTTCCAGCGTGGCGGAAAAGCACATGGTCTGGCGATCTTTAGGCAGGACCTTGGAAATCCGCCGAAGCGCCGGCAGGAAGCCCATATCCAGCATGCGGTCGGCTTCGTCGAGGATCAGCACCTGTAAGGACTGGAAACTGATCAACCGGCGATCGAGGAAGTCCTCCAGCCGGCCCGGAGTCGCGACTACCAGGCGGGCGCCCCTACGCAGCGCGCTCAGTTGGCTGCCTTCAGCCAGGCCGCCGACGACCAGGGCCGCGGGCGACAGCTTGGAGCCACGCAAGGCGTTGTACTGATCAACCACCTGCATCGCCAGTTCGCGCGTGGGCACCAGCACCAGCGCCGCGATTCCAGACTTGTCTGAACCGGATCTATCCAAACCAGGCTTTCCAGCCTGCAAGCAGACGCTCAATGATCGGGATCAGAAAAGCCAGCGTTTTCCCGGTTCCCGTCTGAGCGGTCGCGAGGACGTCTTTGCCCGCCAGGCCCTGCGGTATGGCCGCGGCTTGCACCGGGGTTGGAATGGAAAACTTAAGGGACGACAACCTCTCCTGTGTGTAAGGAGATAGGGGTAATTCTGTGAAACTCTGCATTATTGTTTTTTCTCTTTTTCTGTTGGCGGAAGCGATCGCAGCGCGCACACGAAGCTTCCCGGGCGAGCAGCAACTAGCATTGCCAGTTATTTACGCCGAAGACTTACGGAGGAAAATTAGGCGGGAATTCAGGTTCAACCCAGAGCAACCGCACCACAACCGTGGTATTAGACGCAGATACAGTGTAACACGAGCGCATAGCAGGGGCCGAGGAATGCTGTCTCGGATGGTAACTTTGGTGATGCGGCTGCCCGATTGAACCAGCGCCTGTCTCACGCCGGCGGTATTTGCCGAGGTCCAAGGTCCAGCGGCCGACGCCGCTTCTCACCCCGGTTGTATTGCACAGCCGAAAAGGTATACGGTTCAGACCTACCCGGGGCTCCCGCAGTTCTAAACGGTACGCCTAAACTAGGCGCGCTGCTTCGTCTAATAATCGTTGAGAGGAGAAACACATGCCTGACCTATTTGAGCAACTCAAGCAAAAATACCAACCGGTCCTGGACAAGATTCAGCAGGAAGGTGCGCAGCTTCTAAACGTCAATCTGGATGGCAACCAGCTTTTTGTGAAAGCGATCGCCGTCTCAGAGGCCAGCAAGAACCGCATCTGGGATGCCATCAAGGCCGTCGATCCGACCTTTGCCGACCTGAAACATGACATCGAAGCCAAAGCGGGCGCGCAGGACTACACCGTACAACCGGGCGACAACCTGTCCAAGATCAGCAAGCATTTCTACGGCGACGCCAACAAATATATGGCCATCGCCAAAGCCAACAACCTGGAAGATCCCGACAAGATCAAGGTCGGCCAGAAACTGGTAATTCCAGAAGCAGCGTAAAACCGGACGTCAGACCCTAGACCTCAGACCAGGGAGCCTCGGAAGGCGCCAAGGTCCGAGGTCTGAGGGCCGATGCCACCTTAAGCAGTGGTCTGACGACCGAGGTCTTTCTAAGCTATACTTCCCGCCGCGCCGGGGCCCAATAGACGGAAGCCATCATGGCGCGGGAGGAAGACCCTATGCATCTGCTGTGGACACTATTAATCGGACTGGTCATCGGGGCCGTGGCGAAGTTCATCATGCCCGGCAAGGACCCGGGCGGCATTATCGTGACGATGCTAATCGGCATCGCCGGATCGTTCCTCGCAACCTGGGCAGGTCGCGCCATCGGCTGGTACCAAGAGGGCCAAGCCGCCGGCTTCATCACGTCGGTCGTAGGGGCCATCGTGCTGCTCGGCCTCTACCACCTGGTCAAACCAAAAACGACTTAGCATGTGTGTGGGGCGGGCGCCCTTGCCCGCCGCCTTTGAACCAGATTTTGATTTTTGGTTTTCGGGCTTGCGCGAAGAAATACCGCAAAGCCGCGAAGCGGCGACAAGAATAAAGCCCAGGGCGCAAGCCCTGGGATAAAACAGAGACAGCCGCTCCAGCTCCGCAGGAGCGAAAGAAACACTTCTAACCGCCGCGATGAGAGGTGGGTGTGTTCTAAACCACAACGGCTCGCAGCGAGTCACGAGGAGACCATGCGCTGGACCCCCGGCGGTAGCACCGACGACGTTGAAGATCGCCGCGATGAGAGCGGCGGAGGCGGCTTCCGCCCCGGAGGCATCCACCTGGGACTGGGCGGCATAGTCATCCTGTTCATCCTCAGCCTGATCTTCAAACGCGATTTCCTGTCGCTGGTCAGCAACGGTTCCATGGACACAGGCAGCACCGCAGTCAGCCAGCCCGATCCCGTCCGCGACCAGCAGGAAAAGCCGCTGGTAGACTTCGTCACCTTCGTCCTTAACGACACCCAAAACACCTGGAGCCAGATGCTCCCCGCGCAGGGCGTGCCCTATCGCCACGCCAAGCTCGTCCTCTATCGTGATGCCTACCCTTCAGCCTGCGGTGCGGCACAATCCGCGACCGGCCCTTTCTATTGTCCCGAGGATGAAAAGGTCTACATCGATTTGGGCTTCTACGACGAACTGAAGCAACGTTTCGGCGCTCCCGGACAATTCGCCGAAGCCTACGTCCTGGCCCACGAAATTGGACACCACGTGCAGAAGTTGCTCGGCATTGAAGGCAAGGTCCGCCAGGCCCAGGAGCAGAACCCGCAAGCCGCCAACCAGCTTTCAGTCGGCCTCGAACTGCAAGCCGACTGCTTCGCCGGCGTCTGGGGCCACTCCACGCAGGAACGCAACCTCCTCGACCCCGGAGACGTGGATGCAGGACTGAAAGCCGCCGCCGCAGTCGGTGACGATCGCCTGCAACGTATGTCCAGGGGAACAGTCAATCCCGAGACTTTCACCCACGGAAGTTCCGCCCAGCGCACCGAGTGGTTCCAACGCGGCTTTCAGAACGGGACGATCACGGCCTGCAATACATTTCAGTGACGGCTCGATGCCTGACTGCCGACAAGCTGAGAACGTGGCGAGAGTCAGGGGCGCGGACGCCTCATTTTTGCTGCTCGTACTTCAATCTCCCCACGCAGGTCATCCTCTAACTTTTTTACTTCCTGTTTTCTTGTCTCGAGCAGAGCCACGACTTCATCCACGAACTGATTGAGCTGCCGCCAGTCCGTTTCTTTGTCAATCTGCGCACAGAGGTGAGCGAGTTTTTTGTCGTCAGTCACGCGGGAGCTTTATAGCCTAACTTTGGGAATCCATAATAGCGATCTGCAGGGACACTCATTACTTTGGTAACGTGGCCCGCCACCGTCAACCCTTTTGTCGTGCCTCAGCTTCAGCCAGCCACCCGCGTCGCAGCCTTTCGGACGGAATACTCGACAGATAGGGTTTGATATCGAGGACGGGCGTCCCATCCAACATATCCAAGCCCCGAACATGCAACTCGACCCCGTCGCGGCGAAGCAACTCGACGACGGTCAGACCAATCGGGTTCGGACGTCGCGGAGATCGAGTCGCAAACACCCCGTGCTTCCGATTGTCAGAGGGCGGCGAAGCCAGCAAATCATCCCCGCGCAATTCCTCCCGGCGCGACCGATCGAACTCCCAAATGACAAAGAGATGCGAGAAGCCCTGAATATCGGTGAGCCCCGGCTCAAACTGCGGCAGAATCTTGAGCACACCCTCCATATCGTGTTTAGCGTTAAGCCCCTTGGGAATTTCTTTTGTGTCCTGGTACGGACTACTCACAAATCCAATCGGCTGCGAGGTAAACATGTTCGCTATCCTAATTCCAATAGGTACGCCGTCCAAGCTCCGCTTGGGCGGATGGCCTATTCAAGCCCGGTTTTGGCTTGGGTGGGGATGTTCAGATTCTCCCAATTCTGTCTCCGACCGGAGCAAATCAACGCAAAGTGGTGTACCGCTTGTAGGACCACAGATATTCATTTATGTAAGGGAATTTTTGTCCAGCTCTGAAACATCCCCACTCAAGCCAAAACCGGGCTTGAGTGGGCCACCAGTCGGGGTTATTGGTTGTAATCGCCTGACTAGCTAGCGGTTCGAGAGAATAGTTAATGTCGCCGCCAAAACGATGACAGGGACAATACCGAGACAATCGCTAAACACAACCCAATAAATACGAGTAGCAATCGGTCTTTTGTTTGCGGTTTAAACTCAACGCGCTCGTCGCCAGGCCTCCAGGCCCGTGAGCGAAACGAAAATGTTTTGGCGGTGAGCCCATACACGATTGAGTAAATTGCCGCCAACAGTATTAAGCCCGAGCCCAACTCCCTGCCCAGTGCGACACTTACTATTGTCCCATTCATGGTTGCAAACACATTTGAACAATCTCTTAGAATTGTCGCTTGGAATCGGTGCCGCTGCAAATGAACTTCGGCGGAACACGCACCCGCAGGAGCACTTACCGGACGTGGGATCAACCGCTGGCTCGACGGCTTGTTCCGCGATGAGTCCGCAATCGTAACTCATCGCCGTTACACTTATTGGACGAGTGGCCCATTCAAGCCCGATTTTGGCTTGAGTGGGGCGGTTTATAAAGCCAGACAAAGTCCACTGTTCCATAATCTGCTCCGGTCGGGATGCCGCGCTTGACTGGGCCATCTGTCCGACCTGTCAATCCTCTGTCTTGAACCATTTCCCTTCAACCTACTCATTCCCCGAACACAATACTTAGGCCCGCCCTGTCCCATTCACCCTGCTCCAACTGCTATCCTATAACTAGAAAGTAAATATCAGGCGCGGGCGACGAGCTCGCGCCTTTTCTTGTTCAGGCGTGCCGGCCACCGGCAAATGCGGGGACGCGATCACGAGTTTCCCAGTCGCCTCAAAATTGCCCAGGAAAACTCGAAACGGCTGCAGCTCTAAAGGACACGGTTTTCAGGAACCTGTTCCGTGAGCAGTCGAAGGCTGTGCCGGAGCGGTTCGAGAACGCCGGCGCATCCGAAATGCGTGCCCTACCCACGCCGGCCGAGCGCACCTGAAATGTGCGTTCCCCCGGAAGAAGAAGCGCAGCTTTATCGCCGCGTTTCTCTAGTTGGGGCCATGGAAAACAGCGCGGAAGTGCCCGCCGGGCAGCGCGCCGGGCGGGACAGAAAGGGCAAGGGTCAGAAAGGCACTTACAAACAGCGGGGCGAGCTCGCCGAAATGCGCTTCATGCTCAAGGCTGCGGGACTGGGATTCGGCGTCGCCAAACCATGGGGAGATAGCGAACGTTACGATTTCGTACTTGATTCGGGGAAAAGGTTTTTGCGTATACAGGTGAAATCCACGTATGTGGCCCGCACCCAAAGTTATGCCGTGAACGCGAAAGGAAGCCAAAACAAGGCGTACACCACGGAGCAGATTGACTTCCTGGTTGCGTATATCGTCGTAGAGGACGCTTGGTACGTGATCCCAATCGCGGCTTTTGCGCCCCGCAAAGTGCTGAAATTCTACCCGTCAGTGTGTGAGCAGAAGAACAGGGGCCGCTATGAAAAGTATCGAGAGGCCTGGGACTTAATGAAAGCCCGACCAAGTAACGCGAATCTCGACAACTCCAAGATTCTGGGCCATTTGCTCCCACGCTAAATGTAGGCGCGAGCGCCCACGCTCGTGCGGCAGCGAAACAAGCCCAGATAAGCCGGATTGACGCTCCCGATGCAGCGGCGTAACGTTGTCACCGCCGCGGCGGTGACAACTCGGATACATCGCGGCAAATTCTATCAGAGGCCTCTCCCGTGAAAAACCGCTTCGCAAAAGCCGCACTCATCGCTTCCCTGCTGACCTCGGTGATGTGGGCGCAAAACGCTGGCAAGACGCTCAGCTCTTCCCAGGCCGTGCTGGAATTGTGGAACGACATTGGCCGCAAACTGATCGCCATGGCCGAGGATTTTCCCGAGGACAGGTACGATTTCAAACCCACTCCGGCGCAACGCAGCTTTGCCGAGCAGTTGCTGCACGCAGCCGGGTCAAACGATCTCTTCACTTCCGTCGCCAAGGGAGAGAAGCCGGTAGACGATGAGTCGCGCGCCAACTACAAGACCAAAGCCGCTGTGGTCGCCTATGTGAAGAAGTCGTTCGCCGATGGCGCTGCCATGATCAAAGCCAAAGGCGACGCAGGAATGTCAAAAACAGTGGTGAGCTTCGAATCGCACGAGACCCTGCCTCTCCTGGATTTGGCCTATGAATTGATCGAGCACTCGGCAGAGCACTACGGTCAGCTGGTGGTGTACTACCGCGTCGCAGGGTTGGT
Source organism: Terriglobia bacterium (assembly GCA_963816865.1). Taxonomy (GTDB): domain Bacteria; phylum Acidobacteriota; class Terriglobia; order Terriglobales; family Acidobacteriaceae; genus JAIQFF01. Next base: position 287,370 of record CAWFMU010000036.1, read on the forward strand.
GCCGCCGGAGTCGAGTCCGCAGAAGTAGTGGAAGTGGCTCAGTTTGGAGTAAGTACCAACTCCTCAACTTTCGCATCACACAGCTGTCATCCTGAGAGCAGTCTTTCGGCCCGCGAAGCGGGACGAAAGTAAGCGAAGGACCCATGTATTCCGCGCCGCCACCTCAGTAGCGTCGGCTCAAATCTAGAATGAAACCGCATCATTGATCTGGTGAGATGTGCGGCTATCGGCCGCAATGCATGGGTCCTTCGTCGGAAGTCCTTCGCGCAGCGAAGGACTTCGCTTCCTCAGGATGACAGTGGGTTGAAAGTTCAAACATTGCTGAACGAGGTAGTTACTCCAGGCCCAGCTCTTTCCATTTCTTGTCGACGAGAGCCTTGGTCTTTTCGTCCATCAGGATCTCGTCGGGCCAGGGACGCGCGAAGCCTTCGCTGGGCCATTTGCGGGTAGCGTCAATTCCCATCTTCGAACCGTAGTTCGGCAGCCGCGAGGAGTGGTCCAGTGAATCCACCGGGCCCAGGGTGAACTGAATGTCGCGCTCGGGGTCAATGTGATTTAGCACCTTCAGCGTGACTTCGCCGACGTCCTGTACATTTACATCTTCGTCCACCACGATGATGCACTTGGTGAACATGGCCTGGCCCAGCGACCAGATGGCATTCATTACCTTGCGCGCTTGCCCCGGATAAGACTTCCGGATCGAAACCAGCATCAGGTTATGAAAGACGCCTTCCAGCGGAAGGTTGATATCCACAAGTTCAGGAATCGTAAGCCGCATCAGGGGCAGAAAAATGCGCTCCACGGCTTTGCCCATCCACCCATCTTCCATCGGCGGTTTCCCGACTATGGTCGTCGAGTAGATCGGGTTCTTGCGGTGCGTGATGCAGGACACGTGAAAGACCGGGTAGAGATCTTCCAGTGAATAAAAGCCGGTGTGGTCTCCGAAGGGGCCCTCGGTGCGCAGTTCGTCGAGATGAACGTGTCCTTCGAGGACGATCTCTGCTGTCGCGGGAACTTCGAGGTCAACCGTTTCACACTTCACCAGTTCGACCGGCTTCTGGCGCAGGAACCCGGCGATCAAATATTCCTCAACATCAGGCGGAGCCGGGACGATCGCCGAAAACGTGATAGCGGGGTCCGTGCCGATCGCGACCGCGACTTCCATCTTGCCCCGGGGACGATCGCCTTCGATCAATACCGAGCCGCCTGAGGTTCTCGCCATCACATCCACTGCGGCGCTGGCACGAGCGGAGACGTCCGCGTTGGTCTGGGCTGCCGTGCGCAAGGCTTCGCGGTAGTGTTCGGCTCCAACTTTCTGGCGCTGCCAGTGCATACCGGTGGTGCGCTCGTCGTAAACCTGCAAACGGTACATACCGACATTGCGCTTGCCGGTCTTGGGGTCACGCGAGACCACGCAAGGAAGAGTGATGAAACGCCCGGCGTCCTTGGGCCAGCATTGCAGGATGGGGAAATCGAGCAGCGAGAAATTGTCGCGCTTAATCACTTCCTTGCAAGGCCCGGTGGACACCGTCTTGGGAAAGAATTTACCCATTTCTGCAAGCATGGGCAGCATTTTTACTTTGTCGAGGAATCCCTGTGGGGACTTCACATCCATGAAAGCGCGGATACGGTCGGCGACCTGGTCAAGGGCGTCTACCTCAAGAGCAAGATTCATGCGCCGCGCGGAACCGAATTGATTGATCAGGACTTGTGATCCGGGATGGCCCTTGATGTTCTGGAAGAGGAGGGCGGGACCGCCGAGAGATTTGGAGAGCTTACTTTTACTGACGCGATCGGCGATTTCGGTGATTTCGAGAACGGGATCGACTTCGGTGCGAATTATTTTCAGTTCACCGGCATGCTCCAGCGTCGCGATCCATCCACGCAAATCATCGTAGGCCAAAATCTTCCCCCGTTTTGAAATCGCATTATAACGGCACTGGCCAGATTTGCCTGCATGCAGTTCGGAAGGAAGGAGTCGCTATATGGAGAACGCAACGAACCTGGTTTCATCCCAAAACGAGAATGAACCGCCCCTGCTAGCGCCCCACGGCCTCGATAAAATCATCGCTACGTTTGGAAACATCCGCGAATATATTGCAGCAGATGGACAACTGGAGGCGCGCTGGCAGGTGGATTTTCTCGAACGCGTGGATTTGCCGTTTTCGCTCCGCCTGTCGTGGGATCCTTCGCGGACCATCGCCGAGATGACCTGCCACAGGCGCCTAACTGGAGTTTTCTCATCCGTCTTCGGTAACATTCAGGAGCGCGGGCTGCAGGACAGGATCACCAGTTTTGGCGGGTGTTTTGCTTTTCGGCCTCAGCGCACCGGCAGCAAACTTTCTGCACATAGTTGGGGCATCGCGATTGATCTCAATCCCGAGAGCAATCCTCAGGGATCTGCCGGAAATATGAACACCGGCCTCATTGAGATTTTTCGCCAGGCCGGATTTCAGTGGGGAGGCGATTGGCAAGACAAGACTCGAGATCCCATGCATTTTCAGTTTTGTACCGGATATTGAATTTCCTCACAGAGGCGGCACTGGTTCGGTTTCGCGGCATCCAAGAGCTTGACCAACAGCGCGTGCGGCATCCGGCACGCCGTCTGCTTGGATTCAGGAAGTCAGTTTTTAGTTTTTAGTTCCCGGTTCCCAGATTGTATAGTTCTTGGGCACGATTCAGATCAGAGGTGGACGAGTGAAGCGACGTGTAGTGATCACGGGGATGGGGGCGGTAAGCCCGAATGGCGTGGGGAATGCCGCGTTTTCCGAGGCAATCTTGAAGGGAAAAAGTGGCATTCGACGAATTACGCGTTTTGATCCCTCTGAAATTCAGGTACAGATCGCCGGCGAGGTCGTGGGCTTCGACGAACTTGCGTGGGTGGACAAACGGGAGCGCAAACATGTTTCCCGCGTGCTGCCGTTGGCCTTGGCGGCGGCAACTGAAGCCCTCTCCACCGCTGGAATTGACACCGCTTCCCTTCCCCTCGAGGAGAAACGACGCTTCGGCGTGATCCTGGGGTCGGGCGGCGGATCCCAGGAGTTTACCGAAGAACAATACCGTCTGTTTTTTCATGAGCAATACGCCAAGATGAGCTTGTTCTGCGTGCCCACCGGAGTGATGGGAACTTTGTCCAGCGAACTGAGCGTGCGTTTTGGGTTGCGCGGACCCAGTCATGTGGTGACGACCGGTTGCACTTCCTCGACCGATGGCTTCGGATATTCAGTCAGACAAATACAGGCGGGGAGGCTCGACATGGTGTTGAGCGGAGGGGCGGATGCGCCCATCTCGCTGGGCATCGTAAAAGGCTTCATCCTGATGAAGATTCTCACTGACTCCTGGAACCATGAGCCCGAGCGCGGGTCGCGGCCGTTTTCCGTGGATCGTGACGGTTTCGTGGTGGCTGAGGGAGCCTGGATGTTCGTGCTCGAAGAATATGAACATGCCCGAGCGCGCGGAGCCAAGATTCTGGCCGAAATCGCGGGGTACGGCTCTACCTGCGAAGCGTTCCACCGGGTGCGCTTGCAGGAGTGTGGCGAGGAACCGGCAAGGGCGATTGGCCTGGCCATGAAAGAGGCGGGCATCGGAGCAAGCGATGTGCACTACGTGAATTTGCACGGGACCTCGACCCAGTTGAATGATCGCATCGAGACCCGGGCCCTCAAGCTGGTCCTTGGTGAGCACGCAGGGCAGGTGCCAATGTCAGCGCTGAAATCACAGATCGGGCACCCGCAAGGGGCATGCGGAGCGGCGGGCGTGGCCGCCGCCATCGTTGCGATGCAGCAGGGACAGATTCCGCCGACCATAAATCTGGAGACGCGCGACCCGGAATGCGATCTCGATTACGTACCAGATATCGGACGAAAAAAGGCAATCGAGCATGCGGTCTGCAACTGCATCGCCTTCGGATCGAAGAACTCGGCTTTGGTATTGAAAAATTGCGCGTGAAGTAGTTGGTCGCTCTCCCTTTTGTCATCCCGACCGGAGCGAGCGCAAGCGAGTGAAGTGGAGAGACCTTGTGTTGCGGCGAACCAAGTTCAGTTGTGGGGTCTCCATCCCCGAACCGCAGAAAATAGCAGCCCGCCTCGGGGGCGAAGCCCAGTTTGCGATCGTTCCGATGGCACGACACAAGGTCCCTCCGCTACGCTTGCTGCGCTCGCTCCGGTCGGGATGACAGACTGATTTACGATTCCAGCAGATGTAGCACGGTGCCTTCGACTTTGGGCCAGGCGTTGGAGCGGGGATCGATCAGGTCGGTGTGGCTGGCGGTGGAGATTTCCAGGTAGTGCACGTTCTCGCCTCGTTTTTTCTTCTGCTCCGTATAGTTACGGCTCATGAACGGCGGAACGGTGTCATCGGCGGCTCCGTGGATCAGCCATTGCGTTGCGGAGGAAATCTTGAGTTGCATGGGATCGGCTTCGCGGTAGTGCTCGGGAACACGGCTGGGCTCGCCGCCGAGAAAATTCACAACCGCGTCGTCGCTAAGATGAAGGTCCCAAGCCTGCTGCAGATCAACCACTCCGGCGAGCGAAACTACCCGCTTGATTGACGGTTCATGACCGGCCAGGCACAGCGCCAGTTGGCCTCCGGCGGAGTGGCCCATCACAACCATCTTCGAGAGGTCGAGATTGTAGCGTTGAGCGATTTGTGAAACATAGCGGTAGGCGCTGCGCAGATCTTCGAAAGTTCCCGGCCATCCTCCTCCCGCGTTTCCTACACGGCGATACTCAACATTCCACGTGGCTAGCCCTTTGGCGGTGAGGGCGGCGCAGAGATATCCGGCATGTTTCAGGTCGTACTTCGCCCGCCAGAAGCCGCCATGAATGTTCATGAGTATCGGGAAGGGACCCTGAGACTTGGGGACGCGCAGCTCGCCAAACTGATTGGGATCGGCCCCATAAGTCAGACGGGCGTCGGCTGGTGGTGGCGGAGTGGTAAGTATGTCGTCTGTGGGCATAGGCTTACTGAGATTCCGGCGGTGTTCGGGCGTTAGAAACCAGTTTCCAGCTTTCAGTTCCCAGTTCGCAGTTACTGGCCTTTTAGCTTTAGTTTGGATTTGTTTTCTTCAAGAAATTCTCGAAGTTTTTCCGTCGCTTCCAGGAGCCGGGTCCATTGCTCGTAGTAGAGGGTCACGGGAAAACGGCCCAGTCCGTAGACGCTGACTCCGCCCTTTTCGCTTACCCGGAATTCCAGGCTGCCAGTGCGGCGCGCCCCTTGTTTTTCGAGTTCAGACAAACGGGCCTTAAGTTCTTCGTAAGTCGGTTCGGTCATGAAAATTACCTCAGAGAATGAAAGATTAGGATTGGAGCGGGAGACGGGGATCGAACCCGCAACCAACGGCTTGGGAAGCCGCTACTCTACCATTGAGCTACTCCCGCTCAACATCAACTGGATCAGGTTATCACTGGGTGAACTGTGGGGCAACGAGGGCTACTCGATGGGTTCGATGAGACGGTCTGGGAGTTGGGCGACCGTGATTGCTGCCAGGACCAGGACAATCCCCAGGACTTGGAGCGGGCGCATGAGTTCACCCAGCACGACGGCTGCGATGATGATGGAGAATACGGGTTCCAGGCAGCTGACGATGATGGCGCGGGTGGGCTCGAGATGCTGCAGTCCGGCAAAGTAAAAAGAGAATGGGGCCAGCACAGACAATAAGGAAAACAGCAGCAGGAAGAGCCACTGGGAGGCGGAATAGTGGGCGGCAATGAGTTTCCACGGGGGGTTGACGAGAAGCCAGAAAAGGGACGCACTACCGGTGGTATAGAGCAGTACGATCCAGCGGTCGCGGCGAGCCAGAATGTTGTGTCCGCCAATGTTGTAGAAGGCGAACGAGAAGGCTGCGAGCAGCGCGGCGAGCACACCGATGGTGTCGAGGCGCAATCCACTCTTGCCGATGACCCCGATGACCAAAGCAATCCCGGTTACTGCCAATCCCACTGCTGCGACCCGCTGCAGCGTCAATTTTTGCAAGCCGCGAGCTACGGTGTAAACCAGCACCCAGACCGGAGCTGTGTATTGCACGGTGATCGCGGTGGCGACGTTCGCCCTTTGAATGGCCAAATAATAGAAATAGTTGGACGCGGCTACACCCAGAATGCCGATCAGGAAAAGTTGGCCGAGATCCCGGGCCGGAATGCGCAAGCCGCGCCGTCCGCGAAACAACCTGAGGATGGGGAGCAGCACCAGGAAGGAAAACGTGGCGCGTCCTTGGGAAAGAATCAAGGGATCGATAGCGCTGACAGCGTGGAGGCCGGGAAGGCGGCCAGTGAAAGCAGCACGGCCGAGAGTGGCAGAGACACCCCAGAAGAACGTGGCGGTGGCGATGTAGAGGTAGCCGCGGATTGGTTTGCGGGTTTCGGGCACGTTGGGAGGGTACAACAAAAAGGCTGCCGAGCTTTGCTCGGCCGGGCGGGGGGGACGTCCTTGCCGAGCTTTGCTCGGCTGGACAGCCGAGGGCGGCTGTCCCCACGCATACCGTGCTGCTACCTTCGGTTGTCGGTTCTGGGTTCGGGGTGGATTAGGACACGGAAGAGTTCTGGAAATTCCTGCTTGAAGCGGATCTCCAGTTCGGTGGAGATATCGTGCACGCTGGATAGAGGTAGATCGTCCGCCATGGTGCAGTGGGCGGAGACATAGATGCGGCCGCGCACGCGTTTGATAACGATTTCGTGCATGTCGAGGATTTCCGGGAATTTGGCAGCGACGGCTTTCAGTCGCCTTTCCAGTTTGGCGTCATGCAGCAGTTCGTCTCCGGCCTCGATGGTTGCCGGCTCACTCTCGATGTGGGTGATGATGGAGGAAATTTCCGGGACATCCTGGCGAATCTCGGCTTCGAGAACGGTTACGCGGTCATGGGCTTCTTTCAGGCTCAGGTTCTCGTCGAGTTCGAGGTGCTGCTCGACATGCAGGTGGCCCTGAAAATCCTGCACGCTGACGTCGTGCACGTTGAAATTGTAGCGGGTGGCTACGGCTCGAATGCGATCGAAAATATTTTCCGTGCGCAAGGCGCGGGGCACGGAATGCACGACTACGTCGGCGTCGGGCAGCACCTCGTGGACGGCGCTGGTGACCGCTTCCGCCATCTGCTCGGAGCGCTGGAAGGTGACGTTGCGGGCCACGCCAACTGACAGATCAGCGAAGTAGCGATTGCCGGCGCGGCGAATGCGCACGCGGTCGACTTCGAGCAAGCCATCCACAGTCGAAACCGCGGCGACAATCTTGTTACGCACTCCGGCCGGCGCGGCGTCGAGCAGGGCGTCAATCGTTTTGCGGGCCAGGCGCCAGCTTACGTACACGACGACTCCGGCGACGAAGAGTGCAGCTACCGGGTCGGCATCACGCAGCCAGGCGATGCCGTACATCCGTCCCAGCAGGACCAGGACCAGGCCCAGAACGACGATTCCGCTCGACCAGATGTCGGTGGAGAAGTGCAGGGCGTCGGCTTCGAGCGCCTGGCTGTCGTACTTGGCCGCGATCTTGCCCAGGGCCCGCGAACGCCAGAAGTCCACGGCCATGGAGATGAACAGGACGGCAAAGGCGGCGATGCTGGGTTCGATCTCGACATGGTGGAAGAAGAGGCGCTTGGCGGCTTCGTAGATGATCCAGACGCAGGTGAGCAGCAGCAGGCCGGTTTCGATGAAAGCGGAGAAGTTTTCTACCTTGCCGTGCCCGTACTGGTGGTCGGCGTCGGCCGGCTTGTCGGAGACCCGGACCGACATGAGAGTGATGATGGCGGCGATCAGATCAAGCAGCGGAGTGCAAGGCTTCGGAAAGTATGCCCAAGCTGCCGGTGGTTACGCCTACCACAATTTTCAGAGTGGTGATGGCGAGAGCGGCCAGAACGGAGTGTCCCGCGACGGCGCGCTTTTCGGCGCGCATGGACTCCGAACTGTAGACCGCGGGCGATCCGGACATAGCGGCATTATAGCTGCGAGTGCGAGTACCGGACGTCGGGCCTCGGACTTCGGACCTCGGGCGTCGGGCAGCCTGATCGCATTCATCAAGATGAAAAGTGCCGCATAGCGGGTAGGCGTCCGTTCGACTCCGCCAGGCGATTCGCACGCGAATCGTATGGCTCGGCACAGGGATGACAAGGATGCGGTGCAGATTGAGTTGGGAGAGGAATACCTTGTTTCACTACTTATCCGACAGCGGTTGATGTAGAGTTTGTTCTGCTGTTTGCTTGCCCAATCGTAGCTGACGCTTGGAAGCGTTGGTCAAACCTTCATCAATTCGACTCGGTGATCTGATTCGCCCGAGCAAGGAAAATCCTCATGCATGGTTTCAGCCTTACGTACCTGGATAGTAGCCCTCGCAATAGTTTCCGTCCGCACTGGCCGTGCAGTCGCAGACACAATACCTACACCGCCGATCAAACCAGGCTTGTGGCAAGTCCACATGGAGCGCGAAGTGAACGGCCAGAAAATGCCGGACATGAGCGAGCGCCTGAAGAACATGCCTCCGGAAAAGCGCGCACAATTCGAAGCGATGATGAAACAGCATGGGGTCGGGTTGGGCGGCGGCGTCTAATCAGATCTGCTACACCAGGAGATGCTCGAACACTCACCCTGGGCAGACGTGCAGACTGATTGCAAGCCTACTTTCAGCAGCCGCACCTCGTCGTCGTGGAAGTGGCACACCAGTTGTCCGAAGTCGGGTTACGAGGCGGACGGCGAAGCTATTTTCATCAATTCCGAAAACTACACGGTGAAGTCCACCTCGGTGTCCAAGATGGGCGACAAGGTTCGCAACTCGAGCACCACGATCACCGGCAAATGGATGGGCGCCGATTGCGGCGATGTGAAGCCGCTTGATCTCAAGCCCTAAGTGGCGCAAGTCTTATCCTGAAGTCTGACACCTTCACACCGGCAAAAATGCCTGAGACGGGTGACGCAACTCCTACCCCTGCGCATAGAGCACAGGCGTGGGATGCCCCTGGCTTGCCCTCTGCAAGCGTGGCGCGCGCTCTATGCTAGGATTCTCGGTGCTCCAGTTCCGGCGCATATAGCCTTGTAGCCTGGGAGGAATTCTGATTTGACGACTTATCGGGGATGGATTGTGTTTGTTGTTTTTGGCCACGGTGGCCTGGGGACAGGCGGCAAAGCCGGCGGCTCGTCCGGCGCCGCCGAAGGCGGCGACCGCATCGAGTGCGGCGGCTGCAAACAGTGCTGGCGCGGCAAATATTGGTCCAGCTACGGCCGTGATTACGATTGCCGGGCTTATGCGACAAGACCGCCGGCGGACAAGCCCAAGACGGCCGATTGCAAGACCGTGGTTACCCGCGCCGAGTTCGAGCAATTGGTGGCTGCGGTGGCGCCAACCATTGCGCCGCCGGCCAGGAAACAACTGGCGACCCAGTACGGAATGGCGCTGGTCATGGTCGCACAAAGCGCACGAGATGGGTCTGGACCAGGGGCCCAGGTTTCAGGAACTCATGCAGGTGGCGCGGATCGGGGTACTCACCAAGGAGCTGAGCCAGAACGCTGCAGGAGAAGCGGAAAAGATTTCCGACAAAGAGGTCGAAACCTACTATCACAACAATGAGGCCTCGTTTCAGGAAGTCGATCTGCAGCGGATCTTCATCCCGCGCAGCAAGCAGCCTCCGGATGGAGCAAAGATAAACCGTCCGATGACGCCAAGGACGCCGCCAAGAAAGAGCAGCAGGAATCCGAAGACGCCATGAAGAAGCTGGCGGAAGCGCTGCGGGCGCGGGCGGCGGCGGGAGAAGACTTCGACAAGCTGCAGGACGAGGCGATCGCTGCGTCTGGATTCAAAGGCAAGCCTCCTACCCGGCTGGGCAAGGTGCGTCGCACCAGCCTGCCACCCGACCAGGGCGAGATTTTCAACCTGAAGGCCGGGCGAGACGTCGCAGCTGATCACCACCCCCAACGGATACCTGGTGTACAAAGTGGGAGAAAAAGATACGCTGCCGCTGGACCACGTGCGGGAGGAAATCTCCAGCACGCTGCAGTCGCAGCGTATGCAGGATGCGATGCAAACTATTCAGCAGTCGGCCACGCCGGAGTTGAACGCGAAGTATTTTGCGGATGCAACGGCGGATGGGCCGCACGGGCATGCCCGACCGACGGCCCGCTCAACCGGCGGTGAAGGCTCCTGAGTCCGGTCCCAAATAAATGGGCGATGCGAAACCAACCGTAGTGGTCACGGGAATTTCCGGCAATCTGGGAACGCGCCTGCTGCCGCAACTGGGCGGGTTCAACGTGATTGGCCTGGACGTGAACCCGCCGGTGACCGATCTTCCGCTGCAATTCGAGCGCATGGATCTGGGCGAGGAGGCATCCTGCCGCCAGCTTTTCATGCTGTTGCGGGAGTCGCGGGCCGAGGCGGTCATCCATCTGGCGTTCATCCTGGATCCGGTGCGGGCGGATGTGCTCGATCTCGACCGCATGTGGCATATCAACGTGGCCGGAACGGCGCGGGTGATGGAAGCGATCACCGAGGCCAATCACGAAGAAACCATCGTCCGGAAATTCGTCTTTCCCAGCAGCGTTTCGGTTTACGGATCGGACTTGACGGGACCGGCGACGGAGGAGCATCCCCTCGGCGCGCACACCCTGCCCTACGCGATGCACAAGATGGAATGCGACAAAGTGGTGCAGCAGCGGGCTCCGGCGCTGCGAGGTTGCAGCGCGTATATGCTGCGTCCGCATATTTTTGCCGGGGCCAGCGTGGAGAATTACATGGTCGGCGCTTTTCGGGGCACGCCCGGCGGGCGCAGCGACCGGGCGGCCCGCATGAGGAGCCGGGGCAAGCGGCTGCCCTGCCTGCTGCCGAGCGGAACGGCGGTATCTGGAGAACCGGATCCAGTTTGTGCATGTCGATGACATGGCCCGGCTGATCACGCGCATTCTGCGAGAAGACGGAACCCGAGGCGCAAAGATTGACCGTGCTTAATGTGGCGGGGCGCGGCGAGCCATTGACCTTTGAGCGCTGCATCGAAATTGCCCAGGCCAAGTTGTGGCGCCTGCCGGGCAAGGCGGCGTTCCGGATGGCGCTGAAGATGTTGTGGAAGCTGGGGATTGTGGCGATCCCGCCCGAGGCTGCGCCTTACATGACGGGCGAGTACATCATGAATACGGATCGGCTGCGGAAGTTTCTGGGCGAGAATTATGAGGATGTGATTCGCTACACGATTGCCGATGCGTTTGCGGATTGCTTCAAGAGCGAGACGGCATGGAGTTGAAGAGCCCGCCAGCGACGTCTATTGAGACAAAGCCGACGAACCTTAGACCTTCGCTTTTCCCTAGGGCGAGGGCGAGACGCTCTCGCGAGAGCCGGGGGATGTCAGCGTTATTAACAAGTGCGGGCCGAGCTTTGCTCGGCCGGACAGCCGAGGGCGGCTGTCCCCACGCGGTTCGTTATTTCTTCCGCGATATAGGCCGGCGATGCCCAGGGTGTATGGGGTCCAGGAGGATTCGCGGAAGCCGATTTGGCGGATGCGCTGCAGCATTTCGTCCGGCGCGGGAAAACGCGCGACCGATGTGGGCAGATAGGCGTACGGTCCTTTCACCCCTGAGATCAGCGTGCCGATTGCCGGCAGGACGCGTTTGAAATAAATCCGGTAGCAACTTCCCACCAGGCCCTTGGGCTCCCCGAAATCCAGAATGCCGAATTCTCCGCCGGGGCGCAGGACGCGCATGATCTCCTGCAGTCCGGCATCGTAGTTGGCCAGATTGCGAAATCCGAAGGCGGATGTGATCAGGTCGAAATGATTGTCGGGAAAGGGCAGGCGCAGGGCATCGGCTTCTATCCAGCGCAAGGGCGTGGACAGCGGCCTTTGGGCTGGCCCGCTGCAGCATGGCGTGGGAAAAGTCTGCGCCCAGAATTCTCGCGGAGGACTTCCCTGCCTGGCGGCGCAAGGCCAGCGTCATGTCTCCGGTGCCACAGCATAGGTCGAGAACCTGCGCTTCCGGGCGGGAGAGAATGTCGGCGAAGGTTCGAGCCGTTCTGTTCCACCAGAGGCGGTCGACGTTGCAGGAGAGGACGTGGTTCAGCAGGTCGTAGCGCGGCGCGATGGAGGTGAACATCTCGCGCACGGCGCGCGCGGCGGATTGCGGGTCGGTGGCGCCTTCGGGGGCGGCGCCGAGGACTGCGGATTTTGATGGAGTCGGTCAAGTTCTGAATTCTCATGGCTGTGCGCGCAAAGCCAGTTGCGAACGCGACCTCAGGCGCTAAAGCGCGAGTGCTCATAGACGCCTTCTGCGGCACGAGTGAAACTCGTGCCACTCCGCGAATTTCCTTTGCGATCACCGTGGATTCCTGCTTTTCGCAGTCCTGGCTATCGCGACAGGCGGCGTAACTCGTCGACCGCTTCGATCACGACTTGTTCGGGCACGTTGTTTGCGATTTCCACTTTGCCGATTTCGCGAGGCAGCACGAAGTGCACGACGCCGTTGCGGGTCTTCTTGTCCGATTTGAGCAGGCGAAGGATATCGCGGCTTCGCGACTGAACCTTGGGCAGCGGGCCCAGGGCACGCAGTCGCGTCGGTGATGCGGGAGGCGCCTGTGGCCTCGATCCGGTCCACGGCGGACGCAATTTTGGCGGACGCGATCATGCCCCAGGCGACTGCCTCGCCGTGCAGGAAATGCCGGTACCCGGTTTGGGCCTCGAGGGCGTGTCCGATGGTGTGGCCCAGGTTCAGCACGCGGCGCAGACCATTTTCGCGTTCGTCGGAGGAGACTACTTCGGCTTTCAGCTTGACCGATTCTGCGATGATCCATTCCAGCTTGGCCGGGTCGCGACGCAATTTCTTTATGTCGACATTTTCCAGGGCGCGGAATAATTCGGGCTTGCCGATCACGCCGCACTTGAGCGCTTCATAGAGGCCGGCGCGGAATTCGCGCTCGGGCAGCGTGCTGAGCACCGCGGGATCGATCAGGACCACGCTGCGGGTGGTGAAATGTGCCGACCAGATTTTTTCCCGCGCGCAGGTTGACGGCGGTCTTGCCGCCGATGGAGGCGTCCACTTGCGCGAGCACCGTGGTGGGGATTTGTACCAGGTCGACGCCGCGCATGTAGAGCGATGCCACCAGGCCGGTGACGTCGCCCACCACGCCGCCTCCGAAGGCGATGATGACGGAATTGCGGTCCGCGCCCAGGCGGCTCAATTGCTCGCACAATTTTTCTACCGTGGCCAGCTTTTTGTGGCGTTCGCCGTTGGGCATTTCCACGATCTTTGCGGTGAATCCCGGCGGCTGAGAGAGAGCTCATCAACTTTTTGCCCCACTTGCGGCGGACGGGCGGGACCGTGACCACGAACAGGCGCTGATGCTTCCCGGGCGAGTCGCCCGTGAAGATACCGCTGAAGAGGTCGCGCAGGGTTTCGCCGGAGCGCTGCAGGAGGCCGTTTTCGATTACGGCATCGTAGGGGCGCGGCGGAAGCGCAATGGTTACGCGGGTCATCGTTTTCATCATAACTTACCTCGACTGCGGGAGGTTGGAGCGGGCGGAACCGTTGTCATTTTTGCCACTGCCGCACGAGCGGGGCGCTCGCGCCTACATTATTCGTCTGCCTTTTTCTTGGGATTGGCCATCGACGCGATTACCGAGATGGCCAGGACGCCTGCGACTGCGGCCAGGGCGACGGGGGTCGGAATCTCGAGATAGTGGGACAGGAGCATCTTGGCTCCGACGAAGACCAGGACCAGGGAGAGGCCGTAGTGCAGGTAGCGGAACATTTCCATCATGCCCGCCAGGGCGAAGTACATGGAGCGCAGGCCGAGGATGGCGAAGACGTTTGAGGTGTAGACGATGAAGGCGTCGCGAGTGATGGCCAGGATGGCGGGAATGGAATCGACGGCGAAGAGCAGGTCGGTGGTCTCGACCACCAGCAGGACGACGAACAGAGGCGTGGCGTAGAGGCCCGGGCGTGCGAACGAAGAACTTGTTGCCCACATAGTCCTTGGTGACCGGCACCCAGCGACGGAACAAACGCAGCACCGGATTCTTCTCGGGATGGATCTCGGCTTCTTCCTGGAAGAACAGCTTGATGCCGCTGTAGACCAGGAAGGCGCCGAACACGTAGATGATCCAGTGGAATCGTCTGGATGAGGCCGACGCCGGCCGCGATGAAAATCGCGCGCATGATGAGCGCGCCCAGGATTCCCCAGAACAGGACCTTGTGCTGGTGGATCGGCGGCACCTGGAAGAAACGGAAAATCAGGAGGAAGACGAAGAGGTTGTCGACGCTCAGCGAGAGTTCGATGACGTATCCGGTGACGAACTCCAGCGCGGGGGTGCGGCCGTGCCAGAAGAAAATCGACGACCGCGAAAATGGCGGCCAGCGCGATCCAGGCCACGCTCCAGACCAGGGCTTCGCGAAACTTTACGGTGTGGGCGCGACGGTGGAACACACCCAGGTCGAGCACCAGCATGGCGAGGACGAAAAGATTAAATAAGATCCAGAACAGTAGCAATCAGCGCCCCAGGGTGAGATTTCAGTTCTTAGGTTTTATCTTAATCTTTTCTTCCGCGCTTGCCACTTTCCCAGTCGCTCCACATGCCGAAGGTCTTCAACTGGTCGTCCAGATGGGTTTCGCGGAGCGTCTGTTCGATCTGGGCGTGATGGAGGCGCGGGCCGGGAGGCTCGGGGGCATTGGCGAGGCCGATGGTCAAGGCGCTGGCTTCGACCACATGCTTCCTGAGCTCGGCCAGATCGACTTTGTCGAAGGTGTCGGACATGGCGTGATAGTTGAGCAGGTAGTTGGCCTCTTCCTGGTTGGCCACAAAAGTCGGGACGCCTTCCAGCAGGAAGTCGAAGTTGTCGGTGCCCCAGTCGGCGTCGGTGGTGAGAGTCGCGGCGTCGAGCGGCTTCAGCGGAGCAACCAGTGCGGTGGCGGCATTCACTACATCGCGGCGTCCGCCCAGGGAAAATCCGGTGACGCGTCCAATGCCGGAATCGAAGATCACGACGCCGGCAATCTTATCCAGTTCCGCGCGATGCGCAGATCAGTGTAGGCATGCGATCCGACCATGCCTTCTTCTTCTCCCGAGAAAAGGATGAAGCGAATGGTGCGCCGCGGACGCACGCCGGAAGCCTTGATGGCGCGCAGAGCGTCCACGACCAGCGCGGCGTTGCAGCCGTTGTCGAGCGCGCCGGTGCCGAGGTCCCAGGAATCGAGATGGGCGCCGAGGATGACGAACTCGTCCGGCTTCTCGCTGCCGCGAAGTTCGGCGACCACGTTGGCGGCGGTGATGGGGCCACCGACCGTGTTGGGGATGGACAGGTCGGCGTAGAGCTTTTGCCCGGAGGCCAGCAGGCGCGCCACTCGTCCGGCATCCTCGCGCGCAACCAGGACCATGGGCAGGCGATCGATTTCGCCGTCGCCGGCGTTGGTGTGGCGGTAGAGCAGGTCGTGCGGGCGGGTGGACTGGAAGGCAATCGCCAGGGCCTTGGCCTTGACCGCGCGATCGATGACGCCGGGAGCTTTCAGATATTCGGCAAAGAGGTCGTCCCAGGTATGCATCTCTTCGGAGTGGACCAGGAGGATGGCGCCCGCGATGTTGCCGGCTTTGGCGAAGTCTGCTCGGTGCCCTGCCCGACATCCATCACGGGAACGTGAGTGTGGGGCGCAAGAGCCGGAGCCCAGGCGATGGAGACAGCGCGCAGCGGGAATTGCTCGGGCGCGACCACGGTCATTTTCGTTGCGCCTTCCGCCCAGCATGCCTGGATGGAGAAGTCTTCGGTGTGAACGCTGTCCGCGCCGGCGGCCTTGAAAGCGGCTACGCCCCAGTCGACCGCCTTTTGCATGGCGGGAGTGCCGGGAACGCGTCCGCCGATCTGGTCGGTCAGTTGTTGCAGGTTGGTTTCTAGCGCCGAGGGCTTCTGGGCTTCGGCGATTACTCGATCGGTTGCATCCTGCGCGAAGGCGGCGCAGAGGAGGATGGGAAGAAGGGAAACCGACAGCCGGGCTCGTCGCATAAGGCGGAATTAGAAATGAAAATTGGGAAAAGAGCAAAGTGCTTCTGCGGACCCGGCGTGGAGGTAGAAGTTTTGGAAATTCAGTTCTCAGTTCTTAGTTCTCAGTTCTCAGATTGACGTACTACTTCTTGTCCAGCAGTTGGACTGTTTCCAGGATGACGCTGCCTACGATCTCGATGCTCTTGGGGCTGAGCTTGTCCATGGTGTCTTGCGGGGTGTGGTGGAAGACGTTGCCGTAGCCGTAGTCGAGGTCGATCAGATCGGCGCAGGGCACGCCGCGCTCGACGAAGGGCAGGTGGTCGTCTTCGACGGCGATGGTCCGGGCGAAGAAGTGGGACTGGTAACCCAGTTGGGTGGCGGCCTGATAGACCATGTCTTCGAGCCAGGGGGTGGAGTTGCGAGTCGCGGTCAACGTTGAGGTCGGCGTCGCCGATCATGTCGGCCAGCAGGAATGCCTTGATGTTCTTGAGCGTGCCGTCCTTCTGCCATTTGTCGGCGAGGTGGCGGACGCCGTAGAGGCTGTCGGTGGCGGTCCAATTCTTGACTGCTTCTTCGCCGTCGGTCCACAAGAGCCAGACGCTGTAGCCTTCGCGCTTTTTGCCGCGCAACTGGTTGGCCAGTTCGAGCAGGATGGCAGTGGACGAGCCGCCGTCGTTGGCGCCGACGTAGCCGGTGTTGCGCAGCGGATAGTTGGTGTCGTAGTGGCCGGCGATGACGATGATGCCTTCGCGCGTGCCGGGAAATTTGGCGATTATATTTCGTACGGGAAACTTGCCTTCGGGAGTGTCGGCGGTGAAGGCGTCGTCTTCGACCTGGTCGTTCTTGAGGTGGGCCAGGATGTAATTTTCCAGCTTCTTGTGATTCGGGCTGCCGATCGGGCGGGGGCCGAAGGCTACGACCTCGCGGGTGTATTGCATGGCGCGAGCGGCGTTGAAGGATTGGGCGTGGGCCTGGACGCAGAAAACCAATGTCAGTAGTACGGCGAAGAAGGCTGCCGAGCTGCGCTCGGCCGGACAGCCGGGGGCGCCTGTCCCCACGCGGCTAGTGGAGATCTTCCTCATCGATCTTTTCTGGACTGGCGGGCTTTGCGTTGCTTCGGGTGGACCAGCCAGGCGATGCCGATGCTTATGATGTACAGCGCGACCATGGGCGCGGCGAAAATGCACATGTTCAGGATGTCGGTGGTCGGAGTAATGATGGCCGCAATGATGAAGATCACCAGGATCGAATAGCGCAGGTTGCGCCACATCCAGCCGGCATTGACGATGCCCATCAGCGCCAGAAAGAAGACCAGGATGGGCAGCTCAAAAATAACGCCCATGCCGATCATGATGGTCAGGAACAGGTCCGTGTATTCGCCGATTGTGATCATCGGCTGGAATTGTTTGCCGTAGTCGATCAGGAAGCTCAGGGCCGCGGGATAGACCATCTTGTAGGCGAACAGGCCGCCCGACAAGAACAGCAGCACGGTCGAGAACATGAAGGGAAATACGTAGCGCTTTTCGTTGCGATAGAGGCCGGGAGAGATGAACATCCAGACCTGATAGAGAACGAAGGGTGAGGTCACGAACAGTCCGGCCAGGGCCGCAACTTTCAAGTAGAGATTGAAGGGCTCGGTGGGGTTGAGATAGACCAGCTTTTCGGCCATCCCATTGCGGTGCAGCGCTTCCATGATGGGGCGCTGCACGTAGCTGAAGATGAATTCGTGGTAGTTCCAGCAGGCGAAAAATCCTACCGTGACCGCAATGATGGAATAGATGAGGCGGCGGCGCAGCTCCTCGAGGTGATCGAGGAAGCTCATGGCGGTAAGGCCGTCGCGGGACTCGTCGGCGGGGGGAAGTTCCGCGGCCATCTCAGGCATCGGGCGCCTTGGCCAGCGAATTCGTCTCCGGGACGGAAATCTCGGCGGGGGGCAGGCTGCCGGAAGCTACGGAGCCTGCGGGCGCCTGGACCGGAGGCAGGATGGTCTGGCGATGTTGTTCGATATCCAGTTGCGAGATTTCGGACTCGATTTGCGCCTTGAATTCGTTCGAGGCCCGCTTGAATTCATTGAGGGCCCTTCCGATCTGCCGTCCGATCTCGGGCAACTTCTTTGGCCCGAACAGGATCAGGGCAAAAAGGAAGAGGAAGATCATCTCTGGAAAGCCCAGGTTCATGTTTCCATGATACTGCCGGAGTGAATTGGCGGCAATCCGGTTGGGGGTGCGTTTCTAAATTCACAAACCAGGAAGGAACCCTTCGACCTCGTTCAGGGCAGGCTCGGGTCCACGAAGATCATGGGCAGCTCTCTACACTACATTTGTAGAACGTTACTGGGGTTCCCCCCTGTGATGACGGAACCGCAGCCTAGGTGAGCGCATCCAATGAGCAGAAGGAAGACCCTGATTTCGTTGCCCTGATGGTTA
This sequence comes from Terriglobia bacterium, assembly GCA_963816865.1. GTDB lineage: Bacteria > Acidobacteriota > Terriglobia > Terriglobales > Acidobacteriaceae > JAIQFF01. The sequence goes on from CAWFMU010000036.1 coordinate 305,719, forward strand.
CTTGCGGGTATCCGAAAGGGGTGGTTGGGTGGGCTGGACTGCTGCTATACTTCGCTGATACGCGCTGGCCGGGGTGTTTTCTATCTCCCCGGCGAAGGAAAACATGATGGTTGGTAGTTCTCGTCGCGCACTCTTCCTGGTTGTATTCATTCTCGTAACCTGCGGATTTCTCGGGATCGTATTTGGGCAGAAGATCAACCCTTCAGCCGCTCCCGGTGGAGATTCTGACGTCCGCGACAGCCTGCGGCAGTTCACCACGGTGTATGACGTGGTGGAACAGAACTATGCCGAGCCGGTGAACCCCGACAAAGCGATCTACAACGGGGCGATTCCGGGCATGCTGCACGTGCTCGATCCGCACTCGAATTTCTTCGATCCCAAGGCCTATTCCCTGCTGCGCGAAGATCAGCGCGGGAAATACTACGGCGTGGGAATGACCGTCGGGCCGCGCAACAATAAAGTGATCGTGATTGCGCCGTTTGTGGGAACGCCTGCGTATCGCGCCGGAATCCGGCCGGGCGACATTATCGCCGCGGTCGATGGCAAGCCCACCGACAACATGAGCACGGGCGATGTGGCTGACCTGCTGAAGGGACCCAAGGGCACTACCGTCCACATCACGATTCTGCGCGAAGGCGCGGACAAGCCGCTGGAGTTCGCAGTGGTTCGCGATGAGATTCCGCGTTACAGCGTGGACCTGCATTTCCTGATCAAGCCGGGAATCGGTTACATGCACGTTTCCGGCTTTAACGAGACCACCGAACACGAAGTCGCGGACGCGCTCGACCAGATGGGCGATCTGAAGGGATTGATTCTCGATCTGCGGCAGAATCCTGGCGGCCTGCTCAACGAAGGCGTGGGCGTGGCTGACAAGTTCCTGCACAAGGGACAGCTGATCGTTTCCCACCATGGGCGGTCTTCACCGGAGAAGCGTTACACGGCGGCGCATGGCAACGGCGGCAAGGACTATCCGCTGGTGGTGCTGGTGAACCGCGGAACGGCTTCGGCGGCGGAAATTGTGGCCGGCGCGATTCAGGACCATGATCGCGGATTGATTGTCGGGGAGACCACTTTCGGCAAGGGTCTGGTGCAGACGGTGTATCCGCTGTCGGAGAACACCGGACTGGCGCTGACCACCGCCAAGTACTACACCCCGAGCATGCGTCTGATTCAGCGTGACTACGCCAACGTTTCGCTCTACGACTATTACTTCAATCGCGAGAGCGAAGAGAACGCGCACAATGCGAGCCGCGAAGTGAAACTCACGGACAGCGGTCGCACGGTTTACGGCGGCGGCGGGATCACGCCCGACGTCAAGATCGACGCGGTGAAGAGCAATAAGTTTCAGGACTCGCTGCTGCAGCATTACGCTTTCTTCAATTTCGCCAAGCACTATGCTGTGACCCATCATCCCGCCAAGAGTTTCGAGGTGGACGATGTGGTGCTGCTCGACTTCCGCAAGTTCCTTGATGACGAGAAGGTTCCCTACACCGAGGCGGAGCTGCTGCAGAATAACGCCTGGGTGCGGTCCAGCATCAAGAGCGAAATTTTCGTGGATGTGTTTGGGCAGGAGGAAGGCTTGAAGGTGCGGGCGGAGACCGATCCGCAGGTGACCAAGGCGCTGGAGCTTCTGCCCCAGGCCAAGTCACTGGCGGAAAATGCTCGCAAGATTGTGGCGGAGCGGACGGGCGGACATCCTCTGAACCAGTAGCGCTAGGTTGATAGCTTTGAAAGAGGCCCGAATTTTCGGGCCTCTTTTTTTTGTCGATGGAGGACGGGCGTCACGCCGTCCAGCCGGCGGGACGCCCGGCCTCCACTCTCGCACTCCGAGGCCGGCTACGGCCCATCGGCGACGTAGCCGGCGGGACGCCGGCGCTACGAAGTTCGTTGTCCTTTCTTCTCGTTGACTTGGTGCCAGTTAACCTCGCATAATCCGCAGTTGAGGCTGGTTTTGACCCTCGCCGGCCGCCAGTTCCGGACATCGGATGGCAACCCCCTTTAGCCACATTCCGGCTGGTTTTCCGCGCGCCCGATCCCTGGGGCGTGGTTCGGCCGATGCTGAAGCAGGGGGTGTGGATGTTGGCGACGATTCCGGCACTGGTTGCAGGCTGGACGGACTGGCGCTGGCGGCGTATTCCGAACTGGCTGACGGTGCCGGCCCTGCTGCTCGGAATTGCAGCTCAACTGCTTCGCCACGGGCTGGGCAGGAGCGAAGGAATCGCTGCTGGGCGCAGGATTGGGGCTGGGACTGTTGCTGCCGTTCGTTCTGATCCGAAGCCTGGGCGCCGGGCGACTGGAAGCTGGCAGGCGCACTGGGCGCGTTTCTGGGGCCGTCGCGGATGATTACCGTGTTACTGGGGACAGTCCTGGTGGCGGGTTTGATGGCGGTGGTTGTGATTATCTGGAAGAAGCGAGTCGGGCGGACGCTGCGCAACCTGGCGCATCTGGTGGCTGCCCTGTTTACGCTGCACCTGCCGGGACCGGAGGTTTCGCTGGATAATCCGGAATCTTCGAAGATACCGTTTGGGGTGGCGATGGCGGTGACGGTGGTTCTTTATACTGTGGGACAGGCGTGGGGCGCGTTCTGACGGCAATGAAATTCTGGAAAAAAATCGCGGGCGAAACCGTAGGAGCTGAGATCGCGGAAGCGGCGATTGTACTGCCGCTGGTGTTCATGCTGCTTCTCGGGATCTACTGGTTTGGGCGCGCGTACAACATTTATGCCACGATCACGCATGCGGCGCGCGAGGGAGCGCGCGCAGCGACGGCGCCCACGGCTGCGCTACCTGCGGAATACGCCTCTGACGGCGAGCGCAGGTGGCGACGCGCGTAGCGAAGTACTTGCAGGCTTCCAAGCTCGATCCGGACCAGGTCACTCCCCTGCTGCCCAACCCGGTGCTGAAGGACTGCCAGACCGGCGCACCGGTAGTTCCCGCTTGTGCATCGAGTCCGGCGATTTGCTTCGCGCCGAATGTCCGGCTCAATGATCCGACCACCGGGCCGGCGGCTTGCGGCGTTTCGGTCAGCTTCCAGTATCCTTACCAGTTCTATCTGCCGTTCACCTCACTGAACGGGCAACTTATTCAGCTCAAGGCCGACGTTCAAACCACGGGAGAAGACTAGTGCCAGCGCTGAAGCCGCGATTTCGTCGGTGGAAAGCGCTTGCTCGGCGACGCCTCGGGCTCGCAGTTGCTGGAATTCGCCGTCGCCCTGCCGCTGCTGGTGGTTTTTGTCGTGGGAATTTTCGACTTCGGCGCGGCCTTCAACGTGAAGCAGAAGATTAAGCAACATCACGCGCGAGGCGCGCGGTTCGCTTCCACTCTTCCCACGAAGTGATCTGGACGCGATCGGAACACCGGCTTCAGTCACAGCGATCCGCGATCTGGTGGAGAGCCATCTGCAGGCGGGACGGATGAACGATTGCGGTTGGCCGGCAGACGCGGCGTGAACGGTCCGGCCTTGACCTGGACTTACACGGCCGCTGGCGGAGGTTGCCCGGCTCCGCTGGTTCTGACGATTGAGAGAGGCTATTCGTTTCCGACCATCATCGGTGGCAATACGTTTAACGTGATGAGCACGCGAGTCACTTTGCAATATCCGTACCACTGGCAGTTCAACCGGGTGATTGGGTCTGATGGCTCCGGGAGCGACCTATCCTGGAGTCAGCCAGATTATGACGGACGCAATTGTGCCGAACATGGACTGAGAGTGTTATGAGCAACAGCGGCAAGTCACATCTTCATCGGCGCTCGGGAGAGCGCGGCCAGACCATCATACTGGTGGCGGTCAGCCTGGTATCGCTGCTGGCCATGGCGGCGTTGGCCATTGACGTCGTGACTCTGTATGTGGCGCGCAGCGAGATGCAGCGCGCGGCGGACGCGGCGGCGCTGGCGGGGGCCAAGGCATTTGTGGATTCCGGGGTGACTTCCTGGCGACCACCGATCCCAACTACGCGACGGTGCAGGCGCTGGCGCAGACCATGGCGACGACCGTGATCAACTCCATGGTGCCGCAGAACAGGATTCAGGGGACTCCGCCGGTGTTGGTGGGGGCGCCGGCGTTCGATTTCACCCGGCCCGGCAATCCGCAGGTGAGCGTGACACTTGCAGCGGACCGATCTGCCCACTTTCTTTTCCCGAATCTGGGGCCGCACGCTTGTCCACCGTGAGCGCGACGGCGGTGGCTGAGGCCTACAATCCCGGCAATGCGCCAGCGGGTTATCCTCCGATCGCGCCGAAGTGCGTGAAGCCGCTGCTGGTGGCGAATCAGGATCCCAAGGGTGCGGGTGCATCTCCAATCGTCGATCCGGCTACCGGAGTGCCAGTGGCGGCGGCGTCGTTGGAGAAACGTCTTACTATCAGGCCGTGCACTCGGTGCGTGTCCACCGGTTGCCGGAGCTCTGCAGTTCCGTCCGGCACTGGTCAATCCCGGTACTGCGAATCTTTGCCCCAGCACCTGTACTCCGCCGGCATCGGATTACGAAACCAGCATCGAGTGCTGCGATTCGGCGAATCCACCGGCTACCCAATATCGTGCGGAGCAGCTGTGCCCAGTTCCGCCGGTCAATATCGATGCGCTCTGATCGACCCTGCGCTGAGCAACGAGACGAATAACGGACTTCAATGCATGACCAATAATCCGGCGGAGGACACGATTGATCCCGCGAGCCTGCTCGAACTCACGGCGGGCACCGGGCCGGCGAGAATTACGGCGGGAAGCGGACCGCAAGTCGGAAACCTGGTCACCACGAGCCGGTCGATTGCGACCTTTCCCATTGTCGAGAACCTTAGCGCTGCACCCACTTCACGTGGTCGGATTCCTGCAGGTGTTTGTCGATCCGGTCACTCCCGCCGTTCCGACCAGTACTCCCGCTCACATTCTGAACGTTATTGGCTGCGGTAACAGCTCCCGGCGCGGGGCCGCCGGTGTCGGGCGGCGGGTACTCTCCCATTCCTGTGCGGCTTATTCATCAATAGAGCGCGACTGGCGAGATCGTCGTGTTCGCTGCCGCACGAGCGAGGGCGCTCGCGCCTACATCAAGCTATGCTTCACTGGTTTGGTGGAGGTTCTTGTGGGGGCGGGACTTCCGGCTGGCCTTGGCCTTCCGGTTGTGGTTGCGCTTCAGGTTGCACGTCCTGCGTGGGGTGGTTCGGTTCGGGCTCGCCTTGGGTGACGGTGGGCTCGGGGGATGCGATGGCGGGTTGCGATAGTCCTCCGGCGCCGCGGTAGGTCAGGATGACGCTCTTCAGTTTTCCTGGTTCGCGCTCCGAATCGACCATGATGAAGTTGAAGCGGGAGCCGTTGAGCAGCGATACCAGGGCTTCGCGGATGGGCGCTGGGCCGATCACGGCCACGATCTGTTCCTGGGCTGCACCGGGCGGGATGGGGATGTCGGTGCCGGTCTGGCGTTGGACTTCGCCGAGAACCTCGGCCAGGCTGGCGTGGTCGGCCCGGATGCGCAGGCGTCCATCGTTGTACTCGACTTCCACTTTGGACGGCTTGGGCGGCGCCGGGGTGTAGGCTACGTTGTCGAGGTGGGCCTTGGTCGCGGCCTGCTGCTCTTCGGATTTGAGCTCGGAGTTGAGCTTGACGATGACGGTTTTGCCATCGGGAAAAATCTGGTAGTGCTGCGGGCTGTTCAGGTCGATGACCACGCGGGTGGTGGGAGGATTCTCGCTGAAGCGGGCGACGCGAAAGCCCTTTACTGTCGCCCTGATTGAGCAGCTTGGTGCGCAGGTCGCTGGCCGGCTGGGCGTTGGGGAAATCGAGGATGAGGCGGTCTGGGTCGGTGATCACCTGGCTGCGCAGGGCCACGGGCTGGCTGGTGGCAATCTCAACGCTGATGCCGCTGGCGGTGGTCGTGACCTTCACGCTCTGGACCGTCGCCGACGGCTTCGCGGCGGCCGGAGGCACGGCGCGGGCCGGGACACGGCTGCGGCGATCATGAGTACGTATACGAAACAATGTGCGGTCGCATCGGGGGACTCACGTTCTGATTCTAGCAGTTGGAGAGAGAGGTGGCTGGGACTGTGCCCTTCTGAGTAATCGACTTTAGGGCTTGGCCAAGTGGTTTTGGGACTGGCCGAAATGGGAACGCTGTCATCCTGAGCGGAGAGTCGGCTTTGCTTCGCAGTCTCTGGGTCGAAAGACCCCGATCAGCAAAACGGAAGCGGGTAACAGCGTTCTCCCGCGCGGATGGTTATATGCATCGCTGCCGAGCTTTGCTCGGATGGACGGCCGAGGGCGGCCGTCCCTACGTGGTCTGAAGTGATCGAGTAAACGTCTGCGAGACCCCGGGGTCATTGCTGGCTATAGGGGTCCTTCGACTCCGCATGAATTTCGCGAAGCGAAATTCCTGCTGCGCTCAGGATGCACTACTTCTTCTCCGCCGCGCCGGGGTCGCCGACCGATGCCGAAAGGCGGGTGATCTCGGCCAGTTGCTTTTGCGCGTCCTCTACGTCAGCGGGCTGAGTCGCGACCTTCAGATAGTTCTGGATGTGGGTGGCGGCTTCCGTGTAGTTGCGCTTTTGGAATCAGAATGACGCCGAGCAGGTATTCCAGCTTGGGGACCTGGTGCTGGTCGTCCACCTTCATGCCCTGGCGGGCGCTCTTCTCGGCCTCGGCCAGGTTCTGAAGATAGTAGTTGCCCAGCGCATTGCGCAACCAGGCATCGGGAAAGCTTACGGGATTCAGCGCCAGCAGCTGGCTGGTCACCGTGACCAGCTCCGGCCAACGCTGTTGCGAGAGGTCCAGCTCGGCCAGGCCGCGATAGGGATTGACAAACTTGGGATCGGCCGCGATGGACTGCTCGAAGGAATGGCGCGCCGGGTCAGCGTCGTTGTTGCGGAACTGGATGCGGCCCAGGTCAAACCAGGCGACGGCGTACTTGGGATAAATCTCGACCGCCTTGGAAAACAGTTGTTCGGCCTCATCCCACTTCTCTTTGCTCGCCTTTTCGCGCCCTTTCTCGTAGGCCTTCTGCGCGTCTTTGGGCGCCATCGCGCTGGTGGCGCTGATGGTCAAGCCTTCGACCTGGCCCATGCGGTGCAACACCAGGCGGCCGATGTCGGCGCTTTCGAAGGTGGAGAGGCGGCTGCTCAGATCTATGGGCTGCGAAGTGAAGCCGGGAAGTTGAGCCACCAGTTCACATTCGCGCCAGTCACGCTGGATGTTGCTTCCCCGGTTTGGCGCCGGGGCTCGAGATGGAATCGACGTCGGCTTCGCCGATGCCGGCGGCGAAGGTGGATGTCCGGTCGCCCAGTTCGAAGCTGAAACCGCCGTGGGAGTCGGTGTGGGTCACGGTCTGTCTGCGCCCGCGGCAGATGGTCTGAATGCTGGCCGACTCGGTGAGCTGGGTGCCGTCGTCCAGCACGACCTTGCCGGTAAGAAAAGCTCTTTGCCCAAGAGTTGAGTCGGGCGAGTTCATGCTGGGTTGGCTCATGGTGGGCCGGCTGGGAGTGGGAGTCGAAGAAGGGCCTTTGCCGCCAGTGGGCTTTCCCTGGGCAGAAGCCAGCCCGGTTAAAGTCAGGGTGAGAATTACACAGCAGGTAAGGCGGTTATTCATAGCAAGCCCCCGGTGACAGATTGGCACGATTATACGTCCGGAAGGAGACTGCTGAGGCAAGGTTATTTCCGGAGATTCGGCGGCTGATCAGGTGGTCAGGGACCATGTGGGGGCAGCCAGCCTGGGCTGTCCGGCGGAACGCAGCTCGGCCAATTGGTTTCGGCAAAACCGCGTCGAGCTGTGCTCGACTGGACAGCCGAGGGCGGCTGTCCCCACGCGGTCCGTGGTATGGGTTCGTCTGCTATAGTTTTTTCGATCAAACTTTCTTGCCGACGAGGTGTTTTCGATGCCACGAATGGTTCGCTGTGGGCTTATTCAGGCGCGCAATGTGCTGGGCGCGGAGCACTCGCTGGGCGAGATCCGGGACGCGATGGTGCGGAAGCATGTCCATATGATTGGGCATGCCGCCCAGCAGCAGGTCCAGATTCTGTGTCTGCAGGAGTTGTTTTACGGCCCGTACTTTTGCGCCGAGCAGGACCCGCGCTGGTATGAGATGACGGAGCCGGTCCCCGACGGACCTACCGTGCGCCTGATGCAGGAGCTTGCGGCCAAGCACCACATGGTGATCATCGTTCCGGTGTACGAGCAGGAGATGCCCGGGCTGTACTTCAACACGGCGGCGGTGATTGATGCGGACGGGCGTTACCTGGGGAAATACCGCAAGCATCACATTCCGCACTGCCATCCTGGATTCTGGGAAAAGTTTTATTTCACGCCCGGGGACCTCGGCTATCCGGTGTTCGAGACCAAGTATGCCAAGGTCGGCGTGTACATCTGTTACGACCGGCACTTCCCCGAGGGGGCGCGCGCCCTGGGACTGAATGGAGCGGAGATTGTTTTCAATCCTTCGGCTACCGTGGCCGGCCTTTCCGAATACTTGTGGGAGCTGGAGCAGCCGGCGCATGCCGTGGCCAACGGATATTTCGTCGGCGCCATCAACCGGGTGGGCGAAGAGAAGCCATGGAGCATTGGCGAGTTTTACGGCAAGAGTTACTTTTGCAATCCGCGGGGCAAGATCTTCGCGCAGGCCAGCCGCGACAAGGATGAGGTGCTGGTGGCGGACCTTGATCTGGATATGATTCTGGAGGTTCGCAAGGTGTGGCAGTTCTTCCGCGACCGGCGTCCGGAGAGTTATGGCATCCTGACCGCTCAGAGCGGGAAAAGTGGCTCCAGTCATTGAAGCGGCCAGGACGCCGTTAGAGGGCCAGTCCTATTTCTCTTCTTTCTTTCACTTTTTCATTGCGTCTTTTTTGCCCACGGGTGAATCCTTGGCCTCGTGAAATCCCGCTTTCACGGCGTCGGCTTCGGTCATGTAACTGCCGTGCTTGGTCTTGCCGTACCATGGGTCTCCTTCTTTGTGAAAGACCTTGGTGTTGGTGTTGACCCACACTTTGCCGCCACCGCCTCCCGGAGCCTGAGGGATGGTGGACGGATCCACGGGCGCTGACTTGGTCTTTGGCTTAGCATGCTTTCTTGTCAGGCGTCGCATGTATCCGGGGCAGTAGCGGGAGCGGTCTGGGCCAGACAGATCGTGGAAGTGACACCGAGCAGAACCGCCAATACAAACAGTCGCAATTTCAGGATTTTCAAAGACATTTCTCCTTCGTCGCCATCAAGGCGAGTTCGATTTTTGCCCGCACGCCCCGGGCAAGTATACAGAACCGGTTTAAGTCCAGTCGCCATTGGTGGGTTCGCGAACCTGTGCCTCGACAACCGCCACGAACGAATTGAATTCCAGTTAAAGACCGGATCTGCAATCGAAACGGCAGTGATCATTCCCGCGAGCCGCATGTCAAGTCACGCTAAGAGGGTTTTCGTTACCGTGCTCTCTCGCACTGCTCCTCGCTTCCGGAGAAGCGTGGCCATCGCACCCATGAACGGGTACAATCCCTCGCATGTCGAAGCCTCGCCGCTTCTCGCTTATCGTTCTGACCTTGATCTTCGCGGCTACTCTCGCCAGCGTTCTCGCAAGAGATTCAAAGACTCGACCCTGCTGTGGATCAGCTCTTGCCGGCGAACGCCGCGCTGGAGAAGGTCGCGACCGGGTTCAACAAGTGGACCGAAGGGCCGGTCTGGACTCGCAACGGCACGTTGTTGTTTGCCGAGATTCCGGCGAACAATATTGATCAGTGGGTTCCCGGGCAGGCGGCGAGCGTGTTCATGCACCCCAGCGGATACAAGGGAACGGAGCCGTTCAAGGGACCGGAGCCCGGTTCGAATGGAATGACGCTCGATGCCGACGGCCGGGTCAGCGTCGCGGGACACGCCGGACGCACCGTGTGGCGCATGGAGTCAGTGGATCCGCACGCGCAAATCACGATCCTGGCGGATTCGTATCAGGGGAAGAAGCTCAATAGTCCGAACGACCTGGTGTACAAGTCCGATGGCTCGCTGTACTTTACCGATCCGCCTTACGGTTTGCCCACGCAGAGCGACAGCGATCCGGCGAAGGAGTTGCAGGTTAATGGCGTATACCGCGTGCCGGGTGCGCGGCAGCAGAAGCCGGGAGCCGCGCCTGACCGGGACAAGCTGCAGCTGGTGATCAAGGACTTGCCGCGACCGAATGGCGTGGCGTTTTCTCCCGACGAGAAATTCCTGTATATCGCGGACTCCGGCAAGAAAGTATGGATGCGCTACCGGGTGCAGCCGGACGGATCGGTTACGGACGGAATGGTGTTTCTCGATCCCTCGTCCGATCCGGCGAAAGGTGTGCCGGACGGGATGCGGCTGGACAAGAATGGAAACATTTACAGCTCGGGTCCGGGCGGCGTGTGGATTATTTCGCCCGAAGGCAAGCACATCGGGACGGTCAAGGTTCCGGAAGTGGTCAGCAACGTGGCCTGGGGCGAGAAGGACGGCAAGACGCTCTACATCACCGCGAGCACGAGCATCTACCGCATCAAGGTGAGCGTTGAGGGCGATCGCACGCATTGATCGGCGATGAGCCCGGTCTTGGCTGACAAATACGTAGCGGCGTAATTTTAAAATGCTCCAAATTGTCATTCCGAAGCGCGGCATTGTCGCGCGAGGAATCTGCTGTTCTGCTGCCGGCAGGAAACAGATTCCTCGCCGATAAACCCGGCTTCGGAATGACAAGGATGAGCTTGCTAGGCCAAGGCGGCGTTATACAGGGCGACGAGTTTCGCCCAGGCGCGCTCGGCTTCGGGCTTGTTGTAGATCGGCACGCCGTCCCGGAGAGGCATATCCGGCATGCACCAGCCGTGCTGGGTGGGATACACTTCGATTTCTGCTTGAACTTTGGCCGCTGCAAAGGCTTCTTTCAGTTTGTCTTTGGCGTCGGGTTGTTTGACGTCGTCGCTCGCGCGATTCCGATGTACATTCTCGCCTTGATCTTGGGCGCGAGCAGATGCGGGCTGTCTGGCTTGTCGGTCACCAGTCCACCGCCGTGGAACGACGCGCCCGCACCAATGCGATCGGGCAGCGTGGCAGCGGTCCTCATCACCAGCGCTCCGCCCATGCAGTAACCCTGGGTTCCAATCTTCTTTGACTTGTTGACCTCTTTTTGTGCGTCGAGGAAGGCAACGTAAGCGGTGGCATCTTTCTCGGCGTTGCCGGGCGCGTTTACTGACGCCATCAGCGGCATGAGCTTCGCCATGTCGTCGGGATTCTTAAAGTCGAACTTGGAGCCATCGGTGAAAGGAGCTTTGGACATGCGATAGAAGGGATTGGGCACGACGACGGAGTATCCCTCAGCGGCGATACGTCGCCCGATGCCGCGCGTCGCCGGCCGCAGGCCGAATGCATCGGGCCAAACCAGCACTCCGGGATGGGAACCGGATTTCGGGCGAATGAAGGCGGCGTCGCAGGTTCCGTCCGGCGTCTTGATCTCGACGTCGGTTTCGATGATCTCAAGGTCCGCGGCCGCGGCTGATGGTACCGTCGCGGCGAGGCCCGCACCCACCACTAGAACCGCAAAGTCGCGGCGTGTGATGTCTTTGAGGGGCGTGTCGTTGGTTTGCTGATTTTTCGGATCGTCTGTCATGGCTGTTCCTTTTGCGAATCTTAATTGTATTTGGACTTTATGGCACGTGGAAGTCCAGGGCGTAAACCTCTTGCGTTCCGGTATCGCGCATGAGTAGAGGAGAGCCGTCGGGGGTCAGGCCCATCCACGCGGTCCAGTAGGTGAGCGCTCGACGAAAATCCTTCAGGCTGCATACCGGCTCCACTTTACGGTCGGCGATACGGACGCGGTAGATGGCCGGATCCTGGCTGGAGCCGTTGTCAAAATAGACATACTGTCCATCACGCGACCACTGCGTGGTTCCCACTCCGATATTGGAGAGCTCTGACCACTTGTTGGCCGCGAAATCAAAAAGCATGACCTTCTGGCCGTCCTGGGTGATCGCAACTGCATAGTTCCCGACCGGGGAGCGTAGGGGGTTAACCAGACGTTGACCGTCGGGAGGATCGGGCAGTGTGGAGATTTTTTGAGTTTGCAAGTCGAGGGAGCGGACGGCGGCAGTATCGGGCGAGGATGCGTCGCCGAAGGTAATGGAATTTCCATCGGCGAGACCAACTTACCCGGGTGACGTTCAGTTGTCCCGCAGTAATCTTGCGAGGCGTCCCGCCATCTGCGGGCAAAATATAAAGCTGAGCTGCCTCACCGGGTGGATTGCCCGAGAAGGCAATCTGCCGGCCATCCGGGGACCATGCGGCCGAACCCACCCAAAACGGAGACATGGTGAGTTGCAACTTCTGAGTGCCATCCGGACGGCTGCGCCACAGTTCTCCGTCCGGGAAGGAGACGTAAAACACCGACTGGCCGTCGGGAGAGAAGTTCACTTCTCGGGATGAGATTCCGCCAAGGTAGGAAATGAATTGACCTGATTTTGCGTCGTAGCGCACCAGTTCGGCCCGCGGTTGCTCTCCGATCACGAATATCTTCTTGCCATCAAGGCTGGGTTGGGGAGAATGAAAACTCAAGGGACCGGAAGTTAATTGCATGGGCTCGGAGCTCAGCTTGTGGAACAGGTCTCCCTTCTCCCGCACGGCCCAAAGGTCTGAGCGGCCGTTGTGGATGACCTGAAAGAGAAAAAACTCCCCATCGGGAGTCCAGTTGCCGTGAAGGATATAGTCCGTCGGTCGCCAGTCGGGAAGCATTAGATGGTAATTGCTGCCGGTGTTGGAGACTTCGCCGATGCGATAACGGCTGGCATCCGATACGACAAAGCGGAGAGTCTTTCCATCCGGCGACCAGCGCAGCCAATAGGCGGCTGCGTCGGCGAAGGTCAGGAATTTCCGAGTGCCCGCGCCATTCCGAAGAACCGTTATCAGCTCATTGCCGTGCGAGATCAGGAGGTCGCCATCGGCCGTCGGGACGGCATCCTGGCCCGTAAGGTCGGTCAACTTCCGGGGGGAGCCGGTGGGCAGAGGCAGTGACCATAGCGGCTGGTCCACCTCGAGGCCGGTGAAGCTGGTAATGGTGAGTTCGGACTTATCAGGGGAAATGTTGGCCAAACCAGTATTGGGAAACTGGGTAGGGATGGTGACGCTATCGCCACCTGAAGAGGAAACCTGGGCAATGAAGAAGCGGCCGTTAAGATTTTCCTGTACGTAGAGTCGAGGTCCGTCGGTCAGCACGGTGGGAGCAACCGCGCCAAGAATGCTTTTTAAGGAGCCGTCGTGCGTGATCTGGGTGGACCCGGTGATCGTCGGAGGCGGGAAGGCTGGCCGCAGAAGATACAGGACAGCGAGGGCGATTACGGCGAGGGCAACTGCCGCTGCAATTTTCATCCCAGAGCGACGAGGGGCTGCGACAACAGGGCTTGACGAGGATGTGGAAAGTGAAGTCGAACCGGAACGTCCGGAGTCGAACTCGCGCTTCAGACGCTTCAGGTCTACTCCCAACTCGGAGGAGCTTTGGTAGCGCAGCTTGCGGTCCTTCTCCAGGGCCTTGTTGACGATGCGCTCCATTTCCGTGGGCAATCCCGGGTTGAGGCGGACGGGCGGGATCGGTGTCTTGTGCAGAATGGCGTCGAACACCATGGCCGAGGTGTTGCCGGTAAATGCCGGCGCTGCAGTGGACATTTCATAGAGCACGGCACCGAAGGAGAAGATGTCGCTGCGCGCGTCCAGTTCTTCACCGGCGGCCTGCTCCGGGGACATATAGGCGATCGTGCCCATCGCGGTTCCTGGACTAGTGAGGCGCACGTCGGATGTGGCAGCCGTAACTTCGGGGTTCCACCGGAGAGGGCCGGGTGCAAACCAGCAGAAGTCACCTTGGCGAGGCCGAAATCGAGGACCTTGGCGTGCCCCCGCTTGGTGACGAAAATGTTTTGCGGCTTAATGTCGCGATGGACGATACCCTCGCTATGGGCGGCATCCAGCGCGTCTGCGATCTCGATGGCAAGGGCGAGCAGAGTGTCTGATTCCAGCGGGCGATTGCCGATCAGGTGCTTGAGGGTCACGCCATCCAGAAATTCCATGGCGATGAAGGCGCGCCCGCCTTCTTCGCCGATATCGTAGATGGTGCAAATGTTGGGATGGTTCAGAGCGGAAGCGGCTTTAGCTTCGCGGCGGAAACGTTCCAGGGCCTGGCGGTCCTGGGCAACGTCGGCAGGCAGAAACTTGAGTGCGACAAAGCGGTCGAGCCGGGTGTCTTCGGCTTTGTAGACAACGCCCATACCGCCGCCACCCAGTTTCTCGACGATGCGGTAGTGCGAAATGCTTTGACCGATCATGGGCGCAGCCAGAACTTGAATGTGCCATGTTAGGGGCGGGGTTGGGGCAAGTCAACGTGAGGTGGGGGCGGGAGTTTGTCATGCCTGAGCGGAGCGAAGTTCGCTTGCAAAACTTCCTGGAGTCGAAGGACCCCTATAGGCGCACAGGTCCTCGGCTCGGCAGGAGACCTTCTACTCCGCTCAGGATGACAAGGGCGGCGCACAGGAGACCGCAGAGGACGCCAAGCCAAACTGCTCCGCCAAACACTGGACGGAGCGTGTATAAGATTAGTTCCACAAATGTCGATGCCAACTTCTTCCACTCGCGCCGCTATCGAATCCAGTCCGCTTTACAACCCTGATCTTGCGCCTACCGTCATGCCCGGCGAGGCGGCCTCGGGCGATCGCGGGGCGCGGACCTGGGGCACGTACAACTACGCCGCGCTTTGGGTCTCGATGTCGGTCAACATTCTGACTTACATGCTGGCGGCCAGCCTGATCCAGGGCGGGATGAACTGGAAGCAGGCGGTGTTTACCGTGTTTCTGGGGAACTGCATTGTGCTGGCGCCGATGCTGCTGAATTCGCATCCCGGAGCGCAGTACGGAATTCCCTTCCCGGTGCTGGCGCGGGCTTCGTTCGGCGTGCTGGGAGCGAACGTGGCGGCGGTTTTGCGGGCGCTGGTGGCGTGCGGATGGTTTGGGATCCAGACCTGGATTGGGGGCGAGGCGGTTAATGTTTTGCTGGCTACGGTGTGGCCTGCGTGGAAATCAGTGCCGCATGGCGCGGGCATCTGCTTTCTGGCGTTCTGGGTGATCAACCTGGCGGTGATTCTGAAAGGAATTGAGTACATCCGATTTCTGCAAGGCATCAGCGCGCCGGTCTTGCTGGGCGTGGGTTTGCTGTTGCTGGGATGGGCTTACGTGCAGGCGGGAGGATTTGGACCGATGCTCTCGGCGCCGTCGCGCTTTGCCAGCTTTTCGGAGTTTCTGAAATTTCTGATTCCCGCTTTGAATGCGACCGTGGGCTTCTGGGCGACCGTGTCGCTGAATATTCCGGATTTCTCGCGCTTTGCGCGCAGCCAGCGAGCGCAGATTATCGGTCAGGCGCTGGCGTTGCCGACGACCATGACTTTGTATTCGCTGGTGGGAGTGCTGGTGACTTCGGCGACCGTGGTGATTTACGGGTCGGCGATCTGGGATCCGGTGCAGCTCTTGAGCCGGTTTCATTCGCGGCTGGCGGTGGTGGTGTCGCTGATTGCGATTCTGCTGGCTACTTTGAACGTGAATATTGGCGCCAACGTGGTTTCTCCGGCGAATGACTTCTCCAATCTGTGGCCGCGCAAGATCAGTTTCAAGATTGGGGGCGTGATCACTTGCTTCATGGGCATCGCCATCATGCCCTGGAAGTTGCTGGACAACTACAAGACGTTTATCTTCGGCTGGCTGGGAGGGTATGCGGCGTTTCTGGGGCCGGTGGCGGGCATCATGATTTGCGATTACTGGCTGATTCGAAAACGAGTCTTGCTGGTGGATGATCTTTATCTGCGGGGCGGGGCTTACGAATATTCCGGCGGATTTAATTGGAAGGCGGTGGGCGCGCTGTTTCTGGGGGCGGCTGTGGCGCTGGTGGGGTTGG
Source organism: Terriglobia bacterium (assembly GCA_963816865.1). Classification (GTDB taxonomy): domain Bacteria; phylum Acidobacteriota; class Terriglobia; order Terriglobales; family Acidobacteriaceae; genus JAIQFF01. Next base: position 321,599 of record CAWFMU010000036.1, read on the forward strand.
TGGTTCCGGCTTTGCGGTTTTGGTATGACTACTCGTGGTTTGTGGGATTTGCGGTTTCGTTTGTGGTTTATTACGCGATGATGGCCGGGGCTCGACCGAAAACCAGTTCATAGTGGACAGTTCTCGGTTCTCAGTCAGGCCGATGTTTTTGAGGCCGCAGGACGCTCGTCGCAATCTAATAAGGTAGGTCATGGATCAGAAATCCAATCCGCGGGTGGTGATTGTGGGGGCCGGTTTTGGCGGCCTGGTGGCGGCGCGGACGCTGGCGCGCTACCCGGTGCGGATTACGCTGATTGATCGGCAGAATTTTCATACTTTTCAGCCTTTGCTTTACCAGGTGGCGACCGCCGGATTGTCTCCGGGAGAAATTGCTGCGCCGATTCGCTGGATTATGCGCAGCCGCCGGAACGTCGAAGTGCTGATGTCTGAGGTGCAGGATTTCGATCTGGCGCGCCGCGTGGTGAAGCTGCCCGATGCCGAGATTCCCTACGATTACCTGATCGTGGCCTCGGGAGCGAGCCATGCATATTTTGGACACGATGAGTGGGAGCCATTTGCGCCCGGCCTGAAGACGATTGAAGATGCGCTGGAGATCCGGCGGCGCGTTTTGCTGGCGTTTGAACTGGCGGAGCGCCAGGCCAATAGCGAAAAGGAACAGGTGCAGCTTAATTTTGTGGTGGTCGGCGGCGGTCCGACGGGAGTGGAACTGGCCGGGACCCTGGCTGAGATTGCGCGCCGGGCGCTGACCAACGAGTTTCGCACCATCGATCCGCGGAAGACGAGGATCGTGCTGCTGGAGGGCGGGCCGCGGATTTTGCCGGCTTATCCCGAGGATCTTTCGCGCAGTGCGGAAGAACAGTTAAAGCGACTGGGAGTGGAGGTGCATACCTCCGCGATGGTGACCAATGTGACGCCGGGCGCGGTGCACATGGGCGAAACGCAATTGCCGGCGGCCGTGATTCTGTGGGCCGCGGGAGTGGCGGCATCACCGCTGGGAAAGAAATTGGGAGCACCGGTGGACCGCGCCGGACGGGTGGCGGTGAATCCCGACTTGAGTTTGCCGGGGCATCCGGAAGTCTTCGTGATTGGAGACCTGGCGACGCTCAAGGACAAGAACGGAAAGCTGCTGCCAGGAGTTGCGCCTGTGGCCATGCAGGAGGGCAAAGCCACCGCGCACAACATCGGCGCCGAACTGCAGGGCGAGCCGCGCAAGAATTTTCACTACTTCAACAAAGGCAACCTGGCGACGATCGGGCGCGCCGCGGCCGTGGCTGAGTTCGGGAAGATTCACATTTCGGGCTTTCTGGCGTGGCTGGCGTGGCTGTTCGTTCACGTCTTTTTCCTGATCGGGTTCCGCAATCGCATCATCGTGCTGGTGCAGTGGGCCTGGTCTTATTTCACCTACGAGCGCGGCGCGCGGTTGATTACCGGGGACACGCATCTGCCCGGGTGGGATGAATTGCGGGCGGAGAAGAGCGAAGTTCACACCGCTGCCGATTGATTTCGTGCGCCTGCGTGATCCGCGTATGATGTTAGCCCTTCCAACCAGAGAGGACCATGGCCAAGACATTTCGTGTTTTTGCGACCTGTGACATCGGGGATGCGATTGATCTGCTGCGCCAACGTGGGTATGAAGTTGAAATCTATCCGAAACCGGAGGCGCCCCCGAAGAGCCTGATCATCGAGAAGGTGAAGTCCGGGATCGATGGGCTGATCACTACCCTGCGCGATGCGATTGACGCCGAGGTGTTTGAGGCCGGCAAGGGAACCCTGAAAGTCGTGGCCCAGATTGCGGTGGGTTTCGACAACATTAACCGCGCCGACGCCAACCGGTACAAGATTCCCTTCACGCATACCGCCGACGTGCTTACCGAGGCCACGGCGGAGTTCGCATTTTTCATGATGGGAGCATTGGCGCGAAAACTGTGGACGGCGGAACATTTGACGCGGGAAAACAAGTGGGGCTACTGGCATCCTTATCTGCCGTTTCTTGGCGACGAAGTTACCGGCAAGACGATCGCCATCATCGGCACCGGGCGGATTGGTCTGGCCATGATCAAGAAATGCGCCGGGTTCGATATGAATATTCTGTGCTATGACCCGGCTTATCAGAATCATGAGTATGTGAACGCGATCCAGGAAATTATGGATCTGCGGCAGGCGCGGGGTATTTCGAAAACGAAGAACTGGATTAAGTACGTCAGTGTGGACGAGGCTCTGAGCCAGGCCGATTTCGTCAGCGTGCATGTGCCGCTGCTGCGCGAAGGCGAGAGTTCCGCGCCGACTTACCATCTGTTCAACGAACGCACCCTGCGCCGGATGAAGCCGACTGCGTTTCTGGTGAATACGTCGCGCGGACCGGTGGTCGATGAAGCCGCCCTGGCCAAGGCTCTTCGGGAGAAGTGGATTGCGGGCGCGGCGCTGGATGTTTACGAGAAAGAACCGCTGCCGGCGGATTCGCCGCTGCGTGATCCGGCGATTGAAGATCGCTGCCGGCTGTATCCGCATTTTGCCAGTGCGGGGCGGATTACGCGGCTCTCTGCCGATCCGGAGAAGGGCATGGCGGGACGGACGGTGCAGGGGTTGATTGATGTGCTTGAGGGCAATTATGGCGGCGATGTGACCAAGATGCCTTATGTGGTGAATAAGGAGGCGTTTGGGAAGTAGTTTTGTCATCCTGAGCGGAGAGAAGTGTTTCGCTTGCGAAACACTTCTCGGAGTCGAAGGACCCCTATCAGCTCGACTGGAGCGGGCAGCACGTAACTTCCACATCTTTGCAGCGACAGTGCAGCTTATAGGGGTCCTTCGACTGCGTAGCTGCTTCGCGTAGCGAAGCAGCTACTCCGCTCAGGATGACAACTCAAAACCCCACTACAGGCCTGGGCCTTCGGGATAGGCCGGTAGATCAGGCGGGCGTGGCGGCAGCTTTTTTGGATTGGCCTGGATTTCTTTCATCACGACGTCGATGGCTTTTTCCAGTTGCGGGTCTTGCCCCTTTACCACCAGGTCGGGGCGATTCTCGACCACAATGTCCGGTTGCACACCGTGGTTTTCAATCACCCATTTGCTGTTGAGATCATAACGCGCGGCTTCTGGGCGCGTGATGTAGCCGCCATCCATTAACGGGATATTGCCGCGAATGCCGCGGACGCCGCCCCATGTGCGCTCGCCGATGAGCGGTCCCAGTTTGTAATACTTGAAGTAGTAGCTGAAAATGTCGCCGTCAGACGCAGCGTAGTGGTTGGTCAGGCAGGCCATGGCGCCATTGAAGACGACCGGGGGGACGGTGCCGCTCTCCCAGTTGCGGTTTGAGCCCATTCCGGCGAGCACGCGGCGCAGGCGCGAGAAGATGAGCTGGTCTACGAAGCCGCCGCCGTTGTAGCGTACGTCAATGATCATGCCCTCTTTGCGAATCTGCGGGAAATATTGCTTCACAAATTCGTTCAGACCTTCTCCGCCCATGTCTGGCAGATAGACGTAGCCGATGCGCCCGTTGCTGGCGGCGTCAACCTTCTTGCGATTGCTCTCGACCCAGGCCAGTTCGCGCAGGTTGTTTTCGTCGTTTATTGGTTTTACCTGCACAGTGTGGGAACCATCTTCCGAGGGTTTGGAATTCACGGTGAGAGTCACATTTTCATTGACCGTGTTTACGAAGAGTTCGTAGGGATTTTGCGGCGTGCGCAGCGGCCGGCCGTTTACTGCGATCAGGTAGTCTCCTTCTTTCACGGTCACGCCCGGCTCGGTGAGCGGTGAACGTGTCTGCTGGTCCCAGTTTTCTCCGGCATAGATTTTCTTGAAACGGTACATACCGGCGGCCTGGTCGGCTTCGAAGTCGACTCCGAGCAGGCCCACGTTTACGGGATGCAGGTCGGGATAATCTCCGCCGCCGACGTACGTGTGCGAATTGGAGAGCTCGCCGATCATCTCGCCCATGATGTAGGTCAGGGTGTAGCGGTCGGAGACCGATGGCAGCAACTGGGCATACTTGTCGCGCACTTTTTCCCAGTCCACACCGTTCATGGCTGCTTCGTAGAAATAGTCGCGCTCCTGCCGCCACACTTCATTAAACATTTGCTTCCATTCGGCCATGGGATCGACCTGCACTCTCATGCCGCTGAGGTTGAGCGCGCCGTCGCCGATCTTCTTGGGACCGTCGGGCTTGGCGTCAATGATGCCGTAGGTGTGGCCGTCGCGTCCGCCTTCGGCTTCATAGAGGAGCTTGGAGCCATCGAAGGAGAGCGCAAAGCGCTGCACTCCGTCAATCAGGACTTTGTCCTTGCGTTCTTTCAGATCATAGACGTGAATCGCGGGAGATTCGCCAGGGATCGGTCCGGATAAGCCCTGGATGGCCGTGGTCGAATAGAAGATGAACCCTTTGGACGCCAGGTACGTATTGATGACGGCCGGTTCGATGGGCAGAGCTACGATGCGGCCGGCTATGCCGTCGAGGTCAATGCGAAACTCTTTGGGTTTCTCCTTGTCATCCTTCTTTTCTTTGTTTTTATCTTTGTCTTTATCACTCTTGCTGTTCTCTTTGGCCTCTTTCGGCTCCTCGTTTTTCTTTTTTCCTTTTGCTTCCGGCTTGCCTGCTGTCTTACCTTGTTCCTGAGCCGGGCTGGATCAGGAGTTCGTCCTTGTTTTCCTCTTTCTTGATTTGTGTTTCGTCGCTCAAGGGCTGGAAGGGCGAGGCCTCGTCGGCGTGCAGTGTAACTACATAAATTCGCGTCGTCTTCGGATTCGCAGAATTCGAAGTCAACGTTGCCCAGGACCTCGTTAAAGTCACGGTCGGAGAGGAAGTACAGATACTTTCCGTCAGGATCGAAGACCGGCGCAAAGCTATTGGTCATGCTGGTGGTGACGGGCGTGATTTTGCTGGTTGCGAGGGAGTAAAGATGGACTACCGAGTACAGATTGTCTGCATTTTTGTCGTAGGCCAGCCACTTGCTGTCGGGTGACCAGGAATAATTCAGGATCTCTCCGTACTTTCCCTGATCAATCGCGACCTGCTTCTTGTCGTTGACGTCGACATACCAGAGGCGGCAGTCCTTGTCTGACCAGGCCAGCTTCTTGCTGTCGGACGACCACACGGGAGCGTACTTGAAACCCTTGTAACCGCTGGTGATTTGCTGTTCTTTGCCCATCCCGTCCTGGGGAGCGATGTAGAGTTCGTCTTCGCCGCTGCGGTCGGAGACGTAGACGATCCAACGGCCGTCGGGCGACCAGGCGACTGATTTCTCGCGAATACCCGGAGTGCGAGTCAGGTTACGGACGCTGCCCTCTTTGGCTGGAACGGTGAAAACTTCTCCCCGAGCGCCAAAGACTGCCCGCTTCCCTTCCGGTGAAATATCGAAGTCGGTGATATTTTTGGCGGCGCTGCTCCAGTGCTTCATGATCTGATCGCGATCGCCGGGTAGCGAGATCGCCAGCTTCTTCGGCTGCTTCGAATCCAGATCGAAGCTGTATAGGTAGCCGCCATTCTCGAAGATGATGGAATCCGGGCCGAGGCTCGGCCACATTACGTCGAAGTCGGTGAAATGGGTGAGTTGCTCGACCTGCTTACTGCCCAGGTCGTAGCTATAGAGATTGAGGTGATGCTCCGGGCCGCGATCGGAGGTGAAGTAGATGGTGTTGCCGTGCCACATGGGAAAAGAGTCGGTCCATTCGGTGTGGGGCAGGTCTTCAACAGTATTGTTTTTGAGATCGTAGATGGCGATGGCCTGAGCCAGGCCGCCGGTGTAGCGCTTCCAGGTGCGAAAGTTTCGGAAGATGGGGTTATAGGCGATTTTTGTGCCGTCGGGAGAAAACGAAGTCAGGCCGCCCTCGCTCACCGGCAAGGGCTCGGGCAGGCCACCTTCGATGCTGACGCTGAATGGTCGTTTGGTCCATCCGTTCGAGGCGTCGCGGCGGGAGAGAAATAGAATGCGCTTGCTGTCGGGGAACCAGGTGACGACCTCGTTGTGAATGCCCATGCGATCGCTGAGCGGCGCCGCGGCGCCTTGATAGAACGTCAACTGCTTCGGTTGGCCGCCCTGGGCGGGCATTACATAGACGTTGAAGTTGCCGTCGTATTGTCCGGTGAAGGCGATCCATTTGCCGTCGGGCGAGAATTTCGGGAAGAGTTCGCGGCCGGCGTCGGAGGTGATGCGCCGGGCGTCTCCTCCGGATGTGGACGCCAGCCAGAGGTCGCCACCGTACATGAAGACAATCTTGTCCTTATAGATGTCGGGGAAGCGCATCATGCGGCCTTCCGGCATTTCCTGGGTCGAGCCGGAGATGGCGAAGGCAAGCGTCAACAACAACAGCAATCTTTTGGAATAGGACATTAGGACTCCTCTGGGATGGCGCTCGGCGGCGGAAGACTGGAATGGTCTTTCATTCAGAAAAATAACTGGAAATTGTATCAGTGTTGCGATCCCTACAGCACATGGTTTCGGTGTCTTGGACGAGTGTCGGGTTGAAAGGAAAGCAGGGTTTGGTGGCGGCTTAAACCTTTTAACCGCAAAGTGCGCAAAGGGACCGCAAAGGTCGCCAAGAAAACCTGGTGACTCAGGCCGACAACACGGTTCTGCGGATCGCCTATAATTCCGCTTCTGTTTTCGCGTACTTCGTTTCGCCGTACAAGGAGGGCAGCTTGTCCAAACTGAATAATGTCGTTTCCGACAGCGTGGCGCCACGGCGGCGTTTTTTGCAGACCGCTGTGCTGGGCGGAGTGGGCGCGGCGATGTTGCCTGCCGTCCCGAGCATGCCCGCCGCGCCAGAGGTTGCGCGGTTTGAACTGGATGAACTCACCATCGCGGACCTGCAGGCAGGGATTACATCCGGAAAGTTTAGCTGCCGCTCCTTGACCGAAAAGTACAGGCAGCGAATCGAAGAGGTTGACCGGCGTGGGCCAGCGGTAAATAGCGTGATCGAGCTGAACCCGGACGCGTTAGCTATCGCCGAGGAGTTGGACAAGGAGCGCAAGGCTAAGGGCGCACGCGGCCCTCTGCATGGGATTCCCGTGCTGATCAAGGACAACATTGACACCGCCGACCGTATGCAAACTACCGCGGGATCGTTGGCGCTTGGTGGGCTCACATGCGCCGAAGGATTCCTTTGTGGCGCAGAAATTGCGCGAAGCGGGCGCGGTCATTCTGGGCAAAACCAACTTAAGCGAGTGGGCGAACATTCGTTCCAGCCACTCGGTAAGCGGCTGGAGCGGGCGCGGCGGGCTTACGCGGAATCCGTACGCGCTGGATCGCAATCCGTGCGGCTCGAGTTCGGGGTCGGGCGCGGCCACGGCGGCCAATCTGTGCGCGCTGGCTGTGGGCACTGAGACCGATGGTTCGGTGGTGTGTCCGTCGAATGCCAACGGCCTGGTGGGGATCAAGCCGACTTTGGGACTGATCAGCCGCGCGGGCATTATTCCCATCGCGCATAGCCAGGACACGGCCGGACCCATGGCGCGAACCGTTCGCGACGCCGCGATTCTGCTAAGCGCGCTGGCGAGGCGCTGATCCGCGGGACAGTGCGACTGCGGCGAGCGCCGGGAAGATCTCGGCGGACTACACGCGCTTTCTCGATCCCAACGGATTGCGCGGCGCCCGCATTGGCGTGGCGCGCAAATATTTCGGATTCAGCGACAGTGTGGATCGTCTCATGGATGATGTGATGGCGGAGATGAAGCGGCAGGGCGCGGTGCTGGTTGATCCTGCGGATCTGGAATCTTACGGCAAATTCGATGACAGCGAATTTACTGTGCTGCTCTACGAATTGAAGGCCGATCTCAATGCATATCTGGCGGGGCGTCCGGATGCCGCGGTCCATTCCTTGAAGGACATCATCGAATTCAATCAACGCAACCAGGAGAAAGAGATGCCCTACTTCCTTCAGGACGTTTTCATCAAGGCAGAGGCCAAGGGGCCGCTGGACAGCAAAGAGTATGTGGACGCGCTGGAGGCGAATCACCGGCTTTCGCGGGCCGAGGGCATTGACGGGCTGATGGACAAATTTCAGCTGGACGCGATCATGGCGCCGACCGGGAGTCCGGCGTGGATTACTGATCTGGTGAACGGAGATCACTCAGGCGGCGGTAGTTCGAACGCGGCGGCGGTGGCGGGTTATCCGGACATTACCGTGCCCGCTGGATTTATTTCGGGGCTGCCGGTTGGGGTCTCTTTTTTTGGGCGAGCCTGGAGTGAAGGAGCTCTCTTGAAGATTGCTTATGGGTTCGAGCAGGCGACCAAGGCTCGGAAGCCGCCTCGGTTCTTGGCGACGGTGCAGGTTTCGAAAGCTTAACCGCAAAGAGCGCAAAAGGGGACCGCAAAGGACGCAAAGAAGGGCTTGCGAAACTCTCCCGGCTAACGGAACTTGGATGGAAATAACCGTTTTACATCCGCCGCGAAGGGCCTGCTACCATTGCGGCATGTTCAACTTTGGGAAGCCGAAAACAACTGGCGATTGGGTAGTTCACATCGCCGGGGGTATCGTCGCGATATTCCTCGTCTGGTGGATGCTTCGGATGTACGTGCTATGAGTGCCACTCAAAACTTTCTGCGGCGTGGACAATGAGTGCAATAGCGATTTTTACGCCAACGATTAAACTGGCCGACGGTTGTCTCCAGTTGAAAAGACGCCGGAAAGCGCATGAACTTAAAGTCTATACAATAGCCGGGTGGTTCCATGGTCCCCCTGCAGACAGGATGAGCACTGTTTATCGGAATTGGAGTCGTCTATGAGCGGTGTACAAATCGAACAGAAGAGCTATGAGATGCCCCCGCGAGAGGGGATCAGTATCGCGTATTTTCTCACCGTCGCCGATATCGAGCGATCGGCTCGCTACTACGAAAAGGTCTTCGGTGCTCGCATTCTGAGCCTGGGTGACGGCAACGCGCCTGGGTACCTTCAGCTGGCGAATATCTGGATGATTCTGAACGTTGGGGGCGGGCCGACCCCGGATAAGCCGACGGTAACCCTCAGCGTCCCCGACCCGAATCACATCAACAGCTTTATGAATTTCCGCGTTGCGGATATTCAAGCGTGCTACGAATTGTGGAAAAGCCGAGGAGCCGAGTTCATCACGGCGCCGATTCCCAAGTATGGCGAGACGCGCTGCTACATCCGGGATCCTGACGGATATATTATCGAGGTCGGACAGAGCACCGATCTCACCTACGGTTAGCGCTCTCGGGCTGAGGTGCGGATTTAGACGCTGACGGATGTCCGCTTAGTGCCGCCCCAGGCGCGCACATGAGCAGAATCGTATTAGTGATTGTCATTTGTTGTTAACAGGCCATTACACTCATTGACCCCGGACAGGGATGCCGCTCCCACAAATGAGTGTAATGGCGATTGTTCAACAAACAAGCAGGGCGGCTGTAGCCTATGGTTTTCTTGCCACCAGCCGAATGATATCCACCTCGCGGCGACCTTCCCAGTCCGACTTCTCCCGCACGATCTCATAATGTTCGATGACGAGAAAGTCAAACAGATGAAGCATTGCGTTGCGATCGGGGAGATAGTCGGTCCCGCATTCCATCACAACAAATCCACCGGGCTTAAGTGAATCCAATACCCTTTGGATGGGCACGAGCGGCATCGACCAGCTAAACAAGATGAGGTCGAACCGTTCCTTTCCGAAGTCGTATTCACTGTCGCGAACCGCGGAGGTGTGTAAGGTCAGCCCAAGGTCCTTCGCTTGCTTCTCAGCGATTGCGACGCCGGCCTCGGCAGGATCGAATCCCCATACCTGCCACCCAAGACTCGCCAGGTAGATGGAGTTTCGGCCCTGCCCCATTCCATAGTCCAACGCAGTCCCCGGCTGCCGATCCTTCACCATCGCCATAAGGAAGCGGTTCGGAGCGTGGTTGAAATTGGAATTGCTGTCGAGGTAGTAGCGACTGTAAAAGTCGGCCTCTAGAGCGCTGTGCTCCGTCCGAAGCGATCTGAGCCTTCGAGCGATCTCGGATTCGGCTATTCGATCGCTTTTGAGCTTGGCGGCATATTTTTCGTAAACCTGCTCATTCGTTAGCGACCAGTGGTTCTCTTCTTGTACTTTCGGCATAAAAACTGTCCGAAATTCGAAGTAGAACTCATACTCCGGTTTCTGACCGAATGCGAGCAGTGCATGCAAGAAGATCATGAGCAGCGTGGCTAGTACGACCACGCTGTGAGCAGTCGGCCTGTACTTGCCGGAGTCAACTAGCCGCATAACCACCCTCATTGTGCCGAGTGAGCAGTATAGATCTCTTGGGGATAGTCAATGAAAACAGGCGTTAGCACCAACTATCCTCTCCGGCACTCCGGATCGCACTGACAGTCTTTCGCCAATTCGCCCTGGAAACGTCTTGCTTTCGGCGGAGAAGCAGAACGCAAGATTCTTCGGCTGACGTTGTTTACCGCTGCGGCGGGCGGTCATCACCTGGGGAAAAGAAGCTCCCCTTGTGTGCGGCCCTTTGCGGTTTACGGCTTTCTTTCGACCCAGGCCAGGCCATCAGCGCCTGCAGCCGTTGCAATCATCTTTTCTACCTTCCAGTTTTCCAGATTGATGACGGCGACTTTTCCGTCACCGGTGCAGGAGACGTATGCCGCGTTGGGCCTCGCCAGAATCTGGACGGGATCTGCGCCGACGGGGACGGTGCGAGCCACTTTCATCTGCGACAGGTCCACCACCGCTACCTGATTGACGGTCTGCATGGTCACCAGCAGCCATTTGCCGTCCAGCGTGGGAGCGGTGCCGTACCCGGCGGCGGGAAGGTCAATCCAGCTCGAGACCTCGTTGGTTGTGGTATCAATGACTGCGAGGCGGGGACGCTTCTGGTCGGCGGTGAAGACCCAGCGTCCATCCTGCGACATCGAGATGCGCTGCACTACCTCGGCTACGTGAATGACCTTGATCGTCTTTCGTGCATCCAGGTCGAGGACTGAAACGGTTCCGGCGTCCACGTTGGCGGTGTAGGCACGGTGACCGTCGTGCGACATCACCACCATGTGAGATTCGGGTTGTCCGGTAGGGATGGACGCGACTTTCTTCTGCTGCCTGGGATCGAGAACATCTACTGCCTGGTCGAGTTCGGCGGAGACGTACAGCATTCCGTCGGGCCCGAACTTTACCCAATGCGGACGCACGGCGCCGACAGCGATGCTGCCCACGATGGCCTGCTTGTCCAGATCAACGATCTCTACCGAGGCGCCATCGGTACCGGGTTTCCCCACACCCGAATTTCCGTAGATGGGCAGGTAGGCCAGACGCCCGTCCGGCGAGGCGGTCACTTCATGGGCACGCACCTCGTTGGTTTTCACTTTGCCAATCTGGATGCCCGCCTCGGGATCTACCAGGCTCATGCTCTGATCGCCCTGGTTCACCACCAGCAGCAGGCTTCGCGACTTCGTGGGCTGGTTAGTCTGCGCCTGGCTGACGCCGAGGAAAAGATTGAAAAGCAGAAAAGAACTGATCATGAACCACGTCATGGTTTCGCCGCCTGAGGAATAAGTATCCATGCGGGAATAGTGTATCCGTAACCGGATGTTTCGTGCGATGAGCCTGCAGTGTTGGGTCGGCAGGCTATGCGTCAGAACCTGGAGCCGACTCCTCGATTCGCAAGAGATCATCCGGGTGCCGATGCCCAGATGCATAGCTTCAGCGCCTGTAGTGACCACAGACGCTGGGCCCGACGGCCTCAGGCCAAGGACGTTAAGTCCGACGCTGCCTTTACTGGTGTCACGCTATCCGCCTTGGGCGGGCTTCGCTTGATCCGGCTGTGTCCGAAGGGTTTCCACGATAAGCCCGATCAAACCATACGTTGCGGCATTCGCTAGAAGAACCCAATAAAGGCTAAGGGGATAAAAACTGAGAAGCGCAATCGGGCAAGTAACCCTGACAAGAAGCATGATTTCGGGTTGCGTAAAGGGCATCAATGGCATGGTTGCGAAGGCATAAACCGCCCAGTAGCCCGCCACCAGAAAACCCGCCATCGCCCACATCGCGATTCGGTATTTCATACTCGCCGCTCCTACGGTTCAGAACCCAATAGTCTCACCAACTGTTCCGAACTCCAAATGAGCATTTGGTGGCCCCGGCGTGAGTCGAACACGCGACCTTCGGTTTAGGAAACCGCTGCTCTATCCATCTGAGCTACGGGGCCATGCTTAAAACACATGACTTGTTGTAGGTTACCAAAGATTTACTGCAAATTAACTGCAATGCTGCTATCCTGCTCTCTGCGGGAGGGCATAGTGCGACGGATTCAATCAGGCACAATCTATGAGGCATCGGGTTCGTTTTATGTTCGCTACGTGACCGGGACGACTCTCAGCAAAAACGGCAAGCCACGGCCGGTTCAAAGATCACACCGGCTCTGCGCGAAAGACGAGCGCTACTATTCTAGCAAAGCGAAGGCCGTGAAGCTGTTGGCTCAGGAGTTCATGCTTACCATCAACCGGCAGGAGCCCTCCGCTGGTGAGGACATGACCATTGCGGCCTTTTGGGAGCAACGATATCTACCCTACTGCGAAGAAGTCATTGTCGGCGGAAGGCCGCGCAAAAAGCCCTCGACGGTCCGGGGATACCGGCAAATATGGGCGCAGCATCTGAAGGCGCACTTCGGCACATCGACCCTTCAGCAATATCAGGCACGCCAAGGCACGGCATTCTTGCAGGGGTTGACGGCAACACAACGCGAAACAACGCTTCGGCACATTAGCGCGTTGGCCTCGACGATCTTCTCCTACGCGGTAGTCTGTCAACATCTCCGTTCAAATCCCTGGGCTGACGTTGTGTTCCCCACCGACGCCGTTGCCGGCCCGCGCGTGCCTCATTACAGTTGGGCGGAAGCCGAGGACATCATAGCCGCGCTAGTTGATCGCGTGGATTGCCAACTGATCGTCGCCTTTGCATGCTTCCTTGGAATGCGAGCTTCCGAAATTGCGGCGTTGCGCTGGGAGGATGTTGACCAGGAATGGCTGCACATTCGCCGAGCATACGTTAACGGTCGGTTGGACGTGCCGAAAACTCAGGAGTCGGCCGCGTCAATTCCGCTGGTTGATCGCGTAAGAGTGCCCTTGGAACTCTGGAGGCAACGATCCGGCAATCCTTCCGAAGGATGGCTCTTCCCCTCGGGCGGAGCGCTGCCGGAGAAAAGAATTATTGCGCCTGAGATGAGACACTTCGCCAACGGTCGGTCGCCGGTAGATCTGCACAATCTTATGACGCGGGTCGTTGCGCCGTGCTTGAAGGCTGCTGGGCTTAACTGGCGGGGATTACGTTCGGGTCGGCCGGGAGCGATCACCGAGGTAATCGAGAGGTCCGGAGGCAACGCCGCTCTTGCTCAAGGGTTAGCCCGGCACAAACTAATGAGCACCACAACGGACGTTTATAAGCGTTCAATCAGTCATGCGGCCTTACTGAATGGCATGAGACTATTGGAGAAGTAATGGAAGCTAAATCTACTTGCACCAGCCGGCCCGACTGCCACTGCGATTTTTGCGTGCGTCTCCGCGCCAAGATCGCGAAAGGCCGCTCGGAAAAGGACAAAGACAACCAACTCGCCGAGGACTTCCTTCGCTCGTATTCGCGCGCGAAATAGAAGACTAGGACAAAAAGGGGGGAAAGTGAAGGCCGCATTATCCTTTCGCCCGTTTAGCTTCTGCCTCCAAGTGAAGGGGTCGAGAATGCCACGTTAGGGTAGTGGAGTACAATCTCGCTGCATGAAGTCATTTGTTTTGGCCGGTGCCGTTGGTCTGCTTCTTATGATCCTCGGATGCGATGTCTCGGATAGGGTTTCGCGGCTCTGGCGTGCCCGAACTATCACAATTGCAAGCGGCCGATTCAGCTTCCGAAGGGACCTCAAAGCGTCCGCGAACGCCGCTGTGGCGCATAAGCATCGAGAAGTCTAAGTCCCCCACAAAGCTGTTAAGGCTCTAGCCGCGTCCGCCAAGGCTCGGTCTGTTGGATTGCCACCAATTCGGCCTCTTTCAACTAGAGGGCGATTGTGGCGGACTGCCAGATTGCCGGTCTCTGCGGACCCGCGATTATCTTGCAAAGCGTCGACCGAGGCCTCGAAGAATTGTTTAAGGTCTATCCCGGCAAAACCTCCGTGCTTCGTCATATCGGCTCCTTTGTGACGCTGGCAATTACAGACGCTGCTGGACCGATGGACAATACATCGAATCACTGAGTTCACCGTTCCTGATCTCTCATTTAGGATTTAAAACCCATCTACTTTTAGTAGACGCGCGCCAATTGACTGGCATCTTAAAGGAGCGTTCAGAAACGGGCATGCGATGAGAGTCTTGATAGTCGATGACAGCGCACTGGTGGGAGGAGCAGTTCGCCGCCTCTTTGAAACCGATGAGGTCTTCGAGGTCTGTGGAGAAGCCGCAAATGGACGAGAAGCAGTAGACCAGGCCACCCAGTTGCGTCCGGAGCTCGTGATTATGGACTTGGCAATGCCGGTTTTGAATGGATTGGACGCCACGCGAGCAATAAAGCGCCTTAAGCCCGGAGTTCCAGTGATCCTTTTCAGCGGGTTCAGCAATGTCTTGGAAGAGAAGGAGGCGCGATCCGTGGGCATTTCAGCCTTGGTCCCCAAATCAGACCCATCGAGGCTCATCGACGTGGCCCACCAGCTGCGAACCAATTCGTCCCTTCCCCATGATCCGACTCCCTAAGCTGGCCTACGACTTCAAATTCTTCCGCTGGCGGCGTGCGCGCGCGAGGCCCTGCTTAAGGTCCGCAAGCAGGTCTTCGCCTTCACTGGCAATATGGACAGGCTCTTTTTGTCCGCGCTCCGCGCCAACCCAGGCGGTCAAATCCTCGGGGGATGCATAGACAAACCGACCATCGCGAGTGACCGGCATCCCTGACCTTTGCCAGCGTTGAGCGACCGAGACAGTCTGGCCGAGGAATTTAGCGATCCTTCCCCAGCCTTTCAGAACTCGGCTCTTCGACGTTGGCTTCGCTTTCGGCATCGGCGGTCTAAGATACGTTACCAATCTTCCCCATGCTCCGCTACTTCAGCAATGCCGTACTTCTCACCAAGAAAGTCTCGCAGGCCCGGTGGCAGGGCTTTCGCCACTTCTTGCCACGTCAGAACCTTGCAGCGTATTCGTAGATCAACCGGGCGCACGGACTTCATCACTGCGTACCAATCGGCGATCAGTTCTGATCTCCTTGCGTCAGTCAGTACGCAAAACGCACAACCAGACGCATAAGCGGCCAGGACATTTCGTATCAGCTGATACGACCGATAGTCGTTTGCAGTCTGAAGCAAGCCCTCGTCTTCAAACACTTCGTTGAAGTCACGATAGGCGCGAACGGCGGTCTTGGGAGCGCGCTGAAAATCACTTTCTGTCAGTTTTGCCTCGATCAGGACGTCGCCCAGACGCATGTCAACCTCCGTGCGGTCAAACTTCCCGCTTGCCAGAGGCACCCGCGCCCGGAATCCGAAGTTAGGAGTTGCTCCTGGCGTCACATCAAGCATCGAACCGACCCGCCCATCTCTGAACACGCCTGGATAGCAAAACACATTCATCAATAGAGCATCGGAACTGGTACCGGCGTCGAGCTCCCTCCAGACTCCGTACTCTTGTCGCGGCAGCGACTTGCGCCCCTGGGGATGGACCTTCTGCAAGCGGCGTCGCCAATTCGGGTTGCGAAGGATCGCTTTGTAGGTGGAGGGCAGGAAATTTCCGTGGCGCGAATCGTCGCAATATCGCTCAAAGCAGACCGTCGAAGGCTGCCCATAACTCACACAGTGTGGTAGCCCGTGGGCTCGGGCGTAGCCCTCGGCTCTTTGGCTCAGTTCACGACGGAGCGCGCCCGCCCGGTTGATTTTCGTCCGCTGAAGTAGACCAGCTTCAGAATCGCGGATGCTCATCGCCACTTCCTCATCTGTTTCCATGCCTGCACCAACTCCTGGATTGCCCTCGCGCTCGGAAAGTGGCCGGGGGAAATACGGCAGGCCGAATGGGAGTACTGGTAGAAGTCCTGAACCGCGGTAACGCTCATAATCGAGAGCCTCCGCTGCAGATCCTCCAACTCCTTCCGAGTCAAGATCTTTTCCGGAGGTCTCGGACGCCGGGCCATGATGCCGGAGCTTATCATATTCGTCTTTTGTTCGCCTATATGTTAAGATCACAACCATGAGCAAATCGACGGGGCGAAAGCGATCCGAAAGCTCGAGAATGCGCTACCTCGACTCATCCGTGCACGGGATCGTTCCTGTATTGCGTGCGGGCGGGGAGACTTACCTCTGGATGCCAGCCAATTCTGGCGGGGAAAATGTGTGGCGACACGTTGTGACTCGTGGAACATCGCCAGGTAATGCACGTAAGCGAATCGCTCTAAAGGCGGGATCCTCAAGAATTCAGCCTGGCAAGCCGGCGAAGGAACTTTGCAACGACTCGTCCAGCTATCCAGCCAACCGCAAGATGCCTCTGAAGAACTGGGTCAACTGAACTGATCTAGCCGAGGCATGCCTAACCAGGGGTTGCCATCTTTCGACAACCCCTACACAGGAATGCGAGACATTCCTGTCGCATACAAGATCCCACATCACACAGTACGGGGTTCGTGGTATGGCCAATGGGCGGCTCTCATTGCATCCTTGTGATGAGAAGGGAGATCGGCCATGTTCATGGAAAACACCCAGACTGTTGACTCGGCAAACCTTCAACCCATTAAAGAATTTCGCATCCGCGACGGCAAGATCGAAGCCAGAATTTTGGGTGACGGCTCTACAAAAGAAGCCGACTGGACAGAAGTTTCGTCAGAGCAGTTGAGCAGTCACGTGCTGTGCAATACAGCCGTTGCCCGCTGGTTGGAACGGAATTTGGGATGGAGGCGTTTACTCCGAGCCTGTGTAGGCCAAGAACCCGAAGAAATGGGCCGTGAGACGGACAATCAGGTACATGCTCGCTCGATTCATCAATAGTTGCTTGGAGGAACCGCGATGAAGAGTCTTCGGCTTTGGTCATTGGCGCTGGTACTCACAGCCGGAACCCTCACTGGCTGTTCCAGGGTATCCAGAAAATCGTCGCATGCTTTAGGTGGCAATATCGCCGGCCCCGAAATCGCCGAAAGTCGCCCACCGAAGCCATCACCCTGCATAAAATGGGACAGCGCGTCGGCGAGATCAATCAAACCGATTAGGAAGACCAGGGGCGCTTCCGTGGGGAGAGACCAGCAGAAGAATCTTCAGGGTAAGGCCGAAAACCAAGCGCATATCTAGTCCCTCGCCTGGCATCCTGCCCGATCCTGTCGCCGGTGAAACGGTCAGCCACGCCGCCGACAGAATCGAAGAGCAGGCTCAATCCCCCGAACGCCCTGACTAACTCACCACTGCTTGCGAAATGTTGTTTGGAAAGAGAAGCCGCCGTTCTGGTCGCGGACGGCGCTAAATGAAGTTTTCCGGTTTACCTGGTACTCGAGCTGAACGACCTGGCTCTCGGTGGACGTAACATCCGTAGAGAAGGTCACGAAAATCTTGCTGGTCACCCTTTGCTGGATGGCGACGCGTGCACCCGGATTCTGCTGGCTGCTCCCCAGTTGTGGATCAATCGAAAGCTGTGAAACTCCCGCGAGCTTTTCGACCCGGTTGGTGATCTGGTTGCTCACCTGCGATGCCACCAGCGACTCAGCTCCCAGAGTGCCGGGCGGAGTGGGATTTGCCGCGGCAGCTTCCGAGGTTTTGCCAAAGGCAATCAGGTTGATGATGTCCGCCGGCGGCAGCGCCGGATCGGAAGCATAGTTGGTGTGCAGATGATCGGCAGGCCCCCAGAAATGCATTTGAATGTCGTACTGACTGATCGTCGTATTGACCGCCATGTCCAGGACGGGCTGCGTTCGCGAAGTATTGGTGAAATCAATCGTCCCACCTTGCAGCTTGTAACGGTTCCCGGAAAAAATTAAGTCTCCATCGCTTAGATTCAGGCGGCCGAGCACTACAGGTTGCGCCGCAGTGCCTCGAAGATGCAGATTGGCAGTGCCTGCCAGGCTCAGAGTGCGGCTTGTGAGGTTCAGACCGCCCGGGGTCTGGATGCCCACGTCGAGATTCAAGTTCTGACTGAAGCCTTGAGTCGGAGGCGGTGTGACGTCCCCGCCGAACTGGCTCATGAGGTCAGAGATGTCAAAATCCGAAGTGAACGATAGTTGGTCAACGGCGACCTGGCCGGTCATCAACGCATTCTCGAAGCTTCCCGTAAGGGCAAGGTTCGAGTTGAGCGTGGTTCGCACACTCTGATCGTAGAGCACACGGACACCCTTGGCAGCCAGGGCGAGATCGAACTGCAACTGAGGCCGGTACACCACTCCTCCACTCGCAGTGACAACGCCCCCTCCAACATTTCCCTGAAACTGCGTGACGTCGAGACGATTTCGGGTGAGAGTGAGCACGCCATTACCGCCCGACAATCCGAGAGGCGCTCCCACGGTAGCAAAGCTGGCGTTGACCACCTGAATCTTTCCCTGCACGTTGGGATCGGCGCGCCGGCCGTCGGAGTCAATATCAAAGCGTAATTCTCCGCCGCTGGTGATGTCAGGGCTGACCAATTGGGCGAGACGCAGATCAACGCTGCCGCGCACCAGCATCGAGGCCGGCGCATCCTTCGCCATCGGTACATTGGCCTGGAACGTTATCTCTGTGCCGGTGCCGCGGATGGTCGAGCGCTGAAGATTGAGAACTCCATTCACGTAGTCCGCGCGGATGGGGGCCTCCGCCGCCAACTGGATGCTGTCTTTGTAATTCACCGACAGTTGTGGAATCAGCAGATGAGCTTCCAGCCGCGCCTTATCCTTTAACGGGCCGCGCAGCGTGGCGTGGATTTCCGTCTGCCCATTTAGATTTCCCGCCTGCGAAGGAGCATAGAGAGCGAACCATGGAGCAAGCGGAATTGACTGCGTATCCAGACTCAAATCGGCTACGTATTCGCCGTTCAGCTGGATGGTGCCATGTCCGCCGGCATGCGTGTTCAAGGCTTCGGAGTCGAGCGTGAAAGTTGCCACGTGGTTCGCAACGTTGGTCTGCAATTTCAGTCCGCGGATTGCCTGATCGCGAATCTGGAGCTGCGGCACTTCAATCAAGGCCTGCATCTGGGGATCACCCAGTGTCCCTTTTCCGCTGGCATTCACATCGAGTACACCCTGAAGTTGCAGATTTCTTGCCTTCAATGTCTCCAGTTGGTCGAGCTTGATCCCGGGGGCATGTAGTTGCGCATCGTAGGATTGGCTTGCCGGTTCATAGAGAACAGTCGCATTCGCGGAGCCTGCGGGAAGATCCATCTTCAGATTTGCCGTGACTTGCTTCCCGGTCGCCTGAAACTGCATATCCACGGACCGGATCGGCTCGCCTGCAACCCGCGCCGATGTGAGACCGAGCTGTGCCATGGCCCGATGGAGCAAGCTGGGTGCCATTGGCAGTAATGTCGGCCGAAAGCGTGCCGGCAACCGGCGCGGTAGAACCAGCGGCCTTCAGCAGATCCTGCAACGTTGATTTGAGACGCCGAGAGTTGCAGCTGGAACGGACTCGTTTTAGTCAGCGACCATTGTTGCAGAGCTGTCGCCAGTTTGAAGGTCACTCTACCTCGACTGGCCGAGTCCATCTCGCCATTGTCCACTCTGGACCTGGGACGGACTCGCAGTGAAATTTGCCCGCAGGAGTTTCCACTCGCTGCCTCGCAACTTCAGATTGTCCGCCCTGAGTTGCCCCGCGACCCGGGGGCTACGGGTCGAACCACTGACCGTAGCGGTCGCCGTCGCATGGCCATAAAGCCCAAACGGCTCCGAACCCGGAGCCTGGAATGCGGCGGCAATCGTCTCCAGCTCGTGCAGGTCATTGCTGTTCACGCTGGCTTGCAAAGCTGCGTGGTCACTGATGGTTCCGTTGAGCGTGACCGAGGTCTGCGAAGTCTTGATGTAGCTCTGGTCGAATGACAACTGCCCGCTCTTCCCGGCATAACGGGCATGAATTGCGCCGCTCACCGGAGTTGCCATGCCTCCCTGGGCCGGCTGGACATTGGCTTGAAGAGTAGCGTCGGCGCGTGCCAGCAAATCCTGCATGGTTGTGCCCCAGGTCGCGTCGGCGGTTGCGTCAACCGAGCCGCGCAGCGCGATCTGGTTCGTCACCGAAGATGACGACGGCATGGCGTTCCGTAGTTCGTTCTGCAACTCGGCAAGTGAGGCTCCGTGTAATGACGCCGAAAGATGGGATTTGGTGGAACCACCGAGGTCTCGCATCGTAATGGCGCCGGCGAGTGCTCCTCCCAGTAGCTGAGCGTGTATTCCTGATGACGGCGGCGTTGCCGTTGGCGAGCGAATAGCGGGCCCCGATATCTCGGATCTGGATTTTTGTGTTCTGACTGGTCACCGTGACGCCTGCGCTATGCACCTCGCCTTGCGCATTCACGGAGGCCACGCAGCGGGCGCTGCGAGCGGGCGTCGTAATCGAGGACGCCCGACGACACGACAATTCCATCCGGCAATGAAGGATTGTTAAGTGCACGCCGAAATTCGCCGCCGTCAAGGGTTGCATCGTAGGTTGCATGCACCTTAGGCTCGGAGTAGTTGTAGACAGTCGCCACCAGCGAGAGGCGCGAGTTCGCCGTTCTCAGATCGGCGCTCTCCAGCTTGAACTCCTCGGGTGTGGCGACAAATCTGGCACTCGAAGTTGTGGCCGATGGGACTGGCATTCTGCAGCTGCAGGTGGCCGTCGCGGTATGACAGCGTGCCGGAATAACTCTTCCTGAGCAGTTCAAAACTGGACTGCAGCGTTAAATCATGCAGGTCCGCGCTCAATTCACTTTTGCGGTTGTTGTAGTAGATCTCGCCGCGCTCCAGCAACAGGTGGCGGATGCCCAGGTCGAAAATGCTTGTCCCCGGCGCTGAACTGTTTCCCTGACTTTTTGGTGCTGGGAGGTTCGTGCGGCCATTGCTGTCCGCAAAAACTCGGACGACCGGATGCTCAATGCGAACATCACCAACGTACCAGGATTTGTGGAGCAGCGATGTAACCGTGACTCCGAAATGCATCACCTCAGCCTGAAGCATCGGAGGGTCGGCGTAAGGCGCGGCACCATGAACGACCACACCGTAAAGATCAACCGTCGGGCTCAGGCCGGACAAATGGAAAGCAAAGTTCTGCATCTGCACCTGGCTGCCCAACGCTTCGCTGGCTTTCTCCTGCGCCGTTTTCAGAAGATAGTTGTGGAATCGCTCGCTGTGCATGAGCACGACCAAACCGAGCACTACGATCAAAGTCAGAGCGTTAAGGCCGGCAAAGATCCAGGCCGCAGTTCTTCTCCAGCCTCCGCCAGTTCTTTTCAGATCCGTTCGTCGAACCGGTTCTGGTGACCGGGAGTTGGACAGCGGAGGTTGCGGTAAAGCGTTCAAAATGCCTGCCCCAGGGTTATGAAGAGTTGCGTTGATTTGATTCCGCTTAGCGCGTTGAAGTTGTGCCCGAGATCGATCCGCACCGGTCCAATCGGAGTGGCATAGCGCAGCCCGATTCCCAGAGTGTTTGTATAGTTCGATCCAAAATCGCTGAACCCTACATGCTGAAATACGTTTCCACCATCGTAGAAGGCAACCACGCCCAGTCCTTTTTTGATCGGCAGGGGAATGCGAAATTCAGAATTCAGGATGAAGAGTTCACGCCCACCAGTCGGTACCCTGATCTGGGCACAGGTCGCGGGATCGGACGGGTTGCCGCATACCGTAACCGAGCGCTGCGGTCCCGCCCCGTTCAGGGGGAACCCTCGCAAGGTGCTGCCGCCACCGGAAAAAAACAACTCACTGACGGGAACGCGGCTGCCGGCGAATTCCTGTTCAGCTCCAATTCGCAAGGCTGTTTGCCCACACGATTCCCTTCCCTATCCCCTTGTAGTAAGCCTGCTGGGCGCGCAGTCTGGCAAAATTCACGCTCGAACCCAGCGCAGTCGGATTGATCCCGAGTTCCACCGTTTGATACATGCCTTTGTGAGCGTCGAGAGCCTGATCACGCGTGTCCCGGCTGTAGGTGCCGGAGAGAGTTGAAAGTCGCACGTGGCGGTCATCGGGTGAGACCAGGTCGGGAATCAGCAAATTGGAGAGCGCAGTCTGCTGGTAGTCATAGCGTACCGAGAGCGTCTTGGTCGCTGCCGCATTCAAGGGCCGCTCCAACTGGAAACCGAAAACGCCCTGGCGTGAAGTGAAGATGGGGTTTTCGCTGTTGCGCTCGCCCGATAGCGTCAGATTTGAACTCCAGTCGGTTCCAAGAAAGTGCGGATTGAGATAAGACGCCAACCCGCGCTGCACCAACCTCGCGCCCAGGGCTGAGAAAGTCAGCGTCTCACCCAAGCCGCGGAAGTTGTGCCGGCTGTACTGGAAGGTCGCGCGAGGACCCCAGAAAGTCTTCTGACTGGTCTTGAAGTTTGAAGGCAGACCAACCGGCGGAAGTCCGGGCAGAGCAATCGTTCCACTCGGAATGCTGCCGCCACGATTTACCACTTCAAAGCCGAAGCCGTATTTGATGTCGTTCTGCCGGGATTCATGCAGCTTGACCAGGACATCCTCCTCAGTTTGAGTGGTGATCTGGCGGCGAGGGTCGATCTCGGCCCAATCGAAAATTCCAAGACTATAGAGACGGCCTTCGGCACCCAGCAGATCGTCCTCGCGCAATGGAGTCTCTGGCTTGAGTTGCACGGTCCTGTCAATCAACGACTGCCGCGTGACTTTCGCGCCCAAGCGTCGTCACTGCACCCAAAATGACTTTCGGGCCTTCGGAAATGGTGTAGGTCACGTCGAGGCGATGAGGATCTTTCCCTACGGGGTGGGCTGTGGCCCGGAAATTTGCATTCAGATAACCCATTCGCAAATATTGCGCGCCGATCTGATTGCGGTCTTCGTCAACTTTTTTGGTGGAATAGGCTTGACCCTCAGTAACTTTCAGTCCTTGCGGAGCGAGGCTGGCCACTGGCACCGTGTTATTGCCGACCACGTGCAACGAAGCCACGATGTCCTGCGGCCCTTCGTTGACCCGGAATTGCACCGAAATGTTGCCACCAGTGTTCTTGACCTCCGGTGTGACGGTTACGCTGCTGAATCCCTCCGCCTGGTAGACGCGTTTGAGATTGTCGGCGCTGGTTTTCACCAGGCGCTGGCTGAAAGCGCCATGCGAGAAGAATCGTCCTTTTTGCACTTTCACGTGGCCGCGCAGCTTGTCGTCCGAAAGCTCCTGGTTCCCGGCAATGGTGACCTCGCTTACCTTGTGGCGCGCCCCTCTGATAACGCGGAAGAGAATGGTTTGGCCGTTAGCCGCGGGTTCAACATCCGATTGCACGGCAACGTCGAAATACCCCTTTGCTTGGAAATTGGAGATCAGGTTCTCCCGGCTTTCCTGAATGAGCTCGGGATCGAGACCCGCAATCTGATAAATCGGCAGCATCTTTCTGCGGCTGCGTCCCGATAGATGAGCGCCTTCCACAATGACGTGGGCTTTTTCTCCCGGCGTGACCTCGAATTGGACATCGGCGCGGTGGGTTGAAGGATCGTACTCGGCGCCCGCCATCTGTACACGACTTCCAAGGTAATCGTGGCCGATCAACTGCGATTCCAGATATTGAGTAGCATTCTGTACTCTTCTAAGGGAATAGGATTTCCCCGTGCGAATCGCAGATCCGCGGACCCTGGCCATCCATGACTTCAAGGCGCGCTGAAGTCGCTGTTCTTCTTCCGCGGGAGCCCCCTTGAGAATCACGTTGCCGAATTTGGCATGGCGATTGAGACTGACCCGGAAATTAACGCTTACCAACCCGTGCGACGTATCGGTTTGGATCTCCGGATCTACCTGCGCTTCAAAATAGCCGTTTTGCTGAAAAAATCTGACCAGCGACGCCTGCGCGTTTTGGATATCAACGGGGGAATACGCACCCCGCGGAGGATAGTCGGAGACTTGAAGTAGTCGCGAATAAGGAAATCTGCCCACAGCTCCCGGAAAATCGAACAGGCCGTAATAAATTGCCGGCTGGCAAATCAGCAACACCCGAATTCCATTGGCTTGTGGACGGATCTCCAGCACTACTTCCTTGACCTTGCCGCTACTTTTCAGCGCCGAAATAGACTGATCTATCTTCGCTTGCGAAAACGGTTGTCCTTCCTGCTGGACGAGAAGGGGCCGAAGCTCCTGCTGATCGAGGTCGGGCCGGCCCGCGATCTCGACTGACACGACAGTTTGTCCCTCATAAGAGGGCAGCACCTCCCGCACCTGCGGCGCCGTGGCCGGAACCTGGGTGCTGCGATTCCATAGGGATTGCAGGAGCCAGCAAGACGCCGCCGAGGAAGAACCCTAAACAAGCAGATTGAACGAGACTGATTTGTCGATTTCGCATGATCCCGGAACGTCTTTACGCCCCGCCCGAGCTGCCCTTGGAACCAAGCCCTGACGCCCACCGGCGGCGTTTACGCACACAATTTGTGAATTTCTTGGATGCCATCGACGGTTCGTACTTTGCATCGGTACCAGGAGAGAAGTGCAGGAACGGCAAAATTGTGGACAGCGCGGCAACAATTTTCGCGAGAAGCACCTCTTTGCCGTTTTAAGACATCCAAGCGACGTGCAACTCCGTAAACTCAGAGCGGCTCTGATTCGGACCTATGACGACGTTGAACGCAACCACACTCTGCAAATGGCGGCCGCGCTCTCCTATTACTTTGTGATGGCGCTCTTTCCCGCGCTCATCTTCCTCTCGGCGATTGTGGCTTTCCTCCCGGTCGCGGGCCTGTTCGACCAGACTCTGGATCTTATGGGCCGGTTTGTTCCTCCCGAAGGTATGGACATCGTGCGCAGGGTGTTGTCCGTCGCCATAACGCCTAACCGCGGAACTTTTCTGTCGGTCGGATTTCTCGGCACCCTGTGGACCGCCTCGGGAGGATTCGCGGCGGCGATCGAAGCCCTCAACATTGCGTACGATGCGGACGAAACCCGCCCCTTCTGGAAGACCAGGCTTCTCTCCATGTTCCTCGCCCTGGTAATCGGTTTGCTGCTGCTGGTCGCACTTTTCATCATGATCCTGGGTCCACACTTCGGCCAATGGCTGGCGAGTTCCATGCACTTGTCGCAAGTCTGGTTATGGATTTGGCCCTACATCCATTGGATGATCTCGGTGGGCTTTACTGTCCTCGCGGTGGAAATACTTTACTTCCTCGCGCCCAATGTGAAGCAGCGCTTTCTGGCCACTCTGCCCGGCGCGATTCTGTCGATTGGCTTCTGGATCGGGTTCTCGTACCTGCTAGGCATCTATTTTCGAACCTTCGCAAACTTCAACAAAACCTACGGAACCTTGGGGGCAGGTATCGCTCTTATGGTGTGGTTGTATTGGACTGGCTTCGCCATGCTGGTAGGGGCAGAATTAAATGCGGAACTGGCGAAGCGAACCAAAGAAGGCGCCATCGAACAGAAGGAAGATGACCAGGAGGATTCTCCTCCGCCCGTGAAGCTGATTGCCTGAAATAGCCTCACTGATCTGCTGAGGGAATCAAGTCGGTTAACAGCTCAGGACTTTGCTGTATTTCCCCGACGTCTACTTGGTGGCACCGTTAACTCGGCGACCATCTCGACATCGTGTCCGAAAGGATAGGCGCATGCCCGTCAAAATCCTGATCGCCGACGACGACGCTACCATCCGCTTGCTCTTGCGCAGATTGCTCGAGAAACAGCCGGATTGGGAGGTATGCGGCGACGCGATCAATGGTCTCGAAGCGATTGAAAGAGTCGAGCAACTTGAGCCCGACGTCGTAGTCATGGACCTTGGTATGCCGGTTATGACCGGGCTGCAGGCCGCGCCTGAAATCGCGAAGGCCCACCCGCAGCTACCCATGTTGCTGATCAGCGTTCAGGAAGTATCGAGCCAACTCGCCTTGGAAGCTCGTAAAGCCGGCTACCGGGGTGCGGTTACCAAAAGCAGCGGCAATGAAGTATTGCGAGGAATCCACGCATTACTGCGTCATGAAAACTTCTTTTACGCAGATGACGGTTCGACTACAAACGGCAAAGGCATCTGACCAATACACCTTCGCTGATTTCAGGCTGCCACCGGGCAATTAGCGGCGTCATGGCAACTCCTGCCTCAGATCAGAAACAATCTAGCCCACCGACGCTTGGCCAACGTATGGATTGCTCGACTCCAAGGCCTGTGTCTTCTGTTCTGGCCTCCGGGAGGGAGAAGAATCCGCGGGAGAAACCGGGATCGTCACCTCGACGATCGTGCCGGGATGAGCTCTTGCCACCAGCAATTGCCCACCAAGTTCTTTGGCGCGCTCACTCATTCCTCGAATGCCGACGCCGGCCGTGCCGGAGCGCAATTCTACAATTCCGTCGCCTACTCCTTTTCCGTCGTCCCGTATCTTGACGATCACCTTGCCTTCGCGTTGCGTCAGGCTGATCCAGGCCTGATGGGCCCCCGAATGGCGGAAGACGTTGGTGAGCGCTTCCTGAATAATTCGGAACATTGCGGTTTCCAGTTCGAGAGCGAGACGAGGAAAATCAGTCGGACTCACATCGAGTTTGGTCTCGATTCCACTGCGCTGGGTCAGTCCCTCCAGGTACCAGCGAAGGGCAGAGAGAAGCCCCACTTCATCGAGCAAGGGAGGATGAAGAAGGTACGACAAGGTGCGAATTTGCTGTGTGGCACGGTCGATTACGCTGGTGGCGTCTCCGATGTACTTTTTCAGCGATCGCGGACTCTGGGAAATCCCGTTCAGCAGCATCTTGAGCGCGACCATTTCCTGTCCCAATCCGTCATGCAACTCCCGCGCGATGCGGCGCCTCTCGTCATCTTGCATGGTCATCAAACGGTTGGAAAGGTGGCGCAACGCGGCCGTCCTCTCATCCACCATCTTCTCCAGTTCGACGGCGCTTTCCCGCATGGCATGTTCCACCAGTTTGCTGTCGTGGATGTCGGAGCAGGTTCCATACCATCGGGTGATCTGATTTGTCTGATCTCGAATGGGTACGGCCCGGGCGCGAAACCAGCGATATTGTCCGTCCTTGCCCCGCAATCGATACTCGCATTCGTAATTTTCGCCTGACTCGACACAATGGGTCCACTGCGCCAGGCTGGGCTCCTTGTCGTCGGCATGCACATAGTCGAGCCAACCGAAACCGGTGGCGGATCCTGCCGGAGGCGCCGGTGTATTCGTAGAATCGGTCGCTGACATAGTCGCGGGTTCCGTCCGCGAGCCGGCTGAAGATGATGTCGGGAGCCGTCTTCACAATGGCATCAAGATCCTGGTTTTTGCGCGCAAGTTCGGAATTCAACTGCTGCAACATCTCGGCTCTGCTTTTCCAATTCCTCCGTTCGCTCCGCAACCCGTCTGCTCCAGTTCCCGATTCAAAGACTCAAGTTGACGTGATTTCCGGTGCAATTCGGCAAATACGCTGACTTTCGCGCGCAGGAGTTCCGGAATGACCGGCACGGAAATGTAGTCCACCGCTCCGCGCTCGTATCCCTTGAGTTGATCGAGGTCGGTCAGGTGCACGGCAGAGATAAAAATTACGGCAGTCTCCTGGCAGCGGGGATGCTGATGAATCATTTCCGCCAACTCGAATCCGTCGAGTTCCGGCATGCTCACATCCATCAGCACAATGGCAATATCATTCTTGAGCAACTGCTCCAGCGCCTCGCGCCCGGACGTGGCCTTGATCAGATTTTCGCCCAGTTCGCTCAGTATGACTTCGTAACTCAGCAGCTTGGCGGGTTGGTCATCCACCATCAGGATGTTGACTTTGCTTTTATTGCCCATAGAGTTTCCCGTTTTCTCGCAACGTCATTGATCGCGCGCTGCCACAACTCAAAATCGGGCTACCGGTGAAGCCATACCCTGAGCGCCGAGAGCAGTTGTTCGGTGTTGACCGGCTTGGCCAGGTACTCGGAAGCGCCGGCTTCCAGACATTTTTCGCGGTCGCCCTTCATGGCTTTGGCGGTCAGCGCAATGATGGGCAACCGCCGGAACGACACGTTCTGCCGGATCACCTGCATGGTCTCGTACCCATCCATCTCCGGCATCATGATGTCCATGAGGACGATGGCCACGTCCGGAGTCGACTCCAGCGTCGCAATCGCTTCCCGTCCGGTTCCTGCCGTGAGAACGGTCATGCCGCGCCGCTCCAGCACGCTGCTGAGTGCGAAAATATTCCGAACGTCGTCGTCCACCACCAGCACCTTCTTTCCCACCAAGCGCGTCGTCCGAGCGGTGCAGACGGTCGAGCATCCTTTGTTTCTCCGGCGGAAGGTCGGCGACGACGCGATGCAGAAACAACGCCGTCTCATCCAGCAGTCGTTCCGGCGACTCGACACCTTTGACCACGACGCTGCGCGCCAGCGAGTGCAGCCGTGCATCTTCTTCCGGGCGACAGTTCTTTCCCGGTGAATACGACGACCGGCAAGTCGTTCAGCTCCGGCGTGTCGCCCAGACGTTCCAGGACTTCGAAGCCAGACATGTCCGGCAGGCGCAGGTCGAGCACGACGCAGTCGAACGGTTGTTCCGTAACTGCGGAGAGCGCTTCTGCGCCGGTGGCAGCGATCGAAACATCGATGTCGTCATGACCCAGCAGTTCCCGAATACTGAGCTGCTCCGCAGGATTGTCTTCCACCACCAGCAGATGTTTGCGGCGCGGCTTCGAATATTCCTTGATGCGGTCCAGCGCTGACTCGAGTCCCTCCGTCGTAGTCGGCTTGGTGACGAAGGCGAATGCGCCACGCGTCAGCCCATGATGCCGGTCTTCATCCAGAGTCAACATCTGCACCGGAATGTGCCGGGTAGCGGGGTCCTGTTTCAGATGGTTGAGCACCGTCCAGCCCAGCATGTCCGGAAGGAAGACGTCGAGCGAGACTGCCGTTGGATGGAACTCGCGGGCCAGAGCCAGAGCCTCTGCCCCGCCCATGGCCACCAGCACCTTGAATCCCTTGTCGTGCGACAGATCGACCAGGACCCGCGCGTAGTGCGGATCGTCTTCAACGATCAGCAGGACCGCATCGTCAGGCTCCAGGTTTGCCCGATCGTCCTGCGATGCGCTCAATCGTCAGCTCCGCCGAGACCGGAGATAATTGCCGAGGCAACGGACCTGTTCTCCGTTCCGCCAGCGTAGCCGCAGGCGCGGATGGACCAACGTAGGTCTGCGGCAGGTAGAGGGTGAACGTGCTCCCCTTGCCGGGCGCGCTGCGCAACTGAATCTCTCCTCCCAGCAGGCTGGCAAGCTCGCGGCTGATCGCCAGCCCCAGGCCGGTCCCGCCGTACTTGCGGCTGGTGCCGGCGTCTGCCTGCTGAAATGCCTCGAAGATAATTCTCTGCTTCTCGGACGGAATGCCGATGCCGGTATCGGAGACCTCGAACGCCATCACGGACGCGGCGCTTCCCAGGATCGGATGATCGCTGCTCCAACCGCCGGCGGCCACCGACACGGATAGCTGTACTCCGCCATGTTCCGTGAACTTGAAGGCGTTGGACAGCAGGTTCTTGAGCACCTGCTGCAGACGCTTCGAGTCGGTGACCAGGCTGCGCGTGAGGTGCGGATCGGTGTGCACCTCGAAACTCAGCCGCCGGTTTTCGGCCTCGTGACGGAACGGGCGTCCCACCATGTCGAGCAGGCTGGCGAAGAAGACTTGCTCCGCATCGACCGACACGGTGCCGGATTCGATCTTCGACAGGTCAAGAATGTCGCTGATCAGATTCAGCAAATCCGTACCGGCGCCGTGGATGGTTCGAGCAAACTCGACTTGCCTCGGGGTCAAATTGCCGTCCGGATTGTCGGTGAGCTGCTGGCCCAGCACCAGGATGCTGTTCAGAGGCGTGCGCAGTTCGTGCGACATGTTGGCCAGGAATTCTGACTTGTACTTCGAAGTCAGGGCCAGTTCTTTGGCTTTCTCTTCCAGAGCGCGCCGTGCCTGCTCAATTTCCTGGTTCTTGCGTTCGACTTCCACGTTCTGTTCGGCCAGCTGCTGCGCCTTTTGCGCCAGCTGTTCGTTGGTTTGCTGCAATTCTTTTTGCTGGGTTTGAAGTTCGGTGGCCAGCTGCTGCGACTGCTTCAGCAGACCCTCGGTTTGCATGGTGGCTTCAATACTGTTGAGCACGATGCCGATGCTGGCGGTGAGTTGTTCCAGAAACGCCAGGTGCGAGGCGGTGAAGGTGCTCAACGAGGCCAGCTCGATCACGGCCTTCACTCGATCCTCAAAGAGCACCGGCAGCACGATCACATTGCGCGGCACCGCTTCAAACAAACCGGAACGGATCGGGATTGTGTTCTCCGGCAAGTTGCCGATCAGCATTCGACGCTTTTCGGCAGCGCACTGTCCGACCAGGCCCTCTCCAATTTTCAAACGCCGAAGTTGCCCGTCCGGTCCGTCTGAGGCAAAAGCCGAGAGCAGGACCATGCTCGCGGACTCTTCCGACTCCATCTGGTAGATGACGCCCTGCTGAGCGTCCACCAGCGGCGCCAACTCGGACAACAGCATCCGGCCCACGCTGGCAAGATCGCGCTGCCCCTGCAACATGCCGGTAAAGCGCGCCAGGTTCGTCTTGAGCCAGTCCTGCTCGGTATTGCGGTCCGTGGTCAGCCGCAGGTTGTCGATCATGGTGTTGATGTTGTCTTTCAGATCGGCAACTTCGCCGCTGGCTTCGACCTGAATCGACCGAGTCAAGTCGCCCTTGGTAACGGCGGTCGCAACCTCGGCGATGGCTCGGACCTGGTTGGTCAGGTTGTCAGCCAGCAGGTTCACGTTGCCGGTGAGATCTTTCCAGGTGCCCGCGGCCCCCGGCACGCTGGCCTGGCCGCCCAGACGGCCTTCCACGCCCACTTCGCGCGCGACGGTCGTTACCTGATCGGCAAAGGTGGCCAGCGTGTCGGTCATATTGTTGATGGTCTCGGCCAATGCGGCGACTTCGCCCTTGGCATTGACCGTCAACTTCTGCGTGAGCTCCCCGTTCGCAACCGCGGTGACGACTTTAACGATTCCGCGCACCTGCTCGGTCAGGTTGGCAGCCATCACGTTGACGTTGTCGGTTAAATCTTTCCAGGTACCGGCCACGCCCGGCACCTTGGCTTGACCTCCAAGCTTGCCGTCTGTTCCGACCTCGCGCGCCACGCGCGTGACTTCGGCAGCGAACGCGTTGAGCTGGTCCACCATGGTGTTGATGGTGTTCTTCAGTTCAAGAATTTCGCCCTTCACGTCGACCGTAATCTTGCGCGAGAAGTCGCCGCGAGCCACGGCCGTCGTGACTTCAGCGATGTTGCGCACCTGTCCGGTCAGGTTTCCGGCCATGGCGTTCACGGAGTCGGTAAGATCTTTCCAGGTACCGGCAACGCCGGGCACGTTGGCCTGTCCACCCAGCCGGCCTTCGCTGCCGACTTCGCGCGCCACGCGCGTGACTTCGGCCGCGAATGAACGTAACTGCTCGACCATCGTGTTCAGCGTTTCCTTCAGCTGCAAGATCTCGCCGCGCACGTCCACGGTGATCTTCTTTGAAAGGTCGCCGGTGGCGATGGCCGTGGCCACCTCGGCGATGTTGCGCACCTGACCGGTCAGGTTGCTGGCCATGAAGTTGACGTTGTCGGTAAGGTCTTTCCACGTTCCGCCCACTCCGGGCACCTGCGCCTGGCCACCCAGCTTGCCTTCCGTTCCCACTTCGCGGGCCACGCGGGTGACTTCACCGGCGAAGGCGTTGAGCTGATCGACCATGGTGTTGATCGTGTTTTTCAGCTCGAGAATTTCGCCCTTCACGTCCACCGTGATCTTGCGCGACAAATCGCCGCGGGCCACGGCCGTCGTGACCTCAGCGATGTTGCGCACCTGTCCGGTCAGGTTGCCGGCCATCGAGTTGACGGAGTCGGTGAGATCTTTCCAGGTTCCGGCCACACCGGGCACGTTGGCCTGTCCGCCCAGTCTGCCTTCGGTGCCGACTTCGCGAGCCACGCGCGTGACTTCGCCGGCGAACGCGTTGAGCTGGTCCACCATGGTGTTGATGGTTTCTTTCAGCAGCAGAATTTCGCCGCTGACGTTCACGGTGATCTTCTTCGACAGGTTGCCGCTGGCGATCGCCGTGGCGACCTCGGCGATGTTTCGCACCTGGCCCGTCAGGTTGCTGGCCATGGAGTTGACCGAATCCGTAAGGTCTTTCCACGTACCTGCAACACCGGGGACTTGCGCCTGTCCGCCGAGCCTTCCGTCGGTGCCGACTTCGCGGGCCACGCGCGTGACTTCCGATGCAAACGCTCTCAACTGGTCCACCATGGTGTTGATGGTGTCTTTGAGTTCGAGAATTTCTCCTTTCACGTCCACCGTGATCTTGCGCGACAAGTCGCCGCGAGCCACGGCCGTGGCCACTTCGGCGATGTTGCGGACCTGTCCGGTCAAGTTGCTGGCCATGAAGTTGACGTTGTCGGTGAGATCCTTCCAGGTGCCGGCAACGCCCGGAACTTGCGCCTGACCACCCAGCTTGCCTTCCGTGCCGACTTCGCGGGCCACGCGAGTTACCTCGCCGGCAAACGCGTTGAGCTGGTCGACCATGGTGTTGATCGTGTTCTTCAGCTCAAGAATTTCGCCCTTCACGTCCACCGTGATCTTGCGCGACAAATCGCCGCCCGCCACGGCGGTCGTTACCTCAGCGATGTTGCGGACTTGTCCGGTCAGGTTGCCGGCCATGGAGTTCACTGAATCGGTAAGATCCTTCCAGGTACCGGCAACGCCGGGCACGTTGGCCTGTCCGCCCAGCCTGCCTTCGGTTCCGACTTCGCGCGCCACGCGCGTCACTTCGCCGGCAAACCGGTTCAGCTGGTCCACCATCGTGTTCAGCGTTTCCTTGAGCTGCAAAATCTCGCCGCGGACATCCACCGTGATCTTGCGGGACAAGTCGCCGCTGGCAATCGCCGTGGCCACTTCGGCGATGTTGCGCACCTGCCCGGTGAGGTTGCTGGCCATGAAATTCACGTTGTCGGTGAGATCTTTCCAGGTGCCGCCAACGCCGGGAACCTGCGCTTGCCCGCCCAGCTTGCCCTCCGTGCCAACCTCGCGGGCCACGCGGGTGACTTCACCGGCGAAACCGTTGAGTTGATCCACCATGGTGTTGATGGTGTCTTTGAGTTCGAGAATTTCGCCCTTCACGTCCACCGTGATCTTGCGCGACAAGTCGCCGCGCGCCACGGCGGTGGTGACTTCTGCGATGTTGCGCACTTGCGCCGTGAGGTTCCCGGCCATGGCGTTAACGGAATCCGTAAGATCTTTCCAGGTGCCCGCAACGCCCGGGACCACGGCCTGACCGCCCAGCTTGCCGTCAGTGCCGACTTCGCGCGCCACGCGCGTCACTTCAGAGGCAAACGAACGAAGCTGATCCACCATCGTGTTGATGGCTTCTTTGAGCTGCAGAATTTCGCCGCGTACATCCACCGTGATTTTGCGCGAAAGATCGCCACTGGCCACCGCGGTCGCGACTTCGGCAATGTTGCGGACCTGACCGGTCAGGTTGCTGGCCATCGAGTTGACCGAGTCCGTCAAGTCCTTCCAGGTGCCCGCTACACCCGGCACTTGCGCCTGGCCGCCCAGCTTGCCGTCGGTGCCAACCTCTCGAGCCACGCGCGTGACTTCAGCGGTAAACACGCCGAGCTGCTGAATCATCGTGTTAACGATGTTCGCTGAACGCAGGAACTCTCCTTCCAGCGGCCGCCCGTCCACGTCGAGCCGGACGGTTTGAGTCAGATTGCCTTGCGCCACACCAGCGATCGCGCGGGTAACTTCCGCGGTCGGGCGGAGCAGGTCCTCGATCAGGGTATTGATCGAGCCTTCCATTTCGCCCCACGCTCCTTTCGACTCATGAAAACGGGTGCGCTCCCGCGTTTTTCCTTCCTTGCCCACCACCTGCCCGACGCGATTCAACTCGTGCGCCATTTGCTGATTGACGGCGACGATGTCATTAAAGGTGTCTGCGATTTTGCCTGCCAGCCCTGTCCACGAACCGGGGAGCCGCACGGAAAAGTCGCCGGCGCGCATCGTCTGCAGGCACGCGAGGATTACGGCCAGATCAGGAGAGACATTCTCCGCGACCAGACTAGAGTGTCCGTTATTGCCGGTTGCAGGTGAAGGTTCGGACTTCGCGGTTATGGTTGCGGAACGGTCGCTCCGTTTCACGGTC
Organism: Terriglobia bacterium; assembly: GCA_963816865.1. GTDB lineage: Bacteria > Acidobacteriota > Terriglobia > Terriglobales > Acidobacteriaceae > JAIQFF01. The sequence continues at coordinate 355,725 of CAWFMU010000036.1, forward strand.
GCCTCCTGACGTACAGCAAACATCTCCCAGTTGAAATCGGTTTCGACTCAGGCTCTTCTGACTTCTCGGATGGCGAACGCGCCGTTTAACCTCAGGCACAAACTCCTGCTACCCACGACCCGTTAAACGGGACGCCATGCCGATCGGCGGATACATTTGTTACCTGAAGGAGTCAAAACCAACGCGAAACTTTGCCATTGTAAACATGGAAATTCGCGCCTGACTCTACAGTGTTTCCTGTAGAGCACAAAGGAGTAGGAGTTTGGGAGCGTACGGTGGGGTACGCACCTCGCAATCTCAAGAACCGCGAAGCTGAATCTCCCAAAGATTAACCTCAGAATCGATGAGGTAGTGAGCTAAACAACCTTGTTCCGTGGCGACTGCGTTTCAGACCACTTAGAGGAATCGTTGCGCAAGACTGTCAGCCCCCTCAAAGCATCGTCGATGGCTTGATTTTCTTCGGGAGAGCCTCCATGATCCACGTCGAACTCGTGCTTCCTTTGGCGTAGGGCGGCCTCCGCAGTCTGAATGCGCTCTGGCATTTTCGACCAGTCTGTTTCGAGCAGGGCCGCTTTGTAAAACTCAAACCATTTGTATATCGCAATCATTTGTGACCTCCCCCGGAGTGCATGCTGAATGCAAGGCTCCGCTATTTGTTTCCGTCTTTCTCGACCGTCTTTCTCCAGACATAGAAATGTTTTTCGTCCGCCAGGGTCTCAATTTCAAGTCCATGCGAGCTTGAGGCGCGATGAACCGCGGAGCGAAGGTTGGCCAGTCCAATCCCTCCGACATCTGTGAGCGGAATCTCCATCGCCGAACCAGGTGGCAAGGTTTTTAGCTGTTGAAGTATTCCGAGAACGAGATCGTAGTGCTTCCCGCGTCGGGTTTTGTCGAGTCCATCTATCTTGACTTGCCGATACTTCGAATCGGGCGTCTTGTCCTCTTTTGAATACCGGGTCACCATTCGACCTCCTTATTAGCACTAGGATAACAAGTCGATAACTATACGTCAACTATATTGTTATTGCACGATAGCGCACGGATGCTGACCTCATCTATATGGCCTGCGGACGTATCTCTTTCGTCTGGTTCGCAGAATCGGCTTCAGGTATTTCCACCTTTTTTTAGTGGCGCGCGTAGGCTCCAGGCATGGACGCCAAGATACCCGCGGGAAAGCAAGCACGCCGTCGTCGGACCCCAAGACAAATTTCGTGGGAGGAACTTCTTCCGCGCATCAACATCGTCCACGATCCGAAGAAGTTGGCCGAGCTAAAGGCAGAACTGCAAAGGCGCAAACTGGGACTCCAAGCGACGACAGGCAACAGTCAGGGGAGACCATGAAAGGAAAATGTAGAGAGAGAGAAGTGGATGGAACTCTGCGAACTTGCAGCCAAGGAACCGGATCCGAATCGATTGATCTCCCTGACTAACGAAATTGTCCGCCTTCTGGACGAACGACGAAATTCCCTTAAGATCCCCAAGGACCCGGTTAAGCAGTAGTCGAACCTGGCGTCCGGGTGGCGTCTTAGCTCAGTGTTGCTGGGGACTATTGCAGTGAGGCGTCTGTTTGTGCTGCTTTTTCCACTCTTGCTATATGAACAAGGGCGACACGAAGACCGAGAGCATTGCGGAGCTCTTGCGACCGCCCGTTGTCTTGCATGCCTTGCCTCGAGCAGGAATGGGCTGTCGAAGGCCTTGCGCGTGAGCTGCGGAAAAAGGTCATCTTCGACCTGGCCGGCGTCACCTGCCGGAGTTCGGTCTTGTGACTGACGCCTTCATTGCAGAAAAAGCATTCTTAGCCAAGGCGCGGCTGGTGGCGACGGTTCCCTGGGGGATCCCCGGCCCGCCTCCGATTTTTCTAGAGAAGCAACCTAGCCGGCCATATGATGCGGAGAAGTAATGGCTTACGGGCTTTGCCGACGAACTGTATCAGCATTTCATCAAAGAGGATGCTGAGCGTATGCGCAAAGATCAGGCTACTCAATGGGTGAAGGGGGGCTGGACGAGGAAGGCAATCCCGTTCTTATGCGTATCAACTAGCGTGTCTGACCTTGGCCCAACGTACACGCTCTGCGGCTCCGATCCCTTTCGTCGCGGCGGGCAAACGAAAGCCAGCCGTTGTTGTACAGGTGGTGGAGATTTTTCCAGGCTTGGTTCAGCCCGTGAATCTGGGAGCCGACTGACCCGACAGAATCTTTAGCTCCGTCATGATCTCCTGCAATCGTGTCTGCCGTTTTTCGTGGTCGGCGATTGCTGCCGCACCCTGGTTCACGTGCACGTTGTAGATCTGATTTGCTGCTTGGATTTCTGCAATTTCCCGCCGAATCTTCTCAACGCGCGATGTTGTTTGCCATTTGTCCATCGGTGTAAAACTGTGATCCCTTCAGATGCAGTCCTGTCGAGGGCGTTTGTTTTTGCCGATGGTCATGCTTAGGCCTGGTGCCGCTCTGAGGCTGGGATAGCGGCTAGGTTGAAGTCCTCGGAGTGCTTCAGCTTAACGTGTGCGCGAAACGCTTCGTAAAGCATTTCACTGGTTTTTCCCTGAGTACTCGGGCCGTCGGTCACGGCCTTTTCGACGCAGATGATCTCATGGCACTCAGAGCACTTGCCGAAGCGATGGCTCGCGCGATCCATTTCCTCCTTTGGCCCAAGCCAAGCCATATCGGTTAATTCTGGGTTTTTCATAACCCAGTCTCCCATACGCCAGACGGTCTAGGTACACAGTGGATATTCAATTGAAATTCCTGGCAATTCACCGCAGATCATTCGTTCAATCCAGCCAGAGTGACCTTCAGAACCCGCCCTGCTTCATTGGACCTTGGTTCCATCGCGGTATTGCTGTTCCGTCACCGCGATATCGTTCACTATCAGAAATTCCTGCCCGCAGTGATCACATCTGGCTCTGCCAAATACTATCGCGGCGAACTTGGATGCTCCGAATACGGAGGTCTCCAGTCCACAGTGAGGACACGAGAATGTTGGTATAGCCATGGGGTTGGCTAGTCAATTCGTTCCGACTCTGAGCGCTGCGAATCTTTTTCCATCAACTGCTCTTGTTTGGTGTCGAGGAGCGCAGTGATCTGCTTAATCAGCGCCATTAATTTCTGTGAATCCTGTTCGTTGGCCGCTTGCGCGCAAAGTTCCATCCACTTCTCCTTCTCTGTGCTGTCTTGCATGGCCTATAACCTCCCAGGCATGCTCCTACTTCTAAGTCCACGAAACATCTAGCACGAACCATGCCATCACTGTATTTTGTGGGGTTTAGCATTTGAGTGGAAAGAAGTGAGAAGGAAATAATGCTGGAAGACGAGAAGATTCGTAATACAGGAAATACCTTATGCGACATTACTGAGATTCAGCCCGACGAGAACCCACGTTCCATTCTTCATTGTCGAAGCGGCAGGACTCATTGTTCTAGCATCAAAGCCACGACGGGTGAACGATGCCCAAGAAAAAAGTGCTTCTTGTGGACGACAATGCGACCATACGCTGGGCAGTGCGTCCATTGTTCGATTCACATCCCAATTTTGTAGTCTGTGGGGAGGCGGAACATGGACGCGACGCCATAGAGAAGGCTCCCAGTCTTCGCCCCGACCTGATCGTCATAGACATGTCGATGCCCGTAATGAACGGCCTAGAAGCCGCCCCACTCCTCATCAAAATGCTGCCCAACGTCTGGCTCATACTGCTGACGACTCATGAATTTCCTCAGCTGTACCCCCTAGCGCGTTCGGCTGGGATACACGCCGTGGTTCCGAAAAGCAAGACCGTAACCCACTTGATCGCGCAGGCTGAAGCGCTCTTCGGCATGACCCCGCTTAGTCGCGGGGCCTGAAGTTGCGCTGTATGCGAGCGTACATGGCTTGACTTGGTATGTTCGCTTGGCAATACTTTTGTGTAAGCCGAGAGCCGCGAGGGGAGCGGCACGAGGTGACCGTGACGAGCGAATGGGACAAGGTGTACCAAGCGGCGATACTCGAAACCGATTGGTCAAAAATCGAAGAGCGTATCCAGGCGGCAGACTCCGCAATCAGTGCACGATTACGGGAATTGTCCACCAACCACGGCGAAACGCCAGAAGAGAAGCATCGGATCGAGGATGAATTGAGCGGCCTTAGGGCTCTTCGTCGTGAGGTCGCTGCATGGAGATCAAAGACGGCGGGTTAGAAAGCCTAACTGACTCGGATCACGGAACCCCATGAAACATCCTCTGATCAGATGGAATCCCGCAACGAGGGAATACTTCTGCACCACTTGTGGGCGAACCTCAGACGCGATCAGCGATGCCGATGCACAAGAACGACTGGAACAATATGATTGTGAGATTCCTTCTGTCGAAGCTCCGAGTGTTGAGCCTGAAATGAAAACCGAGCGCCTCAACAGGAAAAGGCTCCAAACGATCACTTGGAGTGAGTTAAGCAATGCTAATAATGGTGTTGATCATCATAATCGCGGTCGTGTTGTTAATCTCGGTGGATCGTTTCAGCGGTCAACACACGACCGCCGACTGCAGGCGGAAAACAATTGATGATGGGATCCTAAGCAGATTTTTACACCGACGACGACCCAGCCCTGACACCAGACTGTACGGCCGCACAGTCCGGGCGAGATGCAAAGCGAGAAAACTCGGCGAGCGATGTCGTCATCGTTTGTTGATTTGCAGTCTAAGTCTGTCTTCCGCTTCACGCGAATCGGCGGCAAGGATAGTGCGCGGTTGCCGATCCTCGTCAATCTTTTTCACCATCGCAATCACTGCCAGGAACATCAGCAAAATCACAACGACAGACACGGTTTCCTCCTGCTTCGGAAATACGGCAGATGGCGCTGTCAACAAGAGTGGGGCCTATCCGGGTGCGGCACAATGGCCCGTCCGTGCAAAGCGCCTAGATTCTGATAACTAAGGTCACCGACGTAAGGACCCCAGCAGTAATAGCTCGCAAGCTGCGCCTGTGGCCAGCGTGGAGACGTGCTTTATGTCCTTTGCCTCATCCGACCACATGTCAAGACCTTCCACCAGCATGGCCTCGGGCTTGACATCTCTGGCGTGATAGATTTCCTCTATCGTCTGAGCCGGGGCCTTCGAGCCGTCAACCACAACGTACGGTGGCGGATCCTCCAGGATTCCCATGGCATCTAACTGCCTCTCTAACTCCTGCTGGGAGCGGTCCTGCCACACCACCAAATACTCTCGTCCCGTTCCCCGCCGTCCGAAAACTTCTGCCCGCTCCCTCTGTGCCTTCAACATCTGCAACGCGAGTGTGGTTTTCCCATTGCCGGACGAGCCTTGAATCAAGTGCAATGATCCAAGCGCAAACACACCGTGCTTTTCGCCAGTCAGTGGCCCCAACACAAAATCGTAAGCAGTCCCCCGTACCGATGGTGACTGCAATTTTGGCTTCCCCACCACCAAGGTGGGCCCCTTGCTTATTGGCTTTCGCGACATGACCCATTCGATCATGCCAGCGAGTTTGTGCTCTTCTTTCGGCTGATCGCAGTATTGCTCATTGAGTGCCTGGAGAGCCTCCAACATCTGCTCAAAAGACTTTTCACCGTCCCATAGTTTCGCTGCCCGCGACATGAGCATCGGATGCCGTCCTTCTCCCTCACCATATTTCTTACCGTCAGTTGGCATCGCGCCCGACATGCGAACACCGGAGCCCATCTTCAACTTCACCAGATCGGCCACAAGCCAGTCCGGAATCTCCACGATCGGAGCATCCACCGTACAGTTGTAGCGCATGCCTTGGGGATGGATTGAGCCTTCAGCCACAACGTAGCGATTGCGTTGTTTGAACTCGAAGATTCCCGGCAAGTCGAGATTGCCCGCTGCCCGACACTCTGTCGTCTGCCTAAAGTAGAGGTGCGGGCGATTCGGTCGGGCTTGGACGGTGTAAGTCGCCGGCAACTGACGACTCAGCTTGTCCCGTAGGGTGTTGACGTCATCCGATTCGAGAATGCAGATGTCGTCGGATGCCGCCGCACCAAAGTTGCAGCCAGGGAACTGCGCTTGCCAAGCCTCTATCTGCTGAGGGTTCGAGGTGGCCATCTCGGGCCAACGATTGAGCAACGGTTCTTTGCCACGGGACTTGACGGGGTGAATACTCAGACCACGGTTGATGGCGAGATTGATGATGTTCACCGCGCACCTCCCGACAGCGCACTGCAGATCGGCGCGGTGTCCTCAAGCTGGGCTATCCAGCGTTCGAGGCTCTCTCGCCGGAAGCAAATTCTCTTACCCAGGCGCAAGTGCGGTATTGGAATGCGTTGACGAGCCCGGGCGCGCGCTCTTGTGTGCTCGTAAAGTTGTGAGGGTTTAATGCCGAGAAGTTCGGCGGCTTCAGATAGGTTTAAAACTAGCTTTAGCTGGTCGGACACAGAGATCTCCCAGATGTCCTGGGAAGATTCTCCGTGGGGTTTGCATTGTACCGGCACACCGATGAAGCTAAGGGTCGCGGTAGCCCGCTTTTGCGGACCGCGCCTTCATGCCCTTTGGCGGGGATGGCCTAATTCCGGGCTGTTGCCCGTGCCTACGGAACTACGAATCATCCTACTCCGCCTCGGCACCTCGTCTCAGCGCCCTAGCGGTTCGGTACGATCCCAGTATGTGCAATCCCGAGGCCAAACTCAAGCTAATGAACCCAAGAGGATGAGGGCGACGGTTACTCAAGGCGACCGCAAACTTTTTCCGTATCGGGGGAATGTGTCTTCCGATTGTGTTGCCACCTCGTAGGGCCCTGGAAATTGCCGGCGAGATCACTTCCTCTAAGCCGACTTCTTAGTACGAACCGCCTTTGACTCCGTCCGAGGCGCGTTGAGGGCGTGCGTGCCCCCACCGATGTGTCCGACAATTCTGATGTCCGAGGGGAGGAATGGCGCACGCCCGAAACGACCGACCTCATTTTTCACAGAGACGGCCGACCGCGTACGACGTACAGGCACACGTATATCAGCATGCGGTTGATGGAGGGAGCCAACATCTGTCAAATCGGTAAGAACTGTCGTACGAATATCGGAATGATCGAGAAATATTACGGAGAACTCGCTCAACGCCGCTGCCATCAATGTGGTCCGCTCGAATAAAGACGTGATTGCCGAGGAAGAAGTATGAGCGCAACGACCCCAAACGAAAAGCCTTGGGCCAGCGGGGAGTTGAACCCCGACAACCCCCGTCATCAGCGCTGACGACGAGTCAGCGTTCATGTTGGGGGTGCCCTACCATTAGGCTACTGACCCACCTTCCATTATACGTCCAATGATTGGGTCGGCGTAGTCGCCATCAATACCAAAAAATATGCGCAGTGAGGTCTTCATTGCATTCCTTTGGCGTTGTATGGAGCCTTTCTTGCTTCGGTGTGTTTCGAGCCAATCGACAATCTCTGAGTCGGTAAATGCTCCAGCCTGGCACAATTGGGCTGCCAAATTCTTCACTGACCTCGTGAACAGAACATAATCGTCGAAGGTGAGTTTTGGAAGGTCGTTCGGCGCCGAAAGACGGGCGTATTCGCTATGAGAGGAAGACGCTGCCCGAAGCTCGGTCAGTGATTGACTGGGACCAGTCGGAGCGGCCTCTACCAGAGCTTCATGCGCTATATCATTCCTCGTAAGCCTGTAATATTTGTACAACTGATACTCTAAGCCGTTCTTGAGGGAGCGTCGCACTTCGGCTGTTAGACCAAGCTTCCTGAGGACGAAATCTAGGAGAGTCTCGCCTTTCCGGCGGTCTTTGCGCGAACCCAACCGAGGATGGTCTTCAATAAAGCTGCTTAGAAAGACCTCAAAAGCCTGTGTTACGCCTATGAGTCGGAGTGCGGCCGCGTGCTGAACAAAATGATCCAGGTCAAATACATCAACGCGGATTCCGTGCTTTTGCGACAACGCTTGGATGAAATTCCTTGGATCCCTGAAGCTCTTATGATAGCCCGATAAACTCCCTAATCGCTAGTTCTAAGCATTCTGCGGCAGCATCGATTTGACCGAGTTGGCGCTTGAGATCGATATAGCAGAACAAGCGGAATTTCGATGTCATGGCTGCTAATTATACTTTGTGGTGTCTTTGGGAAACCGGGGACGGGGAAACCGGACAGATGGAACCTCTCAAGTATTTTTCGACAAATGGAAATCGGTGAACGTCCCCTGGAGACGGACGGAACATTCTCAGTGTTTCGCGGTGAATGTCCCGTCTCCTCAGTTTTGCCGTCCCCTGTTTTTATCTACTTTTCCCTTGTCATCAGTCTTCCAACCTCGGAAAGCGCAGGGCTTGTCAGACCCGGCAGCTCTAGAGGAAAATAGTCCATGAGTTCAGAAATCGTCATCCCCGCTCCGCCTACAGCGAGCAATGCAGCCGAAGAAGAATTTCTCACGCGGTTCGAACGCGAGAACATCCCCTCCGAATACAAGGAGCACTACCTAGCTAAACGGCAGAATTTCCACGCAAGCATTGAGGGGTTCCCCGAGCTATGGAATCTCTACATCTTGCTCGATAAAATCATCTTGCGCGAGTTCGCGGACCTCACCACGCGCCCAGACTTGAAGACACTTTTCCCCCCTCTTCCTATATTTCAAATCGCATGTGAAGATTCGAGCGAGTATGGAACTTGCGCTATCCGTTTGCATGCCGGAGGCGCGGTCAATTCTTCGGGACGGCATCGAGTTCGTTGCGCACGCGCATCATATGCTCAAGGACCCCGAGCTGCAGAAAACGTGGCTTAGTAAGAATGATGAGGCGAAAGCGTTCGCAGAGGCATTCGAGAAGAATAAGAAAACGGGGCTATTCGACGGATTCGAGGCGCTTCACAAGAAATGGGGCGAGCTATCGGAAACCGGCGCTCATGCAACCATCAATTCGGTATCACAGCGCTATGTACAAACTCAGGACGCAGAGGGCATCAACTTTCGGTGGAATTATTGCGGACTCGGCTCTGAGGCGTGGGCACTTGAAATCTTCGCAATGGTGCTGATCTTTTTCGGGATGGAGAAGACTTTGTACTCGGACTACGACGACCGCCTCAAACTCGATGACGCTCTGTTGCGGATGCGTCAGGAGTTCGAGGTCCGAAAAGAAACGCTCCGGAGGAAACTCATCCAGCGTTTCAATCTGAAGCCGCCTCCGTCCCCGCTAATCGTAAACTCCTGAGCGGCGGCGTTCGACGCTATCGGAAGCCGGGAGAAACAACGCGCAGAGGCGCATGGGAAAATGCAGCTCTGCACGCTGCTGGCGGTCACTTCTTGCTGACACCCCGGCACTCCCAGGGGCGAACCCGGAAGTGTGGGGGCGACGGCTGTCTTACAATCACACAAAAGATAGTCGGGAACAGGACAAGCCGGAGTTATCGGTTCGTTCGTGAGATTAGTACCGAGAAACGCCCGTGTTTCCACGAATGAGTAGCTCCCCGGTTGGTCGGCCAACCAAAGGGAATCATGCTCGCTGCCCGACGACAGGCGACTCGACTCGCTGCGGTTGGTGCAAGCTGCTTCGCATTGAAGCGAGTGTCATCCGATCCAGGTTCTTCACCATGGAGCTACTGCAAAGCCCACTGCAAGATCCTTTCCGAATGTACCCGAAGTATGCCGAAAACGGGGCAATGATGCCCCGTTAAGTCCATGAAAACGCGCGCTGGACGTGACTTTTGCAGGATTAGGAAACCGCTGCTCTATCCATCTGAGCTACGGGGCCAATGCGACGTAACCCCATGATAACACTCAGTTCACAGAATCGGGCTTGGGGCTAATTGGCTGTTTTAGTGTCCCCAAGGTGGCCGTTAAAGCCGGAATCCTGTAAACGACAGAGTCGTATTTTGGATTCGTTCGATTGCCTATGATCTCGCCGTGAAGATTCTCAGCGATACGTCTGCTGGCGATGTTTTGTATGGCCACCGGATAGATGAAACTTCCCTTGCCGAGAGTTGCGTGTCCCCACTCAACAAGTGCGGCCACGACTTCCCGGCCAAAACCCTGCCCGTGCGCGCTTTCCTTGAGCCAAAGGCCGAGTTCAGGCGAAACAGAATCCGCATCTTCCAACGAGGCCATGCCAAGGCATTCCCTGTTCTCGAGCCGCCGGATGACGAAAGAAAACTTGCTTGGTTCCGGTGCCTGCACTCTTTTCTCGCATCGCGTCACGTACTCGCTCCACGATGGCGGCTCCCATGGCATGAATCTGGCGATGGCGGGCGTGATGCATCCAAAAACCTCCTGTGCATCCATCATCTGGAACTGGCTGAGCTGCAATCTTGGGGACTGGATGAGAATCATTGTGTCAGCCTATCAACGACGGATCATACTTCAATTGATAGCTGGCGCAGACAGGTGATTTCACGCACTGACCCTTGATTGCTTTCCTGTAAGGTGTCCTGTAACTGACTCCTAGCATCACTTGGCGTGCTCTAGCGTCAGCAGGCGCTATTCAACGGAAAAGGGGTTACGTCGCGTTGTCGCGTCGCGTCGCGTCAATTTGAAGAATTAGGAAACCGCTGCTCTATCCATCTGGGCTACGGGGCCAACTCGACGTAAACCCATTGTGCCATGTCAGTTTGCGGAAGTCGGAGTTGGATACTCCTGGACATCGGCAGCCGCATTGATGTCATACGTCGCGGTCGTTGCCTCCCACCCTTCGCAAAAAACGCGAAGGATGGAGCACCCCTTATTGGGGGACTCGAGCAATCGTTAGCTGTTGGTTCGGAAGGCTGTGACGGCGTCTTCGTCGTTTTCGTAGGACTTGAAGACTGTGTTTAGACGGGTTCGGTGCAGCAGTTCGGTCACTCGCTGATTCGGGCGAACCAGTTTGATTTCGCCTTGTCGTTGCCGGGTTGACGCCAGGGTCGCAACCAGGGTGCCCAAGCCTCCGCTATCAACGTAGTCAATTCGGCTGAGGTTGACGACGATATGCCGGGTACCGAGGAGAATGTTTCTTATTCTTTCGCGGAAAGCGGCGGTCTCGTCGCCGAAGACGAGGCGGCCGGCGCAGTACAGAATGACCACATCTTCCGAAATGTCAGTCTCCATTTTTAGTGGCATGGCGTGATGAAGAGGCCTGACCTTCGCAGCGCATGGTAGAACGGTGCTCGAGGCAAGTCAACGAAAGGTTGCGCAGGAAGCGCCACGCTCGGTGCGGGGCGGGCGCCCTCGGCCGCCGAGTTTGACCTTGATTTATCGTCAGTTATCCCTCGCGGTTTGGACCGCCGGTTCATGTGAGATGTCCAACAAAATCAAATTCAAAATCGGCGGGCGAGGGCGCCCGCCCTCCATGGGCTGATCTGGGTTGCCTGTCCTCTAACCAGAAGTACATAACTTTAGACAGTTGCAACAGGGTCCACCGTAAGTCTTGTCCTCTCATGCCTTCGTGGTATCAAGGATGGAGCCTGAGGAAAGGAACTTACCGTGAAGTCCTTGAAGGTAGCATGCGCAGTCGTAAGTCTGGCCACGATCGTCTTCGCTTGTCCGGTCTCGATTTCCTGTCCGGCGGATCGTGGCGAGATGCACAAGGTCGGGGACGAGTACTCGGGGCTAGGCCATTACGCGATATACCAGCACATCACCTCGGCGGGCGTTACGCACCAGGTGCCGATTCGCTGCGATTAGCAGCTCTCCCCCAGTTAGCGAATCGCGGCTTTGATGATGCTGACCCGTTCCAGCAGAGTCCCGGCTTCGACAGAGATCAGTTCGAAGCCGAAGTCCCGGTAAGTCTCTTCGTGAATTTTCTCAAAGCGCACCGTTTCTTCGAAGCTGATTCGTCGCGCTTCGGTAGGCGTGATGAACCCGAGATTGCGAATGAAGAACACTCGGTGTTGGTAGATTATTTCTTTTTTGATGCGCTCCAGTTCGCCGGCAAGAACGGTCGAAAAAGGGTGACCGAGGTAGACTGCCAACGCCGCGGTACACACTGCGCAACGGTCGTGAAACTGAATCTCATCGGATTGATACGCTGCCCGAATCTGACGGTCCTTTTGCAGATTAGCGACAACATCGATGAACGAGGGATGCGTCCAGGGCTGAAGCGTTCCTCGCGCTTGCGCGCCGGCGATGACGTCGGTAGCTGCCTCTTCGACTACGCTGAACCCATCGAGTTCCAACTGACGGATGATCGCTGTTTTTCCCGCACCCGGCGCGCCGGTGATGACGAACCTTTTCATGTGGTTTTTCAGGACACTAGTGCAGACCTGCCAGCCAGGTAAGGATTGCGCTCTCCAGCGCGATGCGGTGGTCTGACCAGCCGTGATCCGTTGCAGCGTGGATTACTGTGATCCTGTGTCCGCCCTTGGCTTCGATGGCGTGTACGAGCGCATCGCTGTCTGGGGCAAGGCCGTCGTCTGAGGTCAGAACCAGAAGTGGTATCTGAGTAAGACCGGCGGCGGCGTTTTCCATGTGAAAGACCTTGGCGTTGGCGCGGTCTTCGTCGGCCATGCTTTGAGCTGTAACCCCGGACAGACCTTCCATGTTGTCCGCCATATCCGCTACCAGGCGGTCCTGGGGCTCCTCGCCGAGGCGGCCCATGTCTCCCGCGGAAATCAAGATGGCGCCGATCAGTGCGTGATCGTGGGCCGCCGTATGCGCGACGACCCAGCCTCCCATGCTGTGGCCGGCAATGGCAATTCGCTGGGGATCAATCGCCAAGCTGGCGGCGTGGGCGGGGTCGCGCAGGTAGGCGAGGACGGCGTCGGCGTCTTCCAGATTCTGGGCGAAGCGATACACGCCCGGGCTGCCCCATGAACCACGGTAGTTGAAGGTGATGGCATTCCATCCCGCGCGACGGACAGCCTGTGCCAGGTCGAGGTTCTTTTCGTTTCCCGGAAGACCGTGGCAGATGATCAGGGTGGGATGCAGTCCGGCTCCGGGGGGCTGGTAGGCGATGCCGTTGATGAGCACTCCGTGACTGGGGATGTGCAGGACCGTCATCTTCGCGGGATGGGCGGCGTCGGCTGGCGGGTCGGTAAAGATAGCTGGGGGCACGGACTGAGATCGGGCCGTTGGCGCGATGCAAAGAGCTGCCAGAATGATGAAGGAGAACGAGCGCATGAAGCGGCTGCGGGGTGGTGTCTGCATAGGATGATTTTACTTTAGGACGCTTCGGTTTGAGTTTTATGACGAGGGCTGGCTTTATTGCGAACCCTGTGGGGACAGCCACCCTCGGCTGTCCGGTCGAGCGAGGCTCGACTCGCTTGTAGGGAGACCAAAACCTAGCGGAGCATTGCTCCGCCCGGACAGCCGGGGCGGCCGTCCCCACGTGGTTCGTGCCGCTATCACCAAAAGCCAACAACGTTGCTCCAGCGGTGAACTGCTGATTTCTCTCCGCTGTACGCGTCGCACGAGCGGGGCGCTCGCGCCTACATTGGGCGGCGGGCGAGGTCGCGGATCTGGTTCAGGTATTCGATGTAGATCGGGATGGGAATATCTGGAGAGTCGCCGTCGTTCAGGAAGTGCGAGAGATGGATCTCCATCGGGATCGAGCTGATGACTTCGCGGAAGCGTGGCATCTGGAGATATTTCACCCGCCAGATTTCCAGCATCAGGGAGCGAAACTCCTCGCTGATAAAACCCATTTTGCGCTCGCCCAGGTAGATTGCGTCAAAGTGGCGGTCTGCCAGGGTCTTCCGAATGGGATCGTCGGGCTGGGAGAAGGTGTAGACCAGGTGGAACAGGTCGGCGAGGTCTCCCCAGAGGACTTTTTCTTCGAAGGCGCTGAAGCGGAACGACGTAGCGCCGCGCTGCTGCGCGAGGCGGGCATGATCGTCGGCGTGAAGGCCGTGAGCGGCCAGCTCGCCGCGAAACCAGGCGATCCGTTCCGGTGCCAGGTTGTGGCGCAGGAACTCTATGGCGTAGGCGTTGGGAAGATAAAGTTTGGGATCGGCGTCGAGGCGCGCGAGCCATGGGCCCCAGTCTTTGCGTTCCAGCATGTCAAGCAGCTCCAACAACTGGGCTACCGTGGTGTCGGGATGATATTTCACCGCCTGCCAGAAGTGCTCCGTGGAATCGTAGGTGGAGCCGTAGAGCTGGATGCCTTCCACGATGGGATACCAGTTGGAAAGCACGCGGGCTGGAATAGAGGGTGCCGCGCTCCAGCAGTTCAGTGAGTGTTTCCATTTTTCCTGCACCGCGAGGAAGGCTTCGGCGTATCCCGGCGGCACCGGTTCCTTCACTTGCGCCAGAGCCTGCTTCAGTTCCTCGCTGGTGTGGGTGATCAGGGTTTCGAGAGGACGCTCGTCAGTCATGGAGATGACGCGGCTTTCGATTCCGCGACGCAGCAGTTCGCCGGCCAGACGACTGCTGCGCGGCGGCGTCCAGGCTGGGCTTCCAGCGCTGCGTCTGGGATTCTATGTACGGAAACAAATCGGCGAGCGTCTTGAATTCGATAAAGCCGTGCAGGGCGAAGAGGACGGGGCGGCCGTCTTTTGAGATTGTCGTCGAGGGCGTGACCAGGGCCTGGATTGAAATCTGTTGCGCCTGCAGCGGCGCCAGAAGGATCATGGCGATCAAGGCAAGGCGGATTGTAGTGGTTCGCAGTCCCGTCGGAAAACCGACCTTTTCATTTTCTTGGACCGGAGGTTTTCATTGCTGGCAAAATTCATTCTCTTCCCCCCCAACGAAGACCCCGCGTCGTCCTTGAAAGAAGGGAAAACGCGGGGTTACCTCCCGGCACGAACGGCGAACTTAAGGCGCTGCGCCACTTCATTAGCGATCTGGCGGCACGAGTGAAGTCGTGCCTTTCCCATTTCGCTACAAGCTAGCCATGTGGCAGGCCATTTCGGGCGGCTTCGGCTTGGGCCGACAGTCTCAGATACAGCATGTAGAAAACGATTGCAAGATTGATGAGCAGAACCGCGACGTGAATCGGAGTTGTGCCGCCGCACTACTTCATAGGCTTCGAAGGGTACATACAGAGCGCCCGAGATGAGCGCGAACCATTCTGCCCAGGTGCGTTCCAGCCACAGCCCGTAGGCCTCGACGAAGCGGACGATAGAGTAAACCGCTGCTCCGGCCGCCATCGCCCATAATTTCTTGTCGGTGACGTTGTCCGCCAGGTTCAGGAAGACCTGCGCGTAGTGATGGTGATCGGGATTTACGTGCAGAAATCTCAGCAGGGCTTCGGCGGTGTCCCATGCGTCCTTATGGACCATCGAGACCGCGCCGAAGCCCAGCAAGAGTACGACCATGCCCTTGGCGAGCTCGAGCGACGCCACGGCGCGCAGGGCGGCCCGGCGGCGATGCCGTTCGGCTGCCTTGGCGTGAGTTACGATCGCTGTGGTCACGTGATCCATGAGATGTCCGCGATTATCTTCCCGGTTGCAGCAGCAATTGTTCCGCCGGCGAGAACACCCGGCCGCGAATCAGCATGGTGCTGATCAGCGAGGTCAAGCCCGAAGCCGCGAAGATCATGGCCAGCACGACGAACTGGTAGATCGCCGCGTAGACGGGGCGAGCGCCGGAAAGCAGCATGCCGGCCATCAGTCCGGGAATCCATACGATGCCGAGGGAGCGCAGCGAGTCTATCGCCGGAATGAGGCTGGCTTCGAACGAAGCCTGCACGTAGGGCGAAACGCTGTTGCGGGCTTCTGCCCCCAGTGCCAGCGCGGTCTCGATCTCGCCGGCGTGCGCCAGCACATCGGAGCGAAAGCGGTTCAGGGCCAGGCTGTTCGTGTTCATGGCATTCGCGATCAACATGCTGCCTACCGGGACCAGCGAGGTGATGGCGGTATCAATCACTCCCAACGACGTCATCAGGGCGATGATGGAACCCGCGCCGAACGCAATCGCCCAGGCCGAGACCCGAAACGCGTCCGGCATACCCTTGGCGCGCCGCGCCGAGGTTGCGCCCGCCGCCACGATCATTCCGGCCAGCAGGATTCCGCTAGTCCAGCGCGGAGCGCGTCAGGAGAATGACCAGAATCGAGCCTACCGCGACGATCTGCACCAGGCCGCGCACCATCGCGATCAGGGTCTCGCCCTCCAGATGAATTCCCCGGCGGCGAGCCAGCACGACTACCAGCAATGCGGCCAATGCTGCAACCAAAGCCTGCGCAAAACCCAATTGTAGTTGCGAGTGAAAAAAGAGTCTAAGCACGTAAGACCTCCCCGACCGGGCCGGTGCGCACAATGCGGCCGTGCTCGAGCGACCAGCGCCCGCTCGGCCAATCGTGCAGCCTGGGCAACGTCGTGAGTGACGATCACGCAGGTCAGTCCCTGGCCACGCACTACTTTCTGAATGGCAGACTCGACTTCGAGCTTGGCCGCCTCGTCCAATGCGGAAGTAGGTTCGTCGAGCAGCAGCGCGAGCGGCGAATTCGCCAGGGTGCGGGCTACGGAAACGCGCTGAGCTTCGCCTCCGGAGAGATTGGCCACTTCGCGTCCGGCATAATCTTTCAGACCCACCTGGGTCAATAGTTCCTCGATGATTTCCGGCGGCAATGCCTCACCGCGCTGGGCCGGTCCGAAGCGGAGATTGTCTGCCACGGTGCCGGGAAACAGATACGGGCGTTGCGTCACCATGCCAAGTTTACGGCGCAGTTCTCGCGGCTCGATCTGGCGATAGTCAGCGCCTTCGACGAACACGGTGCCCGAGGTAGGCTCGTCGAGGCGGTTCAGCAAGCGCAGCAGTGAAGTCTTGCCCGAGCCGCTGGGGCCGGTGATGGCAAGCACTTCTCCTCTTTGCAATTCAAAGTTGGCATCGTCAACCAGAATCTTGTCGTGAACAGTCCGGCCCAGGTGTTCGGCTCGCAGGACGATCGGGTTAGTGACGGCGCTCACGTAGCTTTTATCCTGTCTGAGCGTTGCCATCTGATTAAGGATTGTCATCCTGAGCGAAGCCGGAATTTCGCCTCGCGAAATGTTCGGCGGAGTCGAAGGACCCCTATGGCCGCCACAGGCGCGCCGATCTTTGCTCTTGACTCCTCACTTTCGAGAGCAGCTGCCTGCAAGCATATTCCTGACGAACGGCTGATCAAATCCCACGATTGCTGATTGCAGTGAAGAGGATAGGGGTCCTTCGACTCCGTGAACCGCTTCGCGAGCGAAGCGGTTCTCTCCGCTCAGGATGACAGAACTTGAAACCATAGAACTTAAGCTGACAGAACTCACATACTTGCGCGCACGCTGGCGCGAAGTTCGTCTGCGATTTCGCGGGCCGCCTTTCGGGCTGCCTCTTCCTCGGTGACGCCGAACGAGATCGCTCCCACCCGGGCATGGCCTCCGCCGCCGTAACGTTCGCAGACCTTGGCCAGGTTCACTGTCGGCTCGGAGGGCGCCCAGGGATTTGAGCCTACCGAGACTTTTACCCGGAAGCTGCTCTTGCTGAGGCCGACGCTATAAATCGATTCCGGATGAAGATAGTACGGCACGAATTTGTTGTAACCCTCGAGATCGTGGTCGGTGATGTCGAAAAAGAGGGTGCTGATCCTTGGACTCGATGCGCTCTTTCAAAACCGCGATCGAACGCTGGTGGCGCTCGAGCAATGGCGGCAGCAGCGGCGCTACGAAAGGCTCCTCCAGGATTTCTGCCAGCGGCCGGGTGGCCAGCAGCGGGATGAGCCGGGGAATGAACGTGTAGTCCTGCGCCGACTCGATGATCAGAGTGAGCTTCATGGCGGGCGCCTTCATTTCAACCGCGGTCTTGGCATCCGGATACATCGCGCCGTCAACGATGTCTGTCCAGTGCACCAGGTCGGCAACCGGGCTGGGATCGAAACCGAAACGCTGCTCGGCAATCGTGGCGATGAAACTGGTGCAGGATTTGAAATCGGGATCGTAAAACTTGCGATTGCTCTGGTCGTGCTCGAAGTGGGCCGCGTCCTCGGGAGTGAGGAAGGCGCTCTGGTGATGATCGAACCACCAGGTAATTTTGGGGGAACTGGAGTATTTGAAGTCTACGATAGCGTTTTCGTCGCCGTCGAACTGCTTTTCATCGAACAGCGCTCCGGCGCGGTGCAGCAGGCCGGAGAAAACAAAGGTGACGTCGCTGGTGATGCGCTCCCGGAAAAAGCGGGAGAAGAGGGCGGCGGACGATGCCCCGTCGAAACATTTGTCGTGATAGAAGACCCGAACTTTCAATCGTTCCCTTTACCGGTCCCGCCTTCGCGCGGGCAGCGAGGATGCGAACCAAAAGCTAATAGGAATGACATCCCGACGAGGATCTGTCAAGGGAAGAACAAAAACGGTCTCCGGCGCAGGGACGGTGGAGACCGGCAATTCGCGAAGGGCAGCGGCGATATTCTTCGCCGGACGCAAAAACTTTAGGAGGCGTTCGCCTGCTTCTCAGCCAGGTCACCAATGAGCGGCAGCTTGTACATGAGGCCCTGGTTGGCCTTGATCAGCAGGATGATCCAGATGATGAACGATCCCAACCATATGAGCATGTGGAGAGGGAACGTAATAAAGATCAACCCCGGCACAAAGCCAATGATGGTCAGGCCGATCCAGATAGCGATCATGGCCACGCTGAAGAAAATCATCTGGAAGGCATGGAAGCGCACGAATCGGCTCTTGTTATAGGGCTCCATCACCAGGAAAATAATCGCCGGGATGATGGTGATGTAGCACAACATGCCGACGACATTGTCCTGCATTCCGCCGGTTGTGCCCTGGGCAGCTGCGGCCGGTGCTGCGGTGCGACTACTACAGGCCGGACACATGGTCGTGCCGTCCGCGATCTGTGTTCCACACCCGCTACAAAAAGCCATTGACGTTCCCTCCCGTGATTGTGCAACTCAGCCCCCGGACGTAGTCCGTCCGGCCTATCTGAATCTCGCGAAAGTTATCAGAATCAGCCTTCCAAGGCAAACAGAATCACAACCGCATGGATTCAGCCCGCTACTATCCAAGGATGGAACCCGACAGGACCTTCCCTATCAATACGATCGCGCTGATTGGCTGATCCTGCCCGGAGCTAAGGAACCGGGTCGGCAGTGCCGAGAGGAACGCTTCCCCGGCAGCGCCAGAGGCGGGCCGCGGTCAAGGCAACACCGCGGCGGAACCCGTAGCGCTGCACGGTTTCGATGGAGTAGCGGGAGCAGGTGGGACGGTAGCGGCACTGTACAAAGGGGGCCAAAATGGGACTGCCCACGCTCTGATAGCTGCGGACCAGGTTGATGTAGACGCGCGAGGTCAGCTGCCGATCCGGGGAACGCAGGCTGTCAGCGTAAGCAGCTGCGCCCAGCAGGGCCAGGATCGCCAGATAAGTTCCCGGGTGCTTCAGGAGTTTCCGCAGTGGGGACATTTTGCGCTCACTTGCAGCCGCTTATTTGCGCACTGCGGGCAAGGCACCAGATTGCCCTGCGGACGGGTGAAGATGTAGATGATCAGACCTATGATTCCGGTGAACATCACGAGGATCATCCAGACGACGGCGTTGTCCATGCCACGACTCTTGGCGTCGCGCGCGACCCAGATGAGCAGGGCAATGTTGAGCGCGATGATGCCGACAATGATCAGGCCGAAGAAACCGAGACAGCCACAGGCGACAAACGGGCTGGCATCGTCGTTGCGTTGCAACAACAGGATGCTGGCGGGCTGCGCCCCAGCCAAAGCGTTCGCGACTTCCGACATCAAGGCGGAGTGCATGCGTCAGTCTCCTGCGAGATAAAGTGCGAGTGCGGCGGACAGTATCAAAAAAAATTTGTGGACGCAACTTGCTTGTCATCCTGAGTGGAGCTCAGATGACAATTTGGGAGGTCGACAACGTTGACGAAAATGGGTTTGCCGGAGTAGGTTGGAGCGATTTTTGTTGGCTACGGAATCGTACTGCACTTCGCCGCTGTAAGGAGTGACTCGCATGGTCTGCTCTCAGTGCGGTCAGACGATACAAGAAGGGGCGACCTTTTGCTCCACCTGCGGCCAGCCCAACCCACTTACGAATGCGGGGTTGGCGGGGCATCCCCAGCAAACTGCCACGGGCGCGCCTGGACCGGTCACCGCGGAAAAAACCAGCGGGATGGCCATTGCCAGCCTGATCTTCGGGATCCTTTTCCTCTTTTTTCCTTTGTCCCTCGTGGCTGTCGTCTTTGGACATGTGTCGCTTTCGCAAATTAAAAAGAGCGCCGGCCGGTTGGGAGGCAGGGGTCTGGCGATTACGGGATTAGTGCTCGGGTACCTGGGGATTGCCATGATTCCGCTCATCCTGATTATTGCGGCGATTGCCATTCCCAACCTGCTGCGGGCGCGCATGGCGGCGAATGAGGCTTCTACGGTTGCTGCCATCAGAGACATTGACACCGCTGAAGCGACCTACCAGGTCACCTATGAAAAAGTCGGATACGCTCCGGATTTGCAATCTCTGGGCGGGGCCGAGCCGTGCACTCCCAGCCCCGCCACCGCCTGCCTGATTAACAACCGACTCGCGGTCGCAACTACTCTGCCGGGACGGAACGGATACATATTCTCCGCGGCGCGTTCCGCAGATGGCTCCCAGTTCGTGGCAAGTGCGGTGCCGATCAAGCGCAACCAGACCGGTCTGCGCAGCTTCTGCTCCACAGAGGATGGGAAAGTGCGCGTCGATCCGAACGGAGATGCGATTCCCAATAACGAAGTTTGTGTTCTTTTGTCACCGCTCGAATGATCCCGATGTGGTGCGCGAGCGTCCGGCTCGATCCCTAAGAAGCGGGAAGGGCGAACCTCGCTCAACTTGACCCTGGCTCGACGCATTCAGTTCCGAACGTCGTAACCTCTCAGCCCGTGGTTGCACGAGCGTGGGCGCTCGCGCCTACATTCCAACCACATTTGTTTTAGCTTGTGGCACGCCATAGAATCAGAAGCTCGAAATGGCGACGACCACGACCTCCGTCTCGACTCCACCTCGCCGTTTCGGCATCAGGCGAGCACTTGCATTTCTTTTGATTGCTGGACTGGTGGTCGCACTCGGAGTGCTTGTTTGGGCCTACTCCATCGCGCGGTCTGCCCTGCCTGAGCTGGACGGCACTTTGAAGGTCCATGGGCTGTCCGCGCGGGTCACGGTGATCCGCGACGAACATGGTGTGCCCACGATTGACGCCTCCAGCCTCGACGATCTTTTCTTTGCGCAGGGATTTGTTACCGCGCAAGACCGCCTGTGGCAGATGGACATGATGCGGCGATTCGCCGCCGGTGAAATCTCCGAGCTTCTGGGCGACGAGTTTCTGCCGCACGACCGGGAGCAGCGGATTCTTGGGCTCAGAGTGGCCGCGCGAAAGGCGCTTGAGGTTTCCTCGCCGCAGAACCGTGCCCACTTCGAGGCTTACGCCCGCGGAGTGAACGCTTATATCGAGTTGCACCGCGACCGGCTGCCGATCGAGTTTCGCATTCTGAAATATTCTCCGCGCCCTTGGACGCCGGAGGACTCGACTTTGATTGCATCCCAGATGGTGAAAGACCTGAACCACTATCCTTATCGCGACGCACTCGACCGCGAGAAGATACTGGCCAAGCTCGGGCCGGAGCTGACTTCCGAGTTGTATGTGAACTCGTCCTGGCACGACCGGCCGCCGACGGTCACGCGTCCCAGCCTCGAAAAGAAAGTTGATCAGGATATAGACGAGGAAAATCCACCGCGACGGCCGCCTGCCAGTTCCGTGGCGAGCGGGAAAACCGGCAACGCGTTGCAGAATCTTGCCAATGCGCTGGAATCGGATTCGGACGCACGCCTGGTGATTGGTTCGAACAACTGGGTGGTTTCCGGCGCGCACACGGTTTCGGGCAAGCCGCTGCTCTCGAACGATATGCACCTGGGGCACCAGATGCCGAACCTGTGGTATGAGGCCCATCTCCGCTGCGGCAACTTCGACGTCGCCGGCGTCACCCTGCCCGGTCTGCCCTACGTGATCGTCGGGCACAATCAGCGGATTGCATGGGGCTTTACCAATGTCGGCCCGACGGTGGAAGACATTTACATCGAGACTTTCAACCCCGACGGTCAATACCTGACACCTGATGGATGGAAGGCGCCAGAGCACCGGAGTGAAGTAATCCACGTGAAGGGCAAGGCCGATGTGGTGGTGGATGTTGCGCTCACCCGGCACGGACCGATCATCACCGAGCTGCTCCCGGGTGAAACTCGCAAGCTGGCACTGCGCTGGACGCTCTACGACGGAACTCACGATCCGTTTTTTGAAGTGAATTCGGCGCAGAACTGGGAACAGTTTCGCAGCGCCTTCTCGGCGTTCGACGCGCCCGGACAGAACGTTGTGTTCGCCGACGTTGACGGCAATATCGGCTACCAGGCCACGGGGAAGATTCCGATTCGCGCCTCCGGCGACGGCAGCCTTCCGGAAAATGGCAGCGACAATGCGCATGAGTGGACGGGATATATTCCGTTCGACAAACTGCCCAGTGTTTACAATCCGGCCTCGGGCATCATCGCGACCGCCAATGGCCGCATCACGCCGGACGGTTACCCGTACTCGATCAGCAGCGGGTGGGAAGCTCCCTGGCGCACGGCCAGAATTTATCGCGTGCTGGAGTCGGGCAAGAAGTTTTCGCCGGCTGACATGCTGGCTCTGCAGACGGACATCTACTCCGACGCCGATCGCTTCTTTGCGGAGCGGTTCGTGTACAGCGTGGACCACGCCAGGAAGGCTTCTCCGCGAGCCCGGCAGGCAGCGGAAATCTTGCGGGGGTGGGATGGACGAATGACGGCGGATTCGGCCGCGCCCACGATCGCGATATCGCTCTCGCGCCGAGCTAGCTCGCCTGCTGCTCGAGCCCAAGCTGGGCACCGCACCGGCAGATCCGAAACAGATTGACGCCACGGTAAGCTGGAAGAGTTATTCGTGGGGAATGAGTTCGGTGTGGCTCGAGAATGTGGTACACCACCAGCCGCAGCGTTGGCTGCCGGAAGGGTATGGCAGCTACGATGATGTGCTGGCGGCGGCCGTGGAAGCCGCAGTCAGCGGTCCGGACGCGTCTCGGGACCTGGCTTCGTGGAAGTGGGGAGCGTTTCGTCCGGTGGAGATCCAGCATCCGATTCTGGGCAGAGTTCCTCTGCTGCAGCGCTGGACCGGACCCGGGGTCCAGCCGCAGTCGGGCAGCGGCTATACGGTGAAGGCGGTGTCGCGCAGCCACGGGCCTTCGGAGCGGTTGACGGTGGATCTGTCAGACCTGGACCAGACCACGTTGAACCTGGTGACGGGGGAAGCGGGAAATTTTCTCAGTCCGTATTACATGGACCAGTGGAAGGCGTGGTACGAGGGTTATACGTTCAAGCTGCCTTATTCGGAGAAGGCGGTCGCGGCGGCGAAGCGGCATGAGTTGGTGTTGGAGAAATAGCTTTTAGCTCTTTAGCTTTTAGCTTTTAGCCTTCAGCTCTCAATTTCTTCCACCCAATCCAATTTGGATTTTCGATCGCACCGTGGGGTTTGCCGCCGTTCAGGCGAACGGCTCTTTCGCCCCTTCGGGGCTTCGGCCTATTTGTGCGCTTAACCCAGGGCTTGCGCCCTGGGCTCTATTCTGGCGCCGCTTCGCGGCTACGTTGGGATTTGGCTGTGAACTGACGGCTGAACGCTGAGAGCCAAAGGCTATGAGCTAATGGCCAAAAGCTAAGACCTTGCGACCCGAAGCTGCCCTTCAATCTACCTGCAGCACATCGACGGCTTGGCCGATGATGTCTACCTGGGTTTTTTGCAGCTTGTCGGTGGTGGTGTCGTAGATGTTCAGCTGGCCGTTCTGGACCACATACACTACGTTGCGGCGGCTGATGGGTTGAATTCCGGTGACATCACCGTTTACGGGCGGAACTACGACGGTTGCCTTGTTCGCGTCCAGGATGGACAAGCAGCCTCGAACTTCGCCCGGGGTGCTGCCGTTGGCGGGGGCCTTGATGTTGGTGCAGGTGTGGGCGCCGATGAAGAGTTGGTTGTTGGATCCCATCTGTATCTGGTTGTGGTAGCCGTCGGTAATCGTCGCCGTGGCCGCGACTGTCATCGTGCCCAGATCAACGGCGGAAACTTCTCCGCAGGTGGTGGCCAGGGTTGCGGTGGTGGATCCTGCGCAGGTGTTGGCCCCCGGCTTGGTGCCGGCCACGTAGAGGGTGTTGCCTGCGAGCAGGCCGATGGTGCCGGCGTCCACCGGAATGGTAGGCCCGGGCAGGTTGCTGTTTATGTCCAGAAGCGTGATGCTGGCGGTTGTTCCCCCACATTCCGGACCGCAGTTCAAGATGTAAGCGGTCGAATCGTCGCTGCTGAAAACTGCCCAAACCGGATGATCGAAAAGAGAACTTTGAACATCCAACCGCGGGTCGGTGCTGGTGCCAACCGAACTCGGGGTCAAGACCGTCACCGTATCGGGGCGGCTGCCCAGAACCACAATGCGGTTTCCGTTATGGCTTTGCGCCAGGTAACGAGCGCCCGGAATCGGAAGCGTGGCGAAAGTCGCATTCGTGGAGAGGTTCAGCACGTTGAACCACGCCCGGAGATTGCCCGTTCACCGAGCGCGGTGGGAATCGCGGCAAAGCCGGTAGCATTGTCGGGCGCCACCACGATGCTTTCGGTGAAGCCGGGAAGCGTCAGCGCCTCCGTGTTCCCCGCAGAGTCTTGGGCAACGCTCTGGGTCGCATTGTTGACAGCGGTGACGGAGTTGTTCGAGGCGCTGAAAACCAGCGTCAATTTCTTGTTGGGAAACAGCACCATCAGGCCCGGGTTGGGACTGGTCGCTCCGACGGAAACTACGTTCGGGGAGATCAGGTCAAGCTGCCCGTCCACGACGTTCAGGACCGGAACCCCGCCGGCAGCGCCGCAACGGAAAACAATGGATTGGAAACGAAGACGTGCACCTTGATCGTGGCCGGGTTCGCCTCCGGCGGCAAGCCAAGGGTGTTATTGAAGTTATTGTTGCTGCCGCAAGAGACCAGGACGGCACTGGCCGTGACGAGAAGCAGGATGGCGAGTACGGATTGCCTCAAACGCAGAGCTCCCAAGAACATGAGGAATGGAGAGTTAGATGCAAGAAACGGGATTATAGCAGAGCTCTGTTATTGGCGTCCGAAGGCGCGTTGCGAGGCCAGACCAGGCGACCGTTCCCGGCATGATGCAAAACTGTTCTTCATCTTGTATTCTCAAAAAGATGGCTGCTGATTTTCTAGCTCGTTTGAAACAGTCCCCTGTCCTGTGCGACGGGGCTACCGGGACCCTGCTTTACGCCAAGGGAATCTTCATCAATCGTTGCTACGACGAGCTGAACGTCTCCCAACCTGAGCTGATTCGTGAGCTCCATCACGAGTATATGCAGGCGGGTGCGGAGATTATTGAAACCAATACTTTCGGTGGAAACTCCTTCCGCCTGGCGCGCCATAGCATGGAAAACCGGGTCCGGGAGATCAATCTTGCCGGGGTCCGCCTGGCGAAGGAAGCAGCCAAGAGCTTCGACGTCTGGGTGGCCGGTTCGGTGGGTCCGCTCGGTGTGCGCATTGAACCGCTGGGCAAGACATCATTCGAAGAAGCTCGCGCCGCCTTCCGGGAGCAGATCGCGGCCCTGGTCGAAGGCGGCGTTGACCTGCTGATGCTGGAGACCTTCGGCTACGTCGAGGAACTTCACCAGGCGATTCTGGCGGCCCGGGACGTGAATCCCAAGATCCCGGTGGTGGCCCACGTCACCATTGATGAAGACGGAAACTGCCTCGACGGCTCGACTCCGGAGAGCTTCACGCCGCGGATTGAAAGCTGGGGCGTTGACGTGATCGGCTGCAATTGCAGCGTCGGCCCGGTGGCGATGCTGGATGTGATCGAACGCGTCCGTGCGCTGACTTCCCTGCCTCTGGCGGCCCAGCCCAATGCCGGCATGCCGCGATCGGTCGAGGGCCGCAACATCTATCTGTGCTCGCCCGAGTACATGGCGAGTTATGCGCGCAAGTTCGTGGCTGCGGGAGTGCGCCTGGTCGGCGGATGCTGCGGGACGACGCCGGAGCATATCCGGGTCATGAAATCGGCGTTGCGGGTGGGCGAGGCGAGGGCCAAAGCCGCTCCGTCAAAGAATCAGAGCGAGGCCGTGGTCAACGCCGCGCCGGTGGTTCCACTGGAAAAGCGGTCCAAGCTGGGCGCGAAGATTGCCGCCGGCGAATTTCTGACCATGGTGGAAATTGTCCCGCCCAAGGGGACGGACGTCCGCAAGGAAATTGAAGGCGCGCGTTTTCTGAAGTCGGTGGGCGTGGACGCCATCAACATTCCAGACAGCCCGCGAGCTTCGGCGCGGATGAGCAACCAGGCCCTGTCGCTGCTGGTGCAGCAGGAAGTCGGCATCGAGGCGATCCTGCACTACACCTGCCGCGACCGCAATGTGCTGAGCATGCAGTCGGACTTGCTGGGCGCGGCGGCGCTGGGCATTCATAACCTGATCTGCATCACGGGCGACCCGCCGAAGATGGGCAACTATCCCGACGCCACGGCGGTGTTTGACGTGGACGCGATCGGCCTGGTCAACATCGTGCACAATCTCAACCGGGGCCTGGACATTGGCGGCAACCCGCTGGGTACGGGTACATCATTCGTGATCGGCGTGGGCGCCAACCCGGGCCTGCCCAATATTGACGAAGAGATCAAGCGCTTCGAATACAAAGTCGAAGCCGGAGCCGAGTGTGCGGTCACGCAGCCGGTGTTCGATCTCAAGCTGCTGGAAGTTTTTCTGCGGCGTATTGAGCATTGCAAGATACCGGTGATCGCGGGAATCTGGCCGCTGGTCAGCGTGCGCAACGCCGAATTCATGAAGAACGAGCTGCGGGTTTCGGTGCCAGACTCGATTCTGGAGCGCATGGCCGGAGCCAAGACTCCGGAGGCCGCTCGCGAGGAAGGCATCGCCATCGCCCGCGAGATGCTGATCGCGGTGCGGGACATGGTGCAGGGGGCACAGATCAGCGCGCCTTCGGGAAGATATTCGGCGGCGGCGGACGTGCTGGAAGCGTTGGGAACTTCGCCGCGAGCTACCGCGTGAGATTAGAATTATTGCAGGAGCGCTTCCGTGGCCAAATTTGAAGAGTGCCTCCAGCGTCTGGAAAAGATCGTGCAGGAGCTGGAGAAGGGCGAAGTGCCGCTGGAGAAGTCCCTGACCCTGTTTGAGGAAGGGATGCAGCTTTCCGCGGCCTGCCGCAAGGAACTGGAAGAAGCTGAGGGCAAAGTGGAGATCCTGCTGAAGCAGAATGGAAAGCTCCAGGCTGAAGCCTTCGAGCCTGAAAAAACTCCGCGCAAACTGTCATCCTGAGCGCAGTAACTGCTTCGCTTCGCGAAGCGGTTGCGGAGTCGAAGGACTCCTACAAGCGTCCCGGTTCATCAGCGGATACGCCTAGACACCCCAAGATATCGGCAACCGTCGTACTGTAGCGGTCCTTCGACTCCGTGGGATCATTCGCGAGCGAATGATCCCACTACGCTCAGGATGACAACCAGTCTGGGTCACGATTATTCCGGCAATCTGCCTTGTTATACTCTCCCGCATGCTCAAACAGACTCTGGAGCAGGGCCAGGCGCTGACTGACGCCGCGTTGGAGCGTCTGCTGCCGGAGGCCACGCAGCGCCCGACTTCGATCCACCAGGCCATGCGGCACAGCGTGTTCGCCGGCGGCAAGCGGCTGCGCCCCATTCTCTGCATGGAAGCCGGGCGCATGGTTGCCGGTTCCCTGCCCTCGGGCATTGAAGATCTCGGGGCAGCCCTCGAAATGCTGCACACCTATTCGCTGATCCATGACGATCTGCCCGCGCTCGACAATGACGATCTGCGCCGCGGCCGGCCCACCTGCCACAAGGTTTATGGCGAAGCCATCGCGATCCTGGCGGGAGATGCTCTGCAGACCCAGGCCTACGAGGTGCTGTCGCAGCTGCGTTGTTCGGCGGAGTCCCGGGTGCGCATCATTGAAGAAATCGCGCACGGAACGGGCACGATTGAGGGCATGATTGGGGGCCAGGTGGTTGATCTTGAAGCCGAGCACACCAAACCTGATCTGGCGATGCTGGAATACATCCACCGATCGAAGACCGCGGCCCTGATTGGCGCGAGCGTGGTCAGCGGCGGACTTTATGCCGGCGCAGATGACAAAGCAGTCGGCAAGCTGCGATCGTTTGGACTGTCCATCGGCTTGGCGTTTCAGATCGTGGACGACGTGCTGGACGTGACCCAGACCTCCGAGCAACTGGGCAAGACGGCGGGGAAAGATACGGCGGCGGAGAAGGCGACTTATCCGGCGTTGTTTGGGGTTGACGAGTCTTTGAAAAAGGCTGGCGTGCTGGTCGAGTCGGCTTTGGCTTCTCTGGATGGCTTCGGGTCGCGGGCGGATGTGCTAAAGGATCTGGCCCGGTTTCTGGTGGAACGGAAGAAGTAGTGGGTTGCTGGAGGACGGGCGAGTCGCCCGCGCAGCACGAGCGGGCCATCTTGCACCTACATTTTTTGCTGGTAAAATAGCGACGGCGATGGAGTTCGCCACAACCGCCCCACGGGGCTGATGACTCCTACCAATCTACCAAGGAGAACTCCATCGTGCGCGACATCCTCACCATATCCCTGGGGGCGATCGCCGGGGCCAATGCCCGCTACTTCCTGAGCCGTTACGCTGCGAAGATCATGGGGCCGGTGTTTCCTTACGGAACCCTGGTCATCAATGTCACAGGCAGCGTGATTGTCGGCTTCTTCATGATCTGGGCCACGGAGCGGGTGTTGATTGATCCGCGCTGGCGCCTGCTGGTCGTGGTCGGCTTCTGCGGGGCTTACACAACTTTTTCCGGTTATGCCTTTGAGACCATGGCCTACTTCGAACAAGGACAATGGCTGCTGATGTTCACCAACTTCTTCAGCAACAATTTCCTGTGCCTGGCGGGCGCGTTGGCGGGGATGGCGCTGGCGAGGGCGCTGTAAAATGGCGGAATGGAATGGCAGTCCAAGTCACGATTTATCTGAACGAGTCGGACCAGTGGCAACACCGTCCGTTGCATGCGGAGATTCTCAAGTATCTGCGCCAGGAAAATGTCTATGCGGCGACCGCGCTGCACGCCGTGGCGGGATTTCTCGGCCGCCAGCAGGTGAAGACCAGCCATCTGGTGGATGCCGGAGGGCAGTTGCCAGTGATCATCATCTTCGTGGACACGGATGAGCACGTCGGGCGCGTTTTGCCGAAATTGAAAGAGATGGCGGCGCATCGCCTGATCGTTCGCGAGAATGTGGTGATCGAACAGGGGAGCCTGGACTGAGACCAGATCAACTTATCCCAGCGCGTACGGCCACTCCCGCCGCAATTCCCAGCAGGATCCATGAAAATGACGGGGCGTGCGGCCGACTTGCAGTCGCTGTCATTCTGAGGAAGTGGAGTCTTCGCGGCGCGAAGGACTCCCGACGAAGGATCTATGCATCTCGGACGATCGCTGCGCCCCCCAGATCTTCTAACGCGGTTTCCACTGTGGATTTCAGCAGACATTGGTGGAGGGAGCGCGGAATGCACAGGTCCTTCGCTTGCTTTCGTCCCGCTGCGCAGGACGAAAGCCTGCGCTCAGGATGACAGACTTATGCGCCAGGGATGATAAGTGGGAACGATAAGTGGGAGCTTGTGCACAGCGAGCCCCTAACGCCACGGCGCAGTTGCTATCCCTTCCAACCTGTCTGTATTCTTTTCCGACTGACATGTCTGCGCTGCCACTCGATATCCTTGCCCTGGCCGCTCATCGCGACGATGTAGAGCAGACCTGCGGCGGCACGTTGCTCAAGATGGCGCAGCGCGGCCATCGCACCGGAATTCTCGATCTCACCCGGGGCGAGATGGGCACACGGGGAAGCGCTGAAGATCGCGCTCGCGAGGCGGCGGATGCTGCGAAAATACTTGGCACTTCGTGGCGACAGGCGCTGGACATTCCCGACGGACGGGTGGAGAACACCTGGGAAAACCGGCTGAAGGTTGTGCGCGTGCTGCGCGAGCAGAGGCCGCGCGTGGTCATACTTCCTTACTGGAAGGGACGGCATCCTGATCATTACACGGCGTCGGTGCTGGGTTATGAAGCCTGCTTTTTGGCCGGACTGGCCAAGCTGGATGTTGATGTTGATGCTGAGTGTGGCCGCGGGCGACTCGCCCGCGACGCCTGCCTCGCTGAGGGCGGGACGCCCTCAGGACAGCCGGCGGGACGCCGGCGCTACGGAACTTCTCTTCCCCACCGGCCATTCAAGATCATTTACGCCACGCTCTACTACGATGTGCGTCCTACGTTTGTTGTCGATATCACCGAGCAGTTTGAGGCCCGGTTTGAAGCTCTGATGGCTTACAAGTCACAATTCAGCGATCAGGAAGCCGGCAAGGGTATCTTCCCTGCCCGGGATGAGATTCGTTCGCGGATTGAGGCTATGGCCCGCTTTTACGGCATGCTGGGTGGAGTGACTTATGCCGAACCATTTATTCAGAAGGAAGTCGGATTGGTGGAGGACTTGACGCTTATTCCGGTGAAGTCGATTTAGCCGCTATCGGACGCTTTCCTGCCGAGAAAAACAGGAGCACAAAAACCAGTTTTCAGTTGGGAGTTCCCGGTTCTCAGTTTACTTTTTGACGGCTACCGCAACGCCGTCGCGGATGGGTAGGATTGTCGTGAACAGATCCGGTGAGTTGTAGAGCAGGCGGTTGAATTCCAGGATCGCTTTGGTCGAGGCCTCGGAGGGTTGTCCTGCGCGACTTTCCCGCTCCATAAGACATTGTCCGTCACGAACAGGCCGCCTTTGCGCAGGCGCGGCAGGATCAGCTTGAAGACGCGCGGATAGTCTTCTTTGTCTACGTCGTTGAAGATGATGTCGAACTGCTGCTTTTCTTCGGAGAGGAGTTCGAGGGCGTCACCGGTTTTGAGCGTGATCTGTTTCGAGACTCCGGCGCGGTCGAAATAGCCGCGGGCTTCGTCGGCCTTCTTGCGGTCGCCGTCGGTGTAGATCACGCGGCCGCCTTCGCCCACCGCGCGGGCCCACCAGATGGTGGAGTAACCGATGGCCGAGCCCAGTTCGAATACCGTCTTGGCGTTGATCATCAGGGCCAGTTGATACAGGATGCGGCCCACGGCAGGTCCGACGATGGGGATTTTTCGTTTGGCGGCCTCGGATTCTATCTCCGTCAATACCTCGTCGCGGGCGGGAAGCAGGGAGTAGAGGTAGTCTTCGACGGCGCCGACGGTGATTCCGCCCATGCGCCAGGCAGCATTGTTGTCTTTCTGTGATGGCAAGTGCTCTCCTTAAGTCGTTACACCCGGCATTTGCTAATTGCGAAATGCTATTTCCCAAGTGCCAACCGCTTTAGTTTAATATGAATCGCCATGGCTGAGCTAAAGGTCCTCATTACGCGTGAACAGATCGCCCAACGTGTGGCTGAGATGGGCGCCGAAATCAACCGGGAGTATGCCGGACAGTCTGTCGTCCTGTTGGGCGTGTTGAAAGGTGCGGCCATTTTTCTCAGCGATTTGTCCCGCCAGTTGCACATTGACGCCACCTTCGATTTCATCGGCGTCTCCAGCTACGGCAATCGGCCCAGCCCGGCCCAGGAACTGAAATCGGGATGGGACTCAACCGGCGAAGTGCGGCTGACCAAGGACATGGACCAGTCCATGATCGGAAAGAATGTGATCCTGGTGGAAGACATTCTCGATACCGGACTCACGTTGACTTATCTGAAGAAGATGCTGATGGCGCGCCAGCCCAAGTCGCTCAAGATCGCCGCCCTGCTGGACAAGCCGTCACGCCGAAAGCAACCGATCACGGCCGACTACGTGGGCTTCAGCATTCCCGACGAATTCGTAGTCGGCTACGGCCTGGATTACGCCGAAAAATACCGCAATCTCCCGGACATTTGCGTCGTGCCGCGGGAAGCGTAATGTAGGCGCGAGCGGCTCCTGGCGATCAGCAATTAGCAATTAGCGATCTGGGACTGGCAACAACCTCGTTGCCGAGAGCGATTGCTGCATTGCCAAGTGCCAATTGCCAACTGCTCGACTGGCTCGTCCATATTCGCTGCCGCACGAGCGCGGGCGCTCGCGCCTACATTCTGACAACCCGTTCGAACTCGAGCGGCTGTTATCATTGACACTCGTAGAAACAAGACTTGTGGAAATCGCTCTGACTCAATCCGATCAGTTGAAAGTCGAGCCTTTGCTGCTCGAGGTGGCGGACGTCGTCAACACGACCCTCGACCTGGACACCACGCTGCGCCGCGTGGCCGAACTGGTGCGCAAAGTCATTGACTACGAAATCTTTGCCATCCTGCTGGTGAATGAGAAGGCACAGGACCTGCGAATCCGCTTCCAGGTGGGATATGCGCGCGAAGTGGCCGAGCGGGTAAAGATCAAGATTGGCGAGGGTGTTACCGGATTGGCAGCGCAGCGGCGCGAGGCCATCCTGGTCGATGACGTGTCGAAGCATCCCGAGTACATCTCGGCCGCGCCCGATGTGCGCTCGGAGCTGGCGATTCCGCTGATCGTAAAAAATAAGGTCATCGGCGTACTGAATCTGGAAACCCACGAAGCCGGACGCTTCACCGAGGAGCACAAGCGGCTGCTGACGCTGATCGGCTCGCGCATGGCCGTGGGAATCGAGAATGCGCGGCTGTACACCCGGACCACCAAGCAGGCGCGGACGCTGGTATTGCTGAACGAGATCGCGCGCGAGCTTACTTCCATTCTGAACGTGGACGAATTGCTCAAGCGCATTGCCGAACTGCTCAGCCGCCTGATCGACTACCAGATGTTCAGCATCCTGATGGTGGACCCCGCGGGAGAGAAATTGCAGCACCGGTTCTCTTTGCGCTTTCAGGAAAACATCCAGCTGAAGCACGATGTGCCGCTGGGCGATGGCCTGGTGGGATACGCGGCGCGTCACCGGCAGGCGGTGCTGGTGCCGGACGTCAGCAAAGATCCGCGATATATTCTGCTGAATCCGGAGACCCGCTCGGAACTGGCGGTGCCGCTGATTTACAAGGACAAAGTCATCGGCGTGCTCGATCTGGAGCACACCAAGCGGGGATTCTTTACCGACGACCACAAGCGCACGGTCACCACGCTGGCGGCCCAGGTTGCGATCGCGCTGGAAAACGCCAGGCTGTACGAAGAGATCGCCCGGCAGGAGAAGCGTCTGGAACGCGACCTGTCGCTGGCGCGCGAATTGCAATTTCGCCTGCTGCCGCAGTCCTTGCCCAAGCTGCCGAATCTGGAAGTGGCCGCCAAGTTTGCGCCGGCGCGCGCCATCGGCGGCGACCTGTACGACTTTGTCAACTACTCGCTCGACCAGATGGGAATGGTCATCGGAGACGTCAGCGGCAAGGGCGCTCCGGCCGCGATCTATGCGGCGCTGGTCAGCGGCATTCTGCGGTCGCACGCTCCCATCGAACCCGGACCGGCGGAGATGCTGCGCGCGGTCAATTTTTCTCTGGGCGAGCGGCGCATTGAGGGCCAGTTCGTCTCGCTCATCTATGCGGTGTGGGACGATCGCAACCGTTCGCTGAAGATAGCCAACTCGGGCCTTCCTCGTCCCTTGTACTGCCATGACGGCAAGATCGAGGTCATCGAAGCCACCGGTCTGCCTCTTGGGCCTGTTTGACGACGCCGAGTACGACGAATTCACCTTCAAGGCCAAGCCCGGCGACATGTTCGTGTTTTTCAGCGATGGCATTCTGGACGCCCGCAACAAGGCCGGCGACATGTTTGGACGCCACCGGACGGAAGCCATCATCGCAGGTTGCGTCGACGTTTCGGCGGATTGCGTGGTGAAGTCGCTGTTCAAAGCCGTGACTGAGCATGCCGCGGGAGAGGAAGCCTTTGACGATGAAACCGTGGTTGCCATCCGAGTGAAAGGCGAACCCAAGCGCAAGTGAGCCGCACTTCAAACCGGAGCCAGGGCCGTCCCCCGGCCTTTTCCTATCGCGAAGTGCGAAAGGGATTTCTTCGCCGCCGTCCGGTCGGGTCCGCGCTGGAGTGCGACGAGGTTCCACTGGAACGGCTGGCGGAGCGCTACGGAACTCCGCTCTACGTTTATTCCGCATCGACGATCCGCGAACGCATGGCGGACTTCGAGCACGCCTTCCGCAAAGTTCCCCACACCGTCTGCTATTCGGTCAAGGCAAATTCGAGCCTGGGGATTCTGCGGTTGCTGGCGGGAATGGGATGCGGCTTCGATGTGGTTTCAGGCGGAGAACTGGAACGAGTCTTGCGCGTGGACCGGCGGGCCGCGAAGAGAGTTGTGTTCTCCGGAGTGGGCAAGACCGCCGAGGAGATGCAGGCCGCGCTCAAAGCCGGCGTGATGCTGTTCAACGTGGAGAGCGAAGCCGAACTCTGGCGGCTGGCCGAGTGTGCGGCACGCACCCGGGAGAAGGCACGGATCGCATTGCGCGTGAACCCAGACGTTCCGGCCAACACGCATCCTTATATCTCGACCGGTCTGCAGCAGCACAAGTTTGGAATTCCCATCAGCAAAGCAAGAAAGCTATACGCCCAGGCTTCCGGGACAAAGTATCTCCGGATTGCGGGCGTGAGCGTGCACATCGGCTCGCAGATCACGGACGTGCAGCCCTTCGCGCTGACCATGGAACGCGTGGCCGAATTGGTGCGGGTGTTGCAAGACGACGGCCATCGCATCGAATACGTGGACGCAGGCGGCGGCCTCGGCATCGATTACGAGGACCCATCGCCGCAGGAGTTTGCCGGACAGGCCGCCGAATATGCGGCCGCGCTGCTGCGTCCGCTGCGAGGACTGAAAGTGCATCTTCTGCTCGAGCCGGGCCGCTCGATCGTGGGGCCGGCGGGCGCGCTGCTCACGCGAGTGCTCTATCGGAAAACGAATGGCCCCAAGCAATTTCTGGTGGTCGATGCCGCGATGAATGACCTGGTGCGGCCTTCGCTCTACGATGCCTATCACGAAATCGTTCCGGCGCATCTGGATATGAATTCGGCGCGACATGAAACTGTCGATGTGGTCGGTCCCATCTGTGAGAGTGGAGATTTCTTTGCGCGCGGCCGCGAGTTGCCCGTGGTCAACGAAGGGGACCTGCTGGCCATTCTGGATGCCGGCGCGTACGGCATGGTGCTGGCGTCCAACTACAATTCGCGGCCGAGGCCGGCGGAAGTGCTGGTGGATGGCAAATCGGTGAAGGTCATCCGGCGGCGGGAAACGATGGATGATTTGCTGCGGACGGAGATTTCTTCGCGCTGACATCTGATTGTTTCTGTCATCCTGAGCGGAGTGAAAGTTCGCTTCGCGAACTTTACATGCAGTCGAAGGACCCCTATAAGCTAAACGGCAACCGTCAGGATTGTTTCACTATCCGGCACGGAAAATCTCCAGGATGCGAGCGTCATTGCAACCGGTAGGGGTCCTTCGACTCCGCAGGAATTTCGCGAAGCGAAATTCCTGCTGCGCTCAGGATGACAGGGAATTCTGCGGAGAAACACTTACGGCGTAGCAGCCAGCTTTTGCAGGTCTTCCAGTTGGGCGGAGCGGCGCGGGTCGGGATGCGCCGGCCAGGAAATCCTGCATCGACTTCAGCTTCTGAGTGGCCAGATCTTTCTGGTTTCCTTCTTCATACAAACGGGCGAGCAGGGCAAGAGCATCCCAATAGGCCGGGTCTGAACTGTTGCGCAGGGACGCGGCGCGCTGCTCCATCGCGGCGAGCATGGCGCGGCCTTCTCCGGTCGGCCGGCGCGCCGGTAGCAGCGAACCTGGATGCTCCATAGTCTCCAATATTTCGCCTGGAGATCGCGCTGGGCCTGGCGTTTGTACTCCACGCTATACCAGTCGAAAGGGCGGATGCGCTGCAGTCGCCATTCGTCGTCCCGAACGCCCTGGTCGGCGATGGCGGCTATGCGGTCGGGGTCGGCATTCTGGGCCAGCAGGCTCTCGGCCTGGTCGACCAGGAGACTCGGCTCGGGTAAGCGTGGCCGGCCGCTGCTGCATCGTCGAGCCTCGGGCAGAGCGCGAGAAAGCGCTCACGTTCGGTCTTCTCTTTCGACTCGTCATGGAAGATTGCGGAAGCGTAGATTTCGGCCAGCGAACCGTGGGCCGGCGCAAAGTCAGGATGGTCCGCGACAATTTCCGTCATCTGCTGGGTCGCAGCGGGAGTATTGCGCCCCATCAGGCTGCGCGAGTAGAGGTAGCTGTACATCGGGTCGTCGGGGTGCTGCATGGAGAGAACCTGATAGTCCTCGGTCAGCTTTCTCAAGTGACCTTCGATTCCGTACTGCTGAACCGCGTCCTGATAGCGTTCGTTGACCCACAGATCATTCGGATAATGCTGGCGAAGCGCGACCAGCGGGGCCAGAGCCCGATCGAAGTCCGAGGGGTTGGACACCACCACCGCAATCTTCTCGAGCTGGGCGCGGATTTCGGGCGAAGGACCACAGGGGCCTCCCTGGGCCGACGCCGGGGCGAGGAGAAGCCACACAACACCGAGATTGTCTGAATCGGCCTGCAGCGAGAAAAGGAGAGGATCGCGGAGAGCTTCACAAACTCTCTCCGCGATCCGAGGGACAAACGAGCGCTCACGTTACAACGAACGCAGGAAGTTCAACACATCCTGCATCTGTGAGCGGTTGAGCGAATTGAATCTGCGGATCACGTCGTTGGCTTCTGATCCACAGCTCTGGCTGGCGTTTCCTCCAAAACGGAAGCGGCGGTTTCCGCAATCCGAAGCATGGGCCTGAATCGCCTGCAACAGGTCGGAGGTCCGTCCATCATGCAGGAAGAAGAGGCGCTGGCCGAGACCCCAGAGCGGAGCCGTGCGGAACTGGTCCGGACCGGCCGCCCCCTGACTGACGCCATCCGACAAACCGCGAGCCCATGTGGTGCAGGGCGAAGTCGGAGAATGGGTGATAGGTAACACTTGACATGCCGCCGAATTTCGACATCCCGGTGGTCAAAGTGGCGGTGTGACAAAGGCGCACAACCGACGCCGTTAAACAGGCTGGCGCCGTTCGTTCGCCGAAGCCGACATTGCACCCGGCGCCGGCGGCGCGGAGAAGCGCATGAAGGCGGCGAAGTTCACCAGGTCCGATGACATCTGCGCCGCTGTCCCGTGCTGCTGTATTGTCGTCGCATCTTGGTGGCGTCTTCCGGGGATCCGTTGAACACGCAGCCTGCGACGGCGGCGCGCTCATTGCCGAATGCCTCGTTCGAGACGCCCTGCTCAACGTTATAGGCTTCACCGGCGAAGATCATCAACGACTTGTTCTGTGCCTTCCAGCCAAAGCGAGTGACGGTGCCGTCGTTGCCGCTGGTATTGAGCGTCGCCGCCGATACCCAGCTGCGACTTGATCTGGCGATTCGCCGCCAGGTTGGCCTGCAGGGTCGAGTCCGGAGTGGCTTCGACCAGACCGAGGCCAAAGGTTGGAGTTGGTATCCGGAAAATCACGTTGCCGGCGGCGAGTTGCTGGGCGAAATTAGGCTGCGTCAGATCACAACCCGAGCAGCGTCCGTTCGGCCCCTGATGGTGAACAAGCCATGCACTCCGCCATCGGGCGAACCATCGGGGTTGCGGACGAATCGGACCTCCCGCACCGGGCCGTCGCTCGTAATAAATGAGGGGACGGTATTCGTGGCGCCGGTCCAGGGTGGCGAGTTCGACCTGCGGATTCCTGGCCGGGCTGCTGCCGCCGACCACTGGGAAGGCATGACATTGGGCACAACTGTTGCCGTTGAAGGTCGGCCCCAAACCGGATCCGTCTTCTCCGGATATGGTTCCGCTCACCGAATCGATTTCCATGAAGTCGCTCATGGCCGCGGTGAAAAAGGTCTTGCAGGTCTTAGCTCAGCTTCGAATAAGGCACGGGCGCCGCATCTGGAGCGACTGGACGCGGCCCGGGATCGTGCTGAGCCGCAATGGTTCCCGGGTTCAAGATCACGGTCAAAGCGATACCGGCGATCGCCAGCAAGTTTGCTTGTTTCAAGCTGCACCTCCGTGCACGCGAAGAGACACTCCTGGCGTTAGCCAGGTTTGTTACTTGGGAGAGGCGCGTTTTGGATCTGCCGTTTCGACCCCACCAAAAGGTTTTGGCGGCGCTGCTTGCAGTCGCTACGGTCTAGAAGTGGCTATGGGCGCGGCTTTCAGACGTGCCCGCGCCGACCATTAAAAAAACTTAATGAAAGTTACGCCGCAATCGGGAAAGGTGTCAAGATGGCCGTTAGTACATCCTGACCTGTGCAAAACACTTCTCGCCAACAGAGAATCCGCCAAAGGCAGTGCATGTAGATTGGGCAGGCGTTTGCCGAGTGAAATGTCAGTTCAGTGATCGGCGCGGTGTTCTGAGCGGCGTCCCACACTATTTTTCCGCCCACCCAGGTCGTCAGAATCCTGACCTCGCGGATTTTTGCCGGGTCGATGGTAAAGACGTCGTCACTGAGCAGAACCATGTCCGCCAGCTTGCCGGGCGTGATCGAGCCTTTGTCTTTTTCCTGAAATTCAGCATAGGCGGAACCCATGGTGTAGGCCTCGACGGCTTCCGCAATCGTGAGTTTCTGCTCGGGAAACCAGCCGTTGGGATTCTTGC
The DNA here is from genome assembly GCA_963816865.1 of Terriglobia bacterium. Taxonomy (GTDB): domain Bacteria; phylum Acidobacteriota; class Terriglobia; order Terriglobales; family Acidobacteriaceae; genus JAIQFF01. Next base: position 394,130 of record CAWFMU010000036.1, read on the forward strand.
CGTCCAGAGTTGCGCGCGTCACGGCGGCGTAGAGACCCAGCATGGGATTGAGCGGAGCCACGTTCCAGTCGGTGCCGAAGGCGAGACGCACGCCGTGGTTCAGGAAGGTGCGAAAGGCGTAGGTGCGGCTGGCGCGGTCGTGGCCGATGCGCTCCTCGGCCCAGCGTCCATCGTCAATGGCGTGGTAGGGCTGCATCGAGGCGATCACGTGCAATTGGGCGAAGCGGTCGAAATCCTTTGCCGCCATGTGCTGCGCGTGTTCGATGCGAAAGCGGCGGTCGCTCTCGCCGTGGGCTTTCACGATTTCGCCGTACAGGTCGAGGATGATCGAAATGCCCTGGTCACCGATGGCGTGGGTGCAAAGCTGCAGTCCGGATGCATCGGCTTTCATCATGCGGTCGCGCATCAGCGACATCGGATGCATTTCGTCGGAGAGCAAGCCGTGGTTGTTGGGCTGATTGCTGAAGGGCTCGAAGAAGTAGGCGGTCGAAGAGCCGAGCGAGCCGTCCGCGTAAGCCTTGAGGGCGCCGATGCGCAGAAACGGGCCGCCGAAGGCGTGGCGGATGCCGATTTTCACCTGATCATCAACGCCGGTAATAAGCGGCGCGGCATAGATGCGCGCGGTCAGCTCTCCCCGCTCCAGCAACTCGGCGTAGACGGCGATGTCGGCGTATTCCGGATTCATGTGCTGCACGCTGGTGACGCCGAGCGAGGCGGCATGAGCCAGGGCGCGCTTGACTGCCCGCAGCCGCGCATCGTGCGAAAGCGGCGGCGCGATCTTGTAGACGTAGTCCATGGCGGCGTCTTTCAGCGCGCCGGTCGGATTGCCCTGCGCGTCGCGCACGATGACGCCGCCGGGAGGGTCCGGAGTTTGCGCGGTGATGCCTGCCAGCCGAAGCGTGACCGAGTTGGCCAGAGCCATGTGGCCGTCGTAGCGGGACACAAATACGGGCGTGTCCGGGGTGAGCGGATCGATCAATTCCTTGGTGGGCATGGCGGCTGGAGTCCACTTGGTCTCATCCCAGTCGCCGCTCGTGACCCACTCGCCCTTGGGCGTCTTCTTGGCCTGTTCGCCGATGCGACGGGCAAATTCCGCGGCGCTGGTGGCGTCATTCAGTTGCACGCTGTCGAGCGAGAGGCCGCCGTCGACAAAGTGCACGTGGGAGTCGTTGAAGCCCGGCAGCAATAATTTTCCGGACGCATCGATGGTGCGGGTGTGAGCGCCGTGCCAGGCTTCGACATCGGCGTTGGAGCCAACCGCCACGATCCGGTCGCCCAGGACCGCGACCGCCTGGGCCGTGGGATGGTCTTTGTCCACCGTCCAGACTTTGGCGTTGCGAATGATGAGATCGGCAGCGGGCTGCGACTGCGCAGCCGCAGCGGCAGAGGGAGAGTGAGCAGGATGACAGCGTGGCGAACGTCCCGGCGCGAAACGATGCGGTTTTCATTTTCATGGCCCTGCAGCCTGGTTGATTGGGTTCGGAGTCATAACCCTGGACTGGTAAAGATACAGGATCGTCGCATGCGATGAAAGTTTGCGGAACCGTTCCGGTTTCTGGTTGCTAGTCTCTGGTTGCTGGCTCTTCTAAGAGATTCTCTTAACACTTTTGTGCCACAGCAGCGCACGACCGAGCCATTGCCGGAAAAATGCGATCCGAGTTACCTTGACTATCGACCATCGCAACTAAATTTATCTGGCCAGCTTGACGCGGCGTTCAACGGCGCCAAAAAGGCATGACCCCGAGCTCGCTTCGAGTGCACCTACGGCTTACGAGGCTGGCAGACTCGAAAATCATGCATATGGCAACGACAACGGTTTATGGTTCTCCGCATCCCCGGGTCAGGGTTCTGGTAGCCGACGATCATGAGGTGATGCGGCTGGGAATTCGCAATCTGCTTGAGGTCCAGCCCGGCTGGAGCGTTTGCGCGGAAGCCAATAACGGGCAGGAAGCTCTGGAAAAGACGCTTCAGTTTCATCCCGACGTCATCATCATGGACATCAGCATGCCGGTGATGAACGGTCTCGAAGCCGCGAGCTGAATTACCAAGAAACAACCGCAGATCCCGGTGATTCTGTTCTCGCTGCACCTCTCCGACGACCTCTATCGTCATTTCAAGACGGATGGAATTCGCGGGGCGGTCGCTAAAGGGGATGCGGCGCGCGATCTGGTACTGGCGGTGCAGACAGTGCTGGCAGGGGGAACATTTTTTCCCGGCAAGAAATCCGGTTCAAATTAGTGTGGAGCTGATCCGGAGAGCTTACAGGAGTGGCAGACGCCGGCCGGTTATGGGGAGTTACCAGCGTCTGCCGTGCTCTCCTTCGCGTTGGGGTATTTCCATTAATACCGCGCCAGATGGCAGTCTCCGCCATCCGGAAGATACTGTAGTTACGAACTCGACAATCGCTGGCACGGGAGAAGGCCTCCCATGCAGCGGTGAACGCGCTGCTCTACCCAAAATTAGACATCGGCACCTACGTGGAATAGTCCGCATTGATGCTCACATATTCAGCAGTCAGGTCGGTGGTCAGGAACTGTATGGAGCTGCTGCCTCGACCCAGGAGATGCGAATGTCACAGCGGGGCTGGGACAGCGCCTGATGCGCCGTCTTCTCGTCGAAGGCGCAGCCGACGCCGCCCCGGCAGACAGTTTGATCGCCAATCTTCGATCTGACTTTCGCCGGGTCAATGGCGATTCCTGATCTTCCTACGGCGGCAAGAATGCGTCCCCAATTCGGGTCCGCGCCCGCCCACGCGGTCTTTACCAGCAGGGAATGAGCCACGGTTTGGGCCACCTGCCGCGCTTCCTCGCGATTCCTGGCCTGCTCGACGGAAAGTCGAATCACATGCTTGACCCCTTCGCCGTCGGAGACGATCTGCTCGGCCAGAGACTGGCAAACTTGCAGGAGCGCTTCCGAAAAATCCTTACGCACCGATGGCTGCTTCAAGCGGACTCCGCTCTGGCCACTGGCCAGCAGCAGCACGGTGTCGTTGGTCGAGGTGTCTCCGTCTATCGAGATACAGTTGAAGGTCTGCTCGCAGGAATCTGATAGTACACGCTTTAGCTCAGCCGGGGTGGCGACGACATCGGTAAAGAGATAGACCAGCATGGTGGCAAGCTGAGGATGGATCATGCCGGCGCCCTTGGCTATTCCCAGAATATTCACGGCGGTTTTTCCGGCATGAACCGTCGCGCTGGCCAGCTTGGGCCGGGTGTCGGTGGTCATGATGGCGTGGGCGAAGTCAGCGATTCCCCGCTTCGTTGCCTCGCGTGCCGCGGCCAGATCGGGCAGCGTGGCCACTATCTTATTCACCGGCAGAGGGACGCCAATAATGCCAGTGGAGGATGGAAAAATTTCGCTCGGGACGGAGTTCCAGCAGCCGCGCCAGCTCCCGGCAGACTTGCTGGCAGGCCCGTATCCCGGCTTTGCCGGTGGCGCAGTTGGCATTGCCGGAGTTCACGATCACTGCCCGAATCCGGCCGCGGCTGGCGGCCAGTGACGCGCGTCCGACTTCGAGGGGAGCGGCTACCACGCGATTCCTGGTGAACAGCGCTGCTGCGGTCGTGCCGGGACAGGCCTCGACCAGCGCCAGGTCAGGCCGGCCGCTGGCCTTGATTCCGGCGCAAGCCGCCGAGAAACTGAACCCGGCGGGCAGAGCCATGTCGTCGGACTGAGTTAAGGCTGGGACGAGCGCGAACTTTCATACCTCGATTTTCACCAGCCAGTTGGCAGGCTGAGGAAGCATGGCGAACTTGGGCAATTCGCCGCGCACCATGGCGACTTCGTCGCAATGGTCAAAGCGCGGGCAGACGCAGCAGTCTTTGTGGATTTTGTCGGGAAGATCTTCACGCTGCGCCATGGCAAATCCCAGGCGGGCGAAGAATTCCGGAATGCGCGTGAACAGGCAGATGGAACTGACGTTGTGTTTCTTGGCCTGCGCCAGCAAAGCTCTGACCAGGCGCTCGCCGCCGCCCGAACCCTGGCGCGCGGGATCGACGGTGATGGAGCGAATTTCGGCCAGGTGCGGACCGTAAAGTGAAGGGCGCCGCAGCCGATAATGTGGCCGTGATCTTCGAGGACGACGAAGTCGCGCACGTTCTCGCAGACTTCGGCGAAGGTGCGCGGCAGCAGAGTGCCGTCGTGAGAGTAGGTCGCGATCAGTTCGTGGATCTGCTCGGCGTCGGGCAGAAGGGCTTCACGCGTGCGCATGGACGTCCTCCCGCATGGCTTCCACTTTTTGCCGGGCGTCGGCGATGGCCTGACGGACACGTGCCGGCGCAGTGCCGCCGGGCACGTCGTGGATGGCAAGCACCGCCTGCAGAGTTAGAGAGGAATAGAAATCCTGATCAAAGGCTGGATTCAACTGGCGTAGTTCCTCCAACGGCAAATCTGCCAACTCACACTTTCTTTCGATGCAAGTTTGCACCGCTTTGCCAACTATTTCGTGAGCCAGGCGGAAAGGAACTCCGCGGCGAACCAGATAAGTGGCCCCCGCCCAGGCATTCATGAATCCGGACTGTGCGGCTTGCTGCATGCGCTCGTGATTGAACTCGACAGCCTTCATCCAGCCGGAGGCCATGGGCAGCAGCGAAAGCACGGTGCCGGCGGCATCGAAGAGCGGCTGCTGCGTCTCCTGCAAGTCTTTGTTGTAGGCCAGAGGCAGGCCTTTCACCGTGACCAGCAGGGCGGTCGCGTCGCCGATGATGCGGGCGGCTTTGCCGCGGGTGAGCTCGAGCAGGTCAGGGTTCATCTTCTGCGGCATGGCGCTGCTTCCGGTGGAATAGGCCTCGGGCAGGCGGATGAATCCGAATTCCTGCGACGAAAACAGGATCATCTCTTCCGCCCAGCGGCTCAGGTGCACGGCCAGAAGAGAAAGCGCTCCGACAAATTCCAGAACGAAATCGCGATCGCTGGTGGCGTCGATGCTGTTGGCGGTCGGAGCATCGAAGCCCAGTTCTTCGGCCATGGCGCGGCGATCGAGCGGCAGTGTCGCGCCCGCCACCGCGCCTGAACCCAGGGGAGAAAGGTTCAGCCGCTTGCGGCAGTCAGCCAGGCGGTCGGCGTCGCGCAGAAACATTTCGACATAGGCCAGCAGCCAGTGCGCGACCAGCACCGGCTCGGCGCGCTGCAGGTGCGTGTAGGCAGGCATGGCCGCGTTTCCCGCCTGTTCGGCGCGGTCGAGTGCAATGCTCAGCCACTCCGCCAGATCGGCGCGTATCTGGTCGATCGAAGCCCGAACGTAGAGACGCAGGTCGGTGGCAATCTGTTCGTTGCGGCTGCGGCCGCTGTGCAGCTTGTATCCGGTGTCGCCGATCAGCGCGACCAGTTGCTTTTCGACGAAGTGATGCACATCCTCGGCTTCGTTGTCGTCGAGAAATGCAGGCGATGCCGCGGCCTTCTCGCCAATCTGCTTCAGGCCCTGAAGGATGGTGATCAGCTCGCTCGAAGACAGGATTCCCGCATTCTTCAGCGCGGACGCGTGGGCGCGGCTGGCCGCCAGCTCCTCGCCGCAGCAGGCGCCGGTCGAAGTCGAACGACCGCTGCCAGCGCTCGAAATCGGCATCGAGCGGCTGGCGGAATCGTCCTGACCACATCTTCATCGGATTACCTCGGGCTTGGCGGCGTCGGCGCGAAGACGGGCGCGCGAGCGCGACGGCAGCCCCAGGATGCGGATGAATCCTTCCGCATCTTTCTGGTCGTAGCTGTCGTCCATGGTGAAGGACGAGAGATCGGTGCGGTAGAGCGAATTCTCCGAGTGGCGGCTGACCACCGACACGTTGCCCTTGTAGAGGGAGAGAGTGGTCGTGCCGGTGATGTCCTGCTGCGTGTTGTCGACGAATGCGTCGAGCGCCTCGCGCAGCGGCGTGAACCAGAGACCGAAGTAGACCAGCTCCGCATACTTCAGCGCCGATGTGCTGCTTGAAGTGCATGAGGTCGCGCTCCAGGCACAGAGCTTCGAGTTCGCGGTGAGCGGCAATCAGCAGAGTTCCGCCCGGGGTTTCGTAACATCCGCGCGACTTGATGCCGACGAAGCGGTTCTCCACCAGATCGATGCGGCCGATGGCGTTGCGTCCGCCGATTTCGTTCAGCAACTCGACCAGCGAAACCGGATCGAGCTTCATGCCGTTCACGGAAACCGGAGTTCCCTTTTCGAAGCCGATGACGACTTGCTCCTCGCGGTCCGGAGCTTCCTGCGGCGAACGAGTCAGCTGCCAGGTGCTGGGGAGCGGCGCGTTGCCGGCATCTTCCAGTTCCCCGCCCTCGTGGCTGATGTGCCACAGATTGCGGTCGCGGCTGTGAATCTTCTCCCGGCTGGCGGTGACGGAGATGCCCCGCTTCTCGGCGTAGTCGAGGCAATCTTCGCGCGACTTCAAAGTCCACTCGCGCCACGGCGCGATCACTTTGAGTTCCGGAGCGAGCGCCTGGTAGGCGAGTTCGAAGCGGACCTGATCGTTGCCTTTGCCGGTGCAGCCGTGGGCGACCGCGGTTGCGCCCTCGCGCAGAGCCACTTCCACCTGATGCTTGGCAATCACCGGCCGCGCCAGCGATGTGCCCAGCAGATACTTGTGTTCGTACACCGCGCCTGCTCTTAGCGCGGGGAAGACGTATCCGGTGAGAAATTCCTCGCGCATGTCTTCGACGACGACTTTGCTGGCGCCGGTCTTGTATGCCTTTTCGACGACGGCTTCGATGTCGTCTCCCTGGCCTACGTCTCCGACCATGGCGATCACGTCGTAGGCGTAGTTTTCCTTCAGCCAGGGAATGATGATGGAGGTGTCGAGGCCTCCGGAGTATGCGAGCACAACTTTTTCAGCCATTGGAATTCCTCGAATTCGTGCGGCCCACCTTGCCGCCAAGCAGTAACAACAGAATGGCCTTCTGCACGTGCAGGCGGCTTTCGGCCTGGTCGAAGACGACGGAGCGATCGGAATCCATGATGGCGTCCGTGATCTCCATCCCGCGATGCGCGGGCAAGCAGTGCATGAAGACGGCGTGAGGCGCCGCGCCGGCCACGAGCGTTTCGTTCACCTGGTAGGGCGGGAAAATCTGGTTCCGCTCCTGCTCTTCGTGCTCGTGACCCATGCTGGTCCAGGCATCAGTATAGACCGCGTCTACCCCGTCCACAGCCTGCTTTGGGTCGTTGAGGATTTCGATGACCGCTCCGGTCTGTTGCGCGAGGTCGCGGGCGTCGGCAACGATTTGCGCGTCGCAAGCATAGCCCTCAGGCGTGGCGATGCGGATGCTGGAGCCCAGAGTGGCCGCAGTCAGAAGCAGAGAATGGGCCACGTTGTTGCCGTCGCCCACGTAGGCCAGGCAGATTTTCTTCAGATCGCCGAAGCGCTCCAGCAAGGTGAAGTAGTCGGCCAGCGCCTGGCAGGGATGCTCCAGGTCGCTGAGCGCGTTGATCACCGGAATGCAGGCGTGCTCGGCCATTCCTTCCACCGTGCCGTGGGAGTAGGTGCGCAGCACGACGGCGTCCACCCAGCGTTCCACGTTGTGCGCGATGTCGCTCAGCTTTTCGCGCGCGTCCAGACGGCCGGCAGTCTGGTCCATGAAGAAAGCGTTGCCGCCCATGCTGGCCATTCCGGCTTCAAAGGTGAGGCGGGTGCGCAGCGATGCCTTTTCGAAGAACATCACCATCTGCTTGCCGGCGAGCGCGGTGCGGAAATTCGATGGCCGCGCCTTCAACAGTCCGGCGAGATGGAAAATGGTTTCAATCTCGATCGGGCTGAGATCGCGGATGGAAATAAGATCGCGTCCCGGAAAAGTCGTGGTTGCCGGGGGAGTTGCGACCTGCGTGGTTTGAAAGGGCTGGCTGCTCACCGTGATTGGCTCCTTCTTGCTTTCGCAGTGCTGGGTCTTCCATTGCTGGTCAAATTCTTCTTCGGTTGGGTGGATGTAAGGGCCGCGTCGAGGGCACGGACCACCAGATCCACGTGGGCTTTCTGAATGATGTAGGGCGGCAGGAAACGCAGCACCGTGTCCTGGGTGCGGTTGATGAGGATGCCGCGATCCAGCAACTGGGCGACGACTGCCTTCGCCCGGTCGGCCGAATCGAGATTCATGCCCAGCATCAGACCCATGCCGCGAATTTCGCGAACGCCGTCGTGCTTCGCTTTGAGAGCTTCGAGTTTGGCGTGGAAGTAGTCACCGGTCTGGCGGATGTGTCCCAGCATGCGATCGAGCACACGCAGGAATTCAATGGCCACGGCGCAGGCCAGCGGACCGCCGCCGAAAGTCGTGCCGTGCATTCCCGGATGCATGCCGCTGGCTACGCGATCGGTGGTCAGCAGCGCTCCCAGCGGAAGGCCCGCCGCCAGCGGCTTGGCGACGGTGACGATGTCGGGCTGAATTCCGTAATGCTGGTAGGCAAAATACTTTCCGGTGCGGCCCAGTCCGCATTGGATTTCGTCGAGAATCAGCAGCGCTCCGGTGCGGTCGCACAGCTGCCGCGCGGTCTGCAGAAATTCAGGACTCAGCGGACGGATGCCGCCTTCGCCCTGAATGGTCTCGAGGCAAATGGCGCAGACGCTGCCGTCAAATTGCCGCTTGAGGTCGTCAACATCGTTGAAGGCGACAAACCCGACTCCCGGCACCAGCGGCGCAAAGGGATGCCGATATTTTTCCTGTCCTGTGGTGGCCAGCGAGCCGAAGGTCCGGCCATGAAAAGAATTCTCCAGCGCCAGCAGACGCCACTTGGCTTTGTGGCCGTTGTTGTTCTGGGTGCGGGCAAAGGCGCGGGCCATCTTGAGCGCGCCTTCCCAGGCCTCGGTGCCGCTGTTGCAGAAGAAAGCTTTGTCCAAGCCGGAGATCCTGGTCAGGCGCTTCGCCAGCTCTGCCTGGAACTCGTGGAAGAACAGATTCGACACGTGAATCAGCCGGCCCGCCTGCCGCTTCAACGTGGACTGAATCACGGGATGCGCATGACCCAGCGCGTTGACGCCGATCCCGCTCAGGAAGTCGAGATAGCGCTTGCCCCGCGAATCCCACAGATAGACGCCGCGCCCGCGCTCAAACAGCACGCGCTGGCGATCGTAGGTGGGAAGCAGCAGCTTGGATTCGGAACGAACGACGGTGGCGAGGCTCATGCGCCGATGACCTCCGTGCCACCGTCGAGCTTGGTGAGATAGAACTGCGGCAGAGTGTCGGCCTGCGCCGCCGGCAGAATGCGTACCCTGCCCACACCTTTGCGCAGCGCCTGTCCGCAGGCTTCGAGCTTGGGCAACATGCCGCCGGCGATCACGGCGTTCTCGACCATGCCCGGAATCTGCTTGGTGTTCAGCCAGGGCATGACCGCGCCTTCGGCATCTTTCACGCCGGCAACGTCGGTGAGGAAGATGAGCGTGTCGGCGTGGCAGGCCACGGCGCAGGCGGATGCCATCTGGTCCGCGTTCACGTTGTAATATTCGCCGTCCGAACCCAGCGCGACCGAGGACAGCACCGGCAAGCCGCCGAGTCCCCAGATGGCTTCCAGCCAGCGCGGCTCGACCGAGCAGATTTCTCCCACGTATCCCAGGTCGTAGCCCTGCGTCTGTTTTTTGCGGGCGCGGAAGGCCATGCCGTCTCCGCCGCAAAGGCCGATGGCGGGACGTCCGGCGGCGACGATGGCGGCCACCAGACTCTTGTTCACGATTCCGGCCAGCACCATCAGCGCGACATCGCGGGTCTCAGCGTCGGTGATGCGCAGGCCATTTACGAAATCGCTTTCCTTGCCCAGAAGCTTGAGCGTGCGGGTAAGCGCAGCGCCGCCGCCGTGCACGACCGTGACTTTGTGGCCGTCTTCCGCCAGCTCAACGATGGCGCGAGCGCACTTGTGCAATGTGTTCTTGTCTTCGAGAGCCGCGCCACCGAGCTTGATTACGATCTTCACTGCAGACCTTCCTGTTCCTTAAACCCATACATCAGGTTCATGTTCTGAACTGCCTGTCCGGCTGCGCCTTTGAGCAGATTGTCTATGCAGGACACCAGCACCAGGCGGCGTCCGTCTTTCGCCAGGCAAAAGCCCAGGTCGCAGTAGTTGGTGTGAAGCGAAAACTGGATCTGCGGCAGCTTCGGCGTCGCGAAAACGCGAACCCACGGCTTGCCCGCATAGAAATCGTGGAAGCAAGCTTCTACTTCCGCCGGTTTCATCTCCTGCTTCAGATGAACGTAGATGGTGGAAAGAATTCCTCGCGGAATCGGCAAGCAGGTGCGGAGTGAAAATCAGCTCGCCCGAATCCAGCTTCAACTGCTCGAGAATTTCTCCGACATGGCGATGTCCGAAGACCGAGTAGGCGGACAAGATTGTCGGCCACCGAAACGAAGTGGGTGCGCGCCGTGGCTTCCTTGCCCGCACCCGAGACGCCGGACTTCGAATCGGAAATGATTCCCTTCTCGCGATCCACGATGTCCGCGGCCAGCAGCGGCGCCAGAGCAAGAATCACCGACGTGGCATAGCAGCCGGGATTGGCCACCAGCGCCGCGCCGGGAAGCTGGTCGCCATTCAGTTCGGGAAGACCGTACACCGCCTTCTCCATGAGATCGGCAGCGGTGACGGCATTCTCGTCGTGAAAGCCATAGACGGCGCGGTTTTGCGCCTCTCGCAAGCGCCACGCGCCGCTGAGGTCAACCACGCGCATGCCGTGGGCAATCGCTTCCGGCACCAGCGCCCGCGATACTTCGTGCGGCGTAGCCAGAAACAGCAGTTCGATCTCGCGGCGTTTCAGTTCAGCCCACGACCACGGCTGCAGCGGATATCCCCCGTTGCCGGAGATGGCGGGATACATGTCCGCGAGATTTGCCTCCGCGGCAGCTTCGCCGGAACGCTGAAGCATCACCGGAGTTTCTACGCCGGGGTGGCGCAGCAGAATGCGGGCCAGTTCGAAGCCGGAGTATCCGGTCGCGCCGAGGATTGCGGTTTTGAGCTTGGACGCCATCAGGCGAGCATCTCCTGAATGCGGGCGGCCAAGCACTTTGGCGCCCCGGTTGTCGGAACAGACCATCAATATCGTGTCGTCGCCTGCGATGGTTCCGATGGCTTCCTCCCAATCCTGGCCGTCGAGTGCGGCGGCCACGGGCTGCGCGCTGCCTACGGTCGTCTTGATGACCAGCAGGTTTTGCGCCGCCTTCACTTCCAGCACAAACTCTCTGACCAGCCGCGAGACTGGCGGCAAGGCCGGTTCCGCCTCGCCCGGGCAGCACATACCCTGATCCGGTCTTGACCAGGCCAAGCTCGTGAATGTCGCGCGAGAGCGTGGCCTGCCCTACCTTCAAACCGCGCTTGCCCAGCGCCCGCTGCAGGTCTTCCTGGCTGCTTACGGAACCCTGGTCCAGCACTTCCAGGATCACCTTTTGTCGCAGCGGCTTGCTCATGAATGACTATTCATCGTACTGAATAATTATTCATTTATGATAATTGGTATGCGGTGAGTGTCAAGTAGAAATTTCGATGCGGGCAATCGAAAATGTAGGCAGCGGCGAGTCGTGGGGCGGCCGCTCGTGGCCGGCGGTCACTCTATTGGAACTGCGCTTCGCTGCGACAGCCGAGGGCGGCTGTCCCCACGTGGCTGGTGGTGGCCCCCGCACGAGCGGGACGCTCGCGCCTACATTAATCGGCTCCGTGCCATACAACTTCTGCCTGGCACATGGACTGCGAGCTGCTTTGGGCCACGAAAGGCTCCGGTCTTGAGAAGAACGACTGATGCAGGCGTTCTACCGCTTCCACGGCGCGCGATTCGTCCACCAGGAAGCTGATGTTCCGCTCCGAGGCACCCTGGCAGATCATGCGGACGTCAATATCGCCGATGGCGCGAAATGCCTGGCTGGCGATTTCCGGACGGCGACGCACCTGTTCTCCCACCAGGCAGACCAGGGCTTTGTGGTTCTCCCAGCGCACGTTGGCCATGCCTTTCAGTTCGTCTGCGATTGCCGGCAGCGCCGATACCGAACTGACCAGCAGCGCCAGGCTGCCGCGTGAGGCGGACAGCAGATCCAGACTGTGCTGATGACGTTCGAAGACGTCGAAGACTTCGCGCAGCAGTTCGGGCGCGAACCAGCGCACCGGTTCGACATCTACGATGGCCACGCCGCGCTTCGCAGTGATGGCCTTCACTCCGTCGCCTTCGCAGTGCGCCACGATTTCGGTCCCGGGACACTCCGGATTGCGCGAATTGAGCACCCAGACCGGAATATTGCTGCGCATGGCCGGCACCAGCGTCGCCGGGTGCAACACCTTGGCGCCGAAGTATGCCAGGTCGGCGGCTTCGTCGAAGCTCATGCGAGGGACGCGGCGGGCGTCGGGACAGAGATTCGGATCGGTGGTCATGATGCCGTCCACGTCGGTCCAGATCTCGATCCGCTGGGCGTGAATGCCGGCGCCTACGATCGAGGCGCTGAAATCGGAGCCGCCACGACCCAGCGTGGTAGGAATGCCATCGCGGGTCGCGCCGACAAATCCGCCCATCACCGGAACCTGTCCCGATTCCAGCAGCGGCCACAGCACCGTCTGCAGACGCTCATTGGTTTCCTCCCATAGCGGAGTGGCCCGGGCATGGGCAGCGTCCGTGATGATGCACTCGCGCGCGTCCACTAGAACGGCGTCCACTCCGGCGGACTGCAGCGCGGATTGCACCAGCTTCGACGAAAGCAATTCGCCGACACCCAGGAGCTTGTCCTGCGAACACGGCGCGAACGCCTTCTCCGCTGCGATAGCCGCCAGCATCTTGTCCAGCAGCCTTGAATTCGCTCGCGAACTCGCTGGACAGACGGCGACGTTCGTCGCCCTTCACCAGGCCGCTCGGCGACGGTTTCATGCCGCTGGCGGAGAACTTGCAGAATCTCCCGGGCGGATTCGAGGTTCCCTGCCGCCGCAGCCCATCCCGCGTTCATCAACTGGTCGGTGACCTTGGCCAGCGCGCTGACCACCACCACGGGGCGGAGAGATGAGGGCCGTTCCACCAGTCGACACAGGCGTCGAATGGCGGCGGCGTCCTCCACCGAAGTGCCGCCGAATTTCATCACCACGTATTCCCGAGGCGGTTGCGATGCTTCACTACTCGCTTCTGACAGATCGTTCATTTTGTCTCCCTTGTGTGCTCTGTTCGTTGATGTGGGTTTGGAGCAAATAAAAAACCCACCGGCCAGTTGCTTCTGGCGGTGGGTTTCTTGTCAGCCCTAAAGCTTTGTGTTTCTCAGCTCACCAGGCGCCCTCCCCCAGAAGACACGCGAATTCGTGTCGATGTAATGCTCATCGATGTAATTCGCTTAGCCTTAGCCTTCAGGGAAATTGCTTTCATGGTTGCTGTTCGAGCCTGATCCTAGTTGTGCTGTTCGCGGCCCAGTCTCGGGTCCGGTTGCTCCGGTTTGAATTCTTCAAAGAATTGCATCAGCCGATCAACCAGTCTGCGCCTGCCTCCGATGACATGGAGTCCGCTCTCATGCTGATGCTCTTCCAGGATTTTGTTTAATCCGCTTTCCAGTTCTTTCATACCGCACCCCCTCAGCTGGGTTCAAGTCTCGTTGATGACCGCGAGTAACCGCGATCAAAGCTTCTGAGGCTTCTGCTGAAGATTAGCAACTTTCGTCGGAAAAAGGAAATTTGAAATTTTGATGTCCTGCATCGACAAATTCGATCAGCTCTTTGGAGCCGTTTTGACGGGTGACGAGAAGCTGAAGGCTTACTTGGAGGCGGTAGCCAGCTGCCGGACAGTACTGATGAAGGTGGTCGTCGCGCGGGTGTGGGTGCGGTCGCGACGGTAGGCAATCCCCAGCTCCCGCCATAGTTCCTGGTCGCGGATGGGAATCAGTTTGACCCGTCCGGCCAGCACCTGGTCTTTGGCGAAGCTGGAGCTGATCAGCGAAACTCCCAGCCCGGCGGCCACGAAGCTTTTGATCATGCCCACGCTGGGCAGTTCCATCCGGACTTGAAGATGCGCGGCGTAAGGACGAAACAGTTTATCCATGACCCGGCGGCTGTAACCGGTCTTGGGCAGCAGCAGCGGCTGTTTGGCGACTTCGCTCACCGGCACCACGTCGAGTTTGGCCAGCGCATTCTGCGGACTCACCATCAGCATCAGCTGATCGCGAAAAATGGAATGGGTCTTCAGGCTGGCCGACTTGACCGGCAGGGTCACGATGCCGACATCGATGGTGCCGTTCTCCAGCTTCTCGACAATCTTGTAGCTGAAGTTGCGGTAGATGCTGATCTGCACGCCGGGATACAGATGACAGTACTTGGCGAAAACATCGGGCAGCACGTAAAGACAGGTGGCTTCATTGGCGCCGATCACCAGCGTGCCGCGCGGACTGGTGCCCTGATCGGCGACGGCGAGCAGAGACTCGTCGCGCATCTGCAGCAGGCGCTCGGCATAGGCGAACAGCACCCGGCCCGCGGGCGTAAGAGTTACATCTTTGCCGGAACGATCAAGCAGGCGGTCTCCGTACTCCTGCTCCAGTTGACGGATCTGGGCGCTCACGGCGGACTGCGAGCGGAAGACTTTTTGGCCCGCGCGGGAGAAGCTTCCCAGCTTGGCCACTTCCAGAAAGGTCACTAGCTGATCAAAGTCCATGAGTAGTGGAAGATTATAGCGGAGAAAGGAAGGGATTCAGAAATCTTGTAGTTGTGTAACTTGAAAACTTCCACAGAATTGTCATTCCGAAGCGCGATATCATCGCCGATAAATCTGGCTTCGGAATGACAAGGGTGAGGTTGCGTCACTCGAAGATTAAGGCTGTCATCCTGAGCGATCTTTCGCTCGGCGAAGCCGGACGAAAGCAAGCGCAGGATCCTATGCATTCCGCGTGACGCGGCATTGGCGCATGCGTCGCTGGAAGAGTGGCTGCAGCCGAGAGGTGTTATCGCCGCAAAATGCACAGGTCCTTCGTCGGGAACCCTTCGCTATGCGAAGGATTCCGCTTCCTCAGGATGACAGCGTGGTTGGTTTACACCACGGCGATGGCGCGCGGATCGGTTGAATGCGGAACGTACACTCCGGTCGGCGCTTCCACCGACGCGGGTTGCCGCTTGAATCTGGCGAGAATCGGGGCCCAGGTGTCCGCCACTGAACATGGCAGGACCAGCGGCTCCACGCGCAGAAACGGCAGAGGAGTATCGGCATTCAACAGGCTTGCGGCACGCGGGCTGCCGGTGAGGCGCAAATGCTTACGCAGTACGCGGCGCAACCACAGTTCTTCGCGGACTTCGACTGGAGCCAGGCGCACCGACTGCTGGTTGTATCCGTAGCCTCCGATGGAATCACGCAAGGCGTAGGCCAGGCCGCCGGTCATGCCCGCGCCAAAGTTCATCCCCGCCGGACCCAGAATCACGGCGACGCCGGCGGTCATATATTCGCAGCCGTGCTGGCCGACGCCTTCGACCACGGCGAGCGCGCCGCTATTGCGGACCGCAAATCTTTCGCCTACCCGGCCCGCGATGTAGAGTTCGCCGCTGGTCGCGCCGTACAGCAGAGTGTTGCCCGCAAGCACGTCGCCGCGCAGCGAGGCTTCTTCCCCGCCGGTGATCGCAATCGTGCCTCCGGACAGACTCTTGCCGACGTAGTCGTTGGCCTCGCCCACCAGCCGGAAGTTCAATCCCTTGGTCAGAAAGCCACCGAAGGTCTGTCCCGCGCTGCCGACAAATTCATATTTGGCGGGCGCATCAGCCGGCGGTCCTGGCTGACGCAAAATTTCTCCGCTCAGATGAGCTCCGATGGAACGATCGGAGTTGGTGATGCGGAAACGACGACGGCGCGCCGCCCGAGTGCCAGAGTCATCGATCGCACTGCCGATCGGTGAGATTCAGTTCGCGATAAAGAGTGCTCGAGTCTTCCTTGACCGAAGCCGGGAGGCAGGAAGAAACGATCGGATCCAGCAATCCGGCGAGGGCGCGTGCCGCGGGCGCATTTCTGGGCCGCAGCCGTTCGGCCTGGCCTACGATGTCACTCGATTGAATGCGCGCCCATGGATGCCAGCAGTTCGCGGACATCGGCGGCGACGGCCCGGAAGTAGGTCTCGACCATCTCCGGCTTCCCGGTAAAGCGGGTGCGCAGTTTTTCATCCTGGGTGGCGATGCCGACCGGACAGGTATTGAGATGGCATTGCCGCGCCATGACGCATCCCAGCGCCAGCAGCGACGCGGTGCCAAAACCAAATTCGTCCGCGCCCAGAAGCGCGCCGATAATGACATCGCGGGCGAACTTGAATCCGCCGTCCACGCGCAGGCGCACGCGGCCGCGCAGCCCGGTTTTCACCAGGGCATCGTGAGCATCGCGCAAGCCCACTTCCCAGGGCAGGCCGGTATTCTTGATGGAAGTAATCGGCGACGCGCCGGTGCCGCCATCGTGGCCGCTGATGGTGATGACGTCGGCTCCGGCCTTGGCCACGCCCGTGGCGATAATTCCAACGCCGGCGCTGGCCACCAGCTTCACTCCGATGCGCGCGTGCGGATTGATGGCCCGCAGATCGTAGATCAGTTGCGCCAGGTCTTCGATGCTGTAGATGTCATGATGCGGCGGCGGAGAAATCAGCATCATGCCGGGCACCGCGTGCCGCAAACGCGCGATGTAGACCGAAACTTTGCTGGCCGGAAGTTGTCCGCCTTCGCCCGGCTTGGCACCCTGCGCGATCTTGATTTCGAGTTCGTCGGCGTGGACCAGATATTCCGCAGTGACTCCGAAGCGCGCCGAGGCCACCTGCTTGACCCGGTTGTTGTCCTCGCGGCCGGGGCCGTAGGCTCCGGGATCTTCTCCGCCTTCGCCGGTGTTGCTGCGGCCGCCGAGGCGGTTCATGGCGATGGCGAGAGTGGTGTGGGTCTCCGGCGAAATCGCGCCCAGCGACATGGCCTGGGTGCTGAAGCGGCCCAGGATGGCAGCGTCGGTTTCAACTTCGTCGAGCGGCAGCGGCTTGTGCGGGACAATCTCCATCAGGTCTCGGACCGCGACTGCCTCTCTCTGCTGGCCGAGTTCCTTGAAGGCGCGATGATTTTCCTCGGTGGGAAACTTGATGTAGCGATGCATTCGCCGCACCAACTCGGGCGAAACACGCGTGCTGCTCCCCCTGATGGCGGAAGCGATAGAGTCCCTGGTCCTGCAACTGCGTGGTCATCGTCATGGTCGGGAAGGTGATGGAAAACACCGAATCGTGACGATCGAGAAAATCCTGCAGAAGCTCGGTCAGACCTTTGCCCGCGAGAGAGTGGCTGGCATCTTCGAAAAATCGGCTGCACACATCGGAGTCAAGACCGATGATTTCGAACAGATGACTGTTGCGATAGCTGGCAATGGTTGAGATACCCATGCGCGCGATGACTTTGCGCAGACCCTTTTCCACCGCGCCGCGATAGGCGACTGCGCCGCCGGGCTTCATGTGCGAGGCTTGCTCCAGCGCCAGATAGGGAAACACGGCGCTCGCACCCGCGGCCACCAGCAGGGCCACGTGATGGGTGTCGATGACCTGTCCGCTTTCGATCACCAGCGGAATGTGCTGGGCGCCGGCCTCGACCATGGACTTCCAGGCCGCGGCCAGAGCGAGCAGCGCCGGCAGCGCGGCGCGTTTTGGGTCTACGCCGCGATCGGTCAGCAGAATGAGTCCCGGAGCTTTGGCCGACGCCGTCTTTACGTCTGCCTGCAAACGCGCCAGCGCGGCCTTCGCTGCCTCCACTCCATCCTCGGCGAGGAAAGTGAAGGCGATTCGTTCCGTCGTGCCCAATTCTTTTTTCAGCAACTGCAATTGCCCGCCATCGAGCAGCGGAGAGTTGATCGCAGCCCGGCCGAGAAATACCTTCAGCGACATCACGTGAGTTTCGCGGAGAGAGTCAATCGGCGGATTCGTGACTTGCGCGAAGCGCTGCTTGCAGTAGTCCCACAGCGGACGCTTGAAAGTGGACATCGAAGCCGGCGGCGCATCGTCGCCCATGCTCCAGACCGCTTCCTGTCCCTGCTCGACCAGCGGTTGGAAGAGCAGGCGGAACTGGTCTTCGCTCCAGCCCAGCGCCGCCATCGTCGGCTTCGGATCGGGCGTCCGGTCGAGAAATGCTTTGTCCGTGGGCTCGACCAGCACAGCCGGCACCGAAGTGACGGCGCGGATTCCCTCTCGCATGCGCAGCGAATCTTTGGGGCGGACAAACTCGCCGCTCTCGGGATTCACCAGCAGAACTTCTCCCGGCCCCAGGCGCTGCCGTTCGGCGATTTCTTTGCCGTGCAGATCGGCAATTCCCACCTCGGAGCCGACCACCAGCAGACCATCCGTGGTCAGGGTGTAGCGCAGCGGACGCAGACCGTTGCGGTCAAGCTTCGCGCCGATGGTGCAGCCGTCGGTGAAGACCAGCGCCGCCGGACCATCCCACGCTTCCTGCACGCGGGCCTGCTCTTCGAGAAAGTTGCGCAACTCGGGCGCGGCTTCGGGTGAACGCTCCCAGGCCGGAGGCACCATCGAGAGCATGGCTTCCGCCGGGTTGTAGCCGCGGCGCAGAGAAAGTTCCAGGCCGTTATCGAAACTGGCCGAGTCGCTGACCCGGTCTTCCAGCAGGCGAACTTGATCGGAGAAGCCGAGCTCCTGACGCAGTGCCGGTCCGCGGGCGCGCATCCAGCGCCGGTTGGCGCTGATGGTGTTGATCTCACCGTTGTGCGCGACAAAGCGGAAGGGTTGCGCCATCGACCAGCTGGGTTGGGTGTTGGTGGAGTAGCGCTGATGAAAGATGGCGAAGAGAGTTTCGAAATCGGGGTCGCGCAAGTCGGCATAAAACGCGGGGAGCTGGGAAGGAGTCAGCAGTCCTTTGTAAACCACGGTCCGACATGACAGTGAACAGAAATAAGTTCCGGCGGGAGCGACAGCTTCGGCTTCCTTGCGGAAATGGAAAAGCAGAAATTCCAGATTTGACGTTTCGGATTCCGGAGCGAAGAAGCATTGCTCGATGACGGGCAGCGCCTCGTGAGCCCGGGGACCCGCAACTTCGGGATTGGTCGGGACCGTGACGCCAACCCAGGCACTTCAGGCCGCTTTTCTTCGCTTGCGCCTCGATGGCGTCGCGCGTCGCCTCTGCCTGAGCCGGGCGGCAAAAAAACCATGCCGAGCCCGTAGACCGCGGGCAGCTTGATGCCGGACTCTACGCGCCTGCTTGCGAATCAATTTGTCCGGGATGCGAGTGAGCAGACCGGCGCCGTCACCGCTTCGTCCGTCGGCGTCCACACCTCCACGATGCGCCAGCCGGATCAGAGCCTCCAGCGCGCGATCCACGATCTCGCGCGAAGCGACTCCGCCGATTTTGGCGACCAGGCCGACACCGCAGGCGTCGTGGTCTGTGGTTAGGGGACTCGGACTCATCTTTACACTGTGTATCGTCAATGCGGGTTGTAAGTACAATCGAGAATTTCGATGAGCCGGATGGATTTTTTGGGCAGCGAGAGTCTTGCGGCTTCAGAGGCCTTAACCACTAAGGACACGAAGGTACACGAAGGAAAACATTGGGCTTAGGATGGATCTCCTTCGTGGTCCTTCGTGTCCTTCGTGGTTTACGACTTTGGTCTTTTCAGCTTTCCTCGACAGCCGACTGAGCTTTTTACTTTGATCTCTACCAGAGGAGCTATGGCCGCGGGTGCTGCCACGTGCAGTCCGCATTCGACCTTGTCGGACCCGGACCAGCGCCCTGCCCGCGCACTCTCTCCCGGGCGGACGGCACGGGTGCAATGGGTGCATCCGATGCTGGGATAGTTCTTGTCGTGCAGCGGGTTGTAAGGGACGTTGTGCTTGAGGGCGTAGCTCCATACCATCGGCGATGTCCAGTCGGCGATGGGATTGATCTTCAGCAGCTGAAACTTGGCATCCCACTCCACCTTGCGAGCCGAGGCGCGCGCCGAAGTCTGGTCGCGGCGGATGGCTGTGATCCAGGCGCGCAGTTCGGTCAGCTTCGTCTTGAGCGGTTCGACTTTGCGCAGGCCGCAGCACTTGTCGGGATCGCGGCTCCAGAGCGCTGCGCCGTATTCGCGCTCCTGCTCTTCGGGAGTAAGCGTGCTGAAGACTTTCTCGATCTTGATGCCGTAGCGTTTTTCGACGCGGTCCATCAGGTCGTAGGTTTCAGGGAACAGGAATTCGGTGTCCAGAGTGAAGACGCGAAAATCGGAACGCACCCGCGAGGCCAGGTCGAGCAACACCATTCCCTCGACCCCGAAGCCCGAGGCGATCGCCACATCTTTTCCGTAGGTCGCGAATGCCCAGCTCAATACTTCTTCCGGCCGCCACTGCTTCCGCTTCGGCGGGTATCAGCTCTGCATGGTCTTTCACTCCGCACGCTCCTGACTCGCTGACAACGCCGGACCCGATGAAGCCAACTCACTCGGCCAACCGAACTGCTGACTTAGCGCGACAGGCTCTGCCAGTCGCACCACTTCGCCGACTACCAGCAACGTCGGCGAAGGCAGTCGTGGCGATGTGTGCAGATCTTCGACCGTCGTAATGTGGACCTGCTCGTTGGACGATGTCGCCTGCGAGACGATGGCGCATGGAGTCGTGCGCGGCACACCGGCACGCAAGAGCTGCTGCGCCGTGCTGCGATAGTCGTAGCCGGGCATGTAGACGACCACGGTCGCGTCGGTGGGAATCTTCGCCGGCCAGTCGGCAAATTCGTCGGTGGCGGCGTGATGGCCGGTCACCAGCACAACGGCAGATGAAACCTGACGATGGGTGAGCGGAATTTTCGCGTTGGCTGCAGCGCCGAACGCTGCCGTGACGCCGGGAACGATTTCGAACTCGATGCCGGCCTTGCGCAAAGCTTCCATCTCTTCACCGGCGCGACCGAAGATGAGCGGGTCGCCGCTCTTCAGGCGAACCACCTGCAAGCCCAGCAGTGCGTTCTGCACCATCAGCGCGTGGATCTCCGCCTGGCTGATGCTCTTCTGCCCGAAACGCTTGCCGACATTTTGGACTTCGGTCGACGACGGAATGAAGGCCAGAATTTCCGGGCTGATGAGGTCGTCGTGCAACACGACATCGGCTGATTTCAGAAGTTTGAGGGCTTTGAGCGTGAGCAGTTCGGGATCGCCCGGACCCGCTCCCACCAGGTACACCTTACCGGTCATGAAATTTTCTCCAGACTGCTTTCTTCGCGTATTCAATTCCGCTGCCTGTGCTTTTTTGAAAGCCTCGCGGCTGGCCAGTTCGTGCAACAGGCGACGCCGCTGCTCAGGGTCGATCTTGCTGGCAAACAGTTGCTGCCTTATCTGTCCCAATTCTCTGAGCCATTCGCCATATTCCGGACCAAACTGGATTTCGAGTTCGCGCCTGATCCGCTGGGCCAGCGCGGGGCTTTGGCCGTTGGTCGAGATGGCGATCTGAAGATCTCCGCGCCGGACGACTGCGGGATAGTAAAAATCGCAATATTCGGGATCATCCACCACGTTGCACAGAATCTTCCGCTGGCCGGCTTCGTGGAAGATCGCGGCGTTCAGATCGCGGGAGTTGGTGGCGGCGATGACCAGGAAAGTGCCGTCGAGATCCGCGCTGTTGAAAGCTCGTGCCTCCCAGGTAATTGCTCCGGCTTCGCGCCCACTCCGCAACTGCGGCGGTGGCGTGAAGGGCGACCACGCGGACCGATGCGCCAGCTTCGATCAGGCTGCTGATCTTCGGCTCGCCGACGGTGCCGGCGCCGACCACCAGGCAGGAGCGGCCTTCGAGTTTCATGAACATGGGAAACAGAGTCATGTCGTTCGATCCGATCGATGCGGTGGCACAATAACCTGAACGTTGTCATCCTGAGCGGAGTGGCCGCTTCGCCAGCGAAGGGCCACGCAGTCGAAGGACCCCTATGTGCTCCACGCTCTTGCCGTCGCATTCATAATTCCTTCGCTCTCCAGCTGCGGCTGATAGGGGTCCTTCGACTCCACCCGCCCATTCGCAAGCGAAGGGCTGCTTCGCTCAGGATGACATGCCTTCTAACCCTCGACTGCATGCGGCACCTTTCCCGGCGACGGATCGCGCTCGACCGCCGCCAGAAACTTTCCGGCCAGGCACTCGCGCAATTCTTCGTCGCTGCGGCGAGCAAAATAGTGGCGCAGGTTTTCTTCGGGCGATCTCTCGTCCAGATAGCGACGCAGCAGGCGTTCGATGGCGTCCGGCACTTCGCTGGCCAGGCAGCGATAGCCGATGGCACGCGCCACCGACTGATGCAATCCAACGGCGCCGCCCACGCAAAAGTAATAGGCATCCTGCTGGCGGCCATCTACCTTGATCTTCTTGCCCTCGATGCCGATGTCGGCGATCCAGTGCTGGCCGCAACTGTTGGGGCATCCGGTGACGTGCAGTTTCAGGTGCTGCTCGAAGCCCGGCAGCCGCTCTTCCAGTTCTTCGACCAGCCAGCGGGAGAAACTCTTGGTTTCGGTAATCGCGATCTTGCAGAATTCCGTGCCGCTGCAGGCCACCACGCCACGCCAGAAGGGCGATGCCGCCGACCGGCATCTTGTTGGCTTCGAGTTCGCTCGCCAGCGCGCTCTGCATTGCGGTTGGGCACGTTGACGATCAGCAGGTTCTGCATGTTGGTGGTGCGCAGCTCGCCTGCGCCATAGCGGTCCGCAGCGTCGGCCGCGGCACGCATCTGCTGGGCTGAGATTCGCCCCCGCAGCACGGCGGCTCCAACGTATGAATATCCCGGCTTGCTTCTGGGGATGGATTCCAACGTGATCGCGATAAATGTCCGCGGGCGGCTTTTCTTCGACCGCGGGATCGAGATGAAACCCGATGCGCCGTTCCAGTTCTTCCTGAAAGCTCTCGGCCGTCCAGCCATGTTTGAGGAACAGGAACTTGAGCCGTGCCCGTTCCCGGTTCTCGCGCAGCTTTTCGCTCTCGCGGAAAATCTCGGCGACTCCCTTGAGAACAGGGATCACCTGGTGCCGCTGCACAAAAGCATTGAGCCGGACCGCAAGATGCGGATCAGTCGAGAGGCCGCCGCCGATTCGCAGCGAGAAACCAACTTCGGAATCTCTGCGGCGAATTGCGGTCAGGCCCACGTCGTTGATTTCGGGATAGGCGCACCAGACGTTACATCCGGTGATGCAGATTTTGAACTTGCGCGGCAGGTTGTAGAAGTCGCCGTTGCCCACGAAGAAGCGGTTGGCTTCGAGCGCCAGCGGCGAAGCGTCGTAAATCTCGTCGGCATCCACGCCGGCGAGCGGGCAACCGGTGATGTTGCGGGTATCGTCTCCGCACGAGCCCATGGTGGTCAGTCCGGCGCGCCACAATCCGTCGAGCAGCTCGGGCAGATCTTGAATGGTCACCCAGTGCAGCTGGATGTTTTGCCGCACCGTCAGGTCGGCGGTTCCACGGGCATATTTCTCGGTCACGCTGGCGATGGTTCGAAGCTGGTGGGATTGAAGCAGGCCGTTGGGAATGCGGATGCGCACCATGAAGAACGGCAGCGCCTTCCCTTCTCCGTTCTTGCCGCCGATCACTCCCACGCCGTCGCCCTGGGTGTAGACGCCCCACCAGCGGAAATATGTGCCCAGCCATTCGGGCGTGATGGAATCGAAGCCTTCGCGGGCGAACTTGCGGATGTCGTCGAGGCCTTCCCAGGGATTCTTCTCCCGCTTGAGGCGCTCGACCCGCTGCGCCTTCGTTTCTTTAACTGCCGTTTCTGTAACTGCCGTTCCAGTAACTGCGTTTGCCATAGATTTTTGGGCCACAAAAAAACCCACCGCCAGTGAGTTGCACTGGCGGTGGGTATGATTGCCGATTTCTAAATGAGTCTTAGGTCAGCTGCCCCCGGGCGCCAGTGGACACACGCATACAACAACAGGTACAACACTGGCAGCGCGTTAAGCATGAAACTGACATGAACCTGTTTATCGTAGAGAGCGTCGCGGAGCCTGTCAATCCGCTTCTGGGTTCATTGGATGAAAGTTTTGAATGGAACGCATCAATAAAGTTGCATCGCTCGCCTGGCGAACTAGCGCGGCTGAGGGAATTTCAGTCTATTTTGTCGCACCAGACTGCCTGTATCATCGTATCGTCAGGTCCGGCTTAATTGTGTGATTTCTATTATTTAGATGAGGTGACGCATTGACCGCAGCGAGTTTTCGACGGATCGCTCTGAGCTTACCCGAGGCAGTCGAAGGCTCGCATTTCGGGAACGCCGACTTCCGGGTGGGCGGGAAAATCTTCGCCACACTCTCGCTCCAGTCGGAGGGTTACGGTGTGTTGTTGCTTACGCCGGAGGAGCAGGTCGGAATGGTTGAGGACGAGCCCAAGATTTTTTCGCCAGTTTCCGGAGGATGGGGACGCATGGGAGCCACGCGGGTGCTCCTGGCCAAGGTGGCGCCGGACATACTGGAAGCTGCATTGCGAACTGCGTGGCTGAGAAAGGCGCCGAAGCGGCTTCTGCAGACGACATCCAGTCGCTAACGCTTTGCCGGCTCGGAATCGATTTCGATTCCTGATCGCTTGAAGCCGAAATGCAAAATCCATGCACTTGGAACCGCCTGGCCATTCACCTGAGCCGGGGCAAACTTCCACTTTTGTGCCGCTTCCATCGCCTGACGCGCAAAATATTTGCTCGGGCCCTCGGTGATGAACGTCGCCCGTTCGACATTGCCCGCGGCATCCACTTCCACCTTCACCCGAATCCTGATCGTACCTGAAATTGTATTTCGCGCCGACTTGGAGACAACCGGCTCAACTTGCTGCAGAACTTTGCCCTGATCTGAGCCTGCCGCCGGCGGTGTGGTTGCTACAGCCGGAGCAGGCGCGGGCGCCGGAGCGGTTGCTTTAGCAGCTTGACGTTCACTCCGCTGCTTCGTTGCGGACGGTTTGGATTCAACCGCCGCCGGAGCTGGCGCCGCCTCCTGCTTTGCAGGAGCGCTCTGCGCGTCAGACGAGCGGCTGCGATGGCGACGAGATTTTGCTCGGGGGCTGAACGTCAGGACGCTGGTTAAGCAGCTTGGGACCAATCAAAAGAGCCGCTGCTGCCAGTACCACGATGGCCAGCGGAAGCAGAAAGCGCCACTTGGCGGACTCCGCGGGAATTCTGACCGTCGAAGCCTGCTGGGATGTCGAAATACTTGATTGCAGCCGGGTGGCGATATCGGAAACCGTACAGCGGCGTTGCGGATCGCGGCGCAGACAGCAATGCGCGATTCCCATGAACGGCGCTGGCACAGTCTCCGGCAATGGTTCCGTCATGCCTTCCACCGCGGGAAGACGCTGCGTAAGTGCTTCCATCACAGTCATACCGAGCGACCAGGTGTCCGATGCCGGAAGAATGTTCCCGCTCGCGATCTCGGGCGCGTCGTATACGGTCGGCTGACCGAGCCTGCCCGCCGGATCGCCACTCCGAAACAGGCTGTCGCTCGAAACTTTCAACTGGTCTTGCGCCGCCATCACATTCGAAGGCTTGAGCCGGCCGTGGACCAGCGACTTGCCGTGGATAAAGGTGAGAGCATCCAGCGCCGGCTCCAGCAGGTCGCGCACTTCTTCCGGAGCAAGCGCACGGTGAGGAAGAATCTGCGCCAGGTTGTCTTCGGCGTATTCCATCACGACATAGAGCAGGACCTGCTTGTCCAGTTGGCAGCTTCCGGTCTCGAAAGAGCCGGAGCAAATGGGGATGGGACAATTTCGCGGTGGCTTCCCAGCGCGACAGTTGGACTCCTGCGGTTGCCGGATCAGCCAGAACGAGTTTGATCGCGGCCCTTTGCGGATCTCGTCCCCGGCGTTCGGTGAGAAACACCGCGCTGTGCTCTGAGCCGCCCAGGTATTGGCGCAGCGGGAAAGTGCCATTCACGATCTGGCCTTCCCACTGTTTCCAGTCTCGGGTCATCCTGGTTCCTTGTCCGCTGGTCTGCATTCCCGCTATTGTAAGCGAGAGCCTACCGGCGCGGGCTGGGCTTTGAGACAAAATTGGAGAAAAGTAACCTCGGGGGAGCGACGCCTTGGGGCAGCCGCCGAGCCTGCCCTGAGCGTAGTCGAAGGGGCGGCGTTGCTGGGAACTCAATCGCCGGATCGTTCAGTTCGCCATCTTTTGTCTTGTTGCCGCATGATGGCGTAGCACTCACAGGTGGCGCCTTCCAGGCGGCTCTCGGTCCACAATGTTGACGTGTCCTCGCGAATAGGTGATCAGCCCGGCCTTCTGCAGTATGCCGGCGGCAACGGTAACACTGGCCCGGCGCGTACCCAGCATGTGGGCCAGAAATTCCTGGGTCAAAGGGACAAAGTTGGAGCCGATGCGGTCCTGGCACATGAGCAGCCAGCGGGCCAGGCGTTCGTCCACCTCGTGCAGCCGATTGCAGGCCGCAACCTGGGTGCCCTGCATGGCAAGAGTCTGTACGTAGCGTTGCAACCGATTGGCCAGAACGGGAGATTGACGCACGGCTTGCGCGATTCCACGGGCGCTGATTTTAAAAGCGTCGCCCGCAATCTGGACCACGGCCTGCGTGGGGCCACTGCTGAAACCCACAATCAGGGGCAAGCCGACAAAACCGTCCTTGCCCGTCAACCCCACTTCTACACTCTTGCCTTCGGCCAGGACCGTTAGTATGGAAATCATTCCGCTGTTCAGGAAGTAGCCAAATTTGATGGCGTCGCCGGGTTCGTGCAGCACATCGTGGGTTCTAAGTTCGACGAAAGTGAGCTGCGGAAATATCGCATCACGTTCTTTCGCCGGCAAACCAAGCAGTATCTCATTCTCTACTGTCTGCCCATCGATGGCGGGTGGGGCGGAACCATCGGTCTTCGGACGGACACGGGCAGGTTTTTCAGGCATTGCGGCTCCTTGCGAACGGAAGGTACCGTCTGATTTCGCAGGGAACCGTCACCGTGAGGCGCGGCGGGAAGATGCGTCAAAGAGACTGATTTAACAGTACGCGCTAACCGGAGTGTTTACTAGAAAATAATCAGCGCAAGTCGGGTTGAGAAATACCGCCGGAGCCCGACTTCAGCCGGGGAGCGCGGTCCAGGCCGCATTGCGTTTGGAGGATTCAATCACGGCGGAGATGAAGCGCATGCCGGCCACGCCATCTTCGACGGTGGGTACAAGTAAGGAAGACGCGGCTGGGGAGCGATTCTCCAGGCGG
Organism: Terriglobia bacterium; assembly: GCA_963816865.1. Classification (GTDB taxonomy): domain Bacteria; phylum Acidobacteriota; class Terriglobia; order Terriglobales; family Acidobacteriaceae; genus JAIQFF01. The sequence goes on from CAWFMU010000036.1 coordinate 421,153, forward strand.
GCGCTGATCTGCTCCGCCATGTCGGCATAGAGTTGCGCGAAGGCTTCGAGATATCCCTCGGGATGGCCTGCCGGAATGCGACTGGCGTGCGCCGCCACCGGAGTCGCGCCCGGTCCCGCGCGGTAGATCAGAGTCGGAGTCTTGCCCAGCGGGGCAAACCACAGGCAATTCGGATTTTCCTGCCGCCATTCGATGCCCGCTTTTTCTCCGTAGACACGCAGGCGCAGATTGTTCTGGTTTCCGGTCGCGACCTGGCTTGCCCAGAGCGAACCGCGCGCGCCTTCCGCAAAGCGCAGCATGATTTGCACGTCGTCGTCGAGGCGGCGGCCCGGCACGAAGGTGTGGAGTTCCGCCGCCAGCTCGCTGCAATTGAGGCCGGTCACAAAGCTGGCGAGATTGTAGGCATGAGTGCCGATGTCCCCCAGAGAACCCGCGGGCCCGCTTTGTGCCGGATCGGTGCGCCAGGCAGCCTGCTTCTGCCCTGTCTGCTCGAGCGGCGTGGCCAACCAGTCCTGCGCGTATTCAACCTGGACCACGCGAATCGGACCCAGTTCGCCCTCGGCCACCATCTGGCGAGCCTGCCGCACCAGCGGATAGCCGGTGTAGTTGTGGGTCACGGCAAAGAGAAGGCCGGTGCGGCGGACCAGCTGGGCCAGGTCGCGAGCGTCTTCAAGAGTGGTGGTGAGCGGCTTGTCGCAAATGACGTGGATGCCGGCTTCGAGAAATGCCTTCGCGGGCGCGTAGTGCAAATGGTTGGGAGTAACGATGGCGACCGCGTCGATGCGGTCTTTTCTCTTGGCCTCGGCCGAAGCCATTTCGGCGAAACTGCCGTAAGCTCGATCAGGGGCGATGTGAAGATCCAGCGCAGCGGCCCGGGCGCGTGCCGGATCGGACGACAACGCCGCTGCCACCAACTCGAAACGATCGTCCAGCCGGGCGGCGATGCGATGCACTGCCCCGATGAAACCGCCCGGACCGCCGCCCACCATGCCCAGACGCAGGCGTCGTCCTTTTTTCTCGTCGGATTTTATTTCGAGGCTCACGGTTCTTCCTCACCAGATGTCAGAATTTCAGTTCTCGGTTCTCAGTCCAATCCCATCATTCTGCGATTTGCCGCCTGATCGGCGCCGGAACCGGCAAAGTCGTCGAACGATTGCTTGGCCGCGTGAATGATATGACGTGCGATGAAAGGCGCGCCCTCAGCCGCTCCCTGATCGCCACTCTTTATACAGCATTCCCACTCCATCACGGCCCAGCCGTCGAAGCCGTATTGCGTGAGTTTGGAGAAGATGCCCGCGAAATCCACCTGTCCGTCACCGAGCGAGCGGAAGCGCCCGGCTCGTTCGATCCACGGCTGGTAGCCGCCGTACACGCCTTGCCGTCCCGATGGGTGGAACTCCGCGTCCTTTACATGGAACATCTTGATGCGATCATGGATAGAGATCAATGAACTGCAGATAGTCGAGTTGCTGCAACACGAAGTGGCTGGGATCAAACAACATGTTGCACCGGGGATGCTCTTTGACGCGCTCCAGGAACATCTCGAAGGTGACGCCGTCGTGCAGGTCTTCACCGGGATGGATCTCGAAACATAAATCCACACCGGCTTCATCAAACGCGTTCAAAATCGGCAGCCAGCGGGCGGACAACTCGTCGAAGGCGGTCTCGACCAGTCCAGCCGGTCGTTGCGGCCAGGGGTAAACGTAGGGCCACGCCAGGGCGCCGGAAAAAGTGGCGTGGGCCTTGAGTCCCAGGTTGGCCGATGCCTTCGCCGCAAACAGAAGTTGCTCCACCGCCCACTCCTGCCGCGCTTTCCGGTTGCCGCGGAACTCTTCCGGCGCAAAGCCATCGAACATCAAATCGTAAGCTGGATGCACGGCGACCAACTGGCCTTGCAAGTGAGTGGAAAGCTCAGTCAGATGGAGACCGTGTGTGGTTAGCGTGTCGAGCACTTCTTCACAGTAGGTGTTGCTCTCCGCAGCGAGCTTCAGATCAAACAGGCGGCCATCCCAGGATGGAATTTGCACACCCTTGTAGCCCAGACTGCTCGCCCAGTGCGCGATATTTTGCAGATTGTTGAACGGAGCCGTGTCGCCGGCAAACTGGGCCAGAAAAATTGCCGGACCCTGGATAGTTTTCATGGTCATCGCGAGTTCGCTCTCCAAAGATTCGCCAGCTAATTTACACCACTCTGAAGATGAATGTGGGTGCGAGCCTCCCGCTCGTGCGGGAGTAACGGGAGGCCCGGCAATTTTTGGCCCCGCCCTCGTCGCAACCACACCTGGCAAGATCCTTCCTGACCCCCACACGAGCGAGGACGCTCGCGCCCACACAATCCGGCTTGTGTGAACGGGCGGGGTGGGCGAGACTTGTCTCGTTCGAAGGGAGTTCTACATGCGCGGCACCCTGCATGCACTTATTGTCCTGCTAATACTTGCCTCCTTGAGCCCAGCGCAGGAGACACCGACTTCTTCAGCCAGCCCCGCCGCTCCGTCGGCGCCTGCAAAAGCGGAGCAAGCACAGCCCGCCTCCAAGTCCCGGCTGAAAATTGGAGTCGCGCTCGAGGGTGGAGGGGCACTTGGGCTGGCGCACATCGGCGTGCTGCAGTGGTTTGAAGACCACCACATTCCAATCGACTACCTCGCGGGAACCAGCATGGGCGGCCTGGTGGGAGGCCTCTACGCCACGGGAAAGAATCCGCAGCAGCTTCGCGAGTTGGTGGACGCCCAGAATTGGGATGTGATCCTGGGTGGCGGTCTTTCCTACGAGGACCTGTCATTTCGGAGAAAAGAAGATCAGGTTGCATTTCCCAATTCGATTCTGCTGGGTCTGCGCAGAGGCCTGGTCTTGCCCGGCGGCTTGAATGCTGGACAGCAGATCAGTCTTCTGATCGACCGCGAAACACTGGCTTACTCGGGTGTGCAATCTTTCGATGATCTGCCCATTCCCTTCCGCTGCGTGGCCACCGACCTGGTTACGGGGAAACAAGCGGTGTTCAAAGACGGATCGCTCTCCCGAGCCATGCGCGCCACCATGGCGATCCCAGGACTCTTCTCTCCGATCCGCGACGGGGAGCACGTCTATGTTGACGGCGGGCTGGTCGGCAATCTTCCGACCGACGTGGTGCGAGATATGGGTGCGGACATCGTGATCGGCGTGCATCTGCAAACCTCGCCCGCCGAGGCCGACAAGATCCAATCGCTCTTCGCGATTCTGGGCCGCTCGATTGACGTGGTGGTCGCCGGAAATGAAATCCGCGGCCTGGCGGGAGCGGACCTGGTGGTGAAAGTCGAATTGCAGGACTTCAGCTCGCTGGATTACACGAAATCGAAGGCGATCATCGCGCGTGGAACGGAAGCGGCCGAACAAAAATCGCGGCTGCTGGATACCTATCAACTGGACGATGCTGCCTGGGCGCAATACCTGGAGCGGCGAAAGGCACTCCAGTTAAGCAATATCCCAGTCCCGCAGTTTGTGAAAGTGCAGGGCGCAAACCCGGTCGCGGAAGAAAACATCGGACGGTTCCTTAGCTCACAGGCCGGAAAAACGATCGACACGAACCGACTGGAAAGCATGCTCACGCGGCTCACCGGAATCGGGCGCTACGACACTGCGGGATACCAGATCACGAAACAGAACGGTCAGGACGGTCTGCTGGTGACGTTGCATGAAAAGCTGTACGCCCCGCCCACGCTGCAACTGGGATTTGAGGTGGATGGATCGGAGAGCAGCGACGTTGATTTCACTCTCGCCACTCGCCTGACGTTTCTGGATGTAGCCGGGTACCGCTCCGAGTGGCGCACCGACTTTATTTTCGGCAACACGTACGGAGTGGAAAGCGAACTGTACCGTCCATTTTCGCCGGCCAGCCGGTGGTTTTTTGCGCCGCACGCGGGCGCCAGCAGCGCTGCCTTCAAAATCTATCAAAAGAGCGATCCGCTGGCCGAGTACCGGTTGAACCGCGCCGCCATCGGCGCCGATATCGGTTACGGATTCAGCCGCTTCAGCGAAGTCCGTTTTGGCTACGAGGTGGGCTCCCTGGATGCCAGGCTGCGCCTGGGCACGCCGGAATTTACGTCCCTGAGCGGACGCACCGGCGCTGCACGCGCTCGCTGGCTGTTTGACCATACCGACGATCCAGTAATCCCGCGCAGCGGGGTGAATGCAGAGTCGAACTTCCGCTGGTATGACACCAGCCCCGGAGGGAACCACAGTTTTCCGGTTGCCGATTTGCGCATCGGATTGTTTAAGCCCATTACCCGGCCCGCGTCTTTATTTCTGGTCAGCGAAGGTGGAACCACTTTCGGTTACTCCACCAGCGGCTTTCCGCAATTTTTCCTCGGCGGTGCAAACCGCCTCAGCGGATATGGCACCAACGAACTCTTCGGCAATCAGTTTTACTTCTTCCGGGCCGGATACCTGCACGATCTGTGGACCCTGCCCCCATTGGCGGGAAAGAAGGTCTATGCCATCGCCGGCTACGAATTCGGCAAGATGTACGGCTTTCCCAGTGCCAGCCGGTTCCCGAATGATTTCGCACTCGGCGTTCTAGCCGAGACCGCGGTTGGACCCTTGGTCTTCGGCGGCAGCGTGGGCGACAGCGGACATCGTAAGTGGTTCTTCCAACTTGGCCGGGTATTTTGATCTTAATGCCTTCCGCTGTTGACGTGCTTCGAGCAGACCCATGTGAGAACGGAGGACTCTAAACCGACACGTTACCCGGCCCAAATTGTCTTGAGTTCCCGACAAAAGCCAGCATAAACTTTCGACGGCTTCGCAGAAATCGCGTGAGGCGATTCCATTCCATCTCCGCCTCACCAAGGATCTAAGAAAGGAAAGAAAATGTCGAAGAACCGTGTTAAGTGGGCGATTAGTTTCGTGTTCGTTCTTGCGCTGTGTACGTCTCTTCATGCCCGAAGGGAACAGTGGCAATACCTTGGGGATGCCCATGTGGACGGCTCACAAGACCATGACAGCATCAAAGTTGGCCGGTCGGCCGGGACGTACGGCGCGATCCAGTTACGAATCAGTGGTGGGGCGATCAATTTTGAGCGAGTCATTGTCCGTTATGGAAACGGCACGCAGGAAGAAATTCCGATACGGGCCCGCATTCCTGATGGCGGCCAAACGCGCGTCATTAATCTGCCGGGCGAGCGGCGCATCATTCAGAGCCTCGACCTCTGGTACGGACGGGACAAGTGGGGTGGACGTCCCAAAGTGAGCTTGTACGGACTTAGGGATTGACCCATTGAGCTAGATCCGCTGGCTCAATTGTCTGAAGATATGAATCGAGGGGAACGCCTGGCCCGGAGTCGAGCCAGGCGTTCTCTCTTTTAGAAGGACTTTCGCAGACTAGTTCTTTGAAGTGTTCTTGGGAGACTTCTTGGTCAGTGTAGAAAGCAGGAGCCTCGCAGATTTGGGAGCGGGTACTGCCTTGCTGAACACAATCGCTTTCGCGCTCACCTCTTTGCCGTAAAGCTTCTTGTTGGCGTCGTTGTCCGGACGGAGGGTTGATCCGGCCAGCGATATTCCGGCGAAGAGTCCCCGGGCACGCGAGTACGACAGGATTTCAGCCCGCAGCGTGACGTCAGTCTCTGCCGAAGCATTCCGTCCGACAGGTCCGGCGGCCGCCGAAACGTCACCACCCAGCTTCACCTTGCTTTCCAAAATGCTGGACGCCGATTTTGAACTCATCAGCAACAGCACGAAGTCGGTGGCCTGCCCGCCCAGTTGCAGTCCGAAGCTGGCGCCTTCAAGCGCCATCATGGTGGGCGCGCTCCACGGGCCATGGAAATTCTTGCCGCCACGGCAAGTCATCACACCCCGGCCATAGCTGCCTCCAATTCCGAAGGCGAATTTCAGGACGGAAGGTAAAACGACAACACAATCCGCTCTGTCGATGACGTCCTGTGGGATGTCGTCGGGAATATCCATAATCTCTTTGATGACGGTTCCCGCCTTAGCTACCCGGTCTTCTTCCTTGTCTTGACCGACCGCCGGTAACACCAGTAGAGCCAATACTGCGAAACCAGAAATAATTTTCTTCATAATTGTTTCCTTAACTCAGAATTTTGCTGTTGATGGGTCCTTCCATGCTGACAGCAGTGATTTTCGAGGCCGAGAGTGCGCCGCCATGATAACAAACTCAGATAACAAACTTTGGCTTCTGGCCCGCCAGGGTGGATTGGACTCTGGGGAATTCTGCAGAGTACAACTTAAGTGGTGAGCGCGGATGGACTCGAACCATCGACCCATGCCTTAAAAGGGCATTGCTCTGCCAGCTGAGCTACGCGCCCACTTTCTTCCAATTTAACATAGCTGAAAGACGCTCGCCGGGATCCGCCGCGAACCTCGCGGGAACAGCCGCTCTCGGCTGTCCAGCAGAGCAAAGCTCCGCACGGTTTAGCTTGGTAGGAATGTAGTCGAGCTTCGCTCGACCGGACAGCCGAGAGCGGCTGTCCCCACCAGGTTTGTGCGCCGCCAGCTTGACCCCACCGGGTGAACGTCAACTGCATCTGTGTTACAACGTTGAACATTCGGGAGCCTTGATGAACCACCGTCTGACGAATCGCTGTTCCGCGATCAAGACCTTTCTGCTGTTCAATGCCGTACTGCTGATTTCAACTTTCGCAGTGGCGCAGCCCGCGCCAGCTTCGACTCAAAGCGCTACCGGGCTGCAACAGCTCTCTTCCGACTTTTGGGAATGGCGCGCCTCCGAACAACCGTTTACGTTTGACGATATTCCACGGCTTGATCGTCCTGCTGGGATGGACCGCCGACTGGTCGCCCGCTAGCGTCGCTAAACGCCGTGAACAATTATCAGCGTTCGAAAATCGATGGAAAGCGTTCGGCGCAACGGTACGCGATCGTTCCCGCACCGAGACCGTGGATTATCTTCTGGTCGGCTCCGCCATTGCGCGGGCGCGTTGGGAACTGGATTACGTTCGCGGGTGGCAGCGCAATCCGTGGTTTTATCTGGACCAAACTCTGGCCGCGGTGTTTGTCAGCCTGACCCAGCCGCCGCCATTCGACGAGGCGCGCAGCGCTGAGATCGTTCGCCGCATTCAGGCGATTCCTCAAATCATTACCGATGGCGAAGCAAATCTCAAAGACCCGGCCGCTCCGCTGGCGCAATTGTCCATCCGTGAACTGAAGGATATTCGTCCCCGGATGGAAGAGATGGCGCGCCAGCTAAAGCCTTTTCTCACTGGCGGAAGCGCATCCCAACTTGACCCGGCAGTTCAGGCGGCAATCCAGGCCTTGGAAGGCTATCGTGACTGGCTTCAACAACGACTTCCGGGTATGTCTAACAATGTGGCGGTCGGGCGAGACAACTACGTCTTCTTTCTGAAGCATGTGGCCTTGATCCCATACACGCCGGAACAACTGCGAGCTATGGGTCGTCAGGAATGGGAACGCTCAGTTGCATTTGAAGCCTACGAGAAAAATCGCAATGCCAAGCTGCCACAACTGGCTCTGGCCAAGGACCAGGCTGCACAGATAGCTCGCGAGGCAGCGGCAGGAGCAGGAGATTCGCGATTTCCTCGAGGAGAAGAACATCCTCACCGTCCCGGCCTGGGTGCAGCACTACCACAATCTTCCCTTTCCGGCTTACCTGGCGCCGCTGGCCGCGTTTGGAGTCGCTGACGATCTCACCGGCCCGACCCGCCTGAAGGACGGCGCGACCAGTTACATCAAGACACCTTCGCCGGATCGGGGATATTTCGATTTGTCCACGGCCCGCGATCCGCGAGGGATCATCGTGCATGAAGGCGTGCCCGGACACTACTTCCAAAAAGTGATGTCCTGGACGAACGAAGACCCGATCCGCCGTCACTACTACGACTCCAGCGCCAACGAAGGCATCGGCTTCTACGCCGAAGAAATGATGCTGCAAGCCGGTCTGTTCGAGGACAGCCCGCGCACCCGCGAAATCATTTACAACTTCATGCGCTTTCGCGCTCTGCGCGTGGAGGTCGAGGTGAAGCTGTCCACGGGAGAGTTCACCATCGAGCAGGCGGCCGACTACTTTATGAAAACCGTTCCGCTCGACCGGGCGACTGCGATGGAGGACGCGACGTTTTACGCGTCAGTCCCCGGTGTGGGGATTTCTTATCAGACGGGCAAATTGCAGATCATGAAATTGCTGGCGGAAGCCCGGCTGGCGCAAGGCGACAAATTCAACCTGCGCGAGTTCCATGACTTTGTGTGGAAGAACGGCAACGTGCCCATTGCCCTGCTGCGCTACGAATACCTGGGCAAGACGGACGAGATCGAAGCGTTGCTACATTGAGATACTCTTCTCGACTGCGTCATGCTGAGCTTGCGAAGCATCTGGCGTTATGAGCTGCGCAGCCGGCGACAGGCATGCAGCTGCGCGCCAGATCCTTCGGGACTAAAGTCCCTCAGGATGACGCCCATGCTGGAAGATCCCAAGCAGCGGGCACCGCTTCAAGGGTTTTGCATGTTAGGGACGCTGGTCTTTGGCGAGCGCCGCCAATTCCCGCACGATTTCCTGCAGGCGCGTACGCCGCTCTTCGTTGGCGCGGGAGGCCATGGGCGCGGGATCCTGCTGGCTGGCATAGCGGTCATTCAGGTCGCGGAGGTTGGCGATTTCACTTCTCAGGGCCACAACGTTTCTCAACACATCGGCGGTATACATAGTCTACTAGGATACTCTAGTTGACCTCACCGCGGCGAGCCTCTTCCTGGATTCCCGTTTTTGGAAAGTCGGACAACATGATGCGCACACTGGACCCGTCGCCTCGGCGCTGCTTGTTCTGTTGCGCCTCAGGGCTGCTTTTGTCGGCGCAGGAATGGAAGCTCGGCCCCTGGCTCCGAGTTTCGAACGATCCCATCATTTCTCCCCGCGGCGACTCCTGGGAGTCGGCGGGCACATTTAACCCGGCGGTCATCCTCCACCACGGCAAGGTGGTCATGCTCTACCGCGCCCAGGACAAACACGGCACCTCCCGCCTGGGCTACGCGGAGAGTGCCGACGGCGTCCACTTCACTCGCGCATCCCAGCCTGTGCTCTCTCCCGAGGCTGACTATGAAAAAGATGGCGGCGTAGAAGATCCTCGCCTGGTGAAATTCGGCGACACCTATTATCTGACCTACACCGGCTACAACAAGAAAGATGCGCAGTTGTGCCTGGCTACTTCGAAAGATTTGCTCCACTGGCAGCGCCGGGGCGTGATTCTGCCGGCCTACAAAGGCAACTGGAATGTGGGCTGGACAAAATCCGGAGCCATCGTGCCGGAAAAGATCAACGGCAAATACTGGATGTATTTTCTGGGCACCAGCGCCGACAAGACGGACCAGATGGGGCTGGCCTATTCTCCGGACCTGCTCCATTGGACCGAGGCCACGAACGCTCCCGTTCTTCCGCGCCGTGCCGGTCGCTTCGATTCCAGGGTGGTCGAGCCGGGGCCGCCGCCGATCGTGACGAAAGACGGCATCGTCCTCTTCTACAACGCAGCCGATGACAATCTGGTCTACCGCACGGCGATTGCGGTATTTGACCGGAAAGATCCGCGCAAGCTCATCTGGCGATCGGAGCAGCCCGTGTTCTTTCCAGAAAAGCCTTGGGAGAAGGTCGGCCAGGTTCCGAACGTGGTTTTTGTCGAGGGGATGGTCAGGCAGCGCGGCCGCTATTTGCTCTACTACGGCGCCGCAGACAAGTACATCGGCGTGGCCGAGGTTCCGATCATTCCCTGATCGCGAACCACGCCGGACAGCCGCCCTCGGCAGTCCGGTCGAGCGCAGCTCGACTTGCTTTTGCAGAAGATCTTTGCCGGGCCACGCTCCGTCCGGCAGTGGAGACGGCTGCCCCAGCGTGCTCTGTGCAACTAGCCTGCCATGCGGCGCTGCTCGGCTTCCTGCTGGGAAATGTAGCGCAACAGAATGTCGCGGGAAGAAACCAATCCCTTTGAGTTCCTTGCCGTCCACGATGGGCAGATGGCGGAAACCAAATTCCCGCATCAGGTACAGGCAGTTTTCTATGGTTTCGTCCACACTGACCGCCTTGGGATTGGCCGTCATCACTTCGGAGATCTTGGTGGTTCCGGGCAGGCGTCCGAGGGCCACGACGCGGTTCATGATGTCCCGCTCGGAGAAGATACCCACCAACTCGCCATTGCGCAGCACGGGCAGAGCGCCGATGCGATTTTCCATCATGAAACGTGCGCCTTCGAGAACGGTGTTGTCGGCTTCGATGGACAAAACCCGGCGATCCTTCACAAGATCGTAGATCGGTGACATGGACGACTCCTTTCGGAATCAGCTTGGGGAGCCCAATTGGGCGCGGTGAAGTGCAACACTCTACCACGGGTGCGGTTTCGTATCCATGGTTGGTTGACGTTGCCGGGTAGCGCCTCGTCGACAGCCGGGAGTTTCGACCGCGCCATCTACTGCAGGAGGGTTGCAAGCAAAAAGACGGCAGCCTGGGGAAGGCTGCCGCCGGAATGGTCAAGTTCCCGTCTAGAACCGGAAAGCCGGACCGAAGGTTACTTTGAAGTTATTATGCGTGCCGTTATCGAAGTAGATCTCGTCGCCGGCCTCAAGACGCAGGCCGATCGGACCCCAGAATCCCTCGACTCCGCCGCCCGGATACATGGCGAAACGGGTGTCCCCGGTCTGAATTCCGCCCAGGGCTCCCACGAAACCCGCGGGCGCGTTCTGATCGGAGACGCTGAAATTTACGAAACCGAGCTTGCCGGTGACATAGGCCCGAAACGGTCCCGAGCTGGTCTGGAATTTGGGTCCAAACAGCGCGGTCAGGGGACGCAGATTCGTGTTTACAAACTGCGTGGTGACGCCGTTCGAGAAGACGCTGGTGAAGTTCCGCTTGAAATCGTAGGACATCTCGGCTTCCAGCTGAACGTTGGGATGTACGTTGAACGCGGCGCGCCCGCCCACGCCGACGAAGTTGATATGAGGATCCGTGGCACTGAAGTTCATGTAGTCCGCGAAGACCCCAACTTCGACGTGATCAGAGCTCTGCGCCATGAGCGCCGACGGCAAAGCCAAACCGCAACTTAGTACGAGCAGAAAAATAAGGCGTTTCATCCGTTGTATTTCCTCCTGGGTTCGGTCTTCTCTCGCTTACACACCTTTCCCCGGAATCGAGCGGGCAGGGAAAGAACTGCTGCAGGAGCGGTGCAGGCGGGTAAGCAGTTGGTTAAGATGCCGCGACTTTCGTCGGGTTGGGCGCGGAGTTGAGGCCCTGGCAAGTCCCAAGTACGCGGGGTTTACGGGTCAGAAGGCAAAATCAAGACGGGCGCGGATGGTGACCGCGCCCGACCAACGGTGCATTCGGTTGCTGGAGAGAATTATTTGTTTTCGGCAGACTTCCGTTCGGCTCGCGGCGTCATTGAAACCACGCTGTATTGCGCGTTCCTTGTCGTCGGCGTCTTCCACTTGCAGCAGCATCTTGTCTTTGTGGATGCGGAACTGGGCGGTCTGACCCACCGGCAACAGAACGGGATGCTTTTCGTCGACGGGGCGAATGCGATAAATCACGGTATCGCTCTGCAGCAGGTATTCCTGGCAGAGCAGGGCGTGAGTCTTCTTGTGCGCCGAATCGGTGCCCAACCACTTCGCCGACAAAGCTCTTGCCGCTGTTTTCATCCACACCGCACTCCGCCGAGTCCATTTGGAGCAACGTGCCAGACTGATGAACCTTGGGCTCCTTGGCTTGGGCAATGGACACGAAACAGGAGTGCAATCATCAGAATCTTGGTTTTCATTCGCGTCTCCCGGGCGCTAGCCTGACGGTCTGCCTCAGCCGCGCCTGTGCTCATTCTCAAGCAACGTGCATTCGACCGAAATATCACCCCGGTGCAAGCCTGTCGTAATCAGGGAGCATGCGGAAAACCTGTACGCAGGCCCGATACGAACGGTGGCCACATCTGCTATCTTCTTGGCTGCTGAACGGCGGAACCGGTCTCGCCAGCCCGATACTGGCCCAGATTCTCAGAAACGGCCCGGAAAGCTACCAAGAATCATAGCTACAAAGAACCATAGTTGACGTGGTTTGCCCGACCCCGATAGGCTGCTGATAGTTACAAAGGTCATCCCGGAGCGTAGGGCGGCAAGTCTGCAGACGGGATTCCGGCTCGAAGCCGGGTCAGGTCAACCGCAAACCCTGCAAGCAGTACAACGAAAAGATAGTTACGCCGCATCTGATTTAGTGCGGCCGGAAAAGGCGACTTGACGGACGCGAGAAAACTACAGGGCGACAAGCTTTCCGAAGCAGAAGCGATCGAACGAGCCAAGCAGGGCGATGCAGAAGCGTTTCAGCTTTTGTACGGACTGCATAAACGGCGCGTTTACTCGCTGTGTCTCCGCATGACGGCCAACACGGCCGAAGCTGAGGACCTGACCCAGGAAGCTTTTCTGCAGTTATTTCGCAAGATTGCCACTTTTCGAGGCGAATCAGCCTTTTCCACGTGGCTGCACCGGATGGCGGTAAACGTTGTCCTGATGCAGTTGCGCAAGAAGAGTCTTCCCGTAGTTCCGCTGGAAGAGACGCTGGAAAACGAGGAAGAGGCTCCCAAAGAAAGAACTGGGCGCGCAAGACCCAGTCTTGTCGGGCTCGATTGACCGGCTGCGGCTGCAACGCGCGGTGGATGCGCTGCCGCCGGGATATCGACGGATTTTTGTATTGCACGATGTAGAAGGATACGAACACAACGAGATTGCTGCCATGGTGGGATGCTCCATCGGCAACAGCAAATCTCAGCTACACAAAGCGCGCATGAAATTGCGCGAGTCGCTCAAGACGAGCAGAGCCGAAAAGGCCGCAAAGCCGTAAGGAGCGATAGAGGGCGGTACTTTGGGGGAGATGAAGTATGAATTGCACAGAATTTCAGGAAGTTGTTGCCGGAAGTGTTTGAGGGCGGCAGGACGGCAGAGCAGGAATTGCATTTAAAGTCCTGTCCCGCGTGTTCGGGTCTGGTGGCGGACCTCGAGCTGATCGCCGCGAGGCGCGGCAGTTGCAAGAGGTGGCCGAACCCAGCCCGCGGGTGTGGAACTCAATCGAAATTACGTTGCGGCAGGAAGGCATCATCCGTGATCCCCAGCTGGGACCATCGCTGGTGCCGGCGAGACCGCAGCGCTGGAACATGGCATGGCTGGCGCCGGTGGCAGCCCTTCTCCTGGTCGCATTCGGGATTGTGATCTACCAACGAGGACCGGCGGACGCCAAGCCGTCGGCGAAACTGGACACGCAAGCTCCTCCCGCAGTAGCCAACCTCCAGCACTGACAAGAAGACATCCACTGCAAATAATAGTGAGGATGAACAACTGCTGGCCGCGGTGGCTTCGCGGTCTCCGGCCATGCAGGCGCAGTATGCTTCCAACCTGCAGAATGTGAATGCATACATCAGGGATGCCGAGGAATCCGCTCAGGCCGATCCCAATGATGAGGAAGCTCAGCAAATCGTGATGGACGCTTACGAGCAGCGCGCAGCCGTTTACGAGATGGCTTTGGATCGTTCCCTGCCCTAGTCGCGATGCGGCCTGAGGCAGGATGCGGTTCGGCAGTACAGTAGGGAAGCTCATAGTCGCAGCGGGTCGTTTCGACGACACTATGAGAGGGGAAATTATGGCGAGAGCGCAGCGCGTACAACTGGTCTCGTTCGTGATTCTGGCAACGGCGATTTGCGCCTCGGCCGAGCTTCGAAAGGAATTCCGCTTCACCGTCAGCCCCGGCGCGGTCATCTCGATCACGAACCAGTACGGGCCGATTTCCGTGAAGCCCGGCTCGAGCAACCAGGTCATCGTGGTCGCTGTGCTTCATTCCGACCAGGTCGAGATTGACCACACGCAGAGCGGAAACCGCGTGGACATTCTCAGCCATCTTCTTTCCGGGGCCAATGCCGACGCGGGACGCGTGGACTACGAAGTATCCGTGCCGGCCGACGCCAGCGTTACTCTGCGGTCCTCCACCGGCGTGCTGCATGCCGAGGGACTGCACGGCGATGTGACTCTTGAAAGCAGCCAGGCCAATGTGGAAGTGCGCGACATCAGCGATGCTCACGTTCACGTCCGGACCCTGAACGGTTCCGTGACTCTGACCAATATCCGCAACGGACATGTGGAAGTCACATCGGTGAGCGGCGACGTGGTGTTGAACTCGGTGAATGGCCTGCTGGTGCAGGTCAATTCGACCAGCGGAAAGATTCGCTACGAAGGCGATTTCGGCAACAGTGGCGAGTACATGCTGACCAGTCACAGCGGAGACATCGAGGCCAGCGCTCCCAACGACGCCTCGATTGATGTGACGGCGCGCTCCGTCCGGGGCAAGGTGGAGAACGATTTTCTTCTGGAACCCAAACACACTCCCTTCGTGGTCCGGGCAGGGAGTGCCTTCGCAGGTACGATGAACAAGGCAGCATCTTCGGTCCGGTTGTTTTCCTTCAGTGGTAAAATCCACCTCAAGAAGCGTTAACAAGACGCGCTAAAACCAAGCGACAGTGAGAGGCTGGCGGGGCCGTCAGGGCGCCGCAATTTGCCGCATACATGAGCACTCGACCCGGTGGGCCGTCTGACACCACGAAGTCTGCGTCTGTCTCCGGGGTGCGGGCCGTGGTCCTGGTGGGCTTCATGGGCGCCGGCAAAAGCAGCGTGGGCGCGGCCTTGAGCCGCAAGTTGGGCTGGCCTTTCGAAGATCTGGATGAGCGCATTCAGGCTCGGGAACAACGGTCCATCGAGCAGATTTTTCGGCAGTCGGGCGAGGCCGTATTCCGCCAGTTGGAGCACGCAGCACTGCGTTCGCTGGTGGAGGAAGCGGGCGCTTCCGCCAAGGTCGTGGCTTTGGGGGGTGGCGCTTTCGCGCAGGCGAACAATGCCGCCTTGCTGGAAGAGGCTGGGTGGTCCACCATCTTCCTGGACGCACCCGCGGATGAATTGTTCCGCCGCTGCCAGCAGCAGCAACTGGAACGTCCGTTGCGCGGCGACGTGAAGGAGTTCCAGCGGCTTATATGAGAACCGCCGGCCGTGCTACCTGAAGGCCGGATTGCGCATCGAAACTGCCGGCAAAGACGTGGAAGAAGTGGCCGCGGAAGCCATCGCCCGCCTGGGACTTCGATAGTCGCGCAACGGCCGTTCTCGCCAGCGATGTCGGATGAATCTGGAACAACAGCATTTCGAAGGAGTGCGAACGTGAAGTTCAGAACGGCGCTGACGGTGGAATCTCGTGCCTCTTGCTGGTCCCGATGGCCGTGGCGGGACCCGGCAAAGATAAAGACAAAGACAAAGAACCTGCGGCCCAGAACGTGGACACCGGGTCCTTTGGCGTTTTCATGAATGGACGGAGGGTTGCGACCGAGAAATTCTCCATTCAGCAGAACCCGGCGGGCAGCGTGGCCACTTCCGAATTCAGGACCGAGCCGGGCGCTGATCCGGCAGCGCAATCTTCGGAGTTGCAACTCGCGCTCAACGGCGATCTGCGGAAGTACGAATGGAAAGAAGTCAGCCCGGGAAAAGCCCATGCGGTGCTCGTGCCCAACGACAGCCTTCTGGTCGAGCGCTCCACCAACAATCCGCAGGACAAAGAGGAAGAGCACCCCTTCCTGCTGCCGGTTTCAACCAGCGTTCTGGACGACTACTTCTTTGTGCACCGCGAAATTCTGGTGTGGAAGTATCTCGCTACCAGCTGTCACCAGGACAAGGGCGTGGTCGCCTGTCCGCAGAACCAGCAGGTAAAGTTCGGCGTCATCAATCCGCACCAGCGTTCTTCCCTGCTGGTAAGCCTGGCGTTTACCGGCAAAGAGAAGGTTCAGGTGCGCGGTGCGGAGCGCGAACTCAATCATTTTGTGCTCAAGAGCGATGCCGGGGACTGGTCGCTGTGGCTCGACGATCAATTCAAGCTGGTGCGGATCCTGGTCGCCAGCGATAACACGGAAGTGTTGCGGGACTGAGTAGGGAAAGGTTTCAATGTCCCTGATTGACGTACGCACGTCGCGGGTCCTGTTCACGGTGCTGCTGTTCGCGCTGGCGCTCGGATTCCTGTACATTGCCCGCCGCACTCTGATCGCGTTCCTGTTTGCGGTCTTCTTTGCCTACCTGATGGACCCCGCGGTCTCGCGAGTAGAGAAGTGGGTGCGGGGACGGGGACGCGCGATTGGATTGATTTATCTGCTGCTCGTGGCTCTCCTGATCACCTTCTTCTTTTTCGTGGGGCCGCAGATCGCGCGCCAGGCGCAGCGTCTGAGCGAGTCCCTGCCGAAACTTCTCGAAACCGTCAGTTCCGGCCAGATTGCCGAACAGATCGGAAAAGAACAGGGTTGGAGCGTATCCACCCGGCTGCAGGTGTCGAACCTTTTGGCCAACCACCGCAGCGGATCTTCTCGGCCTGGCCCAGCGCATCGGCCTGCGCGTGGCCGATGTTGCCCAGCAAGCCTGGCTGCTGATCGTCGTCCCCATCCTGGCGGCGTTTTTTCTCAAAGACGGACGCGCCTTCGGCGAGGTCCTGCTCTCGTTCGTGCACTCCCGTCCGCAGCGCGAATTTCTGGAGGGCGTGCTGGGCGATCTGAACCAGATGCTGGCGCAGTTCATTCGCGCCCAGTTGACGCTGGCGGCTTTTTCGTTTGTTGCCTATTTGGCATTTCTGGAACTGGGCGGCGTTCCCTATGCGCTGGTGCTGGGCACGGCGGGCGGAATGATGGAGTTCATTCCGGTGGTCGGCCCGCTGGTGGCCGCCGTTCTCATCTTCAGTGTCGCGATGCTGATGAGTTATCCCCATTGGCTGCTGCTGCTGATTTTTCTCGGAGCCTGGCGCCTGATACAGGACTACGTGATTTCGCCTCGGGTGATGGGACAAAGCATGGAACTTCATCCCCTGGCCGCCATCTTCGGCGTGCTGGCCGGAGGAGAGATCGCGGGAGTGCTGGGCATTTATCTTTCGATTCCCATCATGGCCAGCCTGCGCATCGTGTGGCGGCGCTGGCGCCTGTATGCCGAGAAGAAGCGATTCGGGCCGCTGAATGAATATTCCTTCGGCTCTGAGATCACTCCCAGAACATAAGAGCGCCGCGCTTGACATTGACACTTGTCAGTTACCTGTTTCGTCTTCGATCCGGAAGCCGCGAGCCATCGGTGTTGTAAAATCCCAAGAAACCTTTATGACTGCGAAAATCCCTATAGGAATTCTGGGCGCTACCGGTATCGTCGGGCAGCGCTTCGTGCAGACTGCTGGAGCATCATCCCTGGTTTGAGGTGGCGTGGCTGGCGGCTTCTGATCGTTCCGAAGGCCGTCTCTATGCGGAGGCCGCGCGCTGGAAGCTGAAGACAGCAATCCCCAAGCAGATCGCAGAGATGCGAGTTGCGCCCGCGACTCCGGAGGGCGCGCCCAAAGTCATTTTCGCCGCGCTCGATGCCTCCATCGCGGCCGAGATGGAACCGCGTTTTGCCGAAGCCGGATGCGCCGTGATCACCAATTCCAGCGCGCTGCGCATGCAAAAGGATGTGCCCCTGGTCATTCCGGAAGTGAATCATGATCACGTCAAGCTGCTGGAATGCCAGGCGTGGCGCAAGAAGTCGGGCGGATTCGTGGTCACGAATCCAAATTGTTCGGCCATTGGCCTGGTCATCGCGCTGGCTCCGCTGCAGCACGCGTTTGGACTGGACACGGTGATGGCCGTCACCATGCAAGCGGTGAGCGGCGCGGGATATCCCGGAGTCGCATCGCTCGACATTCTGGGCAACGTGATTCCCTACATCTCCAAAGAAGAAGAAAAGATGGAAGAAGAAACCCGCAAGCTGCTGGGCACGCTGAATGGCTCGGGCATCGTGATGGGCTCATTCGGCATGAGCGCCCAGTGCAACCGCGTGGCGGTGGAGGATGGCCATACGGAATCGGTCTCGGTGAAGCTCACGAAGAAAGCGAAGCCGGAGGAGATCATCGAGGTCTGGAATGCAGTTTCGCAGCCTGCCGCAAGAGATGAAGCTGCCCAGCGCGCCGGAACAGCCGGTGCGGTATATGACGCCGAGCGATCGTCCGCAGCCGCGCCTGGATGTTGACTCGGGAAACGGAATGACGACGACGGTCGGCCGGCTGCGTCCGTGCGGCGTGCTGGACTGGAAGTTCACCGTGCTCTCGCACAATACGATTCGCGGCGCGGCAGGAGCGGCGCTGCTGAATGCCGAGTTGCTGAAGGTGCAGGGCTATCTCGGGTGAACGTAGCGACGGTGCTGAGGGTGGAGCAGGGCTTCAGCCCTGCATCGCGGTGCTACTTTGATGGCGGCTTCAGCCGCTGGGCGAGTGTTGCAAAGAACCTCAGGGGCTAAAGCCCTTTCCGAGCTGGCTTTTAATGCAGCGCTAAAGCGCTGCTCCACCCTGGTTCCTAGTTCGGCTTGATTAATGACTTTCTTGCACACGACTGTCGCGCTCGGTCCCCTTCTTCCCTGCCTGAGGAATCTACCTCAATGATCGTCATGAAGTTCGGCGGCACCTCGGTGCAGGACGCCAAGGCGATCGAGCGCGCGGGCGCAATCGTCAAAGGACGCCTGGAGCAGAAGCCGGTGGTCGTGGTCAGCGCCATGGCCAAGGTGACCGACCAACTGCTGGCGATGGCACGCGCCGCCGGGGCCGGCGATCGCAAGACCGCGCTGAAGCTCTGCCGCGCACTGCAGGAGCGCCACTACAACACCGCCGGAGAACTGCTGGGGACAGCGCTCTTCACGCAGTTTCACAGCGATCTCGGGGCTGACTTCGAAACTCTGGAAGAATTGCTGCGCGGCATCTCTGCCGTGGGCGAACTGACGCCGCGCACCACGGACTACGTCTCCGCATTCGGAGAAATCCTCTCCAGCAAGATTGTGGCGGCGGCGTTCTCGGCGCTGGGCATGCCATCCGCGCTGGTGGATTCCCGCGAGTGGCTGGTCACCGACAGCGCCCACATGCGCGCCGCTCCTCAGTTCGAAGAAACCAATCAGAGATTGCAGTCACGAGTGGCGCCGCTGGTGGCGGCCGGCAAAGTCCCGGTGATGGGCGGTTTCATCGGAGCCTCCAAGGCCGGCATCACCACCACCATCGGCCGCGGCGGGTCAGACTATTCTGCCGCCATTGCGGGCGCCGGACTGGGCGCCGAACGCATCGAGATATGGACCGACGTGGACGGCATGATGACGACCGACCCGCGCATGAGCTCCGATGCCCGGCGCATCAAGGTCATCAGCTTCGATGAGGCGGCGGAGCTGGCCTACTTCGGCGCGAAGGTCCTGCACCCGGCCACGGTGCTGCCCGCGGTGCAGAAAAATATTCCTGTCTATATTCTGAACTCCGGCAATCCCGAGTGCGAAGGCACGCGCATCACGGCGCGCGCTCCCCAGTGCCGGAATTCCTTCAAGGCCATCGCGGTGAAAAAGCGCATTACCATTGTGGATGTTGCCGCTCCCCGCATGCAGCTGGCCCACGGTTTTCTCAGCTGCGATCTTTGCCGCCTTTGACCGGCATCGCGTGGCGGTCGACGTGGTCTCGACTTCCGAGGTCAGCGTGTCGCTCACCGTGGACTCGAACGAATCGATTCCTCCGCTGGCCGCAGACCTGGCCAAACTGGCGGACGTAAAATATGAGGGACGCAAGGCCATCGTCTGCCTGGTCGGCGAGAATTTGCGGGACACTCCCGGCATCGCGGCGCGGGTGTTCGGCGAACTGGCGGACGTCAAGATCCGCATGATTTCGCAGGGCGCTTCCGAGATCAATCTGACGTTTGTGGTCGAAGAGGACGTGGTCTCCGACGTGGTGCAGCGGCTGCACAAGACGTTCTTCTCGGATTTGGATCCGGAAGTTTTCGCGTAGGACTGCGTAAGCATCCGAACCGTTTCGGGAAGGGCACGACTTCAGTCGTGCCACAATGACGAGTAACGGGCCGGCTTCAGCCGCTGCGGTTTGCTGGTCGAGCAGAATCTCGAGGAACTCGTCGTGAACCTGCTCATCCTAGGACGCGGTAAGACCGGCTCTCTGGTCGCGGAAGTGGCGCGCGAGCGAGGCCATAGCATCACATTGCTGTGCGCGGCGGAGAATCCCCACGCATCCGCACTCACCAGGGAGAAGCTGCGCGACGTAGATGTCGTGATTGATTTCACCACGCCGCAGGCTGTCCTGGAAAATATTGAGGCCTGCGTCGGCGCGGGCAAGAACATGGTGGTCGGAACCACCGGCTGGTACGGCGATCTGGAAAAGGTACGCCAGCTGGTCGAGAAGAGCGGGTCTGGTTTCCTGTATGCCGCGAACTTCTCCATCGGCATCAACCTGCTCTTCGAGGCCGCACGCACCGCGGCGGGAATTCTGCAGCATCAATATTCGGGACAAATCTTCGAGCGTCATCACGCGCAGAAGAAAGACGCGCCTTCGGGGACGGCGGTGACCTTGCAGAAGATTATTCGCGATGCATCCGGCAAGGAACTGGAAATCACTTCGTTCCGCGAGGGCGATGTGGTGGGGATGCACGAGATCGTGCTGGATTCGCCCAACGACACGATTTATCTTTGCCACGATTCCAAGTCGCGCCGGGGATTTGCCGAGGGGGCGGTGCGGGCCGCGGAATGGCTGGCGGGGAAAAAGGGATTTTTTGATTTTAAGGATATTTGGAGAGAGACCTAAAAAGCCGAGCTTTGCTCGGCTGGGCGGGCGTGGGCGCCCGCCCCTACGTGGTTCGTGCCCGCCACAAGAGCATCCCCAGTTTCATCCACACCCCAATTAGCGTTATCTTTATCTCATGCAATTCCGTGGCTGCGGTACGGCTTTAGTCACTCCGTTTCGACAGGACGGCTCCATCGACGAGACTGCCCTGCGCAACCTGGTCGCGTGGCAGGTGGAATCGGGAATCGATTTTCTGGTTCCCTGCGGCACCACCGGCGAGACGCCCACACTTTCGCACGACGAATGGTTGCAGGTCATCGCATATCACGATTGAAGTGGTGGCCGGGCGCTGTCCGATCGTGGCCGGCGCGACCTCGAATTCGACCCAGGACGCCGTCAGCAAGGCCAAAGAGTTGGCCGCGCTGCCCGGGGTCAATGGCATCCTCACGGCGTCGCCTTACTACAACAAGCCGACGCAGGAAGGACAGTACCGGCACTTCCGCGCCATCGCGGAGGCCGTGGACAAGCCCATCATTCTCTATAACGTCCCGGGACGCACCGGCGCGAACATCGAACCCGGCACGCTGGCGCGGCTGGCCGAGGTTCCGAACATCGCCGGCGTCAAGGAAGCCAGCGGCAACATCAGTCAGATGGCTGAAGTCTGCAACGCCGTTCCGGAACACTTTGCGGTTTTGTCGGGCGATGACGCCGTCACCTTGCCGCTGATCGCGCTGGGCGGCGTGGGAATTATTTCGGTGGCTTCCAACGAAATTCCGCGCGAGATGGCGGAAATGACCCGCGCCGCGCTGAACAACGACTGGGAGACCGCCCGCCGCATTCACCGGAAATATCTGCCGCTGATGCTGGCAAACTTTATCGAGTCCAATCCGATGCCGGTGAAGGCCGTGCTGGCCATGATGGGCAAGATCGAAGAAGTGTACCGGCTGCCCATGCTGCCCATGCGCCGCGATACCCGGTCCAAGCTGCAAAAGATCGCCGCCGAGGCGGGATTGATCAGCAAGCCGGCCGCCGCAGCGGAAGCGGCCGATTTCTACGTCTACGAAAACTGGCTGGCCGGGCCGCACAAGATCGTGCTGCACCGCTCCGGCTGCGGCCAGTGCAATCACGGCAAAGGACGTCCGGCGGGACACGATGCCAACCATGCCCGCTGGCATGGCCCGTATGCCAACGCTCTCCGAGGCGCGCGAGGCTTCGCATCACATGCCGGGCGTGCTGATTCGGAGCGAGTGCAAGTGCATTTAATTTCAGATTGTAGATTTTAGATTTCAGGTCTGAAGAGCGTATCCAGGACGCTCGCAGATGGCAACGTGAGGGTCTTGCAATCTGAAATCTAAAATCTGCAATCTGAAATTCTTTCTTCTATACTTCCCTTCTCATGCCCTCCCTGCAATCTGCGATCGAGCGCCTGGCCACGCTGGGCGAGGTGGAACGAAATCCGGACGCCCGCAAACACTTTCCTCGAATTCCGCGAGCAACTCACGCAGGGAAAGATTCGCGCCGCCGAGAAGATCAACGGGGAATGGAAAGTGAACGCCTGGGTGAAACAGGGCATCCTGCTGGGCTTTCGTCTGGGCGAACTCAAGCAAGATGGGCGACGCGACGCTCTCCTTCGTGGACAAAGACACATTCCCCGCCCGTCAGTTTGCCGTGGCCGATCGAGGTGCGCGTGGTTCCCGGCGGATCGTCGGTGCGCGAAGGAGCTTATGTCGCGCCTTCGGTGATCTGCATGCCGCCCATGTTCATCAACGTCGGCGCCTACGTGGACGAAGGCACGATGGTGGATTCGCACGCGCTGGTCGGATCCTGCGCGCAGGTGGGCAAGCGGGTGCATCTGAGCGCGGCGGCCCAGATTGGCGGCGTGCTCGAACCGGTCAACGCCGCGCCGGTCATCATCGAAGACGATGTGCTGGTGGGCGGCAATTGCGGCGTCTATGAAGGCACGCTGGTGCGGGCGCGGGCCGTGCTGGGCGCGGGGACGATTCTGACCCGGTCCACGCCGCTCTACGACATCGTGCGCGGCCAGGTTTACAAGGCAACGGACGAGAAGCCTCTGGAAGTGCCGGAAAACGCCGTGGTCGTGCCCGGGTCGCGAGCCGTGAAGAAGGGACAGGCGGCGGAGTGGAATCTTTCGCTCTACACTCCGGTGATCGTGAAATATCGCGACGAGAAGACGGATCAGAGGATTGAGCTGGAAGAGTGGCTGCGGTAGATTTTGCGGCGGTTTCTTTCGCCCCTTCGGGGCTCTGCCATTTCTCGCTCTTCACCCCGGGCTTGCGCCCGGGGCTTCATTCTTGCGCCGCTTCGCGGCTCGAGGCTTCACTTCGACGCGTCTACTCGACTTACGTCAGTCCCCGGACCACCTGAGCTTTGACTTTGATCTGCGCCAGTTTTTGCACGACCGCATCGGCCTCCTGCAGCTCCGACGCCGGATAGGTGCTGGTGATTCCGATCGCTTTCATTCCTCCCGCGTGGGCCGCGCGAATGCCCGCTGGAGCGTCTTCGATCACCAGGCACTCGGCGGGATTCATGCCGAGCAGTTTGGCTCCCATCAGATACGGTTCGGGATCGGGCTTGCCTTTCGAGACGTCATCGGCTGAAACCAGCACCTTCGGAGTGGGCAGGTTTGCGAGCTTCAGCCGAGCAGTGGCCAGATAGCGGGTGCCGGAAGTCACCACGCACCAGCGGCCTTCCGGAATCGCCTTGAGCAGGTCCGCGGCGCCGGGCATTACGGCGACACCTTCCTGGTCGTCCGCTTCGCGCTTCTCTAATCTCGCAACTTCGGCTGCGGCGTCAAGATGCGGCGCCAGCCTTCGCACGATTTCAATGGTGCGAACGCCGTGTGCGATCTCCACAACTTTCTCCGGATCGATGTTGTGTCTCCTCAGCCCACCTGCGCCACTGGCGAGTGACGGAGCCGGTCGAGTCCACCAGAACTCCGTCGAGGTCGAAGAGAATGGCGGCGCAGTTGAATGTTTTCATGGTCGGAGTTTGGTTTCTTTGCGAACTTTGCGGTTAAGAGCTTTAACCGCAAAGGGCGCAAAGACTCCGCAAAGTTCGCAAAGAAATTCCCCAGATGACCTCACGACGGCAGCGCCTTCGGAGCCTCGGACACTACGATCAGCTTCCCCTCCGCCATCTGGCTGCGAATCTCCATGTGGCGTTTGCGGAAGTGCGAGCGGGCGCGTTCTCCCCAGGCGCGCACGAAATAGTAGTTCAAGCCGGCGCCGATCACGGAGCTGGCCAGAGGAATGATCCGTCCCGACCATTTCTCCACCACTTCCGTGCTGGCCTGCGCGGCAATGCGCTGGATGACGCGCGGCACGAAGCGGCTGACCACTTCTTTCTCCAGCAACTCGCGGCTGATGTCGACGCCGGCGGCGCTGGCGGCCGCAATCCACAGTTCTGCCGTTTCTTCTTCGGTGTTGAATTCGAAGCCGTAGAGCAGGCTGAGTTTCTGAATGGTCCGCAAGGTCACGCCCGACAGAATTCCCAGATCGGGAATGATGGTGATGAGGCCGCCCAGGCCGAATCCGGCGCCTTCGGCCGCCGCGACTTTCATCCCGCTGCGAATTACGCGGTGCGCCAGCGCATCGAGCTGCGCGACCTCCAGCGAATAGACACCCTGAAAATTGGTGATCGGCAGGCCGTAGGCGGCCCGCACCTGCAGCAGAAACTTCGGCGGATCTACCTTGACGGTCTCATAGGCGCGCTGGAAGCCGCGGCGCATGCCGTCCTCGACCCGCCGCCGCAACCAGGTCTTGCGCTCCTGCTCAACCATACAGTTCAACCTTATCGCAGATAGCGCGCTGGTGGGAAGATTACGGTGGATGTGTGGCGCGGGCGCCCTCGCCCGCGAAACTGTCGATCGGTACGACCGTCAGGGCGTGTTTCGAACCGCAGTGAAAACGCCGTTCCTTTCAATCTTCTACGAATGTGACTCTGCCGGCGTTCAGGCGGGCGAGGGCGCCCGCCCCACACGGACTGCGAGCACCCCGCCTTGTGCTACGATCATTACTCCGCATGCCAACTGGAAAATTGCACATCGTACCCCTCGGCGGCCTGGGCGAGTTCGGGATGAACTGCATGGCCGTACGATGGGGTGACGATATTATCGTCATCGACGGCGGCCTGATGTTTCCCGAGGCCGAACTGCTGGGCGTTGACATTGTTGTCCCCGATATTTCCTACCTGACCGAAAACCGGCAACGGGTGAAGGGCATCATTCTCACCCACGGCCACGAAGACCACATCGGCGCTCTGCCCTGGATTCTGAGCGAGTTGAACGTGCCGGTCTGGGGCACGGAGTTCACCCTGGCCTACGTCGAAGACAAACTCGAAGAGCACGGATTGCTCGACGACGCCGATCTGCGCGAGATCCGTGCGGGCGAGAGTTTCAAGATCGGGCCCTTTACCATTAGCCCCATCCAGGTCACGCACAGCCTGGTGGATTGCGTGGCGCTGGCCGTCCACACTCCGCTGGGCGTGATCATTCACACCGGCGATTTCAAGGTTGATCCCACGCCCACGGACAACCGGTTGTTCGATCTGCACGCCTTCGCCGAGTACGGCAAGACCGGAGTGCTGGCGCTGTTCCAGGACTCGACCAACGTCGAGCGCAAAGGCTACACGCCGAGTGAGCGCGCGGTGCGGCGGAAGTTTGACGAGGTGTTCGCGCACACCAAGCGGCGCCTGTTCATCTCGTGCTTCTCATCTTCGATCCATCGCATCAAGCTGGCGGTGGAGATGGCGTGGCAGCATGGACGCAAGGTGGCGTTTGCCGGGCGCTCGATGAACAACTCCGCGGAGATCGCCGAGGATCTCGGTTACATCGAGATTCCCGAGGGCTTGCTGATCCATCCCGGCGAGATGAAGAATTTTCCGCCGGAAAAGGTCTGCGTGCTGATCAGCGGGACGCAGGGCGAGCCCATGTCGGCGCTCTCCCGCGCCGCAGTGGACAATCACAAGCACGCCAAGATCGAAAAGGGCGATACGGTGATGCTCTCGTCGCGGATCATTCCGGGCAACGAGAAAGCCATCTATCGCATGATCGATCACCTGTTCCGGCGCGAGGCGCACGTCATTTACGACGACGGCTCGTCGCCGCCGGTGCACGTCAGCGGTCACGCCAGCCAGGAAGAGCTGAAGCTGATCATCAACCTGGTGAAGCCGAAGTATTTCATTCCGATCCACGGCGAGTACCGGCAACTGAAACTGCATGCGGAGATGGCGGCGGCGATGAAGGGGTCGGTCGGGAACGTGATGCTGATCGAGAGCGGCGACGTCCTCGAGTTCGACGAACTGGGGGCGCGCAAAGCCGGCCGCGTGAATGTCGGGAGAGTCTGCATTGACTCGGGATCGCGGACCGACGTGGTGGAAGATCTGATCGTCAAAGACCGCCGGCATTTGAGCGAGGATGGCATTGTGCTGCCGATCATTGCGATCAACAAACTCACGGGCAAGGTGGAAACGACGCCCGAAATCGTGACCCGCGGATTCTCTCCGGGAGAAGACGGCTTCGTGGATGGCGCCCGGCAGATCGTGATGCAGACTCTGGATTCGTCGAGCGCCGAGGAAAAAGCCGACTATGGCGTGATCAAAGAGAAGATTCGGGCCGATCTGAAGCGCTACGTTTCCAAGCAGACGCAGAAGCGGCCGTTGATCATGCCGGTAATATTGGAGATTTAGAGGTTGTCATCCTGAGCGGAGGACAAACTTCGCTTCGCGAAGTTCGGCGCGCAGTCGAAGGACCCCTACTCCCGGCACTGTGCCTGGCAATAGGGGTCCTTCGACTGCGCAGCTGCTTCGCGAGCGAAGCAGCTACTCCGCTCAGGATGACAGATGGAGACACCCTCATCGTCACTCTCAACGACATTCGCGAAGCGCAATCTCGCCTGCGCGGTGTTGCCGTCCGCACCAAGCTGATTCCTTCGCACATCCACGAGTCGAACAAAAAAGACAGCCGCCAGCTTTATCTCAAGCCGGAAAACCTGCAGCCCATCGGATCGTTCAAGCTGCGGGGCGCCTACAACAAGGTCGCTGCGCTTTCCGACAAGGAGCGCAGCCGCGGCGTCATTACCTATTCCAGCGGCAATCATGCCCAGGGCGTGGCCTACGCGGCGCGGGCGCTGGGCGTGAAAGCGGTCATCGTGATGCCCGAAAATGCGCCCGCGGTGAAGCGCGAGGCAACCATTGCCCTGGGTGCGGAGATCATACTGGTGGGTCCGGCAAGTTCCGAGCGGCAGGCCAAGGCCGAAGAACTCGCCGCGCAGCACGGATACGTCATTGTGCCACCCTACAACGACGAAATGATCATCGCCGGACAAGGCACGATGGGACTGGAGATTCTGGAAGACTTGCCTGAAGTGGAAACCGTGATCGCACCCGTCGGCGGAGGAGGCATGCTCAGCGGAATCGCCACCGCCATCAAGCTGAGCAAGCCCGGGGTGAAAGTGATCGGCGCGGAGCCGGAGCTCGCCGCCGACGCGCAGGCCAGCCTGCGAGCCGGCAAGATCGTGCATTCTTCGGCCGAGGATGTGACGCGGACACTCGCTGACGGCTTGCGCACCCAGAGCATCGGCGCCATCAACTTTGAACATATCCGCCGCTACGTGGATGACATCGTGACCGTGAGCGAGGACGAAATCCGAAAGGCGATGAAGCGGCTCGCGACCGATCCCAAGACGCTCGCCGAGCCCAGCGGAGCTGTGGCCGTGGCTGCATTCCTGTTCCACCAGAACCAATTGCCCAAGACGACGATGAACGTAGCGGTCATCAGCGGCGGGAACGTTGAAGCGGAGATGCTGGCGGAGATCAGGAGCGACAAATCATGACAGCCCCTGCACTTTGTCATCCTGAGCGCAGCAAACACTTCGCAACGCGAAGTGTTTGCGAAGTCGAAGGACCCCCAGCACCAAAATGCTTTGCCGGGAGTAGGGGTCCCTCGACTCCGCCGCACATTCGCCAGCGAATGCGCGAATGCGCTCGGGACGACAGGAACCTGGGATCTTTGGGTAGCGCCGGCGTCGCGACTTTGTCGCGGACATTTCTGGCTATCGGCCTTCTGCTCGCACTCGCCCTTACCCCGGCCGCTGCAGCCAATTTCGAGCGCGGCGCGGTCGTTCGGGTCGCTCAAATCTATCTTTCGCCCGATACCAGTTCAGCAAAACTCGCGGAAATGGATCGCGGACGGGAAATCATCGTGCTCGAGACCAGCCGCGAGTGGGTGCATGTCGAGGCCAATCTCACAGAGGAGCGCACCGTCACGGGCTGGGTGCTCGACAAGGGAGTGGTGCGGGCGTCGACCCCGAATGGCGACAAGATATTGTTCGGCGAAGCGGTTGACTCCGAAGACCAGGCCAGCCGCAGACGCGGACGCAATGGCGCGGCCCAGGATGCCATGCGCCTGTACTACTGTGTCGCCGACTATTTTCCCACCTCGCCTTTGGCCGCCGAGGGCATGTATCGCTCGGCCGATATCCGATGGCAACTGGAGAAGGTGGACGTGTCTTCGCGTCCTTCGGCCCGGGAACGCGACTCTTACCTGCGCGAAGGCATGGAAGAGAAATACATGAAAGAGGTCATCAAGAAATATCCCGGTACAAAGTGGGCCGATCTGGCGGCTTTCCATTTGATCGACAATAAGCTGTGCGGTGACTGGCAGGGAAGTTCGAAGTGCCCGGTGAAAGAGTCGGAAATCTACGAGAAGTACGTCACCGAGCATCCTCAGTCGCCGGCCGCAGCCGAGGCGTTGTACGACGCCGCCTGGCGCTGGTCAGCCCTGATCGAGATTTACAAAACGGAAGAAGAACCGAAGAAGTCCGAGGAAGCGCGCAGCAAGGCCGTGGCACTGGCACAGAGAGCGGCGTCGCAGACCGCGTCCGAGGACTGGGCCGCCCGCGCCCAGCGACTGCTCTACCTGATGGAGCAAGGCGTCCCAACTTACGGCAACGTCACCCAGTGACCTGTCAAGGTGTTCGGCGCGCTTTCCTGATGGCAACCGCTTTTTTGGCGCTGACTCTCACTTTCTCGCCCGAGGCGGGGATAGCGCAGAACTCTGGCTCGGACTGGGATATCGAGCGGCCTGGGATAAAAGAAGTTCAGGTTCCTTTCGCTTCACTCAAGCCTCAAGCCACATTCAAGATCGGTGAAAATGCGGACTGGGTCGAGATCTCGGATGATGCCGTCTGGGTTGCCAGTTCGAATCCGGCGTCAGTGCATCGCATCGATCCCAGGACGAACCAGGAAGTCGCGGTCATTCCTATGCCCGGCGATCCCTGTGCCGGACAAGTATCCGGTTTCGGGAGCCTCTGGGTGCCGTTGTGTGGGAAACCGAACTCGCTTGCACGCGTCGACACCGTGAATAACCGGATCAGCGCCATTCTTCCCATTGGGCCGGCAGGAGACGAGGGCGGGATCACAGCCAGCGGCGACAGCATATGGATTGTTGTCGATGACGCGGGGACTCTCGTCCGCGTTGATCCCACCACGAACCAGGCGCGGCAGAAGATTGCGATTGCAGCCGGCTCCTACAATCCCTGCTTCAGCGAAGGCACCGTGTGGATCACCAGCGCGACCACAAACGTCTTGACCGCTGTGGATGCATCTACGGGTCGCATCACAGCGACAATCCCCGTCGGCCCGAAGCCAAGATTCCTGACCGCTAGCCCGGGATCGATCTGGACTTTGAATCAGGGCGACGGAACGGTGACCCGGGTCGATGCGCGAAATAAGAAAGTAACAGCCACGATCAAAGTGGGCATTCCCGGCCCCGGCGGCGATATTTCATGGGGCGTGGGTTTCATTTGGACATCCGTGTTCAAGGTGCCGCTGACCGCCATCGATGATAAAAGCAACAAGGTGATCCGCCAGTGGGCCGGTTCGGGTGGCGATTCACTTCACTTCGGCCACGATTCGATCTGGCTGACCGACTACAAGCAAGGTACGTTGTCGCGAATCGCCTACAGCGAGACCTTGAAATCCAGGGACTCCCAATAAATCCACGTGCACTCGAGGCACGAGGGGAGTCTCCGCTGCCAATTCAAAGCCATCACAACCTCTGCCATACTGTTCCGTCGCACTCTTCGGAGGAAGCTTGAACGATTACCTGCTTTCAGTCGTGTTGGGAATCATTGAGGGGCTCACGGAGTATCTTCCCGTGAGTTCCACCGCGCACCTGCGCATCGCGGAGTCGCTCTTACACCTCAGCCTGTCGGATGGTTACTGGAAGATGTACACCATCGTGATTCAGTTAGGCGCCATTCTTTGCCTGCCGGTGTACTTCCGTGACCGCATTGCAAAACTGTTGTCCACATTTCCCCGGGGCGAGAGCGGCGACCGCACCGTCGTGAACCATCCACTCAGCCTGGTGCTGATCGCGTTTGTGGTGACCGCGATTCCCTCTTTTCTCTTGACCAAAGTAATCGGTAAGCACCTGGAGAGCATGCCGATCATTGGCTGGTCGCTGCTCATTGGCGGCATCGTGATGTGGATCATAGATGCGGTGAAGGCTAAATCTGAGGCAGCGGGACCGGGCGCGCCGTCCAGCAGCATCCATACGTGGAAGATGGATGCGATGAGCATGGGACAGGCGCTTTGGATTGGTTTCTGCCAGATCTTTTCGGGTGTTTTCCCCGGCACCTCGCGCTCGATGTCAACCATTGCAGGCGGGCAGCTGGCCGGCATGTCCCGAGCTTCGGCCCTGGAGTTTTCCTTCTTTCTTTCGATTCCAACCATGGTTGCAGCCACCGGCTATACGCTGCTCAAGTCAGTGATGGGAAAAGGAGAGAATCCGATCGGAGTTTCGCAGATCAATTCGCACGAATGGCTCCTGCTGGCGATTGGGTTCGTGGTTTCATACCTGGTTGCCTATGCGTCGGTGGCGTTTTTCATGGCTTGGGTGAGAAAGCATGGGTTTGGGCCATTTGCGGTGTACCGGATTGTCGTGGGAATTCTGGTGCTGGTGTTCGCGACCCGGCTCGCGGGCTAGGAACGCTGAGAGTGCCCCGTCCAAGCTCCGCTTGGGCGGGGGTTTTCTAGCTGACACTTGATGCTGACGTCATAGTTGCGCGCACTCTGCCACCCCGCACGAGCGCGAGCCTACCATTGCGGCGGGACGCCGGCGCTGCCCCGACACTAACTCGATACTGTTTCTGAAATTCATTTCATTGTTCGACCGTCTGGTTCTTGGCATAATCAGTTGTTCTGGCAAGGCTTCGGGCGTCCTGAAGTTTTGTATCGCTGCGGGCTGCCGACCATGACCTCATGAAGTATTTCTCACAAATTTTCGCTCCCACGAACAACCGGCGGCTCAATGAGCTGATCGGGTTCGTGCTCTGTATCTCGGGACTGCTTTTGTTCCTGGCCCTGGCCTCGTATTCTCCGCTTGATCCTTCGTTCAACAGCGCGTCCGTGCTGACCGGTTCGCAGTCCGCACGCAACTGGGTTGGACTGGTGGGGGCAATTGTCTCCGACCTGCTGCTGCAAGGTCTCGGAATCGGAGCATTTCTGGTTCCGGTATTCCTGGGCGCGTTGGGCTCGCGCTGGTTCCGCTCGCGCAAGGTCACGTCGCCGGTTGCGAAGTCTCTGGGGGCAGTCTGGCTGCTGGTGTTTGTCCCCGCGCTGCTGGCACTCATGCCCGGACATGTGCGCTGGATGGGCGTGATTCCCATGGAGGGCCTGGCCGGACGCATCGTCGGCGATGTTCTCATCCATTACTTGAATCCGGCCGGCGCATATATCGTGTGCGCCACGATTTTGGCGGTAGCGCTGTATCTCACGACGGCTTTCTCTTTCGCCTCCCTGCGAGTCTGGGCACCGACCCGTTTCGCCTTCGTGGTCGCGCTCTGGAACCGCTACAAGGACTGGCAGGACAACCGGGCGAAAAAGAAGATGCAGAAGGAGCTGGAAAAGCGGCGCGCGACTCGTCCGACGGTCACAGCTCAGTTGATTCCAGCACGTTCCCCCGCGGCTCCAGCACCGTCCTATGCGCCAGAGCCGGTTCGAGCCACCGGCATTGATCGCATGACTGCGGCGAGCCGCGGCGAGGAGCACGAATCTCGAGCCGCAGCCACGCCACGCGCCGGAGGCCGTCACCATTATTCCGGATGTTGAAGTCACCGAGCGCGCCGACACCGGAGCCAAGCCAAAGACGACGATGCCGCGCATCGCGGCCGGCGGCTTCAAGTTGCCGCCCAGCAGCTTGCTGCATCGTCCCGACGAGCAGCAGGCGATTGATGCCGACGAATTGAAGTTGCTGGCCCAGGTGCTCACGGAAAAATACTCGGAGTTCGACGTCCACGGGCAGGTGACGCAGATCAATCCCGGGCCGGTGGTCACGACTTTCGAATTCAAGCCCGAGGCGGGCATCAAGTACAGCCGCATTACCAATCTCACCGACGACCTGTGCCTGGCGCTCAAAGCCGAAAGCATCCTGATCGAGCGCATGGCGGGCAAGTCCACGGTCGGAATTCAGGTGCCGAATCGCGAGCGCGAAATCATCTGGCTGCGCGAGAACATCGAATCGTCCGAGTTCATCGGCACCAAATCGAAGCTGACCCTGGCGCTGGGCAAGGACATCAACGGACGCATCGTCACCGCCGATCTCGCGGGCATGCCGCACCTGCTGATCGCGGGCTCGACCGGCGCGGGCAAGAGCGTGGCCATCAATGCCATGATCATGTCCATCCTGTACAAGGCCACGCCCGATCAGGTGCGGCTGATTCTGGTGGATCCCAAGCGGCTGGAGTTGGGCAACTACGAAGGCGTGCCGCATCTCTTTACGCCGATCATCACCGAGCCCAAGCTCGCCGCCAATGCGCTGCGGAATGCCGTCCGCGAGATGGAACGCCGCCTGAAACTGCTGGCTGAAAAAGGCGTGCGCAACATGGAGCAGTACAACAAACTGTTCGACGACGAGGGCACGCGCAGCCTGTTTGGCGAGGATTCCGAAGACCGGCCGTTGCCCTACATCGTCATCATCATTGACGAGTTGGCCGACCTGATGATGCTGGACTCGGGCAACGTGGAAGAGTCGGTCACGCGCCTGGCCCAGATGGCGCGGGCCGTGGGCATTCACCTGGTGCTGGCGACGCAGCGGCCATCGGTCGACGTGATCACCGGCCTGATCAAGGCCAACTTCCCTGCCCGTATTTCTTTCCGCGTGGCCACCAAGGTGGACTCGCGCACCATTCTCGATGCCAACGGCGCTGAAGCTCTGCTGGGACGCGGCGACATGCTCTACCTGCCTTCCGGATCGGCCCGCGTGCATCGCCTGCACGCGCCGTTCGTTACCGAGAAAGAAATCGCCGCCGTGGTCGAGTTCTGGAAGTCCCAGGGTTCGGCCGAGTACGAAGAGAAATTCCTGCAGGCTCCGAGAGACGAACGCGCGCCCGGTGAAGCCGGCGCCGCGGGCGAAGACGGCGAGGAAGAAAACGACCCGCTCTACAACGATGCCGTGCGCCTGGTGGTGGAGTTCGGCAAGGCTTCCACTTCCCTGCTGCAACGCCGCCTGCGGATCGGCTACGGCCGCGCCGCCCACCTGATCGATCTGATGGAACGCGACGGCATCGTCGGCGCGGCGGACGGCCCCAAGCCCCGCGAAGTGCTGAAGCGACCCGACTGGATTTCTGAAGTAGAAGAGTCGATGCGCTGAAAGTAGCGCCGGCCTCCGGCCGGCCCGATGGGCGGCGAGACGCCGGCGCTACGAAATCCCTTGTCATCCTGAGCGGAGGCCGCACTTCGCAACGCGAAGTGCCGGCGCAGTCGAAGGACCCCTACTCCCAGCACTGCATCGTAGCTATAGGGGTCCTTCGACTCCGCAAGAATTTCGCGAAGCGAAATTCTTGCTCCGCTCAGGATGACAGAGCTTTGGCTTTCAATCCTCGAATCGCCAGCGCCGCCAGAACTATCACCGCCAGCATCATCGCCAGCCACATGACTGCTTTGTGACGCTCTGACCACGGCCGATCATCCGGCCGGCCCGTATACGCCGGCATTGTGAGTGCCCGGTCCAAGCTCCGCCCTGACCGCTGCCGGATCAGCCTTGAAGAACCGGGCGTAGTCGTAGACCGGCGAATCGAGTTTGTCGTCGCCGTAGTAAAGCCTGAGCAGGGACTTGTCCTGCGGATCAAAATAGACGCGCCGCTCAACCGACAGCAGTTGCACGCCCGAGATCGCCAGCGGTGGATTGTCCCCGTTGTCCACGTGATCTTCAGCTGGCCGGAACCGCGCTCCGATCGGCACATCCATCTCTTCCGAGACCACCGTGGTGCCGCCGCGATTCATTCGCACCCGCGTGATTTCGCCACTCGCTTCGTAACGATGGTCGCTCGCGTCCGAGACAGCAACCGCCCGCCGGAAATTCACTTGCTTCGGATCCACCTCGAAAGCGGACGCGATCCACCGGAACGTGCACCGGAAAATTGCAGTTCACCACGGTCGTTCGCGCGATCTGCGACGGCGCGCCGCATGATCCCACGCTGTGTCCAGACGGCTTTCGTTTCCTGCAGGTTGTAAACCGACGCGCCCTTTACCTGGGCGGGCGCGATCCCGGCCGAAAGCTTCACGTGCAGATAACGAAAACTCGAAGCGGGCAACTTCAGCACCGGATTCGAACCCAGCTCCTCGCGAGTGAAGTCATAGAGCGTCGCCGGCGGCAATTGAGTCAGCGGATTTCGCGCCCAGTTCGTTGCTGCCCGCGACCGAGGCGGTCACCACAAAATCCTTGGCGTCAAGACTGAGCCGGATGCGGTCGTATTCGCCGACTTGTCCCCGTGCTCGCATCGAGCATGTCCAGATCAAATTCGGTGCTGCCCGCCGACGCTGCCCAGATTGAGGATCTTGGCAGCGACCTCGTGGCTGGAGATTCCTCCGCGCTGTTCGCTGAGCGCGTACTGCACCTGGGATTCGCCATCGTAGATTCGCAGGTCTGCCAGATCGGGGCGGGCCTGGTTCCATATCTCTTCATCCACCACAAAATAATTCTGCGAACCTAGGCTGCGAGATCGCGGATGTCGCGGACGTTGGTGAAATAGGAAATCGAAGGCTCCGGAGTCAAGGGCGCACCAAGAGCCACGGCCAGACCGAGCGCGAAGAAAGAGCGATCTCATCTGCTCGCTGGACTTTCTGCTCGGACTTCCTGCCGGGCTTTCTCCTGAACCTGCTGCACGAGCTGGCTCGACCGGAGAGTCGGAGCCAGTCGCGCTGGTACACAAACGAAATGGCCAACAGCAGCGCTCCCAGCACAATGAAACTCACGATGCGGTAGCCGCGGTCCAGTTCCGATACGTCGTAGAGGAAGACTTTGCCAATGGTGAAGGCGATCAGGACCAGCGCCTGCCAGCGCACAAATGCCGAACGCCGCCAGAAGCCCACCACCATCAGCATGGCGCCGTAGGCCATCCACAGGGCGGAGTAGGTGAAGTCGCGGGCGATTTTCACATGGTGCCAGTCTGTCCAGGCGGATGGGTCCGATTGCACATTCCAGCGGCCCCCGGGACGAAGGCTCGTCATCTCCTGCGAGTAGTAGTCGGCGACTTCGCGGCTCAGCGCAATGAGAGCCAACAGGTTCAAGGCGACCACGGACACGACGGCGGCGTTCGCCCGGTTTCGTCCTTCCGGCGGCTGCCATACCAGGCAACCGCGCCCAACACTGCGATGGCCACCGCGTAGGTCGCCATCCGGTTATTGAAGATCGGACGCGTGATGTAGAAATTGTCGATCAGCAGGAGACGGCCGACGCCCAGCAGGCCAGGGCGCCGATGACAAATACGTTGAGCAGCTCCGAATGAATCCGGTCGGCCACCCACAACAGCACGGCCGCTTCGACGAACCATCCCATGGTGATCCAGTGAGCGTCGAGACGTATGGGAATGGCGACCGTGACGAATCCGATGGCGAGCGCAAGATGCAGCAAGTCCACGGTCTTCGCCGCCTCGGGATTGCTCGCCCGGCCGCGAGTCTGGCGGCTGAGGAAGATGTACAGGGCCGCCAGGGCGAGGGCGAACCATGCCGTGTCCTTGGTGCCGATCTCCTCGAACATGACGTAGATCTGCAGAAAATATCCGGCGGCGTTCACCACTGCCACCAGGGGAGGCACCGAATCGGACATCCATCCCTTCGCCGCCGGCTGCGCTAGCAACGGCGCCACCGCAAAGATGGCGAAGAACAGCGTGGCGAAGCCGACGGTCATCCGCACTTGGGTGACGTCGTAGAAGCTGGAGTACCAACCGACGTACAGCCCCAGCGTTCCGAAATAACTCAGGAGCAGCAGGCGCCGCCAGGGTTTCAGGATCACCAGTGCAAGCGCGCCCAGGTCCAGGACGACAACGTATGCGAACAGGGCAACTTCACGATTCTGGCCGGTGGAGAGCAACGCCGGAGTACTGAAGCCGCCGATCAGCGCAAATGCGGCGAGGATTTCGGCGTCCTGGGTCCAGGCCATCACCGCCGTGGCGGCGGTCACAGCGAACATCATGATGAAGGCCACGCCGCCCGGCACCAGGTTGTAGACCTGGAAAGCGGCGTAGAGCGAGAGATAGAGTATGCCGATGCCGACGGCCTTCAGCGAATAAGAAAAGATGACATAACCGCGGTGCCGGAAATTTTCGCTCCAGACGACTATGGCGATTCCGGCCAGCAGTCCGATGGCGACGCGGCCGGCCGGTCCAATCCAGTTGTTGTCGAAGGCAAATTTCAGGAAGTACGAAACGCCGATCAAGACGGCGGTGATGCCGATCCGGTTCAGCCAGTGCGAACCGATGCGGGATTCAAGGTTTGCGCTGCCCTGACGGGCGGGCGGGATTACTGCGGGCTTGGGAGGAGTAGCCGGCGACTTCACTTCTGCCGATAGCACCGAGGGTGCGACCTGCGGCCGGGCTGGCGCTTCGGCCACAACCCCGGAGCGCAGGTTTAATGCCTGCTCGATGCGAAATACCCGCGCCGTGAGTTCACCCAGGAGCCGTCGAAGCTCTTGCAGTTCGCTGCCAGAAGGATCCACCGCACCTCCGGGAAACTGATTTCCGGAGCATTATCTGCGAAACTGGTCTGGCTTTCACGAATTATTAAGGGGACGAACCATGAAGTGTCTTACCGAATACTTGAAATTCCACACCCGCTCCCACCGCGCCTACGTCCACATCACACCCCAGGTGGAGCAGATCGTGGGCAAGAGCGGCGTCAAGGAAGGCATGGTGCTGGTGTCCGCCATGCACATCACGGCCGGCGTCTATGTGAATGACAACGAGAGCGGATTGATCGAAGACATTGATCAATGGCTGGAAACACTAGCGCCCTTCCGCAAGGATTACAAACACCACGACACCGGCGAAGACAACGGCGATTCACACTTGAAGGCACTGCTGATTCATCACGAGGTCATCGTCCCCATCACTGCGGGCAAGCTTGATCTGGGAACCTGGCAGCGGATTTTCTATGCGGAATTCGACGGCCAGCGGGACAAGCGGGTGATCGTAAAAGTGATGGGCGAGTAAGGGCCCGCCCGCGCAGGATTATCCCACCGCGCAGGAATGCCACGTCTCGGAGTGCGAGTCAACGATCAAAGGGAAGGGGGAAGTCTTACCACTTTTTTACGGCTTTATCTTGATACCCGGGTCGCTGGCCATGGCCATTGCCCCGCTTTGAATCGTGTAGTCGACAGTGCCTGGCTGCGCGCTGCTGCTGAGCGGTCCAGACGATATGGCGCCTCGAGCCGGAACGACAAACGTGGTAGCGCCGCTGGCGAACGGACTGGTTTTGAATTGTACGGTGAAGTCGTAGTGATGCGGGTTTTGCCATATCACTACATCTCCATCGCCCTTACTGACATTGACGTATTCGTTGTCCACGTCTCCGTTGTGGTAAATGTTCACTGGGAGATATCTCATACTGCCTCCATAGCGATCAGAATTGAGGGCCTGGGGGGAACCGGACACCGCACACGCGGCTTCGAACTAACGCAATAACGCCTGCAACCTGGGGTCCCCGCTCAAGTGGTCGAAATCAGGCGTACCGCGTATCAAACTGGCCGAAGTACCTGCCGCTCGCGCCTTCTGCAGCCATTCGATGGTTCGATCTGTTTCTCCGAAGTGGTTGTAGACCAGCGCAGCCCGTAACCGCACGTCGGGGTCCTGGGGCGAAAATGATATCGCCTTTTGTAAGGATGTCAATGCCTCATCCTTGCGATCCAGCATGGCCAGGTAAGTGGCGCGATAGGCCCAAGTTAGGCCGTCCCGAGGATTGACTTTCAGATCGGCATCGGCGAGTTCGATGGCCTTCTTGTAGGCATTCATCGCCTGATCCCTCTTCCCAGGCAGTTGGTAAAGGGCGTCGCCGAAATTCCCCCAGCTAAGCCAGCCGTTTTCTCCTAACTTCAGACCCTGTTCGTAGTCGCTCGCGGCCTCCTGAAAATTCCGTTGAGAGAAATAGGCGGTACCCAGATTGAGATAGGCGTATCCAGTCGGGCGAATGGATACTGATTTTTCGAGCGTGCTGGTGGCATTCTGATATTGACCCATCGCCACATAAATTCCACCGAGGTTGGAATAGCCACGAAAATTGTCCGGCGCGAGCGTGATCACTTCCTTGAACATGTTCGCGGCATCTGCATAACGGCCGCGATCGTAATAAAAGGCGCCCAGCCAGCTATACCCTGCCCAATATTGCGGTCTGAGGCTGATCGCTTTCCGGAAGGTCGCTTCCGCCTCGGCCGGGCGATTCAACTTCTGATAGACCTCGGCCAGACCGCGAAAGGCGTCATTGCCTGTCGGGTCAAGGACAGTGGCTTTCTGAAAGTCAGCGACCGCCTTCTCGTACTCTCCCGTCGTGCGGGAGACATTGCCAAGACAGGCCCAGCCTTCGGCCAGGCTAGGAGCAATGGCTACGGCCTGGTCGCAAGCCGACCTGGCTTTCTCCATCCATTGACGGTTCGACTCCTCCTGGTATTCCAGCCAATATGCCTTGCCCAGCGCAGCGTAGGCTTCCGCATATTTGGGATCGAGGGTCAGGGCGCGGTTGAAAGCGGAAATCGCACTGTCAATGTTCTCGCGCTTGTGATAATCGAGCAGGTATCCACGGCCGCGGAGGTATTGATCGTAAGCCGTAGGATCACCGGTCCCGTGTGCCGCCAACACTACGCGGTCGTCACTCTTGACCGCCAGGCCGAGCAT
This sequence comes from Terriglobia bacterium, assembly GCA_963816865.1. Taxonomy (GTDB): domain Bacteria; phylum Acidobacteriota; class Terriglobia; order Terriglobales; family Acidobacteriaceae; genus JAIQFF01. Next base: position 459,925 of record CAWFMU010000036.1, read on the forward strand.
GCGCAAGGTGCCATCCACAACCCGGTCTTCGACAGCGAAGGCATCGCTGACGTCGGCATCCACCGTTTCGGCATGGAGCTGGCGGTTGGTCTTGGCGTCCACCAGCGTGTAGGTGACGCGTACCAGGTTGCCAGAGCTGTGGAGGCTTCCTTCGAGAACCAGTCCCACCCCGAAATTCTTTCGAGCCTGCTCGACGCTGGTTACACCCTCGGAACGTATCTCGCTGGTCGGAACGACTTGCAACGGATAGTTGTCGGTCAACTGGGTAAGCTTCGCGGTCAGCGTCTCGGTGAGGCCGTTACAGAACGCTTTGCTTCCGGCATCGTCCGCCATGGGAGCAAACGGCAAAACCGCCAGTTGCACCGGAATGGAAGATCCGCCCAGGTCTATTCCATTGTTCGACTTTGAGTGCCAGAACGTGAAGGACTTCGCCTGCCAGTAGACGAGCGCGCAAAGAACCAAGCCGGCCGCCAGTGCCGCCCATGCCCAGATCCTATTTTTCTTCGGACGATCTTCGATGCGCAGCGGAACTACCCGCGCGAGCCCGGCATCGCTGAGATCGCCGTGTACCTCGCGGAGAGCCTCTAGTAACTCCTGGGCGCTGGCGTAACGCTGGCTTGCATCCTTAGCCATCGCCTTGCTGACCAGGGCCTCCAGGTCGCGGGAGACTGAAGGATTGAAAATACGAATCGAGGCCGGCGTCTCGTTGCGGATGCGATCGGTCGTAGCCACGAAACTGGCTGAGAGAAACGGATGCTGTCCGGTCAAGACCTCGTAAAAGACTACGCCCAGAGAAAAAATGTCAGCCCGGCCGTCCGGAACCCGCTCCAGCAGTACTTCCGGTGACATATACGCAGGCGTGCCGGCAAAAGTGCCGGCGCGGTCCACGGTCGAACTCTGGTCGGATCGCGGCAGGTGCTTGGCCACTCCGAAGTCCAGAATCTTGATTTTGCCGGCGCTGGTGAGCATGATGTTTTCCGGCTTGATGTCACAGTGCACGATGCCGTGGCCGTGCGCCGAAACCAGCGCTTCCGCGCACTGCATTGCGATCTGAAAGAATTCATCCAGGGAAAGCGGCTGGCGCAGACGCTGCCGCAGGTTCTGGCCTTCGACGTATTCCAGGATCAGGAATATCTCGCCCTTTTCTTCCAGAACGTCGTAGACCGCGGCCACCTGGGCGTCGCCGAAGCGGGAAGCGCGCTCCGCTTCCTCCAGGAAGCGATGGCGGTAGAGAGAGTCGGCGCGTAGCGATGGTGCGAGACGCTTGAGGGCAACGGTGCGCTTGAGCTTGGTATCCTCGGCGCGATATACCTCGCCCATCCCGCCCTTGCCCAGCCGGTCGCCGATGCGGAAGCGTCCAACCACAGTTCCACTCAGGGAATCCTCGGGTTGGGTCGAACTCGCGAGAGAGGGCTGCATCTCCGCCATAGAGAAGGGTCTAAGTAATTCAGAATTGAGGAACAGCGTCCCTGAGGGCTTTAGGGACAGCTCCGCTGGGGCCGCCGCCGTGGGGCAATCTTACTCCTGGCCAGAGGAGCCGGCAATCGAAGCGTCAGTGTGCCAAGGCGCAGCGGAAAATGGGCTAACAAGAATGACGGAGGGTCGGCAGGGTGACCTCTGTTCGGCAGCCGGGAAATTGCATAGAGGATCACATATCCAAGGCTTCAGTTAGTTACGTAACTTCCCTCATCTGAAACTTGCGGCCAGTGGCGTGCAACCATGACTAGCCAACCAGCTGACCCAGGTTGACGGGCTCTTTCAGGAGACCCTCGTGCTTCATAAGTGCGCAAATCCCGCCTGTTCCAGTGTGTTTCGAAGCCTGAACCGGGGCAAGCTCTTTCTGCTTGATGGCGATACTTCGGCTTCGGTGGCATCGGGGATCGCTCCTGCGTTTCGCCGGGGGCGGCCGGGCCGTCTGATGGAGCGCTATTGGCTATGCGACTGCTGTTCCTCCCTATTCACCCTGACATTTGAACGCGGACGGGGAATGGTTACAGTTCCGCTTCCGGCCAGGAATACTCCTGGTCCGGCCTTGCATCTGAGGCAGATGCAGCCGGCGGCGAAAATGTATCGGGCGGAATTGAAAGGTGTGTCATGAATTCCCTAAGAATCCCTCTATGTGCCATCTGCGGACGCGACGGTTCCGCACATCAACCTCGATTCCTCGTAGCCGAAAACAGCTGGGAGGATAAGCTCACGATTCTGCGATGGAGCGAGCCCATGGCCTCCCGAGCGGGAATCAAGGCGGCCTGCAGCATCGAACATGTCGAGGAACTCGTGATCCACTGGATGACAACCGGAAGGCTCGACTATCCCTTCGCACGGGCCGCATATGGCGTCGCAGGCTGGCGGCACTCTTCACCACCCGGCCGGGTCGACATCAGCGGGGCGCGTCTCATTGGAGAGCTCGCGGTTCACCGCGAAAGCGTGGAACGGGTGTTGATGGAGAATCCCCAGTTTCTGCAAGCAATTCTGGATGCACTGTTGGATGCCCTGCGAAAAGACGCTACGGTGGAAGCGAAGCCGGTCTCGCTGCCCGAGGCACAGCAGGAAGAAGAAAAAGAGCTGTGCGCCATCTCTACCGAGCCGGAATTCTAAGCGGCGCCCGGACTCGCGGAGCTTACGACTCGGCGGATTTTTTCCAGGCGCGCCAGTCCCGGGTCACCGCATCGGCCATGCTCCGGGCCGAGTCCGACAGCCAGCCAGCCTTCTGACGATCGAGGTGCTGGCGAATTGGCTTAACCACCGATCGGCTGCCGAGATGTATGTTTGCCGTCTCCCATCCCATGGCAAACAACAACCGGAGTTCTTCACGACCCCTGGGCAGGACACTCAACTCGATGCGACAGCAGTGCGGCGACAGACGGCGAACAATCCAGCGCCCGCGCATCTGCACGAACGGATCCGGAGAACGCACCGCTCGATTGATGATGACCTGATACATCAGTTCCGGCTGCTCGGCGCCATGAGTCCAGTAGACCGAGGACGGAACCAGCGCCTTGGCTTCGCGCGCGATCTTGCCGCCATTGCATTCCGCCAGGGCCACCAGACGAATACGGCCCAAGCTGCCCAGTCCCGCGACCCGGCTTACCACCCGATAGTCTAGCCCGCGCTCGGGTAGAAGATGCTCCAGCGCATCCTTGGCGCTGACCGGAATTTCTCCCTTCACCCGCGGCAAGCTCTCCATCTTCTGCCAGAAGAGGACCGGATCGCGCAATTCATTGAGCGCGATCTGGCGCAGCCAGCGGTGTTCTTCCTCCAGCACAAAAGGGTGTCCGCGTTCCGCGAGCGATTTGCGGTAGCCGTCGAGAATCACGCTACAGGCATCTTTGGCCTTCAACGACAAATGTCCGCCCTCGATGGCGAGGAGTGCGCTGGCAGCCAGTCTCACCAGGTCATTGGTGTAGGGCAGGACAGCCGCTTCATCGAAATCATTAACACCCCAAACCAGGCGGCCTTCCACGTCACGCCAGGTACCGAAATTCTCAACATGAAGGTCACCCACGGCTAGCACGTGAGGCGCTTTCGTCAGCTCGGGGCAAACCTCAGGCCAAATCTGCATCCAGCGATAAAACGTGGCCCGCAGAAAAGGAAACGCCGCTTCGGCCATGCGTTGATGCTTCAGGCGCAGATCCGCCTTCACAATCGGCGTATGCGAACCCAGCCAGTCCTCGTAGCGATGCGTTGCCTTGACGATATTCACGGCGGATAGATGTTAAACGAAATGTGTGGGGCGGGCGCCCTCGCCCGCCCGGCTTTGAAGTTGATTTTGGGTTTGCGCGATAACAGTGTGGAATTGGCGGAATTGCCGCACAAAATCTAAGTCAAAAGCGGCGGGCAAGGGCGCCCGCCCCACACGTGTGTGTGTCATTCCTGACACAATTAGCATCCTAGCAAAACCCTATTAATCAATCACTTACGATTGGCTGCTCGCGCGCTATGTCCATTACGTCCGCAATGGGAGGCCGTTATGGAACTCGTATTCACAACCGTCGCAGTCATCGGTGGCATGACTTTCTCACTGGCCGTGGCAATTCTGGTGGAAGAGCTGATCTTCGGCAAGGTGCTATGCGTCTTCTTTGCTCCTCGAGCGCCACAGGCCAAAGCAGCAGTTCAACGCTAAGACCTGAACGGGGAACCTTTGCCGGGCGGCGCAGGTCAATGTTTCTTAGGGGCGCCGAAAATGGGCGAACGGCGAACCCAGACAGTACCGGGAGCGAAGTCCAGAGCCATGCACCGTGCAGCTTATAATTCGCGCATCCCGTACATGCTCACGCTACTCGCGTCACGCTCTGTCGGCTGCGTCTGCTTTGTTCTGGCGTTGTTGTTTGTCGCGCCAGCCAAAGCGCAGAACTGGGCCAGCGTCGAAGAGCAACTGGCGGGCAAAATCGTGTCGGCGATCGGCCCGAAAACCATTGCCCTGGAAGTCCTCAACCGCTCGTCGCTGAGTTCGGCCACGACCGACGACATCCGGCGCAATCTTCTTACCCAGCTGGCGGTGCTCGGGGTGCGTTTCGCTCCAGCGGAACAGGCTGCGGCAACCGTGCGGATCTCGCTCTCCGAAGACCTGCAAAGCTATGTTTGGATTGCGGAAATTCGTCAAGGCTCGAATTCGACTGCGATCGTCATGGTTTCTCTGCCACGATCTGCCCCGTTGTCCGTCGAACCCGAAGCGGTGGCGGTGGTACTGCGCAGAATTCCATTGTGGTCGCAGCCGGAGCGCATCCTGGATGTTGCGGTTATCGACGGCAATCCCGCGCGCATGCTCGTGTTGGACGCGAACGGCGTGACCTCTTACCGCCTTCAGGACAACCGCTGGCAGATGGAACAGTCGTTTCCGGTTGCCCACAGCCGGCCGTGGCCGCGCGATCTACGGGGAAGGCTGGTGCGAGGCAAGGACAATCTTTTTGATGCCTACCTGCCGGGCGTCCATTGTCGCAGCTCGGCGGGAACGCCTCCCGCGATGTCCTGTTACGACAGCGATGATTCGTGGCCGATTGGGACAGATCTGTCCAGCCTGAATGCATCTTTCACTTCCACACGCAATTTCTTCAGCGGCGTACTATCGCCGGGAGTCGGCAAACAAACGACGGCGCCGGCGTTTTATTCTGCAGCCGCCGTACCTCGCGGGTCGACGGTTTCGTGGCTGCTGGCCGCCGTGGATGGGAAGGTGCACCTGCTCGACGGCAACACCGATCAAGTTGTGGACAAGCTGGGCTGGGGCAGTGATATCGCGAGCGTGCACAGCGGCTGTGGATCCGGCTGGCAAGTTCTGGCGACCGCGGCTGGCGATAGCAGAAATGATTCTGTACGAGTTTTCGAAGTGGCCGGGCGCGAACCAGTAACCGCGGGCTCGCCCCTTGATGTGAACGGCGCGATCACCGCTTTGTGGACGGAATCCAGTGGGAGTGGCGCGGTCGCGGTCGCGCACAATTTCGAAGCGGGGAGATATGAAGCCTTCCGGCTTATTCTTACTTGCGGCCGTTAGTGTGGCGCTGGCCGTTACTGCCCCGGCCAGCACGCGCCCCCACTACGGCGGGACGCTTCGCATTTCCATACGACAGGCCCCTGTCTCGCTTGATCCCGCTGACTCCGCCCAGCCCGGAATGTCTGCTGCGCCCAGTCTCTCCCGTCTGATATTCGACACGCTGGCTACGCTGGACGCGCGCGGCCAGGCTCAGCCCGCACTGGCGACTTCGTGGCAGGCCTCGCCGGGCAATCAACGCTGGCAGTTCAGTATTCGGCGCGGAGTCACCTTTCACGACGGAACTGCGTTGAGTTCGGATACCGTAGCCGCCTCGCTGCGCGCGGCGAATCCGAACTGGAAAGTCTTCGCCGCGGGAGATGCAGTCGTGGTTGAATGTGACTCCCCGACTTCCAATCTTCCTGCAATACTAGCGTTGCCGCGCTATGGCATCGCCAAGCGCGGGGGCGGAAAACTGGCCGGCAGCGGGCCGTTCGCCATCAATGGCTGGGACCCGGGCAAGAAACTCACGCTGACTGCGCGTGATGACTATTGGGGTGGCCGCGCATTTGTGGATGCGATCGAGATCGAGATGGGCAAGAGCTTCCGCGAGCAGATGATCGCCCTCGATCTGGACAGAGTGGACGCAGTAGAGGTCGCACCCGATCAGGCGCGTCACGCCGTTTCGGAAGGCCGGCGCGTCCAGAGTCTGGCTCCGTCGGAATTGATGGCATTGGTCTTCAGCCGTGATATCCAGTCAGCCGAGGAGGGGAAATTGCGCCAGGCTTTGGCGCTAAGCATTGATCGAGCGGCCATCAATGATGTCTTGCTGCAGGGCGGTGGCGAACCCGCCGGCACAATCCTGCCCAACTGGCTCACCGGTTATGGGTTCCTCTTCACCACAGCCGTTGATCTTGAGCGCGCTCGCCAGATTCGGAGCGAAGCTCGGCGGAGGGCCGGGATGGACTTTGGCGTCCGACATTTCGGACCCGCTGGCTCGGGTCATTGCCGCGAGAATAGTATTGAACGCTCGCGACGCCGGACTCGTTCTTCTCGAGCCATCCACACTTCCCATGAATTCGAAGGTAGCCGACATACGGTTGGTCCGCATGCCGCTGCCTTCGCTCGATGCGCGGGTTGCGCTCAGTGAACTGGCGGCCAGCCTCGGACTGCCATCGCCCAAGTTCGACGGCGATCCGGCGTCGAGCCTCTACGCAGCCGAGAACGCCGCTGCTGCAATCGCAGCGCGTGATTCCCCTGGTGCATCTGAGAACTGCGACCGCATTGGGCGTAAATGTTATGGGATGGCAGGAAGATCCGGACGGCAGCTGGCTCTTGCAGAACGTCTGGCTCGAAGCGGGGAAGCCTTGAGCTTTCGCCGCAAACTCTTTCTGGTATTCGCGCTGACAGTTTTTGTTTGCGTGGGCGCGGTGACATGGATCGTCTCCGCCATGACCAGGCGCGCATTCGAGCGGGCCAACGAAGACCAGACCGCAGCGCTGGTGGCGCAATTCCGCCGCGAGTTCGACCGCCGTGGCGAAGAGGTGGCGCACCGGGTGGAAACCATCGCCGGCAGTGAGACCGCGACACGCATGGCGCTGGCAGTGAGCCGTGGTCCAGCAGACTACAGTGCATTCGTCAATGAGGCCAAAGCTCTGGCCGACAATCAACAGCTGGACTTTCTGGAGTTCGTGGATAGTCACGGCACGATTCTCTCGTCGGCACAGTGGCCGGCGAAATTCGGCTACAAAGAAAATTCTCTGCCGCTGGTTTCGCCCAGTAAGGGATCTCCGAACAAGGACGCTTTTCTCCGGCAGGAAGAGCTGCCCGACGGCGTGGCCCTCAGCCTCTCTGCGATGCGGCAGGTGGAGGTGGGCGACAATCCCCTATATGTGATCGGAGGACGCCGCCTGGACAAGGACTTCATGCGAAGCCTTGAACTGCCGGCCGGCATGCGGGCCATCCTCTATCCCAACCTGGCAAAGGGGTTTTATCCCGAACTGCTGATCGCGCCGTCAGAAAAGGTGCAGCAGCCGCAGCTGCTGGCGCCCCTGATTCTTAAAGTTCAGCAACAACAGCAGGAAGCCACCGCGCTGCTTCATTGGTCGGATAGCGCGGTGGATGACGAGAGCGTCCACGCGATCCCGCTGAACGGCCAGGACAACCAGTTACTGGGCATTCTGCTGGTGGGAAACACGCGGCGTCCTTATGTGGAGTTGCGCAATCGCATTCGCTCGGCCGCCCTGGTGGCGGGAAGCGTGGGCATTATTCTGGCCATCTTGTTCAGCGGATGGGCTTCGTCGCGGGTGACGCGGCCGGTCGAGCAACTGGCGGAAGCGGCGCGAGAGGTGGCGGCCGGAAACTGGAACACGCGGGTTCCAGTGAATTCATCCGATGAACTGGGAGCGCTGGCGGAATCTTTCAATCGCATGACGGGAGAGCTTCTCGAACAAAGAGAGCGCCTGGTGCAGGCCGAGCGGGTTGCGGCCTGGCGCGAACTTGCACGCCGCCTGGCGCATGAGCTCAAGAATCCGCTGTTCCCGCTGCAATTGACGGTGGAGAACCTGGTGCGGGCGCGGGAGCAGAGTCCGGAACAATTCGATGAAGTTTTTCGCGAGAGCTCGTCAACGATGCTGGCGGAGATCGCCAATCTGAAAACCATCATCTCGCGCTTCAGCGAATTCTCCCGGATGCCGCAGCCTCAATTTCAGAGAGTGCAGCTCAACGAGATTGCGCAAAATGTGGCGCGCCTGCTGCAGGCTCAATTGCAATCACCGGAGCATCCTCCTATTGAATGCCGGCTTGAGCTGGCTGAATCTTTGCCGGCCATCATGGCCGATCCGGAGCTGCTGCATCGGGCCTTCTCCAATCTGGCGCTGAACGCGATGGACGCCATGCCGCAGGGCGGCACTCTCACCTTGCGCACGCGACAGAGTGGGGACCGGGTGGTGGTGGAAATCGCCGACACTGGCATCGGCCTGACCGCGGAGGAGTGCGAGCGCCTGTTCACGCCCTACTACACCAGCAAAGCGCACGGCACCGGACTGGGACTGGCCATCGTGCAGTCGATCATCAGCGACCATGGAGGCCGGATCAGCGTGCGCAGCGAGCCCGGACACGGCGCAACGTTTATGATCGAACTGCCGGGCAATCTGGACCGGCCGCCCGCCGCCAGCTAAGGAGCTATTCGTGCCTCAGAAAGCACATCTGCTGATCGTCGACGACGAAGCCAATACGCTGGCTTCGCTGTCGCGTGCATTTCGTCTCGCCGGCCACGAGGCCACCGTCTGCGACAACGCCGCCAAGGCGCTCGAACTGGCTCGCTCGCAGTCGTTCGACTTGATCATCTCCGACGTGGTGATGCCCGGTAAAGACGGGCTCTCTCTGCTTGAGGAATTGAAGGTGCAAGGTGTAAGCACGCCAGTGGTCATGATGTCAGGGCAGGCGCACATTGATATGGCGGTGCGAGCCACGCGGCTGGGCGCGCTCGATTTTCTGGAAAAACCCATCTCTACGGAAAAGCTGCTGCTCACCGTGGAGAACGCGCTCAAGTTGCAGCGGCTGGAATCCGAGAACCGTCATCTCCGCCAGCGTCTGGGAAAGCACGAAATCGTGTGGACCGGCGAGACCATGAAGAAGCTGATGGCGCAGATCGAGCGCGTGGCCGCGAGCGAAACCCGGGTCTGCATTCTGGGAGAAACCGGGACCGGCAAGGAACTGGTGGCGCGCACGCTGCACGAGCGCAGCCCGCGAGCGTCAGGCCCGTTCGTCACCTTGAACTGCGCCGCGGTTCCGGCCGAGCTGATCGAGTCTGAACTCTTCGGTCACGAGAAAGGCTCTTTCACCGGCGCTGCCGGCCGCCACATCGGCAAATTCGAGCAGGCGGAGCGCGGAACCATCTTTCTCGACGAAATCGGCGACATGCCTGCTGGCCATGCAGGCCAAGCTGCTGCGGGTGCTGGAAGAAGGCGAAGTCGAGCGCATCGGCGGCGACAAGCCCACCAAGGTGGATGTGCGAGTGATCGTGGCTACGCATCGCAATCTGGAGTCCCTGGTGCGCGAGGGCAAGTTCCGGCAGGATCTTTTTCATCGCATCTATGTGTTTCCCATCCTGCTGCCGCCGCTGCGCGAGCGAAAAGACGATATACCGGTACTGGTGCAGCACTTCGCCGCGCAAGTCTGCGCCCAGAACAGTTGGAAGCCGGTCCCGTTTACTCCCGAGGCCATTGAAGAAATGCAAGCGCACTCCTGGCCGGGCAACGTACGCGAACTGCGCAACGTGGTAGAACGCCTGATACTGCTCGAGACGGCGCCTGAAGTCAGCGCGGAGACTGTCGAAGATAGCCCTGCCTCCGGGGCTCACGGCACAATCATCGTTCGCGGGCTCAGGCACACTGGCCGAGCGCGCGCAAACTTTTGAGCGCGAAGTGATCCTCGCCGAACTGAAGCGTCACCAGTTCCACGTCACCAACACCGCGAAGGCCCTCGGCCTCGAGCGTAGCCACCTCTATAAGAAAGCTGAGCAGTTGGGCATCGACCTGCGATCTTTGCGGCACGAACCAGGGGATACAGGTGGATTAGTCTGAAATACAGGAAAGACTGTATTGGCCCATTCTCCCACAGTGCATAAGTTCATGGCTGCGATACCCTGATCCTGGTAGGAATTACACACATCCGGTTTTCCACAAACGCTAAGGCGTTGGAATTGATGGAATTCCTTGGTTTGGCCACTACGATGCTTACTAAAGCTGATCAATTTGTGCCGTGCAGGCGAATGTCATTTTGCGACGTTGCGGAAAATGCGATCGGTACGCCGAACCAAAAATAGTTTCCCCAGGAGATTCCGATGGCTGCGTTCCGAATATTCATAGCTGATGATCACGAGGTAGTGCGCAAGGGCCTGTGCGCCCTGTTGCAGGCGGAGCAGGGCTGGGAAATTTGCGGTGAAGCCGCAGATGGACGCGAGGCCACGGAAAAAATCCGCGAGCTGAAACCTGATGTGAGCATTCTCGACATCGGCATGCCCGGCCTTAACGGACTGGAAGCAACCCGGCAAATATTGAAAGACGATCCCCGCGCCAGGATCCTGATTTTGACTTTCCATGACTCCGACCAGGTGGTACGCGACGTCCTGAATGCTGGCGCGCGAGGCTTTCTTCTTAAATCCGATGCTGCGCGCGATCTGGTGGTCGCGATCGAGGCGCTGCGGCGAGACAAGACTTATTTCACCTCCAAGGTCGCGGCCATGGTACTCGAGGGATATCTGAAAGGTGGCAACAAAGCGCCTGCAGTTTCGGTGGGACGGGATCGCCTCACGCCTCGCGAGCGCGAAGTTGTGCAGCTATTGGCCGAAGGCAAGAGCACGAAGGAGGTCGCGGTGGCGCTGGGCCTGAGTGTGAAGACCGCGGAAACACATCGCTCGAATATTATGCGCAAGCTCCAGTTGCACTCGGTCAGCGATCTGGTGCTTTACGCCGTCCGAAACAATATTGTTCACGTAGTGCAATCCACAATCGAGTAGAAGGCTGCCACAACAGGCCACGTGGGGACAGCCGCCCTCGGCGGTCTGGGCGAGCTTTGCTGGCCTGGTGTTTACCCGCCCTCATATCGGACTCGACTCCTCACTGCGGAGCTTCGCTCCGCCGGACAGCCGGGGCGGCGTGTCCCCACGCGGACTTGTTGCGGCGGTCTCAGCCGGTACAGCAGTTTTTAGAAACGCCTACAGCTTGCACCTGATAGACCGCGACGGCTACTGCCCCTACTCTGGCAATGGTCGACAAACAATATGCTGCGTGGGTCAATAGCCCGGGAAGGAAGAATGTCAATGAATCAACAAACTTCTGGCAAGGACATGGCGGTCAGCGAGGACACAAACAGCACCCGTCGAACCTCCACGGACATCGAACTCGTAAAGCGCGCACAACGGGGCGAGTCGGAAGCGTTTGCCGATCTGTTTCATGCCCACAAAGCGAGGATTTACTCGATTTGCCTGCGCATGACGAACAATACAGCCCAGGCCGAGGATCTCACCCAGGACGCATTTCTGCAGGTCTTCCGAAAACTCTCCACCTTCAAGGGCAATTCGGCGTTGTCCACCTGGCTCTATCGCATCGCCGTGAACACCGTGCTGATGCATTTTCGGAAGAAGGCCTTGAAGCAGGTCTCACTGGACGAACCTTCGAGCCATGATGCGACCATGGTGAAGCGCGAGTACGGCAGTCGCGATGGGCGCCTCGCCGGCGCAGTGGACCGGATCACCCTGGCCCGCGCCATCAAAGATCTGCCGACCGGCTACAGAACGATTTTCCTGCTGCACGAAGTCGAAGGCTACGAGCACCAGGAGATTGCCAAAATACTGGATTGCTCGGTAGGAAATTCCAAATCTCAGTTGCACAAAGCCAAGCTGCGGATCCGTGAATTTCTGGCAGAGCCTGGCAGGACCCCGGTCACGGCTCAGGTAGAGGACGCTACCGAAGCGAAGCTGGCGCCATCCCGCAAGGCAGCCCGCACAGTGCTAGGGTTCGCGGAAACAGCCACGGCCCTGGGTTAGATTTCAGATGTGGGCGCGAGCGCCTCGCTCGTGCGGCAGCATTCGAAACGCTGCAGCACGAGCGGGGCCGCTCGCGCCCATACCTTCCTAGCGTTGACCCCATTTCAGTTTGGTGCGGAGCACATCGAAGAATGTACCTTGCGTATGCAAGAGCGTGACATGGTGTTGCGACTTGCGGCAAAGCACACGATCGCCATCCATCATAGGCATGCCGATCTGCCCGTCCACGCTCAGATAGGCTTCGTCCTCGCCGGTCTTGACCACGATCTCAATTTCCGAAGTGTCGCGAACCACAAGCGGACGATGCGTGAGCGAGTGCGCTGAAACCGGAGTGACCACAAAGGCATCCACCGAAGGCATGAGAATTGGACCTCCCGCCGCCAGGGAATACGCCGTCGAACCGGTTGCCGTGGACACGATCAAACTATCCGCCTGGTAACTCGAAACGAATACCCGGTCAATGTAAACGTCGCAATGATTCAGACGAGCGATGGTGCCTTTACCCACAACAACGTCGTTGAGCGCGTCGTAGCTGCCGACGCAGGCGTCTTTGCGGTACACCTCGCAGTGCACCATGGAGCGCCTGTCCAGGTTGCAACAACTCTGCTCGATGCTGTGCAGGGTGGCATACAGATTTTCCAGGGGCACTTCAGTGAGGAATCCGAGCGATCCAAGGTTGATGCCGAGAACCGGAATTCCAGCCCTGGAGACCGCCCGAGCGGCTGACAGCAACGTGCCGTCCCCTCCCAGCACCACTACGAAATTCAGGGGACGGGACGCCATGTCTTCTCGCGACAGGACTTCCACACCCGGTGCATAAGCCGCCGTCTCAGGATCGACAACCACCTGGTATTGATGCCCGTGAAACCATGCCAGCAACGGTGGGACGATATCCGCCAGTTCAGTCTTACCGGGCTTTGAAATAACGCCGGCGAACTTTTGAGTCGATGTCGCGTTAGCCATGGTGAAGTCGAATTGTACAGAACTTCGGGCAAAAAACCTTAACCACGGAGGACACTGAGGACGCAGAGGGTCTCACTAGAATTGGCCATACAGCAAGAACTCACGATTCCCTTCCCCACCCAAAATCGGAGAATCGATCACTTCAGTCTGAGTGCATCCGAGGGTATGCAATGCGTCACGAACTCTTCCCACCGCTGCCTTTTGCACCTCGGGATCGCGCACGATGCCGCCCTTCCCCACCTGTCCGCGGCCAGCTTCAAACTGCGGCTTGACCAGGACCACTATTTTCCCGCCACCCTGCTCCGCCGGCTGAGAGAAGGCGGTTGCGATCACCGCTGGCAGAACCAGCGTCGCGGAGATGAACGAGACGTCCATCACCACCAGATCTACCGCTTCGCCTATCTGCTGGGGCGTCAGATAGCGGGCGTTGGTCTTTTCCAACAAGCGAACGCGGGTGTCCTGTCGAAGACGGAAATCGATCTGACCATGTCCGGTATCGACCGCAATGACGCGCGCGGCACCGTGCTGCAAAAGACAATCGGTAAATCCGCCGGTTGACGTCCCCACATCGAGACAGATTTTCTCCGTGACATCAATCTGCCAATGCTTGAGAGCTGCTTCCAACTTGAGTCCGCCGCGGCTCACGTACTTGAGATCTTCTCCGAGCAGGCGGATGTCGGCCGACCCTTCTACTCCCGCTCCCGCTTTCTCGACTTTTTGTCCGTTGACCAGCACTTTTCCGGCGAGGATAAGCGCCTGGGCGCGCTCGCGTGAGCTGGTCACTCCACGCTCCAGCAGCAGTTTATCGAGGCGCGTTTTCAAAACTAGCTCCGGGAGCGGTGCACAATGCAGAACCCATTCGCAGCAAACAAGTTATCAGTGTTATTTACCGATTTCCCACAGAATTTTCCACAACGGTGTTGAAAAGTTTCGAAGGTAGGTCAACGGGATGTTAGAAACCGCAGATTCGGCGTTCCGACGGGACGCCCGATAAACGTTTCCACGCCTCAACGGTTGGGATTTATGAGGCTGAAAGGAATTGAAAGCGCTCCAAGCCGTAGGTCGGGAGCCCGAGGTCCAACACCTGCCGCCCGACGTCCCTAACCCGCGACTTCTTCCAAAAGCTTCTGATCAATATCGAAGTTGGAGTGGAGGTTCTGCACATCGTCGTGTTCTTCGAGAGCCTCCATCAGGCGGATCATCTGGGTTGCAGCCGCGCCTTCCAGTTTGGTGTAGGTGTCAGGGACCATCGTCACACTGGACGAAACCGGCGTAATGCCGGCCTTCTTGACCGCTTCGAGCATGCCTTCATAGGCGGAAGGAGCAGTCAGGATTTCCCAGTTTTCGCCATCGTCGATCGGTTCATCTTCACCGCCCGCCTCGATGATGATGTTCATCAGATTGTCGACTGTGGCCGCCGACTTGGGGATGACGATGTCGCCCTTCTTGTGGAACATATACGCGACCGCACCGGCTGAGGCCATGTTGCCGCCATTCTTGCCAAAGGCATGACGGATCTCGCTCACGGTACGATTGCGATTGTCGGTATTGATATCGAGCAGGATCGCCACGCCACCCGGGCCGTAACCCTCGAGCGAGAACTCTTCGTAAGTCGCGCCAGGAAGCTCTCCCGTGCCGCGCAGGATGGCCCGCTTGATGTTGTCGGCGGGCATGTTCTCAGCCTTGGCCGCCAGGATAGCGCCGCGCAGGCGCGGGTTGGTGTCGGGATCCCCGCCGTTCTTAGCGGCAATGGAGATTTCCTTGATCAGGCGGGTAAAAATCTTTCCCCGCTTGGCGTCGAGGGCGCCTTTTTTGTGCTTGATTGTGGCCCATTTTGAATGGCCGGACATGGGAATACCTCGTATTTAATAGTCTTTAATGGCGCGGAACTGGGCCGTCGAGGAGATCAACGGATTGCCTCAAATGAATGCCGGCGAACAAAAATTATAGCATGGGACGCTACGGGATGGGACTCTGCAGCCGCGCCTGACGAGCCTTGTATGCATACAGTACAGCTAGCAAGGGCGGAGCCAATAGCACACCCCAGAACGGAATGATCATCCCCAAAACAATGGGCGCGAGAATGGACGCCCAGACTGGCACCTTGGCCGTGCGCTTCATGATGTAGGGCTGCAGCAGAAAACCATCCACGATGGCAATCACCGCGTACAGCATCAGAACGTAGAGCGGATGCTCCCAGTCGCCCCACTTGAACATCGCGGTAAGGGCGGGGCCGATGACGCCCAGCACGGCGCCGATCTGCGGCACGAACTGGAAAAGCGCGCCCAGCAGTGCCCACAACGGTGCTGCCGGCACTCCGATGATGTAGAGCCCGATCAGCCACAGCAGACCGACAGCCAGCGAGTCTTCGAGCTGGGCGACAAACCAGTTCTTCAGCGCTCCACCGGTGACGCGAAAGTGTTCTCCGAAATCCACGCTTCTAAGATGCTCCCGTTGGTAGCCATGATAGCCCCATCGAGCAATTGCCTCATCTTTGCGTTCTTCGCGGCTTTTCTTTGCGCCCTTTGCGGTCAAGAGCTTTTAACCGCAAAGCGCGCAGAGGACGCAAAGAAATGCGGCGAGGCGTCAACCTTGTGATGTGACATCCGTCCATATACGTAGCACGAAGAATCTGACGGCGGCTTTAGCCTGGAATCCAGAGAGAAGGCATGTGGACACGGTTCTGACGACAGCCTTGAGTTCGACCGCGACTGAGAAGGCAGAAGTGATCACGGCGGACCGCTTCGACGAAATCATGCGCCACCATCAGCGGCGGGTGTACCGGGTCATTTACCTCCTGGTGAGGGACGCCGACGCTGCCGACACTATCACTCAAGAATGTTTCCTGCGCGCGTACCAGAAGCGCGCCAGCTTCCGGGGCGAATGCAAGATTGAGACCTGGATTCTGCGTATCGCGGTCAACCTGGTGCGCGACCACGGCAGAAGCCGCCGGACATCATTCTGGAAAAGATTAGTCGGACTCGAAGACGGCGAATCAGACGGCGCCGAGCCCCAGCAATTTCCCGCCCCGGGGCCCTCGGCCGAACGCGCGTTATTGGCAAGAGAAGAGCTGCAAGCTGTGTGGAAGGCTCTGTCTTCGCTTTCGCCGCAGCAGCGGGCCATTTTCTTGCTGCGCTACGAAGAAGAAATGCCTCTGGCGGAGATCGCGGACCTGCTGCAGGTGAAAGTAGGTTCGGTGAAGGCGCAACTGGCGCGCGCCACCGGTAAATTGCGGGAGATGAAGGAGAAGCAATGGAGATAATTCGACATTTGAGCAACGAGGAATTGACGGATCTAACCGTCGAGAGCGATCAGCGATCGCTTCGATCTACGCTAGAAGCTCTGCCCGAATGGGCGCGGGCTTCGACCGACCATCCCGAAGAGTTCTGGCAGGAGCAGCGAAGTGCTGTCTGGTCACTCATCGCGACTTCGGAGAATCCGGCGGCGACTCGACTGGTTCGGCGCTCGCCGTTGCTGGCGTGGTCGGCCGTGACCGCACTGGTCCTGCTGGCTGGATTCATGCTCGATCGCGGTTCTCTTGCTCCACCTCACAAAGCTCAGCTGGACCCTGACCACGAACTCTTGCTCGCGGTGGAGCGCGCGGTAAACAACAACGGCCCGGCTGCGCTCGATCCAGCGGCGCTTCTGGCCGAGGAAATGGTTCAGGATATTTCTGCACGTCCCCCGATCCACAAAAAGGAGTCGACTCATGAAAATTAAACTCTCTGCTGTACTCGCCGTACTTCTCTTCCCTCTTTCAATGTTGGCGCAGGGCCGCCCTGTGCCGTCCTCTACAACGGTCGCAACCGCTGGAACGAGAGCCACCTTCGTGTATCGCGGCGAACTGGGTAAATGGTGGCAGAACTCGGACATTGCCAAGAAGCTTCAGCTCAGCGACGGCCAGATCGCACAGCTCGACCAGACTTTCTACGACCACAAGCTGAAGTTGATTGACTACGGCGCAGATATGGAAAAGCAGGACCTGAAACTGCAGGCGCTGCTCGACGCCGATGTCCCTAACGAAGGGCAGGTCGAGACGCAGGTCGACCAGGTGCTGGCGGCCCGTGGCAAGCTGGAACGCGAGTTTACTTTCATGAATCTGGATCTGCGCAAAGTGCTATCGCTCGATCAGTGGCGTCAGCTGAAAACGGTTCAGGGATCGGCCGGCGCGGTGGGTGACAGAGTTTTTTTCCGGAAAGTGCTTCCTCCGGGTGCGGGGATTTCGACCGCTCCTCTGCCGCCGGATGCGCCCTTGCCTCCTCTTCCCCCTCCTCCCGGCGACCAAATGTACTGAGATCTTTGTAGCGCCGGCATCCCTTCGACTTCGCTCAGGGCAGGCTTTGCCGGCTGGCTCGGGGGCATTCTGTGATCGTGGGCGGGCAGGATGCCCGCCCGACAGCCGGCGGGACGTCGGAGGTACGAGAACCTTTTCGGCAACACGGGTCGCGTTTTCTTCGTGTTAGACTTTCAGTGAACCACTCAAGGAAACTACGATGAAATTTGGCGTCATCATTTTCCCGGGCTCCAACTGTGACCATGATGCGTATTGGACGATCCAGAATGTGGCCAAACAGCAGGTCACATTCCTGTGGCACGAGTCGCATGATCTGGAGAACTGCGACGCCATCATCGTGCCCGGCGGGTTCGCCTACGGCGACTATCTGCGCACCGGGGCCATTGCCAAATTTTCTCCCGTGATGGATTCGGTGCGGAAGTTCGCCGACCGGGGCGGCCTGGTGATTGGTATCTGCAATGGCTTCCAGATCCTGTGCGAGTCCGGCCTGCTGCCCGGGGCGCTGATGAGGAATATCGGGTTGAAATATGTCTGCAAACCGGTCCAGGTACGGGTGGAGAACGCCGAAACTCCCTTCACCAACACCTGCCATAAGGGCGAAGTCCTGACCATCCCGATCGGGCACATGGAAGGCAACTATTTCTGCGACCAAGCAACTTTCGGCGAGTTGCAGCGCAACCAACAGATAGTGTTTCGTTATTGCTCCCCGGCAGGCGAGATTACGGCTGAGGCCAATCCCAACGGATCTCTGGATAACATCGCTGGAATCTGCAGTCCGGGCCGGAATGTGCTGGGAATGATGCCTCATCCCGAACGCTCCAGCGAGGCGGAGCTGGGCGGCGTGGAAGGCTTCAAGATCTTCGAGTCCATGGTCGGAGCCATGGCGGTAAAATAAGCGTACTCCGAGTCTTTTTGGGGGTTTTGCCTGCATCCAATCCATCGGGGAGTTCGTACGGCGCGGAACCTGCGCGTAAGCTTCAGTCTGTGTTTCGACCTAGGAGACTCCAGAAATATCCCATGAAAGCCTTCCCGGCCGTGGCTCCGCCTCTGCTTCAGCTCAAGCGTGATGTCCTTCTGGAGAGGATTCCAGGAATGGCAGCATCCATCCTTCTCTTGGTGCTGACCATTGGCGCTGCCTGGCCATCTGCGGCGCAGGAGATGCCTCGAGTCCAGGTCTTTGGCGGCTACTCGTACACCCGATACGACACTCCATCATTTGGGTTCATGGATACAACCGGCCTGAACGGGTACACCTTTTCGCCCGCCTATAACGTCATCCGGGGATTCGGCGTCATGGCCGAACTGAGCGGACAATACAAGACGGGCGCAAACCTGCGCGACATCGCGGTCGGCCCGCAGTTTCTCTACGCTCGCGGAAATATGCTGTTCTCCGCGCATCTTCTGATCGGCGAGGCGCGCTCGCTGATCCAGGTGGGAGGGCCGCAGGAAGACTCGGCCCGGTTAGTCAGCTTCGGCGGCGGCATGGACTACAGCATTTCTCCGCGCTTTGCCATTCGCGCCTTCCAGGTGGATTACGTGCACACCAGTTTGTTTAAGACGACGCAGGACAATCTTCGGTTTTCGACCGGCCTGGTTTATCGCTGGGGCACGATCAAGAAGACGCACCGGACGCTCGCGCCCAATCCGTAGCGGCCGCAGCTGGACAAGTAAAAGCTCGGAAGGGACTGGATGAGACTGATCAAACAGACGGGTTGGCTCGGCGCTGTGCTTGCGCTGGCCTGGTTAGCGGGCTGTGGTGGCGGTAGCAGCGACACCGGAACTGCCCCTTCCTCCGGTGGCAATGCCTACGTCGCCGTGCCGGAGGCCAACGCCGTCGCCTCCTACCGGGTAAGCAGCGGTTCGGGCAATCTAAAGGCTGTGCTGGGTTCGCCTTTCAGCGGAGGCACTTCGCCGATCTCGATTGCGGTCCATCCTTCGGGCAAATTTGTTTATACCGCCAACCAGGGCGGTGGCGACGTTTCCCTATACACGGTTAACAGCAACACTGGAGCGCTCACTGAAGTCCTGCCGCGCACAATCTCCGGCCTGAATCCCACGTCGTTGGCGCTGAGCGCCGGCGGCGACCTGCTGTTTGTCGCCAATCAAACATCGAATACCATTTCTGTTTTCACCGTCAGTTCAAGCAATGGCACTTTGACGGCGGCTGCCGGATCGCCGTTCGCTACAGGTTCGCGGCCGATAGCGCTGGCCTTGTCTCCTTCGGGAAAATTCCTGTATGTAGCGAGTTCGAACTTGCCGCAGGTGTTCGGCTATACCGTCACTTCGGGAACGGGTAATTTACAAGTGATTCCGGGATCGCCGTTTCCCGTGGGCAATGGACCCACTTCCATGGTGATCACCCCTTCGGAACATTTTCTGTATGTGACGAACTTCATTGATGGCACGGTGTCGGGACTTAGTATCGACCCCAACAGTGGCGTCCTGACCGAAGCGCTGGATTCTCCCTTCGTTGCCGCCACCGGTCCGATCGCGGTCACGGTTGACCCCATGGGACGATATTTGTACGTGACCAACATCGGCTCGAACAACATCTCGGCATACACCATTGATGCCACCACCGGCGCGACCACCGCCCTCACCGCGCCTTTCGCGGCCGGGACCCGGCCAGTGTCGGCGACCGTAGATCCCGCGGGCGCGTTTCTTTACGTCTGTAATCAGAATTCCAAAAACATCACCAAGTTTCAGATCAACCAGGAGACCGGGGGGCTTCCCAGCAATACGATTACAACCTCCACGAACCTGGCTCCGCAGGCCATAGTATTCGCGAAGTGAGTTGGTGTGGGTGGTGTGCCGCGGGCGCCCTCGCCCGCGTGGTAAGCGCCCACGAACGCTTTAGCGGCTCCATTCTTCAGGTGGGATAGAATCAACACCAAAATCAAGTTCAAAAGCCGCGGGCGAGGGCGCCCGCGCCACATGGTTCTATTTGATTCGCTTTGGCATTCTCGGGTTCGGATTGCACGCGGTCAAACGGCTGATGCCGGGGTTCGCGCTGGCGCAGAACTGCCGCGTCACTGCCCTATCACGACGTACGCTGGACAAAGCACGGGAGTCGGCGCGGCAGCACAACATCCCGCTGAGCCTTCGATTCCGCCGAGGAGATGTGCCGCTCGCCCGAAGTTGACGCCGTGCTGGTTACAACTCCGAATGCCTGCCACCTGGACGACGTACTGCTGGCCCTCCGCTGCGGAAAGCCGGTGCTGTGTGAGAAGCCGATGGGGGTGCATGCCAGCGAGTGCCGCAAGATGGTCGAAGCAGCGCGCAGCGCCGGACTACTGCTGGGCGTCGCCCAGGTCTTCCGCTTTGAAGAGAGCACCGCGTATCTGCGGGAGCGGGTGGCTGCGGGAAAAATCGGCAAGATTGTCTTTGCGCGCTCCGAATTCTCTTTCCCCGGCGGGGCGGGACACGCCCGTGCCTGGCTGCATGATTCGGCGGTGGCCGGGGGCGGACCCATTGCCGACGTTGGCGTTCACTGTGTAGATGCCTTGCGCTACATCCTGCAGGATGAAGTGGTGCGGGTAAGCGCACAGGGGCAGTAGCGGCCCCGGCTCCGTGGAGTCCGCCGCCGTACTCACGCTGGAGTTTTCCCGCGGCACTTTGGGCACGGTTGCTGTGTCGTTCCGCGCCGAATACCGAACACCTCTCGAACTCGTGGGGGAAACCGGAGTCCTCCGGGCCGAAAACGCTTTGACAGTAGAACGGCCAATCAAGCTGGAGTTGCTTCGTGGTGGCGCTGTAGTTGAGTCCGACGAGGTCTCGAATCGTCTGGCCTACGCCATGCAGGTGGACGCGTTCGCGGCGGCACTGGAGGGCAAAACGAAGTTTCCCGTGCCGGGCGAAGAAGGCTGGCAAAACCAGGAAATTCTGGATGCAGCTTATCGAAGTTTGAAGAGTGGCAAAACTGAGGACGTCGCCCAGGTGCGATAAGAATCGATCAACAATTCTTATGGCGCCTTGGCCTGCGCTGGCTGCGAAGGAACTCCCTTCGCCTGCACGATCGCCCAATGCCACTCCTGATCCTGTCCCAACGTTGTACCCAGGGTCTCATGGAAAACGGTTGTGCTGGACGGCGCGGCCGATCCCTTGAGGTGGTAGAGAACCGTTGAGTCAGGCTGTTTTTCCGAGAGCAGGGTGGTGGTTTCCGCGGCTGGTATCAGACGCGCTGAACCTCGCCGGGCCGTGTTCGCCTCTGAACTGCGCAGGATGGTCACTCCTACCGTTATTTCCTTTATGTTCCAGGTGGTGCCGTTGTGGACAGAGACCTGTAGCGTGTCTCCGCTGATGGTGGCCGGACCATCCAGCTTCGCCAACTCGACCTCCGGCAGATCCTGCGGCGCATAAGGATCCGACAAGAGCGAAGTGGCCGAGCCGCTAAAAGAGAGATCGCAGGTCACGTCTGGAGAAGAGACCTGAAACTTCTTTCCCGACCCATCAATACTGAACAGCAATTTCCCTTCGAGCTTGCGGGTCTGCACTTCGTCCATGACCTTATGCAGATTGTCGTTGTCGATGACGGCGTGGTCGACGACGGCATGTTCCACGGCCGCTTTGGCTTTGCGATACTGGCGTGCCAAATCGCCCAGGGACGGTTCCGGGCTATCGGACTGCGCCATCCCCCGCACTGGAAGCAGAACTCCCAGCAGAGTGAGGGCAAGCGGCAGGAATGATTTACGAGTCATGAGATGGTCACAGAACAGTTCCCTAGTCATTGTGCCGCAGGCAACGACAGGTCTGCTCAATCTCGCGGCGGCCAGCATTCAATTGATAACTACCGGGAACTGGTCCTAAGGAAATTGTACTTAGGGGGCGACGCGGAAATGACAAGGCAGGTACGAACGTTAGTCGTAGAACCTCGGAGCGTTGGCACGTTCCAAGACGAATCTGGGCAAACGAAAAACAGGCGTGCGGAGCTCGAAGGGCACGCAACGGGGCGCCGCACGCCCGAGGTTACACGCTCTTAAAGCAGGCCAGAGGAACGGAAGCGCGTAACCGGATCCATGATCGGAACAGGTTGCCGCTGAAAGATCCAGCGGGCCACCGCATAGCCCAGGGCCGCATAGCAAACATAGACTAGCTTCATGGCTCACCCCAAATGGTTAGATGCTCTCTCGCCGTTGGGGGAAGTGCGACAAGCCGCACCGTACGAAGACAAATTAACAAGCAGGCACCAGTAGGACAATGAACCACTGGTGCCATGCGTATGGCACAAAAGTAACAGAGGGGTAACCAGCAATCGGGGTGGGTTTGGCTGGCCGTTCTTTGCGACCTTCGCGGTATCCTTTGCGACCTTTGCGGTTAAAGATTTTCTTCCGATTTGCCACAAAATCAAATACTTAACCGCAAAGGACGCAAAGGATACCGCAAAGGTCGCAAAGAAAATCTTACACCTGTAGGACGTCGCCTTCCCGAGCGACCAGTTCGTACAGGACGGGATTCACGAAGAAGCCGATGAAGAGGCGGGAAATCAGCCCGGCGACGATGACGATGGCAAAGGGCTTCTGGGTGTCCGAGCCGATGCCGGTCGAAAGGGCGGCCGGCAGCAGTCCCAGACACGCCACCAGGGCAGTCATCATGATCGGACGCAGGCGCAGCAGGGAGGCCGTGCGGGTAGCAGTCGGGATGTCCATGCCCTCCTGCCTCAGCTTGTTGATGTACGAAACCAGAATGACGGCAGTCTCAACCGAGACGCCCAGGAGCGCCAGCAGTCCGAGTACAGACGAAACACTGAACGGGGTATGAGTGAGCTTCAGGGCCACCAGCGCGCCCACCGGCTCCGTCATGATCACGCCCAGGGCAATCGTCGCCGGAAACTTGAAGTTGCCGTAAAGCGCAAACAGAATCATGAAAATCAACACCAGTGCCAGGGGGACAATAAAATACATCTGCGATTTCGCTTCGAGAAACTGGCTGTATTCGCCGCCCCACGTCATCCAGTAGCCCTGCGGCAGGGCGACGGCCTTGTTCACGGCGGCTTGACCGTCTCGCACTGCCCGCTCCAGGTCGCGGCCTTCGATGCTGTACTGCACACCGATGTAGCGTGAGTTGTCCTCGCGATAGATGAAGGACGCGCCATTGCCCTGGCTGATGTTGGCCAACTGGCTTAACGGAATCTGCTGCCCGTCCGGCGTGCCTACCAAAAGGTTCCCAATTTCGTGGGCGTTGCTGCGAAACTGCGGCTGCATGCGCACTACAAGATCGAAGAGCTTCTCTCCCTGGATGACCTGGGTGACGGCCTGGCCGCCGACGGCGGCCGAGATCACGGCTTCCACGTCGGCAACGTTGATTCCGTAGCGCGCAATCTTGTCGCGATCCACATCGAGCAGGAGGCTGGGCTGGCCCAGTTCGCGGACTACAGTCAATTCTTTAAAACCGGGAATTCCGGTCAGCACATTCTTCATCTGTACCGCTTTGTCCTGCAGCACACTCAGATCGGGCCCGTAAATCTTGACTGCAAGTGAACTCTTGAGGCCAGTGAGTGCTTCGTCCACCGCGTCTTCCGCGGGTTGGGTGAAGTTGAAGATGATTCCCGGAAAGGCGATGAATTTTTTGTTGAGAGATTCGACCAGTTCTTCTTTGGTACTGACGTCGCCGCTCCAGGCTGAGTCCTTGTACGGCTTCAGGCCGACATAGAACTCGCAATTGAAAAAGCCGGTGGGATCGGTGCCGTCGTCGGGCCGTCCCAACTCTGAACCCACTACCGTGACCTGGGGATAAGACATCAGGATGGCGCGCAATTGGGGAGCGATCTTACTGGCCTCTTCGAAAGAGATGGTGTACGGCATGGTCGCCCGCACCCAGAGCGCGCCTTCGTCCAGGTGAGGCATGAATTCTCCGCCGATGAACGGGACCAGCAGCAGCGATGCCCCAAAGATCAGGGTGGCGATCACCAGCGTGGTCTTGGGCCGGGCCAGCGACCAGTCCAACTGGGTCGCGTACTTGTCCTTCATCCACTCAAAAGCGCGGTTTGGCTTCTCTTTAATACCCTTCTTGAACCAATACGAAGCCAACACCGGGACCAGCGTGAGGGTCAGGATCAACGCGCCAACCAGCGCGAATGACATGGTCTCAGCCATGGGATGAAAGAGTTTTCCCGACGGCCCGGTCAGCGCGTAGATGGGAAGATAGCCGGCGAGGATGACAGCCACCGAGTAGAAGATCGGGCGGTCAACATCTTTAGCCGCGGTCAGGATCACTTCATTGAGGTTGTATTCCTGCCCTTCGCGCAACGCGAGTTCGCGATAGATGTTCTCGATCATGACCACGGCGCCGTCAATCACGATGCCGAAATCAATGGCGCCGATGGAAAGCAGGTTCGCCGCTACATCATGAGCGTGCAGGATGATGAAGGCGAACAGCAGAGACAACGGAATAGTGAGCGCTACGATGACGGCGGCGCGAAAGCTCACCAGGAAGAAAATGAGGACGATCAGCACCAGCACCATGCCGCGAAGCAGGTTCGCTTCCACGGTGTCGGTAGTGAGTTTCACCAACTCGCTGCGATCATAAAAAGGTTGGACTTTGACGTCGGGCGGAAGGATTAACCGGTTCAGTTCGTCGGTCTTGGCCTCGACTCCTTTCAGGACCGTTTGCGTCTGCTCGCCGCGGCGCATGAGGATTACGCCTTCGACCGAGTCGTCATTTTTCTGAAAACCGAATTCTCCCAGGCGGGGCGCGTGCCCGATGGTCACTTCGCCAACATCGCGCACCCGGATGGGTACGCCCTTGTTGCTGCCGACGACGATGTTTCCGATGTCGTCCGTGTTACGAACCAGGCCGATTCCGCGGACGTAGTAGAACTGCCCTCCCTGGGAATAGAAGCCGCCGCCGGCATTGGAGTTATTGGCAGCCAACGCGGTTGTGACCTGCGGGACCGTCAGGTGATATCCGTAGATGCGGGAGGGATCAAGCAAGACCTGATATTGCATTTCCGTCCCGCCGAATCCAGAGTCGTCGGCTACGCCAGGGACGGAACGGTAGGCGCGCTCGACCACCCATTCCTCGATGGTCTTCAACTCCTGCGGAGTGCGATCGGGACTCACCAGCACGTAGCGGTAGACCAGGCCGCTGGGACTGAACAACGGCGCCAGCGAAGGGACCACTCCCGTCGGCAGCGTGGCTTGCGCCAGCCGCTCGAAAACTATTTGCCGCGCCAGGTAGTCGTCGGTATTTTCTTCGAAGGTCAGACGCAGGTCGGAGAGACCATACAGAGAAATGGACCGCATGGTGATCATGTGCGGCACGCCATTCATCTCGAGTTCGAGAGGCAGCGTGACCAGGCGTTCCACTTCTTCGGCGGCGTGATCGGGCCATTGCGTAATGATTTCGACTTGCGGAGGGGAAAGGTCGGGATAGGCGTCCACCGGCATGCGTTGGAACGACAGGATTCCGCCGACAGTGATGAAACCAGTCAGCATCAGCACCAGGAACCGCTGGCGTAGCGCGGCTTGGACGATTCGATGGATCATTTATCGGTACTGCCTTTAACGGAGGACGGGCGTCCCGCCCGTCTCATCCCGGTCCTTGCCAAGACGGGTCGGACGCCCGTCCTTCGTTACTCTTAGCGCTGCAATGAATTCGCGAACTGCAGAAACAGGCTGCCATCGCCGATCACATGATCGCCGGACTGCAGACCGGCGGTAATTTGTGTCTGCCCCTGCAGACTCTCTCCGAGGGTGACAGCGCGTCTTCCAAACTGATTGGCAGACACCTCGGCATAGACGAATGGCTCATTCTCGCTGTCGCGCAGGACCGCGGAATCCGGCACGGCGATGGCGTTTTGAATCTTTCCCGCCTGCACGGTTGCGGTCACGTACATATCTTTTTTCAGCTTCTCGCCGCGATTCAGAGTTTCAATCCGCGCGGGCAAAGTTCGGGTGCTGGGGTCGAGGGACGCCGCGACATAAGAAATGCGTCCCTGGAAGGAATCGGGATAGGCGTCGGTTTGAATCGTGACCGTATCTCCGACTCGCACGTAGGGCAAGTCCTTTTGATAGGCGTTCACCAGCACCCATACCGTGCCGGTATCGGAAATAGTGAAGCATTGCGTGTTGCCGGGCTGGAGAAGTTGCCCGGCGGAAACCAACTGTTCGACCACTTCCCCACCGATGGGTGCGCGCACTGGAACTTCATACGATGTAGGTCCCTTCTCGACAGCATCGGGATCCGCAACTCCCATGACTCGCAGCGCGGCCCCGGCGGATGCCAGGTCACCTCCAGCCTGCACTTCGGCGGATTCCGCTTGTTCCAGATCTTTCACTGCGATGGCGTGATGCTCATACAAGTCCTTCGACCGGGTGAAATTTTTCTCCGCCAGCGAGTAGGCGTCCTTGGCTTTCAAATAGTTGGTGCGCAGTTGGGAATAATCGGGGCTAGCCACGTACAGCATGGGCTGCCCCTGACGAACCTTCTGCCCGGGAACGACGACGACGCGGCTCACCGGACCGCTCACCTGCGTAATCACCGGCGTGGTACGAAAACCGTTGTAGGCCACTGCTCCGGTCAGCCGCAGGGTGCGAGTCAGGGTTGTGGTCTGCACTGTCACCACCTGTACATGCGACATCTGCTCGGGCCGGAGGGCGAAGAGTTCGGGATGATTGGGATCTTTCGCGGTGCTGTTGTTGCCGGCGGCATCCGATTTCGATCCCTCGCAGCCGGAAAGCGCCAGCACCGCTACGGACAGCGCAAAACAGAACGCCCCGCGGCAGCGAGCTTTGTGATTCCACATTTTCATGGCAGGTTCCTCGCTCCGACCGCTTGCTTCATTTGTTCGAGCGCCGTCATATAAGAAGCCAGGGCCTGGCGATAGGCCAGCTGGGCCGCGCGGTAGCTGCGCTCGGCATCCAGAAAATCCAGCAGGCTGGCGGCGCCGGCCTTGTAGGCGTACTCGCTGATGTCGCGCGAGTCCTGCGCCTGCTTCAGATATTCCGAGTTATAGAGTTGGACGATTTCGTCGTTGCTGCGCAGCGCCTCATAGGCATTGGCCACATCGGACAAAACCGCATCACTGGCCGACAGCTGCGTTTCCTGGGCCTGGGTAAGAGCGTAGCGAGTCCGGGCAAGTTCGCCCTGGTTACGATTGAAGATTGGAAGATCGAAACCGGCAAAGATCGACGCCGAATTCTGTCCGGCAGTATGGGTGAAGTCGTAGGTGCCGGTCACATCCACCTTGGAGTTGGCCTTGGCCAGCTTGATCTGGCTCTGGGCTGCGGTCACGCCGAGCAGCGCAGCTTGAAAATCAGGACGCTCGCGCAGGGCCTTCGCCTGTAAATCATCCAGGCTCGCCTTGAGTGGCTGGTAGGCCAGGTCGCCCATAACGTCGTAATTGGCCGGCACTGCGTCATAACCCAGAAAATTTCTAAGTCCGACCAGCGCCTGCGCCCTGGCCAGGCGGGCGGAGGAAACATCGGTCTGAAACTGGAGGAGTTGAAGCTTGATCTTCAGGTAGTCGCCTTCGCTGATGGCTCCGGCTTTGAATTGAGCATCGGCAATGTCAACCGTGGTCCGGAAATCTTTCAGATCCTGTTGCGCGAATTGCAAGGTGGACTCGGCCAGCAGCACACTGACGAATTGCTGTCCTACGTTGAAGGCCAGCGTGCGCTCCGCATCCGTGACCTGGGCGCGGGTGACTGCCGTCGCGTCTCGGGCCGCTTGCAGCCGGTTTTGCCGCTTGTGTCCGCGTTCGAAGAGGTACGAGATTCCTATGTCGAATTGCTGCGTTAGATTTAAATCGTCAGCGGAAAAGTCACCCGGACTGAAAATGGGAATGAATTGGGAATCCGCCCCCAAACTGGGGTTGGGACGCAGATTCGCCGTGATCTCCTGCGCCTGGTTCTGAAGGATCAGTGTGCGCGTCGCCTTGATCGAATGGTTGTGCGCCAGCGCCAGATCAATGGCCTGATCAAGAGTGATGACTGTCGTGTTTTGCCCGACGCCTACACCAGTCAGCAGCAAGAACGTCACGCCTAGGAGGCAACAGCATCGTGAACGCATAGACTTCACAGCCAGGAACGCCGGGCATGGAACTGCCCTGTTTCTGATACTCAAAATATTCGAGCACCCCACCAAGCTCTGGCGTCCGTATACGGCTCCTCAAATGGAAATATGACCTGCAAAAGGAATGCAACAAAATTGGGAACGGGATTAGGCCAAGTCGAGCGGAGGAGGGCGAATGTACAGCTGGAAAGAATAGAGGAGGGGGCTAGGGCGCATTTGCAGCCGGCCGAAAAACGCAACGCTGGCGGACAGGGTAAAGAATGCAACCAGCAGAATGAGAGCGCTGATTGAGGGAGCCATCAGGCAGGTAAGGCACACCGGGCTGCCGGACGAAGCTCGATCCAACTCCACCGCGGCTTGCGCATCAGGCACGCGAAGACCGCAGAAATGAACGGCCTGGATCGTCGTAGAGAGGAGGACCACGGCCAGACACACGATCGCGAGACAGCTGAACCGGGTCGCCGATCGGTCTCGAATGTTCACTGTTCTCAATCCCACTCTACCACTACGCAACACTTTGTCATCCTGAGCGGAGTGGCCGCTTTGCGCCGCAAAGCAGCCGCGCAGTCGAAGGACCCCTATCAGGTCAAAAGTGCGTCATTCCTGGCTTTTGCAGCATCTTCTGGATTTCCGCCAAGTTCAGCGTCCCCCGCAAAGCTCATAGGGGTCCTTCGACTCCGTAGTGCGATTCGCAAGCGAATCGCACTACTCCCTCAGGATGACAGACCGGTTAGACCTTGACGTCCTGATTGTCTGACAAATGCCACCGTGAGTTGGATGCAACCACCCTACCGCTTAGTGGTTCCCAGCCTGAAAGAATCTGGTTGATTCTAGCATCGAAAGGGCACTGCCACCCTATCCCAAGTAACTAGCCCTCCTTGCCTAGCAGCGCCTTTCTTGCCGCTTCCAGCTCCTTTTTCTTCCGTGCATCCACCTTGGGATAGGACAGGTTCAGACCGTCAAGGGTATCCACGACGGCGGCAGCCACCGCCACGCGGGTGAACCATTTGTTGTCCGCAGGGATGACGAACCAGGGCGCATGCGGGGTGGAGGTGTTCGCGATCATCTCCTCGTAGGCGTCCATGTAGTCATCCCAGTGTTCGCGCTCCAGGAGGTCGGCGGCAGAGAATTTCCAGTTCTTCTCCGGCTGCTGCAGGCGGTCCAGGAATCTCTTCTTCTGCTCTTTCCTGGACACATTGAGAAAGAACTTACGGATCACCAGACCGTTGCGCGAAAGATAGCGCTCGAAGGAACAGATATCCTCAAACCGCTCTTGCCAGATGTTCTTCGTGACCAGAGGCGCGGGAATTCTCTCGTTGGCAAGAACCTTGGGGTGAACCCGGACCACCAGCACCTCTTCATAGTAAGAACGATTGAAAATACCGATGCGGCCACGCTCGGGCAGACACCTCATGGTCCGCCACAGATAGTCGTGGTCCAGTTCCTCGGCGGAGGGAGTCTTGAAGGAATACACCTGGCACCCCTGCGGATTCGCGCCGGCCATTACGTGCTTGATGATCGCCGTCTTTTCCGGCTGCATCCATGGCTTGAAAGATCAGAAGCAGACCCCAGCGGTCTTGGGCGTAGAGCTTGTCCTGCAACTCGCCCATGCGCGCCACGCCTTTGGCGAGCAACTCCCCGGCCCGTTCCTCGGAGCTTAGCGTCGCGGTGTCGGCGGGATCGTGGTCCTTGAGGCGGAATTTCCTGCCGTGCTCCACCCTGTAAGGCTTCGAGAACTTGCTGGCCCAACTCATTCGCGACCTCCAGGTAGTTTGAATTGGCGTCATCCTGAGGGACTTCAGTTCCGAAGGATCTGGCGCGCAGCGGCACGGCCCCGGGCCACTGGCGTATCCGCTTCACGCATGATGCTTCGCGAGCTCCGCATGACACCAGTTATGAACATTGGATGCTCAAATCAAAACTATTTCTTGACCAGCTTCTTCAAAGCCGCCACGTTCCTGAAGTCGTCTCCCGGCTCGTCAATCGGAGTTTCCGCGATAAATGCGGCATGTGCCAACCGCGGGTCGTTCAACAAGCGACGGAATGCTTCCAGCCCGATGGTTCCCTGGCCGACATGCTGATGCCGATCAAGTTTCGATCCCCGCGCGGCTTTCGCGTCATTGCAATGCCACACGGCAACACTCTTGAGACCCACGGTTTCGTCCAGGTGCGTGAGTGTATCGTGCATTCCCTGCGGGCTCACTATGTCATAGCCGGCGACGTGGGTGTGGCAGGTGTCGATGCAGGCGCCAACGGGAACCAGCTCGCGCAGGTATTCCAGCACTTCGGCAACCTGTTCAAAGCTGCCGCCGAGTGAGTATTCCGCTCCGGCCGTATTTTCGATAAGGATGGTGAGGCCGGACTTGTCTAGTTCGAGCCCCTGCGCCGCGGCGGCAATGGCGGCGGCTGTCCGCATCAAGCCTTGCTCCCGGTCGGACCCGCGAAATGATCCCGGGTGAAGAACCAGATACTCCGCGCACAGAGCTATAGCCCGCTCGATTTCACCGCGGAATGCCTCTACCGATTTTTTCAGGAACAGCTCATTCGTTCCAGCCAGGTTTACCAGGTAGTTGGTATGGATGACTAAAGGCTTCAGGTCATACTGATCGCGTAGCCGCTTCATCTGCGCGCATCGCGGGCGGTCCAGTTCATTCGGAGCCCACTGCCGCGGGCTGGATGAAAATATCTGAAACGTGTTACAACCCAGCCGGTAGGCTCTTTCGGCCGCCAGCTGGACGCCGCCTGCGCTGGAGGTGTGGATGCCGATGCGCCGCGAAGTCAATCGGGGCGGACGCTTTGGCGAGGGCAACTTGAGGATGTCTTGTTGGCTAGCGATGGATCGGGGCACTTGGTCAGTTTGCCACTTTTGGTGAGGCGGTTTCCAGTTTCTGGTTTCTGGTTTCCCGTCCTTCTACCACGAGCGTCATCCTGAGCTTGCGAAGGATCCGGCGAGGAGCGGATGTGCACCTGGTTTCCGCACAGCACGCGCTAGATCCTTCGGGACTGAAGTCGCTCAGGATGACGCCGATGCTGGGGATTCATTCATTCCGAACGGCTGAGTCACTGCTCTATTTGCGGGGCAAAGGGAAACAACGATAAACTCTAAGGCAGACGCGTAGCGAGGGATCCCATGTTAGTTGTCATGAAGGCGCAGGCCACGGAAGAGCAGATCAGCGCCGTTTGCCGGAAAATCGAGGAATTGGGCTACCGCGCCCATTCCATGCCGGGGGCACAGCGCACCGCCATCGGCGTGACCGGGAACCGTGGAGAAGTCGAACCCGGCACCCTGGACGAGATGCCGGGGGTGCAGGAACTCATCCGGGTCAGCAAGCCCTACAAGCTGGTGAGCCGCGACGTCAAGACAGGAAAACACGGTCATCACGTTTGCCGGTACCGACGCGACCTTCGGCGGGCCGGGACTGGCGGTGATCGCGGGTCCCTGCGCCATTGAGAATCGCGATCAGACCATGGCCGTCGCCGAGCAGGTCTTCCGCGCCGGCGCCCAATTTTTCCGCGGAGGCGCGTACAAGCCGCGCACCTCGCCCTATTCCTTCCAGGGTCTGGGTGAACAGGGCCTGCAGATCATGGCCGAAGTCCGGGACAGGTTCGGCATGAAGATCGTCACCGAGGCCATAGACAACGAATCCATGGACCTGGTGGAGAAGTATGCCGACGTGATCCAGATCGGCGCCCGCAACATGCAGAACTATTCGTTACTCAAACGGGCCGGACGTGCCCGGATACCCGTGCTGCTCAAGCGCGGCATGTCGGCGACTCTCGAAGAATTCCTGATGGCAGCCGAGTACGTGATGAGCGAGGGCAATTACAAGGTGATCCTATGCGAACGCGGGGTGCGGACTTTCGCCGATCACACGCGTAATACTCTCGACCTCAGCATCGTGCCGGCAGTGCAACGTCTCAGCCATCTTCCCATCGTGGTCGATCCCAGTCACGGCACCGGCAAGCGCAACAAGGTTACGCCACTGTCGCGAGCGGCGATCGCCGTGGGTGCGGATGGATTGATCGTTGAAGTCCACCACGATCCCGACCGGGCCATGTCCGATGGCATACAGTCCCTCTACCCCGAGCAGTTCGACGAACTCATGAAGCAGGTACGGCAGATCGCGCCCGTGGTAGGAAGGATGGTGCCGGCGATCGGTAACCATCCGCGGGCCGCTGAGGCGTTGTCGGCGCAATCCGGCGTTCGATCGGCCGTCAGCCCATTAGCTTGAGAAAATTTCTTCTTCTCGTTGTTGCGCTTCCGATTATCGGCGCTCTGGGATGGTGGTATTTACGGGAGCGCCAGCTCCCCACCTACGGCCCCGCCTATCGCGAGTATGCCTACGTCACCAACGGCAAGAGCAACACCGTTTCGGTGATTGACCTGCGTACCTTTCAGCCTGCCCGCACGATTCGCGTCGGAAACGAACCGACCGGATTGGCGGCAAATCCGAAGAAAAATGAAATTTATGTGGTCAACGCTCAGTCGAACAGCATTGGAGTGATTGACGCGGAACGCAATGAACTGGTGGCGACGATCGGGGTGCATGGCGGGCCCTACTTCATTGATGTATCGGCGGATGGCAAACGCGGATACGTCGCGAATTCGAAATCCGCGAACGTTTCAGTACTGGATTTAGACAAACGCGTGGTCGTGGGAAATATCCGGGTCGGTGCATCGCCGGGGCTGGCGCAGGTTTCGCCCGACGGCTCAACCGTAGTGGTCAGCAACCGGGGAGACCACTCAGTTTCGTTGATTGACGCCGCCCAGCTCAAGGTACGAAGTACGATCTCCATTTGCCAGGAGCCCGAAGACATCGCAATCCTTCCCGACAGCAGCAAGGCCTTTGTGGCCTGCACCGGATCCGCACAGGTGGCCTCCATTGACCTGAAAACCGACAAACTGCTGGCCTTGCTGGACGTCGGCAAGACACCGGTAGACCTGGCGCTGAAACCGGACGGCGGCGAACTGGTAGTCACGAACTTCGACTCCGACAACATTTCGATCATCGAAACCTCGACCAGCGAAGTAGGAGGCAGCTACCTGATCGGAACGCATCCGACACGGGGCCTCGTCACCGGCGACAGTTCCCGGCTGTATGTAAGCAACTTCGGCTCCAATACAATCGCGGTCTACGATATTGATATCGGCAAACTAATTGCGACGCTACCGGTAGGCAGTCATCCGGATGGGCTGGCGCTATCGCGCAGCGAAAATTATTTGCTGGTGTTGGATTCGCAATCCGGCGACGTGACAGTGATTCAGAAACGCGATCCCACGAAACTGGAGCCTAGTCCGTATTCCTTGCTGACTATGATTCCAGTCGGGGTGCAGCCGAATAACATCGTGGTGAAATCGTTCGTGCTGGCGAAGCCGGCCCCGTAGGCTTCAAAAGCGGCCACGGATTTACACGGATCTTCACGGATTCAACCCAACCCATCTCCAACCACCTTGTCATCCTGAGCGCAGGCTTGCCATTCGCTTTGCGAATGGCAAGACGGAGTCGAAGGACCCCTATAAGCTAATGTGCAGCTTCAGATCTCGACTGTTAAATTGTGTGGATAGTGCGGTTAAGCTGGTAGGGGTCCTTCGACCGCGCGGCTGCTTCGCGACGTAGCCGCTTCGCTCAGGATGACACTTAACCCTGAGCGCCGCAGCACTTCTTGTATTTCTTGCCGGAGCCGCAAGGACAGGGATCATTGCGGCCGACTTTGGCGGTTCCGCGCACTACCTGCTGAACAGTTTGCGCCTCTCCGGATCCGGCCATCCGCGCCTGCTCCAGCTCGCGCTTCTTTTTGCGCTGGAAAGACTCTTCCAGTTCGTCGACCGACGTGGAAACGTTGCGGGGAGGCCGGTTTCCATTCCCATCTGCTCCATGCGGCTGGGCTTCAGGCGTTGTAGCGGGGCGCTCCAGTATTTGCATCAGGTAGAGATAGCGGGCCGTCTCTTCCTGAAAGCGCTGCATCATGGCTTCGAACATGTCGAAGGATTCGCGCTTGTACTCGACCAGGGGATCGTGCTGCCCGTAACCCCGCAGCCCGATGCCCTCTTTCAGGTGGTCCATGTCCCGCAGGTGGTCTTTCCACTGCGAATCGAGGACGCTCAACATGATCATGCGCTCGTGGTAGCGCATGGCATCGGGACCGATCAGCTTTTCTTTGGCGTCGTAGCGTTCTTTCAGCTTGGCGAAGATGGCATCGCCCAGTTCCTGCCGACTCAGCGACTCGGGCTTGATTCCTTCGGCAAGAATGTCCACGCCAAAGCGGGTGAAGATCGAATCTTTCAGCCCCTTGATGTCCCAGTTGTCGGGATGGACTTTGACGCCACAGAACTGGTCCATTACGTCGCTGAGGATGCCGGAAACGTAATCTTCGAGAATGAGTTCTTTCTGCTCCACGCCTTCAAGTAACTGGCGGCGCAGGCCGTACACCGCCTCGCGCTGCTTGTTCATGACGTCGTCGTACTCGAGCAGATGTTTGCGGGCCTCGAAATTTTGCGCTTCAACCGCCTGCTGCGCGGTGGCGATGCGGCGCGTAATCAGCCGCGATTCGATCGGGATTCCCTCTTCCATTCCCAGCCGTTGCAGCAAATTCGAAACCCACTCTTTGGCGAAGATGCGCATCAGGTCATCTTCGAGCGAGAGATAAAAGCGGGAGGAGCCGGGATCGCCCTGGCGACCGGCGCGGCCGCGAAGCTGGTTATCAATCCGCCGCGCTTCGTGACGTTCGGTGCCGAAGATGTGCAAGCCACCGACCGCCGTGACCTCGTCGTGTTCCTTGTCGGTCTGCGCTTTATAGCGATTGAATATTTCGGTCCACTGGTCGGTGGGAACAACGTACTCGTTTCCCGCGTAGTACCAGACCGTGCTCTTGGTTTCGTCCACATCAATCTGAATCTTGCCCTGGGCGGCGCGCAGCGGTTGTGCGAGTCCCTTCTTAACGCACTCCTGCTTGGCCATGAATTCAGGATTGCCGCCGAGCAGGATATCGGTGCCGCGGCCGGCCATGTTGGTGGCGATGGTCACCATACCCTTGCGTCCGGCCTGGGCCACGATCTCGGCTTCGCGCTCGTGATACTTGGCGTTGAGTACAACGTGCTTGATGTTTTTCTTCTTCAGCAACTCGGAGAGTCGTTCCGACTTTTCGATCGAAGTCGTACCGACCAGCACCGGCCGACCCGTGCCATACAGTTGTTGGATCTCATCGGAAGCGGCGAAATACTTTTCCTTTTCCGTCCGGTAGACAACATCGGGGTTTTCCGCCCGCAACATCACCTTGTTGGTCGGAATCACCATCACTTCCAGGCGATAAATCTTTTCGAATTCCGCAGCTTCCGTTTCCGCCGTGCCGGTCATGCCAGCCAGCTTCCGGTACATGCGGAAGTAGTTCTGGAAGGTGATGGTGGCGAGGGTCTGGTTCTCGCGCTCGATCTTGACGTTTTCCTTGGCTTCGACTGCCTGGTGCAGGCCGTCGGACCAGCGGCGGCCGGGCATCAGGCGGCCGGTAAACTCGTCCACGATGATGACTTCGCCGTCCTTGACCACGTACTCGACGTCACGCTTGTACAGCGCGTGAGCTTTGACCGCGGTATCAACGTGATGCTTGAGGTCCCAGTTTTCGGGATCGGCAATATTTCCGATGCCCAGAAGCTGTTCGACTTTTTCCCACCCGGTGTCGGTGACCGTGATGCTCCTATGTTTTTCATCCACCACGAAGTCGCCGGTAAGTTCTTTGGGCTCGCCGGGGGCCGTGTCAATTTCCTCGCCCTTTTCCAGCTTGGGAATGATGCGATTGACCCGGGCGTACTTGTCGGTAGACTCTTCGCTGGCGCCGGAAATAATCAGCGGGGTACGGGCCTCGTCGATCAGGATGGAATCCACTTCGTCCACGATGGCGAAATTGTGTTTGCGCTGCACACAGTCATGCAGATCAAACTTCATGTTGTCGCGAAGATAGTCGAACCCGAATTCGTTGTTGGTGCCGTAGGTGACGTCGGAGGCATAAGCATCGCGGCGTTCTTCGTCGTCGAGATCGTGCACGATGACGCCCACGGTCAGGCCGAGGAAGCGATAGAGCTTGCCCATCCACTCCGAGTCGCGCTTGGCCAGGTAGTCGTTGACTGTAACCACATGGACGCCGCGGCCGCTCAGTGCGTTCAGATACACCGGAAGGGTCGCAACCAGCGTTTTTCCTTCGCCGGTCTTCATTTCAGCGATCTTGCCCTGGTGCAACACCATGCCGCCGATCAACTGCACGTCGAAGTGGCGCATGTTGAGCACCCGGCGTCCGGCTTCGCGTACTACGGCGAAAGCTTCCACCAGAAGCTCGTCCAGCGCTTCGTTGATGACCTTGGTGCGCTCGTCTTCGAGTTGCTTGAGCCGGTCGGAATCTGCTTCCGGGTCGTCTGGCAGGCTGGCCAGACGTTCCTGAATTCGTTTTCGGAATTCTTCCGTCTTGGCGCGCAACTGGTCGTCCGAAAGCTGCTGCATCTGCGGCTCAAGCGCATTGATAGCCTCGACCTGAGGCATCAGGCGCTTCAGTTCGCGCTCGTTCTTGGTCCCGAAGACCTTCCCTAACAGTGTGTTAATCAAATCAAAATACCTTCTGGAGGCAGCACGGCCCTTAACTAGAAGCCTAGCATATTAGATGCAGCGGCAACGGGTAAGTCGCTGGGAGGAACCTCAGATCACAGACCAGGCGTTAACCGCTATCGCGTACAGCCGCGGAGCGGCGAGAAGAGTGCAGCCCGGGGCGTGAGCCCCGGGTAGGAGCGCGAAATGAGAAAGCCCCGCAGGGGCGAAAGAATAGGATCTTCGCAGGCCTGGCGTTCTTGGACCTTAGTCCGCAACCGCCTGTTTCATGTAATATTTTCGCGAACCAATGCCCACTTTTTACGATCGCTTCGTCGAGTGCGTTGAGCACTGGCCTAAAAACGTCGCCCTGGAGATCCAGCGTCGCGACAAGGTCGAGAGCTGCACCTATGCCGAGTTGCGGCACTGGGCTGAGTCGGTCGGATCGTGGCTGGGCAAGAATGGATTTCAATCCGGCGCCCGCGTCGTGATCCTGGCGGACAACCATCCTCGATGGGTGGCCGTTTTCCTGGGAGTGGTCGCATCCGGATGCACCGCCGTTCCGCTCGACACTGCAT
Source organism: Terriglobia bacterium (assembly GCA_963816865.1). Lineage (GTDB taxonomy): Bacteria > Acidobacteriota > Terriglobia > Terriglobales > Acidobacteriaceae > JAIQFF01. Next base: position 497,354 of record CAWFMU010000036.1, read on the forward strand.
TGCACGCCGACCAGATCACGACCTTGCTTAAGGACAGCGGCAGTTCGTTGCTCTTCTGCGACGTCAAACATCTCGCAACCGCGCGAGAAGCGATCGGAAATCTCCCGATCAAGACAGCGCTCATCAACCCGGCCGAGCAGAAGCAAAATAATTCCGATGCGGCAGCGCCAGCTCCGGCAGGCGACCTTGACAGCATCTTCGCCTCCGGCCCGAGCGGCTTCAGACCTGCCGCCGTGGCCGCGGATGTTGTCGCCTCCCTGCTCTACACCTCCGGCACCACGTCAGATCCCAAGGGCGTGATGCTTACCCACGCCAATCTGCTGGGCGAAGTTGAATCGGTGTTCCAGTGGGCCCACGTCGGTCCGGAAGACGCGGTGCTCGGAGTGTTGCCGCTCTTCCACGTCCTCTCCCAGATGGCAAATCTGCTGCTGCCGCTGGTGAAAGGCGCACGAGTCGTCTATCTCGAAACGCTGAACACCACCGAACTGCTGCGCGCGCTCAACGAGCGGCAGATCACAATTTTTGCCGTGGTGCCTCAATTTTTTTACCTGATTCACGAGCGCATCTTCAAGGAAGTCGCCAAGCGCGGCCAAGTGGCCGGGTTGGCCCTGAAAACCCTGATGTCGGTCAATCGCGGCCTGCGCAGCATCGGCTTCAACGCCGGCCGCATCTTTTTCGGCAAGCTGCACAGCACATTCGGCGATCGCATGCGTTACCTGATCACCGGCGGCTCGCGCTTCGATCCGCAGATCGGATACGACTTCTACGCCCTCGGCATCGACGTCCTGCAAGCCTATGGCCTGACCGAGACCACTGGCGCCGCCTTCGCCGCGCTGCCGCATCACAACGTGATCGGTTCGGTCGGACCGCCTCTGCCCGGCGTGGAAGGAAGGATTGTTGATGCAAAACCCGGGGAAGATGGCGGCCCAGCAGTCGGCGAGATTGCCATCAAAGGCGCCATCGTGATGAAGGGCTACTGGAACCGGCCGGACGCAACCGCCGCCGTTCTGAAAAACGGCTGGCTCAGTACCGGCGATCTCGGCTACTTCGACTCAGGCGGCAACCTGTTTATTACCGGGCGCGAGAAGGACGTCATTGTCCTGAGCAACGGCAAGAATGTCTATCCCGAGGAGATCGAGGCCTACTATCTGAAGTCTCCATACATCAAGGAAATCGGGGTGATGGCGCTTGAGAGCGAACCTGGCAATCCCGCCTCCGACCGGCTGTACGGCGTGGTCGTGCCGGACTTCGACGTATTGAAAGAACGCAAGGTAGTGAATGCGAAAGAAGTGATTCGCTTCGATATTGAGAGCATCTCGGCCAAGATTCCATCCACCAAGCGCATTGGCAACTACGAAATCTGGCAGGACCCTCTGCCCCGCACCACCACCCGCAAGCTCAAACGCTTCGAACTGGAAAAACGGGTGCGCGCGAACCAGAAAAAAGGACAACCGGATTCCGAAGTCTCCTCCGCGCCGGCGTTAAGCGCTGAAGACCAGCAATGGCTCGACCAGCCCGAGGTGCAGCAGGCGCTGAAGGTGATTCGCGAATCCAGCAAGACTGCGCCCGAGGTGATCCGCCCCAGCGATAACCTCGAGCTCGATCTCGGCCTCGATTCCATGCAGCGGATCGAATTGCTGGTGGCCGTCGAAAAGGAACTCGGCGGGGACGTCGAAGAGTCCGCCATGGCGGAAATCTATACCGTGCGCCAACTGGTGGACGCAATTCGCGAGAGTGCAGCCGCCGGGAAAACACGCACCAGCACGAGCCAGCAGCCGGCGGGCTGGAAATCGGTCCTGCAGGAAGACCCAACGGATGCGGAAGTTCTGGCGCTGGCGAGGCCCGGGCGAGTGGCGGAACGTTTCCTCTACGCCGGGTTCAAACCGCTTCAGATTTTTGCCTACGACCGCTTTCAGCTGCAGGTGAGCGGGCTGGAGAAGCTACCGGCACAGGGTCCTTACATTATTTCTTCCAATCACCAGAGCTTCCTCGACCCGGTCGTGCTTGCTACTGTCTTGCCCTGGCCCGTGTTCCGCAACTTGTTCGCGGTGGGCACCAGCGAGATTTTCGGTTCTGGCTTGATGCGCCGCCTGGCCCGCTGGCTGCGTGTGATCGTCGTCGATCCCGATGCCAACCTGATCTCCGCGATGCGCGCCGGAGCCTTCGGATTGCGGCACGGCCGCATCCTGATTCTCTATCCCGAAGGCGAGCGTAGCATCGATGGCACGCCCCGAATTTTCAAGAAAGGCGCCGCCATCCTTTCCGCACATCTGCAGGTACCGATTGTTCCGGTGGCGATTGAGGGCTTTCACGATGCCTGGCCCAGAGGCAAGCCGTTTCAGAAGTTCGCGCCGCTCCAGATTCAGTTCGGAGATCCCATTTATCCTCCATCCGAGGCGGATATTTCAGAATCCTCGTACGAAGCCCTTACTGCGGAGTTGAAGTCACGCGTGGTGGGAATGTGGAAGGGACTGCGCCGACAGAAGGATTCCGTACCGGCGCAAGCAGCGCAAGCTTGAAGTCTACTGGGCGGCTGCCTGAACTTTTTGCCCAAAGGACTTCAAGAAAGCGTCTACGATCATTGAGTCGTAATCGCCGGCGGAGTTTTTTTTGATCTCTTCGACTGCCTGAGCTGAAGTCTTCGTAACTGCGCCCGATCGGTTCATGTGCGCGTCATATTTTTCCGCCAGATTCAATATCTGGACTTCGACCATCGAGTTCGCCGGACTGGCATCCGTCACACGCAACTGCTGGGCCGCCACCAGAATCGGGATGGCGCGACGCAACGATCCACCCATCACCTGGGCCCGGGTAGCGCTGTCGGTACCGCCCTTGCGCATGGCATTTTCAAGTTCTTCCTGAGAGAGATTGGCGGCTTTGTAAAGAATCTCGTTGCTGATTCCGATTTCGTTCACGTTCCTCAGCAATGCTGCGGTGCGAAGGTCTTCGGAACTCTCCGGATCGAGTCCCAGTGCATCGGCGATCTTCGCCGCGTAGGAAGAGACGCGGAACGAATCGGCTTCGCTGTTTTTCTGGTTGCGTAAGAACTGCTGCAGGATGACCAGCATTCCGTCGTAGCCGTCTTTCAGTTCTTTCAGGTTTTTCTGGTTGCGCTCATAGAGCGTGCCCATGGCATAGGCCGTCACCACCAGCACTCCGCCCCAAACCGTGATGTCAAACCAGCGGCTGTCAGCCGGCAATGGCTCGGTTTGACGATTAAACATCGCAGGACTGACGTAGGTGAGAAGAATAACGATGCATACACTGGCACAGGCAGTCAGAGTGGCATGACGCCGACCGAAGTGGTACGCCGAATACAGAGTCGGAAGAAAAAAGAAAACCAGGACAACGGCTTGAGACGCCACCAGGAAATGGATCATGGCAGCGATCAGCACCAGTGACAGCAACAACCACAACTCTTTGTTTATTGTTCGCACATTTCTCTCAGGCCGAGACTCGCCCAGCGTAGCTATGTTGGATCAAAAATGGGAGACACTCCAAGTTACCCAGGTAATCGAACAATTGATCGTCTAAGAAACAACTAAGGATGTGCCGCGAAGGAACTGTTTTGCCAAGTAGTGGCACAGGCCACGTGGGGATAGATGCGCACCCCTGAAAGAGCGAAAGAAACGGACTCTTTCGCCCCTTCGGGGCTCGCATTGCATTGACCTCCGACCCCACGGCTTACGCCGTGGGCTACATTCTCGCGCCGCTTCGCGGCGGCCCACGCCCTCGGTGAAGCGTACACGGATGGATAGAGAGCTAGGTCGGGGAGACCAATACGAATCCGCAGCCGAAGCCGCGGAGCGGCGGCCAGAATGTAGCCCAGGGCGTTAGCCCTGGGTACAAATCGGAAAACGCTCAGCCCTGAAAGGGCGAAAGAAACGGACTCTTTCGCCCCTCCGGGGCTCGCATTGCCTTGACCCCCGACCCACGGCTCACGCCGTGGGCTACATTCTCACGCCCCTTCGCGGCTGCCCACGCCCTCGGTGACGCGTACACGGATGGATAGAGAGCTATGTCGGGGAAACCAATACGAATCCGCAGCCGAAGCCGCGGAGCGGCGGCCAGAATGTAGCCCAGGGCGTTAGCCTACAAATCGAAAAAACCGCACTCGGCTGTCCCCACGCGGATCGTGGAACTTAATCCGCTATTTGGCCCGCGGATGCGTCTGATCGTAGACCTGCAGCACGTGCTTAATCGAAAGCTGCGTGTAGCGTTGGGTCGTGGAAAGGCGCTCGTGGCCGAGCATCTCCTGAATCGCGCGCAGGTCGGCGCCTTCCTCCAGCATGTGAGTTCCGAAGGCATGCCGCAACGTGTGCGGATGAACGTCGGGAGACAAACCTTTGGCGACTGCAATTTTCTTGATGATCCGGCCGACACTGCGGGTGGTGAGCCGCCCGCCTCGCCGATTGATCAGCAATGCCGACGAACTCTTTTTGTGTTGCGACAATATTTGCAGGCGAGCCGGCAAGTAGGCCTTGAGCGCCACCGTCACCGCGTTGCCGAAGAGGACGTAGCGCTGCTTCTTCCCCTTGCCCCGGATAAGGATGGCCTCGTCGCTCAGGCGGATGTCCTCGATATTGATCCCGATCAGTTCCGAGTTGCGGATGCCGCAGCCATAAAGCAGCTCGAGCATCATCCGGTCGCGCTCGGGAAAGGCGGCGACTTCAGGCATCTGTCCGTCGAGCACGACATTCATTTCCTCGATGGTCGGAACTCGGGGAAGCTTCTTGGCCAGTTTCGGGGTCGACACCAGGGCCGCCGGATTCTGCTCGACCACTCCTTCCTGGGCGAGCCAGCGATAGAGCGACCGCACCGCGGCCAACGCGCGCGCCACCGAAGTCTTGTCCAATCCTTTTTCGTAGAGACGGGATAGAAATCCGCGAATCGTGACGTGGTCGATTTGCTTCCAGCCGCGCGAGCTCCGATGTAAGCGGAAAATTCAGCCAGGTCGCCCGTGTAGGCCTTGATGGTGTGCACCGAGGCGTTGCGCTGGCCAAGCGCTTGCAGGAAGTCGCGTACAGCTTTTTCGACAATCGTAGATTTCATATCAAGTGCCCCCCTGGCCGGCGTCCCGACGGCGCTACGAGAGTGCTACCCTTCGCCTTCGCCCTGGGATGATGTTTCTGATACACACTCTTTAATCGATCAAGGGCCAGATGCGTATACACCTGCGTAGTTGAAATATCGGCGTGGCCCAGGATGGTCTGCACCGTCCGGAGATCAGCGCCGTTTTCGACCATGTGCGTGGCGCAACTGTGCCGCAGCATGTGCGGGCTGGCATTGCGTCCCGCGTTTACCGAAGCCGCGCGCACCATCTGCCAGACCCGCTGGCGGGTCAACTTTCTACCGCCCCGTCCCAGAAATAGAAGCGGCGAGCTCTTCCCTTTCGAGAGCTTACCGCGGGCATCTTTCATGTAGTGACTCAGCGCATCCTGCGCGCCTTTCCCCAACGGGACAATCCGTTCTTTGTCGCCCTTGCCGCGCACCAGCAGGTAGCCGAGATCGAGCTTCAGGTCTTCCAGTTTGACGCCGACGATCTCCGAGACTCGCAGCGCAGCCGCGTAAAAAACTTCCAGCATGGCGCGGTCGCGCGCCGCAATCGCTTCGGCGTCCCGGCGGTTCGAATGCGGCCGCGGACTGGCCAGCATGGCGTCCATCTCGTCGCGGGCCAGCGCCTTGGGCAACACCTTCCACTGTTTGGGCGAATCGATGTTCAGCGTGGGATCGTGCTCAACCATCTTGTCGAGCAGGAGGTAACGATACAAGTGACGCAGTGCCGAGAGCTTTCGCCCGACGGAACGGCCATCGACGGAATTGCCAAACAAGTTGCTGGATGAATTCACGCACATGCTTGCGCTGGGCATTGAGCAGCGTGCGCTTGTGTTTCTCGAGAAAGACGGCGAACTGTCCAATGTCCGTGGTGTAGGCGGCTACGGTGAGCGATGCCAGGCCCTTTTCGATTTTCAGATAGTCGAGGAATCCGTCGACTAGGCGAGAGGTGGCTGCAGAAGACACACCACCAGTATGCGCATTATCGGACATTCAGGAAAGTAGCAACAAAGGTTAACCACGGAGGACACAGAGGACACGGAGCCTTCCCTCAGTGTCCTCTGTGTCCTCCGTGGTTAGCGAATTTCTTTCAGGATTTCCACTGCATACAGCGCGCCCTCGGGCGTCTCTTCATGTTTGAAGTACGCGAACACATCTCGTTGCTGCCCCAGATGTTCACGGATTCGATCCACCATGGCACGGCGTTCGTCGGAGGTGTAGGAAGGCTTGCGGTAGCGGTAGTAGCAGAAGTCAGCGGTCACCACGTCGGGCGTGACCCGCTCTTCGGTTTCGGCGACGCACAGTGCCCGGTTGTTACTTCTTCAATAGATCGAATATTTCATCGGTGAACCACGAAGGATTGCGGAATTCAAATGCCGCCTGGACCGCCCGCGGCAGGGCAGGAAGAAATTCCTCCAGCAACTTCACGTCGGCTTTCAAGTTTGGCGGCAGCTGAAACAGGACTGGACCCAGTTTGCCGGCCTGCGCCAGAGGCTCGATTGTACTGAGAAAGCGGGGCACAAAATCGGCGGTCCCTTTGAGCCGCTTGATGTGAGTGATGACCTGGTGCGCCTTCACTCCGAAACGAAATCCGGCAGGCGTCTCTGCGATCCACTTCTGGGCTGTCGTTTCTTTGATCAACTGCCGGAAGGTGAAGTTGACTTCCACCGTATTCAATTGGGTGGCATAGTGCTGCAGAAAGTTCTTCTGCGGAAGCTTGGCGGGATAGAAAGCGGGCTTCCAACTGGGATAGGCCCATCCCGAAGTTCCAACGTAGAGTTGCGCCATGTGTGACCTTTGCGTGGCAGATTATATCTTGCGCGGGCTTTTTTCGTTGCGCTGGCTTCTTGCCGGGACGGCGCGCAGTCTTCTTTTTGCTTTCCGCTTGCGCCGCAATTTCCAGTCCCGTCGCAACGACCGAGGTGCTCGCGAGCTTCGCTCGCCGCACGACCGGGGGCGGTCGCGCCCACATCGAGCTTCGGCAGCTTCTGCTTTAGCTTCAGAGTGGGTTCGAACAGGTCTCCCATTTTCTCCACCCGCTTCAGGACCTGTCCGGCCTCGAACACCAGCAGACTCGCGTCTTTCTTCTTCAGCAGTTGCTCGACTTCCTCCCACTTCACCGGCGTTGAAACCGTGGGATGCTCGCGCGCCCGCAGCGAATAGATCGCAATCGTGGTTTTGTGTTCGTCGTTCTGGCTCCAGTCCACGAGCACCTTGCCTTTGCGCAATTCTTTTTTCATGTCGGAAACCACCAGCTCGCGATGCTGGTCTTCCAGCAGGCGGGCGAGCGCGTGGGCAAACGGTTTCGTCTGTTCGTAGCTGGTGGCGGTGTTCAGCGGAACGTAGATCTGCAGTCCCTTGGATCCTGAGGTCTTGGGAAAGCTCTGCAAGCCGAAATGCTCAAAGATTTCCCGCAGCCACATGCCCACCTGCGCGCACTGCACGATGTTCGCGGGCGGACCGGGATCGAGATCGAACACCATCATGGTGGGACAGTCGATGTTCTTCGCCAGCGAAAGCGAGGGATGCAATTCGATGGCGGCCAGGTTCGCCATCCAGACCACCGTGGACAAATCGTCGGCCAGAATGTAATTGACGTTGCGCCGGTTGCCTTCGCTCCAGATGGGCACGGTCTTTACCCATTCGGGCCGGTGTGCGGTGGCGTTCTTCTCGAAAAAGTATTGACTGTCCACACCGTTGGGATAGCGCTTCAGGGTCAGCGGCCGCCCCGCAAGATGGGGCACGAGAACCGGACGCGATGTGGGCGTAGTAGTCGATGACCTGTCCCTTGGTGAAGCCAGTCGCGGGATACAGGACTTTGTCCAGGTTCGACAACTTCAGTTGCCGGCCCTGGATTTCAACCATCGGTGAAGTGCTCACGCAACAAGTATAGCGGCGGTGGCGACGACTGTGTGGCACGGGCGCCGACACATTCAGCCGGCTACACATTCAACAATTGTCCACCAGGTTTGACAACTTCCCTTCCCGCCACGTAACTTCAAGTTCTTCCCGTCATGTTCTGTCCAACCGCAGTGGAGGTCCGATGAAATACCGTGCACTCAAGTCTGTAGCGCTGCTTCTAGCGCTTTCCGCCATCGCCGTGGCGCAAGATCTGTCTTCATTCGAAAAGCGAATCACGGTCAAGAAGCTGGACAATGGCCTGACCGTCATCATCTGCGAGCGCCCGGGGGCGCCTGTCTTCTCCTTCAACACCCACGTGGACGCGGGTTCGGTGCAGGACCCCATGGGTCAGACCGGCCTGGCCCACATGTTCGAGCACATGGCGTTCAAAGGCACGGACAAGATTGGCACCACGGATTACCCCGCTGAAAAAATCGCGCTGGCCAAAGTGGAGACCGCTTACGCCGCCTACATTGGGGAGCGCGACAAGCGAGTTGGCCGGGACGAGCAGAAGCTGAAAGATCTGCAAAAAGCCTGGCAGGACGATATCGCCGACGCGCAAAAGTACGTCAAGCCCAACGAGTTCCCTCAAATTCTCGAGAGCAACGGCGCCGAAGGCTTGAATGCTTCAACCAGCGAAGACCAGACCGAGTATCACTACTCTTTTCCGGAGAACCGGCTGGAACTGTGGGCCTATCTCGAATCGGAACGCTTCCTGCATCCGGTGATGCGCGAGTTTTACAAGGAGCGCAACGTGGTGATCGAGGAACGCCGCATGCGCACCGACAGCAATCCCATCGGCCGGCTGCTGGAGCAGTTCACCACCGCCGCCTTCCAGGCGCATCCCTATCACCGGCCCACGATTGGCTGGATGGCGGACCTGAATTCATTTTCCGCCACCGACGCGCAGCATTTTTTCGATGAGTACTACATTCCGTCCAACATGGTGGTGGCCGTCGTCGGCGACGTCAAGGCTTCGGAGGCCCTGCCGATCATCGAAAAATATTTTGGCCGGATTCCCTCCGCGACCGCAGCCCGACGAGCGCACCACCACCGAACCGCCGCAGAACTCCGAGCGCCGCGTCGGTTCTGTATGACCGGTCGCAACCCCTCTACCTCGAGGGCTACCACCGGCCCGACTATCGCGACAAAGACGACAACGTCTACGACGCCATCGCCGACCTGATGTCGAACGGCCGCACTTCGCGGCTCTACCGCGCCCTGGTGCGCGATAAGAAGATCGCTGCCTATTCCGCTGGCTTCAGCGGCTTGCCCGGCATCAAGTATCCACACCTTTTCGCTTTCTACGCCGTCCCGCTGCCCGGCCACACCAACGACGAAGTGGCGGATGCGATTCACGTCGAAATCGAGCGGCTGAAGAAAGAAGACATCAGCGACGACGAACTGAAGATGATCCGAACGCGGGCCAAAGCCAACCTGCTGCGCGGACTGGATGACAACGAAGGCCTGGCCTCCAACTCGCCCTTTATCAGGCCCGCTACGGCGATTGGCGCGAACTGTTCCACCAGGTCGAGAATCTCGACAAAGTAAGCAAGGCCGATATCCGGCGCGTCGCCAATCAAGACTTTTGTTCCCACCAACCGCACCGTCGGGATTATCGAAACCGTGGCGCCGCCCCCGCGGCGCGGCGCCAAACGGAGGTGGGCAATGAAACGGATTTCGCTGCTTCTGCTCAGCTTCGCATTCCTGATCGATTGGGCTTTCACGCTTCTCCGGCAGCCGCCCAAACCAGCTGGCAGCAGATCAATGTTCCTCCGCTTCCCGCTTTCCATCCCCAGGAACCCAAGCGTTTCGTCCTGCCCAACGGCATGGTCATCTTCCTGCAAGAGGACCACGAACTGCCTCTCATCGACGGCATCGCCCGGATTCGCGGCGGCTCGCGCTCCGAGCCCGCCGACAAAACCGGCCTGATCGACATGTACGGCGACGTCTGGCGCACCGGCGGCACCAAGACCCAGACCGGCGACCAACTGGACGACTATCTCGAAATCCGCGCCGCCAAAGTCGAGACCGGCGGCGACGCCGATTCCACGACCATCTCATGGTCCTGCCTGAAGGCTGATTTTGATGATGTGTTCAAAGTCTTCGACGACCTGTTGCGCGGACCGGAATTTCGCGCCGACAAGCTCGAACTGGTGCAGAGACAATATTTCGACGCTATCTCCCGCCGCAATGACGAAGTCGATGAAATCGTTGGCCGCGAATCCGCAAAGCTGGCCTACGGCGCGCAGAACCCGTACGCGCGAGTCGCCGAGTACAAGACCGTCGCCGCCGTCACTCGCCAGGATCTGGTCGACTGGCACCACTCTCACGTCAGCCCCAATAACATCATTTTGGGGATCGTCGGTGACTTCGACTCGGCCGCGATGGAGGCCAAACTCCGCCAGACATACGGCGCCTGGCCCAAGGGACCGGCGATGAAGGACGTAAGATCCCGAGCCCACGCCGGCCAAGCCGGGCTACTACCTGGTCCAGAAAGACGATGTCAACCAGAGCTCGATCAGCATGGTGGGTGTCGGCATCCGGCGTGACAATCCCGACTACTACGCGGTCCGGGTCTTCAACGAAGCTTTCGGCGGCGGATTTTCTTCGCGCCTGTTCCGCACCATCCGCACCGAGAAGGGACTGGCTTATTCGGTCGGCGGCGGAATCGGAACCGCCTTCGATCATCGCGGCATGGTGCGCCTGGCCATGGGAACGAAAAGCGCCAGCACGCTCGAATCCATTCAGGCGCTGGATGAGCAGATTGACGATGTCGCCAAGCATCCGATTACTGAAGCCGAAATCAAGTTGGCCAAGGATGCCATCCTGAACTCGTTCATCTTCAATCTTGATTCGCCCGACAAGATTCTGCGCGAACGCATGGCCTACGAATTCTATGGCTATCCTCAGGATTACCTGGAAAAGTTCCGCCTCGGCGTGGACAAGGTGACGGCGGCAGACGTGGCGCGAGCGGCTTCCAGGTATCTGCACAAGGAAAAGCTGGCCATCCTCGTGGTGGGCAATTCCGGGGAGTTCGACAAGCCGCTGTCGTCGCTGGGTCCGGTGACCAACGTCGACATCACGATTCCTCCACCCCCGGCGAGTAAGTAATTGGGCGGGCGCCCTCGCCCGCCGCCTTAGACTTTGCTTTGCCCAGCGGGATCAGCCGAACCAGATGGACCTGATCGGCAAAATCGCCTCCCGCGATGTATTTCGTAACGTTCGGAACGTCGCCAGATCCCTTCGCCCTGCTTCGTTCACCAGTGCTGTGGGGAATCCTTGGCATTGCGATCGGCGTGCGCCTTTTCTTTCGCGGCTTCCCTTTCCTGAAACGCAAACAATTGATCCAGGACATCCCTACCTCAACCGTACGCGGGGCGTCGCTGGGAGCGGTAGAACTAAGCGGGACTGTGGTCGGTCCCTACACTCTGATCTCGCCGCTCTCCGAAACCGACTGCTTCTACTACCACGCCATCGTGCGCGGCAGCGCAGGGAGAAGAAAAGAAACCGCGCGAGGAAATCTTATATGCGCCCTTCTTCCTGGATGACGGCACGGGGCGCATCATGGTTGACCCGCGCGGCGCCGAGACCGAACTTCGGCCGTCCGTGGACGACGAATACTCTCCTTCCTCAGGCGACGCCTTCACCCGGCACTTTCTCGTCCGCCACGGAATATCCAGCCAGTCCCCCGCGTATCTGAAGGAGTATTGCATTCGCGCCGGCGATCGTTTGTATGTCCTGGGAACCCTGCGGGAGAATCCGGGACTCCAAAGCGCCGCGGACTGTCTGGCCCATGGCGCTGGACCAGCCACAGCAAGGATTTCTGAGCGAGGCTGCGGCCGATCTCCAGCGACGGGCCGCGATTGAATCCATGCTGCCTCCCGGGAGTGCGGCGCCGCACATTCCGCAAACTCGAGTGGCCGCCTCCGAAGCCTTCGATCTCAATCCTCCCGTCGTGCTGATGAAGGGCGCATCGGACGGGCCATTCTTCATCTCCTGTCGAAGCCAGCAAGAGGTAGTCAAGGAACTGGCATGGCGCTCGACTCTTTACATCTGGGGCGGCCCGATTCTGGCTGTGGCAGGTCTCTGGCTGCTGGTCGATCATCTGCGTGCACTAGCCGCACAATGTAGGCGAGCGCCCCCGCTCGTGCAGCGGTGGCAATCGTGTCGCAACAACGAGTAGCGGCAAAGCCGCCACGTCTGGTCCAATGGCACGACTGAAGTCGTGCCCTCCCGGTTCAAGCGTACGGTGCGAATGAACTCGTGCCATTCTCATACCACAATCCGGCTTGACAACCGCGTCTTCAGCGACTATTCTGATAGCGAACAAAAAGCGAATCTACAAATGGCTACTCTTCCCCTCCTACCCGCTCTCCGAATCCAAACTGATCGGCATCGCCCGGCTGGCGGCCGAGGGCGAATCTCTGCGCCAGGGACACGAAGTCGAATACTTCACCCTGCCCGTGCGCTCCCTGCTCAACCGCTGCACCGGCGTGCGCATGCCGTTCGACCTGGACCATCAATCCCTATCGCGGCTGCGAGTTTGCCTGCAAGTACTGCTATGCCCGCTACACCCACGAATTCATGGAAATGCGCGACGGAGTGGATTTCGAGCAGAAGATCTACGTCAAGCAGCATGCCGCGAACCTGCTGCGGCAGGAATTGCGCCGGGTAAAGCCGGGCGAGCAGATCGCGATCGGGACCGCCACCGATCCCTATCAGCCCGCCGAGCGCCGCTTTGAAGTGACGCGCGCCATCCTGGAAGAACTGGCCCGGCATGAGGGGCTGGAGCTGGGCATCATCACCAAGGGAAACCTGATTCTTCGCGACCTCGATCTGCTGACTCAGATCGGACAAAAGAACCGGTTGATGGTGAATGTGACCATCACGACTTTGAATGTGAATCTGGCGCGCATCCTCGAACCCCGGGCGCCGCGGCCCGACCTGCGAATGGAAACCGTCCGCAAGCTGAGTCAGGCAGGGATCCGGGCCGGTGTGAGTTGTGCGCCGGTGATTCCCGGCATCACCGACTCGTTGCGCAATCTGGAGGCGTTGGTTCGCGCCACCGCCGAAGCCGGCGGAAAACATATCTTTGCCAATCCCCTGTTTCTCGAAACCCTGTTCGGCCGCGGTCTTCCTGCCCTTTCTGGAAAAGGAATTTCCCCAGCTGGCAGCCGACTACCAGCAGCGCTACAAAGATCGCGCCTTCCTGCCCAAGTCCTACGGCAAGCGGATATCGCAACTGATGGCGCGTCTGCGACAGAAGCACGGGATGCGCCACTACGACCGCGCAAGCGCCAGGTCTCTGCCACGACGCAGACGCGAATCGCAACTGAAGCTTTTCTGAGAACTTCCACCGCAACTTGTCATCCCGAGCGGAGCCGAACGATTCGCTTGCGAATCGCTCGGCGCAGTCGAGGGACCTTGTGTTTGTCGAGCGGCGCCACGGACGCTGCTGTCTTTCGCACACCGGCGAAGATCCTGCCGATCTGAAGCTGGCGGACAGGAGTGTCCGCCCCACACAGGCATCGCCTCGACTATAATTCGGGCTCGACCATGACGTCGCTCCCCACCATCGGCCGCAGAGCCGACACGTCCCGGTCTCACGACGCAGCTCAACCAGTTCTGGCAGCGCGTGACCGACGGGCTTGAACTCAACCAGCTCTGGACGCAGTTCCACACCGATGCGCGGGCCAGCTACCGGCTCTACCAGCGCGACTACGGGCGCGGCGCGGCAGGAGACACAGCCCCGCGGATTCTTCCACACCGTGCTGGAATTTCTCTGGGCCATCCTGGAAAAACTGAGCCCGGCCCGGCGCGTCCTGCTGCTGTTCGGGATCGTGTTCCTGATTTTTCCCGGCGCGGGATTCAGCCACATGGGGAAATCGGGAGAGGTAGAGGTAGTTGAAGTCAATTTTCATTTCTACGCCGGGATCGTGCTGTTCGTCGTGCTGATGCTCGAGGTCTCGGACCGGGTGGTGATGAAGCGCGACCTGGAAATCGCGCGCGATATCCAGAGCTGGCTGTTGCCCTCAACTCCGCCGCCGGTGCCCGGCCTGGCGATCGCCTTCGCCACCCGGCCGGCGAACACCGTGGCCGGAGACTACTACGACGTCTTTGCCCGCCCGGCGACCGGTTCCGGGCGAAACTCGTTTCCTGCTGGCGGTGGCCGACGTCGCCGGAAAGAGCATTCCGGCGGCGCTGCTGATGGCCACCTTCCAGGCCAGTCTCAAAACTCTCTCGGCCGTTCCCTGCTCGCTGGCCGAACTGGTCACGGGAATGAACCAGTACGCCTGCACCAACAGCCAGGGCGGACTGCGCTTCACCACCGCGTTTCTGGCGGAGTTTGATCCGCGTCAGCCGGACGCTCACCTATATCAACGCCGGCCACAACACTCCCATTCTCCGGCGCAGCACGGCACCGTGGAACGATTGACCATAGGAGGACTGCCGCTGGGAATCCTTGCGGGCGCCAGCTACGAATCCGGCAGCCTGGTTTTGCAGGAGGGCGATTGGCTGGTGATCTACACCGATGGTGTGGTGGAAGCCATGAATCAGCGCGACGAGGAATATGGCGAACAGCGGCTGCTGGAAGTGTTAAACGCGGGCGCGGCCACACTCCCGACGAAATGCTGCGCCGCATGATGAGCGATGTAGATGCGTTCGTGGGCCCGACGCCGCAACATGATGACATCACTTGCCTGCTGGTAAAGGTAGGCTAGGTAGAAGACTCTGTCATCCTGAGCGGAGTGACTGCTTCGCGAAGCGAGCCAGTCACGCAGTCGAAGGACCCCTATCTGCTCCACCGCTCTCGCAGCGGAACTCAGGGATCCTTCGACTCCGCCAGCGATGCCATCTGACTGGCTCAGTGCACTGCGTCTCTACCTTCTTTTCCGCCGCGCGAAGAGCAGGCCGAGCGCCGCGCCCAGCAACAGTGTGCCCAGCAGTTTCTTCTTGTCCCCCACCGCGACGAAGCGAGTCCCCTGCGGACCGACTTCGAAAACGCCCACCGGAAGCGCGCCGACTCCGCCGCCGCCCCCGCCACCCTCGCCGCGGGCGGTCTTGATTTCCAGTCCGCCGCTGCCCGTCCCGCCGCCAAAACCGTAGGCGATCTTGGCCACCGGAATAATTGTTTTGTCGCCCGCGACGATGGGTTCTCCGAACACGCTCGTGACCTGGGCGCGGGTGGAAAGGCTCTCGTGCAATGATTGCAGCAAAGTCAAACTGCTCATAAGAGACTCCTCAGTAAAGTAGAGCCGGCGGGACGCCGGCGCTACGAATTCATGACTTCCGCATACATTCTATGGAACGCATGCACTCCCGTCTCCTGCTTGATGCTGTAACGCCCGCGCTGGTAGCTTCGCGAGTGCAGATTCTTCTGCACGGTCTCGCAGATTCCCACGTCTTCGATCTGAATCTGATCGCTGAACTCCACTGACGCCTTGGCCGCGGCGCTGCCCAGATCTTTCTCCGGCAGATACCACTCGAAAATCGCCAGCGACCGGTCGGCTGAGACCGGCAGCACGATGTTCAGCGAAATATTGTCGGGATAGCAGTTGAGCATCCAGTTGGGAAAGATCCAGAAATAGTCCGTGGTCAGGTCTTCGGCCGCTTCCTGGTAGCGGCGCGGCGTGGCATCTCCGGGCTGCGCGCCGCGAATCGGACTGAACTGGCGCACATGGCGGGCATAAGGCTCGACCGTGTAGGCGTTGTAGTCCAGCTCGCGGTTCAGTCCGGGATGCACGCTGGGCAGGTGGTAGCCTTCGAGATAGTTGTCCACGTACGTCTTCCAGTTGCACTTCATGTCGTAGGTGCGGCGTTCGAACAGCTTCATTCCGGCAAAACCAAAACGTTCGGCCTGCTGCGGGAAGCTGCCCGAGACTCTTCAGCAGAGGTTCGGCGTCGGGATCAAGGTTGACGAAAATCAGATTCGACCATTCTTCGGCCCGCACCGGAGCCAGGGTGAATTGTTTGGCGATCGAAACCCGGCTGGCCTTCGAATTCCGGCGCGCTGATCAGCGCTCCGTCCAGGCCGTAGGTCCAGCCGTGATAGCCGCAGCGAAACAGCTTGCGCGATCCGCAGCCTTCGGCCGGAGGCCCGGCGCGGTGACGGCAGACGTTATAGAAGCCGCGCAGCTCGCCCTGCGGCGCCGCGCACCAGCAACAGAGGTTCGCCCAGAAGTTCGGTGGTAAAAAAATCGCCCGGCTTGGCCAGTTGCTCACGATGTCCGACCACCTGCCAGGTGCGGGCAAAGATTCGCTCGTTTTCCTGCGCGCAAACTTCGGGGTCGGTATAGAACGGCGCGGGAATGGACCAGGCCCGGGAAATGTCGGAATCGATCTGAAGTGCAGGTAGCTTGCTCATAGCAGATGCCGGAGCCAGCTATTCTACGGGATGCCGGGGCTGAGCACACCAACCTGCACTCCAGTTCGCGCGATTCGTGGTCATCCAGAGCGCCGTTTTTCGTCCGGCGCCGCCGGACAAAAGCAAACGAAGGATTTGTGCATTCCGCGTAATGCGGGCACCTGCGTTTCTGGCTCGAACAGACATGATCGGGCCGACTGCTGAACAAGAGTTCGGGCGCAACCGTCGCCCGAGAAATGCACAGGTTCTTCGTCGGGGCCCTTAGCGTCGCCGAACGGTCCGCCTCCCCAGGATGACAGCATTACAAGACTCCAAGAACCATCGTTTTCACGACTTCAAGCAAATTGTGGTGGCATAATAGTTGCGGTTCATCCCTGGCCTGCCGGACAAGAGCATGCAGGCCAGACAGGAGTGGGTATTCTAGTTGACAGAATTTGGCAACCTCTTGAATGAGAAGCCGTAGTAAGTTTGACCGTTGTAATGCGTAAGCTGGTACTAATTGCGCAGGGCAATGAATCAGCTAGACTTAGCAAGAATCAGAAGACTGTCCGGGCCGGTCGAGGCAGTGGCACCCAAAGTGCCCCATTTCTGGAGACTGGGGCGTCATCGCCTACAAATTATCGAGACGAGGAAACAATAGAGATGCGGAAACAGAAGGGTTTTTCATTGATTGAGCTTTTGATTGTAGTCGCGATCATCCTGATTATCGCGGCCATCGCGATTCCGAACCTGCTGCGGGCGCGCATTGCGGCCAACGAGTCGTCCTCGGTCAGTTCGATTCGTACCATCAACACAGCGGAAGTGACCTATTCGACAGCGTATCCGACAGTTGGCTATTCGGCGACGCTGGTTGCATTGGGACCGGGCGCCGGTGTGCAGGCCTGCCCGGCGGGTGGTCCGACTAGCGCGGCTGCCTGTCTGCTTGATTCCGCGCTTGTCGAACAACATCGCCGCCGGCGGCAAGAGCGGTTACACGGTGGATGCTGTAGGCGTCATCGTGGCTCCGGCCACCACCAACGTGACTTACGGTGTAGGCTCGGCCCCGCTGGTCTTCAACCAGACCGGCGTGCGACGTTTCTGCTCATCCGCAGACGCTGTAATTCACTTCGATCCGAACACAGCCGGCGTTACCACTCGGACCACCGCTGGCGTAGCCGCATGCAGTGCGGCTCCTTACCTGGTTCTGCAGTAGAAGGCTTCGACGTACCTGGGGACGAGGGATGTTCAGAACGGGAGCAACGGAAATCCGTTGCTCCCGTTTTCTCATTTTGAAACAAATTTGGCCAATTGACACGTATTGCAAGCGATTTTGACGAATTCTGTCATTTCGACCCTGCCGGTCACCCACCCCAACTCAGTCCGCCAACCTCGAGGCCAAAGTTAAAATTCTCAAAATAAAGAATAGTATAAGGCTTTGGGTTCCCATCTGGGATTCGGCGGCAAAGTTGGCGGCTGGATTGCAGCAATACAGGTCACGATTCAGGTCTGCGAAAGACCACATTTCAAACGGGGAGAGGGACAAATTAGATGCGGAAACAAAAGGGTTTTTCATTGATCGAGTTGTTGATCGTGGTCGCGATCATTCTGATCATCGCTGCGATCGCTATTCCGAACTTGCTGCGTGCACGTATCGCGGCGAACGAGTCGTCCGCGGTGAGCGCGGTTCGTACCATCAACACCGCTGAAGTGACTTATCTGACAGCGTATCCGACGGTTGGCTACTCGCCCACCCTGGTTGCTCTTGGACCGGGCGCTGGCGTTCAGGCCTGCCCGGCGGGCGGTCCGACCAGCGCAGCTGCTTGTCTGCTTGACTCCGCCTTGTCGAACAACATCGCCGCCGGCGGTAAGAGCGGTTACACGGTTGATGCTGTGGGCGTGATCGTGGCTCCGGCCACCACCAACGTGACTTACGGTATCGGCGCGGCGCCCCTGGTCTTCAACCAGACCGGTGTTCGCCGGTTCTGCTCGGAAGAAGATGGCGTGCTGCACTTCGATCCGAACACTGCCGGAGTCACGACCCGCACCACCACAGGTACCGTGGCCTGCACTGCGGCTCCTTACCTGGTCCTGCAATAGTCTAGCGGCAGTACCTTGGGGAGGGTACAGAACCGGGAGCAACGGAAACACTCCGTTGCTCCCGGTTTCTTTTTGTCCTGATCCGCCTGATGACGCGGATTGGGAATGGGGTGACAATTTATGGCACTGGCGCAATATGTCTACCCCATGGCGACGCAGAAACAACCTCAACGCCATCAAAACAAACAGCACGAGGGGGAGCCGGGCTCGCCGGCAGGTTGGCGTCTCGATTGCTATCATAGTTATCAAGGTGGGTCTACTGGAACCACATTCAGCACGGGGAGAGGGACAAACTAGATGCGGAAACAAAAGGGTTTTTCACTTAATCGAGTTGCTGATCGTGGTTGCGATCATTCTGATCATCGCTGCGATCGCCATTCCGAACTTGCTGCGCGCTCGTATTGCGGCTAACGAGTCGTCCTCAGTCAGCTCGATTCGCACCATCAACACGGCCGAAGTAACTTATCTGACAGCGTATCCGACGGTTGGCTATTCGCCCACCCTGGTCGCACTTGGACCGGGCGCCGGCGTTCAGGCCTGCCCCGCGGGCGGTCCGACCAGCGTGGCTGCTTGCCTGCTTGATTCCGCCTTGTCGAACAACATCGTCGCCGGCGGTAAGAGCGGTTACACGGTGGATGCTGTAGGCGTCGTCGTGGCACCGGCCACCACCAACGTGACTTACGGTGTGGGTTCAGCGCCTCTCGTGTTCAACCAGACCGGTGTTCGCCGGTTCTGCTCGGAAGAAGATGGCGTACTGCACTTCGATCCGAACACGGCTGGAGTTACGACCCGAACCACCACAGGTACCGTGGCTTGCACTGCGGCTCCTTACCTGGTTCTGCAGTAACCGCAAGTCAGAGCAATACCTGGGGGACAGCCCCCGACCGGGAGCAACGGACCATCCGTTGCTCCCTTTGTCTTTTTGCTCAACTTGAGACCGACGCTACCTGAGATGGATGCCACATTTTGGCGATGACACAGCCGGAGCTTGTCGCACAGCCGATGTTACTTAGTTGTTCAAGCTCTTAACCCTTATTTATCAACATTTCCGATGCACCAAGTTTGGTGCAGCTAACACTCTGGTCTGGCGCTAAAAATGCAACAGTAGGGATTAACATGAGGCGCTATCAGGCCAAATCGGGAGTCACGATGGCCAGCAGAGGATTCTCTCTGATTGAGCTGCTGATCGTGGTCGCGATCATTCTGATCATCGCGGCGATCGCAATCCCCAATCTGCTGCGGGCAAGAATCGCGGCCAACGAAGCCTCGGCGGGCAACGCCATTCGCAACATCAACACGGCGGAATTTGCTTACAACACGGCCTATCCGTCCGTCGGCTATTCAGCCGCCCTGGTCAATCTGGGCGGCGCGGCTCCCTGCAATCCTACTTCGGTTCAGGCATGTCTGATCGACAACGCGCTGGCTACCGCGAGCGTTGGAGTAGGCAGCAAGAGCGGTTATGTGTTTGCCGCCACAGGTCTCACGCCCGCGGGCACGGGGTTTACGGCGTTCGTGTCCGGCGCTTCCCCGGTAGCTTACAACATCAGCGGCGTGCGCAATTTCTGCTCGACGGACGATGGCGTCATTCGCTTTAACCCCGGACTCGCCGGCAGCGTTCCGGTATCCACTCTGGCCGCCTGCCAGGCCTTCACGAGCATGCAGTAACGAGTTTGGCGTTGTACTCTGGGGGAGGGTACACAGCCAATTGAGGAACCGAGTTCGCTCGGTTCCTTTTTTTTGCTGCTCAACCGGGTTCCCAAATGACTTCAGTAACCGCATTAACGGTTCCAAATGCGCGCATCTTGCTTATAATTTTCTGAGCAAGTTTCCGAGTTCTGCCCATGGCTGCCATCGAAATTCTTGGTCTCGAAAAAACCTACAGCATCGGCTTCTGGCGCAAGCGGCCGAAGCATGCGTTGCGTCCGCTCGACCTCAAGGTCGAGGAAGGGGAGATCTTCGGCTTTCTGGGACCGAACGGCGCCGGCAAGACCACCACGCTCAAACTGCTCATGGGACTCATATTCCCCACCGCCGGTTCGGCCCGCATTCTGGACATGGAACTCGACGATCCGCGCATGAAGGCGCAGATCGGTTTCCTGCCGGAGCAGCCCTACTTTTACGACTATCTCACCGCCCGCGAATTGCTCGAGTACTACGGACAGCTTTCTGGAATCGAGACCAAGCAGCGCTCGTCGCGTGTCAACGAGGTGCTGCAACGAGTAGGACTGCCTGACGTGGGCGGAGTGCAGTTGCGCAAGTTTTCTAAAGGCATGCTGCAGCGGGTGGGAATCGCGCAAGCCATTCTGCACGATCCTAAAGTCGTTTTCTTTGACGAACCGATGTCTGGCCTGGATCCCATGGGCCGGCGCGAGGTTCGCGACCTCATGGCGCAACTGAAGGACGAAGGTAAGACCGTTTTCTTTTCTACTCACATCTTGTCGGATGCGGAAGCGCTGTGCGATCGGGTCGCCATCATCCATCAGGGCGAACTGCGAGGAGTGGGCGCGGTGGCGGACCTCACCTCGAGCGTTCACGGCAAGGTGGAAGTGGTGTGGCAAGGAACCGTAGTGCCGGCATCGTTGCGCGCGCTGGGAGCAGAGTGCCACGTCACTCGCGACACGGTGCGGGCCATGCTTTCCGAAGCCAACCAGGATGCCGCAATTGAGGCCTTGCGGCGGGAACGCCTGCGCCTGGTTTCAGTGACTCCGGTGCGGACTTCGCTCGAAGATTACTATCTGCAGAAATTGCAGCCGGCGAATGCGACGGTGGGTGTGGGAGCAAAAGTGGGGACCACCGTATGACATCACGAATCGCACACATCGCCTCCAACACCTTCCGCGAAGCGGTGCGCGACCGGGTGCTTTACAACCTGATCGTCTTCGCCCTGCTGATGTCGGCGGCGGCGGTTGTGGTCGGCCAGATCTCGATCGATATCGAACGTCTCGTAGTGATCAACCTCGGCCTGACCGCGGTCTCGTTATTCGGCATGGTGATTGCGATCTTCATCGGAATTGGGCTGGTGTCGAAAGAGATCGAGAAGCGGACGCTCTATACCGTGCTCTCGCGGCCGGTGCGGCGCTGGGAATTTATTGTCGGCAAGTTTTTCGGGCTGGCCGGGACGCTGGCAGTTAACACATTTTTCATGGCGATCGGTGTCTTCGTCGCACTGCTCTATGTTTCGCACCACTTCCAGCAGCAGGATGGCTGGGTACTGGTGGCGTTGTATTTCATCATTTTGCAGTTTCTGATCCTGACGGCGCTAACCTTGTTCTTCTCTTCGTTCTCTTCGCCGCTGCTCTCTGCGGTATTTGCGTTTTCGTTGTTTGTCATCGGCAGCTTTGCTGAAGACTTGCGCGGGTTTGCCGGCATGACGCATGGCGCCACGCGTTGGCTGGCCACGGGCGTGGCTTATCTGGTGCCGAATTTTTCCGCCCTGAATGTCATCACGTCGGTGGCCCACTCCCAGCCAGTTTCTGGACAACTCGTTCTTTACAACAGCGCCTACGCCCTGGTTTATACCGCGATGGCCATTTGCGGCGCTGTGCTGGTATTCGAACGCCGGAACCTCAAATGAGCAGGTCCCAGCGGATCACCGTCATATTCAGTATTTTCCTGGCGAGCTCCCTTATCGCATCGGTGCTGCTGCTGCGCCGCGTAGACCAGGTACGCACGGACGCCACGCTGGAAGAGGTTCTCTACATTTCCTCGCCGCAGGCGTTGAAGCGGCTGAGCCTGGGTTACAACGGCCTGCTGGCCGATATCTACTGGACGCGTGCCGTGCAGTACTACGGCAACAAGCATCATGATGGGGCGCGGCGTTTCGATCTGTTGGCTCCTCTGCTTGAAATAACCACGGGTCTCGATCCGCAATTGCTGGTGGCGTACGAGTACGGTGCGAATTTTCTGGCTCCCAGGCCGCCGAACGGCGCCGGCATGCCGGAGCGTGCCATTGCGCTCGAAGAATTCGGTATCCGCAACAACCCCGACGCCTGGCAGCTTTACTACAATGCCGGGTTCATTTACTACATGGAAATGAAGGACTATGCCGGGGCCGCGCGAGCCTTTGCCCGCGGCGCGCAAAGGCCGAACGCTCATCCTTTCCTGGCGATACTTGCAGGCAAGATGGCAGAGCATGCCGGCGACCGGCAGATGGCCCGCATGATGTGGAGCACAAGCTACCAGACCACGAAAGATGTTAACGTGCGGGCCAATGCCGCGGCCCATTTACGGGCGCTGCAGGTTGACGACGACGTCACCAGCCTGGAGGCGGTGACTGCACGCTACCAGCAACAGACTGGCCGCTTCCCTTCCAGCTTTTCAGAGCTGGAAGCCGCCGGCATGTTGCGCGGCACGCCCGTCGATCCGCTCGGACAAAACTACAAGCTGATGCCCGATGGAAGAGTGGAACTGCGCACCCCCGACGATTTTCCCTTTATCGAGAAGGGTATGCCGCTGGACTACACGCCGCCGCCATCGCCCAAGATTCTGCCCTCGGACTAGGTTTCAATGTAGGCGCGAGCGCCCTCGCTCGTGCGGGGACCATCGATTAGTTAGCATTTTCACGACTCAGCATATTCAGGGATGGTTGACGCACGAGCGGGGCGCTCGCGCCTACACAAGCCTAGTTCTGGGCGTTGAGGTTCTCGATGATCATGCCTTCGTTATTGGTGACGACCGGAACTTTTTGCTTCACCAGATAATCCACCGTGCCCTGAATGAGGGTGTGGTCCACACTGATGGATGAGCAACAGGGGTCAGTTTCATCCACCCGGTGGAAGAGGATGATGAGCCACAGATTGTTGGCGACCGCGTAGTCAATTTCAGACGTGATATTGCTCAACGTGGTGTTCATGTCCATCTCGGCGGCTTCACTCCACAACTCCAGAGGCAGAGTGTCGTGATCGAGCGGTCCGCCGAAGGTGAGGCCGAAGCCGGAGCTGTTGTATCCCAGGTCGGAATCACGGGCGCCGCGTAGTCCCGCATTCAGCACCACCGCCTCGACCGCGGGGCTGTAGCCTCCGTACGGGTAAGCCAGCGTAGTCGGCAGGATGCCCCAGGAGATCAGGTCCTGCTTGGCGCCGAGAATTTCATCCGTCATTTGCGCGTTGGTGAGTGTAGTCAGATTGGGATGAGTTCGAGTGTGGACCCCGATCTCGTGCCCGTTGTTGTGCATCTGCATCACTTCATCGAGCGTCACATAGCTGTCGGTGTCGACCTTTTGCGTAATGATGTATTGCGTGCTCTTCAGTCCGGCGGCATCGAGGATGGGCAGGCCGTTGTCGTACATGGACTGGTAGCCGTCGTCAAAGTTGATTGAAACCATTCCATGACGAGTGATGGTGAAAGGCAGAGTGCCTGAAGTAGCGGCATGGGGCGCCGGATTCGTCACCGTGACCAGGATCGGCTGACCGGCAGGCGTGCGGGTCGTCAACTCTGCCGCTGGAACCGTGACTGTAATTGCCGTCGGGTTCACCGAAGACGGAATCAGAATGTTGGATCCGAAGTTCACCAGCGCTCCCGGCACAAAGCCCGTACCGGTAATGGTGAGAGGAACCAGGTCTCCGCTTCCGACCAGGGCCATGGGCGGGGAAAGTCGGGTGATGGTGAGCGGGACGCCGCTGTTGGGGAGGCTATCCGTCAACGAAGCGCCATTGCTGACCACGCCCTGGGCAGAAGCGCTTATCTGTGTCGTGCCGGCTCCCATGCCAGTCGCAAGGCCCTTCGCGTCAATGGTCGCCACGGTCGTGTCGCTCGATGACCAGGTGAACACGACTCCACTCATCGCCAGCCCGTTCTGATCGGTAGCCAGGGCGCTGAATTGCTGTGTCCCACCCGTGTTGATGGCAGAGTCCCCAGGCATTACGCTGATGGTCGTTACTGCAGGCGGAGGGGGTGGAGGAGGCGGCGCAGTCACGATCAGCGAAACGGTCGTGTTCACTCCGCCGGCGCTCACCGTAATTTGCGTGGAGCCCGCCGAAAGGCCGCTGGCGACTCCTACATTCTGACCTTCCGAGTTAACGCCGCTCACCGACGCCACACTGGTAACCGAACTCGACCAGGTAAATACGACACCGGTCATCACCGCGTTGAACTGGTCATATCCGACGGCGGCAAACTGCTGCGTGTTTCCCGCCTGAATGGACGCGGTAGACGGAGACGCGGTGATCGAAGTCAGGACCGAAGGCGGCCGGTTGACAGTCAAGTTGACGGCGTTACTGTGAACCCCTTGAGCCGACGCGCTGATCTGCGAAGCGCCGACAGAGATGCCGCTCGCGAGTCCGCTGGCGTTCACCGTGGCGACGCTTTGATTCGAACTCGTCCAAGCGAAGGTGAGGCCGCTCATCTGATTTCCACTCTGGTCGTACCCCATAGCGGTAAGTTGCTGGGTCCCGCCAGTAAAAATCGAAGGCGCTGCGGGAGTGACAACCAGGCTGGTCAACACGGGCGGAGGCGGCAGAACCATCAGCGCCGCCGGCGCGCTGCTGATGCCCGAAGCCGACGCCGTGATATGGACTGTCCCGGGCGCAACTCCGGTCGCAACGTTGCCGTTAAGGGTCGCCACCGAACCGTTGCCATCCGATGCCCAGGTGAACGTGATCCCGTTCATCAGGTTGTTGAACTGGTCGTATCCGACAGCGGTGTAAGTCTGGCTTTGGCCGGCTGTAATCGAAGCCGTCGACGGCGACACGCTGATCTGGGTCAAGACCGGCTGGGGCGCTGTCACCGTGATCGTCAGCGACGTACTTTTGTCGCCTGCACTGACATCAATGATGGAGCTCCCTGCAGCGACGCCTTTCACCAGGCCGGTCTGGCTAACACTCGCAGCCCCGCCCGTGCTGGAAAAAGTGAAAGTGATACCCGGCATTACATTGCCGTTCTGATCTTTCGCTACCGGCTGTAATTGCTCCGAGGCGCCAACCATGATGCTGGTTGTGACCGGCGCGACCGAAATTGTTGCCAGGTTTGGCTGGGGGATGGGATTGCCTGTGCTACCCGAGCCGCCGCCACATCCGGACAGTGCCATCGCCGCAATAAGGATCAACAAAAGTGGGAGTGAAAAAGGGGAGCTTCCCCGGCTGGCGGCGCGCGGAGCTTCCAGGTTGTTACCCTCTGCGCGGCTCCCTGCTGAATAATGGATCGTCACTGTCCCCTTACTCCGAGCTTCAACTACTGGGACATTGCAATCGCACAGCCAAGGCCGCTGGCCTCCTCCGCATGTACGGGACAGCAGTTGGGATCTCCCCCGGCCAAATAGAAGGCAACCAAACAAAGAACTTGCCTCGTCGGAGGCGTTTTCGGGGGGCAGGAGGCCTCTCCGGCCTCGGTTCGCGGTAACTGCTCGACCGATTACGCATGTAACTCAATTCAAATTACTGTGAAAGAACATTTCCGCGAAAGCACTAAACATCTTCCACATGGCCGGCCGCGCTGATCGCCTGCGCTCATTTACTATTTCGTAAGTAGCCCGTTCGAGCCATTCCCACCTTCGCTGGAAGCCGTTAGGCTGTTTGTGAGCAGACTTCGGGGGAGGGCTGTTCGACGAACGTCCCATGACTCTTTGAGTCTGGGACGTTTTCGTTTTTGTGGATTTTCCAGCGCCGGCGGCCCGCCGGCGCTGCTTCTTGGGGTGGATCCTGCGTCCACACTTGGGACGCGAACTGCGATATGGTTAGCTGGTGAGAGTCGGTTCCAGAATCGCTGCTTCAGTGTTGCTGGCACTGCTGCCCGCCCTCGCGGCGAATCCAGGCCTCGATGTCCACGCCATTGCTCAGGCCGTGGACAACCGTTACAACCGCTTGCAAACTCTGCAAGCTGAGTTTACGGAAACTTATAGCGGCGCGGGCATAGAACGAACGGAGTCGGGTTCGCTCTGGCTGAAAAAACCGGGCAAGATGCGCTGGGAATATCGTTCTCCTAGAGAGAAGCTCTTTTTGAGCGACGGCAAGGACGCGTGGTTCTATCTTCCCGGAGATCGCCAGGTACGGAAAAGTTCGGTCAAGAAACTGGATGATTTGCGTTCGCCGCTGGGCTTTCTTCTGGGGAAAACAAGGCTGGAAAAGGAACTCGATGGCCTGTCGGTTGCACCTGACGTGGCGCCTGTGACCCCGGGAAACACCATGCTGCGCGGCGTACCCAGGGCGATGGCCAACCGTGTCAACGAAGTTGTGCTGGAGGTTACACCGGATTACCACATTGCCCGCATCCAATTTGAAGAGGCTGACGAGTCGGTAACCGAGTACCGTTTTAGCGAGCAGCGCGAGAATGCTGCAATCGCCGACCAGCTCTTCCGCTTCAGCCCTCCACCCGGGGTGGAGATCGTGGATGGAGAATTTGTTCAGTAGAGCGGCAATGTTATTAGTTTCATGGGTTTGCGGTATTTAATGAAGGTCTCGGTTGCAATACGGCTCAGGGTTACCAGCGGTACCTTTCGAGTGCAGTCGCCGGGCCGTATTCACCCCTCGTTAATGCTTCCGAATGCTAGACTTGGGAGGGGAGAGGAGTAACCGACCCGGGTATGGCCCAATTTTTGGTAAAAGTCGCGGATGATCGCGGGCACCTGGCGCAGCAGGTGGAACATGGTTACTCGGAGGCCGAAGTCCGCGAGCGCTTTGTGCAGCAGGGTTACCTGGTTTATTGGGTAAAACCGCGAGGCCTGTTTTCCGGCGGCAAGCTGCAGTTCGGCGGACGGAAGGTCAAGCAAAGCCAGTTTGTGATCTTCAACCAGCAGTTCCTGACCCTGATCAAGGCCGGGTTGCCGATCCTGAATTCTCTCGATCTGCTGATCAAGCGGCAGAAGGATGCGAACCTCAAGTCATTGCTGGCTAACGTTCGTGAACGGGTCAAGAGTGGCGAACTGCTCTCTGACTCCTTCGCCGCCCAAGGCGTGTTTCCGCGGATTTACACCACGACGCTGATGGCGGGCGAGAAGAGCGGCAACATGGAAGAAGTGCTGGGCCGGTACATCGCCTTCCAGCGGCTGGCGCTGACTTTCAAAAAGAAACTGGCAGTGTCGCTGGTTTATCCTGTGCTGCTGGTGACGATGGTGCTGGTGATGCTGGTGTTTCTGGTGACGTACGTGGTGCCCGAATTTGCCACGCTCTTTGAGAACCTTAATGCCAAGCTGCCGGCAATCACGGTATTGATGTTGGCAGTGGGAACCAGGGCGCAGAAGTGGGCTCCCTACCTCGCTATCGCGATAGTGGTGGGGGGCGTATTGTTCTGGCGCTGGAAAACCACGGACCGCGGCGCCGAACGGCTGGATTCCTTCATCTTAAAGATGCCGCTGCTGGGAGACATCTGGTTGAAGTATCAGGTAGCGAATTTCTCCCGCATGCTGTCGACTTTGCTTGCCGGCGGTCTGCCCCTGGTGCCGTCGCTCGAAACCGCAGGGGCGTCCATGAGCAGCCGGCGCATCCTGAATGGAATCGCAGATGCTGCCATCCGGGTACGCGAGGGTCAGACCCTCTCGAGCGGGCTGGAGCAACAGAAATTGTTCCCCGATCTTTCGGTCGAAATGATTGAAGTCGGTGAATCCACTGGCGCTTTGCCGGCCATGTTGAATTCGGTGGCTGAGTTCTACGAGGAAGACGTGCAGACGGCGCTGGGAGCGACCATGGCGCTGATCGAGCCGGTGATTCTGATTGTGATGGCGGTATTCGTGGGCGGGGTGTTGATTTCACTTTATCTGCCGATCTTTTCATTGGGCGCGAATATCCATTGACGGAAGATGGCAGCTGGCGAGTCGCCCGCGACCACATGAAGCAGGACGAGAATTGCAGGAAGATTTGGAATGGCAAAAATGGCGGAAACTAAACCCATAGTCGCGCACGGAGGGAATGGAGGGGCCCGGCTCGCTCCCGCTCCCCACGTTGACGACCTGGCCAAGGCC
This sequence comes from Terriglobia bacterium, assembly GCA_963816865.1. Taxonomy (GTDB): domain Bacteria; phylum Acidobacteriota; class Terriglobia; order Terriglobales; family Acidobacteriaceae; genus JAIQFF01. The sequence goes on from CAWFMU010000036.1 coordinate 525,643, forward strand.
CAGGACATTGCCCGGCGCTATCGCTGCGAATTCGTAGATTTGCACAATTTCCAGCTGCAGCACGATCTGTTCAAAAAGATTCCTGTAGACCTGATGTTTCGTTACAACTTCGTGCCTCTGAATGAGACCGAAGACGGACGGCTAGCCATCGCCATTGCAGACCCCAGCCAGCTGATGATGATTGATGAGATCAGCCTGCTGCTGGGCAAGCGCATCCTGACCAAGGTTTCCACGCTGGCGCAGATCAGCGAGATCCTCAAAAAGACGGAGCAGTCAAAGCGCGTTCTGGAAGAAGCCAGCGAAGGCTTCACCTTGGCGGTGGTTTCGGAAGACGAGGCCGGCGGCGAAGACAGCATCTCCATTGACCGGCTGACCGCGCAAGGGGACATCAGCCCGATCATTCGCCTGGTGGATACCACGATCTTTACCGCACTGCAGCGGCGGGCTAGTGACATTCATATCGAGACTCGCGACGATTCGGTGTGCATCAAGTTCCGCATTGATGGCGTGCTCACCCAGGCCATGCCGCCCATCGGCAAAGAGCATCACTCCACCATCATCTCGCGCATCAAGGTGATGAGCGAACTCGATATCTCCGAACGCCGCGTGCCGCAGGACGGCCGCTTCCGCGTGAAGTACGGCAATCCCGAACGCCCGATCGATTTCCGCGTGTCCATCATGCCTTCGATTCACGGCGAGGACGCAGTGCTTCGCGTACTCGACAAAGAGTCCATGAGCGAGAAGTTTCACAAATTGGTTCTCGACGTCGTGGGCTTCGATCCCGATGACTTGAGAAAATTCCGGCGCTACATCGCCGAGCCCTACGGGATGGTGCTGGTTACTGGGCCGACCGGCAGCGGCAAGACGACCACGCTTTACGCCGCGGTGAGCGAGATTCGGACCGAAGAAGACAAGATCATCACCATCGAAGATCCGGTCGAGTATCAGATTCGCGGCATTACCCAGATTCCGGTCAACGAAAAGAAGGGTCTCACTTTCGCTCGCGGACTGCGCTCCATTCTGCGCCACGATCCGGACAAGATCATGGTGGGCGAAATCCGCGACACCGAAACCGCGCAGATTGCCATTCAGTCGGCGCTCACCGGACACCTGGTGTTCACCACGGTCCACGCTAATAACGTAGTCGACGTGATTGGCCGTTTCCTGAACATGGGTGTGGAACCTTACAACTTCGTGTCTGCACTGAACTGCATTCTGGCGCAGCGGCTGGTGCGGCTGATCTGCGAATCTTGTCGTACGGTAGTGCACTATCCTTCCGAGGTGCTGGAAGCCAGCGGCCTCGATCCCGTACAGTGGTCGCAAGTTGCATTTTACGAAGGGCAGGGCTGCATCGAGTGCGCAGGCACCGGGTTCCGGGGCCGGACGGCCATTCACGAACTGCTCGACCTCAGCGACCGTATTCGCGAGATGATTCTGGTCAAGAAGCCAACGTCCGAAATCCGTCGTGCCGCTCGCGAGGAGGGCATGCGCTTCCTGCGCGAGTCCGCCCTCGATAAGGTCAGGCTGGGCATGACTACGCTGAAGGAAATCAACAAGGTCACGTTCATCGAGAATATGCGGTAGAGCAGTCGTCAGTCGTCGGTCTTCAGTCGTCAGCCAATCCCAGGCCGACGCGCCGGAGTTAGGCTTACGGGTGACGACTAACAACTGATCAACAAAGTCACATCCATCGAGAATATTCGAAAGGGAGTCGTCAGTCTTCGGTCGTCGGCTTAAACCCCTTGGGTTGGCTGACGACCGAGGACTGAAGACTGACGACTGGTCCAGTGCCCTTCCGGTTATTGAAATTGCACGCTCAACCGCGTTTTACTTGTAGGATCAGATAGATACTCATGAGTCGTGCCCCAAATTCTGGATCCAGGCCGAAGCTGGCCTGCGAAATTTCTGCTGACCGCGTGCTGGCGGGCCGGGTCTCCGAGAACGGAGGACACGCGCTCGAGGCCTGCGCCTCAAGCGAACTCGCGCCCGGCAGCGTAGTTCCCGACCTGATCGAAACCAACCTGCGGCAGCCCGATGCAGTCTTCGAAGCGGTGCGCGACGTCCTGGGCAATATCGGCGGGCGTTCGCGGGACGTGATTGCTGTCCTGCCCGATGCCGCGGTCCGGGTGGTGCTGCTCGATTTCGAGACACTGCCCTCCAAGCGCGACGAAGTCGAAGGTGTGGTCCGCTTTCGACTGAAAAAATCCTTACCCTTCGACGTGGACAAAGCCAAGGTTTCCTACCATGTGCAGCCTTCGAGCACGGGTGTGCGTGTGATCGCGGCAGTAGCCCTGGCCAATGTCGTCGATGACTACGAAGCTGCTTTTCGCCAGGCCGGTTACGAGCCCGGTGTAGTAATGCCCTCGATGCTGGCGGCGCTGGGAGCGGCGGATGCGCCCAAGCCGTCGCTGGTCATCAAGGTGGACGCTCGCACCACCAGCATTGCCATCCTGGATCGCGAGCAGCTATTGCTGTTTCGCACCCTGGAAAATACGCGAGGTGTGACCATTACCGGCGAGCAGTTGGCGGAAGAGGTCTATCCCTCGGTGGTATTCTTTCAAGACACTTACCAGATGAATATCGGCCAGATTTTTGTGGCTGGACTGCCTGAATCGGGTAGCGCCGCACCTGCATTGCGCGCCCAGACCGGGGCCCAGGTAACGGACCTCGTGAACCCGTCGCAGCTCGGCCGGGGTGTGGGTTCGATCCCCAAATGGAGAATGGCCGGCGTAGTCGGCGCATTGCTTTCCTGACATGCGTGTTGACATCAATCTCGCCAGCCGTCCTTACGAAGACTCCGGACCCCTGTGGGTGCGGTGGGGCGGAGCTCTGGCGGGGCTGGGCCTTTTGACGCTGATCCTGCTTTACAGCGCGCTTTCGGGATGGGCCGATGCACGAAAAGATCATGGACTGATTGAACAGCGCCAGCAGCAGATTGCCGAGCGCGATCTGCAGAGAGCCAAAGCAGAAGAAACCCTTAATCTGCCGGCCAATCGCGGGACCCGCGATCGCGCCGAGTTTCTCAACGATCTGTTCCTCCGCAAGGCCTTCTCTTGGACTCGTGTTTTTGAGGATCTGGAACGGGTAATGCCGGCGCGGCTGCACGTGGTTTCCATCCATCCCGACAAGGCTGACAACCAGTTGAAAATCAAACTTGTGGTCGCGGGAGAATCGCGCGACCGCGCGCTTGAACTGGTGCGCAAGATGGAAAGTTCGCAACGCTTCCAGCAAACTCAAATCGAGCAGGAGTCCACCCAGGCGGGACAGACGCCGGGCGACAACGTGCAATTCGATATCAGCGCTTTGTACGTGCCCGATTTCGCCGACACGGACACGGCGAACACCGATAAGACGGATAACGACAAGACCGGGACAGCCAAGGGTAAGACCGAAAAAGGTAAGACGGGCAAGAAGGGGACGTACTGATGCGCGAAGTCCTCGACATTCGGAAGAAGGCGAAGATCGCGATCGCGGCCCTGCTGGTGGTAGACATCGCTGCCGTGGCCCTGCTGTTTTCTCCGCTAGTCGGATCCGAGCGCTCCCGCCGCGAACAGCTTGACCAGCTCTGGCTGGAACTGCAGCGCAAAACGCACGAGGCCGAACCGCTCAAAGACGTGGACAAGAAGATCGCCCTGGCCAGCCATCAGATTGATGACTTCTACAAGACGCGGCTGCCGGCGCAGGATTCGGCGATCTACGAAGAGCTGGGCAAAGTCGCAAAACAGAATGGCGTTCGCATCGGACAGATTCGCTCCAAGGCCAAAGACACTGACCCGGTTGGCCTGCGCCCGGTCGAAATCGACGCAGATTTTTCCGGGGACTATCTGCAACTGGTGCGCTTCATCAACGCCCTGGAACGCGACCCGGTGTTTTTCATCATTAACAGTGTGGAACTGGGTGGCGAGCAGGCGGGTGTAGTCCGTCTGCAATTGAAACTGGAAACTTATCAGAAGGCGAGCGGCTAGATGCGCCTGGGGACAGAAAATCGCACCAAGACGATCGCGGCCATTGCACTGATGGTGCTCGCTGTCGTGTTTGTGGTCATGCGACTGATCCCTGATTCACCGGCATCGGCCAAAACTCCCACTCCGGTGGTGACACCGCCGCCCGGAACGCGCCGGATCGTGACCGTCAGACCGACTTCCGGCAAGAAGCCTGCCCTCAGCCCCGAGGCGCGTTCGCTTGATCCCACACTTCGCTATGACTGGCTGAAGGCCAGCGAGGACACCAAGTATGAGGGCGCCGGGCGAAACATCTTCCGGGCCCAGGTCGACATTCCCAAGCCGATCGCGTCGGTCCATGTGGCCGCTGCCCCCGTCATTCCGCAGGGACCACCGCCTCCGCCACCCATCAATCTGAAATTTTTTGGCTTCGCCAACAAGCCGGGTGAACCCAAGAGGATTTTTCTCTCCCAAGGAGAGGATGTGTTTATTGCGGGGGAAGGCGATATTGTTGATCGCCGCTACAAAATTCTGCACATCACGCCGGTTTCGGTGGAGGTGGAGGATGTGCTGAACAATAACGGCAGACGATTCCGTTGACGCAGGGGTAGGACGGTCGTTGGTCGTTGGCCCTTGGTCGTTGGCCTTTGGTCGCTGGGTACGGGATGGAGGCCATGCGCAGTGCCGGTTTCCGCGATATACAAACCTCGCGTCTTACAAATGCAGCTTATGGCAAACGCCAACGACCAACGGCCAAGGACCGACGACGGACCGAGCAGCCGTCGCAATCCCCGGCCCCGCTCCGAGCGCGGCTACATTCTTCTCATGCTGATGTTGTTCATCACGTTGCTGGCGATTGCCGCTGGCGTGGTGGCTCCCAGCATTGCCTTTCGGGTGAAGCGCGATCGCGAAGAAGAGATGATCCATCGCGGGGTGCAGTATTCGCGGGCGCTGCGCCGCTTTGTCAAAAAAACCGGACGTTACCCCACTCGAGTTGAAGAACTCGAAAACACCAACAACATCCGCTTCCTGCGTAAGCGCTACAAGGATCCCGTCACCGGCAAGGACTTCAAATTGCTGCATGTGGGAGAGGTTCAACTCGCCAGTTCCCCGGGGGTAGCTTTAGGCGTTGCCGCCAGCACGATGGGGGGCGCTGCAGCTGCCGGAGGCGCAGGAGCGGTGGCGCTTCTCGGCGCAGCCGCCAGCGGCATGATGGCACAAGCGGCGGCTCAGCAGGCCGCGCCAGTCATGCCTCAAACCCCGGCTGCGGGCGGCGATGCAGATGCTTCCGGCGACTCGGGAAAGGATGCTGGTCCGGGCGGGGGTCAGGCCAAGAGCGACGCGAACCAGCCCGGTGGCGGGAGTTCCAGCAGTCCATTAACCAGCACAGTTTTTGGCGGAGGCCCGATTGTCGGGGTCGCCAGTACCAGCAAGGCGAAGACGATTCGCGAGTTCAATCACAAGAATCACTACAACGATTGGCAGTTTATCTACGATCCGACCATGGATCGCGGCGGCCTGATCACGACGCCGGCCCAGCCAGCGTTGCAGGTGTCGGCTCCGCCCGTACAACAGAACTCGTCGAGTCCTGGTAATCCGTCGGGGTCGTCGAGTTCATTTGGCGGGATGCAGAGTTCTCCGTCACCGGCCCAGCCAGCGCAGACGCCGCAATAGTAGAACTCTCAAGACAGACGGGAATGGGTGTGACGGCCGGGACGCTCCTCCTCCATTTTAGGCCTCTACCTCTGGTTTTCTGCGTCTACGATGCGTTCCATTTCGATCACGCTAATCCATTGGCCATGGCGGGTTTCGGTGTAGACCAGGTTTCCACCCAGGATTTGTGCTGCCGCAGCGGGCGGCACATCGCGATGGTAGTCGAAGAATCTCGTCTTCCACTCCTGCCACGAACGCCAGTGCTCCAGCAAGGGATGTGCCGGCTCATATTTCGTCGAGAACACCAGGGCCACTTCAAAATCCGGGCCGGCTCCGCTCGAGTGGAGATCGGCTGCGGACATCAGCTGCTCTGCTGCGAAGTGTTCGATGCGCACCACCTGCATGGGACGCGTGACATAGCCTAGATAGGGACGCGTCAATTCGTCGCTCGCCGGCCACGCGGTGAGGACGCGCGCCATGGGGTAGCGGGCTTCCAGAAAGTCCTCCGCACGCTGGTGCAAAAGAATGTAGTCGCGGTAAGCCAGGTTGTCTTCCGGAGCAAACCCGTAGGGCGGATTCATAAACCACCCGGACACAAACAACAGCGCCACCATCGCGGCCACAGCGCGCCACAAGCGAACCCTGCGCCAAAGCGTGGAAACACAGACCAGAATGACTAGCGGCACCACGGGCAGCATGTAGCGCGCCAACTCGGCGCCACCCACCAGCGCCATGGCGACTGCATAGGCCACGATCACCGAGAGCATGGCGAACTGGACATCACTCGCGATCCGCGGGCGCTCACCATCGGGGTCGCGCAGCGGTGGCAGCCACATGGCGAACAGCGTGGCCAGCGTGAGCATCAGCAGGCGAAAGTAGCCGAGGATTTGCCACAGGCGAACCAGCAGCGCGAGCAGTATCCGGAGAGGATTAAGCGTGGCTTCGACGTTGTAGCGGAAGAATTCAGGATTGCCGAATACGAAACCGGTCCGGCGGTAGTGGAAACCGTACCATGCGGCAAGTGGGACGAGCGGAACCAGAAGCCAGGCGGAATTCCAGCTCTGACGCCTAAGCAATAGGTTTCCATCTCTGGCGGGCAACAGCGGTGAAAGAACATCCCACACGAATAACGCCACAGGCGCCAGAATTGCGGTTTCCTTGGTCAGGCTGGCGAGCGAGAACCAGAGTGCCGTCTTCCAGCCCTCGCCTTTCACATAGGCCCGCAGACCCCAGAAGGTGAATCCGGCGGCGGCCATGTCGAGGTGGACGAGAGAGCTTTGGGCAAAGAACACTGGATAGATCGCGGTCAAGATCGTAGTCACAACCGCAACCTCGACATTAGCGACAGTCCTTGCCAGCCGGAACAGGCCCAGCAATGTGAAGGCCGCAGCCAAAAGCATCGCACTCCGCGTCACCACTGGGGCGAAGCCCGCTACTTTCCACCAGGTCGCCAGATAAGCCATCACCAACGGCGGGTGGGCGTTCGAGATGGTGGAATGCGGAATCAGGCTTCCGGTCAGCAAGAAGTCACGCGCGGCCGGAACGTAATAGCCGGCTTCGTCCCAGAAATAGGGCAGACGCAGCAGGGGCGCGTGCAGCGCCAGAAGCCCGGCAAAAGTCAGGACGAAGACGAGCGCGGAATGAAGTCCGCGCGAAGATTGGTCATTGGCAGTCAAGGTTACAGAAGCTGGAACTGGAGGCCGGACGGGACACTCGTCCTCCAGTTAGTGCACCGGGCCGGGAGCCATCATACGCGGATCCAGTTTGATCTCACCGAACGTGCTTTCATAACCGGCCACGTTTTGCTGCAGGATGCCCGACAGCGCCTTGGCCTGCTGCGGGCTGAGGTAGATGCCCTGAAAATTGTTGACCTCTACCTGGGTCTCGCTTTGCTGCTGCAACGTGCCGAAGACCAGGAAGAAATCCCAGACGTTCACCCTTACCTGCACGCTGTTGGCGTAGGTCTCGCGATAGTCGGGAGTGTTGTTCAATTTAATGTTGGGCTGAGTTGGGTTCGACATAGGAAAGCCAGTCTAACGGGATTGCCGCAGGGAGACAACGCGAAGAAGTTGGTAGCACCGGCCGCCCGATAGGCGGGCGAGAAGCCCGCCAGACAGCCGGCGGGACGCGGGGCGCTACGCCCTGCACGCTGGATTCAAGCCCAAACTGGGACTTCCGCAACACCTGTCGGCCAAATCGCCCGCCCGTGGCCGGTTTTGGGACTGCCTGTGGAAAACTTTTCGCTGGTTTTTTGCTAGTATTCCCGAGCCGCTCTTCGTCGAACCCAAATGCTTTCTGTCCGAGTCCCCAGGTGGATTCGGGAAACACTTGTTTGCAGCAACCGCCACGGGTTCCAGTTCAGACACGTCCCTGCTGCCTCATGGACGTTGGGGTTAGGTTTTCATCATAAAGAAGTAACCAGCGGAGCAGTACACGTGTGCCCTTTTGTCGGGTAGACAACCGCTAGGTATCGACTTGGCAGGCTGAGCTCAGCAATCAGAAATTTGAAACGCTTCTAGGCCCCGTAGTCCCTCTGGCCAAAAGGGATTGGTTCGCCATTCCCTATCCCCTATACGAGAGTGAGATTTTTCCATGATGAGGGCGATCGTTTTAGTCTTTGCAACTCTTTTGCTGGCCAACGCTACATTGTTTGCGGGGCCGACCTTTGTGCAGGTGAAGTCGGCGACCCCGCAAACGCCGAGCGGGTCGGTGGCAGTGACCTATCCGAAAGCGCAGACGGCGGGGAACCTGAACGTGGTGGTGGTGGGATGGAACGACACGACGTCCACAGTGAGTATGGTGAGCGACAGTGTGGGGAACAACTATGTGCTGGCGATTGGACCGACGAGTGGGACGGGGTTGAGACAGTCGATCTACTACGCGGCCGGCATCAAGCCGGGCAGCAATACGGTAACGGTAAGATTTAATCAGGCGGCCATATATGTGGATGTCCGGGTGCTGGAGTATAGCGGACTGGACCCTGCGAATCCGCTGGATGTGCAGGCGGGAGGTGCGGGCAGCGGGACGAGCGCGAGCAGTGGTGCGGCCACAACCACGTCAGCCAACGACATGATTTTCGGGGCGGGGATGACCATCGCGCGGTTTACAGCGGCGGGAGCGGGATTTATTTCGCGCATCATAACCAGCCCGGACGCGGACATCGCGGAAGACAAGACGGTCAGCGCCACGGGAAGTTACAGTGCGACAGCGCCAAACAGTGCGGGGAGCTGGGTGATGCAGATGGTCGCCTTCCGCGCCAGCGCATCCAGCGGACAACCTTCGAGTAATCCGGCGCCGACGGTGAGTGCGATCTCGCCGAATACCGGCACCGCAAATGGCGGCACAGCGGTGACTGTCACCGGCACAGGTTTCCAGTCGGGAGCAGCGGTTACGATCGGCGGCACCGCGGCGACAAGCGTGACCGTCGCGAGCAGCACGTCGATTACGGCGAAAACTCCGGCGCACGCCGCAGGAGCGGCCGACGTAGTCGTGAAAAATACGGATAACCAGGCGGGCAGCTTGAGTGGCGGCTACACCTACACCGCAGCTTCGAGCGGCGGGTCCGGCGGGTCGGGAGCTCCGGCCGGCGCAACCTTCTACGATGACTTTTCGAAGGGTTCGCTCGACACTTCCAAGTGGATCCCCTCCAACTGGGGCGCTCCGGGCGGAGGCTCGTTCGTTCCTTCGTATCTCGACTTCTCTACCGGGATGCTGCGCATCAAACTCACACAGACCTCCGGCTCCTCGGTCGGCGGCGAGCTGCAATCCAAAAATGCCCTCGGCTTCGGAACGTACGAGTGGATCATGCGCGCTTCTTCGACTTCCACCACGCCCAACGGTTCCGGATACACCGTCTCCGGCCAGATCAGTTCGGGCTTCATCTACGTGAACAACTCACAGACCGAAATCGACTCCCCGGAGATTGAAGGTCAGAACCCCGGTACGCTCTGGTGGACAAGCTGGACCAGCGTAAACACGAAGCAATACACCTCGACACAAGCGCCCTTCGCACCCGATCAAGGGTTCCACTCCTACAAGTGCGTATGGACGAAAACTTCAATCAAGTTCTACGTGGACGGTGCGCTGGTATCCACGCACACCGGCGTAGTTCCGCAAACTCCGGCGTACGCAATGATCAATCATTGGGGAACGAACAGTACGGGATGGGGCGGGCTGGCCACTCCCAACGTCACCCGCTACATGTTCGTGCGGAGTTTCAGTTTCATCCCAGGGAACTAAGGCCGCGGGTGCTGCTTCCCACCCTTCGCAACAAACGCGAAGGGTGGGGCACCCCGGCTTTTACGTTCAGCCGAAGGTAAACGAGAAAACCTCAACACCCGAATCGAGAAACTCGATCTCGAACTGGCGATCGGCGATGGGCTTGGGTTGTCGGATCAGCTGATACATCCGCGGCTCGGTAACCATGCCATTGCCCTGATCGTTTACGTCAACTCCGTGTGCTGCGCCCGGTGGCTGTCCATCAATGAGCACACGAAATCGCACGCGACGCTCGTGGTGCTGCCGGTCCCATGACGAGATGAAGATCGCGAGCGTGAAAGCGATACGCGATGCGGCCGCCTGCCTGGTTGAGAACAATGCCCTGTTTCTGCATTGTCCAATCCCCTGAAAGCGCCCAGTGATTGAGTTTTAGCTGCGCGGGCAGAGCGTAAACATGAGGCTTGTTGGTCTTTGCACCACCAGGGGAGGCAAAGTTTTCGGTGCGCTCGTAGCCGACATAGTTTTCCTGTGACTGCAAACTCTCCCAATCGGCGGCAGCCTCCGCACCACGGGCATCTACCGAAACCAGTCCGCCACGGACGCCACTGACTCCCGCATCAGCCAGCAATTGTTGGATGACTATTTCCGACCGTTCGTAGTCACCCTCGCCGAATTGATGATGTCGAATACGTCCCTGCGTATCCACGAAATAAAGCGCTGGCCAATATTCGTTATTGAAAGCACGCCATATCGCGTAGTCGTTATCCATCGCGATCGGATTGGCGACACGCATGTCTTTCACGGCCCAGCGAACATTGTCTATGTTTTTCTCAAAGGGGAACTCCGGCGTGTGTACGCCGATCACAACCAAGCCTTGATCCTTATATTTCTCAGCCCACGCGCGGACGTAAGGAAATTGCCGCCGCCAGTTGATGCAGGAGTAGGTCCAGAACTCGACGAGGACAACCTTTCCACGCAACCCGGCCGCCGTCAACGGCGGTGAGTTGAGCCATGCGGTCGCGCCGCTGAGAGAAGGCAAGCTGCCTTCAACCGGCGACTTGCTGGATTGCGCGTTCGCGGAACCGATCATGCCGAGCCGGGCAGCGGCAATCGCCATGGCCGCAGTGCCCAGAAACCGCCGGCGATTGTAGTTCTCTTTTTCAAACACTTGTTCCTCTCCGACCGAGAAATAGCCTACCCGCTATTCACGGGCAGGCCAGTATCGGTGATAGGTTTGGCTCAGGCAGCGTCCCGTACGGGCCCGAGATTCAAACCACTGTCTTCCTAATCAAACACACCTGGCGGCCGGAACATTGAAATCGTCAAGGTTCGTCAGTGGTGCTTTTCGTCCGCAGTATTGTCTGGAACTACAAATACGACCGTGCCTTTGTCCAACGGGTGGTGGTTCGCATCTTCCAACTCAATGAAGACTTTATGCGAGCCCGGAGTAAGCCCCATCAAGATGACTGGGTTGCCACTCGCATCTGCCCACACCCATGAGGCATCGTCGAGTCTCACATGAACGTGTCCGACGCGTGGTGAGGCAGCCAGAGCGCCGGGGCCGAAGACCGGAGCAAGGTGCAGGTTCTGCGCACAATATTGGATGATTGCCACCCCCCGGGAGGCGAGCGGTCCGGGCAGCGGAGGATCCATGAAGAGCTTCGCTGGGGGCTCACTGCCGCCGGCGAGAGGAATAACCTGGGCTGGGCGACATTTGTCCGTAGCGTTTTGTGCCCAGGCGGTGATCCCAAACAACGCGAGGGCAGCGACCGAAAGCAGGAACGTGCGTTTCGATCTTGTGACATTTGTCATGTACTTCCCCCTATGCTGCAGCTAGTATTTTCCTCGAAGTCGAAACAGGAGAGCCTCTACCATCGAAGCTCTCCTTCGGCCTTGCGAACCGTTAGCCAGCTTTGGCGAAGGGCACATCCGACTTCGCCACGCCGGACCGCAGCGATCTGAAGCCCACGCGAATCTCTTCTGAAAGAAGTTGGGGCTGCTCAAAAGCTGCGAAGTGGCCGCCTTTATCGAGCTTGTTGTAATGGATCATTTTGGGATACGCCCGCTCTGCCCAACTCCGCGGGGCTGGATAGAGTTCGTCAGGGAAGACGCTCACGGCAACCGGGATGGAGACACCTTTGGCATTGAAATACCCGAGTTTGCCCCAATTCTCCCAATAGAGTCGGGCACCAGAAAGCGCCGTGTTCGTCAACCAGGCGATCGTGATGTTGTCGAGGACATCATCGCGCGTGAGGCCTTCGGATTTCCCCTCAAAGACGCGTGAGATCAGCTCGTAGCTGCGCGCGTCGTGATCGAGGAAATAAGCCGCCAAGCCGATGGGTGAGTCCGCGATTCCGTATAACGTCTGCGGTCGCAGCCCCATCTGGAACCCGTAGGCGATGCCCTTTTGATATACGAACTGCAAACGCTCGTAAGCGACCTTCTCGTCGGCTGAGAGACCCGATGGCGCCGGTGCCCCGGAAAAAGCCGCCTTGTCAATGTCGGCTGGAAAGATGCCAGGCATGTTGGTGTGAATGCCGAGCAACTCCGGAGGCGCATCCACGCCCATTTGTTCGGTGATGACCGCGCCCCAATCGCCGCCTTGCGCCACGAATTTGGTGTATCCGAGGCGTTTCATCAGCACGACCCAGGCACGCGCGATGTGGGCTACATCCCACCCGGCGGTGGTCGGTTTTCCTGAGTATCCGTATCCCGGCATTGACGGGATCACCAGATGAAACGCATCGGATGCGCTGCCGCCATGCGCCGTGGGATTGGTCAGAGGATCGATGATCTTCATCTGTTCGATGATCGAGCCGGGCCATCCGTGCGTAACGATCAGCGGCAACGCATTTTCGTGCTGTGAGCGGACGTGAATGAAATGAATGTCCAGCCCATCGATCTCGGTGATGAACTGCGGCAGGGCGCTCAATTTTGCTTCGATCTTGCGCCAGTCATAGTCTGTCGCCCAATAGCGCGCGAGCGCCTGCATCGTCGCGAGTTGCACTCCTTGGGATGCATCTGTAACCGTTTCTCGTTCAGGCCACTTTGTCGCGTTGATGCGCCTGCGCAATTCGGTTAGGTCCGCCTCTGGAATGTTCACGTGAAAGGGACGAATTGTATTGTTATCTTCTGCCTGCTTGCTGCCGTGTTGTGTGTCACTGATTTGGGTCATGGTGCCTCCTTTTCAGTAGTTCGTGGATTTTTTGGTTTGTGCTGCAGTTGGTTTGTGTGCGGTCATTGTCTTGTTCCCTTTTTCTCGAATACGCTTTGCCCGCAGGCTGACAAGAACCTGAAATTATCTTTTCCCTACAGGGTTGCCCTCGATACTCCTTGCGCAGCCGACCTCCAAGAGCCGGGCGAATCGGCAATCAACTTGAACATACAGAGACCCGGCTCAGGCTGCGCCTTCCTCTCTCGCCGCGCTGTTGCGGGCTTCGATGGCCTTGACGGAGTTTTCAAAGGCCTTTTGCAAAACGCCTTTGCCGATGGTCCCGAGCACCACGCCGAGAAATCGACCCTTGAGGTTCTTGCCCTCGCGTACGACGACCACGTCAATATCGGTGGTGCCGTTGGGCTGCCGCTTGAAAGTGTAGGTGTGGCTTGACGCCCCTCCCCACGTGTTGGAGTCGGTCGTCGTAAGGACGACGTGCTTGGGATCGGACCAGTCGTAGTGCAGGCGTTCCCATATGCCGCCCGAGCCTTCAGTGACGTCGGCCTCCGATGGGCCGCGGTGATGCACCTTGAGGTACTCGTCGGCGCTGTTGCCAAAGAGCTTCGAGCGGCCAGGTCCGAAGTCGGTGAGCCCGGCGACGTACTGCTCGGGCGTCGAGGTGGTTGTCTGGTGGAGGTGGATTGTAGACATGCATGCTCCTTACTTCCCGAGACTCTCGGGATTCTGAATCGAGTTTTGATTTCTCCAGCCGATACTGCTCATGCTGCCTCTTTGTCTAGCGGGCGACGAGTTGCTGCCCGCCGTCGATGTCGTAGGTCGCGCCCGTGAGGGCCGTGTTGATCATGATGTGTACAGCGAGCGCGGCAACGTCGGCCGCTTCGACGACGCGCCGGATGGGAAGCGTGGCGCGAAGCTGATTGCGGCGGTTTTCGAGTTCATCACCGAGGAGCGACGCCGACAACGGTGTGTCAACGAAGCCGGCGGCGATGAGGTTGACTCGGATGGGCGCAATCTCGAGCGCCAGGCTGGCGGTGAGGGCGGGGAGTGCAGCGGTGACGGTCGGCACGATTCCCAGTCCGATGCCGGGACGCCGGCCCCCGGTGCCGCCCATGAACAGCAGCGTGCCTCCCGGTCTCACCTTGGAGACGGCCTTGCGGGCAACCTGGAGCATCAGCAAAAGGTGCTCGTCGAGGGCGCGGCGCGCCTGCTCGAAGTCCATGTCGAGAAGGCGCCCGTAGTGCGGGCTTCCGGCTGTCACCATCACGTGGTCAATCGTGGGCGGCACGTCACCGAAGAAGCGTTCGAGGGACGCAGGGTCCGTGGCATCGAAGGCCGCGCTGCTGAGAGCCCCGAGTTCCCTGGCGGCGCGCTGGAGGTTCTCGGGATTCCGGCCGGTGAGGATCACCCTGGCCCCCTCAGCGCGTGCTCGTCGGGCGGTTTCGAATCCGATGCCGGCGCTGCCACCGATTACGACGACGGTTTGCCCGAGCAGTTCCGGTTCGCGCTGGATGTAGAGAAGTTGGTTGCGGTGCTCATGATTCCTCCAAACATCAGTGATCGAGGGGCCTCGAACCGCGCGCCGGGGAACGATGCCAGGCCTCTGCCAGCCTCTACGCCGACGCGCGTTCGCGAGTGCCTTCTATGTGGAGCGCCGCATCTTTGGAGGCCTCGTCCGGAGTCCTCCCGTTCTCGCGCGCGGCCATGTAGGCGGCGTACCAGCCCGACCAGTGGTGCTTCGGAGCGGTGGGTTCGTACTGGCCATGGCGCTCCTCTGTCTCTCGCAGAAGCTCGGTCAGAGTCGCGACGTCCAGGCTGAGTCCTCGTCCGGGAAGTCGCGCCGTGATTTCCTGGAACAGCCAGCCGTTGCCGTCCGGATCGCGGAACGAGGCAAACGAGCGGTAGCTGCGTTGCTCGGGATCCCGACCGCTGACCCGGACCCGGCCAAACAGATAGGGCTCGTCCTTGCCAGTGTGGACGGCCCGGCATCGTGGAACACCTCGCTGACCTCAACACTGCGAGCGACCAGCTCTTTGCGGGCGGCCTCGATGTCGGAGACGATCAGGTACAAGCCCTGGGCGGAGCCGGGGGCCGCCGCGGTGACGTTCTTGCCGAAGATGATCGATCCCCCGGAGCCAGGCGGCGTGAACTGGACTACGCGGAAGTCGTCGCCCGGGAAGTCTGCGTCCAGCCGCCATCCGAGCCTTTCGTAGAACTCCTTCGCGCGGTCGACATCCGAGACGGGGATGACGACCAACTCGAACTTCATGTCGACTTTCACGACGCCCGTATCGCCGGTTGAGTTGTTACTACCGACTTCATACGTCGCATTTGCCATGTTCTTTTCCTCCTTATGAATTCACCTGAATCGATAGCCAAATTTCAGGGGGTATAACAGTTGAAGACAAAGGCGCACGATCCGACGGTCTAGTGGCAGGGGAAGCAGGTTTTTTACACCGCCTCGCCGCCCAGCTTGCCGTTGTTTAATTGTGCGAATCCCCAGCCACCGGTCAAGGCGTATTTCGGGTCCTTGACCATAAACTGAACTCAGCTTTGGGGCCCGGCCGTTCAATACCGTTTGCGAACGAGAGGCGCCTCCTACCCTCTTACTGTCGCAAATCGCAGTGGGCTGTACATCACGAGATGCAGGAATTTATTAGTACCCCTATAAGTGCGTGGGCAAATACCATTTTCGAGGTATCTGACTACCCGCGATTGGTTCGCCTCCGCAAAACCGGCGAGCGTGTCGCCTGCCCTGAGTCCTCCCTGCCGGTGCTCAGTAATTGTTCACCTCGAGTACGATTTTGGCCGAGGCTTGCGCGGGTTCCTCCGGAGGACTGTGAGCGACGCCACATTGACGGTCCGGACGTGTATTTTCAACACTCAGTCGCTTCTTGCACAAACATTACTAAGCATCTTGACGGAGGCTTCGCCAACGGCCGCCAGTTACCGTTTCTTGCTTTGGTCCAGCTTGACCCGTGCCTTCACAATTTTCTTTATGAGTGCAGTCGGCAGCGGCTTGTCCAGCGGGAAGTGGACGGTTCCCTTGGAGGTAGAGAAGCCCTTCAGTTCGACCTTGAACTCCTCGATAACCGACGCCGTGGGGAACAGGCTGCAGTGGTCCGAAAATGCGGCGAACCACACCAGAATGTTTTTGCGCTTGAACGCCGGAATTTTATAACTGATGGTTTCGGTGGCGTCCGATGGTAGTGCGGATCGAATCGCAGCTCGCATCTTGTTTAAAGCGCTACGGGCGGATTCCGGAACCCCGGCCAGATATTCATCAATGGTTTCGGGAGCCCCTTTCGCCTTTTTCATGCGGGCTATGGTACGAGAAGTGCTATTTCAAGTCCATTCTCTGACCACTCCTTTAGGACAATCCTCCGCTATCGGCGGTCTGCCTCCCACCCTTCGCAAAGAACGCGAAGGATGGGGCACCCTCGGTTGGGCGATGCCGGCTGCTGGATCGACCGGACCTTGGTTGGGGCAAGCAAAGGTTGAATGTGTCGTACCTTCTCGGGAATGATACCTTACACAAATCCCAGGGATGCTATTGGTGCAATCAAAGATGGCGATCAGCAGGCGCGAGTTTATCGGCAGGATGGCCCAGGCAGGCGGTTACGGCGCCGCCTTTATGACTATGCACTCGCTCGGATTGCTGGGCATGGTTGAGTCCGAACAACGGAAGGACTTTCCGCTGCCGCCCTCGACCGGGCGCGGGACGAAGGTAATCATCCTCGGCGCCGGAATTGCTGGACTGGTCTCCGCCTACGAGATGCGGCGGGCCGGGTTCGACTGCATCGTGCTGGAAGCGCGGGAGCGTCCCGGCGGGCGCAACTGGACCCTGCGCAAGGGATCGAAGCTGGTCTTTAACGATGGCACAACGCAAGACTGCACATTCGATGAAGGAAACTACTTCAACTGCGGCCCGGCGCGTCTGCCCTCTATACACAAGACCATGCTGGGTTATTGCAACGAACTGGGAGTTGAACTCGAAGTCGAGGTCAATTCCTCGCGTAGCACACTGCTGCAGAACGACAATGTCTTTGAGGGCAAGCCCATCCGCCAGGCGCAAGCCATCAACGATACTCGCGGCCATGTCGCCGAATTGCTGGCCAAGTGCGTGCAACAGGGAGCGCTCGATCAGGCCTTCACGCAGGACGACCACGCCGTGGTGATGGAATTCCTCAAGACCTATGGCGACCTGGGAAAGAACTACGAATACCGAGGCTCCTCGCGCTCCGGGGACCGGCAACTGCCCGGGGCGGGCGACCAGGTTGAAATCGCTCGCGATCCGCTCTCTTTCTCGGAACTGCTAAAGTCGCAATTTTGCGCACCCATGCTTTTTGAAGAAAGGATCGACATGCAGGCCACCATGTTCCAACCGGTGGGCGGCATGGATCGCATTCCTTACGCCTTCGCGCACTCCCTCGGGAAGATAGTCCGCTACAACTCACCGGTAACAGAAATTAGAAAAACAACTGACGGCGTCAGGGTGTCGTACCGCAAAGGAGAATCCGGTCCGATTGAGTCCATTGAGGCGCCTTATTGCATTTGCGCGATGCCGCTCACCATTCTCAAGACCATCCCGAATGACTTCGCCCCGCGGGTGAAGTCGGCTATCGAGCAGGCCTTCTACGACTCCGCTTACAAGGTAGCGTGGGAGTCGCGGCGCTTCTGGGAGCAGGACGGGGACGAAGTTTACGGCGGCATCTCGTTCCTCACCAGCGGACCTATCAACATGGTCTGGTATCCCAGCGCGAAAATCATGTCGAAACGCGGAGTGCTCATCTCCGGCTACGCCATGGAAAACTGGGTTGATTTCGGCAAGCTGCCTACCAATGAGGCGAAGATTGCAGCTTCGAGAGCCGCGGTGGAGAAACTGCATCCCGGCAAGAGCAAGGAAATTGAGAAGCCAATTTATATGTCCTGGGGCAAGGTGCCTTATAGCCTGGGATCCTGGGTCAGTCGCGGACGCGATTTTCCTTTCACTGACGACGCACCTTACTTCAAAGGAGCCTACAGAGAATTTATCGTTCCCGACGATCGGATCTACTTTGCCGGAGACCACTGCAGTCATATTATTGGCTGGCAGGAGGGTGCGGCCTTAGCCGCCCAGCGGGCGATCGCGATGATCGTCAGCCGGGTCAACCAATCCTAAGAAAACTCGACTGGAGCTACCCATGCAAAGAACGTCAATGCGCCGGCTGCTTGTGCTCATGCTGTTCTCGTCCCTGATTGCAGGTGCGCAGAGTAATGTGCGCCACATTCAGGAGGACGACCGTCCGATTGCCACCGGAGTGTGGGTGGGAGATACGCTGTACCTGAGCGGTCAACTGGCGTCGCCGGTGACCCCGGCCGATGCGGCCAAGGGGACGGCCGCCGTCTACGGCGACACCGAGGCACAGACTATGAGCACCCTGACCAAGATCGAGGCATCGCTCAAGAGCGAGGGTCTCACCATGGGCGATGTGGTGATGATGCACGTGTATATGGCAGGCGATCCGGCGAAGGGCGGCAAGCTGGATTTTCCGGCAATGATGGCCGCGTACTCACGCTTTTTCGGAACCAAAGAACAACCCAACAAGCCGGCTCGCAGCACCGTACAGGTCGCGGCTTTGGTGGCGCCCTGGGCCCTGATCGAGATTGAGGTGATCGCAGCAAAAGCCTCGGGAAAGCCGGCAAGGTAGTTCTCTCTATTCGAGAGGCTAGTGCGGCCGCAGGCGTAGGAAAACAATCCCGCCGACCGGGTGCTCACCATAAATTGGCTTCAGTGCGTCCGGCACGCCGTACCAGGTAAATTGCGCTCCCAGTGCGGTGGAGAGGTGAGGGATGTGGCCGACTTCCCTTTCGTACCCCGCGGTGTAGGCTTGCACCCGGGCGAAATAGCGCTCGTTGAATCCCGCCGGCTCCGGATTCGTCGCCCAGAAGAAGCTCGTTGGTGCGATCCACATTCTCGATGCGAGTCCAGGCGTAGTTGCGATCGAGAAAGCGCAGCGTGGATTCGAGCAGATAGCTGTTGCCGACGTTCCCGCCAGCTATATCCTGATTTCTCCCCCAAAGCAGCAGTGATGCCCAGTTTCCCTTTTGCAGCGGACGATTGTATTGGACCGACGCGGTCATGCTGCTGGATATCTTCGTCAGGGGTTAGCGCCTCCGGGCTGTGCAGCTGCGCAATTGAATATTGCAGGCTCCAGTTCTGTCCGGGATTGGCCGTGACCCGCGCCGACCAGGAGTCGATCTTCCCGGAATCGATGTTCCAGCGGAATTCGTCGGGCTCGCGTCCATGAAAGCCCGAGGCCTCGAGCCGGAAGCTGCGATAGGTGAGGCCCGCTGTGACGACGTCCGCGGCGATGTGAGTCGAGTCCTGAAGATGATGTCCCAGCGGCGCGATGGGATCCTCCGAAGCCGACGCCCGGTGCGGATACGCCGGCGGCCCCATCGCAGGATCACCCATGGGGGCGGCGTACACCGACAACAGCGTGCGCTCGCCGACCTTGTAGTCATAGAGAGCAGCCAGTTCCATGAAAAAATCGTGGGGATGCTGCCCGTCCACGATGGGACGTCCGAAGGCAGTTTCACCCTGCTGGAAAAGCTCGGGATATCGCCGGTCCGAAACCGTGGCCGGCTCGAAGCTGAGCATGGTCCGGATGGTCAGGGTGCCCTTGCCGAATTTTCGCTGCACCATGGGCATCCACCAGTTGGTGGAAAACAGTTTGTCGCCTCCGCGCGGCCCGCTCTGCTGAATGTCGCTCAGGAAAGCTTCGCCGTGAAACATCAGCGTCCAATTTCCCTTCGTAGCCATGAGCATTCCGAAGGGAGTGGAGTTGGGCTCGGCATCCGTGCCGGAAGTGGCGTGGTGTAGCAGGGATTCAATAAGCGAGCCTGCCGACATGCTCATCTCTCCTGTTGTGGTTTTATCGGTGTCCATGCCCGGCATTTCCTGCATGGACTGCGATTCCCCGGGCGTGTCCATGACCAGGCCAGAGGTCTGGCCTGAAGCCCGAAAGGCTGGAACCACGAAGCACGACAGGTTCACCAGCGCAATAAAAAGCAGTTTCCGCACCAATATCTCCCTGGGGTAAAACGCAATGCAGTTTAGGCCGCGAGGCCCGCAGGACGGAGATTGGCTGGATTTAGACGCGGAGAGGAATCGTATGCGGCGGATCAGGCGATAAGACCGCGAGCGGCGCCAGGATCGTTCCGCACCGAGATCACGATCGGCGATGAGTCCGACTCGCCCGGGACAACAACCAGAGACGGCTGCGCAGTCAAAGAGCTCTGTAGGACGGCAGAATTGTGTCCGAGCTGGCAGCACCGGTAGCTCGATGGCACACGCGCCGGAGGCTTCGCGCCATGCTGGTGACATCCGGCAGCAGGGGCCGTCGGCATCTGCATCAGCATAGTCTCTTGCCCGGGAAGCGAAATTGCAGCCATCCCAAGCAACAGAAACACCGCCAGCAGTTTTGAACTGCGCTTCACCATCCTCACTATTGTATGCGCGAGGCAGCTCGCGAAGATACGGTGCGAAGCATAGCTAGTTCATCAGACAAGTCCCAAAACCAGTCGGGTTACTGCAGAAGCATGGTTTGTGTTCTGCCACAGGCAGGTGTTGGAAACTTCGTGAAGGTGAAGACGATAAGTTAAGATGGGAAACAAGCTGACCTTAGACAGGCACTCTAACAGTAAGTCCTAGAGCCGGGATGGCGGAATTGGCAGACGCGTTGGACTTAGGATCCAATGCCCAAAAGGCGTGCAGGTTCAAATCCTGTTCCCGGCACCAGCATCTCATCCCCCCATACTGAAGATTGCCGCGCCCAACCCTGCAAACGCCGCCCACTTCATGCCTTGTCTCCTTAGGACGTGTGAAGCGATTTCTGCCCAGCGGCTTTTATTCGCGGTCCCAGCCCAACCCGGACTCTGACATCCTGTCAGACAAGTGCCGACGCCCGGTTCTTACTGGGTAGGACTGGGCGCGGTGAACGCCGAACAGCAAGGTTTGCCGGCCGCTTGGAATTCCATGATCTCCGCTCGGGTGCCGTCCGGACTGAAGAGGTTGTACTGCCATTTGCCGTCGCGACCGATTTTAGGTCCGGCGGTCTTCTCCGGAATTCGATCGCCGTCGTAGAGAACGAGTGCCGCGCTCTTAATATCCTGCACTCCCAACGAGAAATGATCCATGCTGCCGAGGCGATCGGATGTCATATCGGCCGGAATGCCTTTCGTGTCTGGGCCGTTTACTACCATGTACTCCAGCCAATCCGTTCCGTCCGGAACCTGTTGGGAAACCCAGGCGACGACAGTGTCGGAAAAACCGCCGTACCAGTAAGGCCGAAATCCCAGCACCGTCCTAAAGAACGCGTCCTCCGCGGCGCGGCTGTGAACCATGTATCCCACGTGGATGATGTGATGGCTGAGCGAGTCGAGGGGCGCCTCAGGAGGAGCCGCCGGAGCCTGCACGAACTCCACTTTGTTGTCTTCGGGATCGCGGACATCGAACCACTTTCCTCCATCCGACCCGGCGTGAAGGGAAGAGGGCACAGAAATTCCATGCGCGGCCATGTATTGCCTTAAGCTCTCGGCGTCACTGGTAGCGAATGCAACGTGGTCGAGCCGATTGATCGAGGCATTCCCTGGCGGCAGCGGAAGGACCTCGACGAACTGAGTCGAGCTGTCTTTAGCGACAAGCACCTCTCCTACCGGTGGGATTGGGCCAAATCGATGTTCGACATTGGCCATGAACTCAAGATCCCGCTGATGGCGGGTAGTTCGGTCCCGCTCGCTCAGCGTGTGCCGCCGCTTGAGATTCCGGCTGGCGCAAGAATCACGGACGCCGTTTCTATTCATGGCGGCGGACTCGATTCCTACGATTTTCACGCCTTCGAAGTGATGCAATCGATCGTCGAGAGCCGGGTCGGCGGCGAAAGCGGCGTGACCCGTGTGCAGTACCTCAACAACGAAGCTCTGTGGCGAGCGGCCGACGCCGGCGATTGGTCTCCCGAATTGCTGCAAGCGGCCTGGGACTCCGAGCCCGACCGCAAAGACGGTCGGCCTACATTGCAGCAACTTCTGCGAGCCACGCCCTGGGGCCTGCTGGTTCACTACCGCGATGGCTTGCGCGGCCTTGTGATCAAGGTTGGCGCCGACGGGACGCGGTGGAACTTCGCTTGTCGCATCGCCGGGCAGTCGAAACCGCTCGCGATGAGTTACTATGTGGGGCCGTGGCAAAATCGCTGCCTGTTCAAAGCGCTAGCCCACGCGATCCAGACCCATTTTCGAGAGGGCCAATCACCCTACCCGCTCGAACGCACATTGCTGACGACCGGCCTGGTCGAAGCCGGCGTCGAATCGCACGCTCGCGGCGACAAGCCATATGAGACGCCGCACCTCGACATTCACTACGCTGCCAGAGATTTCCAGGCGATGCGCGAAATGGGTGAGTCGTGGAAACAAGTCACCGAAGAGGTCGTCGAGCCAAAGGGGATTGATCGACTCGGGAAAATGGCGCCACCGGCTCCGCCTGCGGGGAAATAGTAATCGGTCTTATAGAAGGGCAAAACGGGGGGAAGTGAACTGCGTGCGGATATCTGCTTGATCCGGAGATGATGCGTGCGTGCACTCGCCAATGTCGTTCGGCCGACAATCGTTCGCTACCGAGTCATGGCGTTCCTGCTCGTGTTGTCGTTCCTGACCTATTTCGATCGTCAATGCATCGTGTGGGTAAAACCCGAGATCCAGAGAGACTTACATCTCTCCGACGAAATGATGGGACTGGTGCTGGGTGCATTTTGGCTGGCCTATTCGCTGTTCGACATTCCCGCAGGTTGGCTCGGCGATCGCTTCGGGGCTCGTGTGGCCCTGACGCGCGTGGTCCTGGCCTGGTCGCTGTTCACCGTCTTGACAGGATTCGCCGCAGGTTTTTTTTCGCTGCTGGCCTTCCGTTTCTTATTCGGCGCGTGTGAAGCCGGAGCGTATCCGAACATGGCGCGGGTGCAGTCGACGTGGTTGCCTCCGTCAGCGCGAGGTCGCGCGGGCGGCTGGTTGTGGTTGGCGGCCCGATGGGGTGGCGCGTTTAGTCCATTATTGTTCGGTAGCTTGATCCGCGGTGTCGATTCGTCCGCAATGCGGAGTGGGTTGGCGCTCGTACCGAGCTTGGCCGACGTCCCCGGTTGGCGAATCGGGTTCGGCGTAGCCGGACTGATCGGCGTCATCTGGTGTTTGGCATTTTACCCGTGGTATCGCAACGATCCGGCCGATCATTCGGCGGTCAATGCCGCCGAGTTGACGCTCATTCGGTCCGGTGAGCCAGCGGGAGATGAGCGCGGTCACGGGCAAATCCAACCGGGCATGTGGAGAGCGCTTCTTTCGAGCCGGAGTCTGTGGGCGCTCGCGGCCCTGTAT
The DNA here is from genome assembly GCA_963816865.1 of Terriglobia bacterium. Classification (GTDB taxonomy): domain Bacteria; phylum Acidobacteriota; class Terriglobia; order Terriglobales; family Acidobacteriaceae; genus JAIQFF01. The sequence goes on from CAWFMU010000036.1 coordinate 549,028, forward strand.
TTCTTCGGAAGCTTCGGCTGGTCGTTCTTTGTGAGTTGGATGCCTGATTTCCTGCAGCGATTTCACGGCGTCAATTTCGATGCATCGGAGAGCGTGTGGAAGCAACCGCTTTTCTACGGAGGGATTAGTTGCCTCGTGGGCGGCGTGCTGAGCGACCGGTTGACTCGTTGGACCGGTCGCAAGAGGCTGGGCCGAGCGCTGTTTCCAATTTTGGGTTTGACGATGGCGGCGGCTGCAATTTTCAGCTTGCGATTCGCACGGGGCCCGGATGAGGCAGTGGCGCTCATGTGCCTCGCCGGGGCGGCACACGACTTCGGCCAAGGGGCGAATTGGGCGAGCATCGTCGACATTGGCGGCCGTTACGCCGGCACGGCGGCCGGTTTCGTGAATCTGATTGGGAATCTGGGCAACGCCGTACAGCCCGCCATTCGGCGCTTCGATATTTGGCCGATTTGGCTGGAATACGCTGTTCGTTGTTTACGCCGGCGTGTTTCTCGTCGCTGCGTCGATGTGGCTGTTCATCGATCCGTGCCGTCGCTTTTACGAGCCCACTGCAAAGGAGCAGCCTTGTTGATTTTTGACTGGCACCTCGATCTGGCCTGGAATGCTCTGGAATGGAACCGCGACCTGCGCTTGCCAGTAGCGGACATCCGCCGGCGCGAGATTGCCGCCGGTTACTCCGGACCGGGCCGCGGCGTCAACACAGTGAGCTTGCCGGCCCTGCGCGAAGGGCGCATCGCAATTGCCTCGGCCACATTGCTCGCGCGACACGACCGCGAGGGGGTGCAACTTTCCTTCATCCCGAAATCGGGATACGAATCCGCCGAAGCCGCCAACGCCGCGGCGCTCGGGCAGCTTGCTTACTACCGCGCGCTGGAGCGCGGCGGAGGAGTGCGCATTCTTTCGGAGTGGTCGGCCGTGGATGCGCACGTGCGTGCTTGGGAAAACTGGCTCGCAGCCAAGTCGCCGGTGGAGACCGCGCCGCCGCTTGGTTTTATCATCAGCATGGAAGGAGCCGATCCCATCCTTGCACCAGACGATCTCGACGCCTGGTGGGCGGACGGCCTGCGTGTTCTGAGCCTTTCGCACTATGGCAACAGCCGGTACAGCCACGGCACCGGTACGCCCGGCCCCCTCAACGCACCCGCACGCGCCTTGTTGCAAGCGATGGAACGGATCGGCATGATCTTAGATGTGACGCATCTGGCCGACGAAGCGATGGACCAGGTGTTCGACCAGTTCGGCGGCATCGTGCTCGCCAGTCACCACAATTGCCGAGCCCTCGTCGACCGTCAGCGGCAGTTGCGCGATGCCGACATCCAGCGAATCGTGGACCGTGGCGGAATCATCGGCGCCGCCTTAGATGCTTGGATGCTCGATTCCGATTGCGGACAAGGGCCAGGAGAAGTTCGCCGTGTCGCCACGCTCGAAGATGTGGTGAATCATATCGATCACGTGTGTCAACTCGCCGGCTCCGCGCGACATGCCGCAATCGGGACTGATCTGGATGGCGGCTTCGGAACCGAGCAGTCGCCGGCCGATCTCGACACGATCGCCGACCTGCAGAAGTTGCCGGAAATCCTCGATCGTCGCGGCTACTCCACTGCCGACATCCGAGGCATTCTGCATGGCAACGGACTAGCTCTTCTGCAACGTGCCTGGTTGGCTGAACCGCATCACTTGCAATGACAAGCAAGCTTGTGTTACTCGACTGCCACGCCTTCCTATCATTATGCCGTTGCCTCGTCACGCTTCGGCGACCTGAAACCCACTGGTTATCGTCATGCCTGCGACCGAGCCCCTTGTGACGTTTTGGGGCGCGACACGGACGGTCACCGGATCGATGCACCAAGTCAACGCCAACGGCAAGTCGATCCTGCTCGACTGCGGCCTGTTCCAAGGACGGCGTGCCGAAAGCAATGAGCGCAATCGAAACTTTCCGTTCCGTTCGAAGGACATCGACGCCGTCGTTCTCAGTCACGCGCACGTCGATCACTGCGGCAACCTGCCCAATCTCGTGAAGCGCGGGTTCGCGGGCCCGATCTTCTGCACGCCCGCCACGCGAGCGCTGGCCGATGTCATTCTCGGTGACGCGGCCAAGATTCAACAGGAGGACGCGGTCTACTTGAATCAGCGCCGCGCGAAGGGCGAGCCCAAGATCGAACCGCTCTACGACGCCCGCGACGTTTACCGGACGCTCAGACGATTGCGAGTGTGCCAAGTACGGCGCACGGATCTCCGTCGGGCCTGGGATCGAAGCCACCTTTGCGGATGCCGGTCACTTGCTCGGTTCGGCGATGGTCCATCTGCAGATCGACGGTCCTGGCGGCGAACGGCGCCTGACATTTACCGGCGACCTTGGCCGGCCGGGTCTGCCAATCATCCGGGACCCCGAGCCGGTCCCGCCGTGCGATTTATTGATTTCCGAGAGCACCTACGGCGGGCACACGCATGAGCCCGTCGACGAAACCGCCGAGTGCCTTGGCGACGTTATCGGCCGGACGGCAAGTCGGGGAGGCAAGGTTATTGTTCCGGCCTTCGCCGTCGGCCGGACGCAGACGATCATCTACTTCCTGCACGAACTCATGTCAGCGGGTAAGCTCCCAGATGTCGCGGTTTATGTCGATAGCCCGATGGCGGCCCGTGCAACCGAAGTGTTCCGATCCCACCCCGAGTTTTTCGATGCAGAAGCTAAGGCGCTTTTCGCCAATCACCCGGACCTCTTTGGCGGTCAACGAGTCCGGTACATCGAGTCGGTTCACGACAGCATCGCGCTGAACGACTTGGACGGACCGTGCGTGATCATCGCATCCAGCGGAATGTGCGAGGCCGGCCGCATCCTTCACCACCTCAAGCATAACCTCGATGACCCGCGGAACACGATCCTCATTGCCGGGTATCAAGCCGAGCATACGCTCGGTCGACGCCTGGTCGAACGTCGGTCCGAAGTTCGCGTCCTCGGCAAGGTATGTCCCGTCCGGGCTGAGATCGTCGTCTTGAACGGTTTGTCGAGCCACGCCGACCACGGCGACCTCCTCCGCATGCTTGGCCCCCTGGGTTTAACGACAACGAAAGTCCGACTCGTTCACGGCGAGCTAGCGCGCGCTACCGCCCTAGCTGAGGGACTTCGTAGCCTGGGATTCGGCGATGTCGGAATTCCCGAGCGGGGCGAGCAGGTGTCAATATGAGGCCGGCCGTGACGGAGGAACACTGCATTGATCTGGTGTCTGCGGTGAGTGCTCAAGGGCGCCGCTGCCGAAACGTTGGCATGAGAACTCCATCAGAAGACGTTAATCGCAATTTGCAACTTGCGCGGACAGCCAAGGTGCGCTCCAGTGGAGAATTCAGTGCGCCCCAATAAGTTGACGCCATTCTTGGCTCAGGGTTGGGCGCGTCGTTCAAATCGGCCGCATTATGAACGACTAGCTGTCGGATCTGCGCGCGCAATGACCATGCTGTTCCGAATCGCTCCGCGTGTGACCCGAAGCGCCCAGAGCGCGGAGAAGTGCAACGAGGAACATGGCCGACCACAACGCTAAGTTCCGCGGCGATGGGCAGGTTTTCGAGCGCTTCGCGAAGATAAGCATCGTGAGGCCGCTACCCCCGGTGGTGGTGGAGCAACGCCTCGCGCGTAGAGACCCAGCGAAGGTTTCCGACGGTGCCCGCCAGATCATTGTTGGCCCACTCGAACCAATCTGTCGGCCGCCCCGTCGGCTGGAACAGTGCCTGCGTTCCCGAACTGTATTTGTTTAGGGCCTGAGATTTGTGCTCGCCTGCGTTCCGACGATCAGCTCCGCTGACCACCGATTCTGCGACGCACCGCCCCGAATAGACCGAAGAACAGACCACCCGAACTCAGCAATACAACAACGCCCGGTGCCGGAGCAGCCTGGATCCCCGCCTCGTCGCCTTCGCCCGGATAGAGAATGCCTTGGATGTTTCTAAACTGCGTGCCCTGCAGCCAATATCCGCCCTCACCGAGATGCGAAAGAGCGGAGTTGTACAACGAGCTGGCTGACGAATCCAAGGTCGAATTGCCGCTCGTGAGATTGGCCCCATTTCCAAGAGACAATCGCCAAATCGCCAGCTGATATTCGGCGGCATCAGTTACCGACGGGCTAGCGAGACCGAGGTACTGGTGATAGAGGTAGGCCATGCCCCCTCCCAACCAGCCGCCCTGCGGTGCCATTGCCGGCCAGGCATTACTGCCGGGATTCGCCGTGAGCCCGACTTCCCTGACCGAAAACGAACCAAACCGGCTGCGTAAGAAATTGGTGCTAAAAGTCTCAAACGCAAGGTTTGAACCGCCGGCGCCCTGGCCGACGGCCGACATGCTGAGTTCAGCGAAATGGATGTTTGTCTGGATTCCCGAATGAACGATGTTATCCGTTCCCGTGTAGGAGTAGCTTACGCTGCCAGAGAGAGATCCGGAACGGAAACCACTAAATTGAAGCATGAAATCCGCGCGAGATGCGGCGCAAACGCGAGTAGCGCGAGCTAGCGCGACGACCGACCGTGTCATGAAAACCTCAAATCCCTGGCGTGCGCGCAAGTGGTGTGGAGGGCACCGCACCAGAGTTAATGCTAGCGAGAGGCAAGGTGCAAAGTCAAGCTCTCTCGAGGTATTGATCTGCCCGAACTATCTCGCCCTCCCGGGTGCCGTATGCGTTTCGACGTGGCCGGTTTGCCGGCTCATCCTTGGGCGGGAGTGCCAATCACTCCACAGTGACACTTTTGGCGACTAGTTAGGCGGCAAGGATGGGAGTGGGTTCCAGCCTGCGGCGGATGGCGGCGGCAGTCTCGGAATTGGTGTCGCCGGCACGGGCACGGGTACTCCATGCACGGCGAGAATGATGGCCTTTGGGGTGGCCGGTGCGGCGGGCAGTTTCTCGGATGTCGGGATAACCTTTTCCGGCTTGGACGGCGGTGAAGGCGGAACAACGGTGGGGGCGGGCACTTCGCATAACGCGGGCGGTGGAGCGCACGGCCCGCACTCCGCTGGCCACGTACGCCAGCAGGTCGGATAGTAGCCGTAGCAGGAATTGGTGGGTCCAGTTGCTCTCGGTTTGCAGACGCCGCAGCAGACCAAGTCAATGCCGGCCGCTTTGATGGGCACATTGCCCTGCGCCAAAGCAGAAAACGCAAGGCCCAGCATCACGGTGATGCGCAGTTGCGTCTTCATTGCATTCCTTAATTCGCTGTCCTTGGAATCCTGGAATTCCAGCACCATCTGCACAGATCACCCAGATTATTAATCGGCGTGCGCGATTCAGGCCATTGACCGAAATTCAGATTTAGCCGGGGCGGTCCAAGTTTGAGGGCAAATTAGAAAACGGCGTTTCAAGAATCCGCCTAATTCGTGCCTTCAGCTGGCAGGGTGGGTTATTTACGGTGTCAATCAAGGCTCTCTGAGTGCAAAAACGATCGTTTTCAATCTTGAGCGGATGGATTGCAAATCGCTTCGATTCTGAGTCGCGATAACTGGGCAGGTACAGCAACCTAGTAAGTAACCGGAATGGAGACGGGTCCCGGTATGCCACGACGGCAGAGTGGTCGAATCGACCACAAAGCGACTCTCCAACTCTGGGGGAGACCGACTGCGTTTGTGGGAAATTGATGCGGTCTCAACAGACCGAATGGTGCGACGCGTTGCTGTAAGCGGGGAGCAAATGATCGCCTTGCGCTCCAGGTGGTCCCGATGACAGAGGCGTTGGAATGATTGGCAGAGCGGCGACGCGGTGCGCAGTCCAAACCGCCACATCGGATTATGAAGCCCCGCTCGATGGACTATTGCACGTCCGCGCGAGTCTGCGTTTGTCGTCTCAGAGGTGCAGTCCGCCGGAGCTCGGCTCGACGTCCAGCCCGCGAAGTTGTGCAATTTCTTTCGACGCGGCTTGTCGTCGTTGTTGCTGGATTTGGGAAAGGACGGCGCACGGCACTGCGCGTCAGGATCATCGGGAGCAGCAGTCGCCAATCGCTGATCGGCATTCAGACCCGATCCGAACAGTGGCGTTCGCCGGACGGGACAACTATTGCACTGGCGGGCTGAGCCGGTGCGATCTTCCAGGCAGGTGCGAGCTGGCGGCAAGATCGAAGCATGGGGGCCGGCGGTCCGACGTGCGTCCGCGAGCGCCGGAAGCGTTGGGTGACAAGCACGAGCGGGGATGGTGCTAACTGCGTTGTTATTAGCCGGCCGGCCGGGGTGAGCGACCGTGGTCACGCAACGATAAGCGGAGTGCGATCGATATTAATCGGCAGTGCGATATTGAGGCAGACGTCACTTGCTCTAGAAGCTGATTTGCTTGGAGTCGGCATTCCGAACGCTCTCGAAACACATCGGCATCTCGTTCCGCTCCCGAGCGCTGCGATTGCACCGCGTGATTCTTCTTGCGCCGCTAAATCTGAAGAGGTTTTCGGCAGTTTCGAGGGTTGACATACGTGTACTCCGGTTCGAATCCGGTCAACGGTTGAGCGGGACTTCGACTCGGGCAAGTCAAACACTGGCCATGTTATTACGCCTCTGAAATTGCCGAAAGACCGCATAGATCAGGCGGACGCGGGCGGAGAGGAATAGCGGGGCAGACGTCGCGCGCGCGATGACGCCCACGAGTCTGCACCGCAACGCCGTATGATCCGGAAGCTGAACCATTTCGGAATGCGTGCGAGTGACCGACTGACAAGCGAATCTGCTTCTCGAAGAAATATGTCAGCACCGGTATCGCACTGCCGGTTGATACCGATTGTCCCGGATTGCCGCGTTTCACAAACGCCGCTAGCAGATTCTCTTTTGCCACATCTCAAAACTAACCTAACGAGAGTGCCGGCAAGCGTCGCGGCGGGCGCACGTCCAAGTTCAACCGCTGCTGCGAACCATGCTGGTGCAGGCAGCCCGGGCGACCGGTCGCACGAAGAATACATTATTTAACTTCGCAGTTCCGTCGGTTGGCACGCGCTGCGCGGGCGAAAACGAGTTTTGATCGAAAGTGGGTCACATGCTCTTGATCACGATTAACGCGTGCTCAAGAAGCGCGAAACCAACTGCGAACTCGGGCGAACTACTTCGACTGTCTCAATCCGAGCCGGCTGACCCGCAGCCTGGTTCGGCGACTGAAGAGCCTCGGCCACAAAGTCACGCTTGCCCCTGTGGATGCGACAGGGCGATATTTTCAGAGCCGGCTGTTGGAAGAGGAGAGATCCTTAGGTCCCGGGATGAGATTTGAAGAGTTGCGAACCCGGGGATGGCGCTCGACACGCCGGAGTGTTCCTTTCAGGGGCTCCGGAAAGGGGACTATTGACGACGTGGCGGATTGAAGAAATCAAACTCTTCATTGGCCAATCGCTGGCGGTCGCTTCAATCCAGGGGCCTCACGGCGGAACTTCCCGAAATGTCTGCCGAGTGAATGGCGATGCGAAGCAGCACCAGCACAACCTACCGACTCGCGTCACCAGTCCGTCACCGCAAATTTCGCAAATCTGCAGGTGGCGGACTGTCGGATCAATCCAGCATCAGCGTTTATCGGCTTGCCATTACGGCAGTGACGTGCCGAACCGAGATTTGAATTGTCCCAAATCGATTCCGTTGATCAGCCCGTCGCCATTGAAGTCAAAATAGGCGACATAATTCGGCTCACCGGCGGCGGAGCCGAATGCGTTGCTGAAGAGCCCAAGGTCGATACCATTCACGGTGCCGTCACCGTTAGCGTCGCCGAACATCCGGAACAATCCTTGCGCATCGGTGAAGGTGTAATTGGTCCCCGAGCCACCGCCGAGCGGCTGCCCGTTCGCCGAGATGTGGCTAGCTAGCGCGGTCAAAGTGTATCGGCCGTCATTGAGCGATCCGAAGCCATCGGTCTCGCTGCCCGTGAAATTGCTGATCGTGACGACGGTGACGCCGCCGACGACGCTCGACGTCGCTTGAAAGAGCACCGCGCCTCCGCCATTGCGCGTCAGCGTGAACGCTGAGTTCGAGTCGTTATTGGTAAAGGTCACTTGCATATCGAAAGTCACCATAACGCTGGTGACCCGCGAGCGCTGCGCCGTGCCGTCATTCACCTGCGTGCCCGTGACGGCCGGTGGCGCGATCGGCGTGGCGAACGCTTCGCTCGACTTGGGACTTTGACCGCCGGCGTTGACAGCGGTGACCTGGTAGTAGTAGGTCGTGCCGTTGGTCAATCCCGTGTCGGTGAACGAGGTGGTCGTAATCCCGGTTCGATAGGGCGTGCTGCCTTCGCCGCCGGGAGTCGTCGAACGATAGAGGTTGTAGCTGGCCGCGCCCGTCGACGCGTTCCAAGTGAGAGCGACCTGCGCGTTGCCGGCGGTGGCGGTCAAGCCGGTGGGAGCGGAGCGGAGCCGGCACCTGGGGAGTGGCGAACGCTTCGCTCGACTTGGGACTTTGACCGCCGGCGTTGACAGCGGTGACCTGGTAGTAGTAGGTGATGCCGTTGGTCAACCCGGTGTCGGTGAACGCGGTGGTCGTCAGGCCGGTTCGATAGGGCGTGCTGCCTTCGCCGCCGGGAGTCGTCGAACGATAGAGGTTGTAGCTGGCTGCGCCCGTCGACGCGTTCCAAGCGAGAGCGACCTGCGTGTTGCCGGCGGTGGCTGACAAGCCGGTGGGCGCTGCGGGTGCAGTTGGGTTGGTGAGCGTGCCATCGAATTCCAGTTCGGCGACATTGCCGTAGGAACTGTTGGGCCCCAGGTAGCGGACGTAGCGGAACGTGCCGGGGTTGGTGATGGCCTGGGTGGTGAAGCTGCCGGCCACCGGCGTGGCTGAGATCGTGAAGAGGTTGACCACACCACTGCTGAAGTCGGCCGTATTGGAACCCTGGAAGATGCCGCCGACCATGCGGGATTCTAAGCCGGGGCGTGGCGCGTACTTCACCTGAGTGATCTGGGCGGTGGCGCCGAGATCGAGGCCCACCCAGTCGCCGTTGCCGGGAGCAGGGCCATCGAAGGACGTGTTGAAGTCGCCGTCAAAGGCCATGGCGATGGTGTTGCCGGAATTGTTCCAGGAGCCCGGCGTGCCAATGATGGTGCCGGTCAACCGGCCCGGTCCGCTCGCCGGCGTGGCCGAGGCTTCGCTCGACTTGGGACTTTCACCAGCGGCGTTGACAGCGGTGACCTGGTAGTAGTAGGTCGTGCCGTTGGTCAATCCCGTGTCGGTGAACGAGGTGGTTGTAATCCCGGTTCGATACGGCGTGCTGCCTTCGCCGCCGGGAGTCGTCGAACGATAGATGTTGTAGCTGGCAGCGCCCGTCGACGCGGTCCAAGCGAGCGTGACCTGCGTATTGCCGGCGGTGGCCATCAGGCCAGTGGGAGCAGACGGGGCCGTCAACTGAGGCGTGGCGAACGCTTCACTCGACTTGGGACTTTCACCGCCGGCGTTAACAGCAGTGACCTGGTAGTAGTAGGTGATGCCGTTGGTCAATCCGGTGTCGGTGAACGCGGTGGTCGTCAGACCGGTTCGATAGGGCGTGCTGCCTTCGCCGCCGGGGGTCGTCGAACGATAGAGGTTGTAGCTGGCTGCGCCCGTCGACGCGTTCCAAGCGAGAGCGACCTGTGTATTGCCCGCTGTGGCTGTCAGATCCGGTCGGAGCGGACGGGGCCGACACGCTACCCTGCCGTGCCGACGAAGGTAGTGACGCTGCCGGCCGCCAATGTGTAGGTAAAGCTCGAGCCGCCGACCGCCACGTCCGTTTGTTGAGCCAAGTTGAGCGAAGACGAGGTGACCCACGGGGTCACCGAAGTCGCGCCGAAGCCGTTCAAGTTGAACGTCTCGGTCTGGGCCGCTCCCGAGTTCACAGCCACGATGACGAACTTCCCGGTCGCGAGATCCTTGTAGGAGCTGATCAACACTCCACCGTCATCGGACTCGCCAATTCGGACATAACCCGGCCGGATGAACTTGCTGTAATTGCCGATTGTGTACAGACGCTTGGTCACTTGGCCGCTGGATCCCAATAGCCCTTCGTTGTCGGTACTACTCGAACTCGCCTGAAGCCACCAGTAATTCCACGCGTTGGCTTGGGCGACCGTCATGAAGTTGTAGATCTGGGTCGCGTAAGTCAGACCGCTGGTCATGCTGGGATCGAAGGCGTTGAAATCGGAGACTTCGGTCTCCCACAACCGCTTACCGCTGGCCTGCGGCACGGCGCCGACGCCACCGTCGTAGTCGTGACCGGCGACGATCGCCACGTATTGCGCCGTGGCGGGATCGTTCAAGGTGTTGGAGGCCAATTCGAAATGCCAGCCGCTCTCCTCCGGCAGCATGATCTTGGTCGTGATCCCGCGCTGCGCAAACGTCGGACCCAAGATCGCCATAAAATCGTGAAACTGACTCGCGGTCCAATTGCACGATTCGTAGGTGGCGGTCCAGTCCGGCTCGTTTTGAATCGAGAGGGCGTAGAGATTGATTCCCTGGGCCTGCATGTTCTGGACGTAGTTGGCCAACTGATTGGCGTAGTCCTGATAGTGGCTCGGCAGCAGACTGCCGCCGTTGTTGACATCGTTATTGGTCTTCCAGGCGGCGGGCGGCGTCCACGGCGTGCTCCAGACCAATGCGCCCCGTGCCTGGGCCATCTGCATGGTCGAAACTTCACCGCTCGTGCCGTCGGGGGCGATGCGATTGCGCAACAGTGACAAGCCAATGCCACTCGTTTGCGAAAAGAACAAGTTCGCCTGAGCCGTGGTCATCGTCGGCAGGGTCCACGCGCTCGACGCGCCGAAGCCGTCGATCTGCTGGTGAACGTCGGTCCAATTGATCGTGGCCACGCTGGGGGCCAACCGTTGCTCCAATGCCTCGATCGCAGGCCGCCACGAAACGCGCTTTTTCGAATTCCCGCGTGATCGGAGGAGCTCAATACGATCGCGATTCATTGGACACGCCTCAGATGAAACCTTCGGAGGTTCAATGCGTCGAGCCAAATAGATCATCCATGTCGCGGTTCATGAACAATGAAAACCGACCGCAATAAGCGTTACGCGGCACTCGTGGCCATTCCAGGTCTCGCCGTCGCGACAATCGCGACGTTCGCGGAAGCACCCTGTGGACAGCAGGTAGGCAGCGGCGACGACGAGGCTTGCGATGCGGATTATGATTCACCTGACCACGCTTCGAACGCTCGCGCAGGCGAGACAGGGGCAACTACACACAACGCAACGAGAACCGTGTGACGTCACCGTGATGACACGACGCCGGTCGTTCGCGCGTCGAGCCACGTGAGGTCACACGCTTGGCTCGCGCGCGAGCTGGCACCGGGTTTGCCTTGGGGAGCGCGCATGACCTACCCGAAGCACCGCCATATCGTCAACGCGCTGATTGCCGGCCAGGCCCTGGTCGCGGCTTCGATCCCGTTCAGAGCTATATAGGTGTTCCTCGGGTCAACGATTGAACTGAAGGGCGGGTGCATGAGGTCACGGACTGGTGGGCGACGGCCTGGAGAAACGAGAAAAAGGCGGAACCCTGAGATCGACTGCCGATGGGCCAAGGAGCAAGAGATCGCTGAGGGGATGAACTTCAATGACGGGATGGCCCGACCAGTTGGCGTTCATTGGGCAATTTGCCGACGAGCTTCGCGACCAGGACTCCGGTGTGGCGAAGGTCTTCGTGAGCATCGCCTGTCCAAAGGACGCGGCACCCCAGCCGCCGCCCGAGGTACTGGTCACGCTGCCAGGAGTGGCTGGATTCGGCGCTCACGCCGTCGCAGTGAGTCGTCGTCACTCCCGCTGTACCTCAATCGATCGAAATGAGGATCACGGTGTTCACCAGGGCTGAGCAGCGCCTCGCGTGGCAGGCGATTCGACCGTCAGGCTGAGTTCCGGCGGCACCAGAGGTTGGATACCGCCGTGAAATCCGGCACGGACAGGTTACCCAAGATCCAGCACATCGTCGTTCTGATGATGGAGAACCACTCCTACGACAACTACTTCGGCATGCTGAAGGACCGCGGAGAGGGACTTGAGCTTGGGGACGACGGACAGCCGGTAGCGACGAACGTGGCTACCGACGGGACGGTCGTCAGGCTCGAACCTTACAAGGGAACGGTTCAGACCCCGGGTGTGCCTACCCAGACGTGGAACGCCAGCCACATCCAGCGCGGTGACGGCCAGTGTGGTGGGTTCGTGAAGAGCATCGAATGGACACTCAAGGAAGGGTCGGACCGAACTCTCGCCATGCGCTACTGGACCGAAGAGGATCTGCCGTTCTACTACGGCCTAGCCAAGACCTTCCCGCTGGCGACGAACTGGTTCAGCTCATGTCTCGGGCCGACATTTCCCAATCGTCGCTTCCTCATTGCCGGCACCGCACACGGTCTGATCGACGACCTCCCATTCGCGATGGTTGACTACCCGAAGACAGGAACGGTCTTCGACCACCTGACCGCGGACGGCATCACTTGGACGAACTACCACAAGGTCCCTGCCTGGCGCGTGAATTTCAAACGTATCTTCAGGGCGCGTGGAGTGAGGTTCTTTCGCCTCATCATCGCGCTTCTCAGCACCATCTTTCCCAAACTTGTCGAGCACGTACAGAGCAAGATCCAGGTGACGGCCGACTTGTTCCCTTTGGGAACGCTCAGATCGATCAACCACCTCCGGAGCCATGAGCAGTTCTTTGCTGACGCAGAGAAGGGGACGCTGCCGGACTTCTGCATCGTCGATCCCGACTTCGGTAAGACGTCGGAGGAAAATCCGCAGGACATACAGGACGGTGAAGAGTTTGCCGCAAGGGTGATCAACGCCGTGATGGGTGGTAAGGCATGGTCCAAGACGTTGCTCATCTGGCTCTACGACGAGCACGGTGGATACTACGACCATGTCGATCCGCCCGAGGCCGTGGACCCCGGTGATCTCCCCGCTGCGGATCCGCTCACCCGGTTCGCACTGACTCGATTCCTGCTTCGCCTCACTCCGTGGTGGAAGCTGATCGAGCTGGCTGACGACGGTCCGTCGACCTACGACAGGCTGGGATTTCGTGTCCCGGCGGTCGTGGTCTCACCGTACGCGAAGAAGCAGCATGTCTCCTACACGCCCTACGACCACACCTCTGTCCTCAAGCTTCTACAGGAGAAATGGAATCTTCCACCGCTCACGGACCGCGATGCGGCAGCGAAGAGCCTCCTCGACATGCTCGATCTCGACAGCCCTCCCACGTTCCCGGACGGCGCGTAGCTCCCTGAGCCGGGCAAAGGCGCGCGGTATCCGGCAGTGAGCGGCTCAGGGATTGGCGGCGAGTCGCGACGCCCGGGAGTAGTTGTCAGCGACAAGAAGCCCGACGTCGTCCGTCAATGACGAAGTCTTCGGTGGACCGCTTGGGAGGAAGAGAACCCGGTTGCCTATGGCCGCGTCCAGTTCGGACTCCCAGAGGGGCGGCTCGACCAATTTGCATTCCCTTGCCGAGCGTGGCACTGACACCCTTCCAGCCACCGACGGCGCCAACTGCCACGGTCAACCCGGCCCAGAGCCATTTGCTGTTGCCCGACGCGACGCTCGCCGCAACGATCCCTCCGACGACGACAAGGATCACCAGAATGACGGTGAAGACGGTCTTCCTGTAGTGGCTGATGTAGGCCCCGATGGTATGGCCCAAACGCGAACTCAGCTCCTTTCCCGCTTCGATGTAGTCGTTCGACGTCAATAGATCCACCGCCAACCGTTCTCCGGAGAGGAGTGACCTCCACTGCTCGCCCTGCCGCCGCAGGTAGGGATTGATGGACTTGTCCAACTCCTCGGGCTTTGCGTTCGACACCCAGACGGCCCAGTCGTGGAGGGTCGTGCTGACCGCATAGGCGGCGTGGTCCGGAAGTGCCGTTTTGAGGTCGGCGAGCCATCTGAAGATGCTGCCAAGCCGGTCGAGCCTGAACTTCTCCGTGAAGACCGTCGGTCTGTCTTGCTCACTGGCCACGGGAAGCAGGGCGGTTTCGGCCAAGGCGCGCCCGAGCCCATAGGCCTTGCCGAGACGGAAATCGTCCACCGTCAGGGCAGTCAGCACGGCGGTGTGCAGGTCGAAGATCCGGGCCCTGAACGTTCCTCGGTCGTTCGTGAGCGCCTCACGAGCGGCAGTCATCTGGTTCAACGAGTGACCGAGGAGTTTGGTCAAGCCGGCATCCACCTGGTCCAGGTGCAGATTGACGATCGTGATCGCATGGAGGTGCGAGAGACCGGGGAGATGGTCCGGGGGGTCACCTGGAGCCGAAGGAGGCGAGCCGTTCGCCGCCGGAACCGGACTGTTGTAGAGCTCAGCCATCTGCCATCCGAGCGCGAAGGCCTGCGGTACCTGATCTGCTGGACTCGTGACCATCCTCAGATACTTGCCTGGGCCCTCCGGTGGTGCAATAGAACCGCGGGGCGTGACAACAGCTGGAGCGCCTACCCACGGGCACCACCGTAGATCGCTGTGATTATGTAGACGTCGAGTCTCGGGTCAAAGGTGGGCTCCATTTCGCGGCACGGGACCTGCTGAGTCCCAAATTCGACTGCATGCGGAGGGCCATTCTGTTGGTCCAGTTGGTGCGCCCTGACATGACTGTCCGCCCTCATCCTTCACGGCCGCAGCAGATTGCGCTTCAGTCCTTCCATGACGGCGTCGTACCCCGACTCAAAGACCAATTGAAGCCGAGATCGTCGGCGACAGCTCTATCCGTAGTGTGGGTGGTTTTAGTAGGGTCGTCGCCGGTGGGTATCAGGGAATTTTCCATGAGATCAGTGCTGGCCGGAGCGGAATACGTTGCAGTCCGACGAGAGGCACGAGAGGACTGAACCACACAGATGTCGGCACCCGCGGATTCAGATCTTGTCAACACCGCCATCCGATTCGGTTGGTATGTCGCCGAGGTTCGGGGCCGGAATCGGCCGAATGGACCATGTCCAAGTGGTGCAGCAACGCCGGGTCAAGGCAAAAATCAGCTTCCCCTTCGTATGGAACGTAATGCCACCGAGCGTCGCATCGAGGCGCAAACCGTGATGAGCGCTCTGGCAAAGAAGCTTGCTCTCGCGGCCACCGGAGACGGCACATCAACGGAGGCGACGTGCACGGCCATAGACGGCTCCTGCGAGAGTCTCTGGCAAGCGCGCCATGATCACAACGCAGAACTGGCGCTTCAGAATTGGCTGACGCTCGAGGGGCAACTCTTCGAGTTCGACCTCGGCGTCCAGGACATATTGGCGGCAACGTCTGACACGCAGGCATGCGGCTATCAACTCGGATCGTGGTCTTGCCGAGGTCTATTGGCAACTTGACATCGAGCCACCGCCACAACCGCCAGAAGCGTCCGCTGAACTCACATGGAACAGCTGGACCTTCCTTCTTGGGGAAGCTCGTTGCACTGAGTTGACACGTCTTGTAGGGCGACTCTCCGCATACTTCAGCAACTACACCGCGGCAGGGGTTGCCGGGTCGCTCTCGGCCTGGAAGATGGTTGCCGCAGATTCGAATTGGAGGACGGTTCAAGGCCCCCACGCTCAGCAGAATTACGTCCGGGACGATTGCCTCTATCGGCAGATACGACGGTGGTACGGCTCATAGTTCTCGACCAAAACCCATCGACTCTCATTCGGCCCTACGCCATTCTCCGGAATCTTCGAGGTGTCTGGAACGGAATTCGAGGGTTCTGGCTACAAATTGTCGGGGCTCTTCTCACGCTGGCGGCAATAGCGGTGTTTTTTGTGTTCTTGGGGGACAACGAAAAGAGTTCCTTCGAGACCAGCGTGTTTGGGATCCTCAGCGTCGTCGGTATCTCGGTGACCACCGTGTCCACGAGGTTGAAGAACACGGCACAATCGCTTATTGCTCGGATTCAAGGGGACGCCTACGGCGATCTCGTTGGACTTCAGATCACCACAGCCCCGTACCCACCTCCGGCTTTTGGGTCAGCATGGCAAAATAGCGATCGGCGTAGGGATCGCATCATCAAGAGCGCCGTCCAGTCAAGGCGGATCACGTCCGTCAATCGACAACCCGACTAGGAAACGAGAAGGGGTATCGCACGGGTCCCGCAATGGTCCCGCTCCCCGCAGCATCGCTGAAAGCGGCTGGTACGCTATTTGCGTGCAGAAAGCAACTATCGAGCCCCGAGGCCATGCCGGGCACCTCGGCCCGTCCGTCGACCGGTTCGACGAGGCGTTGCAGACCGTCGCCCGGTCCATCACCCAGGTGCGCCTGCACGAGCGGCTCCTGCAGTCGGCGGGGGTCCGGCTCGACCGGGCCGGAGCCACCCTGCTCTACAAGCTCTCCGCCAAGGGCGACGCGCTCCGGGTCACCGACCTCGCCGAGATGCTGGGTGTCGACGCCCCGACGGTGACGCGCAAGGTCCAGCAGCTCGAGCGCGACGGGATGGTCGTTCGCCACACCGATCCCGACGACGGCCGGGCCTCGAGGATCGCGCCTGACCCCGGCCGGTCGCCGGACCATCGAACGGGTGCGGCGGGCCCGCCGGGCCTGGCTCGAGCAGCTCCTTGAAGATTGGGACGACGACGACCTGTCCGGCTTGGCCGACCTGCTCGGCCGGTTCGCGGAGGACCTTGAGCGGGACATGGACGACGCCCGTGACTGACGCTGGCGACCGGCCCCGGTCGACGAAGAGGCCGCCGGCGCCGAGCACCGCCGGATCCTGGTGATCCTCGGCGCGCTCATGCTGGGCATGTTCCTGGCCGCGCTCGACCAGACCATCGTGGCGACCGCACTCCCCACCATCGCCGGCGACCTGCACGGGCTCAACCACCTGTCGTGGGTGGTGACGGCCTACCTGCTGACCACCTGCATCTCCACGCCGCTGTGGGGAAAGCTCGGCGACCTCTACGGCCGCAAGAGCGCTCTTCCAGCTGGCCATCGTGATCTTCCTGGTCGGCTCGATGCTGTCGGGCCTGTCCCAGACCATGGTCGAGCTCATCGCCTTCCGGGCGATGCAGGGCATCGGCGCCGGCGGGCTGATGGTCGGGGCCCAGGCCATCATGGGCGACGTCGTCTCGGCCCGGCAGCGGGGCAAGTACATGGGCTACTTCGGCGTCGTCTTCGGCGTCACCAACGTGGCGGGCCCGCTGCTCGGCGGCTTCTTCACCGAGCACCTGTCGTGGCGCTGGATCTTCTACATCAACGTGCCGATCGGCATCGTCGCCCTGTTCGTCGTGGCCGCCGTGCTCCACCTCCCGGTCAAGCGGGTACCGCACAAGATCGACTGGGCCGGCACCGCCTTCCTCTCGGTCGGCGTCACCGTGCATCATCTTGCTCACCACCTGGGCCGGCTCCGAGTACGCCTGGGGCTCGGCCGTCATCATCGGCACTCGGCCTGGTCGCCGTGGCCTCGCTGGTCATCTTCTGCTTCGTCGAGACGAAGGCCGCCGAGCCCATCATCCCGCTCTGGCTGTTCAAGAACCGGACCTTCACCGCCACCTCGGCCGTCGGGTTCATCATCGGCTTCTCCATGTTCGGGGCCATCATCTACCTGCCCCTGTACCTCCAGATCGTCCACGGAGCCTCGCCGACCCTCTCGGGTCTCGAGCTCCTGCCCATGATCGGCGGCATGCTGATCACCTTCATCTTGAGCGGGCGGCTCGTGACCCGCACCGGGCGCTACAAGGTCTTCCCGATCGTGGGCACGGCCGTCCTGGCCTTCGGCCTGCTCTCGCTCACCCAGCTTGGGCCGCATACCTCGTACGGGGACGTGGCAGTCTTCATGTTCGTCATCGGGCTCGGCGTCGGCCTGGTCATGCAGGTGCTGGTCGTCGCGGTGCAGAACGCGGTGCCGTACTCCGCGCTCGGGAGTGGCCACGGCGACCTCGACGTTCTTCCGGACCATCGGGGGCGCCTTCGGCGTGGCGGTCCTCGGTGCCGTGTTCGCCAACCGCCTGATCTCACAACTCAAGCTGCACGCCACGCTCGGCCGAGCTGAAGTTGGTCAGCGGCTCGAACGTGACGGCCAACCCCGCCCAGATCGACCACCTTCCCGCCGCCCAGCGCACCTTTGTCGTCAGTGCCTTCAGTCACTCGCTCGAGACGGTCTTCTTGGTCGCCGTGCCCTTTGTCGTCCTCGGCTTCGTCCTGAGCTGGCTCATCAAGGAGATCCCGCTGCGCACGACGGCGTTCGTCGCCACTCGGCCGCTCGGTCAACAACCGCAAAGCAGCGAGGTGGACGTGGCTGCGGGTGACGAACCGGCAGCGCCGTCATCGGTAGCCAGCTCCGCCCGGGAGAGCCTCTAACGCAGAGGTCCATCTGCAGCGGTACCCGAAGCGCCTCCCACGCCGGGGCTCCTCAGGGGGCCGGTGGCCCGATCGCGCTCTACATGGAAAAGTCTCGCGATGTGGCGTCGGCAGGGAACTCAACTCAGAAGACTCGCCACGATATTGATGGCGAGTACAACGATCACGGCGCCGAACAGATACGACATAAGCGCGGTGAGAGGGCAATTCTGCGGATCGGTTTGGTCGTCAGATCGGTATCTGAGACCTGAAACGTCATGCCGATCGTGAAGGCGAGATAGGCGAAGTCAAGGTACGCCGGAGGATCCTTCTCGTTGAAGTCGACTCCTCCTTCTGGAGTCTGATAGTGCGACCTGGCGTAGCGGAGCGTGAAGACGGTGTGGACGGTCGCCCATGAGAGGACCACGCTCGAGATTCCGATCGCGATGAGATACGCCTTGGTTCCGCCGTGCGACTGACCGGCTTTGATGAGAACGAGGCCGACTGCGGCAAGGAGCGCCACTCCAGCAAAAAGGACGATCCCCTCGGCTACACGCCGGCTGGGATCTTCCACGTTTGCGTGGCGTTTGGTTCCCGCGGGATTAAGTCCACCAATGGTTACCTAGGTCCAGACGAGATAACAGAGTGCCGCAGCATCCCAGCCCACAAGAATCGCAGCCTGCCACGCAAGAGCGAGGGTCCCGAGGAAACCGGCAACGATGCCGGAGAAAGCGGCAACCGAGCAGCGAGCTCCGACTGTTTCCATCGTCTGAGGACCTGTCGTCAATGTTCGCCCTTTCCTACGAAGGCTAGCCCTGTGCAGAAGGGAAGTTCGCCGTGGATGTCATCTCGGTGGTTGCGACGCCGGGCGGGCTATGACACACCGCGTCGATCGTCCTCCTTCGTTCGTTGGTTCGTCGTTGGAGAGTGTGGAGGCGTCACTCTCCAACGTCGTAAGGCTAAAGTCCGAAGGCCTCGGTGAGACAACTATCAAACACGTGGCCCCGCGAACAAGAGGAGTGGAATGGATCTCGGGCTTGCTGATGCACGCGTCCTGGTGGTTGGAGGGTCGCGGGGTATGGGCCGCGCAGCCGCCGAAACGTTTGCCCGAGAGGGTGCCCGTGTGGCGGTACTCGCCCGAGCCAGCAAGGCGCTCGATGACACTGTTTCCACCCTCTCTTCATTAGGGAGCCCCGACAGCGTGCCTTTGGTCGCGGATCTCACGAGCCTCAGCGAAGTCGACTCGGCCATCGACGGTCTGGGCGATCGGTGGGATGCCCTGGAGGTCCTCGTCAACACCGCTGGACCGGTCGACGTGGGGATCGGCCGCTTCGACCGGCTTGACGACGACGAGTGGCGGGACACCTTCGAAATCGGGGTGTTCAGCGCGGTCCGCACGGTTCGCCGGTCCCTACCCCTTTTGCGTCGCGGTTCGTTCGCCAGGATCGTCAACGTCTCGGCTCACTCCACCAAGCGGCAGAGCCCGGACCTCGTGGCGTACACCGCGGCCAAGGCGGCACTCAGCAGCCTGACGAAGAACCTGTCTCAGTGGCTGGCGCCCGAAGGCATCCTTGTGAACACGGTCTCGCCGGGGTCCTTCCTCTCGGAAGGGATGCAGGGCTACCTCCGAACCCTCCCTGCCGAACGAGGTGTGGACAGCACCAGCCTCACCGACGCCATGAGGGTCATCGCGGAGGATTTCGGTCACCCCGCCTATCTGGGTCGAGCCGGCAGCCCGGCCGAGATCGGGCCTGTCATCGCATTCCTCGGCTCGCCCCTGAACAGCTACATGACCGGAGCCGATGTGAACGTCGATGGTGGATCCGATTTCACCTGAACCCCGCAGGAACGTTGCCGGCTGAAGATGTGCGGTGAGATGTCGGACCAAAGGCACCCCTTCGCGGCTGCGTTACATTGGTGTTGGGCGAACGCGACCACCATACGTGAACGTCAGCTCCTGCCCACCCCACGCCCAGCCAGAAGGGACCACTCTTGTTCGCAGAACAGCACACATCTGGTCCGACGATCGGGGTCATCGGGCTTGGTACCATCGGCGGTGGTATCGCAAGTAACGTACATGCCGCCGGGTTGCCGTTGGTCGTGTGCGACGTCCGCGCTGAGGCGACCCACAAGCACGCCGACTACGCGACCGTTGTCGGGTCGCCAGCCGATCTGGCTCGAGAATCGGACATTGTCGTCGTCGCTGTCGTCAACGACGAGCAGGTCCGTGCCGTACTGTCGGGACCCAATGGTGCGCTGGCCGCAGGTGGAACTGGCACGACGGTTGTCGTGGTGAGCACGATCACCTCGGCGTGCGTCGCGGCCATCGGCGCCGAAGCAACTGCGCGCGGCCTGCCCATCATCGATTGCGGCGTCAGCGGTGGCCCAACGGCGGCGGCGGCCGGCAACTTGGTCTGCATGTGTGGGGGCGACCCTGAAGTGATCGCCAGCCTTGCTCCGCTGTTCGAGGCCATCGGCTCGCTCACCGTGACCATGGGCCCATTCGGCACGGGGTTGGCGGCCAAGCTCGCTCGCAACCTGGTGCAGTACGGAGGGTGGTTGGCTGCCCACGAAGGGCAGGTCTTGGCTGAGGCCGCCGGTGTTGAAATCGCCAAGCTGGCTCAGGTGGTCAGGGCCAGCGACGCCCAGTCCGGCGGCCCAACCACACTCATGTTCCGCAAAACGGCGGCTCCTTTCACCTCTGCCGACGACCAGGGGCTTGTCGGGGCCATGCAGGCCGCGGCCGGCCTTGCCCGCAAGGACTTGCAGGCAGTTCTGGCGTTGGCGGACGAGCTGGACCTCGAGCTTCCGGTGGCGACCATGACCGAAGCGCACTGCGGCGACATCTTCGGCGTCGAGGTCCCGCCCACTGAGTGATGGCGGCTGCTCCCCTCAGCGGGTGACGAGACCACCATCGGCGTGGATCACGGTGCCGGTCACGTAGCTGGACGCATCGGAGGCGAGAAAGAGTGCCGGCCCCACCATCTCGTAGGCATTCGCCACGCGTCGTAGCAACGCCGCTCGGGCCATACCGGCGGTGGCTGCCGGTCCGGTGGCGCGGGTCATGTCGGTATCGACGGACCCTGGAGCGAGGGCGTTGACCCGAACGCCTTCAGCGGCCAGGCCTGCGGCCAGCGCCTTGGTATACGAGACCATGGCGGCCTTGGCGGCGGCATAGTGGGCGACCGTGGCCGAGAAGAGCCAGGCTCCCGCCGAAACCATGTTGATCACCGACGCATGATCCGAGACGCGCAGGTAGGGGAGCGATTCTTGGATGAGAAAGAGCGGTCCCCGTACATTGACGTCCATCGATTTGGTGACTCCCGCCTCGGTGAAGCTGCCAATGGGCTCGGCAAGGGCGTTCGCGGCGTTGTTCACCACGACATCAATGGCACCGAAGCGTTCTACGGTGGCTGCGACAAGTGCCCGGACATCACTCAAGGAGCCCATGTGGCAAGCGATGCCAGTGGCGTCGATACCCACCGAACGCAATGCCTCCTCAGTGTCGGCGCACGCGTCGGCCTTTCGACTCGCGACGACCACGCGCGCCCGGCCTGCCCGAATCCCTCGGCAATGGCGCGGCCGATCCCTCGAGTACCCCCAGTGACCAGCGCCACCCGCCCATCGAGGCGGAAGAGCCGACTCACATCGATACCTCCGGCATCATTCTCCACACCGCCACCACGGGCACTTCCTGCAGAGTCGATGGGGCGTTCGTTACGCTCTTCTGACTTCATGAGAGTCCTGGACCGACCTGTGGGCGGACTGCGACCTTCTCGTCGGAAACATCCCGTAAGGCGTAAGGCAACCAGCCCATGAGTCGAAATACCTCTTTCGTGGAGCGTCTGGAGCCCGATCCGGACAGTCGATGGGCCCATGTGGGGATCTGTATATTATATTAACCTAGGTGCGCACGGGCGCCGGGCCGCGGACGTGAAGGCGGTGATTTCTTGCTCTCGTTGTAGTGAACGCGCCGCCGTGATCACTACAACGCGTCGCCACGACGAAAGCGACAGATCCACAGGGCGGCCCGTTGCTGGCATTTGATATGTTCGGCCGATGAGCACCGTGGTCATACCGGATGGTCTGACGACGATCACATATGACGTTCGTGACTACGTCGCGCAGGTGACGCTGAATCGTCCTGAGATGCACAATGCATTCAACGAGCGCATGCAAGATGAACTCGCTGCGCTCTGGCGCCATATTCGACTCGACGATGCGGTGAGGGTCGTCGTATTGACCGGCGCCGGAGATCGAGCGTTTTGCACGGGCATCGATCGTGGGGACATTCCTGTCGACGAAGAATTCGATCCCTTCACCTACGACGATCCAGGCCAAAAGATCGGCCCGAAGAGTCAGGGGTTGTGGAAGCCCGTCATTGCCGCAGTGAACGGCATGGCGTGTGGTGGAGGTTTCTATCTCCTCGGTGAGAGCGACATCATCGTCGCGGCAGAACATGCCACGTTCTTTGATCCGCATGTGAGCTTCACGATGACGGCTGTCTATGAGCCAATCTTGCTGACCAACAGGATGGCGTTCGGGGACCTGGTGCGGATGAGCCTGGTGGGGCTTCATGAGCGGATGTCGGCACGGACTGCCCGTGAGACCGGTTTGGTGAGCGACGTTGTCCCCTCGGAGAAGCTCCTCGAGTCCACCCGAGCACTCGCCGAGGTCATCGCCTCGCAGCCGCCGACGAGCGTGCAGGCAACGCTGCGGACTTTGTGGGCAGTGCGCGGTCTCTCGCGGGAACAAGCTCTTGGTCTCGGAAATGTCTTCCTTCAGCTCGGCACGAGCGCCCAGGCGCTGCAAGAGGGCCAAGAGTTTTTCTCGCAGCAGAAGCGAGGGGAGTGGAAACTGCGCTAAAAGCTTGTGCTGCTTTCAGGGAGGACGTGCTGTCCCCGGAGCCGTTGCACGCAACTATACGAGACGCGAGCGCAGGTCCTGTTTGAGTACCTTGCCCATTGCATTCCTGGGTAGAGCATCGACCACTTCCAGCCGCTCGGGGCACTTCTGGACGGCCAGACCTTCAACGAGGCAGTGTTCGCGGATGTCCTTCAGTTCGACTTCGCACCCGTTCTCCAGAACCAAAACGGCGACGACGCGTTCTCCCGTGCGTTCGTCCGGTAGTCCGAGTACGGCCGCTTCGGCGACGGCGGGATGACGGTAGAGCATTTCCTCGACCTCGACCACGGAAATATTCTCTGCATTGCGGATGATGATGTCCTTCAGGCGGCCCGTGATGCGGACGTTTCCGGCAGCATCGATCGTGCCGAGGTCGCCGGTGCGGAACCACCCGTCGGCATCAAACGAAGCAGCGTCCAGCGCCGGATCGACATAGCCGGAGAAGCATTGTGGACCTCGAAGGAGAAGCTCACCTTCTTTCCCCGCTGAACAGACGTCCCCCTCCGAGTCGACGGCGCGCACCGAGACACCCGACGCCGGCCGTCCGACCGACGTTGTGAGGATTTCCACCGAGTCCCCGGGGGCGGCGGAAGTGGCATTGGGGAACTCGGTGAGTCCCCAGCTGCCGATGAGTGGCACGCCGAACGTCGCCCGCATTTCGTGGTGTATCTCGGTGGGAACGGGGGCACCGCCGAACGTTCCAAACCGCAGGGCAGGAAAGAGCGGCGCATCGTTGTTGTTGCGTGCGGCGTCCAGGTACGCCCGGAAGAACGGGACGGCCGTGCCCAGCGCGGAGGGCTTGAAGGCAGCCATCCGACGCGGAGTCTCCGCAGGATCGAAGGACTCGAAGAGGACAAGGTGGACCCCGCCGCGAATGCTCGATGCCAGGACCGACGCGCCGCCAATATGTGTGATCGGCCAAGGGATTGGATAGATATCGTCCTCTCCGAATCCCATGAGGTCGAGCAAGGCGTTGGACGATGACATGATGCTGGTGTCCGTATGGCGGGCGCCCTTTGGGTCGGCGGTGGTGCCTGACGAGTAGTAGATCCAACGGGGACCGTCCATCGAAGGCGAGGGGGATCGCGCCGAGCGGTTCGCGTCTGCGGTTGGGAGGTTGAGCCCGTGTCGGGTTCCACGAGCGCTCAGATCGTGCAGATCGATCTCCATCACGTCGAAATCACCGGACGCGGCGAGGTCCCGCGCCATGGCCCCGTGCGAGAATCCTCGCCACTCCTCCGGTACGATGAGCAGCTCGGTACCCACCTGTTGGGTGATGAACGACACCTCTCGCTCACGCAAAATAGGGATCAAAGGGTTCTGGACGGCGCCGACCCACGAGCGCGACCAGCAATACCACGGCTTCGATCGTCGTTGGCAACTGCCAGGAGACCACGGTGTTGGTTCTGATCCCGCGACCCGAGAGCGCAGCCGCGGTGGCCTCCGCGTCGTCTCGAAGCTGGGCTCGTGTCAACGACCGGCCGTGATCGTCAGATACGACGAGGGCGTCCGGGTGTTCCTGGGCCGCTTGAACGACGAGCTCCCAGAACGTCTGTGGCAGAGTCGTGCCCATCATCGGGCTCCATCGCCGCCGAAGCTGACGACCTCGCTCGGCTCGCAAGGATCAGTGTCGTCCACGATATCGGGGTCTCCTTCGAACATGAGGTCGATGCTCTCGCTGAGATAGTCGTAGAGACCTGTGATGGACAGACGCCCGGCGGACCAGGCACGCAACTGGCTGTCGAGGACGGCATCCACTGTCCGGACGATGGTACGGGCCCGACGTGGCTCCACACCTTCGAGCAACTCCATGTACACGCTCGAAGTGGTCTGATCCATTCTCTCGAGGATCTCTGTGGCGAAGGGGTCCGACGACAACTCGAGTGACGCGATGAGCCGGGCCAGCTGAGGCTGATGCTGGAAGGCGCGAACCGACCGATGGAGCGCCTCGGTGAGCTTCTTGCGTGGCGTCAGTCCCTGTGGAGGATGACGAGCAAGGCTGGACCTAAGGGTGGCTGCCCACTTGACGAGTACTTCGGCGAAAAGGTGCTCTTTCGACGAGAAGTAGTGGTACAGGGTGCCAAGCGCAACATCGGCTTCCTCGGCCACGTCTTTGATTTGAATGCGCTCATACTCGTTGCGCTCCAACAGCACGAGTCCTGCGTCGATGATGCGCTGACGGCGTGCCCGCTGATCTTCGGTCAGCAGGTGCGGCGATACTGGTTCGGCCATGTCAGCCTCTCCCCAGAGGCTTCATTACGGCGATCCCGGGCAGCGCGGCTCGTGATGTTTATGAGGAATGATCACTAGAAGGAGAGTCTAGCTTCTAGAGGAAAATCCGTCCGCCTGCTATTGGGACGCGGTCGAAACATCGTTCTATTGCAGTAGACGGGCTGACCCTTCCCAACGGAATGGAGCGAGGTGGAGCAACTGTTCCGTGCGACCGCAGAACCAGCGGTTTAGCTTGGGCTTCAAGAACTCCATGCGATCAGCCCTGCGGATATTCCGAAAGGTACCGCCCGTCTAGACCTGAATTGGCAACTGCTGATAGCCGCGCACGGTGCTGGTGTGCAGGGGAACAGAGCGCTCCTTGTCCACGGTCCACGTCTTGTATCGCTTGAACGTCTCTTCGAGTGCGATTTTGCCCTCCATTCGGGCGAGTGCCGCACCCAGGCAGAAGTGAATGCCGTAACCGAAGGCAACGTGCAATCGGAAGTCACGGCGAATATCGAATTGATCCGGTTCGGGGTACACACGGTCATCGCGTCCCGCAGAGCCCGTCAGCAGGAGCACCTTCGAATTGGCAGGAACGCACTGCCCGTGGAGGTCGACCTCTTCGGTCAGCCACCGACCCTGCACTGGTGACGGCGACTCGTAACGAAGGAGCTCTTCAACGGCGTTGGGTATGAGAGATGGATCCTGCACCAGCTCGGCGAGCTGGTCAGGATGGTCAGCCAGAATGAGTCCGGCCCACCCCAGGAGGCGGGCAACGGTTTCCGTGCCGGCGCTGACAAGAAGGATTCCGAACTCCGTGCATTCTTGGGGGGTGAGGCGCCGCGGCACGCCATCATTGCCGGGGATCTCCGCCTGCACCAAGTCCGTCAGCATGTCGTCCTGGGGTCTTCGGCCGCGTTCCTCGATCAATTCGCCGAGGTATTCGAAGAGCCAGCCCGCTGACCGCATGGACGTCTCGTTCGCCATGCCAACCCCGGGCTCGAGGTGGAACAGACCATCGATGTGGTGGCGGACATCCTCGCGATCAGTTGGTGGTACCCCAAGCAGCATGGCAATGACCGTGGCGGGAAGCCGGGCGCCGAAATCCTGCACGTAGTCGAAGCTGCTCTCGCCCCGTTGAGCATCAAGGAGGCTCGCGCAGAGGTTTCGGATCTCATCCTCGAGCTCTGCTACGCGACGAGGCGTGAAGGCCTTCGACACCAGCCGACGCAGAGCCGTGTGCTCCGGTGGGTCGAGGAAGATCATCATGCCCTCGGTCTGAGCCTCCTCCGTCATGCTCTCCAAGACGGTGGTATGTGCGGAGCTGTAGCGCTGTGGATCCCGGTGGGCTCTGTCGATGTCCTCAAAGCGACTCAAGGCCCAGAAGTCGTATTGATCGTTGTAGTACACCGGCGCCTCGTCACGGAGCCGTTTCCACACTGGGTGGGGATCGTCCTTAAGCGATTCATCGAATGGGTCCCAACGCAGGTCGTCAGGTTGACCGGGGAATCTGCTCATCAGTCGATTGCCTCGTGCACTCGTGTCTCGATCAATGCACCCTCTGGTGCCGCCTGCCGTGGCCCCCCTGCAATCCAACCGAGCCAGGCTAATTGGATATAATATACCTAATGACAAGCGTTCCAAAACGAGACGTCGACAAGATCCCCTGGATCGTGGACCTCGATGCGCATGTGGTCGAGCCCCCAGACGTCTGGTCCAGCCGCCTCCCGGCGCATTTACGCGACGCCGGCCCTCATATCGAGTACATGCCCGGGGGAGTGCCCAAACTCGAAGGGGCGTCCTACGTCGAAGCTCCCGGCACTGACGGCCCTCCGGTTGCCTGGTGGTGCTACGAGGATCATCGGGCCTCGGTGAAGCGCACCATCGCCGCGGCCGGCTTCCCGGCCGAGGAAGTGGTACTGAAGGGGGTCACCTATGACGAGATGCGTCCGGGCTGTTGGCAGCCCAAGGCACGTCTGGAGGACATGAGTCTCAACGGAGTGCAGGCTCAGCTCTGTTTTCCGAACTACCCCAGATTCTGCGGGCAACAGTTCCTGTGGGGCAAAGACCGGACACTCGCGCTGCTGTGTGTCGAGGCGTACAACGACTGGATGGTGGAGGAGTGGTGCGGTTCGAGCGAGGGCCGACTGTTGCCCCTGTGCCTCATCCCGCTTTGGGACGTTGATCTCGCGGTAGCCGAAGTGGCTCGCAATGCGGCTCGCGGTGTACGGGCTGTGGCCTTCAGCGAGCTCCCGACCTTCCTGGGTCTCCCCAGTATCTACTCGGGTTACTGGGATCCATTGTTCCGGCTCTGCCAGGAGACGGCGACCGTCGTCTGCATGCACGTGGGATCGGGCACCAAGACGCCGCAAACGTCGCCCGACGCACCGGACGCAGTGCCGGCGACGATCCTCTTTGGGAACAGCATCGGTGGGATGTCCGATTTCATGTTCTCCGGTGTTCTTGAACGCTTTCCGCAGCTCAAGCTCCTCTTCGCGGAGTGCCAGATCGGATGGATCCCTTACCTGCTCGAGCGCGCCGATGACGTCTGGTCGACCCACCGAGGCTGGAGCAACTCGCAGCTGTACTGTCCGGAACCGCCCTCCACCTACTATTACCGGCAGATCTGGAGTTGCTTCTTCAAAGATCCAGTCGGTATGGCGCTTCTCGACCGCGTCGGTCCACGCAACGTTGTCTTCGAGACTGACTACCCGCACCAAGATGGCACCTGGCCCTACTCGGTCGAGGCGGCAGCTGAACAGTTCGGCGATCAAGCACCCGAGATTGTGAACCGCTTGGCGCGGGGGAATGCAATCGAGCTGCTTGGCCTCGATCTCCCGTTGGAGGCGCCGCGGAGCATGAACGGCTAGGCGGTGGCCTTGGCCGCGATCGTGCCCAAGTCCACACCTTTGCCCGTTCGCTCGAACCGACCCTGATCGTATGAGCGGATGGACACGTCGTGTCCGATCGCCTCAGCTCGAAGGGCACTCACCGTGCATCGCTCCCGGGGCCGATGAGCGAGCGGATCAAAGGAGTACCAGCGACACGCGTTCTCCCAAGTGATCTTCTCCACTTCGTCGTCCGGGTACTCCGGTCGCGACCTCAGCCAACTCTTCGGGGGCGTGGGGCCACGACGAGTCGGAGTGGGGGTAATCGCACTCCCACGCAATGTTGTCGATTCCGATCTGATGACGAAGCTGAATCCCAATCGGATCGGAGATGAAACAGGTCAGGAAGTGTTCCCGAAACACCTCGCTGGGCAACTTGGCGCCGAAGTCCTGGCCGGTCCACTTGTGGTGCATCTCATAGGTCCGGTCGACCCGGTCAAGGAAGTAGGGAATCCATCCTGTGCCTCCCTCGGAGAGGGCGATGCGAATGTCTGGGAAGGTCTTGATCACGCGAGACCAAAGCAAGTCTGAGGCGGCGCTGCAGATGTTCATGGGCTGGAGGGTGATCATCACGTCAACCGGGGCGTCCGGAGCGGTCACGGCCAGCTGACCCGATGAGCCGAGATGGATCGACAGGACAACCTGCTCATCGCACAGCGCCGCCCACAGCGGGTCCCACGAGGGGTCATGAAAGCTTGGGTACTTGAGCGCGGCCGGGTTCTCGGTGAAGGTCAAGGAGTGGCAACCCTTTGCTGCCACTCGCCGTATCTCCTCCGCGCAGAGCTCGGCATCCCAGAGGACGGGCAGCGCCATCGGGATGAATCGGCCGGGGTAGGAACCGCACCACTCGTCGATGTGCCAGTCGTTGTAGGCGCGCAGGACGGCGAGAGCGAGTTCCTTGTCACGACAGGCGGCGAAGAGGCGGGCGCTGAAGCCTGGGAAGGACGGAAAGTTCATCGAGCCGAGGACTCCACCGGCGTTCATGTCCTTGATGCGCTCATGCACGTCGAAACATCCTGGTCGCATCTCTTCGAACGCCGTCGGTTCGATGCCGTATTCCTCCCGAGGCCGGCCCGCCACGGCGTTCAAGCCGATGTTGGGGATCGTGTGCCCGTTGAACATCCACACGTCGCTGCCGTCGGGCAGCCGCTTCACGCGGGGCGCCCTGTCCTGAAACTTCGCGGGCAGTCGGCCCTCGAAGAGGTTGGGTGGTTCGACCAGATGGTCGTCCACGCTGACCATGATGAGGTCGTCGGCGTCCATGGCGTCCCTTCCTGACTTAGGCGATGTGCCCGTGTGA
This sequence comes from Terriglobia bacterium, assembly GCA_963816865.1. Lineage (GTDB taxonomy): Bacteria > Acidobacteriota > Terriglobia > Terriglobales > Acidobacteriaceae > JAIQFF01. Next base: position 578,504 of record CAWFMU010000036.1, read on the forward strand.
AGACTGTTTGGAAATGGCTGAACGGCGCCGGGCCAACGAGTTCCCGTTCGGCCGTCGGTCACTCCGAGGGTTCGAAGAGTCCCTCGAACTCGAGCTTTGCGTTGCGTACTCGGCCATAGAGCAGCCAGTCTCCTCGGAACATCCCGTGCTCATGGGGCGCGGCGGCGATGTGCGTGCGCGGCCCACCGGTGGTGCTCGGCATGAATCGGATTTTCTCCAGCCCGTCCTTGAGCCCCGGTCCCGAGAGTGAAGGTGCCCGAAAGAGACCCTCAGCAAGCACACGAGCCGTGTCGTACGCCAAGACCGGGATTGCGTTGGGCCACATTGGTGGGTCCGCTTGGTGTCGCTCGACATACCGTCTGATGGAATCCCTCGGTCAGTGGGTTGTTCGGGTCGAACTGATCGATTCCCACCCAGCCCTCGAACTTCTCGAAGCCCATCAGATAGAACATGAAGGCCGTACCCATGATCCGCGGGGGATCCCACGCCAACTCGTCGAGCGCCTTGCGAAGGAATCCTTGCGCCGCCAACATGCCGTATCCCATGTAGCAGAGTGCGTCGGGATTTGACTGCCGAAGGTTGTCCAGGTTCTCCGTCAGGTTCGCCGGCGTCTGGCTGACGGTCTCGAGCGAGACAATCTTCAGGTTGTGCCTGCGGCATTCTTGGCGGAAGAAGCGGAAATACTCTTCGCCGTTGGGTGACACTTCACTGAGCACCGCGACACGCGTGTACCCGTTGCGAGCAAGCCAGGAGACACAGAGCGCGGCGTCACCGCCGCAGTCCCCGTTACCGAGTCGAAAGCAGTAGTCGCCGGCCAACCGCTCAGTACCAGCCCAGCTGATGAGGGGGATTTTGAGCTCGTTCGCCAGTGGAGCGGCGACAATCGCGTTGTCGGAGCTGTACGCACCCGCGATGCCGATGCAACCTTGGTCGACGAGGTACTTGAACCCATCCGCTGTATTGCGAGCCGAGCCGCGCGGCAAGCCGTTCTCCGCGTGGAGCACGAACTCGACCGGACGATCGAGCAAGCCGTCCTCGAGTGCTTCATCGAAGGCCATCCGGTGGATCTTGTTGTAGCCGCCGTCAGGACCGTCGAGCGCCGAACCAAGCCAGCCGATCTTGATCGGGTCTGGAGACCCCGTCCAACTGTTTCCACTGTCTGCCATTGCGGGACTCCTTGCATTTGGTGCAGGCATGCCGTGCCGCACGAGATCGTCGAAACAAATATAATGTACAATCTTTCGGCGGTCGGAGGGCCGGGACGGTGAACCGCCTCGGGAAAGGAGTTCCCTTGTCTGAGGTCTTCATCCAGCGCCTGACCGCCAGGGGGTTGCGCAGCTCTCAGCCACAATGTGCCGAAGATGCTTGCGCCGAGCCTCTTTCTCGTGGCAACGCCGTGTCATGATGGGTCCGCAGACAGCCTGGCAGACTTGTTGACGGCACATCCCTTCTCCGACGGTGAAGACCTGATCAACACCGTGGATCGGACCGTCACGGCCGGCACCGCGCGCGCGCGGAGGCCTCCCGAATCAGCGCTCAGCTGCGTTCCGCCGGGGTCGAGCCAGGCCAGGCTGTGGTCGTCCAGCTGCCCAACGGGCCAGAGTTCGTCTTCGCCATGTTCGGGGTCTGGCTGGCCGGCGCGGTGTTCGTACCGGCAAACGCTCGACAGCCTCAGGCGGAACTGGACCACGTTCTCTCGTCCACGACAGCCCGCCTGCGTGATCGACACGGCTGGAATCCACCTCTCGGGCGTGTCGCCCACTCACTACGAGCCCGACACGGCTTTTGTCACCTGGACGTCGGGAACGACTGGGCGACCGAAGCCGATCCTGCAGACGCACACCGGGTACCTGGAACTGCTCGACCGTGTCCTCGGTCCGCTGCGGGGCCGGCCTGCCGATCCGGCTCGCCCACCGTCGCCCAACCTGGTACCGGTGTCACTGGCACTCAACGCCGGCATCTACAACGTGTTGTTCGGTCTGCGGGCCGGAGCGTCCCTGGTTCTCATGGACCGTTTCAGCACAACGGAGTTCGCCACACTCGTCGGCCGCTTCTCCATTCGCTCCACCGTCTTGCCGCCGGCCGCCATGGTCATGCTGGCCGACGACGCCAACGTGGCCGATCTGACACCGCTCCGCTACGTGCGAAGCATCACCGCGCCGCTGTCGCCCCTTGCGGCGCGTCGATTCACCGAGAAGTTCGGCGTCACGGTGCTCAATGGCTACGGCCAGGCTGAGATCGGAGAGGTCATCGGATGGACCGCGGCCGATGCGCGGGACCATCCCGATAAGGTCGGGGCGGTGGGGCGGCCCCATCCTGGAGTGGCGATAAAGGTCGTTGCGGAAGGACGGGTCGGCCGCATCAGTCGACACGGTCGGTGAGTTGCTGGTGAGGCCGCCACGTATGGCCTCGGGATACGCCGACGGGAATAGCCTTGAAGATCGACTTGATCCGGATGGCTACGTCCGCACCGGGGACTTCGCCCGCATCGACGGTGATGGTTTCGTCTGGATCGAGGGCCGGGTCGGCGACGTCATCAATCGCGGAGGGAACAAGGTCTTCCCGGGACAAGTCGAAGAGGTCCTTCTCCTCTCACCCGGCGTGAGCGAGGCGGCCGTCGTCGGGCTGCCCGATGAGCGCCTCGGTGAGGTGCCGGTCGCCTTTGTCGTGGGTCACGTGTCAGATGCGGAGCTCGATCGACTGTGCCGAGAGCACCTTGTGGCGTACAAGATCCCCGTGACCTTCCGGCACGTAGACGCGCTACCGAGGAGCGAGGTTGGAAAGGTGCTGCGCCGGGAGCTCGTTGAGATGGGAACAGGCGGCGAGATGTGACGACAGTCGGCGCGCTTCCGGTCAGACGGGATAGACCAAGAGCTGTAGTTGCGCCGATCGCCTCAGCCGTTCCAGTCCTCGGTGCGATCGGCGCGAGACGGTTGGCGGCCCAGACGCATGGGCGAGAGAGCCGAATCGGCCAGCAGAATGCGGCTAACGCTCTCGGTCAACGACAGATTCTGCGCTTCCAGCTCGACCAGTCCCGGGTGATGGCGACGCGCCTTCTCCCGGTTGGCCCAGTCCTGCCACGTGGGAATCGCCCAGAGTAGAAAGCACTCACTGTCATCGATCAGGGCTGTCTCCCATGCTCCGGCCAGAACCCAACCGAACTGTTGCATCATCGGGACAACATCGCGATGAACAAATTCTAAGTAGGACTCGGAGCTCCCTCTTGGCACCCGGATCTGCTCGTGTGCGTAGACATCACCTCGTATCCCGGCCGAGCAAGCTTGCTCAATCGTGGGCATCCACGGAGCTGGCACCAACAGGCGATCGACACCCCCCGCCCGCAGCTCGGCCGCTGCCGCCCACCACGCAGCGAGCTTCGGGTCCTGCAGGTCGCGATGGCCCAGTTCGTGCCCAAACGACTCCGCCAGACCGTCGAATCCGTCCTCCTCCCAGAGGTTGACCACCTGCGGCCACCGTCCCGTGCTGCCCACGACGCCCCACACGCCGTAGCAGAGTTGGTGCCGGTCCTCTTGCGCTGCGGGGCTCCAGTTCGCCGTCATGTGGTACATGTAGCGGCCGCGGTTATGCCCAATTATGTCGATGTACTCGTGGATATAGACCTTGTCGTTCACGGGAGATCCCATCACTGTCACGACCGACCCGCCGGCGCTGGGGAGAAGTACGGAAGAGTGATCTCGTCGGACGCAGGATGGAATTCCACGGAGAGCCGCAACCCATCGTGCAGTTCATCTGTTTCGCAACCGATCACAGCGCTCAGCATCCAGAATCCCTCATCCAAGTGGACTACGGCAGGGGCGTACGGCACCCGGAGCCCTGGGTTGGGAGGGTGCCAGACAACTGTCCAGCTGTACAGGGATCCCCTCCCTGCGCTGGCCTCCCATACGGGTGATGTCGCGTGGCACTGTGCACAAATGGTGAAGGCGCCGAGGCCGCGGTAGCCGCACACTGCGCACCGTTGGTAGAGCAACCGGTGTCGGTGACAACCTTCCCAGTAGGCCTCGCTGCGCAAGCTCGGTCGTGGTATCGAGACGCCCGGAGGTTGGGGAAGCAACATGCTCATGGGCGTTCGCGCCCAAGCAGCAACACGTCACAGAACAGTGCGCCCGCACCGCCATTGGAGCAGAGGGCAACCTCTGCTCCAATGACCTGATTCGTGGCGCAGGTGCCCCGCAACTGCAGGGCTGCCCGGATGACTCGCTGCAGCTGTTGCGCATTGATTCCTGGATGACTGTACGACATCGTTCCTCCGTCGGTGGTGACGGGGAGTAGGGAGCCCGGCCCGATGTTTCCGTCTGCGACGAAAGGTCCGGCCTCACCGGGCGAGCAGAAGCCGAATGCCTCCAACTGTCTGATGACTTCGAACGAGAAAGGGTCGTAGAGCTCGGCGACACTGACATCGGCCGGTGTCAGGCCGGCCATGGCGAACGCTCTCTTGGCCGCACGGGCGCCCACCATTCCGGCGGGATCGGAGTCCGGTCGGGGCCGGAAATCCCACACCGGTGCGACGGTGTACGCCGGCCCGAATGAGTCGCTGGCTCCCCCGAGAATCCAGACGGGCATGTCGCATTCGGCCGCCCGTTCGGCGCTCACCAGTACGACACCGCATCCGCCTTCCGATGTCATGGCGCAGTCGAGCAGGTGAAATGGGTCGGCGATCATCCGAGATTCCAAGATGTCCAAAGGTGAGAATGGTCCGCGGCCGCTGTAGACGGCTTCCGGGTTGACGTGGCCATTTGTACGAATCGTGGCCGCGACGGTAGCCATCTGTTCGGGCGTGGTGCCGTAGGTGAGCATGTGGCGACGCGCCATGAGGGCGAATTCGGCGGCTGTGAACAATCCGTAGCCGACGACGAGCTCGTTGGTGGGCCGCGTCCAGGGTGCCGTCGAGGTTCGTTCGGTGTGAACCCCGGCGCCACCAGCAGCGACCAACACGACGTCGCACTGACCGGTGGTGATCAGCGCCGCTGCGTCGAGAATCGTCGGAATTCCCAAAGAGCTGGGCCGTCGGGTGCACGGTCCGAGACCCATTTCGAGGGCTATTTGCGCGCAGTCGGGACCGACGACACCGTCAACCTCGTGCGGGGCGATCCCGGCGTCGACGAGCGCGCCCAGAGCGCCAATCAGCGCGATCGACGTCGAGTCGTGGTCTCGGAGCCGGCGCGCCTGTACCGTGTTGTGCACCCCGGCAATGGCGACGTCGCGAAACGGGTGTGTTGACACTCGATTGACCTGCGCTCGAGTTCTCGGCCGTCAAGCCGTCGCTTCCATCGGCGCGAACAGGGAGCGCTGCCGGAAGAGTTGTGCCACTTTATTTCCGACGTTGCGCATCATCTTGACGTATTCGGCCGCCGCCTTCTCGCCGTCACCTTGTTTCATCGCCCGAGTGATCGCGGCGAGCCCGCGGCTTTCAACTTCCACCGCTTCGGGAACCTCTTCGAAGAAGTTTCCGGGTACGAGGGCGGACATCGCGCGAAGCGCCACGTTGATGCGGGGTGACGCTGCGCCTTTCACGATCAAGCTATGAAATGCAATGGAAAGATCGTAATGATCCGCCGCCGTCGTGGCCTTGGCAAACTGCATCTGGATCTCTCCCAGTTGTTGCGGCAGATCTTCACCCGCACGCGCCAGGGCACGCTTTGCTGCGAATCCATAGATCAAACCGAAGAGTTCGTAGTGGTCATGGACCGTCGGCTCATCGAGCGCATTGATAAATGCGCCGCGGTGCATTTCATTGGTGACCCATCCCTCGCGCTCGAGCACGATAAGCGCTTCGCGCACTGGTATCCGACTCACACCGAGGTCTTGGGCAATCGCATCCTGTGGAACGCGCATGCCGGGGCGCAGCTCGCCCTCGAAGATGAGGCTTCGGACATGTGAGGCGATGTGCTCACCACTTGGCGTGCGGACAAGCTTTGCTTGCCGGCTTCCGTTCGAGCGGCCCTTGGCTGTGGAACTAGAAGTGGACGCTGGCATACGTATATCTTATGCGAATCGGCGCGCCATCTGACTGATCTCCGCCTTTTCTGCACCCGGTAGGCGGCGTCGGGGGCGCCTACGGCTGCATGACCAGGCTGTCGAAGTCAGCAATATGATAAAATATACGATCTCACGATGAGACACGTGGCCGATGTGCTCGTGCTCGAGGAGCGAAGGACTAGGTCAGGAGCCGGTGGGCGATATCGGAATGAGGACGGGTGAACGTGAGTCCGCGCCGGCGGAGCCCATTCAATCCGATGAGCTGATGACGGAGCTCAGTTGACCTCCACCCACGACAAGGAAGATGGGCTCCTCTCTGTTCCATCGGACGCGTCCATTGAGGATGTCGTCGCCTCGGTGCGAGCCTGGATTACATCGACAGTACCCGCGGCGTGGATCGAGGCGGGACGTCGGGGCGGACCGGCCGCAGTACGTGAGGTCCGGACCAGGGCGGAGTATGAGGCGTGGTATCCCGTCTTTGGAAGATCTGGATTGGTTGCCGCCACTTGGCCTCGTGCCTACGGAGGGCTCGATCTGTCACGGGAGGCCGCCCGGCAGGTCGAGCAGGAGCTCAGCCCGTTCAACCTGGGTCGTCTCAACCCGCTCGGACTCAACCTGGCTGCGCCCGCCCTGTTTGCGCACGGGACCGAGGAGCAGCGACTTCGATTTCTGCCTCCGATCGTGCGTAACGAGGAGGCCTGGTGCCAGCTCTTCAGCGAGCCAGGGGCAGGGTCGGACCTCGCATCACTGGCCACCAAGGCAGAGCGTGACGGCGATGAGTGGGTCATCACGGGACAAAAGGTGTGGACCACGTGGGCGCATCTTTCAGACTGGGCCGTGTTGCTCGCCCGGACCGATGTCGACGTGCCCAAGCGGCAAGGGCTCACGTATTTTCTGATCGATCTGCACCAGCCCGGCGTCGACGTTCGCCCATTGCGTCACATGGGCGGTGAGGTCGACTTCAACGAGGTCTTCCTCGAAGCGGCCCGGGTTTCCGACGCCGTGCCGGGTGGGCGACGTCGGCGCCGGATGGAAGGTGGCCAATTTCCACTCTGTCGGGAGAGCGCCAGATGGTGTCGGGCGCGGGCTCAGGAGGTGTGGATCGGATCGGAGGCTCGGGTGTCGGCCATCTCATTCGGTTGGCGAAGCTCCAAAGTGCCGAAGGGCGTCCTGGCGGGTGGGATGATCCTGTGCGCCGTGAGGAGATCATGCGTCTCTACTGCGAGGAGCGCATCAGGGAGTGGACGAACCAGCGGGTGCGCAGTCGAGCTGCGCGCCGGGCGTGCCCCGGGTCCGGAGAGTTCGGTTGGCAAGGTCCACCAAGGTGAGCTGAACCAGCGCGTCCAGCTTGCGGCCATGTCGGTGCTGGGTATGAGGGCGATGGCCTGGGTCGGGGACCTCGGTGACTACGCCGGCTCACTGCCCTACGAGGTCCGGGGGATGCTCCGTAGCCGTGCCAACACCATTGAGGGCGGGACGACCGAGATCAACAAGAACATTCTCGGGGAGCGAGTCCTCGGCTTGCCTCGCGAGCCAGACCCGTATTCCTCCCGTCCTTGGACGGAGGTGCCCCGCAGTTGAGTTCGTACTCCACATTGTTGGTCGAACGCGAAGGGCCTGTCGGATGGCTTATCGTTCAATCGCCCCGATTCCGGCAACGCCATGGATGCGCTGATGCTCGACGAGCTGGAGGAGGCCTGGCGGGAGTTGGATCAGGATCCCGCCGTGCGTGTGATCGTGAACACGGGAGCAGGTCGGGCTTTCCAGACCGGCCTCGATGTGGTCCAGCTCAGTCGGAACCCCGACGCACTTCGCAAGCAATCCGGGCGCACGCGCCGTGCCGAGTTGCGCTTGACATCGCTGGCAGAACGCAGTGTGGAAGCCGGTCATCGCGGCGGTGAACGGGATGTGCGTCGGGGGCGGGCTGCATTTCGTGGCCGACGCCGACATCGTGCTCGCGTCGTCCGACGCGACGTTCCTCGATACCCACGTGTCGGTGGGACAGGTGGCGGCCTACGAGCTGATCGGACTGGCCCGGCGCATGCCCTTCGAGGCGGTCCTGCGCATGGCGCTGGTCGGACGGCACGAGCGCATGTCGGCTGACCGTGCGCTGCGCGCTGGGCATGATCAGCCAGGTGGTCGATCCGCCCGAGCGCCTGCGCGAAGAGGCTCAGGTATTGGCCGAGAAGATCGCCCGCAACTCGCCTGCCGCCATGGCGGCCACCAAGCGGGCGTTGTGGGGCGCGCTCGAGCAGGGGCTCACCGACGCCTGCAAGGCAGGGGCAGCGGAGCTGGTCTCCATGTGGGGCCATCCCGACCAGGTCGAGGGCCCTGCGGCCTTCGCCGAAAAGCGGGAGCCGCAGTGGGCCGTACTCGATTCGCCCACCCCTGATGAGTGATGTCGAGCAGCAACGAGAGGACTCGCAATGGTGTATGAAACTCTGAAGATCGAGCGCCACGGCCCGGTTGGCTGGTTGATCAACAATCGCCCGGAACGCCTCAACGCCATGAACAACGCCATGCGCGACGAGTTCGCCGAGGCGTGGAAGGAGTTGGACGCAGATCCCGCCGTTCGGGTGATCGTCCACACCGGAGAGGGCAAGGCCTTCCAGACCGGCGCCGACATGATCGAGATCGCATCGGACGGCCTCGGGTTCGAGCGGTATCGCGAGTCGAGCGAGAAGTTCGATTTTCACTTCACGTCGTGGCACAACGGAGTGTGGAAGCCCGTCATCACGGCGGTGAACGGGATCTGTGCCGGTGGGGGATTCCACTGGATCGCCGACGCCGACATCGTGATCGCGGCGTCCGACGCGCACGTTCCTCGACCCTCACGTGTCGGTCGGACAGGTGGCGGCCTACGAGCTGATCGGACTGGCCCGGCGCATGCCCTTCGAGGCGGTCCTGCGCATGGCGCTGGTCGGACGGCACGAGCGCATGTCGGCTGACCGTGCGCTGCGCACTGGGCATGATCAGCCAGGTGGTCGATCCACCCGAGCGCCTGCGCGAAGAGGCTCAGGCATTGGCCGAGAAGATCGCTCGCAACTCGCCCGCCGCCATGGCGGCCACCAAGCGGGCGCTGTGGGGCGCGCTCGAGCAGGGGCTCACCGACGCCTGCAAGGCAGGGGCTAGCGGAGCTGGTCTCCATGTGGGGGCATCCCGACCAGGTCGAGGGCCCTGCGGCCTTCGCCGAAAAGCGGGAGCCGCAGTGGGCCACGATCGAGGGGACCGCAGCCCGTTGATCCGAGGCTCCGCCGCGCTCGGATTCACCCTGTGAACGTCGATCCCCGTGGCCGAGCTTTGGCGACGTGTGGCCGTCGTCTCGGGCATCGACGCCGATCTACGGAGCGCCCTTTCGGCGCACTCGAGGTGGTGCCGGTGGCCGGCACGGCGGCCCCGCTCTTCGCCCAGGCCCACCAAAGGGTCCACGGGGCGCGGGCGGCGGCACACCGGGGCGACGGCGTCTTCTGGCTGCCGGGACTCGGTCCTGGTGCCTCAGAGTCGAGGTGAACTCGGCGGAGAGTTGGTGGCCATGGCTCCCACACTCTCCTCCGGAGAAGTGGAGCTGCACATCACACTCGATCCCACTCAGCCGATTGAGGAAACGACCCTGCGGTCCCGTCCGCCCCGATGACAACTGGGTCGAGCCGGCCGACGGACGCGGTCGAGGCAGTGCGAGCCGCCGACACCTTGGTTCTGCTGGCCGGTCCCGGCGTCATCTGGCACATGTCGGTGCCGGGCCTGCACGATCTGGCCGTGTCGGCTGGAGTCGGCGTCTTGAACACGTGGGGTGCAAAGGGGGTGTTCGATTGGAGGAGCCGACACCACCTGGCCACGATCGGGTTGCAGGCCGACGATTTCGTGCTGAGCGGTCTCGACGAGGCCGACCTGATCATTGCCACTGGCCTGGATCCGGCGGAGTCTCCCGAAGAGCGGTGGCGGCTGGCCCCCGCTCTGACGATCCCTCCGGCCGGCCTCGCCCCGCTGGCCGAGCGATGCGGCTCCCGCCGCCGTACGCCGACGACCATGCCGCCGCTACGTGCTCGTCTGGCGGAGGTGACACAGCGGGGTTGGAGCGTCGAGAGCGAGCCCGCTTGCCGCCGAGCGGTGCCACCATGCACTACGCGGAATATGTCGCCGGCCGGTGCGCTGGTCGCGGCCGACGCCGGCACCGCCGGATTCTGGGTGGCCCGCACGCTCGGCACCACGCGGCTCGGGGCGGTCGATCGTGCCGTCCACACCCTCCCCGGGGTTTGCGGCGGCGTGTGTCGCCGTCTCGCTGCTCCGCCGCCCCAGCCGCCCGGCGCTGGCTGTGATCGATCTTGCCGAGGCCGAGCAAACGGCAGTGATCGTGGACGTCGGCGGCGGCACTCGGCATCCGTGTTCCGGTCGAGGCATGGGATCCGGACGGTGATCGCCTCGACGCCGATGCCCACCGAGACCGGCTGCGCCAGTTGGTCCTCGGGGGGCTTCCGGCAGGGAACCGACTCTGCACTCTGTCCACCGATCCGCGCCAGATCTCGGAGATGATCGAGGCAGCCGGGCCGATCGTGGCGTGGACCTGAAGCGGACGATCGATGGACGGGTCCACCGACCAGCTCGACGTCACCCGGCGAGCTGCGCCGGAGTTGAAACTTCATGACCTTCCCCGTGGGGTTGAGCGGGAGAGAATCAACGATTCGAATGGTTCGCGGGACCTTGAAGTTGGCCATGTGCTCGCGGCACCATGCTCCGAGCTCGTCCGGGTCGATCGTCTGGCCGGGACGGGGAACGACGAACGCCACCCCGACCTCCCCCAGCCGCTCGTCGGGGATGCCGACGACCGCGACCTGGCCCACCGACGGATGGCCGACCATGATGCCCTCGATCTCGGCGGGATAGGCGTTGAAGCCGCCGACGATGTACATGTCCTTCTTCCGATCGGTGATCCGCAGATTGCCGTCCTCGGCCAAGGATGCCGATGTCGCCGGTACGGAGCCACCCCTCCTCGTCGATCGCCTCCTTCGTCGCCGTCGGATCCTCGAAGTACTCCTGCATGACGTTGAAGCCACGCACCAGGATCTCGCCTGGATCGTCCGGTGCGACCGACCGGCCGGCGTCGTCCACGATGCGCACACTCACCCCCGGAAGCGGCCGTCCCACCGTGCGGGCGAATGACTTCGGGCGCATCGTCGTGGCGGCACATGCTGACCGTGCCGGTCGTCTCGGTCAGGCCGTAGCCCGTCACGACGGTCTCGAAGCGCAACTCGTCGCGCATGCGGCGGATGACGTCCACCGGAACGATCGCGGCTCCCGTGACCGACAGACGCAGGGAGGACAGGTCGAACGACGCGAAATCGGATGATTGAGAATCGACTGAAAGACCGTGGGAGGTCCGGGCAGCATCGTTATCCGCTCCGAGGCCACACGTTCCATCACCGGCACCACGTCGAACACGGCGTGGGGGACGATTGTTGCGCCCCGGAGCACGCACGCCAGCAGACCTGATTTCAGCCCGGCCGTGTGAAAGAAGGGATAGACCACAAGGTAGCGATCGCCTCTGCGCAGGCCGACCAGGTCCGACCAGGCCAGGTAGGTGCGGACGCTGGCACCGTGACCGAGCACGGCGCCTTTGGGCTTGCCGGTCGTGCCCGAAGTGAAGATGATGTCGGAGGCGTCGTCTTCCCCGAGAGCAGAGCGGCGGCGTGCCACCTCCGGGCCATGCGCGTCGCGGGCTCGGGCCGTGAACTCGGCGAGAGTCGTGCACTCGGGCCGTGTCGGTCCCTCCAATACCACGATCTCCCGGAGAGACTCGAGTCCGGGCACGTCGGCCAGTAGCTCCACCAGGTCGGTGCCGAGCATGTCGGTCACGGTGAAGAGCAGGCGGGCTCGCGAGGTTCGCAGGACGTGACCGGCTTCCTCTCCGCGGTACCGGGTGTTCAGGGGCACCAGGACCGCGCCGACGGCATAGACGGCGAAGCTCGTGATCACCCACTCAGCGGTGTTGGGAGCCCACAGGGCTACGCGATCTCCGGGCTCGATCCCACTGCCCACCAGCGCGCGCGCCACGACGTCAACTCGTTCGGCCAGCTGGCCAAACGAAAGTCGGTCCGTCCCATCAACCAGGGCTTCGTCATCTCGGTAGTTTCTTGCGGCTTGGTCCAACGCCTCGGGAATTGTCTGAGGCTGCCGATGACTCGACCTGTCTTCGTCTCTGTGGTTCGACACGAATGTATATATTATGAGAATGGTGGTGGCCGAGGGGGCGGAGGTCCCGCAGGAAGGTCCGGGCTACGTGCGGGTTGATCGGCGCGATGGCGTTGCCATCGTCTCCCTTAGCCACCCTCAAGACCGAAATGCCCTGTCGCTCCGCATGAGCAGGGCACTGGCGGATGCCGTGCACGGCGTGGCGACTGACGATGCAATCGGGGCAGTCGTGCTCGCTGCGCACGGCACGGTGTTCTCCGCGGGGGGATCGGTTGACGATCTCCTCGAGCCAAAGGCGCCGCTCAGCGAGACGTACGCCGGGTATGTCGCAGTCCTGGAGTGCGAGCTGCCGACCGTGGCGGCCGTGGGCGGCCCGGCACTCGGGGCCGGCATGAACCTGGCTTTGGCGTGCGATTTGATCGTGTGCTCGCCCTCGGCTCGTTTCGAGACGAGGTTCCTTGACGTCGGTCTCCATCCAGGTGGCGGTCACCTGTGGCAGTTGCGTCAGCGGATCGGCCGTCAGGGCGCCGCTGCCCTGTCGCTGTTCGGAGAGACACTCGACGGCGAGGAGGCGGTGCGGCGCCAACTGGCGTGGCGTTGCGTCCCCGAGGATGATCTGCTCGAGACAGCGTGGCAGCTGGCATCAAGGGCAGTAGGGCATGACCGCGGCTCTGATGGAACGGACACGGAGGACGCTCGCCGATAGCGCCTCTGTGACGCACGCAGCGGATGCAGTCACACTCGAGCTTGAACCGCAACAGTGGTCCATGGGGCGCCCTGAGTTCGCTGATGCACTCAGTCGATTGCGTACCAGGCTCGGGCGGAACGACGAAACGAACGCAACGTAGGCCGAGTTTCTAACCGACCACCGATGACGATCGCAGGCCTTCGATCGTGGCATCGGACAGACCGAGCTCATCGCGCAAGACCTCGTTCGTATGCTCTCCGAGCCAGGGGATCCGGCGATCACCACCCTCACAGCGGTCGACGATCGAGTGCCGGGTTGCCCGGCACCAGCACCGGTTGGTCGACACCGTCGGTCCGATCTATGCCGACGAGCATGTGACGGGCTGCGACATGGGCATCGGCAACCAACTCTTCGGCACGAGCGCAGGGTCCTGCCGCGATGCCTGCCTCACTGAGGGCTTTACAAACCTCCAAGCGGTTCCGCCCAGATGCCCATTTCTCGACGGCCGGACGGATGACGTCTTCAAGGTGTTGCACCCAACCGTAGGGAGTATTGAACCGTTCGTCTGATACCCACTCGGGATGTCCGACGAGCTGAGCCAGACGCTCGAAGACGTGCACGCGTGCGACCTGCATGACGAACCAACCGTCGGCAGCCCGAAAGCCGTGGTTGATCACCGAGCCTGAGTCACCGTTGTCGACGCCCATCGACCAGTAGTTGGTCACGATGTCGGTCATCGCGATGACGGAGTCGAGCATCGCGACGTCGACGTATGCGGGCCGTCCCGTCTGGTCACGGTCTCGAAGAGCGGCCAGGATGGCCGATGGAGGTGTACAGCGCCGCCCCGATGTCGCCGAGTGCGCCAACGGGCGACACCACGGGCGGGAGGTCGCCGATGCGCTTCATCTCGTAGACACCCGACATCGCCTCGACGATCGGGGCGAAGGCGGGCCAATCGCGGTAGGGGGATGGTGAGGAGTTCCCGAAGCCCGACACCGACGCGTAGACGCAGCGTGGATGGACGGCGACAATGTCGTCGTAGCCGAGTCCCATACGATCCATGGCACCGGCCTTGAAGTTCTCGGCAAAGATGTCGAAACGTGGCGCCAGGTCCAGCACGAGTTGACGTCCCTCGGTGCTCTTGAGGTCGACACACATGCTTCGCTTGTTGAGGTTGTTGCGCAGGAACGTCGCGCCGACCGAGCGGCCTTCAGGGTCGGACATGGCAGGCAGTGACGCCCGTCCGAGCTCCCCGGTGAGCGGTTCAACCTTGACGACGTCGGCGCCCAGGCGCGCCAACAGCTGAGTGGCGTATGGGAGTGCCTGCATTTGCTCGATGGCGAGCACGCGGATTCCTTCAAGAGGCCGCCCACTCGCCTGGACGGCCCCCGCCTGTGCCGCAGCGAATTCCATTCTGAATATTATATCCGAACGGCGCCAGTCGTCCGAGCGACGCAGACCTTTGTGACTATCGCCCGGTGAATCGAGGCTCGCGCTTCTCCTTGCTCGCCTGTCCGTACTCCTTGAAGTCGTCGGAGCGACTGGAGACTTCCATCGCCCAGGCCTCATCGGCCATGTGGCTGCTGAGGTCGGCCGTGAGACCTCGGTGCAGCAACAGCTTGGTGAGACCGACGGCGACGGTAGGTGCGGCAGCCAGGCGGTTGACAAGTTCCATGGAGACGGCATCGAGGTCGGTAGCGGGCACCGCGCGGTGGACCAGGTTCCACGAGGCTGCGTCGGCTCCCGAGACCTTCTCTCCCAGCATGAGCATCTCGCGGGCTCGGGCAACGCCGGCCAGACGGGGGATGAGCCAGGTGGCGCCACTGTCCGGTGTGAAGCCGAAGGTCGTGAACGGAGCCCAGAGCCGGGCGTCGTCCGCCACGACGGCGAAGTCCGTGGCCAGAAGGATGTCGAGGCCCAGACCGATCGACCCAGCCGCGGGCCGTGCAGACGATCGGAGTCTGGCAGGTCAGCATCGCCGGGATCAGGCGATTGACGTGGCCGTTCATGCGTCGGTGTACCGAACCCACCCGGGGGCGGTCGGGTCCCGGTGTTCTCTCGGCCAGGTCGAAGCCGGAGCAGAAGTGATCGCCCTCACCTCGAGATGGATGACCCGCACGGACTCGTCACTGGCGGCGGCGTCCACCGTGTCGGTCAGCGCGTAGACGATGGGGTCAGTAAGGCTGTTGCGGCGAGCTCGGGCGATTGAAGCTCAATTCGCAGAACCGCTCCGTCACGCTCACGGGTCAGTCCCGGGCGGCATCTCGGGGTATGGCTTCACTGCTTGCTCCTCGGCGGCGAAGCGTCGAGCGAGGGAATCGAGAGCTTCCTGGCAGGTGGTCGCCCCACCCGGTGGTGGGGGGAGTCGGACCTCTCCGTGTTCATGGGAGGGCAAGAGGATGGTCGCGTGGCCCGGCGTCGTCGTCTCGCCGCGTTGGTTCTCTCCCCAGACGTCGAGGTCGACGGCCGGTCGATCTCCGTCCGCGAGGTACTTCCGGGTGACCCGTCCCTGCATCCAGTGGGTGTCGCCCACGTAGTTGAACTTGCGGAACTGACAGTCCAGCTTCCAGAGCCAGGCGTCGTCACCCATCCAGTCGGTGCACAGGTGGATGAGCCACGTCTCGCGCATGCGGCCGTAGTCGTAACAGGCCGGGTTCCCGGCCCGGTGGGCCCATTCGGGATCCCAGTGCACGCGCTGCTGGACGTCGGGAATGTTCAAGTCGTCGGGCTTGAAGAAGCGAGGCATGCGCTGGAGCTGGTCGTGGCCGAGTCGGAGGGCGGCGACGCCGTACAGGCCCATGCCCATGCCGGTGTGCCATACGACCATGTCGGTCACCCGCATCGGGCCCTTGACCAGGGCAGGGAGCTCGTCGCCTTCGTTCACGTCCTCCCACCAGCGTGGCTCCGCACCGCGCCGCCGGCTTCGCTCACCGGCGACGGTCTCGCCGATGCGCCGCGAGCTCGTCGTCGGTGTACGGGCGGATCTCGACCTCGTCGTTCTTCTTCCGCTCGGTCGCCTTCTCCCGTTCGGCACGGATCATCAAGTCGGTACTGCCCAGAGAGGACTGGACCGTCCGCCGCAGCGAACACCTCGGCCAACCATTCGTGCACGGTGCGACCGGCGAAGTCGCCGACCTTGTCGTGCACGCCGACCAGAGCGTTGCGGCGGGTCACCCGCATGCCCGGGGCGTAGCGGGTTCCACCACTCCCGGAACGATCCCGAATAGAACGCGTGGACACCTCCGAGCGGGTCGCCTTTCATGAGCGCCTTCGTCTCGCCTTCGAGGACGGTGACTTCGTCCTCCCCGATGAGGGTGTCCCCACCGACCAGATGAGGGGGCGCGATCGGACCGGCCCACCTGGTTCCCAGCGCCGTAGGACGGGTCGCACCAGAGGGGGTTGTCGTCGCCGTACGCCTCGGCGACGTGGCGGAAGGCGTCCTCGTTGGGGCTGAGGTAGTGAGGCGGGTTGGTGTGGGGCCGCGCGATCCCGATCCGCTGCCGCAGCCGGGCCACTCCCTCGTCGGTGATGGCGTCAGGCATATCGCGGCCGCGTCTCGGCGTCTAGAGAAGCGCGCACGGAACGATCACAATCGAAAGTCGACTCAACATGCCAACCCTCCTGAGGCGAAAACTCCCTGACATCCCCGCGATGCCAAGGGTCATGGCTGCCCAATCCCCCCACCAGGTGAAGCATCCGAGAATACAGCATCGGATTTCAAATATAGTATACGAAAGTGGTGCACCCAGGGCAGTGAGACCAGCGCAACAGGGTCTAGGCAGATCTCGATTCCACTTCAGCTTCCCGTCGCGTGCCTCGTTCGGTTTGATCTCGAAGACGCCTCGGCTCCTCCCAGAGGAGGAGGTTCGTGGCATCACCAGAGGTTTCGGCTGCATCGCTGTGTGGGGCTGTCTCGACAGGGGAATCGCAACCTGGACCGCGGG
>CAWFMU010000037.1:0-225094 GCA_963816865.1 Terriglobia bacterium
GGCCAGAGACGTAAGGCAGCGGTTCGGCGGCGAACTTTTCACATCCATGCGAAATGCGATCCATCGGGATCTCCTTGTGTTCTGGGGACAGGTAAGCATCCACAGAATACCAAGGAGGTCCTGATTTTACGTCTATCTAAGTTCAAGTTTCGCACATTCTGGCGACGTTCCGCGAGCGGCCCGGCCGGTGTTTTTGCTCCGGTCGGTCGGTCGTGATGTAGCGACGTTACTGCGAATCCGTACGCCAAGCGTGGATCACCCAGACTCGGCTGAAAAGATCGGCAATCTGTGTAAGCCAGATATTTATCTGACTGTGATTTGAAAGCACTGTGCTCGTTTTCTCCTCCAAGCTGACACGACGCAGCGTGGTCAGGAGATCAGCAAACGACGGTTCTTCCTGCGCAGAATACCACGGCCGGTTCGGAAAACGGACGAATTGATGTCCTGTCTTGTGGAACCACACCACGATCAAACTATAGAGCAAGAGCGTGAGCGCACACCACGACCATCGGGGTGGATTCCGTGCCGGCTGTTTTCCGGGTGTAGAGTTGCAGCGGGACCGTGACTGTCAGTCGCGTTCGCATTCACTCGGGAGAGCGGTTACATGGCACAGGCATTGGATCAGGTAAAGCGGCGGGAGTGGGTGAAGCGGTTGGAGCGCTTTCGGGCCAGCGGTGCGTCGGTGACGCATTTCTGCGGCCACGAGCGGGTCAACGTGAAGACGTTCTACTACTGGTCGAAACGCGTCGGCTCGGCTGCTCACTTGGAGCAACGACACGCGGTGGGCGAAGAGATTCGGCGAGTGCCGGCGTTAATCGGAGCCGACACGCGGCACGACAGTGGCGGACGAGCCCACACGAAGGCCGCAGCCGAGGAGCTCGTTCGGTTTCGTTTCGGCAGCGTGGAAGTCGATGTTCCCGCTGGCTGCCTGGACGCCATTCGTTGCTTGGCCGAGAGCGCGGGGCGTGCTGGCACGCAGGTCGCGCGGTCCACGCCTAGCGCGTTTCACGAGATCGTGCTAGGCGCGCGGCGCTAGGGAGCGAAATCGGGATGTCGTCGCTTGTATCACGACTCGCGCCGCTGAACGCGGCACGGATTTATCTGTATGCCCCGAACGTCGACATGCGCAAAGGCTTCGATGGTTTACACGCGATCATCCAGTCGGAGTTCCGCTGCGACGCGCTGGGCGGCGATCTCTTTCTGTTCCTCAATCGCCGACGAGATCGGCTGAAGCTGATGACATGGGACCGCGACGGGTGGATCATTTTCTACAAGCGGCTCGAAAGAGGCACCTTCGAGCGTCCTCGGCCTGTAGCCGACGGCGTGACCGTGGAGCTAGATGCCACCGATCTGGCAATGATCCTAGCGGGCGTGGAACTCAAGAGCGTCAAGCGCCGGCCACGTTACCAACGTACCGACGCGTCGCGCGAGCCCGCCCAAACTGGAACCTGAGCGCGGCGAGGCGGGTCCAGTAACAATTTCAGGAATTCTGGCAAATTCGCGTAAAGAACGTCTTGCGCATCGAGGCTGTAGACGTTATCGTGCTCGTCATGAGCGAACAGGCGAGTGTTTCCAGCAGCGGTGAATTGCCCAGCGATCTTGCAAGCTGCTGGACGATCATCGACGCTCAACGCGCAACAATTGAGGCGCTCACCGCCGAACAAGACAAGCTCCGCGCGTTGATCCAGCACATGCTGAATGGGCATCGCAGCGAGCGGCGCGTGCTTACCGACCCCAATCAAGGCTGGCTTCCGTTTGAGGACAACGCCGAGTTCCAGGCGGCGCGTGCCGAAGCCGAAGCAGAAGCCCAGGCGATCGTCGAGAAGTACGCGGATCAGCAAAAGCGCAAACCCCGAAGGCCGCGCAGCGAGTCGTTTCCCAAGCATCTGCATCGCGAAGAGCGGATCATGCCGGCCGACGCTGCCTTGAGCCACTGTGCCGCGCACGGCCCTCGGCAACTGATCGGCTACGACGCGACCGAGACCCTGGTCTATCGCCGGCCCGAGTTGTATGTGCTGGTCAAGAAATATCCGAAGTATGTGTGTGCGAACGAGCCGGCCTGCGGCGTGGCATCGCCCGAGCGGCCGACATCGCTGGTCGAAGGCGACCGCTATGACACGAGCGTGGCGGCCACGATCGTCGAGGCCAAGTGGTTCCATCATCTGCCGATCTATCGCCAGCAGGACCTATTCGCCGGCAGTGGTTGGGTGCCCGGTCGCTCAACGCTGTTGAACATCGTGAGCCAGGTCGCCTTCGTGATCACACCGCTGATCGAAGCGATGACCCGCTTGGTTCAGCGGGACATCGGCGTGGGGCTGGACGAGACGAGCTGTCGCATGCTCTTGCCCAGGGAAACACCGCAGGGCGACGATCCGAAGAGCCGGCGGTTGGCGGAAAAGGTGGCCGAAGCGCGGGCCGCGAGCCACGACAGTCTCCTGGCCAAGATGTGGGTTTACTCGGGACTGCACGCGGCACCCTACAACATCTTCGACTTCCGCGTCTCGCGGCATCGCGATGGACCGGATGACTTCTTTCATCACAGCCAATGCAAAGTTCAAGGGGACTGTTTCTCCGGCAACCGGAGCGTGGTGCTCAAAAGCGATGGACGCTTGGAGTTCGTGGCCTGCTGGGGTCACGCGCGCCGCAAGTTCGTCGAAGCGACGACCTACACTACTGAGCGCGACTTGCTGCTGGGTATGATCCAGGCCCTCTACGACGTCGAGGCGCGCGCCAAGGACTTGAGCTGGCAAGAGCGGCAGGCGCTGCGCCAGCGCGAGTCGACGATCATCTTGGCGAGCATTCACGGGTGGCTGAACAGCGAGCCGCTGGGCGCGGTGCTACCCAAGAGCGACTTCGCCGAGGCGCTGCGTTATCTACGGAACCATTGGCAGGCACTGAATGCTTATGTGAGCGATGGCCGCGTCCCGATCGACAACAACGCCGTCGAACGCTTGATGAAGCAAGTGGCGATGGGACGTAAGGCGTGGCTGTTTGTCGCGAGCGTGGCTGGTGGCGAGCAGAGTGCGCAACTGATGACACTCGTGAGCAGCGCCCGGCGCCACGACCTGGACGTGTGGGCGTATATCAAGGATGTCCTGGACCAGTTGCTCGCCGGGTCGACCGACTATCAAAGCCTGTTGCCAAACGTCTGGAAGAATAACCATCCGGAAGCGGTCCGGGATTACCGTGTCGCAGAGCGACGCGACAAAGCCGAACGCAAACAGGTCGCCGCCGCAAAGCGCCGCCTGGCTCGGCCAAAGGGCTGACCCCACCCACCGCAAACCACGCCGGCCAGCGAGTGACATGGGGCTGGTGTGCCGCGCGCAAGAGCACAAGGGCGGACGGTCCGCTCGACGGCTTTGGGCAGGCGATTGGCCGGGTCCTCCAGTCCCAGGAACTGTTTGCAGTTTTCGAAGGTACATTCAATCGCCCAGCGGTGGGAGTATGCCGTCAGGATCTGTCGTGCACTCCAATTCAACTTGGTGCAGTAAAACATCTGATCGGGACGTTTCCCGTCCAGGTCGTGTACCAAGACGATCGTCAGCTCGCGGTCTCCGCCTGCCTTGTAGTAGAGAGCCTTGATGGTTTTGACGGCGAGCGTGGCATGCAGCCCGAACTGGTTGAATTTAAACCGAGTCCAGGGCTGGGCTGGATCCTTGGCCCACTTCGCCATGCCAGGCAGACGAGCCCCTTGCTTTCGAGGCCCTCCCTTGCTCCCCTCCTTCTTGATGGGAGCACGTTCGTATCGCGCGCCCTTGGGATGAACGTGGCTGATGAGGTGAACGTTAGACGGCAGATGAGAGAGAATGCTCTTGCCCCCGTCGCGCTGTCGCCGGTTGGGTGATCTCAAGTCGTCGGGGTACCAGTGGGCAACCAACTGAATGAGTTCGAGGGCCAGTTGGGGTCGAGTGCGATGATCGGGATTAGGCTTGGGCTTGGAGGCTTTGTCCCGACTCTTCTTCCCTTTGGTAAGTCCCTGTCGATTGCGGTATAGCCGCATGGCGATCGGCAAGGCGAAGACTTTCGTGGGTGCCCAGAACGGCTCCCCATGAACTCCCTGCGCTGGAACGAGAGGCGTAACGCAGTTTGTGCAGTTGTCTGGCGCATTCAGCCTTCGTCGGGAACAAAAATCCCCCAGACCCCCAGCATCCCAAACAGAGGCAGGAGGAGTTGGCTGCTCAGCGTTGTGCGTTGTCCCAGGCCCTTCGCGCGACGGCGACGGCCTCGGTGGAGTGATCTATGGGCTGGGCAGCGGACTCAGTTGGAATCCCATCGCCGCCGCTTTTCGTTCCAGCGCCTTCAACACGTTGGCCTTCATCTTGGCCTCGTACTCCTCCATCGACTGGGTCACGTACTCTTCGCCGTGCTTGAGCATCCTGTAGATCAAACACGCCAGCTTGTGCGCGGTCGCCTTGACTGCTCCACGTCCACCGATCCGACTGCGGATCCGGCGGTAGAACAGGCCCAACGGCGTCATTGTCTTGCCCACCGATCGCGCGGCCAGCCGCAAGGCGATGGCTACCCGGCTCGTCGCCTTACGACGACCGCGGCGTTTCTTCGTCTTGTTGCTCTCGTTCTGCGGGGGACACAGCCGCAGCCAACTCGCGAAGTGTTTCTCCGTCGGAAAGCGACTGACGTCCACACCGATTTCGGCCAGGATCACCAGGGCGGTTCCCACGTCGATCCCCTCGATCAAGGTCAGGTCGACGCCCAAAGCCTGGAATAAAGGACCCTTCGCGTCGAACCGGACGTCATTCTTTTGCGCCCACGCTTGCGCGGATTAACGGTCTGAGTCTTCTCTCCCGCCCGGTTCGGCGAACTTCGCGAGTTCTGCCTCAACCTGCTTGTCGCACTCGGTAATCTGCTGCTGATGGAAGCGGTGCAACTCGTACGCTTGACTAAGCTCGAAGAGGTGTTCGGGCCGCCACGTTCCTTCCAACGCGAGGGCAATCTCGTCTTCGCTGTGATGACATCGCCCATCCCGCAGCTTGGCCAGTTTGATGGGATCACGTTCACCCTGCAGGATGGCCTCTATGATCCACATGCCGGTCAGTCCCGTGATGTCGCTTACGACTTCCGGTAGTTTGACATTCATCTGCTCCAAGGCCTTCTGCATGTGCTGGACATGACCGGCGGCGTAGCGCACCTGCATCTGCCGCTGCCGCCAGTAGGCACGCAGAGCCAGCACGGAATCCGGAGGCCGCTTCACCGTGCGCATCGCGGCGAAATGCGCGGCAATCGAGGCGTCGGTCGCGTGACGGATGCGTTCGATTTCCCCCGCGTCCTTGGTGGTTCTGAGCGATGCCAGCATCGGCCGCACGTCCTGGAAAGACACGCCGACAGGGAATGCGTTTGCCCGCTTCAGCCAATCGAGCGGTGCGGTTGAATTCGAGATCTCGTCATCGGCCACGATGTCGGTAACGATTGTGGCTTTTTTCAGGGGCAGGAGCCGGACCAGTTCGGAACGCAAATTATCCAGGACTTCGACGTGATCGAACCCGGTAATTTTGCTCACGTCGGTACTGTCTGCACCAAGCTTCGGTCCCGTCCACTTTTCCTGCGAGGGATTGTGGTTGGGAAGAAAGAGAATTTCGGTGTAGGCGTGATCGCTGGAGTTGGCGCCGCCAATGATCAGCAGCGCAGCTCCCGGCTCGCTCCAGCCGGAGAGATAGAAAAAGTTGTCGTCGGGACGGTAGCCGTAGAGATCGTTCGGTCCCTCGGCCTCGTTCGAGGCAAACAGCAGCACCGCGCCGCCATTGGCCTTGCTGGCCAGCGACTGGCGGCGCATCCGGAAATCGGAGTTAGGTTGTCGGTCCAGCGCCCATGTCGGTCGGGAAAACGTCAGTTGGGAAAGAAGAAGGAAAACCAGCAAGACCTTACGCATTCAGAGTCCCTTTGTTCGTGATGAGAAATTTACTTGGTAGTGCTGGTTACTGATTTGCTCGCCGCAATCGTCGCATCCACGTTGGTCTTGTCTACCAGCGACGATCCCGTGTCCACAAATGCCGGAATGGGGGCGAAGCTGTCTTTGGCCCAGTCATTGCTCAGCGTGGACAATTTGTGATGATAGAGATCGTCCAGCATTTTCACTCCGACGAAGCTCATGGTGTAGGGCTTCTGCGAGATCGTGGCCGCGATCACGCCCTTCTGGATCCATGAAAGCGTGTCCTCGTCGGTGTCCATCGCCAGGATGATCTTGTCCTTCACCCCATGCTGGCTCAGCACGGTGGCGACTTCTTTGCCCGCCAGCGCTTCCAGGCACACGAAGGCATCGATGTGCTCTTTTTTGTCGTTGCCCAGGACTTCGGTAGCCGTGTCGAAAGCGAGGCGCGAATCGCCCTTCATATCCACCACGCGGGTGATCTTTATTTGCGGAGTGGCTTCGAGCGCATCGCGATAGCCACGCAGACGCTCTTTCAGATTGGCCTGCTCGGGAATGGTAAACACGACCACGTTGCCCTTGCCGTTCAATTCCTTCGCCAGGCGCTGGCCTCCAATCTGGCCGGCATGATAGTTGTCGGTGCCGATGAATAGAAGCCGCTTGCTCGCGGGCGCGTCCGAGTCCACTGTGATCACCGGAATGCCGGCGGCGATGGCGCGATCGATATCGTCCTTCATCATTGCCGGATCGGCGACTGAGATCAGGATCCCGCTGGCTTTGCTCTGCACCGCTTCCTGCAATGCTTTCTGCTCAGCCTTGGGATCGTAGGTGTCCGGACCCGCGAACTCGGAACGCACCTTGAGCTGCTGGGCCGCCTGAAACAAACCGGCCGAGCCGGCCTGCCAGTAGGGAATCTTGACGTTGGTGGAAATCAGAAAATACTTTTCATCGGAGTCGTGCCCGGTTCCACAGCTGACCAGGAAAACCAGCAGAACGCCGAAGACGATTCTGGAAGGTACCGTGAGGTGGCGCATCGGATCCTCCTTGCGAACAGACGTGACCGCGCCCAACCGGGCGCGAAACGGTACGGATTCTAAACCTACTGGCAAGGAAAGGGAAGGAATTGGTGGAGAACGAGCTCGCTCGTCCGGACGGGCGGCCGCCCGTGCTCGTGGGCGCAACCTACACGCCCACCGGGAACGGCTTGGTATGGGTCTCCGCGCTCAGGGACAGGCCCGAGAAGCGGCCCTGCAACAAAGACATCAATCCCGTGTACCAGTAGCCGACCACGAACAAGACCAGAAAAGGCACGGTAATGTAGTTCTCGTTGGCGATGGCGTAGTAGACCGTAAGCGCGAAGTAGGTGCCAATCAAAAGCTCGACCCACGGCACCCAGCCCAGGCGGCGCCGGTACTTGGTGGCGTTGATCCTGGTCCTTCTTCGATTCCACCCGATACTTCGGAGTGCGCGCGAAGGCCGACTTCTGTCCCACCAGCGCCTCCAGCACGGCGCGCGTGTTGGTGATGGTCAGTCCAATGCCCAGCGCCATCAGGAAGGGAAGATACAGCAGGGCCCGCGGCCAGCTCCGGGGAAACAGTTCGCGCTGCGAGACCAGGTAGAAGCTGGAAATCGAAAACGTGGACGCCATGAACAGCGGCAGGTCGATGTACAGCATCTGAAACCATCCCTGGTAAAAGCGGATGATCATGGCCGGCAGCAGCAGCACCGAAAGCACGACCATCAAGGGATAGCTGAGATTCGCGGTCAGGTGATACCAGGCTTCCAGCTTGACCCGAAACGGCTGATCGCTCTTCATCACGCTGGGCAGAATCTTCTTCGCGGTCTGGATCAGCCCCTTGGCCCAGCGCGCCTGCTGGGTCTTGAACGCGGTCATCTCGACCGGCAGCTCGGCGGGACACTCCACATCCTGCAGATAAATAAATTTCCATCCTTTGAGCTGGGCCCGATAGGAGAGATCGGTGTCTTCGGTGAGCGTGTCGTGCTGCCAGCCTCCGGCTTCTTCGATCGCGCTGCGGCGCCATACTCCCGCCGTGCCGTTGAAATTGAAGAAGACGTTGCTGCGGGCGCGTCCGGAATGTTCCAGCACGAAATGCCCGTCCAGCAGGATGGCTTCGACCTCGGTAAGAAAAGAATAGTTGCGATTGATGTGGGTCCAGCGGGTTTGCACCATGCCGATTTTCGGATCGGTCAAATGATGGATGGTCCGCATCAGAAAATCTTCGGGCGGAACAAAGTCGGCGTCGAAGATGGCGATGAACTCGCCCTTCGCGGTTTTCATGCCTTCCGCCAGCGCACCCGCCTTGAAGCCTTCACGATTGGTGCGGTGATGATAGGTGACGGGAAATCCGCGGGCCGCGTACTGCTCGACCAGGCCCTGGGCGACGGCCTGGGTCTCGTCGGTCGAATCGTCGAGCACCTGCACATCGAGCTTGTCCAGCGGGATACTGCAGGCGGCAAACCGCATCCAGCAGGCGCTCAATCACAAACTGCTCGTTGAAAATGGGAAGCTGCACCGTCACCCGCGGCAGATCCGAAAAATGCCCGGCCGGCTCGATGGTGCGATTCTTCCTGTGCTTGTAATAGAGGTAAACCAGCACGTAGCGGTGCAGACCGTACGAGGCCAGCAGGATGAGCACGATGAAGTAGGGGACCAGCAACGCCATATCAAAGGCGTTGGCGTGATAGAGGCCCCTGAAAGTGGTGTCGAGAAAATGCTGGCGAATGTACTGGCCGATGCCCCGCGAGGCCACGAAAGCAGCCAGCAAGGCAGGTGAAATGGAGGCAACGCCCAGGGAAAGTCCTTATCCGGTGTCGTTGTTCGGCCAAACCGGAGAAGCCATTGTAAACCACGAACCATGTAGCCCGGACGACCTTGCTGGGCAGGAGCGGAACTCGCCTCTGATGTTTGTGAGGCTCGATGAAACCTGCAGAGCTTCGCTCCGCGGACGGGTCGAGGCGCCCGTCCACGTGGCCTTGTCAGACGGCTAGTTCAGGAAATAGGTGCGGTACAGCGTGTCGCGCTGGGCGGGTTTGAATCCGGCGTCGCGAATGATTCGGCGCAACTCTTCTTCCGTGGTGCAATTGGTCACGCCGGCGGCACGCACCACATTTTCTTCGAGCATGACCGATCCCACGTCGTTGCCGCCGAAGCGCAGACCCATCTGGCAGACTTTCAATCCCTGGGTCACCCAGCTCGATTGCACATTCAGGAAGTTCGAGAGGTACAGCCGGGAGATGGCCAGCACTTTCAGATATTCGACGGCCGTGGCCTCGTCCCAATGCCGTCCGCCCAGCGCCGTGTTGTGGGGCTGGAAGCTCCAGGGGATGAATGCGGTGAAGCCGCCGGTTTCTTCCTGCAACTCGTAGAGCCGCTGGAAGTGGTTGACACGATTTTCGATGTTCTCGCCCACGCCGAACATCATGGTGGCGGTGGTGCGCATGCCCAACTGGTGCGCGGTGCGATGCACGTTGAGCCAGTCTTCGGTCAGGCACTTCAGCCGGGCGATCTTGTAGCGGACTTCATCGTCGAGAATTTCCGCGCCGCCGCCGGGAATGGAATCGAGTCCGGCATCGCGCAGCCGGATGATGGTGTCGCGAATGCTCAACTCGCTGTATTCGGCGATGGCGATGATTTCCGACGCCGAGTAGCAGTGCAGATGAACTTTCGGAAAACGCTGCTTGATGCCGCTCAGCATTTTCTCGTGCCAGTCAATCTTCAGATCGGGATGCAGGCCGCCCTGCATCAGCACGCCGGTCCCGCCCAGTTCGACGGTTTCGCGAATCTTGTCGTAGATGGTGTCGAACTCGAGGATGTATCCCTCTTTGGCCGCGGGACCCTTCAACGGCCGGTAGAAGGCGCAGAAGGTGCAATACTCGGTGCAGAAATTGGTGTAATTAATGTTGCGGTCGATGACGTAGGTGGCAACGCCTTCGGGATGAAGCCGGCGGCGCACCGCGTCAGCTTCCATGCCGATGCCGATAAGGTCGTCGGAGCGGAACAGGTCGAGGGCTTGCTGTTTGGTCAGGGACATGGCTTTAGCCAACCGCTGTAAAGATTCTAACGGACTCATGGAAAATATTGTCATCCCGAGCGCAGTCTCGAGCCGCGCTGGCGCGGTGAGAGCAAGTCGAGCGGACCCCTGCTCGCGGCTGACGGCTGATCCGCTCATAGGGGTCCTTCGACTCCGCGAGACGTTTCGCAAGCGAAACATCTCGCTCCGCTCAGGATGACACGAGGACTCTAAGCCGTGGCAGTCCTGCTTTTGTAGCGGTAATACTGGATCAGAGAAAGAACTCCAGCTATCACCGCGAGCCCAATCAGCATAAACAGTGCCGGCTTGTAGTATCGGGAGAAGAACCTGACGATGTGCCGGCCATAAATCGCTCCCAGGCCGGCCACGATGGTGAAGCGAACGCCGCGTCCCAGCGCCAGCGCGCCCACAAATTTTCTGCGCGAGTATTGCAGCGCGCCCGCCGCCAGCAGAAAAGGCACAATCGGAAAGGGTGGCGGCAACAAAGCGGGCACGGCCACCGCAAAGAATCCCCAGCGCTCGAATCGCTCGAAACACTTTGTCGGCCGTTTTCTTCGACAGCTTGCGCTCGAAGGCCTCTTTGCCGCCTTTCCGGGCCAGGCCATAGGTGATGTAGCCGCCGATGACCGCGCCCACGGTGGCCATGAACGCGTAGTACCACCACAACTCGCTGTGGCGGGCGGCCAGAAGAATGGTCAGAACGTCCATGCTCCCCGGCAGCGGCACGACCGAGTTGTCCGCCAGTCCCAACAGGATCAGGCCCACGCCGCCCAGGTGCCGGAGCCAACTCCAGACCGAAACGGCGATCAAGAAGTGAAGCTGGGTTGACATTTCCACCTTAGAGGCACATTTTTCAGATGCGAGTGGTACGACCAGACTGGATGAGCGACTAAGTGGCGGCAATTTTGGCCACATCGAGAAAGCGCAATCGACGGCGCCGCCGGCAACGCTCCGCACTCGCTGGCGTAGCGATAGAAAAGCTGCAACCCGTCCAGGCACGCGGGATCAAGATCATAGTAGATATTGTCAGTCAGATAGACCCTTATCTCGGCCTCGCTCAAACCCAGGCGCGGCGCCCATTCTCGAGCAATTCGGTCGAGACTCGCCGGCCGCAGACCGTGGTCGCGCGACTCCTGAAATATGGCGGCCAGATCGAGGGCCGGCGGAGCATCCCTCAAAGCCGCCTGCCGCACCGCCCAGAACGCGAAGACAAAAGGCTTGCCGGTGAGGCGAATCCATTCTTCGGCCAGGTCGTAGGTCAGATAGCGGGAGCGATCTACCTTGAGCGCAGGATCGCCGATCACCAGACCCGGCGTCGTGCTCCGCCATCATCTTCTCTATGTCCGGTGCCATGGGGGTGAAGCGTCCTGCCCGGGCCCCACCATTTCGCGAACAGTACCTTGGTCAGCGCCACCGAAGTTAGGGAAGAAGTATCGAGGGCAACCGACCGAATCTGGTCCAGCGGGACCTTGCTCACCAGAAGGATGGACCGAACCGGCCGCCGCGAAGCGATTGCCACCCCGGGCAGGATGGCCAGCCCCGGAATGCTGGCATAAGCCGCCGCCGGAATGATGCCAATATCCGCCGAACCCGCAGCCAGGTCGGCGGCGCATTGCGAAGGCACGGTATAGGAGATATCGAAGGCGGCGCCCGCGTCTCCATGCTCGAAATCCCACATCAGGGGCGCAGTATTAAGGTAGGAAATCGCGGAAATACGAAGGCGTTTCATGCGGCCATTGTTCCAGTTGAATGTTTGATTTTAACAGAGCTATGTGTCGTGTGACCTTGACATCGTTTTTGGCGGATGTAAGAGTCCGCGAGTCAGACGATGTGGAGGTGGTGAAGTGCCCGAAGCCCTGGCCGTGTGTCCCAGACCCAGCGAAAGTCTCGCCCTGCAGTGGCTGGCTCTTGCCCTGACCCCGCGCCTGGGCCCCACCCGGGCGCGGCGGCTGGTCGAACACTTTGGCGGCGTGCAGAACATCTTCAAGGCGTCGCTGACCGAACTCGAAGCCACCGGCATTCAGACCGTTTCGGCGCAGTCGCTCGGGACCGGCCAGTCCATGGAACTGGCCCATGACGAAATGGGACGTGCCGCGGCGGCCGGAGTTTCCGTCGTCTGTCTGGACGATTCCACCTATCCGGCGCAGCTGAAGCAGATCTACGATCCGCCGCTGGTCCTTTATGTGCGCGGAAATGTGGAGGCGATCACCCAGCCGGGGATCGCGGTCGTGGGCACGCGCCATCCCACGCCCTACGGACTGGGGATGGCGGAGCGGCTGGCCTGCGATCTGGCGAACCGCGGGCTGGTGATTTTCAGCGGCCTGGCCCGCGGTGTGGACGCAGCCGCGCATCGCGGCGCCATCCACGCCAAGGGGAAGACGGTGGCGGTTTTCGGCACCGGCGTGGACATTATTTATCCCAAGGAAAACAGCCGGCTCACGGAGCAGATGCTTGCCCTGGGCGGCGCCCTGATCTCCGAATTTCCCATGAACACATTCGCCGCGCCGCAGAATTTTCCCATTCGCAATCGCATCATCAGCGGAATTTCGATCGGCGTGCTGGTGGTGGAGGCCGCGGAATACAGCGGCACCCGGATCACTTCGCGCTGCGCTCTGGAGCAGAATCGCGAGGTCTTCGCCGTCCCCGGCAACGTGACCAACAAGAATTCCTGGGGACCCAACACCCTGATCAAACAGGGCGCCAAGCTCACTGCCACGTGGGAAGACGTTTGGGAGGAACTCCCTGCGGCAGTACGACTTGCGCTGACTCCCGCCACCGGCGATGAATCGCAGGCGGGCAAGACTGCATCTCTATTCGGGGAAAGCGAGCTGCCGCCACACGAAAGAAAGATCCTGAAACTCCTGAAAGCCGACGAAGCCACCCACATCGACGAAATCGTGGAGCTGCTGGAACTGGACATGTCGTCGTCCGAAATCTTCGCCGCGTTGTTCGAACTGGAGCTGGCGGGCAAGGTGAAGCAGATGCCGGGGAAGAATTTTGTAAAGAGCTTCTAGCTGTTAGCTCTTGGCTTTTAGCTTGAGGCCCGGATCTGACACGGCGGTCTAATGGAGGCAGCAAATGAGAAATCATAAGGATCTCCAGGTTTGGGAGAAGGCACACAAGTTGACACTGGCGATTTACCGCTGTACCCAGGACTTTCCTAAGGAAGAGCGATTCGGTTTGACCAGCCAAATCCGCCGATCATCTGCCTCGATCGCGGCGAATCTCGCGGAAGGTTGTGGGCGAAGATCGGACGGTGAGATGGGACGATACCTCCAGATTTCAATGGGTTCAGGGGCGGAGCTCTCCTACCATATATTGTTGGCTCGAGACTTGGGTCTTTTGAAAAGCACAGAACACTCAAAGCTGGACGGCGATTTGTGTGAAGTTATGCGAATGCTGTCTTCACTGTCGCAAAAGGTTAGAAATGCATTGGCAGCCTAGAGGTTTCGAGCTAAAAGCTAATGGCTAATAGCTAACAGCTTCAACCCGAAACTTGTTGCCCACACCGCATTCATGCTAGCTTCAAAACCAGTAACTACCATCAGAGGACACATTGTCTAAAGGTTTAGTCATTATCGAATCGCCCGGCAAGGCGAAGGCCATTCAGAAGTATCTTGGCAAAGGCTTTGTTGTCGAAGCATCGTTTGGCCACGTGAAAGACCTGCCCAAGAGCACGCTGGGCGTCGATATCGACAACGATTTCGAGACAGAGTACGTCGTCATTCCCGGCAAGGAGAAAGTTCTCGCCAAGCTGAAGAAGCTGGCCTTGTCAGCGGACAACATCTATCTGGCGCCTGATCCCGACCGCGAAGGCGAAGCCATCGCGTGGCACCTGGCTGAAGAACTCGGTGACGCAAACAAGGGCAAAAAGAAAAAGAAGAAGGAAGGTGACGCGCCCGACCGCATCCGCCGCGTGACTTTCAACGAGATTACGAAGCGCGCCGTGCAGGAGGCGTTCGAGCATCCTCACGATATCGACCAGAATCTGGTGGACGCGCAACAGGCGCGGCGTGTGCTCGACCGACTGGTGGGCTACCAGGTTTCGCCGCTGCTCTGGGACAAGGTGCGCCGCGGTCTATCCGCGGGCCGCGTCCAGACCGTCGCGCTCCGTCTCATCGTCGAACGCGAGCGCGAAATCAAGGCCTTCCAGAAGGTTGAATACTGGACCATCGACGCTCACCTGGCAGGACCGAAGCCCCCGGCATTCGATGCCCGCTTCGTCGGCAAAGGTGAAGAGAAGGTCGAAGTCAACAACGGCGAGGACGCGGAAAAAATCCGCGCCGCGCTGGAGAAGGCCGACTGGCTGGTCCGCACCGTCGATCGCAAAGAGCGGCGGCGCAACGCTACTCCGCCTTTCACCACCAGCAAACTGCAACAGGACTCTTCGCGCAAGCTGCGCTTCAGCGTGAAGCGCACCATGATGATCGCGCAGCGTCTGTATGAAGGTGTGGAACTGGGCGAGGAAGGCTCGGTCGGTCTCATTACTTATATGCGTACCGATTCGACCCGCGTTTCCAACGAAGCGCTGGCCGAGGTCCGCGAATACATCACGTCGCAATACGGCAAGGAATATCTGCCGGAGACGGCGAACGTGTACAAAGAGAAGAAGGCGGCGCAGGCGGCGCACGAAGCCATTCGTCCGACTTCGGCGATGCGCCATCCCGACCAGATCAAACAGTATCTAAAAGAAGACGAATTCAAGGTCTACAAGCTGATCTGGCAGCGCTTCGTGGCGTCGCAGATCACGCCCGCGGTCTTCGATCAGACCACCGTGGACATCGACGCCAAATCCGGCGCCGAAACGTTCTGGTTCCGCGTCACCGGCTCGGTGCTGAAGTTCGACGGCTTTCTGAAGGTCTACGAAGAATCGAAAGATACCAAGGACGAAGAAGAAGAAGAGCTCAAGCACAAGCTGCCGCCGCTCGAGCCCGGACAGAAGCTCACGCTGCGGGAACTGAAGCCGGAGCAGCACTTCACCGAACCTCCGCCGCGTTACAACGAAGCTTCGCTGGTCAAGGAACTGGAAGAGCGCGGCATTGGCCGGCCTTCCACCTACTCGGCGATTCTCAGCACCATTCAGGAACGCCAGTACGTGCAGAAACTGGGCGGCAAGTTCTCGCCGACGGAAATCGGATTGGTCGTGACCGATCTGCTGGTGGAAAATTTCCGCGACATCTTCGACATCGAGTACACGGCGCGGCTCGAAGAAGAGCTCGACGAAATCGAAGAAGGCAAGGAAACGTGGACTGACGCGCTGGGCGGCTTCTACAAGCGATTCGCCAAAGATCTCAAATATGCCGAAAAGCATATGGAGAACATCAAGCGGATGGAGAAGCCCACCGACGAGAAGTGCGAGCGTTGCGGCTCTCCGCTGGTGATCAAGTGGGGCAAGCACGGATCGTTCTACGCCTGCAGCTCCTACGACAAGGAAAATCCGGACAGCTGCACCTTCACCAAGGAAAATCCGATCAACCTGCCCGACCTGGATACGGCCGACGTCCAGGAAACCACGCAGGAAGAATATTGCGAGAACTGCGGCCGGGTGATGGTCCTGAAGCGGGGACGCTTCGGCCAGTTCATGGCCTGCACCGGCTATCCCGATTGCAAGACTACGCGCCGCCTCGATCAGGGCAAGAAAGTTCCCGACATCCCGATTGACGAACTCTGCCCCAAGTGCGGACGCAACATGATGATCCGCCACGGACGCTTTGGCGAGTTCACCGCCTGCAGCGGATATCCCGAGTGCAAGTATGTGAAGCAGAACTACATCGGTGTGAAGTGCCCGCTCTGCAAAGACGGCGACCTGGTGGAGAAGAAGGCGCGCAAGGGCAACACGTTCTACGGCTGCGGAAATTATCCCAAGTGCAAGTTCACCTCGGCCGGAAAACCGCTGGCGGAAAAGTGTCCGAGTTGCGGCAGCGAATATCTGGTGGAGAAAATGCTGAAGGCCGGCCCGGTAATCGCATGTCCGAACAAAGAATGCGACTTTGAGCGCGAAGTACCGGTGGAAGCCGCTTCGGCATCATCCACAACGTAGGCTCTTATCCAAGGTAGGTGCGAGCGCCCACGCTCGTGCTGCAGCGCCACGAACAACCGACTAGGCTGAATAGACTGCGAGGGATCGAATGGCAAAACCGACTGCTGCCGATGCGCAACTGATTCTTAAACTGTACGATCTCCGCCGCGAAGCTGAGCTGCGCAAGGCGCGTCACTGGTGGGTGGTGACGTTCTCGCCCCAGTCTGCGGACGACTTCATGAAAGTCTCAGCAGCGTTTGGATCGCCAGAGAACAACTGGCTGCGGCAGGTGGTGGGTTACTGGGGCATAGCCGCGTCGCTGGTGAATCACGGCACCCTGAACCGCGAACTGTTCCTCGAGCCCAGCTTTTGCGGAGAGATGGTCCTTATCTATGCCAAGATGAAGCCGTTCCTGAAAGAATTGCGGGAGAAGATGAAGAATCCCGCAATTGTTTGCTGACGTCGAAACCCTGATCATGAGCACGAAAAAGAGCCGGGAGTTCCTGAAGCGCATGGAAACGAATCTCGCCGCCCGGCGCAAGGCCATGCTCGAGGATGCCAAAGGCAGCTAGCCCGCACCGTTCAATCATCAATGTTTCTGTCATCCTGAGCGCGGTCCATCCATTCCCCGGCGAATGGAACGGAGTCGAAGGACCCCTACCGCGAGGTTACTGCCGGGAGCTATTGTTCTCGCCATCGCCCGCGATGCCTTGAGTACAAAGTATCGCCCACCTGTTGTAGAAGTATAGGGGTCCTTCGACTCCGCAGCTGCTTCGCGAAGCGAAGCAGCCGCTCCGCTCAGGATGACAGGGTGGTTGGAAGCCAGAAGCTAGAAGCTAGAAGCTCCTACGCGATGTACTCGCGAATGTACTCGTCCCGGGTGCGCGCCAGTTCATCCATATCGCCGTCGAAGATGACTTTGCCATCGCGCAGGATGAGAAATGCCATGGGCACTTCGCAGTGGACTCCCTTGGGCAGCGGCATCATCTTGTTCGACTGGCGATCGAAGTAGTGCGTGGCCATGATGAAGGCGTCCTGCAGGCGATGCGTGACCATCAGCGCGCTGGTCTTGTACACGTCGCGCTGTTTCACGATGAGTTCCACGATGGTGGTGGAGGTCACCGGGTCCAGCCCGCCGGTGGGCGAATCGTAGAGCAGGATTTCCGGCTGCGTGACGATGGCGCGCGCAATGGCCACCCGGCGCCGCATTCCGCCGGAAAGTTCCGAGGGAAACATGTCCACGGTCCGTTCCAGTTCCACGAAACTCAGCGCCTCGCGCACCCGCCGTTCAATCTCTTCTTCGGAAACGTTGCCTTCTTCGATCAGGCGGAAGGCGACATTTTCCCGCACCGTGCGCGAATCAAAAAGCGCGCTCTCCTGAAACACCATGCCGATCTGGCGCCGCAAGTCGAACAGGGCCTCTTCGGTCATCTCGGTCACTTCTTCGCCGAGGACGTAGATGCGGCCCGAGTCCGGCTTCATCAGTCCCAGCGCCAGCTTGAGAATGGTGCTCTTGCCCGAGCCGGCGACTCCGAAAATGGCTTTGGTTTCCCCGTGCGGGAGCCGGAAAGAAATGTTGTCGAGCACCACCTTGTCGTCAAACGCGAGAGTCACATTCTCGAAGCGGATGGCCTCGCCGCCTTTCTGCCTGGCGGCCGGCGTACGCGTGTCGAGCGGCAGCGTCGGAGCAGACATCGCTTATCGGTATCCCAACAAAGTAATGAGCAGCTTGGTGACGAAGAAATCCACAACCAGAATCAGCACCGAGGCGACGACCACCGCCTGGGTGGTGGAGCGACCCACGCCTTGCGTGCCGCCGCGCGTCGACATGCCGAAATAGCAGCCGACGGTGGAGATAACAAATCCGAAGAGCACGGGCTTGATCAGCCCGGTCGTCACGTCGCGCCAGACCAGTGACTGCCAGGCCGAGGTCCAGTACTGCCGCGAGTCGAGTCCCAGCAGCAGGCTCGAGACCATGTTTCCGCCCACCAGGCCAAGCAGGTCGGAGATGATGGTCAGAAAAAACAGCATGACCACCGTGGCCACCACGCGCGGCGTCACCAGCTTTTTGGTGGGATCGGTGCCCAGTGCGCGCATGGCATCGATCTGCTCGGTCACGGTCATGGAGCCCAGTTCGCTGGCCATGCCGGAAGAGTTGCGGCCCGCGACCATGAGCCCGGTGATGACCGGCCCCAGTTCGGTGACCATGCCGACCGATACCAGTTGGGCGATAAGAGTGAGGGAGCCGAACCGCGAAAGCGTGCTGGCGCTGTTCAGGGCGAGCACGGCGCCGGTGAAGCCGCCGGTCAGGATCACGATGGGCAGCGAACCGACGCCGATCAGGTCGGCCTGCTGAATCATGTCGGTGACGTACAGCGGGCGGCGGAAAAGATTGGCCATCGACTGGCCCGTGAGCAGGGCGTAGTCCTGGAGCGCCGCGACCTTCTCCTTGGCGAAATCAGCGGGCGATCTGAGCGGGATCTGTATGTCCCCAGCTGCCATGCAGTGTGGCCTCTATCTGGAGGAACTATAGCAGACGACGGACGTCGGACGTCAGACCTCGGACCTCGGGCGTTAGCCCTCGGACGTCGGACTTCAGACCTCGGCCTTGAGCGCTTCTTGGGGATTTCTTGGACACAACCTGAAGGCAGCCGATATCTCTATCATCGAGGCTGCGATGCGTGGGAAGGGCCGAAGTCCGAGGTCTGACGCCCGAGGTCCGCTTCCTACTCTCGAACCTTCTTCTT
This sequence comes from Terriglobia bacterium, assembly GCA_963816865.1. Taxonomy (GTDB): domain Bacteria; phylum Acidobacteriota; class Terriglobia; order Terriglobales; family Acidobacteriaceae; genus JAIQFF01. The sequence continues at coordinate 18,700 of CAWFMU010000037.1, forward strand.
GATCTCAATATTCAGGCGCTTGATTTTCTGGTTCAGGGTGGAAAGCGGCACGTGGAAGCGTTCGGCGGCTTCGGTCTGGTTCCAGTTACATTTCTCCAGCATGTCGAGGATGATGTGGCGCTCGCAGTCTTCCACGATGTCGAACAGGGAAGCGTCGCCGCGATGTTCCATCATCGGAACCGGAGTGCCGCGGCCCACGATCACGTCGGGCAGCAGGTCGGCTCCGACGTCCTGGCTGGAGGAGAGGACGACCGCCCGCTCAATTACGTTTTCCAGTTCGCGCACGTTTCCCGGCCACGAATAGGAGAGCAGCGGGCGCAGCCCTTCCGGCGTCATTCTCCGCCGCGGACGCTCGTTTTCTTCCGAATACCTCGCCAGGAAGAAATCCACCAGCAGAGGGATGTCTTCTCTTCGCTGTCGCAGCGGCGGAAGATCGACCGTAATGACGTTCAGGCGATAGAACAGGTCGTCGCGGAACCTGCCCTCGCGGACCAGTTGTTTCAGGTCCACGTTGGTGGCGGCGATGATGCGCACGTCGGCCTGAATTTCATGAACGCCGCCCAGGTGCATGAATTTTCGGTCTTGCAGCACGCGCAGGATCTTGCTCTGCGTGTCCATGCTCATGGTGCCGATTTCGTCGAGGAACAGCGTTCCCCGGTCGGCAATTTCGAACAGGCCTTTTTTCGAAGCGATGGCGCTGGTGAAGGCGCCCTTGACGTGCCCGAACAGCGTGGATTCGAGCAGGTCCGGCGGCATCGAACCCGTGTTGACCGGGACAAACGCCCGGTCGCGCCGCGGCGAGTTCAAATGGATGGCTTTGGCGATCAGCTCTTTGCCGGTTCCGCTCTCACCCTGCAAAAGTATGGTGGAGCGGCTGGGCGCCACCTGCGCCACCAGATCGAAAATCTTCAGCATGGGCTCGCTTTTGCCCACGATGTTTTCAAAGTTGTAGCGCTGCTTAAGGGCGCGTTTGAGCTGAACGTTCTCTTCTTCGGTCCGATGGCGGGCGACGGCGGTGCGAATGTCCGCCAGCAGTTTTTCGTTGTCCCACGGCTTCTGGACGAAATTCGTGGCTCCGGCCTGCATCGCCTTGACCGCATTTTCCACCGTGCCGTAGGCGGTGATCATGATGACGGCCAGCTGTGGGTCGTGAACGTGAAGCTCGGCCAGCAGATCGATGCCATTGCGGTCGGGCAGCGCCAGATCGAGCAGGACGAGGTCGTACGGCCGGTTTCCGATCCGCGTCAGACCCTCGTCGGCGGTGGCGGCCGATTGCACGTCGTAGCCTTCCATCTCCAGCAGAGTCTCCAGCGACTCGCGGATGGCGGCTTCGTCGTCAATGATCAGCACGGAACCCGCGGACGCGCTCTCGCCCAGGCTATGTCGCGGCATCGTGGCCAGTTCAGACATTGACAGCCTTCCTCGTCAGCGGGAAATCCAGATAGAAGGTTGTGCCTTGGCCGGGCGAGCTTTCCACGCGAATCTTTCCGGCATGTTCCTGAATAATTCCGTAGGTCACGGACAGGCCCAGGCCGGTGCCCTTGCCCTGACCCTCGCGCGGCGACGACTTGGTGGTGAAGAACGGATCGTAGATGCGCTGAATGTGTTCCTGCGCAATGCCGGTTCCGGTGTCGGACACGACTACGCTCACGCCATCGCCGTTCGAAGTGGCCACCCGGAGGGTTCCACCTTCGGGCATGGCGTCCCGCGCATTCAGGAACAGATTCAGGAAGACTTGCTGCAGGCGTCCAGAATTGCCGCTGATCAGCGGCAGGTGGTCGGCCAGTTCGTCCTCCACCCTGATCTTGGTGATCTTGAACTGGTGCTCCAGCAGCGCCATGGTGTCGCCGATGATCTTGTTGACGTTCACCTCGGTGAATTCCGTGCCGCTGGTGCGCGAGAAATTCAGCAGGTTGTTCACAATCTCCGACGCCCGGAAAGTCTGGCGGGTAATTTTTTCGAGCAGCCCGCCCTTTTGCGGATCATCCTGCAACTGCTTCGAAAGCATCTGGGCGTAGGAGGAAATCACGGCCAGCGGGGTGTTGACTTCGTGCGCCACTCCGGCCGCCAGCAGGCCGATCGAGGAAAGCTTGTCCGCTTGCGAAAGTTGCGATTCCAGGTCAATGCGTTCCGTGATGTCGTCCACGATGATCAGCCGCCCGATCACGTTGAACTTGCGCGTGACCAGGGGCGCGATGGCAACGTTCACCATGCGGCTCTCGCCCGTCGGCGTCGCCAGCCGGAACTTGTACAGGTTGTTGATCCCGGGATTCTGCCGCACCCGATAGAACTCCTCCACAAACTCCGCAGGAAATACCTCGCTCAATGGCCGGGTCAGCGCCTGCCAGCGGGGCAATGCGTACATGACTTCCATCTGCGAGTTCCAGGATTCGATGCGGTCTGCCAGGTCAACCGCCATTACACCCACGTTGATCGACTCGACGATATTTTCGTTGAAGTCCTTGAGGCGTTCGTACTCGGCGACTTTCTGTTCGAGCGACGCATACAGACGCGCATTCTGGATGGCGATGCCGATGTAGCCGGCCAGCGTTTCCAGCAACTCGATGTCTTCGCTGGTCAGGAAGTCGCCTTCGACCGTCTTGCCCAGGCCGAGGAACGCAATCGTGCGTTGCTGGGCGCGACAGGGAATGTAGTAATTCAAGTCCAGCTTGGCGATGGTCTGCTGCGCACTGGCAGTCTCGCGCGGCACCTGGTGGACGTTCTCGAGGAAAAGATGTCCCGCCTCGGTCTCCGGCCGCGGAGCGCTGAGGAAGTTCAGGTCGAGTCCACTGGTCTGGGTCATGCCGAAAGACGTTGCCAGCAGGAACTGGGGCGGCTCGCCGGCTGACAGGAAGATAGCCATGCGATCCACCAGCAGGGTCCGCGACAGGCGATCGACCACCGAACTCAGCATCCGGTCGAGATCGGTTTCCGCGCTGAGTTCGCGGCCAAATTCGATCAGCGTCTTACGATAGTCGTAACGGGTGCGATAGAAGAACTGGTCAATCCGCTCCTGGATCCATTTACGCACCGGATCGAACAAAAGCGCCGTGACCACCATGGCCAGAACGAGCCCAAATGGTCCAGAGCTCGGCACCTGGGTGTGGACCAGTTCCGCCACGCCGGCCACTACCGCGAAGTAAACTCCAACAATCGCGCCGGCCGCCAGCGTGTACACCATGCCGCGCTTGAAAATCAGGTCAACGTCCATCAGCCGGTAGCGGAAGATGGCGTATCCGAAAGTCAGTGGCAGCAAGCCCAGCGACAGAACCGAAACTTTCATCGCCGAGCTCGGCATCGCGCCGGTCAGGTAAGGAATCACGTAGAACAGCGTGAAGGGTGCGATCGCAAGAATAGTGCCGCGCGTCACCCACTTGAGTTGCTGGCGGAGAATCGGCGTGCTGGCCCGGCGGTAGCTGTCCCACAACACGGCCGCCGCGATCACGAAGAACAGGGCCAGGTAACCCATCTGAATCCGGTCGAGATTCCAGCGCACCCGCTCGCTGGCCTTCAGCACCCGGAGCGCGAAGATGTGCATTCCGAGCAGCAGCATCCCGGGGATGTAGATTGCCGGGACGATCCAGCGATGTTTGCGGACAAAGGCGCGTTTCTCCGGAAAAGTGAGAACGAAATGCAGGAACAGCGCTGGCTGCAGCAACCAGGCGGTAACGTTGCCCCAGTAAATGATCCAGTCAAACTGGTTCAGCTTGCCGGTGAACTTAAAGGCGTAAAAAATGAACGAGACCAGGCAGAAGATGTAGAAGTGTGTGGAACTCGGCGCCGTCCATCGTCGCAGCAGAACGTAGAGCCCGATGCCGAGGTAGATCAGGGCGATAAAGCGGAGCCAGAAGTTCAGGGAACGCTCGGCGGGAATCAGAATGACGGTCGTGTCCAGCGGGACCGACTGTCGTACCAGGGAATAGGTTGCCTTCGACCACGCGCCTACGCGGTAAACCTGCCGCATCCGTGCGGTGGTGTCCTTTACGTCATGCTGGTTGATCGCGGTCAGCCGATCACCGGCCCGAATACCGGCCTTGTCGCCCGGGCCGTTCGGTTCGACGCGGTTGGCGACCAGGCCGCCATCGTTTCCGGCTTGTTCCATCCACCAGACGCCGTCAGAAGGAATCTGGAACTCAGCCTCTTTTTGGAAGTTGATCCAGGCCAAGACTACCGCGGCCGTGGTCAAAAGAATGAGCAGGCCGGCTGTAAAGCGGATTTGGAAGTCCCGGTTCATCGACCGCAACGGCTCCTGGTTGAGGGCGGGGGAAATACCCGAAAGATGGTTAAGCACGTCGGGGGCCACGGCAGGGCGCAAGGGAGAACCTCTAACTCATTTCAACCAAAAGACTTTACCGATTATAGAAGCGCTGTGGAAGTAAAGCTATGTTTTTTGGAAGGCTTCTGTGGGGTTTGGTAACTCCATGTGCAGCAGAAGTTTAAGGGACTCCCTTAGACGAGATTTTCTTTGCGTCCTTGGCGGCTCCCTTTGCGCACTTTGCGGTCAAGAGCTTTAACCGCAAAGGTCGCAAAGGACTCCCGCAAAGGACGCAAAGAGAGTCCCATAGCGGGCCGAGTCCGACTAGAATTGCTACTTCCCATGACCAAGACAGACCAAATTATCGAGCGCGAGCGACGCTTTCTTTTGCCGACCTACAACCGCTATCCGATCGCTCTGGATCGGGGCAAGGGAGTCTTCGTGTACGACTGCGAAGGCAACCGCTATCTCGACTTTGTGGCCGGCCTGGGTGTAAACGCCCTGGGCCACGCCCATCCCCGGGTGGTGAAGGTCATTCGCGAGCAGGCAGCCCGGGCGATACATTTTTCCAACCTCTACTACAACGAATACCAAGGACGGCTCGCCGAGAAACTCTGCCAGCTCTCGGGCCTGAATCGCGCGTTCTTCTCCAACAGCGGCACCGAGGCGATCGAAGGCTCGATCAAGCTGGCCCGGTTGGCCGGGCACCGCGCCGGAGGAGAAGCCAAGAGCCAATTGGTAGCCCTCGACGGTTCGTATCACGGACGAACTTTCGGCGCCATGTCGCTCACCGGGCAGGACAAATATCGCAAGGGATTCGAACCGCTGCTCGAAGATGTCAAGTTTGTCCCGCGCAACCATCTCGAGGCTTTGCGGGCCGCCATCAACGACCAGACTTGCGCCATCGTGCTCGAACCAATCTTCGGTGAAGGCGGCATCTACGAGTGTTCGATCGAATTTCTTCAGGAATGTCGGGCGTTGGCCGACCGTCATCGCGCGGCCCTGATCTTCGACGAGATCCAATGTGGTCTCGGCCGTACCGGAACCATCTTCGCCTTTCAGGCATTCGGCGTAACCCCTGACATCGTCGCCATCGCCAAACCAATCGCCGCGGGTCTGCCGCTGGGTGCGTTTCTGGCCAGGGAAGAATTTGCCTCTGCGATTTCCGCCGGACAGCACGGAACAACGTTTGGCGGCGGTCCGCTGGCGTGTCGAGTAGCGCTCGAATACCTGGCCATCGTTGAAGAGGAAAAGTTGCTGGAAAATGTGATGCGGATAGGAACGTATCTGCAAGAGCAGTTGAAGTCCCTTGCCGCACGTTACGCTACGGTAAAAGAGGTTCGGGGGCGAGGACTGATCCAGGGTCTGCAGCTGGCCATTCCCGCACGTCCTATCGTCGAGGAAGCGCTGGCCGAGGGTGTTCTTTTCAACAGCACGCAGGACTCGGTCCTGCGTTTTCTGCCGCCCTTCCTGCTGCAGGAAAAGCACGTGGACAAGGGCATACGAGTACTCAAGAAATTGTTGCGGAAGAAACGGCCAGTGTAGCTGCGACGAAAAAATGCGGAGAGCCGAAGCTCCCCGCCGAAAAAAGGCAATAGAGGCGATATCACTTACATAGAGGATTGCCGCGTTTACCGAGTTGTCCGGAGTTTGTCCGAAGACAAAAGAAAACCCAGTTGACTGACCGATCAGAAATCCAAACCAAGCTCCAGGACGCAACCCCGGCTGAGGAATGCTGGTCCGTGCTCGACGGCTACCGCGTGCGCTATCTCCGCTGCGGCTCCGGTCCGCCGTTGCTTCTGTTGCATGGATTGCTGGGATACTCTTTCTCCTGGCGGTTCGCCCTGCCCGCTTTGGCAGAGAGAGCCACGGTCTACGCGGTAGATATGCCGGGCGCAGGTTTTTCCGACCGGCCACCCAACGCGGATGGCAGCTTCCGGGCGCAGGCCGAACGTCTGCTGCGTTTTCTGGACTGCATTGGCGTCGATTCCTGCGATCTGTTGGGAACGTCTCATGGCGGCGCGATAGCCATGATGGCGGCCAGCCTGGCGCCGGAGCGGGTGCGGAGCCTGATCCTGGTCGCTCCCGTGAACCCATGGTCGGCCCACGGCCGGCGGCTTGCTCCTTTTCTGAGCAGCGCGCCAATTTCGTGGCTGCTTCTGCGCTGCGAACCGTGCCTGGGAATTGTCCACGACATGTTGCTGCGTCGCCTTTACGGCGACCCTCGGCGCATACGTCCAGGCACGCTCACTGGCTACTCGGAGCCTTTCAAGATTCCCGGTACCCTCAACTATGGGCTGGGAGTCGTGAGGTCATGGAACCGCGATCTTGCGGATCTGGAATCGGCGCTGCCACGCATCGCGAAAATCCCGACTCTGCTCCTCTGGGGCAGCAAGGACACGGCAGTCAGTCCCGATTCGGCGGAGCGGCTGCGCCAGCAGTTCAAGGATTGCCAGGTCGAGATATTTGACGGCGTCGGACATCTGCCTTACGAAGAGGTTCCGGAGCGATTCAACTCATCGGTGATTGCATTCCTGTCGAAGCATTTCTTTCAGAACTGAGCTTCTGGACCTGAGGGCGGACGTTTCGGATCGCCGAGGTATTTCCGCCACAGTTGCATTCCGCCTGATACCTTGAAAACAGTGAAAAGCGGCGGAGAAGAGTGTCCGCCCCACATGGGACTTTTCTGTGAAAGCCTATACCAAGCGAATCCTGGTCCTGATCGTCGGCTGGGCATTCATCGTGTTGGGAATCCTGGGCCTGTTTCTGCCCATCTTGCAGGGCGTGCTGTTTCTGCTGGTCGGCCTGATCATTCTGTCGTCGGAGTATGTTTGGGCGCATCGCCTGTTGACCAAGCTGCGCGAGCGTTTTCCGAAGATCGGCCGCACCGCGGACCAGGCGACCGAGAAGGCGACAGCATGGTTACGGCGCATTACTGGTCAACCCAAAACGGATTGATGCTGCGTCGGGGCGGTGCTAACCTCGAAACAGCGAATCGCGCACATGGCTGATCCCGTAATATCCGCAGCGCCGGCTCCGCCCGCCAGCATTCGATCGCGCTCCCGCTTCCTGCAATTCGAAGTCCCGGAAATCTGGAAGCGTTTCTTGTTCGCCCTTCTGGGACTGGTGCTGGCCTTCGCGGCCGCGCTTTTCTCCACCGTGGCCCGCGAGTCGGGCAGCCTCTGGACCACCGTCATCCTGGCTTCGATCGCGCTGACGCTGGCGGTCGTCGTGGGCCTGACCACGGTCCCGTATCTGGCGCGCCGGGTTGCAGGAGGCCGGGTTCGCGACGCCTTCAACTACGACGTGACCGGAGTGGGCATCATCTACGTCGTAACCGTTCTTCTGATCGGGGTTGCCGCCCTGAACACCGGCAACAACCTGCTCTACGTGATTGTGGCGGCGATGCTGGCGGCCATCCTGGTCTCGGGCGTGGCGTCGGCGATCGTGCTGCGCGATCTGGAGCTGGATGTCCGTTTGCCCGAGCAGGTCTTCGCGGGCCGTCCCACGCTGGGAAAGATCGTGATCCGGAACCGCCGCCGCTGGCTGCCTTCATTCTCGATCAGCGTGGTGCCGCTCAAGCAAAAACGCCAGGCGAAGTGGCAATCGGTGCCCACGACTTTCGGCTTTCCGCCCGGGCGCCCCGCGGCCAAACAGTGGGTGAGACTGCCGGATCGCCAGTTTCGCCGCGTCGCCGACAGCGCCGCAACTCCGCCCGGAATCTTCACCGAGTCGGCATACTTTCCGTATATTCCGGCAGCCGCTGAACTCACGGCCGAGTTGGAACTGTGCTTTCCGCGCCGCGGACGCTATCAGCAGAACAGCTTCGGCTTGGCCACCCGTTTTCCCTTCGCCTTTCTCACCAAGACGCGGCGCGTCGCTCTTGCGCGGGAGATCCTGGTGTATCCGCCGGTAGAGACGACCGACGAATTCTTTGAAGTGCTCCCGCTGATCACCGGCGAATTTGAAAGCTTTGCCCGCGGCCGCGGCGACGATCTGTATCTCATTCGCGAGTACATGCCGGAAGATTCGGCCCGCCACGTGGACTGGAAGGCCACCGCCAAGTCCGGATCGCTGAAGGTACGCGAGTTCAGCCGCGAGGATGAACGCAAGCTGCGCGTGGTTTTCGACAACCCTGGTCCGGGAACCGTTTCCGAGCAGGCCTACGAAAACGCTGTGACGGCGGCGGCATCATTGGGCTGGCACTTCGCGGAAGCCAATGCCGAACTGTCTTTTGTCGCGCAGGACTATCGGGGAGGAGCGGACATTCATGACTTCCTCGCATATCTCGCAACTGTAGCTCCGCAAGCCTCGTCGTCGGTGCTCGACGATCTGGAAATTTCCGGCGACTACAACATCATTCTCACCACTCGTCCGCGCGAAACCATTCCCGCCAATCTTTGGGCTTGCTCGTACTTTATTTTCATCGGGACAGAGAACTGATGCGCAGATTGCCAACATCTCTCGTGCAGCCGCGCACCAGCTGGCTGCATCCCAAGAGGAAGACGCCGCTTTGCCTGGCCTGCCGAAACTTCAACGAGGTGAAAAGGACATGAATCGCAAGCATTTCCCGCTGGTGAGTGCTGGGCTGATTCTTCTTCTGCTGGCGCTTTCCCCGCCGCCGGTGCTGGCGCAGAAATCTCTGGAGATTCCTTCCGGCACGTCGATCCGGGTGCGCATGATTGACAGCCTCAGCAGTGAAAAGGCCCAGGTGGGAGACACCTTCCGCGGCACCCTGGACGAAGCCATTCAAGTGAACGGCAAGGAGCTCTATCCCAAGGGCGCCGATGTCATCGGCCGAGTCACGGACGCGCATCCCACGGGCAGGCTCAGCGAACCCGGCGAACTCGATCTGGTGCTGAATACCGTAAGCTCGGGAACGGTGGCAGCCTCGATCAACGTGGAGCCGCTGGTGATCAAGGGCGAATCGCACGCCAAAAGCAACGTCACCAAGATTGGCGGCGGGGCAGTGCTCGGCGCCGTGATCGGAGCGATAGCGGGCGGAGGCAAAGGCGCCGCAATCGGCACCGTGGCGGGCGGAGCCGCCGGCACCGGCGCGGCCGCGGCCACGGGCAAGAAGCCGGCGGTGGTGGATTCGGAAGCTGTCCTGACTTTTGTGACTACCTCGGCATCCGTGCCTGCGCCTGCGCCACCGGCCATCTCGTCCTCCAGTGAAGCGCCGCCTAGCGCGGCTCCCGCCGCTCCGTCGCCCGATGCTCCTCCGACTTCGGACTCGGCGACGCCCTCGGACGACAACACTCCGTTGTTCACTCTGCGCGATCGCCGGACGATCCGAAGCTGCGTCAACGAACATGCCTCTGATCTCCGCTGGCGCAACCCAACGTCCCGAACTGCCGTCCGGCTCAGAACGCCAAATACACCGTGGCGGAAGCTTGCCTTCCGAGGTTCAGAACCAGGCTCAGTCTCTGCCCTTGGCCTGCGAAGAGCAGCTGCCCCGCTTGCCCAGTGATCTGGAACGCGTCGTCTATGGCGGGCGGGTATTGCTGATCGACAGCAAGGGGCACGTGCTGGACACGTTCTATCTCGATCAAAATCAATAAGTTTCACAGACCACGTGGGGACAGCCGCCCTCGGCTGTCCGGTCGAGCGCAGCTCGACTAGGTTTCAAGTCAGGCGTAGAGTTCCGCTCCAGACAGACAGCCGAGGGCGGCTTTCCCCACGCATTCCGTGGCGATTCCGGTAACCATTACTTTCGATTACCTTGGTACATTGACCCTTGGAGCCGACCTGCTAAGGTTATGCATAAGAGAAGTCTAATCGCAATAATCCGTCAACCGTGGCGCCCCCGGCTGGCAGAAAAACTGGTTGATGACTGCTGATCAACAAACCGCGCTCTGGATCGCCCACCCCATTCTTCAACTGGCGGTGGCGGCGGCGATGTTTCGCTACAAACTGCATCGCGTGTTTCCGGTTTTCTTCACCTACATCTGCTTCCAGATTTTCGCGTTTTGCGTCCTGTTCCCGATGTCTTCGCAATGGGTGAGCACCAGTTACACGGTGTTCTTCTGGTCTTACTGGGCATGCGCCGCGGTCAATCTCGTCCTGGGATTCATGGTCATTTACGAAATTTTCCTGGATGTCTTTCGCCCTTACTACACTCTGAAAGACCTCGGTTCGGTACTTTTCAAATGGGCCGCTTTGGTCATGTCGCTGGTGGCCTTCGTGGTTGCGGCGTCGAGTCCCACCGGGGATCAGGGACCGATCGTGCAGGCGGTAATCACCGTGACCCGCTGCGTGCGCGTGGCACAGGTTGGACTGGTTCTGTTTCTGCTGGTTTTCTCCCGCTATCTCGGCGTGTCGTGGAAGCAACATAGTTTCGGACTTTCGATGGGCCTGGGTTTATCCGCGGGCGTCGAACTGGGCACGCTGGCTTTCCATGTGAGCGGCCACGCGTCGGACAATTCGGTGCACGTGATCAATCTCGTGGCCTACAACGTTGCCATCCTGGTCTGGTTTGGTTATGCCCTGGTCAAGAGCGCAGCGCGCGCGCCGGAAACCGAGCTGTTTACCTCGCACCGTTGGGAGAGGGGTCTTTCCGATATTCAGAGTCCGGCCCAGGCGGATTCGCTTATTCCGATGTTCGAGAGCATGGTTGATCGCGCTTTCTCCCGCACCCAGGCAGATTATTCGCCTCAGAAGGCCGCGCCCGATTCCTTGCCGGAACCGGCTCTGTCGATCCGAAGCGGCATCCATTCTGTTCCAGTGCAAAGCCGTCGGGTTCACTAACTGTTTCAGGTCCTGCCGATTTTGTTTCATTCCTGCCTTGTGAACCCTGTCCGCTCCATTCATCTCACCTAATACTTGAACAAAGATAGCGATCAGCCGCGCACATCACGGTTAACGCGTCTAAAGAATTCGGGACGTTCTGCTTCGACCTATTGCGACGCAGTCGACTTTCGTCTCAAAAAGCGAATTCGCCGGCTTCTACGCCGACCGCGGCGAGAAAACACTGGACGGCCCGGTGCTCTTCTGTATAATTCCGCAACCGCGAGGTTTCCTCCCAGGAGTCTCGCAGCGTAAGGAGAACACCATGAAACGTGCGGTCAGGATGTTGATCCTGATGGTAGGTTTGGCTTGCACGTACGTGGCAATCGCGACCCCGATACTCAATGCAGAACTGGGCCCGATGCCACTGTGCAATCCTGCCAATCCCAATTGCTCGAAACGATAGACAAGTGGGATTAGTAGAAGGCTGTTAATTAGCCGCGCAAGTGGCTTTTGGACCTGAATGGGCTGACCGATTGCGAATTGCATGGTCAGCCCTCTTTTCTTGTCCGCGCAAAACCGTTTGTTCAGGTTAGCTTTTTTCGCGCTTCAGCTCTTCAGCGCGATGCCGAGGGCTCGCCGGAGTTGCTCAGGATCCACGACCGGAGGCTGACAGCTGAATCCTGAACAGACCACTGCCACCGACTTTCCCTCCTTGATCGCAGGCAACTGAGGTATGGTCTCCGCCAGCTGCGGGCGGCAGATTTTGCGGAACCACTTTGTTCGGCGCCAGCTTGAGCACGGTCTTGTTAAATGCAAAGAAGCCGGAGGCGACGGCGCGGAACTGCTCCGCCAAGGCGTCTTCTCCGATGACGACGACCTGGGTGTGAGGCCGCAGGAGATGCACCGCCGCAATGCCGTAGGTTGCGGCAAAGATACCAAACTTCCCGGCCAGCGCGGCCGGCAACTCCAGCGTCTGTTCCGCCTTTTCGCGATAGCTTGGCTGGTTGGTGAAAGCGTACAGCCGGAGTAGAGCGATGGCAGCCACCGAATTCCCGGCGGGAGTCGGAGAATCCTGAAACGGTTTCCGCCGTGTCCCGAGTACTCCCAGAACCTTCTCAGCTCCACCGGCGGTCGTGTCGAAAAATCCGCCGGATACGGGGTCAAAGAAGCGCTCCACCATCTTGTCCGCGATGCGCTGCGCGAAATTGAAATAACTGAGGTCGGCGGTGGCCTCGTAGGCGTCGAGGCAGGCGACTGCGGTGAAGGCATAATCGTCGAGCAGGCCAGGGACCATGCGTTTCTCGGCGGCCGGGTCGGAATAGGCGAGCACGTGCTGCAGACCCTGCTCCGGTTGCCACGCTTCGGCGAGGACGCGGTCGAGCGAGCGCAGCGCGAAGTGCTTGGCTCCATCGAGATCGAGCACCTTCGCGGCTTCCAGGTAGGCCGAAACACAAAGCGAGTTCCATCCCACGTAGACCGTCTTGTCGACGTAAGGCGTCGGCCGCTTTAGACGGGCGGCATACATCTTCTGCCGGGCGGATTCCAGCAATGCACGCACAGCTTCCACGGTCAGCTTCAGCCGCTTTGAGATTTCCTCGAGCGAAGCCCGCACGTACAGAACATTTTTCTCCGGATTGTGGTGCATCTCGCCGACTTCGTTGACGTCATAGTGCAAACCAGCGACCGCCGATTCCTCCTCGGTCAGGACAGCCTGCATCTCCGCCCGGGTCCAGGTGAAATAGTCGCCGTCATCGTCCATCGAATAGTCGGCGTCCTGGGAGGCGTAAAAGCCGCCGCGTTCCCGGTCGCTGAGCCATTCATCCATCCAGCGGACGATGTCGCGGGCCACGGCAGCGAAGAATTCCGAGCCGGTCACCTGGTAGGCGTGGACATAGTTCTTCAGCAGCTCGGAATTGTCGTAGCACATCTTTTCGAAGTGGGGCACGATCCAGTGTTCGTCCACTGAGTAGCGGTGAAAGCCGCCGGCGAGCTGGTCATAGACGCCGCCGCGCGCCATCTTCTCCAGCGTGGGGACGAATACTTCGCGCAGCTTTTCGTCTCCCGAGCGCGCGTACTGGTCCATCAGGAGATCGAGGACGGCGGGATGAGGAAACTTGGGCGCGCTCCCAAAACCGCCATTCTGCGGGTCAAACATTTTCAGCGCCGATTCCACGATCGCGTCAATCACCTTGGGCGAGAAGTCGCCGCTGCCGCCGGCGAAAGACTCGGCCCGGGAGATTGCAATTTCCACCATCTGCGCCTGGTCCACCACTTCGGTATTTTTCTGGTGATAGGCGTCTGCGATGGATTGCAGCACCCGCTTGAAACTGGGACGTCCATAATTTTCGTCGGGAGGAAAATAAGTGCCGCCGTAAAACGGCTTGCCGTCGGGAGTTAGAAAAGCCGTCAGCGGCCAGCCGCCCTGCCCGCTGATGGCGCTAACGGCCACCTGGTAGCGGCTGTCAATGTCGGGACGCTCATCGCGATCCACTTTCACCGCCACGAAGAGTTCATTCACGATCTGCGCTACTTCGGGATCGTCGTAGGATTCGCGGTCCATCACATGACACCAGTGACACCAGACCGCGCCGATATCGAGCAGGATGGGCTTGTTCTCGCGCTGCGCGGTGGCAAACGCCTCCTCGCCCCATTCGTTCCACTGGATGGGCTGGTGCATGGCCGAGCGCAAGTAGGCGGAAGATGCCTTGGAGAGGGAGTTGAGGGTCTGGGTGGTCATTCATCCAGTTTAAATGGATTGTGAGTACCCTGCCGAATGACGCATGAGCGCAATCGGCGTGCTCTCCCGAAGGCAATCGTGAAATGCGAAATTGCTGCTTATGGCCAAACCGTCGCACTATTCCAGAGCGAATTGAAATTGACAAGGAGCGCTCTGATGTCGTGTCCGGCCTTGAGCCGAAGTATTGCTTCGCGAACTGTTTAGACTGTCAGAATCACATCGAAGCATCATCAATGATGTACCGGTGTGCAAGACGTCAGAAGTAGGTCTGCGCATCTACGCTACTCAGAGAGTGACGTAAGAGGGTTCACAACCTGAACCGCGCCGTACCTCTGGCCTGTCGACAAATCCTCGGAATAGACAACCGCGGCACCCGCGCTTTCAGCAGCGTGCAGCACAAGAGCGTCCCAAAAAGATATTTGGTAACGGACTTCGATCTCCAGGGCGTGCAGGGTTGAGGCCGGAGTATTAACGACAATCTCCCAGCTTAGGTAGTCCTGAATGATGTGACGGATTTCTTCCACCGGAAGCGGCCGAGCGATCTTGCGGCGAAGGTTTATGCAGAGTTCCTGCAGCACTTGCGTGCTCAACACACCTTCTCCTGAAGTCCAAAGGCGCTCGAGCAGTTGGCGCGAACGTTCGTGCTTTACCCCGGCGGACCGATCGTGAGCATAGAGCAGGATATTGGTATCGACGAAAAACTTATCGGGCATGATTCGTCACGTCATCGTTCATGAAGTTCGCCACGAGAGCGGGGAGGCGTCCATTGCAGATCAAGCCCCTCGCGCAGCCGAGCCAAGGCGCGCTTTCGCGCGCGATCGTAAGTCTTGCGTTCACGTACGATTTGCTCGAGTCGTTCTGCTAACAGAGCACTGATCGAGGTGCCTTCTTCGGCTGCGAGCACGCGAATTTCTCGCAAGAGCGAGGCGTCCAGTTTCAGCGTAACATTGGTTTTCATGGTGAGCACGTAAATGTGTGCAGCACCATTATACGTGCTGCAAAACTACTGTCAATGGCCGACGGCGGCGACTCCCTCGGGACAGCCGGCAGGATGCCGGCGCTACTTATCCAGCTGTCGAGCGATCGCGCAATACAAATCCACTGCATCCTGCAATTGCTTCTTCTCGACGAACTCACCATTGGTGTGGGCGACATGAATCGAGCCCGGGCCGACCAGCAATGGCTGTCCCCAATTGCTGAGCGCGGGAATGTCGGTGGTGAAGGCAGCGACCATGGTGGGAAGGCCATCCAGAGTGCGCAGGCGGACAAACGGAATTTCGAGCACAAATTCAACCTTCGCCAGATCGCCCACGGCGGCAACGATGTCCTGCTTCAACTGCTCTGACGAGCCGACCAGGCGGTAAAGCAATTGCGCCCGCGCTTTGTCCGGGATCACATTGGGGGCGCGGCCGCCTTCGATCACTCCGATATTGAGCGTGCACGGCCCGATACCGTCTTCAACCGGCAGCTTCATCGCGCGCAGGCGGGCGAGCGCGACCAGCAGCTTGTCTATCGCCGACTCACCCAGCTCCGGATAAGCCGAATGCGCCATGCGTCCTTCCGCGATCACCTCCACGCGCAATGTTCCTTTGGACGCGACCGCGACCCGGTTCTCCGTGGGTTCGCCATTTACCAGAAATTTGCAGCCCAGAGGTTTCTGATTTGCCACTTTGGCGCCCAGACTGTCGCGCTCTTCGCCAACGACAAAAAGCAGCCCCACATGAATGCCTTCGTGACGCAATCGTTCAGCGGCTTCCACCTGAATTGCGATGATTCCCTTGGCATCGCAGGAGCCCCGTCCGTACACCCGCGAAGCGTCTTCGGACGACGGGATAAATGGCGGGACCGTATCCATGTGGGTGGAGAAAACCACCGTCGGCCGCGGCTGTTCGGGAAACACTGCGAAGACATTGCAGCGCGCGCCTTCGACGGGAATCTTCTCCGCCTGAAAGCCTCTCCGGAGCAATTCAGCGTGAAGGAAATCGCCCACCGGGCCCTCGTTGCCGGTGATGGACTCGATGTCCACGAGTTGACGGGTGAGGGCGACGGCATCCATGCGCGACAGGATACATTAGTCCGAGTGATGCAGGACGTCCTCCGCGTCCTCTGTGTTCTCTGTGGTTGATTTCTTTTAAACCACGGAGGACACAGAGGACACGGAGGTGTTTGCGACGGGCTGCTATGCTTAACTGAACGCAATGGACAGACAAGCCAGCACAATCCGCTCCCTGTTTCTGGATGGCCCTGCCGGCCGCCTGGAGGCCCTGCTAAACGCCGGAGCTGCCGACGCCACATACGCCGCCGTCGTCTGCCATCCGCATCCCCTCTACGGCGGCACGCTGCACAACAAGGTGGTCTTTCACGCCATGAAGGCGTTGAACGGTTTTGGTTTTCCGGTACTGCGTTTCAATTTTCGCGGGACTGGTCTGAGCCAGGGCGAGCATGATCACGGAACCGGCGAACTGGATGACGTTCGAACCGCGCTGGATTGGGTTGACCACGAGTTTCACTTGCCTCTCATCTTCGCCGGATTCTCGTTTGGCGCGGCGGTAGGTTTGCGCGCGTCCTGTCCCGATGCGCGGGTGAAGGCTGCGATCGGACTGGGTTTGCCGGTATCGCCGATCGATGATCGCACTTACGACTTCAGCTTTCTTGCGTCCTGCTCGAAGCCGAAGCTGTTCGTCAGCGGCGATCGCGATCAGTTCGGAACGCCTGCGCAGTTGGAAGCGCTGGTCCGTACTGTCTCCGATCCGAAGAAGCTGATTTTGATTGCGGGTGGCGATCATTTTTTCGAAGGGCGGCTGCGCGAGATGCGAGAGGCTATCGAGCAGTGGGTTGGGGAAACGGTGAATTTGTAGGCTTCATTCAGCGCTAACTTTGCTGCGTTTGTTGAGCGATTTTTCCCAGCGAGGGCGAGACGCCCTCGCGACAGCCGGCAGGACGCCGGCGCGCTACAAAAATAGAACGCCTTTTATAATTCTTGCACATGCCTTCATCCTCCGCCGATCGCGAAAAGCTTGCTCTGGACATGCGGGTTACCGCGCGTCATTTGTTTGAGCATGCACTGGCCGAAGCCAGCATTGACCGCGCTTTCCAGCGCCACGTGGATTGCGATAAGGGAGTGCTCCGCATTTGCGAGGACCTGCACGATCTCGATTCCTACAACCGCGTGCTGGTGATCTCCATCGGCAAGGCGGCGCACGCCATGGTCAATTCGCTCGAAATGCAGGCGGGCAATCGCTTTGAAGGCATTGTGGCCAGCTCTTTCGATCCGGTTTCACAGGTGCGGGGCTTCCGCTACTTTCGCGGAGGCCATCCTCTGCCCAACCAGGAATCGATCCGCTGCCGCCGAGGCCATGCTGAAATCGCTGAACGCTCAGAATGCGTCGTCGCTGGTGATTTTCATGCTCAGCGGCGGCGGGTCGTCGATCGCGGAAAAGCCGATCGACGACGAGATTTCGCTGGAAGATCTGGTCGCTACCTACAAGGCGCTGGTACATTCCGGCGCACCCATCGCCGAGATCAATACCATCCGCAAGCATCTTTCCGCCATCAAGGGCGGAAGGATGGCCGTCGCCGCCCCGGCCGCGCAGCAGGTATCGCTGCTGGTCTCCGACGTCCCCGACAAGACTCCCAACGCGCTGGCCTCGGGCCCGACCATGCCCGATTCCACCACGGTCGAGGACTGCTACACCATCGCAGAAAAGTACGGCATGCTGGAGCAGTTTCCCGCGTCAGTGCGGGAGTTGTTTCAACGCCACGCACTCGAGGAAACTCCCAAATCCGACGATCTGGCGTTCCACCGTGCGCGCTGGTGGCCCTTGCTGTCGAACTGCTTCGTTGCTGGATGCGGCCGAAGCCGAGGCCCAGCGCCACGGCTTCAGCGTCGAAATCGACAACAGCTGCGACGACTGGGATTACGCTCGCGCCGCGGATTATCTTCTCGAACGTGTGCGCCGCTTGCGCCAGAAATCCGAACGCGTCTGCCTGCTCTCCGGCGGAGAAGTCACGGTGAAGGTGGAAAATGGCGGCATCGGCGGACGCAACCAGCAGTTTGCCCTGGCCTGTGCGACGAAGATTTCCGGCGAGGCCATTACCGTGCTGAGCGCGGGAACCGACGGCATTGACGGCAACAGCCCCGCCGCTGGAGCGATCGTGGACGGCAGCACCCTCGAACGCGCCAAGGCCCGCGGACTGAATGCGAGCTGCCCACCTGGCCGGCTTCAATGCCTATCCATTTTTTGAGTCGCTGGGTGATGCGATTGTGACCGGACCGACGGGGAACAATCTGCGAGATTTGCGAATTCTGCTGGCGTACTAGGGTATGTTTTGTCTTGGCTTGTGTGGTCGCGGACGCCTCGCCCGCGACCAACAACATTCATTGCCTTGACCCCGAATGCGCCGTCAGTTCTAATCGCTGCTGGTCATCGTCGATGTTCAGGAGAGACTCAGGATGCGCGTTGCCTTTTTAGGTTTGGGAATCATGGGACGGCCGATGGCGTCCAATCTGGTCAAGGCAGGTCACGAAGTTTCCGTCTGGAGCCGCACCGCGGGCAAGGGCGTAGAAGGCGCCCGCACCGCGACCTCACCCGCCGACGCGGCGCGGGGAGCGGAAGTCGTGTGGATGTGCGTTTCCGACACGAATGCGGTCGAGAGCGTCCTGTTCGGGCCGCAGGGGGTCGAGGAGTCCCTGGCGGAAGGCATGACCATCGTGGATTCCAGCACGATTTCGCCTTCGGCGACGCGCAAGTTTGCCGAGCTGGTGGGAGCACACGGAGTGCGTTACGTGGATGCGCCCATGACGGGATCGAAAGTGGCGGCCGAAGCCGGAACCCTTATTTTCATCGTAGGCGGAGACGAAGCGGTGATCGAGTCGCTGAAGCCGCTGTTTGCCGCCATGGGCAAAGTGTTTTTCCGCATCGGCGAAACCGGCAAGGGACAGTCCGCCAAGCTGGTCATGAATCTGCAGATCGCGCTCATCTATGAAGGCTTCGCCGAAGGCCTCACTCTGGCCACCAAGCTGGGAGTGGATGTCGAGAAACTGATGCCGGTCATTCAGGCGTCCATGATTCGCTCGGGAGTGGTCGACTACAAAGCGCCCTTTGTCCTGAAACGCGACTTCACCCCCAATTTCCCGCTACGCCTCATGCACAAAGACATTCGCCTGACGCTCGAGGCCGCGAAAGAAGTTCGCGTGAAACTGCCCGGCGCTCGAAACCGTGGAAGAAATCTACGAAATGGCCACCGAAGATGGACACCAGGATCTGGATTACGCCGCGACCCTGACCCTGCTCGAGAAATGGGCTGGGGTTGAAGTAAAAGGTGCGTCGGCGTAGGCCAGGATTGGCAGGGCTCCCACGCAACACACCAGCACACGGCCAACAAAGCAACCGGGCCGGGTATTACCGGGCTAGTACCTCCGTAATGCCTGTGTTTCTTCTATTACACAAGTTTTACACGCGCCAATTTCCCACCCTGCTAACTTAAGCCTTGGAAGCTCAATACCGGGTACAGGGAAAAGCACATGGCCATGGACCTCGAAGTCTTGGATCGAAAAGCAGCCGCAGATGATGAAGTCAACTGGGTAACCGCGATTTTTATGGGCCTGTTTCACGTGGGCGCCATCGCGGCGCTGTTCTTTTTTACCTGGAAGGCTTTCCTGGTTTCGATGTTCCTGTGGTGGGTTTCCGGAAGCCTGGGCATCGGCATGGGCTACCACCGGCTGCTTACCCATCGCGGATACAAGACTCCCAAGTGGGTCGAGTACGTCCTGACCACCTGCGCCACGCTGGCGCTCGAAGGCGGACCGATTTTCTGGGTCGCCACGCACCGCATCCATCACCAGCATTCCGATCAGGAAGGCGATCCGCATTCGCCCCGCGACGGCAAGTGGTGGGCGCACATGGGCTGGATCCTGACCGGCAAGTCGATGCACCACGACACGACTACGCTGGCGCGCTACGTTCCCGATCTTGCCAAAGACAAATTCCACGTCTGGATCACGAAGTACCACTACGTGCCGATGATCGTTCTCGGCGTCGTGTTGTTCGCCATCGGCGGACTGCCGTTCCTGCTGTGGGGAGTTTTCTTCCGCACCGTGATCGGACTGCACACCACCTGGCTGGTAAATTCCGCCACGCATAGCTGGGGCTCGCGGCGTTTTGTGACCCGCGACCTTTCCACCAACAGCTGGTGGGTGGCCTTGCTCACTTTCGGAGAGGGCTGGCACAACAACCATCACGCGCATCCGGTTTCTGCCCGCCATGGTTTGAGATGGTACGAGATTGATTTCAACTGGTACGGCATCTGGGCGCTGACCAAGTTGGGCCTGGCGCGCCAGGTCTACCGGGTAAAGCTCTCCGAACTGCGCCAACAGGAAGAAGAACAGGGAGCGCCGGCGGAAGCCCGCGCGGAGCTGGTCTCAGTCTAGAGCTGTGTTGTGTGGGGCGGGCGCCCTCGCCCGCCGCCTTTGACTTTAGCATTAGCCAGAAAAATCTCTCAGAACCACTTCAAAACCAACTTCAAAGGCGGCGGACGAGAGCGCCCGCCCCACACACCCCTCACTACGCGGTAGAATCCTGCCATGCGCTATCAGCAGCCGCCGCAGGGCCATCGCCTTTTTCGTCGTTCTGGGCGTTTGCCTGGTGCTGCTGGCGGTCGGACTGAATGTCGGCTGGATCATCCTCAACTGGCGCGAAGGCGTTCTGCTCTTTCTCGGCGTAGTTTTCTTCGCCCTGCTGATCGCCGGGATGATCGTGAACACCAGCTTCCTGATCCGCGAAATTCGCCGCAACGAACAGCATGACAGCTTCATCAATGCGGTCACTCACGAATTGAAAACGCCGATCGCTTCCATCCGGCTTTATCTGCAAACCCTGCAGCATCGCGATGTGGATGAAGCCCAGCGCCGCGAGTTCTATCGTCTGATGCTGGACGATACCGATCGCCTGATGGGTACCGTGGACCAGGTTCTCAAAGCCGGAGAAGCCGGCCACAAGCGGCAGGACCGGCGCGTGCCCGTCGATTTCAGCGGACTGGTTCGCGAGTGCGTGGAAGTGGCTCGCACCAGCCATCATCTTCCGCCTGAATCTCTGCGCTACGAGCAATCGGTCAATCACGGCGCCGCCGCCGGCGTTTTGGGCGATTCCGAAGAACTGCGCGCGGCGGTTTCGAACGTGCTCGACAACGCCGTCAAATATTCCGGCGATCAGGTGGACATCTCGGTGCGTCTCGATACTCCGGATGAGAAACGGGTCACGCTGAGCGTCCGCGACCAGGGGGTGGGGATTCCGGCGGAAGAGTTGAAGCGCATCTTCAAACGCTTTTACCGCGTCTCCAATCGCTCGCTGAGTCATGTGAAGGGAACTGGCCTCGGTCTTTTCATCGTGCGCGCCATCGCCCGAAAACACGGCGGCCGGGTATTCGCCGAGAGCGAGGGCGAAGGCCGGGGCACGAGGGTAGTCATGGAGCTGCCAAGGGTGAGTCTGTGACGCGGTAACTGTCTCCAAACGGTTGTCATCCTGAGCGCAGTCTTCCGTCCTGCGCAGCAGGACGGAAGCAAGCGAAGGACCTGTGCATTCCTCGCTGCTATTACGGTCGTCCGGGTGAGATGCGCTACCATCGCCAGAAAATGCAGAGGTCCTTCGTCGGAACCCTTCGCTTCGCGAAGGGCTCCACTTCCTCAGGATGACAGGAGTTCGGGATACACTCAGAGAGTTCTGCATGAGTCACGTTCTGATTGTCGAAGACGAAGCCCACCTGGCCAAAGGTTTGCAGTTCAACCTGGAGGCCGAAGGGCACTCCGTCGCCGTCGTGGGCGATGGCGAACGGGCGCTGGATTTGCTCTTCGGGCAATCCGGCGAACGCGCCGAATTCGATGCCGTGGTGCTCGACGTCATGCTTCCCGGCAAGGACGGCTTCACGGTGGCCACGGAATTGCGCGCCGCCAAACAATATGTCCCTGTCCTCATGCTCACCGCTCGCGGACGGCCGGAAGATGTGCTCAAGGGTTTTGCCTCGGGCGCCGACGACTATCTTCCCAAGCCTTTCGAACTTCCCATCCTGCTGGCTCGATTGCAGGGCTTGTTACGCCGCCGGGAATGGATGCGCCAGAGTCCGGCCGCGAAAGCCGCCGCCGCCGTGGAGTACGAGGCGTTTTCGTTTCACGGCCGGACCATCGATTTCGGAAAGCTGGAGTTGCGAGTCAACGGAAACACCATCCAGTTGACCCTGATGGAGGCGGAACTGCTCCGCCATCTCATCCGAAATCAGGGACGGATCGTCTCCCGCAAGTCAATTCTCGAAGAAGTGTGGGGTCTGCACGAGGACACCGACACCCGCGCCATCGACAATTTCATCGTTCGCCTGCGCCGCTACATCGAAGACAATCCCGCCGAGCCGCGGCATCTGCTCACGGTTCGCGGCGTGGGCTATCGCTTCGTTCCGGAGCCGGATAAAGGCTAAGCGAAGCGCGAAGAGCTAGTGGTGGCGGCCGAGATTGGAAATGAGATTTTCCCTGTGTTTCAGGGCCATTCCATCGACTCGCTCCAGGGCGAAAACATAAGCCGCGAAGCCGAACGCCGCCGGCAGCAAAAAGATCAGCAGTTCGATCCAGGAACTCCCATATCCGCGCGAAAGCCAGAGCATCAGGGCGCCCACGCCGAACAGCGCCCCTCGAATTGCAAAACTCGCCAGCACGGTGGTCAGGGAGGCTCTTTGTCTGCCAAACACTCCCGCCTCGATCCGGCTGGGAGAATAGATCGAGAACAGGTTTCCGGCGGCAAGGTCAATCGGAAGGACAAACAGAATGCCCCCCAGAGTGGCCAGGGTCACGCCGAGGGATGGCGGCCGGTAGAGCAAACACGTCCCCAGCCACACCAGCAGGACTTCCACAGCGAAGACGGCTGAGTGCGCCAGATTTTTCCCCAGCATGATTTGCCGGAAGCGCACGGGCGAGGCGAAGAAGAATTGGGTACCGCTGCCGTCCGCCCCAAAATTGTTGTAGGAAAGGTTGGTCAGCAAGAGCAGCGAGTAGGCAGCGCCGAGCGGAAAGGTCAGCTCCGGCGCATGAGCAAACAAACCTTCGTTTTTTCCGGAGCTTCGAAACACCGCCAGCATGAACAGCGGCACGATCAGGGTGAAAAGCATCGGCCCGCTGCGGCTGAGATAGCGCAGTTCTTTTTCGAAGACAGCGACGACCGGTCCGGGAAGTCCCGGCAAATTCCAACCCGGGCGGACCGCCGGAAGCCCGCCGGGCACGGCTTTGCGCTCCGCCGATTCGCTGAGGTTCTCGCCGCGATACTCCGCCCGCAAACGAAAATTCAAGAGCCAGAGGAATGCAATTCCATAGCACACCAGAAGCAGGAAAGGAACCACGCTGGTCGTAACGATACTGGACCCAGGCTGCCCCTGCGCCGCTCCCGCAATCGCGGCGGCGGCGAGGCCCGGCGGGAGCGGCCGCTGCGCGCTGGAGATTTCCCGCCCAAGAATTCTGGTTTCGGGTATGGACCTGTGTTCGTAGACCGCGATCAGCGGACCGATCAACTGAAAGCTCAGGATAAAGAGAAAGAAAAGAATGCCCATGATTTCGCGCGTGCGCCGCTGGGCCAGCCAGCGTTCCAGCCAGGCGAAGAGCATGCGCGCGAGAACGAGGTTTACCAGGGCAAAGGTCAGGAGCACGATCGTGGCCCAGGGAAGCAGGCTGGGCCGGGCGACTCCGATGCCGATATCGATTCCCAGCAGCCACAGGCCGGCCACAGCCGTTGCCGGGTCCAGCGATCCGTAGACCAGGCGGATCAGAAAGTACGACCGGTAGCTCAGAGGGAAACGCAGAAGATTCGAAGACTCGACATTCTGGGTAAACGCCGTCGCCATCAGTGGAAACAGCTGCCAAAAAAGAAATACGGGCCAGAGCAGACCTCCAAGCCACTCTGGATTTTTCTGCGAAATCACAAACCAGGCAGCCCCGCCCAGCCCCACAGCGCCGCCGATGCCGCCCGCCACAAATGCCAGGCCGATAAAGATGCGAGAGGCCAGTTCCAACCGGCCACGAAAGGTTCGCAGGGAGTTGGCAAAGATTCGCCAACGCAGTTCGGCGACTGCCGCCAGTTGCTGGCGTGCGTGCGGAGCTGGAGTTGGACTGCCCGGTGTCATCTCTTTCTTGATCTTAACTGTGGAGGACGGGCGTCCTCGTCCGCATGGCATGGGCCAGCGCAAGTTCCAGTTTCTGGTTTCCGGTTTCAAAACCAAAAGAACCTGAAACTAGAAACCGGAAACTAGAAACTTGCCGGCACGTGTCCGTGCAGGACGGGCGGAACTACTGTCCTCCATTCAGCCCAGCCATGACAATTCCTGGCCGTTGCTTCGCGATCCGCCCACGATGAGAAGGAAGATTTGTTCCAGCGTCAGCTTCTCGCCAGGAGAGCTGCCTGCGACTGGAAGCCCGGCCGACTGTGCTTCCACTCCCGCTCGCAGCTCTTCCATCGACCCCTGGGCCACCAGTCGTCCACGATGAATGATGCCGACATGGGTGCACAACCGCTCCACGATCTCCAGTACATGCGAAGTCAGGAAAACAGTTGCGCCGCGCGCGATCATGCGTTGCAGCATGGCTTTCAGAGTGCCGGCGGCGATGGCGTCCACGCCCTCGAAGGGTTCGTCCAGAAACAGAACTCTCGGGCCGTGGATCACGGCCGCGGCCAGGGCCAGCTTCTTCTGCATGCCATGCGAGTAGTCCGTGACCAGCGCCTTGGGCTGGTCGGTGAGCTGCATGAAGTCGAGCAACTCGGCAGTGCGCTTGGCTGCGGTCTCGCGGTCCAGACCATACATGCGGCCGACGAAGTTCAAATACTCCGAGCCGGTCAGTCTTCCGAACAACGCCATGCCTTCCGGCACGACTCCGATCTGCCGTTTCACCTCGACCATGTTGCTGACCAGATCGAGGCCGAGAATCTCTATTCGCCCGGCGGTAGGCGCGAGCAGGCCGGTGAGCATCTTGATGGTGGTGGATTTGCCCGCGCCGTTCGGTCCCAGAAAGCCGAAAAACTGGCCGGGCGCCACTCTCAGATTCACGTCTTCGACGGCGACGAGGTCGCCGAAGCGCCGTGTCAGATTTTCGGTAGAAATGGTGGGAGAAAGCATGAAAGTTTCGACTCTAGCACAACCGAAGGCTGCTGGAAGGGGCTCCGGGAGCGGAAAGCGGCGTTGATTACGAAGGTGATCTCGCATGACGGCCGGATAGACGGGAACAATAGATGTGTCGCCGGAGTCTGAGTTAAAGTGCGCCAAAGAACCTCGCGGTCGTCGCGCCTTCATTAGCAACATCGACGTCAGCGCTCTCGCCGCCGTCCTGTTCGTACTGGTTTTCGCGTTCATTTTCCTGACTGAAACTCCCCATCACGGAGTGTCAGCCGACCTACCGAAGGTCTGGCATCCGATCCCTCTGCGAGGCGCCAACCGGGAAGATGCCCTCATCGTTTCGATCCTGCGCGACGGCACTATGTATTTCGGCACGGACAAGACCAGGGCCGGCGACTTGCCGGCACAAATTCGAGAAGGTGTGAGGCGCGGGGCTGAGAAGAAGATCTACATTCGGGCCGACAAGCGTCTCAGATACCAAATTGTCCTCGAAGTGCTGGATGCAATTCATTCCGCGGGTGTGGAGAAGATCGCGTTTCTGGCTTATCAGCGCAGATCCACATCGTCCCAGCTTTAATCATCCACAGGGAACCGCCTGCAAGCTCATAGCCTCCACCGAATCGCGGCTATAATGTGGCCGCTATGAGATTGCTCATAAAATTCAACCTGGTGCTGATCCTGGTTTTTGGCTCTGGGGTCGCGATCGCCGGGTATCTGTCGCATCAGTTCCTGGAGCGAAGCGCGCGCGAACAGGTATTGGAACAGGCGCGTCTGATGATGGGCGCGGCGGGTGGCATGCGTACCTACACTTCCCAGCAAGTGGGTCCTTTGTTGAAGGCACACCAACAGCGCATCAATACGCTTTCTGCCGCAGACCGTGCCGGCCTACTCCGCCACCGAGGTCTTCACCTATTTGCGCTCGACTTATCCCGACTACAGTTATAAGGAAGCGTCCCTGAACCCCACCAACCTGCGCAATCGCGCGGTGGACTGGGAAACCGATGTCATACAGATTTTTCGCAATCACCCCGAGCTGAAAGAGTTCTCTTCGGAGCGCGAGACGCCCGCCGGCCGCGTGCTTTTTCTGGCCAAACCGCTGGTCGTGGATATGCCCTGTCTGCAATGTCACAGCACGCCCGACAAGGCCCCGCCGGCCATGATCAAGGTCTACGGTGAAGACCACGGATTTGGCTGGAATGTGGGTGAGCCTATCGCCGCTCAAGTCGTTACGGTGCCCATGACGGTGCCACTGAACATCGCGGACCAGGCCTTCAAGACCCTGATGTTCTCTCTCGGCGGCATTTCCTTGCTGACACTTGTTTTTCTTGATCTGGCCATTGTTCTGGTCGTGATCCGTCCCGTGACCCGTCTGGCCAGAACGGCAGACCAGATCAGCAACGGTGACCTGAATGTGCCGGAGATTCCGTCGAAGGGTTCGGATGAGATCGCCGATCTCGCGCGCTCATTCAACCGCATGTATCTCAGCCTGGTGAAGGCAATCCGGATGCTGGAGTCGCAGTGATGGTGGAATCGAAGTGAAGATGACATCAACCCAGCTCACAACCTGAGTTTCAGAAGGGCCGGGAGCGGAGGAATTTCTCGCGGTCCTTGGGGGAAGAGATTTCTGTCGCCAGTGCGTGGTAGAGCTCCTCGACCGACCGGGCATGGGCTGCGGCACGGCCAACGATGACCTTGGCCATGGGCCCGATAAAGACCGCGAGGTTTTTCCGGGCGGCTTCGAGCACCAGCGGGTCAAACGACTTCGAACCTCGAGAAGACGGCGTTTTGTACGCTGCAGGATGGCTGGGGACATCCACGGTCGCGGTAGGAATGGAATCGGAGTCCGACGTTTTCGGCAGATCCAGACTCTGCAGGGCTTCCCGAAATTCCTCCGCCGTCTGAAAGCGGGCTGACGGCTGCTTTTCCAGCGCCTTCTCGATGATGTCGGAAAGCTCCGCGGGTATTCCGGGAACCAGTTCCATGGGAGGAACCGGAATGCTTTCCAGGTGGGCCTTGAGGATGGCGTAGTAGCTGTCACCTTTGAATGGAACCTGGCCCGTCACCATTTCATACAGGGTCACTCCAACCGAATAGAGGTCTGCCCGGCCATCCAGAGGCATAGCTTTCATCTGCTCCGGCGACATGTAGTAAAGAGTTCCTACCGTTCCCCCGGTGATGGTCAGCCCGGGATCGGCAGTCAGGCTGGCGATTCCGAAGTCGGTCAACTTCACCCGATCGTCGGCGCTGATGAGAATATTCGACGGCTTGACGTCGCGGTGAAGAACTCCGGAGTGGTGAGCATGGCTCAGAGCGCTCAGCACCTGGGAGGCATAGTCCACGGCTCGCCATAGCTCCAGCCGGTGATGGACGAGTTTCCGGGAAAGAGAACTTCCCTCAACGTACTCCATGATCATCAGGACTTCTTCGTTCGCGCGAAAAGCCGTGCGAAACGACGTGATGTTGGGATGCTCCAGTTTGGCCAGCACCTTGATTTCGCGGATGAACCGTTCCGCCGCCTCGGATTCCCCGTTGCCATAGGACAGCAGGCTTTTCATGGCGTCGACGCGATCGGAGATGACGTTGCGGACCTTGAAGACCTTGCCCATGCCGCCTTGTCCCAGCAGGGCGATGATCTCGTAGTCGCCTACGGTTTTCCCGATCTCAGGGTTTGTTGCGGGCAACGGAATTACCTCGAAGCTCGGGAGCATTATACGGCTGAATCGTGAAGGTTATTGTCGCGAGGCGGATGCCCCGGCGGCCAGTTCGCGAAGCACGCTTAGAAATCCTGCGGCGGCCTGCTCATCGGAGAGAGCTTCCAGCGGCACCGTGGCGGCAATGTGAGGCGATTCGGAACGGAATCGCACGCTGATCAGGTTGTGTCCGCGCGCGGTCATCAAGGTGTTGACCACGGGCGAAAGTTCCTGGGTCCAGCGGGTGCGGGTGGTCAGAACAACCGGGCCCGGGGCGGGAGACCGACCATTCCCGGGGCTGCGAGGACAACTGGCTGTGCCGTTGAGACAGCCAGCGATGACGGAACACATCGAGATGAAAGCTGGGCGTGCTGTCCAGGTCCGCCTCGAAAGTAAGCGTCTCTTTCTGCTTGTGCCAGATGCTGACAAACCACTTGAACGGGATGGGGCGAGGACGCAGGCGGATGGTCACCCGGGCGTTGTCGAACCAGTGCGCCGGAAAGCCGAAGCGGGCCTGCAGAAGGGTCTGGCTCAGCCAGCGTGAGT
Source organism: Terriglobia bacterium (assembly GCA_963816865.1). Taxonomy (GTDB): domain Bacteria; phylum Acidobacteriota; class Terriglobia; order Terriglobales; family Acidobacteriaceae; genus JAIQFF01. Next base: position 46,793 of record CAWFMU010000037.1, read on the forward strand.
CGAGCATTTGGCCCTTGTTGGAGCAGGCAGCTTCGACCCAGTGCAGTGCCGCTGCACCCTTGCGGCGGTTGTAGCGCGCAAAATAAAAAAACCACGCCGCCATCACCACCACCGCACTGAGAACGTCAATGAGCAGCAGGCGTCCCACAGGACCTCTTTGCAAATACTACGACTTGGGACGCAAGTACCGCAACAGGTTCCTCCTTCTTTTCGTGGGCCGGATTTGAGCCGCGAAGCGGCGCGAACAATGGAGCCCACGGCGCAAGCCGTGGGTCGGCGGCCTCTGCCCGCATCCAGTCGGGCGCGACCGGGCAAACAACCGCTTCCCGTCTACAATGAATCCGTGGAATTCGCCTTACGAGACTTCCGGCGCGACGAATTCGAAGCCCTGTGGCGCATTGATCAGCAATGCTTTGAGCCGGGGATTTCGTACAGCCGCATGGAACTCGCCACCTATTTGCAGCGCTCAGGCGCGTTTACTCTGGTGGCGGACGGGTCGGAAGTCAGCCAGACTGGGACTTTGGGTCGGACCGCCCACCAAGGCCTTCCCTCGGCCATCCCTGTGGGATTCATCGTTGCCGAAACGGGAAGCCGCGGCACTGGACACATCATCACCATCGACGTTTTGCCCAGCGCGCGCGGGGTGGGCATTGGATCGCAGTTGCTTCGCGCGGCAGAGGAGCGGTTGCGTACTCTCACCTGCCAGTCCGTGATTCTTGAAACCGCCGTGGATAACAAGCCGGCATTGTCTTTCTACAAGAGGCATTCCTACACGGTCATCAAGACCCTGCCGCGTTACTATTCGAACGGTGTAGACGCGTTCGTGCTGAAGAAAGATTTGCTTTCGCCGCCGGAGCCAGCTAAGGTCCCTCGACAACAGAGAGCCCAATGACGAGACGCCCAACAACCAAGAACCCAACAACCGAGAAAACGAGAATTGCAATCCAAGGTGAAGCAGGTTCCTTTAGCCACGAGGCCGCCCGTCGCATGGTTCCAGGCTGCGAGATTGTGTCCTGTGCGCGGTCGGCCGAGGTCTTTGATCGGGTGCAGCGTGGCTCGGTAGCTGCCGCCGTCATTCCGATTGAGAATTCGCTGGCTGGCTCCGTGACCGAGCATTTTGATCTGCTGCTGGCGCGCCAGGTCTTCATCGAACAGGAATTTCTCTTGCGCATCGTACACAACCTGATCGCGGCGCCGGGAGTCAGACGCGGCGATCTGCGCCGCGCGTACTCGCATCCCGTGGCGTTGGAGCAATGCCGCGATTTCTTCGCCAGAAATCCGAAGATTCAGCCGACGCCCTTTTACGACACCGCCGGCAGCGTCAAGCATGTGATCGCAGACAAGCTGCGCGATGCCGCGGGAATTGCTGGCGCCCACGCGGCGAAGGCGTACGGAGGCCACATCCTGGCGGCCGGCATCGAAGACGACAAACGCAATTTCACCCGGTTCTTTTTGATTCGCAAGACGCGGCGCGTCCTTGCCGGCGCCAACAAGACTTCGATTGCTTTCAGCGTAAAAAACATTCCGGGCGCGCTTTTCAAGGCGCTCGCAGTTTTTGCTCTACGCGACATCAGCCTGACCAAAATCGAATCGCGGCCCTTGCGCGGACGTCCCTGGGAGTATGTGTTCTATGCGGACTTTCTCCGCGGAGACGACGAACCTGCTCGAAACGCCTTGCGCCATCTCGGCGAGGTTGCCGACCTGGTAAAAGTTCTGGGTATTTACCCGGCTGCGTAGACGTATGTTGTGTGGGGCGGGCGCCCTCGCCCGCTCCACACGACACAACTTACAAAACCATTTTGGGGCGTCCAACGGTCACCAATCGGTCTCAGCACCTTCGATTAGGTACAAATCCGTCGCTTAGGGTTTAGAATTCAAATACTTTCAAGTGGATAGGGAACCCTGCATCTTTCCAGCTCTTTAGGTCATCAAAACTTGAGCACAACACACTCAAGGTGAAAAATGGCAGAAAAAACGCGCACAGAGCGCTCTACCAAGCCAAAAGAAGAAGAAGAAACTGGGATTCTGCCCATCCTGCCGGTGCGGGATACGGTACTTTTCCCTCATGCCGTGCTGCCCCTGACCGTCGGTCGGGAGAGTTCGGTTCAACTCATTAACTCACTGGGCGAAGACAAGACCATCGTAGTGGTCGCGCAGCGGGAAGCCCGCGTCGATGCCCCGCAAGCCAGCGATCTGTACACCGTTGGGACCCTGGCTGTCGTCCACAAAGTCGTAAAAATGCCCAACCAGAGCCTGTTCGTTTTTGCTGAGGGTCTGGAGCGGGTGCGACTCACTGAATTCTCGCAACTGACGCCGTTCATGCGCGGCCGCGTGGATTCGGTACCGGAGACTATTCCACCCAAGAGTTCCGAGGTGGAAGCGCTGCAGCGGAACGTTCTTACGCTGTTCCAGCAAATCGTGGCCGGCTCACCGACCTTATCGGACGAGCTTTCGACCGTCGCCATGAACATTGACGAGCCGGGACGGCTGGTGGATTTCATCGCCTCGTCGTTGCCTTCGCTCTCGACTGCCGACAAACAGGACACACTCGAAACTACCGATGTCCGCGTTCGTCTGGAAAAGATCAACCAGCATCTGGCGAAAGAGCTGGAAGTGCAGCAGCTGCGCAACAAGATTCAGTCCGAAGTTCAGGATCGAGTTCAGCAGACGCAGCGCGAGTACTACCTGCGCGAGCAGATGAAAGCCATCCAGAAAGAATTGGGTGAGCAGGATGAAGGCGCGCGCGACACGGAAGAACTCAAGCAGAAAATTGACAACGCGGGCATGCCCGATGATGTCAAGAAAGAAGCCCTGAAGGAATTGGGCCGGCTGGCGCGTATGTCACCCATGGCGGCGGATTATTCCGTAACCCGCAACTATGTGGAGTGGCTGGCGGCGCTGCCCTGGGCGAAGACTTCCGGTGGCGAAGTCGACATTTTGAAAGCCAAGGAAATTCTCGATACGGATCACTACGACCTCAAGAAGGTCAAAGACCGCATCCTGGATTATCTTTCGGTACGCCGTCTGAAGCCCGGGATGAAAGGACCCATTCTTTGCTTCGTCGGACCTCCCGGCGTGGGCAAGACCTCGCTGGGCAAGTCCATTGCGCGCGCCTTGGGACGCAAGTTCGTGCGCATCTCACTGGGCGGCGTCCACGATGAAGCTGAGATTCGCGGTCACCGGCGCACTTACATCGGCGCCTTGCCGGGGCAAATCATCCAGGGCATCCGCCGGGCTGAGACCAAAGATCCGGTCTTCATGCTCGACGAAATTGACAAAGTCGGACGCGATTTCCGCGGTGATCCCGCTTCGGCCCTGCTTGAAGCTCTGGATCCCGAACAGAACTCGACGTTCCGGGACAACTACCTGGATGTCACGTTTGATCTTTCGAAGGTGCTGTTTATTACGACCGCGAACATGCTGGATCCGATCGCGGAGCCGTTGCGCGACCGCATGGAGATCATCGAACTCCAGGGTTATACGGAAGAAGAAAAGGTCCACATCGCCTTCCAGTACCTGATTCCGAGGCAGATCGAAGAGAATGGCGTGACCGCGGAGCAGATTGAGTTTCCGAAGGATGGCGTCGGCTACCTGATCCGGCACTACACGCGCGAAGCTGGCGTGCGGAACCTGGAACGCAATATCGGCACCATCTGCCGCAAGCAGGCGCGCCGTTTGGCTGAAGGCAAGACCGACAAGCTGATCGTGACCAAGGAAGTCGTTCAGGAATTTCTGGGCGGCATCAAGGTCCGCAGCGAAGGCGAAATTGCCGAACGCACCAAGCGCGCGGGCGTGGTTGTAGGTCTCGCCTGGACACCTTCAGGCGGCGACGTACTCTTTGTCGAAGCCAACACCATGAAGGGCAAGGGCGGCTTCACCATGACCGGACAAATCGGCCAGGTGATGCAGGAATCCATGCAGGCAGCTCTGACCTGGGTGCGGTCGAACGCCGCCATACTCGGGATCCCGGAGAATTTCTTCGCCGAGCACGACATCCACATTCACGTGCCGGCGGGAGCGATTCCGAAGGACGGTCCTTCGGCGGGTGTCACCATGGCCACTGCTCTGGTGTCGCTGCTGACGGGTCGACCGGTGCGTCCATTGACCGCTATGACCGGAGAAATCACGCTCAGTGGAGACGTTCTGCCCATCGGCGGCGTCAAGGAAAAGGTTCTGGCAGCCAAACGTGCGGGAGTCCAGGACGTAATTCTCCCGGCGGACAACAAGACGAATCTGGAAGAAGACCTGACCCCTGAGCAGCTCGAGAACGTCCGGGTGCACTACGTGAAAACGATCATGGAGGTCCTTGCACTTGCCCTGCCCGCCACGCCGAGCGAGGAGAAACAGGACGAAGAGGAGCGGGAAAAAGTGCTGAGCGCCCAAGGCGCTTCGTAACCTCTATCGTTAGATTTTGTGAGCCATCCTTGCCAGTTCTCATTTGACCGGGAACTGGCAATTTTATTGGTCAGGTAAGTGCTTATGTGTCAGCACCATGGTACATGTTCGACCGTATAAAACTAATGCTGCTCAGGGGTGTTTAATTCATATGAGAGCGGTGCCGTATCTGGCCGCAGGGAGCAACAATATGCCAAAGACAAAGACACACCGTGGATGGTTAGCCGGAGTTGTGCTGTTGGGCGTATTGCTGATGCTGCGAAGCCCCGCGATATCGATGGCGCAAGATCAGGACCAGGGCCAGGGTCAAGCCGCGCAGGATCAAACCGGGCAAGATCAAGTCGCACCAGGCCCAGAGGCGCAAAACAGTGCAGACGCGCAAGACCAGGGCGATCAGGATCCGCCCAGCCGTGTGGCGCGAATGAACTACACGCAGGGTTCGGTGAGCTTCCAGCCCGGCGGCGAAGGCGACTGGGTGACCGCTGTGCCCAACCGGCCGCTGACCACGGGCGACAATCTTTGGACCGACCAGGGTTCGCGTGCTGAAATGCATGTCGGCTCGACCGCGATCCGGCTGGCGGCGGAAACCAGCGTCACGCTGCTTGACCTCGACGACCGGACTACACAGTTGCGCTTGTCGGCAGGTACGGTCATTCTGCGGGTCCGTCACCTTGATGACGGCGACCTCGTCGAGGTAGACACTCCCAACCTGGCATTCAATCTGCAGCATCCCGGCGAATACCGGGTTGACGTTGACAGCAAGGGTGACATGACGAATGTCAGCGTCCTTAGCGGCCGTGGCGAAGTCACCGGCGGCGGATATTCCTACACCGTCGTGGCTGGCCAGTCGGCGCGCTTTTCCGGCACCGACCAGTTGAACTATGACATTGCACAACTGCCGCGTGCCGACGAGTTCGACAATTGGGCGATCGAGCGCGACCATCGTGAAGATGGCGCCGAGTCCGCTAACTACGTTTCATCGGAGATGACTGGGTACGAAGACCTCGACGACTACGGCCGCTGGGAATATGTCGGCGGTTACGGAACCGTCTGGGTTCCCGGCGGCGTTGCTTCGGACTGGGCGCCGTATCGCAATGGCCACTGGGCATTCATCGAGCCTTGGGGATGGACTTGGGTGGAAGATGAGCCGTGGGGCTTCGCACCATTCCATTACGGACGCTGGGCCTACGCCGGAAACCGCTGGTGCTGGGTGCCGGGTCCGGTTGCAGTCAGGCCGGTGTACGCGCCGGCGCTGGTAGCTTTTGTCGGCGGCGTTGGAATCTCGGTTGGCGGAGGCCCCGGCGTGGGCTGGTTCCCGCTGGCTCCCGGCGAAGTTTATGTGCCCTATTATCGGGGCAGCCGCGGCTACGTGGAGCGGGTCAACGTAACTAACACCGTGGTGAACGTCACCCGCGTGACCACCATCTACAATCAGCGCAACGTTACGAACATCACCTACGTGAACCAGCGGGTGAACAATGGCGTGACCCTGGTTTCACGCGACACGTTCGTGAATGCGCGTCCGGTAGCGCGTAATCTTGGACGTTTCGACGCGAGGCAGATAGAGAATGTGCGGGTCGAGCGCCGCATTGATGTGCAGCCGATCCGGGCCAGCGTTCTGGGCTCGGGAGCTCCTGCCCGCTTCAGGCCGCCGCAGGCAATCATCAATCGCCAGGTAGTCGCGACCCAGAGACCGGCTCCTCCCCGCCAGCCTTTCGATCAGCGGCAGGCGGCCATCAACATTCGCACTGAGCGGCCGAATGAGCAGCCCCGGCAAATAGGCACACCTGTGCTTCGCAATCCGGGCACAGATCGTCCCCTGGCGCGTCCACAACAGCCTGTGAGCCCGCCTGAGAATGCGGTCCGCCCACAAATGCCGCGGCCAGACGCCCGTCCGCAGCAGCCGACAGTGGCCCCGCGGGTGGCCGAACCGGTGCGTCCTGAAGGGCAGATGGCTCCGCGTCCGCCGCAAGGCGCTGTAAATCAGAACGACAATAATCGGTCGCAAGGCTGGTCGCATCCGCAGGCCAAGCCGGCACCGCCAGTACAGGAACGAAACCCTGCCCAGGCCCGGGACGATGAGAACAAGTTCCGCAACTGGCAGCAACAGCGCCAGCAGGCCCCTCCTGCCCAGAACCGCGCACCGCAGGAGCAGCACCAGGCTCCACATCAGGCGCCGCGGGACCAAGACAGGCGGCCAAAACCGTAGCTTGAGTTCGTTCGGACGATGAATTGCCAGTTCCCAAACCAGGGGCTGGCAATTTTTTTTACCGGGCGAGGAATCGCCGTCCGCACGATAGACTACTGATAACCGGGAACTGGAACTGAAAACTGGTTTTTTATGCAAGTCAGGGTCTTATTCTTCGGCATGCTGAAAGATCTAGCCGGCAAGTCGAGCGACTCGCTCGACCTTCCTGAAAATGCCACGCTGGGGGATATTCTCGCTCACTACGAGGAAGCAATCCCACGTCTGAAGGAGACGGCGTCGTCACTCGCCATGTCGGTCAATCAGGAATACGCGGGTCCTGCCACCAGGCTGAGGCCGGGAGATGAAGTGGCGCTCCTGCCGCCCGTGAGTGGAGGAATAGACCCGGCCACGAGACGCAGCCAGCATGCGGCGATCGTCCGCGAGAGGATCGAGACTGCCTCCATTCTCAAGGACATCAAGCGTCCCGAGGACGGAGCCGCCGCGGTCTTCGAAGGCATCGTTCGCAACCACACGCGTGGCCGTCGCACCCTCTATCTGGATTACGAAGCATATGAGGAGATGGCTCTCAAGCAGATGGAGGAGCTGGCCGTGCGGGCCCTGGCTGAATACCAGATTCGCGAAGTTGCCATTGTCCATCGTCTGGGACGGCTTGAAATTGGCGAAACCAGCGTGCTGATCGTGGTGGCTTCGGCCCATCGGGCAGCCGCCTTCGACGCCTGCCGCTGGCTTATCGATACCCTCAAACGCACCGTGCCTATCTGGAAAAAAGAGCACTTTGAAGATGGCGTGGTGTGGGCCGATGGCGAACCCTTTCCAGGGGAGATTCCTACGGCGGAAGGCACCCATTCCGAGAGGCGTGCATCTAAGTGACCAGCCGGTTTGGCTGCATTCTCCGCGGTTTCTATTTGCGATTTGTATTCGGGCTCTCAAGATACAGGCTTTCTTTCGCAGAGATTCCGTTCAGCGGCGCGAGGAGAACGCGGCGAAGCACCCAAAATCTCCAGATGAAACCAGTGGCAACTGCAGGTCTTCTGCTAGCTCTGTGCCTTGTCTCCGTTGCCCAGGAGTCCGATACCACTTTCAAAGTTGACGTCAAGCTGGTGAACGTGTTCGTCACTGTGACCGACGAACATGGGGCGCCGATTGCCGCCCTGAAAAAAGACAACTTCCAGTTGCGGGAAGATGGCCAGGAGCAAAAGATAGCTGTCTTCGACAAGGAATCGGCGTTGCCGCTTTCCATCGTTCTGGCCATTGACACCAGTCTGAGCACGCGCAAGGACCTTCCCCTCGAACTGGCTTCGGCGCGGCGTTTCGCGCATGCCATCCTGCGTCCCGTGGACGCCCTGTCGCTCTACCAGTTCAGCGAAACGGTCAGCGAATTGACCTCCTTTACTTCCGACCTCAGAGTGGTTGATCGCGGCATTGACCGCATTCGCACGGGCTCGGCCACAGCCCTCTACGATGCCCTGTTTCTGGGTTCGCAGGCGCTCGAGCCGCGCGTGGGCCGCAAGGTGATGGTGGTGATCACCGACGGCGGGGACACCATGAGCAAGGTGGACTATCAGGAAGCGGTGCGCGCCGCCGAGACCGCCGAAGCCATTTTGTACAGCATCATCATTGTTCCCATCGAGGCCAGCGCGGGACGCGACACTGGCGGTGAGCATGCGCTGATCCAGCTTTCCGCCGATACCGGCGGCAAGTATTTCTATGCGTCGTCATTGCCGCAATTGGACGATGCGTTTCGCCAGATCAGCGATGAACTGCGCACCCAGTACCTGCTGGCGTACTACCCTGCGCAACGGCTTGCGGATTCAGACTTCCGCCGCATCCAGGTAACGGTCGCGGGACTTCCGGCGGATTCCGGTTTCAAGGTGCGCCACCGGACGGGATACTACACGTCCAAATCGCACTGAAGCGTGTGTGGGGCGGGCGCTCTCGCCCGCCGCTTTTGAAGTTGATTTTGCTTTTGCAGTTGATCGTTGTCATCGAAAAGCCGCAAGAGTCGAAGTCAAAAGCGGCGGGCGAGGGCGCCCGCCCCACACCGTGCGGTTGACGGGACAAATTCTGTTGTGAAAGTCTTGTAGGATTGCCAGCGCGATACTTTGTAAGGAAGGTAAGCGAGACGAATGTCGAGCAATACTGGTTGTGCCCGTTCCGTCTTCAGGCGGTCAAGTCTGTGGGCCGGAACGATCGCGGTCCTTCTGCTTATTTCATCGATGGCTTACGCGCAGGATTCGTCCACCGGCAATGTTTCCGGAACAGTTACCGGCCCCCGAGGCGCCTCGGTCAGCGGGGCCGACCTCACTATCACCAACAAGATAACCGGCCAGGCCTCTCACACCACAACCAGTCCGGCGGGCACGTACGCGGTTCGCGACCTGCCTCCCGGAGAATATGTTCTCCACGTGGAGGCGAAAGGCTTTCAGCCGGCCGACATTCTGATCCGAATCCAGGCCGCAGCGACCGCGACCGGCGACGTCAAGCTGTTGCGCATGGTCGCCCCTGTGGCCAAACTGGTGGACACGGAGAATCCCGAAGTGCGCGGCGCGGTCGATAGCGCCCAGTTGGAACAGAGTCCGACCGACCGCGGGTTTTTGGATCTGACCCGGCTCGAACCTGGAGTGCAGGAACTCGACGGCAATGTGCTGGCGCCCTCCAAGAGCGGGTTAACTGCGGCCTCCATCGTGGGCCGCAATGGCCGCACTACCCGGATGGTGGTGGACGGCATAGACATCACCGACGAAGCGGTTGGCGCTACCACGACGAATATTCCGGTGGGCGCCATCCAGCAGGTCGGGGTTGAGCAATCGTTGCTTCCGCTTTCCTCCGGTCTGGCTTCCGCGGGACAGGTGAATGTGGTCACGAAGTCCGCCACCGATGACCTGCACGGCCAGCTTTTCGGCAACTTTCGCGACAAAGCCGCGGGCGGGGCCAGCCTTCCCGGAAGCAAGGACTTCGGCTACTCCCGCGAGGTTTTCGGCGGGAACGTCGGCGGCGCATGGAAGAAAGACAAGCTGTTTTACTTTCTGTCCGGAGAATATTTAAAGCAGGATCTCGATTCTCCGGCAGTCTTCAACGCTCCCTTTAATCTTCTCGATGGAAGTTATAAGGCTCCCTCCCACGAGACCGAAGTCGCGGCCCGCCTCGATTACAAGCTCTCTTCTCGATCGCAACTCTTCTACCGGTTCACTTACAACAACGGCAGCGACGTCAATTCATTCGGCGGTGCTAACTACCAGCCGTTCAAGAGTCACGACGATACTTTCGGGAATGCTGTTGGGTTCGACTTTACCCGCGGACCGTATGTCCACAGCCTGCGCTTCGCCTACAACCGCTACACCAACAAGATCGTGGACGCGGTCGGGGGAAGCGGTGCGTTCAATCCTGCCACCGGAGTCAGTCTGAACTTCACCGGCGGCTCGGGATTTGCCAGCGGACCTAATGCGCAGGCCCCGCAGCAGACCAAGCAGGACAACAAAGAGGCCCGCTACGATGGCACGCGGGCCTGGGGAAACCACACTATCCGTTTCGGCGCGGCGGTGAACAAAATTGACAATCTGATCTCTGCCGATCTCTTTGGTTTAGCTCCGCAGATCGGTTCGGACACGGACGCTGTTTCGGTTCTGTTTGCCTCGAGTGGACCTTTTGCCGGCGGGACCGCCAATCCGCTGAACTATCCGGTGGACAGCATCACGTTGGGAAACGGTTCGAGTTGTTTGAGTGAAAAGTCGGGGTTCGGTTCCCCTTGTGGCGCCTTCGGCGACACGCGTATGCAGGCGTATCTCGGCGACACCTGGAAATTCCGTCCGAATCTGACCGTGACGATCGGAGTGCAGTACGTTCGCGATACGGGACGCAGCGACTCCGATTTACCGGCCATTCCGTGCTCGGCGGTGGCAGCTTCCTACGGAAGCCAGGCGCCGTGCAGCGGCAGTGACGACCTGCTGAGTCACTTCGGCGGAAACCCCCAGCTGGGCGGCCGCATCCGGCAACCCAACCTGAATTTCGCGCCCCAGTTTGGACTGGCATGGGATCCGGGGAAGCACGGACAGACCGTGATCAGGGCCGGCATTGGAATGTATTACGACGACAACGTATTTCGCAACCTGGTCGCGGACCGCGCGGCCCGTCTTGCCAATGGCCAGTTCAACGCCCAGGCCAATGATCCGTGCGCCAGCCACGGCAATGTCATTTTCCCCGGCAACATAGTCCAGAGCGCAGCCGGCCTTTGCGGGCAGCGCATAGGAAACGTGACGCCTCAAGTGGCGGACTTGCAGACTGCTTTTCAAGCGGCGACTGCTCTGAATTCCGGCTCTCCAAATCCCAGTTTCCTGGGACAGGCGCTGAACAGCCAGCAGGGCTTGCTGTCACCCAACTACCAGACGCCGCGCTCGTTGCAGATGAACATCGGTCTGCAGAAGCAGTTGTGGCCGTCCACACTGTTTACCGCGGACTATGTGCGCAACGTAGGTACCCATTATTTAATCGGGTATGACACCAACCATGTGGGCGACGCCACCCACTTGAACACGAACGCCGCAATCAATGCTATCAACAACACGCTGAGTTCGAATCCGCTGAGCCTGGGTTGCGCGCCTGCTACCAGTGCAGGCGCCAGTTCGCAGACCGCCGTGAACTGCTACATGGCTTCGGTACCCGGTTCCAGCATTGCCGATTTCGCCGGCCACGGCCTCGATTCCGGAGGTCAGTTTCTGGCCGGAGCGCCAGCGTCTTTGTTTGGCCTGACGCCGGATACAGGCGCCGCCTTCCCCGGAATCAATCCGCTGGTGGGACGCAACACCATGTTTTTTCCCGCCGGGCGCTCGCTTTACAGCGGCGTACAACTTTCGCTCCGGACGCATCTCACCAATCCGGTGCGTGGAGTCCTGGGTGGAAGCCTCCAGTTTACGTACACCCACTCCAGCTTCCGCAGCAATTTTGCGGGAGGCCTCGCCGACCAGGACTTGCTTCCACTGGCGGCGGATTTCAACCACCCAATCGCGTTTTTCGGCTCCGCATCCCAGGACCGCAAGAACCAATTTTCGCTGGGCTCGATTCTGGATTTGCCACGGGGCATCCGGCTGGGCCTGGTCGCGCAGGTGGCGTCGCCTTTACCGCAGACTCTCTATATTCCTGCGAGCGGCGGAGTTCCGGGAGAGATTTTCCGTAGCGACGTGACCGGCGACGGGTCGTTTGGCGGGCAGAGCCAGACCGGTGACAGTTCCTACGGCGATATTCTCCCGGGAACCAATATCGGAGCCTTCGGACGCTCCGTTAAAGACACCACACTGAATCAAGTCATTCAGAGTTACAACACCAACTTTTCCAATCAGGTGACACCCGCCGGCCAGGCCCTGATTAATGCCGGCTTGCTTTCACGAACCCAACTCGTGCAGTTGCATGCGGACGGGCCGACCATCGCAGCTCCCCCGCCCGGCAGCGTCGGTCTCGCGTGGATGAAAACTTTTGATGTGACCCTGGGCCGGCCCTTCCGGATGGGAGACCGCTTTGTGGTTGAGCCCAGCTTGTCGGCATTTAACGTCCTCAACTTCGCCAACTTCGACGGCCCGGGCAACAAGCTAAGTGGAATACTGAATGGAACCATCGGTTCAGTGAATGGCACATCATCGACCGATCGAATCACCAACCGCATTGGACCGGGTTCGGGACTGTTTACCCTGGGCACACCACGCCAGATACAGTTCGGAATAAGGCTTACTTTCTAGGGTAGGCTTGGGTGCGTGTAAGATAACTTTTATGCCATTTCATGGACAAGGACCCAGCGCTCCCCGCAAGGGACGGCCTGCTCCTCCCGAGCAGACCTCGGAGGAGGCAGCCTATCTGAAGTCTCTCGGAGAAAAACAGAAGCCCGTCAGCATCAAGCTGGCGGACGGCGAAGTCGTGCGCGGCTGGATCGAATACTACGACAAGAATATGGTCCGGTTGACCCGCGAAGACCAGCCCAACCTGTTCATCTTCAAACACGAGATCATGTACATCGCGGAAGATAGCGGAAAACGCAAGTAACCCCGCGGATTTTCTTGGCGTCCTTTGCGGAATTTCTTTGCGATCTTTGCGGTTAAGCTTTTGAATTTCGTTGAAAATCTCTACCGCAAAGGGCGCAAAGAAATTCCGCAAAGGACGCCAAGAAAAACCTTACAACAGCCCTTCATGACGCAATCAAGTCAAAACGACTTCATCCTTGGAATGTCCGAGATCGCCCGCGAAGCCGGCGCCTTGCTGATGGGATACTTCCAGCAGCACGTAAAGGTGGAGTACAAGGGCGACGCCGACCTGGTCACCATTGCCGACCGCAAGTCGGAGATTCTGATCCGAGAACGAATCAAAGCTCGTTGGCCCAGCCACGACATCCTCGGCGAAGAGCAGGGACTGGTCGACACTGGCAGCGAGTATCGCTGGTATGTTGACCCGCTCGATGGCACCACGAACTTCGCGCACGGGTTTCCGGTATTCTGCGTTTCCCTTGGGCTGGAGCACAGGAACCGGTTAGTGGCCGGTGTGGTTTACGATCCCACGCGCGATGAACTTTTCGCGGCCGAGCAGGGAAGCGGCGCTTATCTGAACCAGCAGCGCATCCGGGTTTCGAAGATTGCAAACCTGTCCGAAAGCTTAGTGGCAACCGGCTTTCCCAGCCACAAGCGGCACAAGAATCCGAACATTCACTTCTATCACCAGATTACTTTGCGCACCCACGGCGTGCGGCGTGCGGGTTCGGCGGCCCTTGATCTATGCTGCGTGGCCAGCGGACGTTTCGAAGCCTTCTGGGAGTTCAATCTGAATCCGTGGGACACCGCCGCAGGCGTTCTGATCGTCGAAGAGGCGGGCGGCAAAGTGTCGGATTTCAAGGGAGGACCGTTTCAGCTGAACAGCCGCGAAACCCTAGCGTCGAATGGTCTCCTGCATCCCGCGCTGGTCCACGAGTTTGCGGAGATTTTTGCAGGGCGAGGCTTGGAACCACTGCCCGAGATTCAGGAATACCGCAAAAAATCAATATGAACCGAAAACTAAGAGCCATGCTGGTTGCGGTCTGCCTCTGGTGCGGAATTGCATCCGCGGCGGACAACGCAAATCCCTCGGCCGTAGATCGTGCCTACCAGGAGTCGTTCGAGAAGTGGAAAGCCGAACTGGTCGAAGATCTTAAACAGGAATGGCTGCCCCTGGCTGGACTGTTCTGGCTCAAGCCCGGCGAAAACAGTTTCGGCACGGATGCCACAAATGCCATCGTCTTTCCCAAGGGCCCGGCCCATGCTGGATCATTTGTCTTACGAGGCAAGACGGTGACGGTGCAGTTTGCTCCGGACGCCAACGCAACCATCGCGGGCAAACCCGCCACCACGGCCGAACTCCAGCCCGATAACACCGGCGATCCGACGGTCGTCGAATTGGGCAACCTGCGGCTGCACGTGATCGTGCGCGGCGAGCGAGTCGGCATTCGGCTCAAGGACCTGGACAGCGACGCGGCGCGGCAATACCAGGGACCGCAATTCTTTCCGCTGGACTTGTCCTATCGCGTGACCGCAACCTGGATGCCTTCTGACGGCAAGCGGACGGTGGATGTTCCCAACGTGCTGGGTGACGTTTCTCCGACGCCGATTGCGGGGACGGCGGTTTTCAAAATCAATGGTCAGGAATCGAGGTTGACCGACCTGGGCGGCGATGCTGCCCATGGCCTGTTCTTCGTCTTCAGCGATCCCACCAGCAAGACCAATACCTACCCTGGCGGCCGGTTTCTGAAAACTGACCCAGTAACCAACGGCACCGTAGTCCTCGACTTTAACCGTGCTTACAATCCTCCGTGTGCGGTCACGCCCTACGCCACCTGCCCGCTGGCGCCGAATGAGAACAGGTTGAGTGTCGCGATCCTGGCGGGCGAAGAGTACGACCACAAACATGGCCATCACTAGACCGATCTTCGAAGTAATGTCATAGCCCTTTTCCCCGCCTATTGGCGAGGCTCCGGCGGTAAAATAGGACTGTGATGGACTCGCTTCTGGATCGAAAGATCGAAAAACGTCCCGACAAAGTTCGCCTGCAAGGGCGCATCCTTTTCCTCACCGAAGACCCCGAACTGATCAGGCGGCAGCTATCCGGCGAAGACCTTCCTTGGGACACGAAGAATCCAGCCAACAACCCCAAGCTACGCGACGATATCTCGACCGACGAGATCACTCCCGCGCACTACTGTTTCTATTTCGACGAAACGCTGGGCGAGATCCCTTACCTGGGCCTGAAATGCGGCGACGTCCATCCCATCGGACGCAGCGACGTAAAAAAAGGCGGCTTCGTTTGCGCGGTTAGCGGCAAGCGGCGGGGAAAGGGTTCAAGCCGCGAGCAGTCTCCCTACGCGGAGATGTGCGCCGGAATCCAGCTGGTGATCGCCGAGAACATTGAACGCATTTACAAACAGAACTGCCAGAACCTGGGCCTGCTCACTTCAACGAATTTTTCGCTGATCGACAAGGTCCGGGAGGGAGAGGAAGTCCCGCTCACTGAATTTACCGCGGGAGAAGATGAGATCACGCAGCAGGTGATCGAGTACGGCGGCTTGTTTCCCTTCAACGTGGCGCGCATGCAGAAGAGGGTGTTTCTACCTCCGATCAAGACGCCAAAACGCCCGATGACCATCGCGGAAAAGATTTTCGCCCGCCACATGCTCGATGAGAAAGGAGATATGGGAGTCCTCTCCGTGAAGCCCGGCGACACCGGCTTCGCCCGCGCCGACCTGCGCTTCAGCCACGAATACGTCACGCCCATGGCAGCCATCTTTTTCGAACGCTACGTGGGCAAGGACGCCAAAGTCAACGATCCTTCAAGCATTCTGTTCTTTCGCGACCACCTGACCTTCCTCGACGAGGTGATTTCGGAAGAGAAAAAGAAACTCGGCTTGCTCGATCTCGCCACCCAACTCAAATTAAAGCAGCAGGATTTTGCCGCGAAGCAGGGAATCAAGCTGCATGGAGAGTTGAAGGACCGCAAAGGCTCAGAAGGAATCTGCCACTCGATCGTGCTGGAGAGTTATGCGCTGCCCGGACAATTGAACATCGGTTCCGACTCGCACACGCCTCACGTGGGAGCGATCGGATGCGTGGCCTTTGGCATTGGCACCACCGACGTTTTCAACTCATGGATCACGAAAGACGTGCGGGTCAAAGTTCCGGAGTCGGTGAAGATCGTCATTCGCGGCAGGAAACCTCCAAATGTAACCGCGAAGGATTTCATTCTAAAGATACTCAGCCTCGATTACGTGCGCCACGGCAAGGCGCTGGCCAAAGTCATGGAATACGCAGGCGAGGCCATCGAAGAATTGAGCGTCGACGAGCGCGCCACCATGACCAACATGGCGGCGGAAATCGGCGGATTTACCGGCATCGTCGCGCCCGACAAGAAGGCGGTTGATTTCCTGGTTGAACGCCGCGGCATGGATCGCAAGCGAGCCGAATCTCTCATCGAGGGCCTGTACAGCGATCCCGACGCCCATTACGCGCATACCATCGAGCTCGATGCCGCGGAAATCACGCCCATGGTGGCGACCCCCGGCGATCCTGGCAACGGCAAATATGTCCGCGAACTGAATACACCAGTCCCGGTCGAATTGGCCTATGGCGGCACATGTACGGCGGGCAAGAACGAAGACATGGACATGTATGCCCGTGTGCTGGCCGACGCCCTGAAGCAAGGAAAACGTGTGGCCGATTCGGTGAAGTTCTACATCCAGTTTGGATCGCAGGAGACTCGCGATTACTGCATCCGCAAAGGCTACCTGGATATTTTTCAGAAGGCAGGCGCGCACGTGATCGAGCCCAGTTGTGGAGCCTGCATCAATGCGGGGCCAGGAGTGACTACCCGTCCCGAGCAGGTCGTGATCAGCGCGCAAAACCGCAATTTCCCCGGCCGCAGCGGGCCCGGGCAGATGTACTTGGCCAGTCCGCTCACTGTGGCTGCGAGCGCCGTCGCAGGATACATCGTGGAGTACGAACCGACCCCGGAGCGGGAATTGGCCAGCGTGAGTGGCGGTTGAGGTAGGCGAGAAGCAGAGATTAAGCGCCGAAGCGGCGCAAAGAATGTAGCCCACGGCGTAAGCCGTCGGTAACGTTAACGTTAAGGAAATAACCTAGCCCCGAAGGGGCGGAAGAAGCGAACGAGGCACGCGCCACGAACCGCCGCTCAACCCCCTCTTTCGCCCCGGTGGGGCTCGTTCGTGCCCTGCCGTCGACCCACGGCTTACGCCGTGGGCTACATTCTTTACGCCGCTCCGCGGCTAGAAGCGAGTGGTACGGCCATCTCTAAGCGCTCAGCCGGTGTTATGCAGTCCCGCCGCGATCCCGTTGATCGTGGCGCCCAACGCGTAGTCCACGCCGTCCTGATTTCCACCTGAACGCTTGCGACGCAAAAGTTCGACTTGCACCAGGCTCATCGGATCCACGTATGGATTGCGCAGGCGGATCGAACGCGCCAACACCGGATTTCCCCTCAGCAGTTCCCCCTGCTCCGTGATACTCAGAAGCATGCGGCGAGTGCGCTCGAATTCATCCACCAGCATGCCCCAGACACGCTCCCGCAGGGCCGCGTCAGAGACCAGCTCGGCGTAGAGTCGCGCGATGGTCAAGTCGGCTTTCGACATGGCCAGCTCGACGTTGCGGATCAAGTCGGAGAATAGCGGGAAGCTTCGCATCATCTCGCAGAGCAGAGATTCATTCGCGCGGTCCTGACTGACAAAATGCTCTAGAGCATGACCGACTCCGAACCAGGCAGGGACGGCGTGGCGGCTCTGCATCCAGCCGAAGACCCAGGGGATGGCGCGAAGATCTTCCAGGCGACGGCCCTGGGCGCGACGCGGAGGGCGTGAACCGATGCGCGCGTGCTCCAGTTCGTTCACCGGGGTAGCCTGTTCGAAGTATTCGATCACCTCGGAATTTTCTGCGATGTTTTGGCGGTAGAAAGCGAAAGCGTCGGCGGACATCCGCTCCATGGCAGGGGTCCAGCGCTGGTCGGCCCCAGGCTCGGGTCCTCGTGTGCGCGTCAGCGCTTCCAGGCAGGAGGCGATCATGATCTCGAGGTTCCACTCGGCGAGCACAGGGTCGGCATATTTCCAGTTGAGCACTTCGCCCTTGTTCCGTTATGCGAATCTCACCGGAAAAATCGCCGACGGGCTGGGCCAGAATGGCGGTGTGAGTGGGACCGCCACCGCGCCCCACCGTGCCGCCGCGCCCGTGAAAGAGGCGCAGCTTCACATCGCACTCGCGGGCCGCGCGATGCAGGTCGCGATGCGCTTTGTACAACTCCCAGATGCTGGTGAGCATGCCGCCGTCTTTGTTGGAATCGGAATAGCCCAGCATGACTTCCTGCCACCGTCCCCAGGAATCGAGCGGCGCCTGATAGTCGGGGGCACGCCAGATGCGTTCCATCACCGGGGCGGCGCCACGCAAGGCTTCAATGGACTCAAAAAGCGGCACCGGCATGAGTCCCGGATCGTCTCCCGAGGCGGCGATTTGCACGCCGCAGGTGGCGGCGAGTTTGGTCACCGCGAAGACATCCGCTTCCGACTCTGCTCCGCTGATGATGTAAGCTGCGAATTGCGCAGGCAGGGTACGCCTTCTTCAACTTGGCGATCTCGCGGAAGGTGTCGAGAACATCCTGAGTCGAAGCGGATATTCCATTGCTTTCAATCTCCGCCATCGCCTGGGCATGCACCCGCGCGTGCTGGCGAAGGTCGAGCGTCGAAAGATGAAATCCAAACGTGCGAACCTGGCGCAGCAGCGGATCCATCACCAGTTCAGCCAGCCGCTGCCCGCGGTTCACAGCCAGGCTCTCGCGGATCAGCGAGAGATCGCTCTCGAACTCCCCGGCGGACGGATAGGCCTTGGGATCGGCAATTTCTTCGCGGCTGTGCCGCAAGCGAGCGACCATCAGGTTCAGCAGTCGCCGATAGAGTTCGGAGCTCGAAATCCGCGACTGTTGCAGCGAATTCGTCCCCCATCTGAGTGCTGTAGTCCGCCAGCCGAGCGCGGACTGCATCGGAAACTCTTACTTGGCGAACGGAGGCGCTGAGTTGGTCAGTGGCGCGTTCCAGTTCCGTGATGTAGTGACCGATGATTACATTTCGGGCGCGCTGCAGCGCTTCGCGAGTAGAACCGGGCGTGACAAAGGGATTGCCGTCGCGGTCGCCGCCGATCCAGGAGCCAAAAAAAAGCAGATTGGGGATTTCGACGTCTTCGATATCAATTTCGTAGACTCGCGTTCAGGGAATCGACCAGTTCGTCGTACAGACGAGGCAAGGCGGCGAACAGCGAAAAAGGATAGTGGTCGAGCCCCATGCGAATCTCGTCCGTGACCAGGGGCTTTTCCAGGCGCACTTCATCGGTCTGCCACAGCGAGGTCACATCCGCGAAGATCAATGCTTCAAACCGGCTGGCATCGGCCTCGGTCAGTGGTAGACGGTCCAGTCGTTCGAGTTGCTTGCCAATGCGGCGGCGTTTGAGGAGCACGGTCCGGCGTGCGACTTCGGTGGGATGCGCGGTGAAGACGGGAACCACTTTTATTTTGCGCAGGACCTCGAGCGCCTGCCCGGCGTCGATTCCGGCGGCGCGCATGCGCCGGAAGGTGCCGCGGAACGAGCCTTCCAGCGCGGGCTGCTCGGCATGCAGCTTGGCGGCACGGCGTCGCCGCTTGCGATGGTTGGTTTCGGCAAGGTTGGTGAGTTCGAAGTAAATCGCGAATGCCTTGGTGACGCGGTGGGCCTCATCCACGGTGAGGCCGGAGATAATCTGCCGCGCCTGGTTCAGTAGAGGGTCTTCGAAATCCGAAGCGGCGGTGTGAGGACGCGGCTGCTCCCGATGCTGAATGAAGATACGCCGCAACTCCTCGACCACGCCGAGCAACGACTCACCCACCTGCTCGACCAGGACGCGCCCCAGCAGGATGCCAAGCAGGCGCACGTCGCGGCGGAGAGGAAGGTCCTTGGCGGGATTCGTGGTGCTGGCAGTCAGCTCGTCGAGCCGGCCGCGCTGGTCACCAGTACCCCAAAGTGAGGGCTCACCCATATCCAATCATAATTGAAGTCGGGCTGGAGTGTGCTTTACGGGCGCGTGCTCAATTGCCGCAGAATTTCCTGCGGCTCCGGCCGCCGGGTGTAGTCTTCGTCGCCGGAGCGCGTAAAGAATCGTGCCATCGCGGTCAATGACGAAAGTGGCCGGGATGGGCAGTTCCCAACTGTCATCGCCATTGGCGAACGGCAGATTGACGAAGGAGCGCCGGTAGATGGCCTCGCTGGTCGTCCGGCACGCGATAGACCAGCCCAAACTGTCGCGCGACCTGGTTTCCGGCATCGCTCAGCAAGGGAAAGCGCAGCTTGTGCTGGTCCACCATGAAGAATGACTGCTGAACCGTCTGCGGTGAGATTGCCGACCAGAGATGCTCCCGCCTGTTCGATCTGCGGGAGAACCAGGTTCATGGCTTCCAGCTGTCCCACGCAAAACGGACACCAGCGGCCGCGGAAAAAGCAGATCACGAGGCGGCCTCGGGTCAGCAGATCAGCCGACGAACGGGGCGTTCCGTTGTGATCTTTGAGTTCGAAAACGGGGGCCTTGGAGCCGACCTGGAGAACATTCTTTGCGAAACGGGATTCTTCTAATTCGCCGATCACGCGGGCATGGACAGCCTGAATGTCCGGCGGAACGTACTTGGCGATAAGCTCTTTGCGCTCGGCGAAGATGTCCCGCAGGGAGCGAGTGTCGGTTCCGGGTGCGGATTCTTCAAGAGAGCGCCACTTCATAAGTCGGACCTCTGACCCCGGACCTCGGACCTTAACTTCAACCCGCCGAACATCTGACACTTCTCTACTATTTGTTTGGCCGAGGTCTGGAGTCCGGCGTCCGACGCCGGCTCTACATTCCCGGCATCTTCATCCCGGCCAGCTTGCGGGCGAAGCTGGGCTTGCCGATCTGCTTGAACATCTTTCGCATCTGGGCATACTGGCGCAGCAGGTTGTTGACTTCCTGCACGCTGGTGCCCGAGCCGCGGGCGATGCGTTTGCGCCGGCTGCCATTCATGACTTCGTGGTGCAGACGTTCGTGCTGAGTCATCGAGTTGATGATCGCTTCCACCCGGCTCAGCTGCTTTTCGTCGACTTTGTCGGCGTGCTTCTGAATCCCCGCGAACGGACCGACGCTGGGCAGCATGCCCATCAGGTTCTGGATTGATCCCATTTTTTTCAGCTGACGCAACTGGTCGCGAAAGTCTTCCAGCGAAAAGCCGTCGCCGGTAAGGGCCCGGCTGGCCATTTCCTGGGCCTTTTTCTTGTCAACATTCTGTTCCGCTTTTTCGATCAGCGAGAGAATGTCGCCCATGCCCAGAATGCGGGAGACGATGCGGTCGGGATGAAAGGGCTCCAGCGCGTCGTACTTCTCACCTACGCCGATGAACTTGATGGGCTGCCCCGTAACCTGCCGGATGGAAAGCGCGGCGCCGCCGCGAGCGTCGCCGTCCATTTTCGTGAGGACGATGCCGGTGAGCGCCAGCTTCTTGTGGAACTCGTCGGCGGAGTTGACTGCGTCCTGTCCGGTCATGGCATCGGCCACGAACAGGATTTCCTGCGGATTGAGCAGCCGCTTGAGCGACTGCATTTCGTCCATCAGTTGATCGTCAATGTGCAGGCGGCCGGCGGTGTCGACGATCAGCACGTCCGAACCGGTGTTGATGGCTTCCTTGCGCGCTTCCTTTGCCAGGCGCTCAACCGTGGCCGTATTGGCTTCGCCGACTTCGCCTTCGTAAATGTTGGCCTTGATTGCCTGCGCCACGACCTTCAGTTGCTCGCGGGCCGCGGGACGGTACACGTCCACCGAAACCAGCAGCGGCCGGTGGCCTCCTTGCTTGAGCCAGTTCGCCAGCTTGCCGGACGTCGTGGTCTTGCCCGAACCCTGCAGGCCCGCCATGAGAATGACGGTCGGCGGTTGCGAGGCGAACTTTACCTTGGCGGTGTCACGGCCCAGGATCTCGATCAGTTCATCGCGCAGAATCTTGATTACCTGTTCGGCAGGCGAGAGCGCGGTCGCCACCTGCTGCCCGACCGCCTTTTCCTGGATGTGATCGATGAGCTGCTTTACGACCTTGAAGTTGACGTCGGCTTCGAGCAGCGCCAGCCGAATGGCGCGCAGCGCCTCCTGAATGTTTTCTTCATTGAGGGTGGCTTCGCCCCGCAGGGTTTTGAACGCGCGCTGAAGTTTTTCTGAGAGATTCTCAAACATAAGCGTTAGAGGACTATTTTAGCAGCCGCGCGCGGTGCTCAGAGGCGGATAGTACCCGACCCCAATCCCGTGTCATCCTGAGCGAGTGGGCCGGTTCGCTTGCGAACCGGCACGGGAGTCGAAGGACCCCTACCGGCACCACACGGATAGACCGTTCTTGGGTAGTTCGGCTACTCCACGAGCGTCGAGGCAAAGTACAAAGGGTAGGGGTCTTTCGACTCCGTGATGGCTTCGCCAAGGCGAAGCCATCCCTCCGCTCAAGATGACAGGGTCTTTAGTCTGTTGCGCTGGCAAACACTTCTTTCGCGGAGATGACCGTGTTGCAGTGGATGGTCACTGTATCCTCAACTTTTCGGGCGTAGCCGCCCGCATACGTCACCATCACCGGAATATTCCGCGCCCTGGCCACGTGAAATACAAGCTGATCGCGTCTCTTCAACCCATCCAACGTGAGTGCCAACCCGCCGAGTTGGTCTTCGCGGTACGGGTCAGCGCCCGCGACGTAGCAGATCAGGTCGGGATCGAACTGCCGCAGTCCAGAACTGAGCGCGTTGTCGAGCCACGCCAGGTAGTCGTCGTCGCCGATCCCATCGGGCAGGTCCACATCAATCGAGGACGGCGGCTTCGATGCTGGGTAGTTGTTGTGCTGGTGCAGGGAGATGGTAAACACGTCACCGGCGTGTGCTTGGCGTATCTTCCCCGCTGGGGGCGCGATTCAGGGCAGCCGACGTGGAAGGCAGCGGCTCGCTTGGGGTACGCGTGCCCGCGAAGATCGCGGCCGTGCCGTTGCCGTGATGAACGTCGCAGTCAACCGTCATCGCAGTTCGGATTTTTCCATCTCGCTGCAGGCGGCGGATCGCGACCGCCACGTCATGGATCATGCAGAAGCCTTCGCCGTGATCGGGAAAAGCATGGTGGAAGCCGCCACCGATGTTGAACCCAACGCGATCGGCGAGAGCGTGCTCGGCGGCAAGAATCGAACCGCCCGCGGCCAGCCAGAAAGCCTGCACCAGTTCCGGCGAGTAGGGGATCTCCATCTCCTGTTCTTCGCGCGCGGAGAGCGTTCCGGTCTTGAGTTTCTGCACGTACTGCGGGGTGTGGACCAGCAGGATGTCCTGGTCTGCCGCCGGCTGTGGAGTGACGAAGTCGGACGGCTCAGCTACGCCGTCACGGATCAGCTGGTCATGCACACGGCGATATTTCTCGGCCGGGAAGACGTGCGCGCCAATGGGAAGGAAGTAATCGTCGCTGTAGATGAGCTTGAAGGGAAGCATAAACCAGTTGTCGGTTGTCAGTTGCTGGGTCTCAGTTGTTCGTTCTTGGACTATCGTTTTCTGACTGGCGGCGCCGGCGCCACCAGGTGTCGCCGCACCGGCACGATCGCGCCCTTGGAGGGGTCAGCGGCAGCCGTCGCCCGCGACAACACTTCCTCCTGGATGTACTTCACGAAGTCATGAATCTGGACTTGCATTTCTTCCATGCGCTCGCGCATCTGGAGAATAATCGCGATGCCGCTGATGTTCACGCCCAGGTCGCGGGCCAGCGAGAGGATGAACTCCAGGCGCTGCAGGTCTTCGTCGGTGTAAAGCCGCGTATTGCCTTCGGTGCGGGAGGGCTTGAGCAGCCCTTCGCGTTCGTACAGGCGCAGGGTCTGGGGATGGATGCCATACATCTCCGCCACGGACGAGATCATGTATGCGCCCTTGGATTTGCGCTTGGTCATCTTTACTACTTTACCCCAAAAGGCAAAAGCCACGGATCATCACGGATTATCACGAATAGTCCGTGAAAATCCGCGTAGATCCGTGGCTTGGTCCTGTTTACGCCGCGGGCTCAGGCTTCTCTGTCGGTGCGCCCCATCCCGACGGCTTGAGCGTCACATTCACGAAATAAGCGACCACCCCCGCTGCGATGAGTAGCAGTCCGAAAGCCAGGGCGCTCATCCCCAGCACATGCGCGCTCTCGCCCCGGACAACCGAGAAGCCGAGCAGCAGCATGGGAGGCACTCCCACAGCCACCGCTCCGAACATTCCCCCGGGAACACGAAAGGGGCGCGGCAGCTCGGGCTCACGAATGCGCAAAACGATCAGTGCCACAAATTCGAGGCTGAGGCTCACTCCGTACAGCAGAATGTCGATGATGACCAGACGCTCGAAGCCCAGCCCCAGGCACATGGCCCATCCCGTGGCACAAACCAGAATCGTCACCCACGGGGCCCGCGAGCGCGGATGCAGCTTGGCAAAAACCTTCGGCAGCATCCCGTCTTGCGCCATGGCGAGGGGCAGGCGTGAATAGCTCATGACCAGGGCGTTGAACATGCCAAAGCCGCTGATCATCCCTCCCAAGGCAAGGCCGACGCGCAGCAATGGTCCGCCGAGCATGCCCGCGATGTCAGCCCAGGAACCGGTTTCCCACGCGCTCGGGGACAGCCCGGTCATCCACATGGCACCCACGGGGACGATATAGCTCAGCGCGACGATGACCACCGCGGCCAGCATGGCGCGAGGATAAGTCCGCTGCGGGCGTTCCACCTCAGTAGCGATGGTCGAGGCATTGTCCCATCCCATGTAGTTCCACATGCAGATGAGCAGCCCGCCCAGGATGTCAACCGTAGACGTAGTCGGGCGAGTCACGGCGTTGGCCAGGGCTCCGAACTTGAACGGAGCGATGGCTACGATCAGAATGAACGGCGCCGACAGCGCGAAGAACAGCCACAACGAGGTCGTCGAAACTACCCGAACCCCGGCAATATTCAGTAGTGCGCAAACAATTACCACTGCCAAAGCCACCATGGTGCCGCGATGCCCCTCGGCAAACCAGGGGAACAGGCGATCGAGATAAAGCACAAAGAGGGTGGGATAGATCGCCATGTCGAAAATCGAGGCCACCAGCGACAGCCAGGCTTCCTGAAAGCCCCAGAAGTTGCCCATGGCGCGCCGCACCCAGGCGTAGTAGCCGCCTTCGAAGGGCAATGCGCTGGAAAGCTCGCCGATCATAAAGGCTGTGGGCAGGCTCCAGAGAATTGGCGTCAGCAGCAGGATGAGGATGGCTTTGCCGTAGCCTGCGCCATGCACGATATCTTCCGTGCCATAGGTGCCGCCCGACACCATAAAGAAGGTGGCGGCGACCAGGGGCCAGAGCGTGAGGCGAACCGATTTTTTCCGGTTGGGGATGGCGGTGGGTGACAGAAGATTCTGACGCGGCGCGCTAGCTGTTGCCAATTTCGACGGCTTCCTCCCTGGGCGATCCTTGCGCTTTAGAATTCGGCTGGAGCAAGCTCGCAGTGATGAGATTACGGCAAATTTCCACAGATGCAAGAAATTTTTGCAGAACCTTGGTAAGGAAGCGCGGCTGCCCAGTCTACCGACCCTGGCGTCATCCTGAGGGACTTTTAGTCCCGAAGGATCTTGCGCGCATCGCCACGATTGCCAGGCTTAGGCAGATATCCGTTCCGCGCAAGATGCTTCGCAAGCTCAGCATGACGTTCCTTAGAAATGCAGGAATTTGAAACTGGCCCGGGGACGAAGAAACAAAGACGAAGAAACAAATAGGAACCCGCTTACAGCATTTGATATAAATGGCGATCAAAATCCATTTCTTCAGGAGGCAAGATTCATGAAATACGCCCTGGCAGTGGCGTCGTTATTTTGCGTGGCGATCACGCTGGCTCAGTCGGGTACACAACACGCGTTCACTTCGGATCAAATCAAGTGGGGACCGGCCCCGCCCTTCGTCCAACCCGGCGCGCAGATTGCCGTTCTGGAAGGCGATCCCACCGCCAGTTCCGGTGACTACACCATCCGGTTCAAGATACCGAACGGCTACAAGGTGGCTCCGCACTGGCACCCCAAACGTGAAAATGTCACGGTGCTCGAAGGAACTCTCAAGGTGGGGATGGGCGACACGTTTGATGCATCCAAGATGATGGCTTTTCCCGCGGGGAGTTTTGCCTACCTGGATCCCGAAATGCACCACTATGTGATGGCATCGGGAGAGACCATTCTGCAGATCCACGGCACGTCGCCGGTGCAGTTCAACTACATCAATCCGGGGGATGACCCCAGCAAGAAGTGAGCCGGCTAAATGTAGCGCCCGCCGGGACGGGGGCGCTACGAAATCCGCATCCGGCGCGCGTTAAATCTGTTTCCAGATCTCTTCCCGGGGATCCTCGGGATTTAGTTTCGCCAGTTCACGCAGGATTTCCTTCGAGCGCTCGTCCCGGGGCATGGGCACGGTGAGCTTCACCTCGACGATCTCATCCCCGCGGGCGCCCTCTTTGGTGGCCGACGGCACTCCTTTTTCGCGCAGGCGAAGCTTTTGTCCGGACTGAGTTCCGGGCGGAATCTTGAGCAGCGTGCGGCCGTCAATGGTCGGAACCTCGATCTTCGCGCCTAAAGCCGCCTCGGTTGCTGTGACCGGAACGGTGATGCGAATATCGTCGCCCTCGCGGTGGAAGACCGGGTGGTCGGCTGTCCGGATGATCACGTAGAGATCGCCTCCCGGACCGCCGTGCGTGCCCGCATTGCCTTTGCCGGGAACGCGGATGCGCTGGCCATCACGGGTCCCGGCTTTGATTCGGACTTCGAGCGGCTCCGTGCGTTCAACCGTCCCTTCCCCATGACAATTGGGGCAGACGGAAATGTTCTTTCCCGTCCCATGGCATCGCGGGCAGGGAACATTGAATTTCATCCGCCCGCCCGTCTGCGTGACCTGGCCTTTGCCGCCGCATTCCGGGCAACTTCCGCCGGCCTCAATAAAACCCTGGCCGTGGCAGTTGGGACAGCTATCCCGCCGGGTAATATTCAGGCGCATCACCCCGCCGCGGATGGCCGTCCAGAAAGGCACGTTGACCTGATACTCAAGATCCGATCCCGGCTCGGGACCCTCCTGCGCTGCTCCACCTCGCCCGCCGAAGATCCCGGAAAAAATATCGCGGAAGCTGCCCGTGCCGGAGGCGCTGGCCTTTCTGCCCTTGGCGCCTTCAAACATGTCATTGAAGTCGAAGCCGCCGAAATCGAAGTTTGCGCCCGGCGCGCCGCCTCCTCCGGATTGAGCGCCCGGAAAGCCTTCGCCGGGGCCTGTGGAGCCGCCTCCGGCCCGGGCGTAGGCCTCGGCCGTGGCGGCGTCAATGTTGTCAGAGTAAAAGCCGACCTGATCGTAGATCTTGCGTTTCTTGGGATCGCTCAGGACTTCGTTGGCTTCGGACAGCGACTTGAACTTTTCTTCCGCGGCCTTGTCTCCCGGATTGACGTCGGGATGATACTTGCGCGCAAGCTTGCGAAAGGCCTTGCGAATATCGTCCGCCGAGGCGGACTTCTTCACACCGAGAGTCTCGTAGTAGTCCTTTTTAGGAGTGGTAGCCATGCTTGCTTATGAGCGCTGCTCAAGAACTCGAGACAGATTGGCAATTCAGTTCTGAATATTCCGACCGTGTTTTCCCAGGATGCCGAAGCGCTCGTAGGCCGGCGAATCCACGTACACGGGGATACGCTGGACACCCGTCAGCGAGGGAGCGAGCACGTACCAATAGGCTTCGTCCTCCGCAAAGTTCAAAAAATAATCCTGACCATTGACTTCAAATTGCAATTTCTCTTCTCCCTTGAACGTGCAGCGCCGCCGAGACGGCGGCGCTGCCAAACGCTCGCGGGCGAGTCGCCCGCGACCACAAAAACCTGCCGACCTTCGGTCGGCCTGGACGGGTCATGAACCCGTCCCCACACGGCCTGAGCTAAAAGCTAAGAGCTAATAGCTATCAGCTTACTTCTTGTCGTCTACGTCTACGTACTCAGCGTCGATCACGCCTTCGTCTTTCTTGGCCTGACCGTTTGCGCCAGGTTCAGCGCCCACGCCGGCCTCCGGCGTCGGACTGGCGCCTGAGGTGGACTGAGCTGCCTTGTACATCTGCTCGGCCAGCTTGTGCGACGACTGGGTCAGCGTTTCACGTGCTTTGTCCATGCTGCCCTTATCGTTCGATTCCAGCGCCTTCTTGGCGTCGGCAATCGCGTTCTCCACGTCGCCACGGTCAGAGCCGGAGATCTTGTCTCCCTGTTCACGCAGCATCTTCTCCACGCTGTAGACCATGGAGTCGAGCTGGTTCTTGGAGTCGATCTCCTCGCGCTTGGCTTTGTCTTCGGCCGAATGCGAATCGGCTTCCTTGGCCATGCGCTCGACTTCATCCTTGCTCAGACCGGAAGACGACGTAATCGTGATCTTCTGATCCTTGCCCGTGGCCGTATCCTTCGCGGTCACGTTGAGGATGCCGTTGGCGTCGATGTCGAACGTCACCTCGATCTGGGGCACGCCACGCGGCGCCGGTGGAATCCCGGTCAGGTGGAACTTGCCCAGAGTGCGGTTCTGCGCCGCCAGAGGACGCTCGCCCTGCAGCACGTGCACTTCAACCGAAGTCTGACTGTCGGCCGCGGTCGAGAACGTTTCCGTCTTTTTGGTCGGAATCGTCGTGTTGCGCGGAATCATCGGCGTTGCCACGCCGCCCAGCGTTTCAATCGCCAGCGACAGCGGAGTCACGTCCAGCAACAGCAGGTCTTTCACTTCGCCCTTGAGCACGCCGCCCTGGATGGCCGCACCGATGGCGACGACTTCATCCGGGTTGACGCCCTTGTGGCCTTCCTTGCCGAACAGGTCTTTCACCAGCTGCTGAATGCGCGGCATGCGGGTTTGTCCGCCGACCAGTACGACTTCGTTGATCTTGCTGGCATCCACGCCGGCATCTTTCATGCACTGCTTGCACGGACCGACCGAGCGCTGAATGATGTCTTCGACCATCGACTCCAGCTTGGCCCGGGTCATCTTCTTGACCAGGTGCTTCGGACCGCCGGCATCGGCGGTGATGAAGGGCAGGTTGATCTCCGTCTCCATGGTGGTGGAGAGTTCGATCTTCGCCCGCTCGGCCGCGTCACGCAGACGCTGCAGCGCCATCTCGTTGCCCTTGCCTCGCAGGTCGAGGCCTTCATCCTTCTTGAATTCGTCGATGAGCCAGTCCACGATGCGCTGGTCGAGGTTGTCGCCGCCCAGGTGAGTGTCACCGTTGGTGGCTTTGACTTCGATCACGCCTTCGCCGACTTCCAGAATCGAAATGTCGAAAGTGCCGCCGCCGAAGTCGTAGACGGCGATGGTTTCATCCTTCTTCTTGTCGAGACCGTAGGCGAGCGCAGCTGCCGTCGGCTCGTTGATGATGCGCTTCACTTCGAGGCCGGCAATCTGGCCGGCATCTTTCGTGGCCTGCCGCTGGGCGTCATTGAAGTACGCCGGGACGGTGATGACCGCCTCGGTCACCTTCTCGCCGAGATAGTCTTCCGCCGCCTTCTTCAGCTTCTGCAGAATCATCGCGGAAACCTGGGGAGGCGTGTACTCCTTGCCTTGCGCCAGCACCGCGACGTGGTCGCCCGACTGCACGACCTTGTAGGGCACCATCTTGATTTCTTCGGTCACTTCGTCGAAGCGGCGTCCCATGAACCGCTTGATCGAGTAAACCGTGTTTTCCGGGTTGGTGATGGCCTGGCGCTTCGCCACCTGCCCCACCAGCCGTTCGCCGGTCTTGGTGAAACCGACTACTGAGGGCGTGGTCCGCCCTCCCTCTTCATTAGGGATCACCTTGGGTTCGCCACCCTCCATCACGGCTACGCAGGAGTTGGTGGTTCCGAGGTCAATACCGATAATCTTGGCCATATGTCGGCCCTCCTTAGATACTATAAGTGCTTTATAATCTGATCATTATGTCTTGCAATGCTCGACATGATAAGACTTGAGTGAATCGTTGTCAAGGTTTAGATGCGGCTGAATTGATTGAAGATGCGTGTCTTTTTATGGGCAGGACAGGATCGCGTTGAAGGGCAGCCGAAGGGGCCCTCAACTGGCCCCCTCAACTGCGTTTCGTGGCCGCTGCGGTATTGATTGCTACGATTTCTTCTCCATCTTGTAGGTAGTCGTCGTGCCGCGCTCCTTGTTCGTGTATTCGACGGTTATCCACTTTCCGTCTGGAGAAACCGTCATCTTGGAGATGCCCACAACTTTGCCGTCGCGCTTGTCGGTTTCCTCGATCGTGTCGTTTCCGATCCGCTTCAACGAAACCATGGTGTGAGCCGGGGTCCCCCTGAACTGGATAGTCTTTGCCGTCGAACTTGGCGTCGTAGCTTTCACCGTTCAGATCGGACATCTGCAATCCGTCCGCCGTGCCCTGGAACGTTACGCTGAGGCCATTGTCGGAAATGCTGTTTACCTTGGCCGTACGCCACGATCCCGAAATTGCGTGCGAGCCAGACGGACCCTTACTCACCCGGGTCGAAGTAACTTCCCCGTTCACGGGTTTGTCTTCGGTCATATCGACGAACTTGGTGGTCAGGGTACTTCCATCTTCGGAAACCGTTTCCGTGGCCGTCCCCGTCGTCTTGCCGTCCTTCTTTTGCGTGATTTCTACGTTGTGATCATCCGCAACCTTAATCGCGACCGTGTCGTAATAAGGATGACCCGTCACTTTTTGGTCGGTGCCGTCGGCCTTCACATTAAATTTTGGAACGCAACTTGAGCACTCGTACATCCCTTTGTTCAGCAGATAGCTGTCGGGCTTCTTGGGAAATTGTGCTGTATCCAGCTTGGTCATCCAGGTTCCGTCGAACGGGGTCTGGGCAAAGAGCAGCGCGGGCGAAAGCAGCAGCAGTGCAAGCAGCTTCTTCATGAGGAAACCTCAGAGTGGAATTCTGGCAGCCGAAGAAAACCGTGGGCCGTGGAGTCGATACCGAAAGGGCTGCCCTTTGAACCGCCACATTCTACACCTGGCTAGTCGTACTTCTCGTAGAGGATCGATTTCCGGTCCCAGCCCATGCCCTTCAGCAGTTCGCGATTGGCTTTGATCATCTTGTCGAGGCCGCAGATGTAGGCGTGCATGTCGGTGCGCCCCTGGACGACTTCCGGCCACGTGTTCCTGGACGTATCCGCGCAGGCCCTGCCATTCGGGAGCGCCGCGGCTCAGCGTGGGAAGATAGTGAAAATTCGAATGTTGGATTGCAAGTCTTAGAAACTCTTCGTGATAGTAAATGTCTTTTTCGGTGCGGTTGCCAAACAACAGCCAGAGTTGCTTGTCCTGATGACGAGCCGGATCGGCCAGCAGCCAGTGCAGCATGGAGCGGAAAGGCGCCACACCAGTGCCGGTGGCGATGAAGACGCGTGTCGCGCAGTGGCGGCCGCAGGATGAAGTCGCCGAATGGTCCCTGGCAGCTGATTTCTTCACCCTCTTTCATGTCGCAAAGAAAATTCGACATGAAGCCGTCCTGCACGCGATTCAGGCAGAGAGCAAAGCGGTTGTTCTCCCCGGGCGGGGAAGCGATGGAGTAGGCGCGGGTGATCTCTTCGCCGTCGGGCTTGTTGGTTTTGAAGGAGAGCCATTGGCCGGCGACGAAGCCGAAGCGCGTCTTGTCCAATACCTCGAATTCCAGGTGCTTGGTTTGGGGAGATAGATAAATAGAGCGAACGAGGCGGCTCGCGAAAGTTTGGAAAGGAGACATCATCTATGTAGATGATGCTCAGGTGCTCAGGGACGCTAGTCCTGTCATGCTGAGCCAGTCGAAGGCCCTAGGCTCTCAACTGCCTTGGCGATCATAGGGGTCCTTCGACTCCGCTCAGGATGACAGAACTGAGATCTGAGAACTGAAAACTGACAGCTGCTCTTACTCGACGGTGACCGACTTCGCCAGATTCCTCGGCTGATCCACATCGCAACCGCGGCGTACTGCGATGTGATACGCCAGCAACTGCAGCGGCACGATTTCCAGAATTGGCAGCAACTCTTCCGGCGCCGGCGGAACGTAGATCACGTGGTCGGCGGCTTCCTTGATGTCCTCGTCGCCTTCCGTGGCCAGCGCGATGATCATTCCGGAGCGGGCCTTCACCTCTTTGAGGTTGGAGCAGGTCTTTTCGTAGCGCGTCATCGAGAGCGCGTCTTTGGGATCGCGGGTCGCGATGATCACTACCGGAAGGTTTTCGTCAATCAGCGCGTTGGGACCGTGCTTCATTTCTCCGGCGGGATAGCCTTCCGCGTGGATGTAGGAAACTTCCTTCAGCTTGAGCGCGCCTTCGAGCGCGATGGGATAGTGGATGCCGCGTCCCAGGAACAGGAAATCCTGGGAGCGCGCATATTCCTTGGCCAGGTCTTCGCATTCTTCTTCGCGGGTCAGCAGGTGTTCGAGCTTGCCGGGAATGCGAGTGAGTTCCTGAATCGCATCTTTGGCCTGATCGGCGCTCATGGCGCCGCGCTGCTGGGCCAGGTAAAGGGCAAACAGGTACAGGGCTGTAAGTTGCGCGGTAAACGCCTTGGTAGAAGCTACGCCAATTTCCGGTCCGGCATGGGTGTAGATGGTTCCCGCAGCCTCGCGGGTGATCATCGCGCCCACCACGTTGCAGATGGCCAGCGTCTTCGAACCTTTAGCTTTGGCTTCTCGCTGCGCCGCGATCGTGTCCGCGGTTTCGCCCGACTGGGTGATCAGCATGGTGAGCGTGTCGGGAGCGATGATGGGATCGCGATAGCGCCACTCGCTGGCGTAGTCGACTTCGACCGGAATGCGCGCCAGTGCGTTCGATCATGAACTTGCCGGCCTGGGCGGCGTGCCAACTGGTTCCGCAAGCGGCGATGTTGATTTTCTTGGCGTTCTTGAACTCGGCTTCCGTGATCTCCATCTCGTCGAGGAAGACGTGGCCGGTTTCCTGCGAAACCCGTCCCAGCGTGGTGTCACGCACTGAGCGCGGCTGCTCGTAGATTTCCTTGAGCATGAAGTGCTTGAAGCCGCCCTTTTCCGCCATGATCGGGTCCCAGGTCACGTGCTGGACCTGGCGGACGACCGGCTGTCCGTTGAAGTCGGTGAGCTGCACGCCTTCCGGCGTAATCACGGCCATGTCGCCATCGCCCAGGAAGAACAGGTCGCGGGTGTGATAAAGAATCGCCGGAACGTCGGAGGCGACGAAATATTCGTCTTTGCCCAGGCCGATGACGGCGGGCGGGCCGTTGCGGGCGGCCACGATCTTGTTCGGCTCATCTACCGCAATCACCGCCAGCGCAAACACGCCGGTCAGCTGACCGACTGTCTTGCGGACGCACTCTTCCAGCGACGGGCGATGACCGTTCGCCGTCTTCAGAAAATATTTTTCCACCAGGTGAGCGATGACTTCCGTGTCGGTCTCGGTGGTGAACTTGTGGCCTTCTTCAATGAGCTTGCGCTTGAGCGAGACGTAGTTCTCGATGATGCCGTTGTGCACGACCACGATTCGCCCGGTGCAGTCACGATGCGGGTGAGCGTTCTCTTCCGTGGGACGGCCATGCGTGGCCCAGCGGGTGTGGCCGATGCCGTAGGTGCCATCGAGCGGCTTGAGCCGGATGACCTCTTCCAGGTTGCGCAGCTTGCCCTCAGCCCGGCGAATCTGCAGACCTTCGCCATTGCCGCACACTGCGATTCCGGCTGAATCGTAGCCGCGATATTCCAGGCGTCGAAGTCCCTCGATGATGACCGGTACGACCCGCTTCTTGCCAACATATCCCACTATGCCGCACATGCGAATGCTCCTATTTTCGGCCCAGGGAAAACCGAAGAATGTTCTTGTGAGTTAGAAGTCCGGCCACTACTTCGGAACGCTTGCCTCACGTTCCGTAACCAGCCTGCCGCAGCAGGAAAACCTTGCACCACCGCCGAACCGGGGAAGTCGGCTTAATCGTCGTTCGCTACTCTTCGAGGGAGAAGCGAAACTCTTCAATCACCGGATTGGTCAGGACGTCGCGGGCGATGCGGGTTACTTCCGCCTCGACCTCGCTTCGATTCAGGCCGCCATCGAGCGTGAGCTCGAAATACTTGCCCTGGCGTACCTCTTCCAATCCCTTACATCCCATTTTCTTAAGCGCGCCCTGGATCGTTTTTCCCTGCGGATCCAGAACGCTCTTCTTGAGCGACACGTATACGTAAGCTTTCATGGGGGATTTGCAACCATTATACTTCAGAAATATTCAAACTCAACCAAACCATAGACTTAGCCCAGACGTGCCAGCCGCTCGTCCAGTTCCGAAAGGGCGGTTTCAAGCATTTGCCGGTGACGAGGATTCTGGACTTCCTCGAGTTGCTGCAGGACGCGCCGACGAGACAGCTCAATCGCCTCGCGTTCCTGCTTTCTGGGCAGCTTGTTGCGGCGTAAGTCGTTGTTTTGATTCGATCTGTGTGCTGGCGGCCGACTGCTGCTCTTCCACCGACTTGCTCTCCCATCCTCGGGCCATAAGGCGATTATAGACGCCGATCACCGCAAAAAATGCCGTGCATGGTTGCCATCAAGAGGGTCATTCGTTCGATATAACACGGATAACTCGATCGAAAAGCGATTCTCCGGATCGCAATTTTGACTCGGGATAAAAGTTCTTTGCAAGCCGGTAAACTTTAGTTTATTGTTCGCTGCCATGCGGGGTTCTTCGGGGAAAGCCTGAGGGGGCGAACCAAGCGGATCGCAAGCGCGATCGCATCCACTTCTATACTGGGGATTCGTCAGCAGCGAGTATAGCCTCGAATTGAAGTAGAAGTAGAGGAACGCGGCTGATCCGGAGCATTCCTGATGCAGCCTCCTGAAGGTAGGATCGCCATCCTGTCCGCTGGCTTGAACCTGCGCGGCCTGCGCGAGCGTCTTGGCCTCACCATGCGGGAGGTGGAAAGCGCCAGCGTTCGCATCGCCGAACGGCACGGAAACGACGAATTCGCAGTTTGCCCCAGCCGCTTGTCCGACATCGAAACCAAAGGATTGGTTCCCAGCATCTTCCGTCTTTACTCGCTCTCCATAATTTATCGCTGCGATCTCCGTGAAATTTTGGCATGGTACGGAATCGACCTGAGTCTGTCGGCGGCGGATTTGCATCTTAGTCTTCCCCCCAAGTCGCATGTCGAAGAGAGTCTGCAGAGTACATCCGCGGTGGCGATACCCACGCGGCTCGATCCCTCGTTCGATCCTCGCCGCAGCACCAACCTGAGCCGCATGGTCGAGCAGTGGGGATTGGTGCCGCTGGCGCACCTGGCAAACCTGAGCAACGACAAGTACATGTACGGCTACGTGGGCAGCGAAGATTTCACCATGTATCCGCTGTTGCCGCCGGGCACTTTCCTGCAGGTGGATGAAAGCAGAAACAAGATCGTGCAAGGGATGTGGCGCTCCGAACTGGAGCGTCCGATCTACTTCGTGGAGACGCGCGAAGGGTACACCTGCTGCTGGTGCAGTCTGAAAGGCGAGCAGATCGTGCTGCAACCGCATCCGCTTTCGCCCGTGCCGGTCAAGATGTTGCGCCATCCGCAGGAAGCGGAAGTGATCGGCCAGGTGGTGGGCGTTGCCCTCAAGCTGGGGGAGTGGCTTCCGATGGAGTCTTTGGCGGCGTCGAAACCAGAATCGAAAGAGCCTGCAACACTGAACTGAAATGCCGGGCGGACCCACCGCCCAGGTCTGCCGGCAGCAACGCCGGCGCGCGGCTTCGCAGACGTTCCACATATTCTCCCGCTGTCATCTGTAACGCCCCACTCGAAACCACCACGTCATCGCGCAAGGCGCGCAGCGGAGTGCGCAGCAGTCTGAGAAACAGCAGACGATGCGCTTCCGCCAGCGCGTGCTGCGCCGCGGTTTCTCCGTAAGCCCGGGTCAGTCCCCAATGCGAATAGGCGCCCGACGCCGCATCGCGCAAGCTCGCGACATATTCGATCTTTCCCGCAATTCCCGCGACACCCGCAAGCGTCGTTCCCAACAAATCCTCGAGAGCTGATTTCAGCGTCATTTTTCCAGTTTCAGAAAACCGTACCACTTTCGGTTTTATGCAAAAAACCCCCAATTAAAGCCGACGTTACCACGGTTGAACCTCCCAATCCACTCGAAAAGGAGTTCCATCGTGAAGAGATTTTTGCTGTTTCTCGTCGGCAGTCTGCTGCTCGCTGGCGTACTTTCAAACCCAATCCAACGTACAGGCGGACGGAGGTCCAAGCCCGCAATGTCCGCCGCACCAAATGTGCAAACCCTAACCCTGTAAGACCAACCATGCAGCGTGTGAGGAGCGCTGGAACGCGAATCCTCGTCCGCCTGAAGGGTGTGGGCTGCTATGTGTCACGGGAATAGGGTTTGCGGGTGGCCGGGAAACGGGATATAGTTCCCGCGATCCGCCATGTACCCGCACTCATTCCTGTGGCACTACCTGTGGATCGCACCCCACGCCCTTCAGATCGTTATTGCCATCGTCATGGTCCGGCGGGGCTGGTTTCGCGAGTTTCCCGTGTTTTTCGCCTATACGCTGTTCCAGATCGTCGAGGAGGGAACGCTTTTCGTTCTGGATCACAACGCCGCAGTCTCCTCTGATCAGTACTGGTATGCGCACTGGGTGGGCCAGATTTTCGACACCCGCTGCGCTTCGCCATTATCTTCGAAATTTTCTCCAGCGTCTTTGGGAACTACCCCGGGCTCAAGCAGCTCAGTCGTATCTTTTTCACGGGAGCGGCCGTGGTTCTGCTGTTCGCCGCGATCGTGGTTGTAGCCCAAGCCCCTGACGATGGAACTTTGCCTATTCTTTCCAGAATTCATCTCTTGGATCTCTCCGTGAGTGTGATGCAGAGCGGCTTGTTGCTGCTCCTCGTAGGATTCTCTTCCTATTTCGGCTTGTCCTGGCGAAGCGCCGCGTATGGCATTGCTTTTGGCCTGGGAATTTTCGCCAGCGTCGATCTGGCGACGGAAACCGTGCGGATTTGGACCGGATCGTCGCCGGCTGTCGCATTCGATTTTGTCACCATGGCGACCTATCATTGCTGCGTCGTGATCTGGCTGGTGTACCTGCTGGCTCCTGAGACAGCGCGCCGCACGGTGAAGGAATTGCCGGAAAATAATCTGGAGCAGTGGAACGCTGAATTGCAACGTCTGCTACTGCAATGATTCTTTCCTTCATCCTGATCTTCGTGGCTCTGGCCATTCTGCTTCTGCTGCTGTACCTCGAGGGCGGCCACAACTCCTCTACCGCATCGTTTGGAAGATCTGGCCGGACGCACCCGGCCGGTTGACCTCGAGGCTTTCCGGAATCTTGTAGATCCACGGGAAGAGGACTTCCTGCGTGCCAACTTGCTCCCGCGACAGTTTCGTGCAGTCCAGAGGGAACGCATGCGAGCCGCCCTGGAGTATGTCCAGAACACCGCCCACAATGCGGCTTTCCTGCTGCGTATGGGCGAAGCCGCCACACGCAGCGCCGATCCCCGCATCGCGCAAGCCGGCAGGCAGTTGATCGACAGCGCATTGCGCCTGCGCGCCTACGCCCTGCTCTTCTGCGCCAAGCTCTGCTGCGCATAGTATTTCCCGAGGCCCGGCTTTCCTACGGCAGGTTGGCCGACAACTACCAACATCTCAGCGCTTTGGCCGGCCAACTTACCCTGATGCAGCAACCCACCCAGGCGGCTCGTCTTTCTACCTTGCTGTAAGCATTCCGGCGGCGGCCTCGCCTTTGTTCTGGAAACCTGAATTCCACAGACTGCCAGGCCGAAAGGCCCAAGCCATGATTTTTTCCGGAAATGGAACAACATGACAAAAAGCGGTCTGGTGGCTTGATCGGTAGGTTCTATAATCCTCCCGTTTGCCGAGGGGGAAATCTGGGGCTCGCGCAAATTGAGTGTGGAAAATCATTTCGACTCTGACGCGGATCTTCAGCGCTACGAAGCTCTGCTCGAGATGGCGGACCTTGTGGTTCACCATCACAACCTGCCAGAACTGTTTGCCGCGATGGCCGAACGACTGCGCCAGGTGGCGGCGGCGGATGCTGCCCACTTCGCTCTTTACGATCCCGTAAAAAATGTTATGCGCGGCCACTTCTGGGAGAAGAGTGCGCTCTCCGCAGCCGCAGCGGAGAGGGACGTGAATGAATCGCCGTCGGGGTGGGCGTGGCAGAACCAACAATCGCTGGTGATCCCCGACCTGGCGGCGGACTCGCGATTCTCTCCTGTGCTGACTATGCTGCGCGAGAAAGGATTGCGGTCCTACTGCTGGTTGCCTTTGACGACCGCGGAAAAGCGTTTGGGCGCGCTGGGTCTCGGCAGTTCTCAAACCAATGCTTACGGCGAAAATGACATGCGCCTTCTGCCGCGCGTGGCAAAGCTGGTCGCCGTCGCCGTGGAAAACGCCCTGACCCGCGAAGCCCTGGTGCGGGAAAAAGAACGACTCCACATGCTGCTGGAAGTAAACAACACACTGGTTACAAATCGCGACCTGCAAAAACTGTTTCCCGTGATTTCAGGGTTCATGCGCCGCATGATCCGGTATGACTACGCCAGCGTCGCGGTCTACGACGAAGCGGCCCACTCTTTGTCTTTCTATCCGCTGGATTCTCCGCTGACTGAGGGACTGGCTGGCTGGGACACAACACTTCCCGTAAAAGACACTCCGGCGGGACACGCCTTGATCGAACGGGAGACCAAAATCTTCGCGCGTGAAGACCTGATGGGAATTCAGTCCAGCTACGTCAGCCAGATGCTGGACCACGGAATCGAGTCGCTCTGCTGTATTCCGCTGACCACGCGCAAAGGCGAGCTGGGCACCCTGAATCTTGCCAGCAAGGAGGCGAATGCCTTCGCACCGCCAGACGTTGGTTTTCTCGAGCAGGTGGCGGCGCAGGTGGCGGTGGCGCTGGACAATGCTCGATCCTACCGCGAGATCGCACAACTTACGGAGAAGCTGGCCAGCGAGAAACTCTATCTGGAAGAGGAAATCCGCTCCGAACTCAACTTCGAAGAGATTGTAGGAGAAAGTCCGGCGCTAAAGCGGGTGCTGTCCCAGGCCAGAACGGTTGCGCCCAGCGACGCCACGGTGCTGATTCTGGGAGATACGGGAACCGGGAAGGAGCTGATCGCGCGCGCCATTCACCGCATGAGTTCACGCAAAGACCGGGTATTCGTCAAACTGAACTGCGCCGCCATTCCCACCGGACTGCTGGAAAGCGAACTTTTTGGCCACGAGAAGGGCGCTTTCACCGGCGCCATCAGCCAGAAGGTCGGACGTCTGGAACTGGCGGACAAGGGAAGTTTGTTCCTGGATGAAGTGGGCGACATTCCGCTGGAGCTGCAGCCGAAATTGCTGCGCGTCCTGCAGGACCAGGAATTCGAGCGCCTGGGCAGCACCCGCACCATCAAGGTGGACATTCGCCTGATTGCCGCCACCAACCGCGATCTGGCCCACGCGGTCGCGGAAAAGGAATTTCGCAGTGACCTGTACTACCGGCTCAACGTGTTTCCCATCCGGATGCCCGCGCTGAGCGAACGCAAGTCCGATATTCCTGCCCTGGTGCGACACTTCGTTCAGAAATTTTCCCGGCGCATGAACAAGCAAATCGAGATCATTCCCAGCGCCACGATGAGCGCGCTGGTAAATTGGGAGTGGCCCGGCAATGTACGCGAACTCGAAAACCTGATGGAGCGCTCCGTGATCCTCTCGGATGGCCGAGTGCTCAACGCCCCTTTGGCGGAGCTGAGAAGTGGCCGGGAGGGCCTGGACAGCGATGGCACGCTGGAGAGTCTGGAGCGTCAGTACATCATTCGGGTCCTGCGCGATACCAGCGGAATTATCGCCGGTCCGCGCGGAGCGGCGGTCAGGCTGGGAATGAAGCGCACGACCCTCCAATCCAGAATCTTGAAAATGGGGATCTCTCGCCAGGACTACGAATGACGGTTCCCGTGATGACGGCATCGGCACCTGCCGGAGTACCGGCAGCGTGATGGTCCCGCCAAGCGAAGTCTCTAACCTTCCACTGGTCCGAACAAGCTGTATTTGCCACAACTTTGGGGCAGCGTGGAGTTTGGAACTCCATCTGCGATGGAGATTGCGTCAGGCACTCACCCGTAGGTGCCAAGCGACAATCTCCAAGAAAACATGCGAGGTTGCCACGATCCGGCTGGCGTACGAGCGGTTGGACGCCGGGAGACGAGGATCGAAGTGTTGCTATCAGAGCGCAACCCGGAGCCCGACCGACACAACCGAACCAGAGCCCTCCCCTTGAGCGGACTTGTCACGTCCAGTTGCGATCCGAAGCACGAGCCCGGCTGAAACCCCGGACAGGAGCGACTGGGCTTGTCCTGCGCGGTTGGAAGCGCAGCGAGCGAAAATCACGTCGAGCCAGCCAAATGAGCCGTGCGTCGATCCGTTGTATCTGTTCGCGTGCGGCCTGTCGTGGCGCAGGCATTCGAATACCAGCGCCGGCTGGGAACTTGTCAGGTGCCTGAGGTCGTCAGGGCAGACTGCGCAGATCGCGGCCGCCTTGCTGGCACAAGAGGAACAGTCTGCCGGTTCGGAGCCTCGGTAGCGTGCGATCGACCATCCGGGCAAGCCATCCCTGCAGAACAATGCGGGATTGCCGGCGTCGGCAAGGCGGTGGCTATGATGAATACTCCCTATGGACTGGAGATTATCGAGAATTGTGTGAGCTGCAAGCTGCGGCGAGACAAGTGGTTTTGTGGCCTGTCTCCCGATGTGCTGAAATCCTTCAGCGCGGCCAGCCATCTGAGCACCTATCCTGGCAGCGCGATCTTGTTTGTGGAGGGCCAGACTCCTCGCGGCGTGCTGGTGCTTTGCTCGGGCAAGGTCAAGCTCTCGACTACTTCTCGCGACGGCAAAGTCCTGATTCTCAAGATGGCTGAGCCCGGCGAGGCGCTGGGTCTGAGTGCGGTAATTTCCGGGACGCCATACGAAGTGACGGCGGAAACGGTGGG
The DNA here is from genome assembly GCA_963816865.1 of Terriglobia bacterium. Lineage (GTDB taxonomy): Bacteria > Acidobacteriota > Terriglobia > Terriglobales > Acidobacteriaceae > JAIQFF01. The sequence continues at coordinate 87,400 of CAWFMU010000037.1, forward strand.
GCCATGCCAGGTGAACTTCATCGACCGTGAGGCCCTGATGAAGCTGCTGGACAAGTACGGAGAGCTTGGGCTGCACTCGGCGCAGGCGCTGAGCCGGGAATTTCAGTCCGCCTACCGGGATATTCATGAACTGGTCCTGGCGCGTTCGTCCGCGGGCAAGCTGGCGCGCCTGCTGCTTTCGTGGAGCGGCGGCAACGAGCGGGACAGTGCGGGCAGGGAGATTCGCATCCGGTCCAGCATGACCCACGAAGAAATCGCGCAGATGATCGGTTCGTCGCGAGAGACAGTCACCCGCCTGTTAAGCGAACTCAAGAAGAAGGAATTGATTCGTCTGGAAGGATCGACTTTGGTGATCCGCAATCGAACTGCGTTGGAAGCGCTGGCTGCGTAGAAGTCGTTGGCAGCCCGAACGGCGGCCGTGACTCCCAGCCGGCCGCCTCCCCCGTTCCGCAGAGCAGATTGTAGATTTCAGATTGCGGTTTCAGATTGAAACGCACAGCGTGGCCGAAGGCTTCGCTTTCGTCGCGAAAATCTGCACATCCTAGAAATCAACGCTACATCCCGACACATTGCTCTTCTTAGAGGCCGAAGAGTTCGCGCAGGCGTTTGGTCTGGGCCCGGCTGACGGGAATTTCAGTCTGCTTCTTGTCGTCCATCCGCAGTTGATAAGAGCTCTTGAACCAGGGAACGACTTCCTTGATGCGGTTGATGTTCACCAGGTAGGAGCGGTGAGCGCGCCAGAAAAGATTGGGATCGAGACTGTCCAGCAGTTCTTCGAGAGTGCGGCAATTGGATTGGCCCTCAATGCCGTTGGCCCCGCTGGTCACGACCGTGATGACGCCTTCCTCGATGGAGGCGAAGCCGATGTCTTTCTGATTGACCAGGAAGAGACGGCCAGCGGCCTTGATCAGAATCTTGGACGCTTGCGGCTTCTGCGACTCCAGCATGCGGACCAGGGTCTCCAGCTTGTCCGACGAAGTGTTGCCGGATTCCATCTTGGCGCGCACCTTCTGCACCGACTGCGCCACGCGCTTCTTGTCGAAAGGCTTGAGCAGATAATCCACGGCGTTCACCTCGAACGCCTTCACCGCGTACTGATCAAAGGCGGTGGCAAAAACAATCTTGGGCAGGACGACTTTCTTGTCGAGCAGTTTCTTGATGACGCCAAAGCCGTCGAGGCCAGGCATTTGCACATCGAGAAAGACCAGGTCGGGATTGTGCTCGCGGATAAGGTTGACGCCTTCGACCCCGTTCTTGCCCTGGGCCACGACGTCCACGTCGCCAACATCTTTCAGCAGGAAGGCAAGTTCGTCACGGGCAAGCTGTTCGTCGTCCACGATGACTGCGGACAGAGACATTCCAACTCCTAATGGGCGCAATGAAAGTATATCGAGTGGGGGTTGAAAGTGCCAACCACGCAAACGTCCACATCTTCACTGCCCAACACGCCACGAACATCCGGTGGTGGTCTGTTGACGCACGAATCAGGCAGAGTAGCCGAGACTGGCTCGGGGTTGGACACGGCGTTCAGTTGGTCTTGTCGAATTGGATATTGCGCGCGTTGGGAGAGAACATGTTTAGGCCGGAAACGCGATGTTCAGCATCTCGATGAAAAACCAGCGTTCCGAGGTCAGAAGCGAACTCATCTTGCGCGATTGGAGTTAGCTTGAGCGGTGGATTCCATTTGTTTCGAAGTATCAGGCGTCCCATGTCGAGCGACAAATTGTAGGTTGTGTCGAGCTCGGTACTTCTATACAGTCCGACAAATGTCGCCAAGGCAGTAGGGTTGACATGTAACTCTTCAACTCTGCTGCCGGCGAAATAGGTCTGACCATTCGTGTCGAGCGATGCACTCATGACGCCGGACGAGTCGCCAAAGGTAATGATGCCGCTCCCCAGATCTTTGAATCGGTTCGGACCTAGACGATCGAGGACTGAGCCCCATGCGGCAAGTTCGCCCTGCGCAACCGTGAAGGAATATACGGAATGAGTGCGAGGGTCAAGATAATCGCCTGCGAACTTGCTTGGGTCGGAAAAGCTACTCTGACCCGAGCGTTGACGTGGACTCGCCTCGGCCTGGAGATTGCTTTCAAGAAAAATGTCGGCGACGTTACGCGCAAGGTTGTCTGGAGCGGCACTCGATAAATTGCAAAGGCACACCACGGTAAACCGTTGCTCTGGGAAGCGCAGAATTTCAGTAGCGTAGCCGAAAAGGTCGCCGCCGTGTTCGGCGATCGGCAAACCACGATACGTTCCTAATTCGAGGCCAAGGGCGTAGTCGATCTGCTTGCCGTTGTTCAGCGCTCCGCGGGTCTGCATCTCCTTGAGTAGCGTTCCGTCTCCCAGCTTGTTGTGATAAAAACGTCTAACGTTCGAGGTCTGACGCCCGACGTAGGTCCGAGTCTGACGCCGACGTCCGATGTCGGGTAAACTTACATCTCGATGAATTACATCTACGGGATCAATGCCGTCGCCGAAGCGCTGAAGGCACGTGGGCGATCGTTCGAATGGGTTGGCGTGTTGAAAGAGCGTCATGACCTGCGCCTGCAACGGTTGGTGGAGGAATGCCGCCGCAATGGGGTGGCAGTGCGCTTTTTGCGACGCTCCGAGCTCGACAGCATGGCGGGAAACAACGCTCACCAGGGCGTGGTCGCGATTACTTCAGGCAAGCGGTACAACCATCTGGATGACGTGGTCGCCGCCAAGCGCGGGCAGTATTCGTTGGTCGTGGTGTTGGACGGAATCGAGGATCCTCACAACCTGGGCGCGATTCTTCGCACCGCCGATGCCTCGGGCGCCGACGGAGTGGTAATCCCGGAGCGCCGCGCGGCGGGAGTGACTGCGACCGTGACCAAGGCGTCCGCCGGCGCCAGCGAGCATCTTCCCATCGCCAAGGTGACAAACATCGCCCGCACGCTGGTGGAGTTGAAAGAGAAGAATCTGTGGATCGTCGGGCTGGACGAGCGCGGTAAGCAGAATTACGACGCGCTCGATTACAACATGGATTGCGCCATCGTGCTGGGCTCGGAGGGCAAGGGTGTCCACGACCTGGTGGCGAAAAAGTGCGACTTCCTGGTTTCGATTCCCATGCTGGGGAAAGTGCCGTCGCTGAATGTATCGGTTGCGGCGGGTGTCATGTTGTACGAAATCGTGCGCCAGCGCAGGATAAAAGCTGCGGATGCAAAATGAAGTTCCTCCGTGTCCTCTGTGTCCTCTGTGGTTTGCTGGTTCAGGCCCACGCGATTGATCGCGAAGCCTTCACCTTCACCAACTACAATCTGGATGTCCGCATAGAGCCTGAGCAACAGCGGCTCGCGGTGCGGGGCAAGATTACTCTGCGGAACGACTCAGCATCGCCGCAGAAGAACTCTGTCACTGCAGATTTCCTCCAGCCTGGATTGGAGATCTATCCAACTCGACGGCAAGCCAGCCCAGTTCGTCTCCCAGCCCTATACCTCTGACATTGACCACACCGGAGCGCTTTCGGAAGCGCTCGTGACTTTGCCCCAGGCGATCGCGCCAAAAGGCGAAGTGGAATTGGAAATCGGATACGAAGGCATCATCCCTCTCGACGCCACCCGGCTGACGCGAATCGGTGTGCCCGCGGAAGTAGCCCGGCACAGCGACTGGGACCAGATCGACAAGTCGTTCACCGCCGTGCGCGGCATCGGATATGTGGCCTGGTATCCGATCGCGACCGAGTCGGCAAACTTGTCGGATGGGAACAGCGTGGCCGAAACCGTGGCGAGATGGAAGGCGCGCGAGGCGCAAGCCCAGCTAAAAATCAACCTGAGTCATTCGGGCGAAGGTACGCCTACGACCCTGCTGTGTAACGGTAAGGCCGGAGGCGCGAAGTCCACGAACAGATGGGTCGGGCATACCTGAGCAGGAACGAATGTGTCTTCGATGGCCTGGGCGAGATCGTGCCACTGTTTGTCATTGGTCCTTTTGAAGGACTGGATCAGCCTCCGGTGAATATTTCCTACCTGCCGGATCATAAGGCGGCTGCCGAGACCTACGCGCTCGCGGTGCGGCTGGCGGTTCCATTCGTGACCGAGTGGTTTGGTACTCTGAAAACACCAGCCGAAGCGAGAGCGGAAGTTGTGGAGTTGAGCGATCCCGAGGCCGCGCCGTATGAGAGTGGAAGCATGCTGCTCACGCCTCTCAACAGCGATTCAAGCGATGGCTCGACTGACTGCGGTTCACCAACTCACGCATGCTGCCTTCTTCTCTCCGCGGCCCTGGATCTACGAAGGTCTGGCACATTTTGCCCAGGCGGTCTATCGCGAGCAAGAGAGCGGCCGCCAGGCTGCGCTCGACTTCATGGGCTCGCACCGAACCGCGCTGGCGGAAGCGGAAAAATCGCTGGATCGGAAGCGCAGCCAGAATACAGAAGCCGGCGAATCGCTGATCAACACCAGCATCGAAGACCTCTACCGCAGCAAGGCGTTGTACGTCTGGTGGATGCTGCGCGACATGATCGGCGACGATGCGTTGAAGAAGGCGCTTGCGGCGTATCGTCCAGATGCCGACACCACACCTTCGTACATGCAGCACTTGATCGAAGCGCAAACCAAGAGCGACCTGGGATGGTTTTTCGACGACTGGGTCTATCGCGACCGTGGTCTGCCGGACTTCAAGGTTGCGGCGGTCTATCCCTGGGAGCCTTCGAGGAATGCCTATGTCGTCACGGTCACGGTTGAGAACCTGGGCAATGCCGCAGCCGAGGTACCATTGACGCTCAAGATGGAAGAAGGACAAGTCACCAAACGCCTCCTGGTGCGTGGAAAATCGAAAGCCATCATCCGCATCGAAGCCAATTCCGCGCCTCGAGAAATCGTGGTGAACGATGGCAGTGTGCCGGAGAGTGACCTGAGCAACAATGTGTACAAGATAGAAGCTCCGGCGAAAAAGAATTGAAGATTTCAGATTGTAGATTGCAGATTCTAAGGGCAGCGGCAGCTATGAGAAGCGCGGGCGGGACGCCCCCGCGACAGCCGGCGGGACGCCGGCGCTACTTTACAATCTGCAATCTGAAATCGACAATCTGAGACCGCTTTTCTAGAGGAGGAAAGCTCTTGGCCTACATCCAGTTTCTCGGCGCGGCTGGCACCGTGACCGGCTCCAAGCACCTGGTCAACACAAGTTCCGACGCCGACGGAAAAGACGGCTTTCAAGTGCTCATCGATTGCGGCATGTTCCAGGGCGCCAAGGAATGGCGGGAGCGCAACTGGCAGCCCATGCCGATGCCGGCGGCCGGCATTGACGCGGTCATTCTGACCCATGCGCACCTCGACCACTGCGGCTGGATTCCGCGCCTGGTCCGGGAAGGCTTCCGCGGGCCGGTTTATGCGACGCCCTCCACCATTGATTTGTGCGGCATCATTCTTCCGGATTCCGGTCATCTGCAGGAAGAAGACGCGAGATTCTACAACCGGCACAAGAAGTCGAAGCACGATCCGGCCTTGCCGCTCTACACGCTGGCGGAGGCGGAGGAGTCCTTGCAGCATTTCCGTCCGGTGCAGTTTGAAGAAACCAGGCAGCTCTCGCCCGAAGTTTCATTTCGCTTCGTCCCTGCGGCCCACATCCTGGGCTCGGCGATGGTGGAGCTGACGCTGAATCTGAATGGTCAAGTGAAGAAACTGTTGTTCAGTGGAGACATTGGCCGCGTTCGTGATCAGAACAGCGCGCCGGGAAAAGTGGTGCGCGTCGGACCTACCGAAGGGGAGACCGCTGACGTTCTGGTCATGGAATCAACTTACGGCAACCGCGAGCACCCCACGGACGATCCCAGACCGAAATTGGCTGCGATTATCCGCAAGACGGTGCAGCGCGGCGGCAGCGTGATTGTGCCCGCATTTGCCGTCGAACGTACCCAGAAATTTCTCTTCATGATCAAAGACCTGATGGAGTCCGGGCAGATTCCACGCATTCCGGTGTACTGCGACAGCCCGATGGCGATCAAAGCGGTTGAAGTTTTCCTCAAGCATTCGGAAGAGTGTACCGACGAGACCTGCCGTTTGATCAAGCAATACGGCTCGCCACTACAGTGGCCGGGCTTTACCTTCGCGCAGACGACCGAAGACTCGAAGAAAATCAACAGCACAAACTTTCCCGCAATCATTGTTTCGTCGAGCGGCATGGTAACCGGCGGGCGCATCCTGCATCACCTGATGCAGCGGCTTCCCGATCCGAGAAACACAGTGATCTTCATCGGATTCCAGGCGCCGGGAACGCGGGGAGCGACGATCAAGAGCGGCGCTCCTGAAGTGCGCATCTTCAGCGAGACTGTCCCCATCCGGGCAGAAATCGAGACGCTCGAACAATTCAGCGATCATGCCGATACCCGGAGCTGCTGGAATGGCTGCGTACCTTTACGCAAAAGCCCGCGACTACCTACCTGGTGCACGGCGAACCCACAGCCTCGTCGTTGCTTCGCGACGCGATGACGAAGGAGTTAGGCTGGAACGTCCAGGTGGCGGAGTGGATGCAGAAGGTCATTGTGTAATTGGGGAATTGCGTAATTTGGAATTGAGAGGGCGGAGCCTTTATGACGGAAGGCGAACTGAAAAAATATCTGGAGGCGGCGGAGAAAAACCCAAAGCAGGTTGCGGCGGCGGTTTCGGGTCTGCCGGAGAAAGTGTTGCGCTACAAGACCGGCTCCGGACAAGTGGTGTATCCAGGAGATTCTTGGACATCTCGCTGACGTCGAGATTGTGTACGGGTACCGCCTGCGCCAGATGCTCGCGGACAAGAAGCCGGTGATTGCGCCCATGGACCAGAACGACTGGGCGCGGAACCTCGGTTACCTCGAGACTCCTCCTGCCGAACTGATCGCGCTTTACGGACTGAATCGCCATGGGAACATGCGATTGCTGCAGCGCCTCAAGCCGGCGGATCTTGGCAAGTCGGCCTATCATCCCGAGACGAAGCAGGATTTTACCGTGGCCCAGTTGATCGAAAGAATGGGGACGCACGGGGCGAGTCATCTGGAGCAGATTGAAAAATTGAAGAGGGAAGCGGGAGGGAGGACTTCGGACATCAGACGTCGGACTTCGGCCCAATGAAGCCAGGAGCTCTGAAGCCCGAGGCCCCGGAGTCCTCACGTGTGAGTGGTTGTGAACTGCACCAGGGCATTCAGCTTGGCTGCGGCCGCGCCGGAATCGATGGACTGCGCTGCCAGCGGCAACGCATCCGCCAAGTGCTCGGCTTTGCCGGCTGCGACCAGCGCAGCAGCAGCGTTCAGCAGGACGATGTCCCGGCGGGGGGATTTCTTTCCCGGCGAGAATTTCACGGATGATGGCGGCGTTGGCCGCGGCGTCGCCACCTGAAAGGTCTTCGAGAGCAGCCCGCTTGATTCCGAACTCTTCCGGCGTGACTTCGTAGGTGCGGACATTTCCCTCGCGAACTTCGGCGATGCGGGTTGGTCCCGTAATCGTGATTTCGTCCAGGCCATCCAGCCCATGGACCACCAGAGCGCGATGGACGCCCAACATGCTGAGCGCCTCCGCAACTTTTTCGACCAGGTCGAGGGAATACACTCCAACGACCTGCGCCGAAGCTCGCGCCGGATTGGTGAGCGGACCGAGCAGGTTGAAGATTGTCCGCAAGCGAAGTTCGCGGCGGGCAGGCTGCACATACTTCATCGCAGAATGCATGGCGGGCGCGAACAGAAACACGATGCCGACCTCTTCGAGACATGCGGCCAGAACGGCGGTGGGCAGACTGATCTTGACGCCTAGGGCCTCCATAACGTCGGCCGAGCCGCATTTGGAACTCAGACCTCGATTGCCGTGCTTGGCCACGCGCACACCTGCTCCGGCGACGACGAAGGCGGTAGCGGTCGAAATATTGAAGGTGCCGCGCGCGTCTCCGCCGGTGCCGCAGGTGTCCACCAGAGGCTCTCGCCCCGCGCTGCTGACGGAGAGCGTCGAATCCGCGATGCAGAGGCAACGGCTCCGCCGCCGCTCGAATGGCCTCGGCGAAGCCCACAATCTCCTCGACGGTCTCGCCCTTCATGTGCAGCGCTACCAGTAAGGCCGCAATCTGAGCATCGGTGGCACTGCCGGAGAATACTTCCGTCATGACCGCGCGCGCTTCTTCACGCGTCAGCGATTCGCGCTGGTTGGCAATACGCTGCAGGGCGTCGGTGATCATGGAGTCGGTACAAGAGTAGCATCGTTTCCATGCCGCCCGCGCGGTAGATGATGCGTAACCACCACCAAGGGCACGAAGGTTCACGCAAGGAAGACCCTTGCGACCAAATCCTTCGCGGCACTTCGTGTCATTCGTGGTTCATGATTTTCGAGACTGATCCCCACGCCGCCGGTTTGCCCTATCGGTGACCCTTCTATAAAATTGGACGTTGCGAAACTGCTGCCCTTAAGCTGCAAGCCAGGTTGTGCCGACAGGTCTGGTTGGAATCATTATGAAAATTCATGAGTACCAGGCGAAGAATATCCTGAAGAAGTATGGGGTCGCGGTGCCGCGCGGAGAGATGGTCGAGACCCGGGAAGCGGCGGAAGCCGCCGCCAAGAGGCTGTTCGACGCTGGGGCTCACGGGCGTGGTGGTGAAGGCTCAGATCCATGCCGGCGGACGCGGCAAAGGCGGCGGCGTCAAGATTGCCAAGTCAGTCGCGGAGGCCGCCGAGCTCGCGGGCAAGATCCTCGGCATGACGTTGATCACGCATCAGACCGGGCCTGAAGGCCGCGTGGTTCGCCGCCTGCTGATCGAAGAAACGCTGCCGATTGAGAAAGAACTATACCTGGGAATTGTGATCGATCGCGCCGAGGCGCGGCCGGTGTTTATGGCGTCGGCTGCGGGTGGAATGGAAATCGAACAGGTGGCGGCGGAGAATCCCGCTGCCATTCTCAAGGAATACATCGATCCGGGGATGGGTCTGGAAGCATTTCAGGCGCGCAAACTGGCATTTGCCCTGGGGCTGAAGGCGCAGCAGATCAATCAGGCCGTGCAGTTCATGACCGGCCTGTACAAGGCTTTCGAGGAAACCGATTCTTCGCTGATGGAAATCAATCCGTTTGTCACTTGCACCGACGGCCGTCTGTTCGCGCTCGATGCCAAGATGAATTTCGATGACAACACCATGTTCCGGCATCCTGAATTGAAAGAACTGCGGGACGTCACCGAGGAAGATCCGCTGGAGGTTGAGGCTTCGAAGTACAGCTTGAACTACATCAAGCTCGACGGAAACGTCGGCTGCATGGTCAACGGTGCGGGTCTGGCCATGGCGACCATGGACATCATCAAGTACGCCGGCGGCATGCCTGCAAATTTCCTCGATGTGGGCGGAGGCGCCAACGCCGAGCAAGTCACGCACGCCTTTGAAATCCTGCTCAGCGACAAGAATGTGAAGGCAGTGCTGATCAATATCTTTGGCGGCATCCTGCGAGTGGATACGCTGGCCACAGGTGTGGTCGAGGCGGCGCGGAAGACTCACATTCAGCTTCCGATCGTGCTGCGACTGGAAGGCACGAACGTTGAGGCCGGACGGGAGATTCTGAAGCAGTCGGGATTGAATTTTATTGTGGCTGAGACGATGAAGGATGCGGCGGAAAAGGTAGTGGCGGCAGCGCGAGCGGCTAGTACACGGCTGCGTGGCAGCGGGTAGGGGTCCTTCGACTTCATCAAGCCATTCGCAAGCGAATGACTGGCTCCGCTCAGGATGAGCAGCCTTGTAGGATTGAGACGAATTCATGAGCATTCTGGTAAATAAGTCGACGCGGGTGATCGTGCAGGGTCTTACCGGGCGGGAAGGCACCTTCCACGCCAAGGCTTGCGCGGAGTATGGAACGCAGATCGTCGGCGGCGTGACTCCAGGCAAGGGAGGCACGACGCACGAAGGTTGGCCGATCTTCAATACCGTGCAGGAAGCGGTGAACCAGACTGCGGCCGGACACGTCCGTGATCTTTGTGCCGCCACCGTTTGCCGCGGATGCCATCATGGAGGCGGCCGACGCCGAGTTGGAGTTGATCGTCTGCATCACGGAAGGCATCCCGACGCTGGACATGGTTCGCGCCTGGGAGTTCCTGCAGAACCGGCGCTCGCGGCTGATCGGGCCCAACTGCCCCGGTATCATTTCGCCGGGTCACTGCAAGATTGGCATCATGCCGGCCCGCATCCACAAAGAAGGGTCGGTGGGAATCGTCTCGCGGTCCGGCACGCTGACCTACGAAGCCGTCTATCAGCTCACCACGCGTGGGATCGGGCAATCCACCGCTATCGGGATCGGCGGAGATCCCATCATCGGCACGAACTTTCTGGATGCACTCGAGCTGTTCAATCGCGATCCCCAGACCGAGGCCGTGGTGATGATCGGAGAAATCGGCGGCAACGCCGAGGAGACTGCGGCGGAGTACGTCAAGACTGCACATGAAAAAGCCTGTGGTCGGATTCATCGCCGGGCAGACCGCGCCTCCGGGGCGCCGCATGGGCCATGCCGGCGCCATTATTTCCGGAGGGAAGGGAACCGCGGCGGAGAAGATCAAAGCCATGGAAGCAGCGGGAATTCGCGTCGCGAAATCGCCGGCTGATATTGGTGAGACTGTGGCTGCGGTGATGGGAGTGAAAGCTTAGGACCCAGTTGTCAGATATTAGTTCCCGGTTCTCAGTACAACGACTAAGGAATAACAACCAACGACAAAATGAAAACACTTCAACGCACTCTTACCATCGTTAAACCGGATGCCGTGCGCAGGCACGCTGTCGGCGACATCATCGAGCAATTTGAGAAGAACGGCTTTCAGATTCTGTGCATGAAGATGCTCGAAATTTCCAAGCATCAGGCGGAGCAGTTCTACGCGGTGCACGCCAGCCGGCCGTTCTTCAGTTCGCTGACTGACTTCATGTCCAGCGGACCGATTGTCGTTCTGGCTTTGGAAAAAGAAAACGCCATCGCGGATTTGCGGAAGCTCATGGGCGCCACCAACCCGGCCAACGCCGAGGAAGGCACCATTCGCAAAAAGTGGGCGACCAGCATCGAGAACAATGCCATCCACGGCTCGGATGCGGACGATACCGCCCGCTTCGAGCTCAGTTTCTTTTTCGCGGGATACGAACTGGCGCAGTAAGCGATCCAGGAGCTAGAAGCCAGGAGCGATTTCCATGCCATTAGTCCAAGTCACAATGCTGACCGGCCGCACCGCCGATCAAAAGCGCAAGCTGGCACAGCGCCTCACCGATGCCATGGTGGAGGAGGCGGGAGCTCGCCGCGAGGCGGTTGTGGTGACTTTCAACGAAGTTTCGAAGGAGAGCTATGCTTCGGGCGGAGTGTTGATGGCGGACAAGAAATAGAAAGCGCGGGCGAGTCGCCCGCGGCCACACGAGCCAACTACCCTAGCGGCTCGTATAGATGTCCTTCTACCCGGTCGGCCATTTTCGGAAGTTCTTTCTTGGCGTATTGCAGAAAATGGGGAGCGGCGCGGTGCGCCTCCAAACCGGCGTCGTCCTTGTACTGCTCATAGATGAAAAAGCGTCGCGGTTCGGTCTTGTGCCGATGTACCACGTACATCACGCAGCCGGGCTCTTTGCGGGACTCTTCGGTCAGCTTGGAAAAGACAGCGGCCACTTCAGCTTCTCGGCCAACTTTCGCCATCCACGTCACAGCCAGGACAACCATCATTCGCTCCGTTTGTCAGATTGTTGCTGAAGCCTCTGTTTTCTGTCCAGTCAATCCTCTCAGTTCGGCTGAAAAGCTATCCACAAACATGGTCTGCTCGCGTCCCGGTCCGGTCGAAACCATTCCGATGCGGGCGCCGCTTTCTTTTTCCAGAAAACTCAGATACTCTCGCGCCGCCTGCGGCAGTTTCTCCAGGTGCGTGATGCCCTGAGTGGAAGTGCGCCACCCCGGCATACTTTGGTACACGCACTCGATTGCGTCGTAGCCGCTGCCGTGCGCCGGAATTTCCGCCGTCACCTTGCCGTTGATCTTGTAGCCGACGCAAACCGGAATCTCGGCCAGTTCGTCGAGCACGTCGAGCTTGGTTACAACCAGCCAGGAGATGCCGTTAATCATGCCAGCGTAGCGCAAGAGTGGCAAATCGAGCCAGCCGCAGCGCCGCGGACGCCCCGTCACCGCGCCATACTCGTTGCCTCGCGCCCGCAGCAGATCGCCATTCGCATCCAGAGCTTCGGAGGGGAACGGTCCGCCGCCGACTCGCGTGCAATATGCCTTGGTGACGCCAATCACGGTGTCAATCGCGGTCGGAGCGACGCCGGTTCCGATGACCGCTCCGCCCGACGTGGCGCTGGATGAGGTCACGAACGGGTAGGTGCCGTGGTCAATGTCGAGCATGGTGCCCTGCGCACCTTCAAACAAGAACGGACTCACCGTCCGCCAGCGCCTGATTCAGCAGCGCGGCCGTGTCGCACACGAAGGGAGCGACTTTCGCCGAGGCCTCGGCATATTCCTGATACATCTTGTCCGGATCCAGCGGCTCGGAGTTGAACAACGCATGCGCGATCATATTTTTCTCGCGGCAGGCGTTTTCGATGTGCGTCCGCAGCAGCTTCAGGTCGAGCAGGTCCGCCACGCGCAGGCCGCGGCGGCCCATCTTGTCTTCGTAGGCCGGACCGATGCCGCGGGAAGTGGTGCCAATCTTCACCCGCCCCGGAGCATTTTCCGAAGCCAGTTCGATCATGCGATGGTAAGGCAGGATCACGTGGGCGCGGTTGCTGACGAACAGGCTGCCATCCACCTTCACGCCGGTCTCGCGCAGAGCCGCGACTTCCTTAAGAAAGGCGATGGGATCGAGCACCACGCCATTGCCGATCACGCTGCGGCAGCGGGGACGCAGAACGCCGCAGGGCACCAGCTGAAGGATGAATTTCTTGCCGTTGATGATGACGGTGTGCCCGGCATTGTGTCCGCCGGCATAGCGGGCCACGACCGAGAAATCTTCGGAGAGAACGTCGACGATCTTGCCCTTACCCTCGTCGCCCCACTGCGCACCGACGATGACCGCGGTCTTACCCTTCTTCAAAGTCAGCTCCGTGGTACAAGATGGCGGCCGCCCCGGCCGCACTGCAGGGTCGCACACACTCCACGCCCACGGGAAACTGCTCTACATTGAAATTACAAGGATTTACAGGGCTGATGTGTACCGACAATGATAACCCGTGGGGCGGCGGATGAGCAATGTGAATCGTCGGTCGTCAGTCATCAGTCGTCAGCAGAGGGCTCGGGCTGACGACTGAAGACCGACGACTGTAGACTGTTTTCCATGCCTGAACTTCCTGAAGTCGAAACGATTGCTCGCGGCCTGGCCAGCCGGGTCACTGGAGATGTCATCGAGTCGGTCTGGCTGGGATCGAAACCTGAGCCACTGAAAAGTCCCGCTGCGGAGATCGTTGCCACCCTGGAGTCACAGCGCATTGCAGGCGTACGGCGGGTAGGCAAGCACATCGTGTTCGATCTGGAATCTAGCGGTCGTGTGGGGCGGGCGCCCTCGCCCGCCAAGGGCCGGAACCAGCCTCGCGGTTCACGACCGAAGAAAAAGGCGGCGGGCGAGGGCGCCCGCCCCACACAAGTCCCAGTGGATCGTCCACCTGGGGATGACCGGACGCATGGTGGTTTGCCCGCCGGACAGCGAAATGGCAAAACATACCCACCTGGTCGCGAAGCTGGCTTCGGGCAGGGAGTTGCGCTTTGTCGATCCGCGACGCTTCGGGCGTTTGAGTGTGGCCCACGGTTTCGAAGCCGGCGGGTCCGAACCGCTCGAGGTTCAACCGGATCACTTTGTCAAGCCTCTTCCACGGCCGCAAAACGCCCATCAAGAGCGCCCTGCTGAACCAGAAACTCCTGAGCGGCGTGGGCAACATCTACGCCGACGAGTCGCTGTTTCGCGCGGGGATTCGCCCGCGGCGGCGTGCATCGTCGCTTACGCGAGAAGATTTGCGACGACTCTACCCGGCGGTTCAGGAAGTGTTGCGGGAGGCGATTGCGCTCGGCGGATCTTCGGTTTCCGACTATGTTGACGCCGATGGCGAGGAAGGATTCTTTCAGCTGCAGCATCGGGTCTACGGCCGCGAAGGCGAACCGTGCCTGGTGTGCAAGACTCCGATCAAACGCGTGGTGATCGCGGGCCGCAGCAGCCACTATTGCCCAAAGTGTCAGAAGTAGCGCCGCTCCGCCGGCTGTCCGCAGCTCCGGCCGTCGCGCAGTCGCTACGGAAATTTGATACGCTACTGATCTATGCCCAACTTTTCGATCGGCGTTGATCTCGGCGGCACCAATCTGCGCATCGCGGCTGTCAACCAGCAAGGCGACTTGATGGAAAAAGTCACGCTGGGCACGCGGGTGGCGTTGGGCAAAGACCACGTCATCCGCGAGATGTGCGATGCCATCCGGGTTCTTGCCGCCAAGTATGGCAGCACCTTTGCGCTGCAGGGAATCGGCATCGGCGTGCCCGGCATTATCGACATGAAGACCGGCATGTTGCGCGAGTCTCCGAATCTGCCGGGATGGGCGGAGACTCCGGTGCGAGCCGAAATTGAGCGTCTTCTGGGCACGCGAGTGATTCTGGAGAACGACGCCAACGTCGCCGCCCTGGGCGAGAAGTGGCTGGGCGCGGCGCGCGACGTGGACGACATGGCCATGCTCACGCTGGGGACGGGCGTGGGTGGCGGAATCGTGCTCCAGGGCCGCATCTGGCACGGCATGACCGGAATGGCGGGCGAGTTTGGCCACATGACGGTGGAACCTGAGGGACCTCCGTGCGGCTGCGGTAACCGCGGATGCGTCGAACAATACGCTTCGGCCACGGCGGTGGTTCGAATGGCGAAGGAGGCGATTGCGTCTGGCCGCGCACCCGGACTCGCGAAGGCCGCCAGCACAGATCCGGAATTCAGCTCCAAAGCGATCTACAACCTGGCCATTCAGGGAGACGAAGAAGCCAAGAAAATTTTTGGCCGAGTGGGACGCGCGCTGGGAATCTGCCTGGCGAACCTGGTCAATGCGTTCAATCTCAATATGTATGTGATCGGTGGAGGAGCGTCGAGCGCATGGGAGGCATTTTCGCCTTTCATCTTTGAGGAACTGCGGCAGCGCTCCCTGGTCTATGCCGCCACTGCTCCCGCTTCTACTCTTCCGGTGGAACGGGTGCTTCAGGGCACCTGGGACCGGAAGGTTCGACCAAGACGATTATCACTCTGGCTCTGCTGGGCAGTGATGCCGGACTCTACGGCGCGGCGCAACTACCCATGACGAACAACTAAGGGTTTAAGTGTAGGCGCGAGCGCCCTCGCTCGTGCGGAGTCGTTCGTGAGCGCTGCTGCACGAGCGGGGCGCTCGCGCCCACATTGCGGCGTCTCACTTAACGGCAGACTTCAACCGAGTAACTTCCTGCGCGGTCAAATGGCGAAATTTCCCGGGAAGAACATCAAGCTGCAGCGGTCCATAGCGCACCCGCTTGATTTTCTCCACATGATGCCCGACGGTCTCGAACATCTGCCGGATCTGCCGGTTCTTGCCTTCGATCAGCGTGACTTCGTACCAGGGATTGTCGGCCTCGCGAATCGGCTTGATCTTGGCGGGCGCTGTCTTCTGCCGACGGCCGCCTTTGCCCTGAATGTAAACACCCGACCTCAACTTGGCCAGGCCGTCCGCCGACGGCGTGCCCGCAACCTTGACCAGGTAGGTCTTGGGAACGTGTGACGAAGCCTTCATGAGCGCGGCCGCGAGCTCTCCATCATTGCTGAGCAGGAGCAGGCCTTCGCTGGCGTAGTCCAGCCGCCCGACCGGATACACGCGCACGCCCACTCCGCGCAGCAGGTCCATCACCGTCGGCCGCTTTTCCGGATCGGTCACGGCCGTGATGTATCCCTTGGGCTTGTTCATCAGCAGATAGACGTATTTCTGCGCGCCGTGCAGCAGCTTGCCGTTCACCCGAATGTGATCGTGCTCGGGATCGGCCTTGGTGCCGGGCTCGGTTACGACTCTGCCCGTTGAGTGACACCAGGCCGCCGGCAATCAGCTGTTCCGCCTTGCGGCGCGATGCGATTCCGGCAGCGGCGATAATTTTTTGCAGACGTTGGGCGGGCATTTGGGAATTTCTTCAACGATCTGTCAGACGAAGCCGCTGGATGGAAAATCAGCTAGACCCGGTCTAAGCGGCGGGATCATTTTCGCCGGCGGCGCGACTCGATGAAACTGTTTCCTCTTCGGTTGCGGACAACCGCGGGCTCGGACTCAACTTGCGCATCGGCGGCTGGAGCGGTTTCGGCTGGCTTCCGCGCCATTGTCCGACACCGGCAGCAATTCGTTCTGAAATGATTCCGCCACCAGCTTTTCGAACTCTTCCATGCTGGGCAGTTCGCCCACGTCCTTCAGTCCAAAGCGCAGCAGAAATTCCTTGGTGGACTTGTAAAGAATCGGCCGGCCGATGACCGCCTTCCGGCCCGCGGTGGTGATCAGCTTCCGGTCCAGCAAAGTGGCGATGACGCCGCTCGAATCCACGCCGCGGATTTCGCTGATCTCGGGAACGGTGACCGGCTGCTTGTAGGCGATCACCGCCAGCGTTTCCAGCGCCGGAAGCGAAAGCCGAATCGGTGGCTTCAGACTCTTGGCAAAATCGCGGACCACGTCATGCTGCTCGGGCTTGGTGGACATGCGGTATCCGCCCGCGATCTGGCGGATCTCGATGCCACGGTCGGCAGCAGCGTAGTCGTCGATCAGTTCTTCAAGCGCGACGCGGACATGCGACTTGACTTCCTCTTCGGTTGCGCCTTCGGCGATCACAGACTCGTTCACCAACTCGACGATGTGATCGAGCGTGATCGGCGTCTCCGCCGCATAAATGATGGCTTCAAGTTTAGCTTTAAGACTCATGGTTAAGTGCCCTGTAAAACTATATTACGCCGACGACTGAAGACTGAAGACCGACGACGTTTCTATCTCCAATCGTCGCGCACCGCCGCCTGTTCCGCGATGATGGCTTCAAATCCGACTGTGCTTGCGCAGCAGGATCTCGCCAAAAATGCGGTCCTGCCGCAGTTGGATTGCCTGCAGCCGGACCATCTCCAGCAGCGCCAGAAACATGCAGACCAGCGCCTGGTGCGAATTCACATTGCGCAGAATTTGCTTCAGGCGAAGCGGCCGGTCTTCAAGCGCCAGCCGCCGCTGCAGGTAGTCAATCATCTGTCCGACGGTGACCGTCTCTTCGTCCACCTGGAGCAGGGGGCGGGAGCGGGCGCGCTCCAGAATCTGCTGGAAGGTTTTCACCAGGTCAATCACATCGGCCGCAATCTCGGGCTCGGTGCCCTCAGCGTCCATGAATTCCCGGATGGCCGGATTGGACCGGACGGCATCTTCGATCTGCTGCTTCTGCATCAGCATCTGTGCCGCGGACTTGAACTTCTCGTGCTCGATCAGGCGGTTGACCAGTTCCGCCCGCGGATCGTCCTGCGCATCCGAGGCCGCCGCCGGATCGCGCGGCAGCAGCATCTTCGACTTGATGTGAATCAGCACGGCGGCCATGTAGATAAATTCGGCCGCAACGTTCACATCCAGTTCCCGCAACTTTTCCACGTAGGCCAGGTATTGCGCGGTGATGCGCGCGATCGGGATATCGTAGATGTCGATGTCCTGCTTGCGGATCAGGTCGAGCAGCAGATCGAGCGGTCCCTCGTAGACATCGCCGACGGTGACCGAGAAGGGGAAGTCGCTTTCCGGCTTCGGCTTCTGCGCAGCCGGCATCTGCACGACGGGGGCCAGCGTGCTTCCGACTTCCGTCGATCCAGGTTCGACGGACGCGATTTTTAGATTCTCAGCCATGCTTCTCTTCGTAGTCGAGCGACATGCCCATCGCCTCGCGGACTTCGTCCATGGTCGCCCCGGCCACCTTGCTGGCGCGGGTAGAGCCTGCCTCCAGAATATCCCAGGCGAGGCGTGGATTGTCCTCATATTTCTTTCGCCGCTCCTGCATGGGATTGAGGATGCTGACCAGGGCGTCCGCCGCCCAGCCCTTGCACTCGATGCAGCCGATGCCGGCGGAACGGCAGCCTTCGTCCACTTTGGCGATGGTTTGCCGGTCGCTGAAGATCTTGTGCAGGTCGCCCACCGGACAAACATCGGGATTGCCGGGATCGGTGCGGCGCACGCGCGCCGGGTCGGTCACCATGGTCTTCAGCTTCTGCCGCACCACCGGCTCGGGATCGGTCAGCAGGATGGTGTTGCCGTACGACTTCGACATTTTTCGGCCGTCGGTGCCCGGCAGTTTGGCGGCCGGAGTCAGCAGCGGCTGCGGCTCGGGAAAAACGTACATGCCTTTGCGGGTATAGAACATGTTGAAGCGGCGCGCGATTTCGCGAGTCAGCTCAACGTGCGGCACCTGGTCTTCGCCCACCGGAACGAAATCACCTTTGTAAATCAGGATGTCGGCCGCCTGCAGCACCGGGTAGCCGAGAAATCCGTAGGTGCTCAGGTCTTTTTCCGCAATGTTCTCGCGCTGCTCCTTGTAGGTGGGAACGCGCTCCAGCCAGCCCAGCGGCGTGATCATGGAAAACAGCAGATGCAATTCGGCGTGCTGCGGAACGTGCGACTGGATGAACATGGTGCAGCGCTCGGGGTCGAGTCCGGCGGCCAGCCAGTCGAGCAGGACTTCCAGGGAGTTTTCCTTGATCTTCGAAGTATCGGCGTAGTCGGTGGTGAGCGCGTGCCAGTCGGCCACGAAGAAGAAGCAATCGTACTGGTCCTGCATGCGCACCCAGTTGTCCAGCGCGCCGACAAAGTTTCCCAGGTGCAGCTTGCCGGTGGAGCGCATACCGCTGAGCACGCGTTTGCGTTGGCTTGAGCGAGAGGTCATCAGATTCTCAGAGAGGATGTAGTTAAAAAATCCAATCGCGGGTGAGATCAGTCATGCCCAGCAGGCCGCCACCCCAAAACACCAGAATGAACAGGCCAAACATGCCGACCGTGTCGTAGATCTCGAAGCGCTCCGGCGGGCAGAAGATGACGCACCACGTGGCTGCCATCCAGCGGCGGAACCGGGATGAGATTGAAAACGCCGAGCACGACGTTGATTACCATCACTTCGTAGAGCAGCAGGCACAATGGCACCAGAAATGAATCGGTATCTGTGGCAAAGCCCTGCGACACGATCTGGTCGTCCCAGGGGAGAGACCAGTTTCACCAGAGCCAGAACGAACACAGCGCCAGTCGCAACCACAAAGTTGCTGATCGGTCCCACCACCGAGGTCAGAATGTCATCCAGCACCGGATTCTTGAAGTTTCGCGGATCCACCGGAGTCGGCTTGGCCCATCCGATGACCGGGGCGTGAAAGAACATGGCAACCGCGGGCAACAGCAGGGTTCCCACCGGATCAATGTGCTTGATGGGATTGAGCGAAATCCGCCCCAGCATGCGGGCGGTGGGATCGCCGCGCAGATTGGCCATCCAGGCGTGCGCCGATTCGTGAACGCTGATCGCAAACAGGAACGCGATCAGCTGGAACACTATGTCAATGTGTTGCAGGGTCATGCGAGATTGGTTTCGATACTAACATGCGGAGCCGCGATTCCGCGCGGCCTGGGCGTCGCGCAGCGCTGACAGGGCTCTACCGCTTTTCGAAAGCACTTCGCAGTTCTTCCGGCGCAATCGACTTTATCTTGATCGGCTTGGCGGGAATGCCGCCCACGACGGTGAATGGCTCGACATCTTTCGAGGCGACACCCATCGAGCCCACCATCCCGTGCTCGCCAACCTTCACGCCGCTCAGCACGGTCGCGTGATAGGTGATGCGCGCCTTGGGGCCGATCTCGGTCTTGTGATTGTTGACGATCATGCCGTCGTTGAGATCGTGCGCGTGCGAGTAGATGTTGGCGTAATCGGAGACCGAAGATCCTTCATGAATGATGATCTCTCCGCGGTCATCGAGCAGCACGTACTTGTGAATGGTGCAATTGTCTTCGACCGTCAGGTTGTAGCCGAAAGAAAACTCCACGCCGTGAAAGATCTTGACGTTGTTGCCGCAATGCTTGAATACGTGGCGGGCCAGCATGGCGCGCACCTTGTGTCCCAGCCAGTGATTCAGGCCGACCGGAGAGCGGTCGTACATCATCCAGAACCAGATCAGCGGCTTGCGTTCACCATACTTCGCGGCATCGGCATCACCGTAGGTCTCGGGCTCCAGCGTGGCGTTGCGCGGATCAAGCGAGTGGACCAGAGTTTGCATCGCCAGCGGCGCGGCCGGATCGGGCGCCGCATAGGGACGTCCCAGATAGAGTTGGTGCAGTTCCTCGCGGACGACATTGCTGCGATGCTCAGGGTCACGATTCGCGAACTGCGCGATCGAGCCCGTCAATCCATTCCAGAAATGCTTTTTCCGCGGCCGGAACTGGCTTCAGGACTCGATATTCGTATCGGGGCATAGTCGCCTCGCTGGTTCATCTGAGAACGCTAAAACATAACATACTGAGCTGATGAAGCATGGATCGAGTCCTTTGCGAACTTTGCGATTCCTTTGCGTCCTTTGCGGTTAAAGATCTTGACCGCAAAGGGCGCAAAGGTTACCGCAAAGTTCGCAAAGAAGCTTCCATTTGACGGGCCAGCACCAGAGCGGCCTGTTCTATAATGCGCGCGCCCATGAAATCCAAAAAAACCGCAAAGCCGCATCCCATGCCGGTGGACGCGCTGGTCTATCCACGCTTCTCCGGCGTGCCCACGTTCATGCGGCTTGCCGCACATTCCGCGAGCGGAGGATCTCGACCTGGCGTTGATTGGCATTCCGTTCGACGGAGGAACGACTTACCGTCCGGGTGCGCGCTTCGGTCCGCGCAACATTCGGGTGCAGTCGGCCATGATTCGTCCCTGGAATCCGGTGCTGAAGAGTCAATCCGTTCGAAAAATGGCGCATCGGTGATTTTGGCGATCTATCGATCAACCCGCTGTCGATTGAAGACACCTATCGGCGAATCACCGAGCAACTGGGCGACGTGTTTCGCGCCGGCGCGCGATCGGTCTGCGTCGGCGGCGATCATTCCATTCTCCTGCCCATACTGCGCGCCATTCACCGGCACTTCGGTCCGGTTGCATTTGTTCAGCTCGATGCCCACGGGGACACCTGGAGCGGATACTTCGGCAGTCCGCATTCGCACGGCACGCCGGTGAAGTATGCCATCGAGGAAGGACTGATCGAAGAAGGCTACGCACTGCAAGTCGGACTGCGCGGCCAGGTTTATTCCGAGCGGCGATTTTGATTTCGCCCACAAGCACGGCATCAAGATTGTGACCTCGGAAGAGTTTCATAAGGGCGGAGTCGAGCTGGTCAAGCGTCACCTGAAAAAGTTGCGGGGCCGCCCGGTGTACCTCACGCTGGACATTGACGTAGTGGACCCGGCCTTCGCTCCGGGCACGGGCACGCCGCAGGTGGGCGGACTCTCCAGCGCGCAGATTCTGGACCTGGTGCGCTGCCTCAAAGGGCTGAAGCTGGTGGGATGCGATCTGGTGGAGGTGTCGCCGCCCTATGACAACGGTGAGATCACTTCGCTTCTGGCGGCGAATTTGCTTTTCGAGTTGCTGTGTCTGTTCTAGAGGGAACCAGCAACTGGCAATTAGCAATTAGCAATTGGCAATTAGCGATCGCCAATAACTCGTTGGTTTTAATGTTTGGCTAATTGCCAATGTGCTAAGTGCCGATTGCCATGACCACTCTTGCCCGCAAACTTCGCGTCGTTGATTACTTCACCCTGGGATGGGGCACCATGGTGGGCGTCGGCTGGCTGGTCGTGATGGACGATTGGCTGCTGCGCGGCGGAACGCTGGGTGGCGTTCTGGGATTCGCCATTGGCGGCGCACTGCTGCTTCCCATCGGCTACGTTTACGGCCAACTGGTCGCGGCCATGCCCGACGCCGCCGGCGAGGTCGCCTACACCGCGAAAGTTTTTCCCCGATCGGTCAGCTTTGCCACCGGCTGGATGATGGTGCTGGCGTACTTCATCGTCTGCCCGTGGGAAGCGGTGGCCGTGGGGAAGATTGCCGGCTACATTTTTCCCGGGCTGGATTCGATGGAACTCTATCGCATCGCCGGCCGGCCGGTTTATTTGCCTCACGTGATCATCGGGCTGGGGCTCACCGGTCTTCTGACCTTGCTCAACTATCGCGGCATCCGCCTGAGTGCGATCTTTCAGAACTGGACAACGTTCGGAACTCTCGGCCCTGTTTGTCGTGTTCGTCGCGGTCGGGAGTCAGCAAGGGTTCGCCGCAGAATTTTCCGCCCCTGTTCACCCACAGCGGATTCGTCTCCGTCCTGCTGGTGATTCAGATTGTGCCGTATTACATGACCGGTTTCGAGTCGGTGGTGAAGGGCGCGGAAGAATCCAGCCCGGAATTCCGTGCTGGAGGATTTCTCAAGGCCATCTGGATGGCCATCCTGGTGGGCATTCTCTTCTACACCATCGTGATCGCCGCCGTGGGTTACGTCGCTCCGTGGCGTGAACTCACCGGCGAAAGATTCATGACCGCGGTTGCTTTTGAGCACGCGGTGGGTTCGCGCTGGATCGTCAGCGTGATTCTGGCGGCGGCTTTGCTTTCGCTCTTCAAAGTGTTCAATGGGAACCTGGTCGCAGCCAGCCGGCTGGTATTTGCCATGGGACGCCGCGGGCTGGTGGATGCCCGCGTCGCCCAGGTGCATCCGCAGAATCAGACTCCGTCCGTCGCTGTGATTTGCGTAGGATTGAGCACCGCCGCGTGCATGTTCCTCGGCGACGCGATCCTGGTGCCGATCTCGGATGTCGGCTCGCTGGCGTCCGCCGCGGGATGGCTGGCGGCCTGCGCCGCGTACTATCAGATGGCGCCAAGTCGAGCGCCAACGTATGGTGGCCGCTATGGGTGCGCTGGTCGGGTTGCTGATGATCCTGATGAAAGTCGTTCCGTTCGTGCCCGGACACTTCAGCGCCTACGAATGGCTGGCCCTGGGAATCTGGATCGCGTTGGGCGCGATCTCGGCCCGGCGCGCAACGCCGTAGCGCCGGCGTCTCGCCCACCCAAATGTTTACAGAGGTTCTGAAGTCGAAGTGGAAACTAAACGGAGAAACCATGGGAAGCAGCAGGCCAAAGAAAAAGTCTCTGATCATCGCCATCTTTCTTCTGACAGTCGTTCACCTGTCATGGGCGCAAGCTCCAGCCCCAGCATTCGATCTTGTCATCACCAACGGCCACATCATCGACGGCACCGGCTCACCCTGGTACTCCGGCGACATCGGCATTCGCGACGGCAAGATTGCCGCCATCGGAAATCTGAGCGACGCGCAGCGCACGCGCACCATTGATGCCCACGGCATGGTCGTCGCTCCCGGCTTCATCGACATGCTGGGCCAGTCGGAACTGACGATTCTGGTCGATCCGCGCCTGCCTTCGAAGATTTACCAGGGCATCACGACCGAGATCACCGGCGAAGGCGATTCCGCCGCGCCGCTGAATGACGCCATCATTCAAGCCAATCGGCACACCTACGATCACTATCACATCACGCCGGACTGGCGCAGCTTTCAGCAATACTTTGCCCGTCTGGAAAAGCAGGGCATGGGGATCAACCTGGCAAGCTACGTCGGCGCTACCCAGGTCCGTCGCATGGTGCTGGGCGATGACGACAAACAGCCGACACCCGCGCAACTCGACCAGATGCGCGAACTGGTGCGGCAGGCCATGCGCGAAGGCGCAGTGGGAGTCTCGACCTCGCTCGAGTACGCGCCTGCTCCCTACGCCAAGACCGAAGAGTTGATCGCGCTCGCTTCCGAAGCGTCGAAATTCGGCGGCATCTATGCCACGCACATGCGCGATGAAAGCAATGGCGTCCTGTCTGCGATTGACGAAGCGCTGCGCATCGGGCGCGAGGGCCACATTCCGGTCGAAATCTGGCACCTCAAAGTTGCAGGAAAAGCGAACTGGGGACGCATGCCGGAAGTCGTTGCAAAAATCAATGCCGCGCGGGCGGAGGGAATGGACGTCACCGCCGACACCTATGCCTACACCGCATGGTTCAACGATTTCTCGGCATTCATTCCCGCCTGGGCGCACGACGGTGGCAATGCCAAGTTGATCGAACGTCTGAAAGATCCGGCGATGCGTGCCCGCATTCGCAAAGACATGATGACTCCGTCGAACACATGGGACAACGAGTGGGAGGAGATCAGCGGCCCGCAGGATGTCTTGATCGGCGTGGTGCAAAATCCGAAGCTGCTTCCGCTGCAGGGCAAGAGGCTGTCGGAAGTGGCGAAGCTGCAAAACAAGGATCCCATGGATGCCCTGTTCGACCTGCTGATCGAAGATAACGCTTTCACCGAAGTCGCCGTCTTCGGCATGTCCGAGCCGGATATTGTTCTCGCCC
Organism: Terriglobia bacterium; assembly: GCA_963816865.1. Taxonomy (GTDB): domain Bacteria; phylum Acidobacteriota; class Terriglobia; order Terriglobales; family Acidobacteriaceae; genus JAIQFF01. Next base: position 111,741 of record CAWFMU010000037.1, read on the forward strand.
TGCAGCAGCCGTGGGTGTCTTTCGACAATGATTCTTCCGGCGCTTCGCCGGAAGGAATTCTGGGCCAGGAACATCCTCACCCGCGCGCCTACGGCACTTTCCCGCGCATCCTGCGCAAATATGTTCGAGAAGAAAAGAAGCTTACGCTGGAAGACGCCATTCGAAAATTTTCCGCACTGCCGGCGCAGCGCATGCGCTTGACCGACCGCGGCGTGCTGAAAGCGGGGATGTGGGCTGATGTGGTGGTCTTCGATCCCGCCACGATCCGCGATCTGGCTACGTTCGAAAATCCGAACCAGTTGTCGCAAGGAATGGAGTACGTGCTGGTGAACGGCGTTGCGGTGATCGATCAGGGCAAGCAAACCGGAGCGCTGCCGGGAAAAGTCTTGCGCGGAGCCGGCTATGCGCGGTAAGACTCAGGAAGTTCCAGAGTTGTTTTATTGTGTCTGGAAGGTATTGCTTCGGTCACAGAGGACGTCATGCTGAGCTTGCGAAGCATCTTGCGCGAAGCTGATATACCGTCGGCTCGCAACGGGATGGTACACAAAGGATCCTTCGAGACTGAAGTCTCTCAGGATGACGCCATCGTGGTGGATTATCGAAAGAGGAGCACTCCGGACACTCGTCCGGCGACTTAGTTCTGGGTAACCGTCACTCTATGCAGCCCGACGGTCGCCGTGTCCACGCGGGCCGGCAAGGCAAATCGCGAGTCCAGACCGATATTCGGGTACTTCGGTTTGAGGTATTTCTCCACGAACAATTCCAGGACGAATTGCGGGACCTCGACGCCATCGAGTGAAACGGAATCCACGTGAACCACGCCTTCTCCCCTGGCGCCGTAGGCGTGGGCGGTAACAACCACGTCGTGCAGTCCGCTGAAAATGGAGAGCAGGGGATTGTAGGAATTCTTGCCGGCCTTCAACTGATCGAAATCAACCCGTGAAGTTCCAATGATTATCCCGGGCTGTTCCTGGAAAACTACTGACTGCACTCCCGCTGGCAGCTCGACGTTCCCTGATGCAAAGTAAGCATTGATCTCCTGCTCGGAGAATTCCGTGGGCGACGGATCGGGGTGAGGCTGCGCGCCGTTGTTCTGCAGGTGTTGCAGCTTGCGCTCGAAACTGGCCAGGGGAGCGGAGTTTGGAGCAGAGCGGGTTTGAGCCAGAGAATGCGGAGCCAGAAGAGAGCAAGCCGTGACCGCGAAGAGAAAGGCGCAGCAGGCCTTCATGGTTTGAGGGCGGCCTGAGTCTCTGGAGTCGTGCTGATGGCTACACGAGGCTGGTCCACGGTGCCGGTGATGTTGAAGCCGCGGGCGCCGTCGCGCGCCAGTTTGAAATCCAGAACTCGACCCAGAGATGCTGTGCCGCTCAATTGATAGATGCCGCCCGGAGTCTGTAGTTTGCCTTGATCAATCTCGAACTTCCCGTCGCGCAGCAGCAATCGTCCCGCGAAGCGGTTGACCCGCAGCGGACCGCTTTCTCCCGCCAGCGTGAGGTGGGGTAGCGAACCATCACGAGCTTCGATCTGGAAGCCGGCGTCGGCGTGGGAAAGCAATTCTGCCTTGGTCCAGCCGATCGTGTCGGCGCGATAGTCCACATTGGCTGTGCCCGTGATCCATGCGTCGTGCATGGCTTCAGCGATTTGCCCCAGCGCAACTTTTTCCAGCGCGCCGGTGCCGTGATAGGTCGGAGGATTGACCGTGAAATCCACTTGCCAATCGCCGTTGTGCCGTCCGCCCAGTACGTCGCCGCGCAGGTTCGAAAGCTGAAGGCGGCCCTGTTCGAGTTCGACCTCGGCCGAGACCCGGTTCGCGACCAGGTTGTGGATCACGACGCGATTCGCCGTGAGCTTTCCGACCGCGTGCAAAGAAGCCAGATACGGTTTAGGTTGCGCCGGCGACGACAGAAAACGATACCACGGCTGTTTTCCGGGGACTGATTCACCAGACTCCGCTCAGTTCATCGGTGACAAACTCGTCGGTGTGAAGATCGAAGCGAATCGGACAAGCCTGCGACCTTCTCACACTGCCTGGGAACGGTCGAGCGAGCCGCGCCACGTATTGCCGGCCACGGAAGCGGTCAGCTTTCGGACTTCAGCGGCAGCCGGTGTCAGCTCGATACTTGCGGAGGAGATTTCCACGGGCTCGTTCAAGCCGCGAACCCGGGCGCGGACCGAATGCAGTTGCGCCGTCCCGGTAACTGCGGCGGCCGCAAATCCTGCCCAGCCGCCGCCAACCGAAGATTGATTCGTGCTTCTCCATCTGGCCGCGGTCTGAGGCGCCGGCAATCCGACGGTGCGCGCCACTTCCAGCAGGCGCTGCACTTCGGCATCTCCCTGCACCAGAAAGTTGTAGCCGGAACGCGAAAACTGGCCACGCACGGTGCGCTCGGCGGTCCTGCCCAGAGCCAGATTGAACGGACCAACGTCGACCCGGGGATCAATCCTGGCCGGGATGACCGGGCCGCGACCGCGTTCAGCGCTTGATTTCGTCCCGAGATCGTCACTCGAAGGAAGAGACGGTGAAAGGAATCTTGTCCAGCGCGAGCTTGGTATTGGTGAGCGGCGATCGCACGATTCAAAGCCAGGATCTTCGCCGCCGCCCTGCCAGACCGGACCCATGCCGGTCGAAGTGCCGGTGCGCCGCAGTGTGATGCTCGCATCCACTTTGCCGGTCGCAATAATGTCGGTCGGCACATTCTTCTTCACCCGACGCGCGAATTCCACCAGCGGCTGAAGGGGAAGGTTCTGGACGACCATGGTCAAGATCGTAGGCGCGAGAACCAGGCATGGGGGCAATGCTGCCGTTCAGAGCGATTTCGCCGTCGCCGACCGGGGCTCGGCACGCCAGCCCGGAGAGAACATGGTCTGTCGAACTGTAGTGGCCGCTGCATCGCGCCGCCAGGCGCAGCGCCTGATCGCCTGAAATGTCATAGCGGCGGAAGTCTTCAATCGAACCTTCGGTCTCGACTGTCAGAGTCCTGGGTGTGCCCGTGAGCTGGGCCGAGAGCCGGACACCGCCTCTCCATCCCTTGTCCTGCCCCAGAGTCAGCTTGGTCACCTGGCCCAGCTGCGCGCCTTCCCACTGCAGGGTGAATTGCACGGCGTTTCGTGCAGATTTGCCGAGCGTTGCCACGACCCGTTCACTGCCAGCAGGCCGGTGTCGCTGAGGTTGAAATCGGTTCGCATCGGCTGGGCCTTCAACCGCATGCCCCAGGTATTTTCGGAATCCTGCCACAAAGCGAAATTGGCTTCGGTCAGGGAGTAGGGTTTCTTTTCCTGTCCAAACTTGAAGTTGATGCGGCCGTGGTCGGCCTCAATGTAGGGGAAGCCCGGTCGTGCTTCACTGCGTGTCTTCGACGTGGGCGCAACCGGAGTGCTGGCGGCGCGCTCGACCAGTTTTTCCAGGTTCCAGCGGCCTTCGCTGTTGCGCACCAGGTTGATGCTGGGCTCGGTCAGGCTGAGGCGGGCGATCTCCAGCCTTCCGCGCAACAGGGAACTCACGCGCACGGTGGCCACGACATCGGAGGACTGCAATACCGGCTCGGCGCCGAAGTCCGGATCCTCGTGAACGACAAAATTTTCCAGATCGAAGCCGGGCTGGGGCAGCAGGCGCAGAGTCACCGATCCGACGTCCACGGGGCGTCCCAGCGCCAGGCTGATCGAGCGCACAATCCGGGTGCGCAGCCGTTGCGCCCCGGGGCGCACCAGGAAAAGCGCCAGCACCAGGACGATGCCGGCGACCACCCTGCCGCGACTGGAACGCAAAAATCTCAACGAACCACCTTCAACGTCCGCCGCCAGCGGGTCAGGTCAAAGAAATGGATGACCACGTGCGCCAGAAATCCCACCCGCTCGCCGATCGCGGTATGCAGATACTGGTTCGGCGGCGTCTCGAACGACCAGTAGATGAACATGGGTCTCCCGATCACATTTTCCTTCGGGATAAATCCCCAGTAGCGGCTGTCATAGCTTACGTCGCGATTGTCTCCCATGGCGAAATAGCTGTTGGGAGGCACGACGATGTCATCGCCCTGGATGTATTGCGGCAGGTTCTGTTGCCAGTCCGGAAACAGGCGGTTGTAATCGGATGGCGGCACGGCCGGGAAGTTGTCGCGATATTCGTTCGGGCCTTCATCGCTGTTGTGGATGACATAAGGCTCATCCAGTTTCTCCCCGTTGCGAAACACCATGCCATTGCGCAAGATGGATTCGATCTCCGGGAACGCCGATGACCCGCTTGACCACGTAGAGGCCCGGCTCTGCCGGCGAAAGAAAGACCACGATATCCTGGCGCCGTATGTCCCGGTAGGGAAGCAGCGGGCCCATCCAGCGTGTGGCCGGAGCGAACTGGACCCGGTTCACGAAGACATGGTCGCCGATCAGCAGCGTGTTCTCCATGGAACTGGAGGGAATTTCAAAGGCCTGCAGGACGAACGTGATGATGAACAGTCCAGTCACCAGCACCGCCGCCAGCGACGCCAGAAACTCGACGGTGGTCTCGCGCGGCTTTTCTTCCGGCTTGTTTTCTTTCTTAGACACTTGCTTGGGCACTCGACCTTTCTAAACTCTTGAACTAATTCCGTCCTATCGAACCACTCGAAACGTACGGTCCCACCGGGTCATTTGGAACACATGGGTCGCTGCATAGGCGAAGTGGACTAGTTTATCACTGGGACTCGGCGAAGTCGGCAAGTCCTGGTCCGCGTTTCGAACCGACCAGTAGATCAGCAAGGGACGTCCGATGACATTCTCGTGGGGCACGAATCCCCAGTAGCGGCTGTCCAGACTCTCGTCGCGGTTGTCGCCCAGCACAAAATAATTTCCCTGCGGAATAATCAGTTCGCCGTCCTCGACCAGTTTCTTCATCTCCAGCCACCAGCCTCCTTCGAGACCAGGAACCGGAAGATCCAGTCGCGGAAACTCGTCGCGAAAGGTGTCGTGCATACCGGCGCTGTAGCGGACGTAGGGTTCCTGCAGAGGATGGCCGTTCACATATACCTGCCGGTTGATCAGGCGCACCCGATCACCGGGCACGCCGACCACGCGCTTCACGAAATGCTGCGTGGGATGGATGGGATAGCGAAAGACGATTACGTCTCCGCGGCGAACTTGTCTGTACGGCATGAAGAGATCCCAGAAGCCGCCTCCGCCGTAGCGCAACTTGTCGACCAGGAGGTAGTCCCCGATCAGCAGCGTGTTCTCCATGGATTCGGAGGGAATCTGGAAGGCCTGCACGACGAAGGTGATGACAAAGACAGCGATGACCACGGTCGCGAGCAAGGACTGCAGCGAACTCAGCGTGTCCGGCTGCTGGCGCTTTGCCTTTACTTCTACTTCTTCCATGACGGTCACTGGGCGTGCTCGCTGCGTTTTTTCGCGCCGTTGGCCCCGACGGTCACTGTGCTCAAGTATTCCAGCACCTGTCGCGCGGCATCCTGCTCGGCGTTCTTCTTGGTGGAACCATCGGCACGGCCCACGAATTCCGCTTTGCCGCCATTGTCCAGCGGTTGCAGGCGCGCCTCCACGGTGAACGTCTTGCTATGCTCCGGCCCGCGCTCTTTCACCAGCGTGTACGTCGGTTGCGGTCTCCCGGTGGCCTGCAGTTTCTCCTGCAATGCCGACTTGTAGTCGGTGACCGGCAGACTGCTGCCCTGAGAGGCAATCCGCTCCAGCTCCGGGACAACGATGGTCCGCAGTACCAGCTCGCGAGCGGCGTCGAGACCGCCATCGAGGTAGATGGCAGCCACAACCGCCTCGAGTGCATCCACCAGCAAGGCAGTCTTGTTGCGGCCGCCGCTTTTTTCCTCGCCGCGCCCCAGGTTCAAGTAATGCCCTAACTCCAGCTCCTGGGCCACTCGTATTAGATGCTTTTCGCTTACCAGGTGGGCTCTAAGTTTGGAGAGTTCTCCTTCGCGAAAGCTGGGGAACCGGTTGCAGAGTTCCTCCGTGGTTACAAATCCAAGGACGGCATCGCCCAGGAATTCCATCTGCTCGTTGTCGCCGACCCTGGGGCCGCCGGCTGCCTGCAGTGCTTCGAGCTCGCGCGCCTGAGAACTGTGGGTCAGGGCTTGCTCCAGCAGCTCTATCCGCTGGAAGCGGTGGCCCAACGTCGCCTGCAACAACGCAATGTCACGCGGCTTCATGATTTATTGAGAGGCGTCGGACCTCGGACTTCGGACCCCGGCACAATCCCTGAGGGCTGGAGCCCGAGGTCTGAGGTCTGACGTCCGGGGTCCGGTCTTAGTTCTTGGGCGCTGGGTTCTGCGCGCTCGCAGGCGGCTTCCCGGCGGGGGCGCCACCGGTCAGCTGAACCAGGCGGTCACGTTCGTTGCGCGACAGGGTGGCCAGTGTCGAGCCCTGGCTGGATTCTGTCATCTGCACGGCCTGGTTGGCGTACTTCAGTGCTTCGGGATACTTTTCCTGCTTGTCCAGCGAGAGCGCCAGGCGCAGCACCGCCAGCGGGTCGAGCTGAGATGGGAAGGCATCCATCGATTTGCGGAAATAGCCTTCCGCATCCGAATACTTTTCCCGGGTGTACTGGATCGTGCCCAGCACGTAGTAGGCGTTGGAGCGCAGGAATCCTTTGTAGGCGTCAATCTTGTCCTGCGGAGTTCCCGGCGGGATGGCGATGTCGGTGTCAGCCGTTTCCAGAGCGTGCTGGGCCAGCTTGGTGCCCTCGTCCAGGCGTTGATCTTTGTCCAGATCGCTCTCCCGCGTGCGCTCCGCCAGTACCTGGGCCACACCCACCAGAGCCTCGGGATCATCGGGATCAATCTTGAGTACTTTGCGTCCCATGTCCATCATCTTGTCGGAACTGTTCGAAGCCTGATAGACGTGCATGGCGTTCCGATAGAGCAGGATTCGCAGCTCGCTGTCAGGGTACTTCGCGGCGAAGTCATCCGCCGCTTTTTCGAGGGCGGCGCCGTCGGTGTTGGCGGCCGCTACTTTGTAGGCGTCAAACTCGGCCTGGGTCTTGGCCTGGGGTGGGCGCTTGCCCTGGGGCGGCGGGGTTGTGGCCGCACCCCCCGCCGGTGCGGGAGGCGTCTGGGTTTGCGCCGATACGAATGTAGCCAGCGCCAGTATCACGACTAGCATCGCTGCTCGCTTCATGCTCTCTCCTTGGGGCAAAGTACAATTCGTCCTGTTCGATGACGGCTGCAGTACTCTACTGCGAACGGCGAGTCGGCTCATAGGGTTTCTGCAGTCCCAGTTCAGCCGCTGCCTTGGCTTCGGGCAGTGCGGAGCCTGCAGTTACCGCCGCGCGGTACTGGTCAATCGCCGCCTCGCGGTCTTCCTGCAAGTCGTAAATTCTTCCCAGGTAAATATGGGACCAGGCCAACACTTTGGGTTCGTGCGCTACTTCCAGCGCGCGTTCGAAATAAGTTCGCGCGCCTGGCATGTCCGACTTACGAGCGGCGACTTGCGCCAGAATAAACAGTGCCCGGCCCTGGTCTTCGCTCTTCTCGTCCAGTGCCTGCTGCGCCAGCTTTTGCGCGCTTTCGGCATCGCCTGCCGAGAGCTTCTGCTCGGCGGCGACCAACAACTTGCTCTGTTGCGGACGGGAAAGATGCAACAGCTCGGTATCGGACGTGGAAGCGAACGCCACCTGGGTGGCGCGTTTCTTTTCTTTCCCCACATCAATGGCGCTCACCAGGTCGCCATATTCGTTGCTGAGGCTGGACGGGTCCTTCTCAAACTTCAGCAGCGCTTCGTAAAAATATGTCGTCAGGATGAAGCCCTGGCGCGATGAATTCTGGACCAGCTGCAAACGCTCCGCTTCAGGCAATTTCTTCGATCCCGCGGTGCGCGCTTCGATCGCCCGGATAAGGCACTCGGTCAGCAGTAACGACGCATCGCTCTTGAAGCTCTGGTCCATGGGCGCCGTCTTGACGGTTTCCAGCAGCGGCTCCAGACGCTTCATGTTCGCCGGATATTTCATGGCCATTGGATCCAGCAAATAATGCAGGTAGGTATGCCGGATCTGGTCCATCTTCAGCCCAGCCTCGGGGCCGGGAGAAATCACCACATAATAATCCGATCCGTAATTCCGGGCGTTGGTTTGCCCCGGCGCGCCCATCGGATCCACGTACACCGTGAAGTCCCGGCCCAGGCGGGAGGACGATGGCAGCTTCAGGTAAATCTCGGTGTCAAACAACATCTTGGCCAATGCTTCGTGATAACGCACGGTCAAGGCGCTGTAGGCATCGCGGTTGCTTTCCCAGATAGCGTGCAATCCCGCAGCTTCGTAGAATTTTGGCAAGAGGGGAAGGATTCCCAGCACCAGAGCGGCGTCGGGAGGAATGTCAGAATCCTTCACCTTGGCCGTCAGAGCGGGCGGAGGGTTCAAATAGAGCGCGAGCGACACGGCCTGGGCGAGCGCTTTCGATGGTTCCGGCTGCTGGTGTTCCTGATAGTACTGGCACATGGCCTGGGTCGCGTCCTCGGCTTCCTTTGAGGCCTGGCGGGCGCGAACCACCTCGTCACGTACCCGTGACCGCAGGGGATCCGAGACGCCCAGGTCCTGGTCGTATCCACAGGCGTTGATTGCTGTAAGCACGGTGAATAGAGTTTCGTTGGTGTCGAGAGCCACAGGGCTCTGATTCTGCGCCGGCGACAACTGTGCCAGCATGGCAAACAAGGCCGCGTAAAGCGAGCATCTAAAACTACGAATCAGGGAAACCTCCTGCAGGCTGGCCGGTATGAGGGCTACGATCTTCTATTAAGTGTAAGGGGTGCCCGCCGCAGAATCAATGGACGCTGTTGCAGCTTTTTATTCGGAACTTGGTTCGCGTGGTCGCGGGCGACTCGCCCCCGAGGCAGTGCCTACCCCTTCACGCTCACCTTGGAGAAGGACAATATCGCCCGCCCCGTAGTCGGCCGGCCCATGGAAAGCGCGGGACGGAACGTGGTGAACGTCGTGAAGATCAGCATGTTTTTCTTTACTTGCGGCAGCAATGTGGCATCTTCCTTGGAATCGGAAAGAATGCGGTAATCCTGTACTCGCCCCTGCGAATCTACGTAAGCTTCGATCACCAGCGAGTCGTCGTTGATGGAATCAAGGGTCGATCCGAACGCTGACTGTTGCAGCTGGGGCGCGGTGTGAAGCATCAGAGGAACGTCGGAATTGTCTGCCTGCAAGGGGGCCAGAAATCCCATCAGGACGACGAAGATCACAACGGCGGCGGCCAAGCCTGCGGTGGCCGGCACCATGAATAGGTCAAGCGCATTGTCGAACCGGACGCGGATGCCTTCGAAATAGCGACGCCGGGACTGCGCGGCCTGCTGCGAAATTGCCACCCGAAGTTTCAACGCCAGGTCAGGCGGCGCTTTGCGGGGACCCACGCGAGCCAGCAGGTGTTGCGTCTGCCGCAGCGAAACGTACTGACGGCTGCAGGGGTCGCAGGACTCGATGTGCTGGCTGAGTTCGCTCATCTGCTTGCCGGTCATCGCCCCATCGAGGTACGGAGAAAACAGCGGTCTGGCTTGGGCGCACGTCATCGTGTCACCTCAACCGCAGAAGTCGTGCAACGGCTCACGCCCTGCTCGGCCTCCCGGGGAGTCTGCAAACCGAGTTGTTCCGCATGTTCCACTACGTATCCTGTCAGCCGCTTGCGCAATGCTTCGCGGCCGCGGGTTAATCGTGACTTAACTGTTCCCAGCGAAACCTGTGTAATCTCCGCTATCTCTTCGTACGACATGTCTTCCAGGTCGCGCAAGATGACCGTAGTGCGGTAGGGCTCCGAAATCTGCCTCAGTTCCTCTTCCACCCGCGCCCGGACTTCCTCGTGAACCACCATGTCGAACGGCGATTCGCCTTCATCCACCAGGGTATCGCGCATGCACGATGCGCCTACCCCGTTATCGTCGTGATTCGGCTCAATCGAAGTTTCCTTCGCTTTGTGCCGGAACCACCAGCGCCTCCGGTTGGAAGCCTCATGCACCGCGATCCGGTAAATCCAGGTTTTCAGACTGGACTCGCCGTGAAAATGCTTCATCCCGCGAAACACTTTCAGAAAGACTTCCTGGGTCGTGTCGGCAGCGTCCGCCGGATCGGTGACGATGCGATAGACCAGGCTGTATATGGGCTGGTGAAATTCAGCGATAAGCCAGGCGTAGGCGTCTTCTGAGCCCGCTTTCAATTCGGCCACAATCGCTGACTGCTGGGTTCGGATTCCTATTGAGACCGCAAGATCACCCAAGGTGTTTGCTCCCGCCACTAAAGACATGGCGTTGTCTCCCATTATAGGTTCTTTCCGCCCGCAGGCCCAACGTTAAACGAGGTCTATGCTCAGCCGAAATATTCCGACCTTATATGTATAGACCCCGGCGCGGCAGGTATAGTTCCACCTTCGCAACTGTAGATATTTCAATAGTTTAGAGGTTTTCCGCAGGTGAGCGTTGCCGCCTGAAGCCCTTTTGGCCAAGCCGACGCGGTTGCGACCAGCGCCTATTTCGGCGGGGATGCGGGGGGATTGGGGGTCGCAGCGGCGGGTGCTGCCTTGGGGGCTGATTTCTTCTTCACCGGTTTCTTCACCGGAGCGTCATCGTCCACCACAATTTTCTTGGGGGGTTGCGACGGCGTATTGGCCTGTGCGCTCTGCAACGCCGCCCGCAGACGAGTGACCTCGACCTCTTTGGCTCCAGCCAAAGTCTCCATACGGTCGGCCACCGAACGCCGTAATCTTTCGAATGTGCTGACATCGTTTTCGAGCGATTGGAACTCGTCCTTCGAGCCAAAGGCGCCTGCCGACTCGGCCACCGATTCGAACACATCGTAAAGTGCGTCCAGGTTGCGATACAGCTTGAAAGTGGAAGTAAGACTCTCAGGCGACGCCTTCAACTCCGCGATAATCTCCGGCAACGCAGTCTTGAGATTACGCTGGATGGATTCCGCGTTACCCTCGGCCTGCCGCTTGCTGCCCGAGTCGGTCTTCCATTTTTCGATGCGCATCTTGGCCAAATTCAATTGCGCCGCCTGGGATGCCTCATCCAACTGCGTCAGCAGCGTGTTCATCTGATTGGCCGAAGAATACGAAACAGGACCCTGAGGGGCCGGCTGGTTGGATGAAATGATCTGTGCGCTCGCCGCCAGACAAAGCGGCAACAGGGACAAGCATCGAAAACGCAAAATAGAGTTTCGTGTCATTAAGGTCGCCGCAGGCTGTCACTCAGAATACTAACTTTCCCGGCTTTCGCAAAATCTGTAGTGCCTGGTTTCAATGCCATCTTCTCGTGATGGGTCATCCTGAACGTGCAAGGGATCTAGCGCGCAGCGGAGTGCAGGGTTTGACTATCGATAGCCAGTAGGCGAGAATTGAATTGCTTTAAGTCCCCTCACATCGTTTTTTCATGTGGGCCTGTGGCGCAGCTGGGAGCGCGCTTCCATGGCATGGAAGAGGTCGTCGGTTCGATCCCGACCAGGTCCACCAAATCTTCGAATCCCTAAATGCCAAGTCCGCCTCGGACCCCAGTGCGGACTGGAATTGATCACGATTGCCTGACGGCCGCCGTTTTGGCGCAGGAGTTACGGTTCAGGCTTTGCTTCCGTGGCGGAAGCCAACGAGTAGAGGTACACAGCAATCCCGCCAGCACACAGGGCGCCGCCGAATGCGACCAGAAGAATGAAGGCGATGGGCCGGGCCCATTGCAGGCAGATGGCTTCAACCCCCAGTCCGAAAATCAGCAGCATTCCTGCCAGCCGTAGTCGCTTCTCGATTCCAACGATGGCAGTTTTCACTGGGCTCCCTTCCAGTACTTTACTTTGTCCAGTTGGCCGATATTGTGTACGACGTCATGACATCCGCTCGATAAGCAGGAGATCTTGTTTGCCTTCACCGCCGGAAGCAGGTCCGGATCGGCAGTATGAACCGCTCCCTCTTCGAAGGAGCGGGCACCCAGGTGGCAGTGCAGACACTCCCGGTTGTTATAGGGTTCATAAAGAACAATAGGGTTGTGGGCCTTGCCGAAATATTGAATGTAGACGTGGTGCAATCCATTTAACTTGGCCCGGATGCTGCCGAACATCGCATAGTTGGTGTGACAGGTATAGCAGGCCTCATCAGCCGGGACGCGATGGTTCTGAAAGTGCGCCGCGGCGAGGTAGGTCGTGTCGTCCACGTACAAACTACGGCCGTGAGACTCCATGATGTGGCAGGAGAGGCAGAACGAGGTGCTCTTGGAGCGCTCGAACTCCGAAGAAACGCCCATGGCCATGCAGAGCAGCGGCAGCAGGAACAAGACGAGGAACGCCAGAATCCTTCCTCGACGAGTGGATGTCAGCCCAGGCCACGCGGTCAGGACGCCAATCAGCGCCACGCTGAACGCGATCAGGGACAGCAACAGCACTGTAGGAAAATGCATATCGGCCTTAATGTGGGCGCGAGCGTCCGCGCTCGTGCGGAGCTGTCACGGGCGCTGCAGCACGAGCGAGGGCGCTCGCGCCCACACTTGCAGTCTTATTTCTCTTTTAGCGAGCGGATGTACGTCACGAGTTCCTTTATCTGATCGGGTTTCAAACTTTTCTTGTAGCTCGGCATCTTGTCCTTGCCGTCAGAAATGACCGTTGTGAGCTCGGCATCGCTCATCTTCTGCACGTCCGCTGAGGCCAGGTCTTTGATTCCCATCTTTTTTCCTATAGAAGTCTCGCCTTTTGCGTCCGCGCCATGGCAAGCCGCGCACTTTGCCTTGTAGGTAGCGGCGGCGTCTTGCGCGGCGGCCGTCGTTCCCCACAAGATGATTGCCGTTACGAGCGATGCGAGCAGAGCCAGCCTAAGAACGGTGCCTATCTTCATTTTCGCCACAATTCCTCCGGAGAAATCCGCCATCTACGTTCAATTGATCTAAAACGCGTACCGCATTGACAGTGTGACCAGGTTGCCGCGAAAGTTCCGCGGCGCAGCTAAATCCTGCGGGACCAGACTCGGGTCCTCGTGATAGCCGTAGTAACCCCAATAAGCCTTGCCAGTCCAGCCTTTGGCCAATGCGTAATCGAAACCGCCATACGGGCGGTGATAATTCGAGTTGAGCGGTCCGGTGGGGGCGTTGGGATTCAGAAACAGCGCACTGCCGGTCGTGCTGGTGATGTTGTAGCCGAGATGAGTAGTCAGCCGGTGGATGGGCTTCCACATCACGTCGAAATATCCGTAGTGCGACTTGTTGGTGTAGACCGACAGCTCCTCGCTCAGTACCGTCGAGCCCGGGCACTTGGCGATTCCCGCCGGCGCCACCGTACTGACGAAGCAGACCAGGATCTGCGAGAAATCGTCGCTGTAGTCATAGCCCAGTTCCACGGCGATGCGGTCACTGGGCTCGAACATCGCAGTCCCGCCATAGAGGCGGTTGTGTTGAAGGTTGTTGACCTCGGTGACGTTGTTGCGCTTCTCCAGAATGTTGACCGACCCGCTCAGGTTTACCCAGCTCGCCACTTTGTAAGTGGTGCGCAGACGATACTCCTGCCATTGCCTCGGGCTTATGCGGGTAAAGGAATTGTCCGCGCTGGCCATTTCCATATCGAAGTTGACTCGCCACGCATCTACCGGCCGCGCCCATACGCCAAGCAAGCCGGAGTGCTCGTTGATCAGGGTTTCGCCCGTGTCGGCTGCGATGGGCAGGGGAGTGTTGAATGTAAACGAACCGTCGGCGTTGGCCGTGCATCCTTCGGGCAGGGCGGCGGCCACCAGTGCGCAGTCGCCGCGATTCGCATTCGAAGGATAGAAAAGCTCTGAGATTTGCTCGAAGTCGGAATCGGCGATGGCGCGATGTCGAAAACGATAGCCCACCCGCACCCCATACGCCCGTGAGACGTCATATTCCAGTTGAAACAAGTTGGTCTTCTGGTCCTGCTTCAAAAGCAGGCTTGAGATGGCCTGCGAAACATCCGGACCTGAAGACGCGCTGTGCGCAGGCGTGCCCGCGATGCCATCCGCCGGCAACGTACACGTGATCGAGGGTGCGGCGGCAGGGTTGAAAATATTAGGAGCCGTCGTAAGACTGGGGCTGAAGAATTGGCAATTTGAGGAATCAAACTGCGCCGGATTTCGGAAGCTGGAAAAAGTGAACGTATCCAGCACGCGGAACTTGTCGCTGAAATGCCAGGTGGCGCCGAAGTCGACAGAGGCGGCAACGTGGCGGCCGAACGCCGGACCAAAGACATCGTTATTCCTCAGATTGGTGCGGCTCTCGCGCCCGGTCAGCAGCTCCTGATATCCGCCCACGTTCATATCACCGCCGGTGTAGCTGGCTCGGCCGGAGAAGTCCACTTTCTTAAAGTAGTTGGACTGAAAGCTGAGTTGCTCGGTGGGCATGCTGGTCCGCACCTTGCCATTGCGGCTGTAGCTGAGGAACCCGTTGCACACGGGGTTGACGGCACCGGTCGCGAGAAATGTCGCGGCACAGGGCTGGGCGGCGGTGGCATTAAGAGACACGCCGATATCCACCGGCGCGCCATTGGGCAGCTGGAAATTCTGATTCTGGTCGGTCACCCCAGTATCGCCCTTGTAGTAGTTGAAGATCTGGTCGTAGCTGATATTTGTTCTCGGCAGCAGTTTGAAATCCACACCGAACCGGTAGGCGTTCACTGTGTTCCTGTAATTCTGCAGCAGAAGCGCCTCGGTCCCTTGATGAAGCGTGCTGAAGGACGGGCCCTCGTTCACATTGCGTGAGTAGCCCAGGCGCAGCCGTATCTTCGATTGCGGCAGAAGCGTCAGGTTGTAGTCGCCCATGCGGCGGCGCGTGTTGAACAGATGCGGTGAAGTGCCGATGATGGGATTAAAGCCAGCCGGGGCATTGGTAAACGTGCTGGCCGGGTTCAGCGGATTGGCCAGCAGAGAGTAGTCCCACACATTCTCATCGCGGCGGAAGAGCGCGTCGAAGTCATACCATTTATTCTTGCCCATCCGCAGGCGAGAGACGTTGTTGGGGTCGCCTCCGTATCCGAAGTTGCTCAGGTAGAGCCGGTCGAACGCGAGGCCCTTGTGATCGAGCGATCGCATCTCCAGGGTCATGTCGAGCAAGCGCGGACCCTGTTGCAGGTTTACAAAAGTGCCGTAGGTGGCCTGGCTTCCGGTGAAATCGGTAAAGCGGTAGCCGAATTCGAACGACTGCTTGATGTTGTAGTTGCCGGAATCAATGCCGTCTCCCTCGGCCGCCTGCTGGCTCCATCCGGCCGTTACTGCTACGAAGAGCAACAGGACAGTCCCGGCCACGGAAATCCAGCCTCGTTGATGACTTCCGAAGCGATCGGCCTGATTTGCTTTCGTTCCCCATACTTCACCTGTTTGAACTTCACCTACTTGAAAAAGAACGGATCAAAATTCGATCCGTGAATTGCCACGTGACACAGCGTGCATGCCTGATACTTCTGCGCCTGGTTATGAAACGTAGGGGTGGCCGGAGCGCCCAGCATCAATGGTGAGCGAGTGGCACTCCAGGCACATCAGGTTCACCTGGCTGCGCTTCAGCAGTCGCGGGTTTGCAGAACCATGGGGGGTGTGGCAAGAGACGCATCCCTCGGTCTTGACCGGAGGATGTTCGTGCACAAAGGGTCCCGCTTTTTCCGCATGGCACTTGAAACAGACAGCATCACTCGAAGCCGTGGCCCGCAGCTGCCGGGTCTCGAACCCGCCGTGCGGATTGTGACAATCGCTGCACTGCACCATGCCTTCATTCACGCGATGATGAAACGGACGATTGAACTGCTGTTTGGCTTCCAGATGGCAACCGTAGCAAAGCTGCGGCTGTTTCTCCTTCATCAGGAATTGGTTTTCCTTGGCGTGGTGGGGAGAATGGCAGTCAATGCAGCCAACGTTATTTTCCAGGTGTGCTGACCGGGCAAAATTGCTGTGCTCTTCTCCGTAGGAATGGCAATCGAGGCAACGCGCGCTCGACGCGGCTGCGGAGACGCCTTTAAAAGTGAATATCTTGGTCTTGTCGCCGCCGCCCTCGACGTGTTCCTTGCCGGGTCCGTGGCAGGCTTCGCAGCCCTGCCATTCCGGGCCGCGCTTATTCTCGAGCGTAGTCACGAAATGCGGGGTGGTTTCAAAGTTCTTGAAGATGTCTTCGTGGCAGGTCTTGCAGGTCTCGGCGCCCACATAGAGGGCGCGGTCGGTTACTCGTTCATATCGGCTTGCAGATGCCTCAGGGAGTTGTTTGGGTTTGTCGGCCGCGCCTGGCCCCGATGGCTATGAAGCCTGTAATGACGATGGCGGCCACCCGCAGCAGCGGCGCCAGTTGTTCCGACATCTTGCGGCCTGTCATTGGGCTCCCGTAGGCATATCTTCACCCGTCGTTTAGCGTTTGACCCTAAACGGCTCCTGTTAGTGATCGCACCTCGCGCGGCTCCGAAGTTTGTTGATACAGAAGGCTAAGAAAATTCCTCTACGGTGTCTGTTCAAAATTGCTCACTTAGCCGGTGGATCATCTCGAAAACTGAAGGTGTCCCGCAGTATTCCAAAGCGATCCGGTGCTTCGCCGTGAGCGCCATCACCAGCCGTTGTGATCGAAATCACACCTTATGACGATGCCACGGGGATCGATCCGAGCGGTAGAAAAGGTCGGGAGGATAACAGCAGGGTCCAGAAACTAACAGAAGAATTACTGCGGGAAACTTTTCTGCTCCAGGTCTCGACCGGCCTGTTGCAAATCGTCCAGCCGGCCCAGATCACGCCAATAGTATTCGTCGGCACGAAACCCGAGGATTTTCTCTCCCTGGCCAGACAGACGCAAATAGGATTTGATGATGGAGAAAACTCCTTCCTCCTCGATCTTCGGAAGGAGGCGAGGCGAAATTACGTGTACGCCGGCGAAGGCCAGCGCTTGCATCTGCGGCGAGGATCGCACCAACTCAAGTTTCCCATCGCGCCCCGACCGGCGGCCGCAAAGCCGAAGCTGGTCGTCGAACATCAGGTATCGGGAGGTCTCGCGATCTTGCACCGCCAGGGTGGCGAGAGCTTTAGTTTCGGTGTGAATCTGCACCATGCGGCGCAAATCAATCGTGCTGATGACATCAACGTTGTGCAGGATGAATGGCTCGTCCGGATGGCTGGAGTTCTCGAGAAAAAACCAGCCCGCCTTTTTCAGCCCGCCGCCGGTGTCGAGCAAAACATCTTCGCGCGATATCTCAATTCGCATGCCGAAGTTGTTATTGGATTTCAGGTACTCCACAACCATGTCGGCAAAGTGATGCACATTGATGATCACTTCGCGGATCCCAAAGCTGCGCAGACGGGCGAGCGTGATCTCGAGCAACGTGCGCCCGGCAACTTCCACCAGCGCCTTGGGACGGTCGTCGGTGAGTGGCCGCAGGCGGGTACCCAGGCCGGCAGCCAGGACCATCGCCTTCATTGGCCCAGCGTCTCCAGTTCACGATGCCGCAGTACCACCTCGACTCCATTTCGGCCGCGCAAACGCTTTGCCAGTTGCTCCGCCAGATAAACCGAGCGATGCTGCCCGCCGGTGCAGCCGAACGAGACCATCAGGTTCTTGAAGCCGCGCCGCTGATACTCGCTCACGCTGGCATCCACCAGGGAGAGGACGCCGGCCATAAACTGATGCACGCTCTCCTGCTGATTCAGATAGTCGATCACCGGCGCGTCTCTGCCCGTGAGGGCTTTGAAGCGCTCCTCGCGGCCGGGATTGGGCAGACTGCGGCCGTCGAAGACAAACCCTCCGCCGTTGCCGGTTTCGTCCTTCGGCCAGCCGCGATGAAATGAAAAACTGAAAATCCTGACCACGAGATTCTCGGCGTCGGTGGCCAGGTTCTGCAGTTTCTCCGATCCCAGCATGCTGTTGAACGCGTCCATCAGCGTCGGCAATGCGATCGGCAAGGTCACGTTGTGCAGCAGCCAGCGCAAGTTTTTCAGCGCGTAAGGGACGCTCTGCAGAAAGTGGGCCTTGCGCTCGTAAAAGCCGCGAAAGCCATACGCTCCCAGGGCCTGCATGATGCGGACGTAATACGTAGGCGTAGTAGTACTTCATGAACTCGCCGCGATCGAGCTTGATGAAACCGGCGACGCTGTCGAGATAGTGATCGAGCAATTGCTGGCGCAGTTCCGGCGGCAAGTCGGCCTTGGCGTCGTACAAGAGCGAAGCCACGTCGTATTGCAGCGCCCCTTTGCGGCCGCCCTGGTAGTCCAGAAAAAATGGCTGGCCGTCGCGCCACATGATGTTGCGCGACTGGAAATCGCGGTAAAGAAAATAATCGTGCGGGGCGCTCAACAGGAATTCGGTCAGCCGGTCGAAATCGTCTTCCAGCGCCTGTTCGTTGAAGGCAATGCCGGCCAGGCGAAGAAAGTAATACTTGAAATAGTTCAGGTCCCAGGCGATGGACTGGCGATCGAAGCTGGCCCGCGGATAGCACACCTCATAATTCAAATCGCGTCCCGCTTCTATCTGAAACCGGGGCAACACGGCGATGACTTTGCGATAGGCCTCAACCGCCTGGCGGAGCGATCTCCTCGTTCGTACGATTCTTCGAGAGAAACTCGAAAAGCGTCGTGCCGCCCAGGTCTTCTTCGAGATAGGCGCCCTGGTCCAAATCTTCGGCGTAAATTTCCGGCACCGGCAGACCATGCCGGCGGAAATGCCGGGAAAATTCGAGGAAAGCGACGTTTTCTTCACGCACGTCGTACAGAATGCCAATCGCGCTGAACTTCCCACCGCTGAGCCGGATGATCTTGCGGCCCGATCCGCCGAGCTTGCCCTGCAGAGGCTGCACCTGGTCGGCCGGGCGTGTGGAAATGCTGCTCGAAAAGCTGTTTGAGAATGTCCATGAATATGCCACAAAGATAACATCGAACCGGGAAGCGAAAACGGAAAGGACGACAGGGGCACTTCAGTGAGCAAGAGGCGAAGCTGCTGCTTTAAACACGATCGGACGGGCGGAAATGATGCCCTTTCCTTCTTGCACCGTAATGAATTGGTTGGGCTCGACGTTCGCCACCGAGTCTTTCTGTCCGCTGGGCCACACGATGGTCAAGCTCACCGTCTTGCCCGCCTCCGGTTTGCCTAGTCCGAAAGTCAACGGCAGTTCGCTTTGCGACAAATAGCTCGAACCGGTTTTCACCATGCCGAAGAGCCGCGTGCCCTTGCTGGTTTTTACCGTGACCTTCGCGCCGATGCCGTCGCGATTGGAACGCGTGCCCACGGTTTTCACTCGCAACATGTCGTTCTGGTTGCCATTGTCGTTGCGCAGCAATCGAGCCGGACCGTTGTTGGCGGTGATCAGCAGATCGAGGTCGCCGTCGTTGTCGAAGTCGGCGTACGCTGCTCCGCGGCCAACGATGGGTCGCGGCAATGCGGATCCGACTCTGGCCGTAACTTCCTCGAACTTCTTCTTGCCCAGATTGCGGAACAGATGCGGCGGCTGGGCATACTTGAGCGTGGGCTGCACCACGGCGACGTCGTCGGAAACGTGGCCGTTGACCGCGAGAAGGTCGGGCAGACCGTCCAGATCGTAGTCAAAGAAAAATGTGCCGAAGGTGAGCGACTTGGTCGAAATCCGGGCAATGCCGGTCGCCGGAGCTTCGTCCGTAAACAGGCCCGATCCATCGCTGTGATAAA
Organism: Terriglobia bacterium; assembly: GCA_963816865.1. Lineage (GTDB taxonomy): Bacteria > Acidobacteriota > Terriglobia > Terriglobales > Acidobacteriaceae > JAIQFF01. The sequence continues at coordinate 131,298 of CAWFMU010000037.1, forward strand.
GCGCCATGCCCTCGTTGGTGAAATTGCCGATCACCAGGCTCTGCCAGCCGGAATTGTCGTAGTCGGCGGCGTCCGTTCCCATGCCGGCGCGCACCGTGCCGGCGTCGCCGTAGGCAACGCCGGCGGCGATGGCGACGTCGGTGAAAGTGCCGTCGTGATTGTTGTGATAGAGCTTGTTGGGCTCGGTATCGTTCGAGACGAAGAGATCCATCCAGCCGTCGTTGTCGTAGTCCAGCATCGCAACGCCGAGCGACTTGCTGGTGGGATCGTAAAGACCGGCGCGCCGCGTCACATTCTCAAAAGTCCCGTTGCCCTTGTTGTGAAACAGGGTCGCGCTCTGGCCTTTGTATCTTTGCGGCGTGCAGTAGGACTTGTTCTTGTTGTCGAGCGAGCAGTATTGGTCGGTCTCGATCGACCATTCGATGTAGTGGGCGACGAACAGGTCGAGCTTGCCGTCGTTGTCATAGTCGAACCACAACGCGCTCGAGGAGAATCCCGGGTCGGCCACGCCGGCTTTCGCGGTCACATCGGCAAACTTGCCGTTGCCCAGATTGCGGAAAAGATGGTTCGACCCGACGGCGGTGATGTAGATGTCGACGTTGCCATCGTTGTCATAGTCACCGACGGCGCAGCCCTGACCGTACAATTCGATCGCGAGTCCGGCCTGTTTGGTGACATCCGTGAATGTTCCATTCTGATTGTTGTGATAGAGCGCCGGATAGGACTTCCCAGTTTGATGCCCGGGCCAGTCCATGGAGTTGATCAGCAGGATGTCCTGCCAACCGTCGTTGTCATAGTCGAGAAAGCAGGCGCCGCTGCCCATGGTCTCCGGCAAGTATTTTTTTCCAAACGCGCCGTTGTTGTGTTTGAAGTGGATGCCGGCCTGGGCAGTCACGTCGGTGAACTCGATGGGTCCCGAAGGGCGGGCGGGGACGGCATTTGAGAGCCGGTGCGGGCGGCGTCACCGGAACCGAAGCTGGAGCTTGTGACGGAGAACTGACCGCTGGTTGCGGCGATGCAGTTTCCCGCGGGCTCGAAGTTCGCTGCTTGCAACCAGCCAGTACCAGCAGGACAAGCAGCGCTAAACAATAAGTGACCCGGATTCTCGCCATCGGCACTTTCAAGATTCGATAGACCACGTGGGGACAGCCGCCCTCGGCTGTCCGGCGGAGCAACGCTCCGCTATTTTCGGTGCCAGCAAATCTGTCGAGCTCCGCTCGACCGGACAGCCGAGGGCGGCTGTCCCCACGTGGTCCGTGCTAACCGGCCACCGCCAGTTTTTCGGCACTCTCGCGCCGCGAATCCAGCCAGATCTCGATCAGCATGGCCGTTGGTCCCACGATGAAGAGCGCATAGAACGGCGCGTAGACGATCTGGTACATCCGCATGATCATCTCAACCACCGCGACCAGAAAAACGACGATACACTGCCACTTCTTCGATCGCACCGTGGTTTTCGGATCGGTGATCATGAAGAAAATGAAGAGCTGGTACATCGGCCCGGTGATCGGCGCAATCTCCGACTGCCAGGGACTTCCCGTCAACCAGCTGCGCATGAAACCGAAAGCGATGAATGACGCAACATACGTGAAGGTGATATGAAAACGCCGCAGGCGCCAGATAATCACCGAGCCCAGCACCCAGATCACCAGCATGGGCAATAGATAGTTACCCCATTGAATGCTCAAACCGGCCACCGTCTCAGGCACGAGAAAAAGCATGACCGAGATGCCGAAATTCGATGGGTTCCAGATATGGCGTCCTTTGATGCGCAACACATACTTGGACATGATGGAAATTGCCGCGCACAGGGCGTAAGGCCAATACGCCGGCGACCGCAGCAGAATTCCCACGCTGATGCCGCTGATGTACGCGCTCGCCGGATGCACCCACTTGTGAAAGAAAATCCGGCCCAGCGCCAGCTCCGTCGCGATGCTGACGACGATCGCCAGCAGCGTCCTCTGGTAGCTTTCGAGAATGCCGAACGACAAGTGCCCCACCAGCAGGATGCAGGTAATGAAAATCGGAGCGATGTAGCGATTGTCGAGACTGATGAATTGCTTCCACCTCGCAGGCGAGGACGGTAGCGGGGTCGAAGGCATGGTCATCGGCTGGCTCATGCAGGCTCCTTAATCTTGTAGAGTTGGCCGGCAGCAGGCTTGTCGATGGTCTGCAGCTTGCCCGAAGGCCAGCGAATCACGGCCTTTTCCATTTGCGGATATTTTCCCAATCCAAAATGCAGCCGGCGCTGATTTTGCGCGGCGAAACCACTGCCGCCGGAAACTTCCTGCACCTGCTGCTGGCCGTTCCAGAACAGTGTGACCCGGGCGCCGATCGCGCTGCGGTTGCTCGCGGTGCCTTCCAGTTCAAATTCGATCCACTCATTTTCCGGGGTCACCGTGTTCTTGTAAACCAGCAGCGGACCCTTTTGGTTGGCCACCACAACGTCGAGCACGCCGCGATTCCACAAGTCCGCCAGCGCGACGGCGCGGCCGTCGTAGGTGTCATGGACACCCACCGCCTGGGCCACATCGACAAATTTTCCGGCGCCATCGTTCAACCACAGCCGCTTGGATTGATATCCCGACAGACTGCGGCCTTCAAACGCCGGCCAGTTCTTGGCATCGCCAATGATCGTGCTATTGCCGCCGGCGACTTTGGAAAAGTCGTACCAGTAGCTGCGGTTCCGGTCGAGCGAGATGTAGCCGTTGGTCAGGTAGAGGTCGAGCGTTCCGTCGTTATTCAAATCGCCGAACTGCGCGCCGAAACTCCAGCCGCCGAGTTCGACTCCGAAATCGCGCGCCAGGTTCTCGTACTTGATGGCGTCGCCGCTGGTCCCTTGCTTCGGCACCCACAGATTATTTCCCTGAATGAGAATGCCGTCCTCGGAAATATTGGAAACGTAGACGGCGTATCGGCCCTGGTTCAGGATGTCGCCAAAGGCGGCGTTCATGCCGCTCTTCGGCGCAAAGCCCACGCCGGTCTGCTGACCGACTTCGTGAAACTTCTTTCCGTCGTTGAAATAGAGTTCGGAAACGCCGTAGTCGTTGGCGATGAACAGATCAGGATGCCCGGTGCCGCGCAGGTCCGCTGCCGCCGCGGCCAGCGCCCAGCGCCGGCTGTTGATGCCAACTTTTTCGGCGACTTCTTCAAACTTTCCGTGGCCCAGATTGTGAAACAGATATTTTCGTCCGCCATTCTTGGCGTACTCAAAACTCTCAGGCATGATCCGCGTGGTGGCGATATGCCAGAGGTCGATGTCTTCGGCATAGTAGCCGCCGACAAACAGGTCCAGCAGGCCGTCGCCGTCGTAGTCAAACCAGATGGCGGTGTTGGCATTGATCCAGGGCGGCAGTCCGGCTTGCTCGCTTACGCGGGTGAAGCCGTGGCCCTGGTCGTTGTGGTAGAGCTCAGGGCGTCCCCACTTGATGAGGAACAGGTCTTCGTAGCCGTCGTTGTCGTAGTCGCCCCACACCGCGCCGGTCGAAACTCCGGTGCCCGGCTGATTGACATCCGCAATGCCGAGTTCGGGGGCCACGTCCTTGAAAGTGCCGTCGCCCAGATTGCGGTACAAAGCATTCTTGCTGCCGATGGCGCTGTTGACCACGTAGATGTCTGACCAGCCGTCGCGATCGAAATCGACGATGGACACCGACGCGCCCATCGACGCGACCTCCGGCATGATGGGATTCAGTTTGGGATCGAGCTCCGGCGCCTGATGGACAAAGTGAATGCCGGCAGCCTGGGAAACTTCCTGCAGATAGAAGCCGTGCCGCGCCAGCGCGGTCTTCGCGTCGGCGCTTGATCTCTCCGCGGTGCGCCGCGCCGACAACCGCTTGAGCACCAGCGGAGCCACCAACAGCGCGACGAAAATGATACCGAGAATGGCCCTTGCGATGCGGTTGCCGGTCATTGGGACAGTTCGCTCCGCAATGCATTCTTGAAAACCTGAGGAGTCACGTAGCGCGTGTGATAGTTTTGCCAGTCCTCGGGATGCTGGCGATACACCCACTCATCCTCGAGCGCGCCGGGACGCGTCGTGTATTCGTTCTTGGCGTGATAGGGCAGCGGCAGCACGGTCTTGGAGAAAGTTGAATTGAAATCTCCGTCCTTGATCCAGCCGTCGCCCTTGATGACGAAGTCGCGCACCCAGCCTGCGGGCGGCGGTGGCTGCTCGGGAAAACGCAGCGACATTTCGTCGCCCGAATTCACGATCACGTAGCGGTCGTCAATCGTGGTGAGCAGTTCGCGAATGTCGCCGTAGCGCGTGTAATAACCGATCAGGTCGCGCCAGTGCTGCTTGGTTCCTTCAATCTGGTTGTAGTCCGGAACTTCCGGCGCTCCGGCGCCTACCGGCATGTGCATCACGGAGTAGCCGCGATAATGCAGGTCGGCGACCGACGGATCGAGCGTGGTTTCTTTGAGCGGCGCGTCCGGCGCGCCCTGTGCCCAGTGGATCGCGTCCCAGTAAATTTCCAGATTCGTCCGCAGTCGCACCTTGCGCGGCGTTCCGCGGACGAAACACATTCGTCAGATTAAACAGGATCGTTTTCTTGCGGCCTGCCGGAAAGCCCAGGTTGTCCTGCGCCGTGACCCAGCCGCCGCGCCCGTCGGGCACTTCGACGCTCAAGCCATGGGCGCGCCAGCGGCTGCCCTGCGTGATGGCGACGTTCACCGATGACTCGGTGTCGTGGATCGAACCTTGCGCGATCAGGTAGAGCGGGCCGCTCTTCGGCGCGTCATCGCCGAGGTCAACCTCAAGATAGTGATCGCGAGTCACGCCCTGAAATTGCCCACGACCGAAACTGCTCACCGCTTTTCCGTCGAGCGTGCTGACCAGTTCGGTGACATCCTGACCCGTGTCGTCCGTCGCACGCGCAATAGCGTGCGGCGTGGCAACCGTCGTGATGCCGAGTTTCGCCGGCGGAATCACGAAGCGCTCATCCACAAAAATCTCCGTGCCGACAGGATGGTCGACCGTCATCAGCGCCAGATAATCGTAGTAGTAGACCTCCCACAGCTCCGCGGTGACGCGAATATCGTAGAAGCCGTCGTGAGGCACGAGTTGGTCGCGCCCGATCTTGTACCACTCTCCCGTCGCCGCGATCTGCGCCGAGCCCAGGGTGTTGATGCGCAGGCCGATGGCCGAGCCCCAGGGCACCGCGTCCTTCACAAACTCCATTTGCTTTCCGTTGTAGGCGAAGAGGAACGGACACGAAGCCTTCAGGCGCTGCTCCGTCACGACGTCCTGGTCAGCTTTCACCCCAAACTCGGCGCGCACCGTGCCGTTGGGCCAGATGACCCGCACCACTTCCGTTTCTGTCTGCTCGCCCAATCCGAAATGAAGTTGCGGACCGGTGATCGGCTGCTTCTGCACCAGCAGGCCGGAGCGAATTTCGATTTCGCCGCCAACCCCGAAGGGATTGATGCGCTGATCGCCAACCGCTTGCACCGCATGCGGCCGCACCACTTGCCAGTGATAATTCTTCGGGCTCCGATTTACGCCCTGCACCGGTTGCCCATCGGCGGACAGACCGAGGAGATCGAGATGACCGTTGTTGCCCAGGTCAGCGGCGTCGAAGACCAGGGCCGGAGCTTCGGGCTGAGTCAGCAGCGTAAAGCTGCCGTTGGCATCGCCGAGCCAGACCAGTGCCTTCGGTCGCGTCCGCAGTTGGCGTGGTGGAAGAGAGAAACAGATCGAGTGCGCCGTTGTTGTCCAGATCAGCGACGTGCAGACGCACCTCGCCAGCAAGATAGCTGCCGGCGTTCGGAACCCTGGCAATTTCGGCGGTCTCCCAGCTTTGTCCTTCGTTCTTGTCCGAGATTCGAATGATGGCGCCGTCGGCTTGCACCGCGAGCAGGTCGAGAATTCCGTCGTTGTTGGCGTCCGCCACAGCCACCGCTTTTGTGGACGACAAACCGGGCGGCAGCGGACGTTCCTGGAACTGTCCCTGGCGAAGATTCATGAAGACGTGAAGGTGGCCCGCGCCGTCGATGATCGCGGCGTCGGGATTGCCGTCGCCGTCCAGGTCAGCCCAGGCAAAACCGCTCACTCCGGAGATTCCAGCAAAGGGATGAATCGGCAGGAACGTGCCGTCGCCGTTATTTCTCAAGACGGTTGGGACGCCGTCTTTGGCGCCGAGCACGATGTCGAGATCGCCGTCGGCTTCAATGTCCACTGCCCACGCGCCGGTGTAGCGGGCATTGACGACCGGCTTGGGCAGTTTGGCTTGCGCCGTTACATCCGTGAATGCGGTTGGACTGTCCTGTCGCAGCAGGCGCACGCCGCCGGCGCCGGCCAGCACCAGATCGGTTTTGAAGTCGTAGTTGAAATCGACGGGCACGATGCCCTCGGGCAACGGCGGCACGCCGGTAGGGCCGCCGGGGAAGGGAATCGTTGCGCCGGTCGACAACCGCACCTCGCGGCCATTCGCTACCGCAACCACCGGCGCGCCTGCACTGCCCAGCGGAATGGCTCCGATCCAATTCCATGCGAGGCTGTTGCCGAGCTTGGAGAGCGGTTGAAGATTGAACGTAAGCGCGGTGTCCGCCGGCGCCGGCCGGAACACAGGCGACTCGAGTCGCAGAAAGTGAGTGAAGGGCTCGGCTTCATCGCCGGGAGGCGCTTTGATGGCCGTCAGGCTCTGACGATATTCGGGCACGCGCATCATCACGTTGCGCAGAAATGTCGTCTGCGTCGCGGCGGGATGGAGGTCCGCACCGGCTGCGGCAGTCTGCACTGCGGCGAGTTGACGTTGCACTTCCGGCGGCCATGCCGACGAACGAGCGCTGATCTGCGCGACTGCCGATTTCAGAGTGGCAGCATCGCCGCGCTTCGCCGCAATCCGGCTCAGCTCAAGCAGCGCGGCCAGATTGTCCGGTTGCGCGGCCAGAATCTTCTGCAGCAGTTGCTGAACCTCGGCCGCGCCGTTTTCGTCGCCTTGCCGTTCCGTCTCTTCCGCCAGCCGGTAGATGGCCCGCAAATTTTGCGGATTCAGTTCGACCGCTTTGCGCAAGGCGGCAATCGCCTCCGCGGAATGGCCGCGCTGGCTTTCCAGAATTCCCAGCAGGTCGTAGATGCGATCGTTCTGCGGGGCCAGATCGCGTGCCCGTTCCAGTCTTTGCGCCGCGGTGTCGTAGTTTCTTTGCCGCAGCGCGAGTATTCCCCAGTTCGCCCATCCCGCAGGCTCGCCGGGGACAAACTGCGTCACTTCCGAGAGCTTGCTGTCGGCGTGAACATCGTCGCCCACCTGCAACGCCGCGAGACCGACGTAGAAGGCCGAAACAACATCCGCGTAGGCTTTGGAATTTTTGTCAGGCAACTTGGGCGCGGAATGGCACCCTGAGACAGCGACCAGGGCGGCCAGGATGAGAGGCAGAAGGGAACGTTGAACCCCGATGGATCGCCGGGTATGCATATCCGGACAGCTCGCAACTGGCGACGGATTGATCCGCGTGGAACTGGCCACCGTCAAGATTCTCTCCTCCTGATTCAACATGCGACTTGCAGCTTCTTCCTGCGGTTTCGTGTGCGCGTCATTCCTCGAAACCACAAGAACGCGACCGCAAGAAACGGTAAAAGGTACAACAAAAGATCCCATCGTCCGAAGCCCGGAGGCGTGGCTTCCACTCTCGACAGCATCTCGCCGCTGCCCTGAGAGCTCTGCAGGACCAGGCGGACGCGCCAGAATTCATCCCGGTCAAACTCGGTGAGGGCTTTGTACTCTACCTGCCCTCGGTTGTTCTCGCGTGTCGCGGTGTAAACCACTTCGGGAAGCCTCCCGCTTTCCGGTTGAATCCCGATTTCGATCTTCAGATCATCAGGAATCCTGCCGCCCGGCAGCGGATCGACCAGCACGAAGAAAGTTCCGGTGCCGACATCCGGATGCGTCCAGAGAGAAATGACGCATGGACCGACTCTCTGATTCTCGATGATGGGAAAGGGCGGGCCGTTGTGAGCTCGGGCTGACAGCAACAGCCCGAGCACAACCCCAAAGCAGGCTGACACTCTCCCGACCGTACGCATTTTCATTTTCGATCGCTGCACTGAGGCCACCAAAACCAAAATCAACTTCAACGGCGACAGACAGGAGTGTCCGCCCCGCACAACCCGTCGTTCATCCGCTCATCAGCGTGGCGCGCATTTCCATGGGCTGGAACATCAGCCACATCGACGCCATCCAGAGGATGAGGCAGACGGCCGCCCAGGGAACGAACGCGCGCAGGGGCTTGCCCGGCGAATCCTCTTCCGCCAGGCCGTGCGTCACCACCAGCGATCCTGCAAATCCGAGTATCAGGAATCCGATTTCGACGACCTGCACGATGTTGGGTGGCAGGCCCGTCAGAGTCCAGCGCGGCTCTCCCAAGATCGGCCATCCCAGATGCGCCAGCGCGCTTTGCGTGACCGGAATCACCGTGTACAGTCCGGTCAGAAAGTGAAAACCGTAGTGCGCCAGCCACATGCCGAAGCCGATGGGAACCAGGCCATAAGTGTATCTGCACCACCAGCGGCAGCAGAGCGCGCTGGTTGCCGGCCCACAAGCGCGCGCACCACGCCGCCAGTCCCAGCAGGACGACAGGTTCGAGAATCAGAAAGAAAGTGAAAATAAGGCCGAGCACCGGGGCTTCGTGGCTCACGTGCAGCATTCTTCCCAGCCAGCTCTCCACGAGCATAAACCGGACTGACCATGCCAAAGGCATTCAGCAGCGCTCCGAAAGTAAACACGATTGCCAGCGCGGCCAGATCCTTGCGGCGTGAAAAATAACCGATGCCCGATCGCAGCGGATCGGTCAGCAGTTCGTCGCCGGGCATCCGGCTCAGTATTCCGATGTTGTCATGCGGGCAGGCATGGACGCAGTCCAGACAGAAGGTGCAGTCCATGTTGCCGACCTTGCTGGGCTGAAACAGCGCCAGTTCGCAGCCGCGAATCGTAACCAGGTCCGAGACCGGCTCGCGCCGGCCGCGAATGCAGTCCTTGGTGTGGCAGGTCACGCAGACATCCTGCTTCCGCACCTTCACCTCGAAAGGAGAAAGCGTAGAAGCCACAAAGTTGAACTGTCCGATGGGGCAAACGAACTTGCAGAACGAAGCGTGCTTGAAAAAACCATCCACCACCAGCACGGTAACGAAGTAGGCAATGATCAGCCAGGCCGTCCACCAGGGCGACGACCACAGATCGAACAGCTCGTAAGTGAAGAGGATCAGGACGAAGAGCGCCACCGAAATCCATTTATTGCGTAGCCGCCGCGGCCAGTTGAATCGCGGCTTGAAAAAGCGCCGCGCCATCTGGCGCACCAGCATGAACGGGCAGGCCAGACAGAAAAAATTCCCCGCACACAGCAGGACCAGCACCAGCACTCCACGAAAGTGAAGCCAGCTCAGAGTCGTAGCCAGATTCTTGGGCGCCAGCGTGGGCCCGAACAATCCATGCAGGATCATCACGACACTGACGACAAGCAGCGGCAACTGCAGCAGGGGACGCACATAGCGCCAGCGAAACAAGCGTCCCAGGCCGGGGACTCGCATTAAATCAAAAGGCTGGGGATCGGTTGTGTCCAGGGCCGGGATGGAGATGATGGATTCAACAGCTTACCTAGTTGGGTCGAACGCCCGATACGTTGAACTGTCGCTCCAGCGTTTGCCCGCCGGGCAGCCGGACGTGCAGGAGAACAACCCAGTCTCCCGCCATCGCAAATTTGAGATGAGCCTGGTATTGGCCCGGCTCGGTTTCCGACGCTTCCTCAAACACAGGCGCCATGCCCGCGTGCGACATGTCTGCTTCCAGGGTGATGCGCGCTCCAGAAACCGGCCTTGCAGCGCTATCGGCCAACTTGAGGATGACGGTAGCCGGACCTACCCTGAGGGGTTCGGGCGAGATTGCATGCTCAACCGTGACTGCAGGAGACGCATCGACAGGCCTGGAACATCCAGTCGCGAGCAAAGCGGCTACGCCAGAGAGAAGCAGAACGTTAGACGGACGTACACCAGTCTCCGCACGATCGAGCGCACAACCAACCAGCGAGAATCACAGGCAGTCGCTTAAGAGTCAATAGCTGATTCATACTAGTCGCATGGCCCGGGCCACCGATGGTTCTGGGCAGAGCGTGCCGTATGTGTCTGTAACTAAAAAAGTTGCTGGATGTTAAGTCCTGCCGTGGAGGGGAATCGTGGCTGCGCGTTCCGAAGCCATCCAACCGTATTAAAAGTTGGCCGGGTTCAGCAATAACTGTTTCACCGTGCCTGGCTGCCTCGGGGTACGCGTCGTTTTTCGGACTCCTGCGCCATCGCACTAAGCATTTTCGCCTCGAAACAATTACATCCGTAACTTGTACGAGTGTGACTAATTTCCTAATCTCGCAGCATCGCGTTTCACGTTCAGCAGCAGGATTGAATCTTCGTGGACCAATCGAAAACGTCGTGGTCAAGGCGCGGCGCACGGCAAACCAGCGTCGTGTTCTGCTTTATGGTGCTGGGCTTTCTTTCGGCTGCGTCCCTCGAAGCTCAAAATACTCCGGGACTGCGTAAGCTGGTCTACAAGGTGGCTCCCAAGTATCCCCGCGAATTGAAACAGAACGCAATCGGTGGAGTGGTTCGCTTGTCGATTTCGATCAGTCCCAATGGCTCGGTAGGAAGAATCTCGGCCATCGGAGGCAATCCCATTCTTGTGGATGCGGCTACCCTGGCGGTCAGGCAATGGAAATACGTGCCCGCCGATCACCCGACTACCACCGAAGTCCAATTGGATTTCATTCCGAGTCAGTAGCCGTTTCAATGGCTGATTTTAGCCATTCGATAGAGGACAGGAGTCCTGACCTGTCTCTTCCGGGTCTCTGCAACGACCGGCGGGACGTCCGTCTTCCATCACATCGCAAATATCGTTTCACTACAGGTTCATTCGCCGCGGATTGGGATTCGCGGACTCTGCCAGGAATGCTAGGCTGTAATGGAGTCTTCCAAATTGTCTCTCTCCACTCTCTACCGCTGCTGTCTGCTGCTGGCCTGCGTGACGTTTGCTGTGCCACCGCGCGCCCTCGGCGAAACCAGGCCCGCCACTGCCAGGGTTGCGGCTACCCGCTCCTGGACCCTTCGGCGGCAACCCGCACAGCTGGTGAACGGATCTCCGGTTGTGATCGAAGTTGTGCCGCCGGTGCGACTGACCGCTCTCTCCGCGAAGTGGCTCGAACATGAAGTTTTGTTCAGCTACGACGCCGGCACCAAATCCTGGTACGGGATTGCGGGAGTGAGTCTGGAGACTCGTCCGGGGATCTACACTCTGGATCTGAAGGGAACAACCTCCCGCTCCACAGAAATCACGTTCTCCCAAAATATCCCGGTTCGGGCCGCGAAGTATCCCAGCATCGCGGTGACCGTGGCCAAACGATTTACCGAACCCAGCAAGGAACAGCTGGAACGCATTCACCAGGACAAGACGGTCAAGCAGGACGTGTTTCAGCACACCGATCCGGAGCGGGAGTGGTCGGGGAAGTTCCGGGCGCCGGTGGATGTGCCAGTTTCGGACGTCTTCGGTACCCGACGAACTTTCAACGGCAAAGTCCAAAGCATGCACCAGGGACTGGATTACGCAGCTCCGACCGGCACGCCCGTTTCCGCCGTCAATTCCGGAACCGTTCTGTTAGCCGGCCCGTTGTATTTCGAAGGCAACTGCGTCGTGCTCGATCACGGGCAGGGATTGCTGACGCTTTACCTTCATCTTTCGGAAATCAAGGTAAAGCAGGGAGAGCGGATCGAGCGCGGACAGGAGATCGGCCTGAGCGGAGGCACAGGCCGGGCCACGGGACCTCATCTCCACCTGGCCGTGCGCTGGCAGGGCGTCTATCTGAATCCAGCCACTCTGTTGACCCTCAAGCTGCCCTAAGACCGCAAGGGATCGGCCGCTGCGCCGCTTCACAGCCTGCCGTCCATGAGTCTTCCTGCCCCGTTACCGCCGCGGAAAATGGGAGAGGAACGGGCTGAAGTTCGCAAGTCCAGGTTTCTGACCAGCCGGTGCAGGTAGTTGGCGTGCACGCCCAGGATTCGGGCCGCCTCTGTGTAGCTGCCTTTGGCTTCCTCCAGAGCGGTGAGAATGAGATGCTTTTTCAATTGCGTGACCGCCAGGTGATACTTCGCCTCATGCGCGCCCGGCGCCCGGTTACTTCTCCGCAACCGAGCTCGGGTAAGTCTTCCGGACGGATGGAATCGGAGACGCCCAGCACCAGGGCCCGCTCGATGGCATTTTCAAGTTCACGCACGTTGCCGGGCCAGTTGTAGTTCATCAGCCCAGCCATGGCTTCAGGAGAAATCTTCTTGGCCTTCACTTTGCACTTAGCGGCGAACTTGGCGACAAAATACTCGGCCAGAACGGGAATGTCTTCGCGACGCTCGCGTAAGCTGGGCAGGACTATCGAAACCACGTTCAACCGGTAGTAGAGGTCCTCGCGAAAGGTTCGCGCCTTTACCGCCGCTGCCAGATCCTTGTTGGTGGCTGCGATCAGGCGTATGTCGATTGAGATCGGACGGGAACCTCCCAGGCGCTCGAACTCGCGCTCCTGCAGAACGCGCAGCAGCTTGACCTGCAGAGCCGGCGCCAGTTCACCGATCTCGTCCAGAAACACTACGCCGCCGTCGGCCATTTCCAGCCGGCCTTTCTTCTGGCTCGCGGCGCCGGTAAACGCGCCCCTTTCATAGCCGAAGAGTTCGCTCTCCAGCAAACCTTCCGGAATGGCCGCGCAGTTGATGGCGACAAAGGGCTGCCCGCGCGCGGGGACTGTTGCGGTGAATGGCCCGCGCCACCAGTTCCTTTCCGGTTCCGCTTTCGCCGCCGATCAGCACCGTGGATTCGGTCGGAGCCACCCGCGACAGAAAGTGGTAGACCTCTTTCATCGCGGCGCTTTCACCGACCATGTTGTGCTGGAGATTGATTTCTGCCGCCAGCCGCTGGTTTTCCTGTTCCAGCCACAGCAGGCGTCGCGCATTGTCCAACGCCACCGCGGAGATGCCGGCAATGCTGGCTACAAGTTCCAGATGGTCCCGATCAAAACGGGTCACCGGACTCGTGGTGTCCAGGTAGATGCAGCCCAACACTTTTCGAAATACGGTCAGCGGCACGCACAGCAATGAGCGCACTTTAAAGCTCACCAGGCTGTCCACTCCACTCAAGCCTCCGCTGCCCGGCACGTCCGCTCCCAGGATGGCCACTCCCTGGTCCATCACCTGGCGCGTGATGGTGCGGCTGACACGTACCGGCTCCGCTCCCTTCGCTGGTCCGGGATAGGCGAAGAGAGAGGAGAATTTTTCGTTGCCTGTGCCATCCAGCAGGATTGCGCCGCGCTCGGCCGGCACCACTTCAAAAATCAATTCCAGGATTTGCGCCTGCAATTGGTCCAGGTCAGAAATGGAATGAACCACGCGGCTGATTTTCAGCAGCGCATTGAGGTTCCTTCCCAGGCGCGAAGCTGCCGGCAGTTCTCTCAAAACTCGTTCGGGCTGGAGATAGAGCACATCCTGCGGGCGTATTTGCGCGGTGGCCTGGGTCAAGCGGTCGTCGAACTCCACTCCTGGCGCGACTGCTTCATCCGGGTCTTCTTTCAGCAGGAACACCAGAACAGATTCTCCCACCGAGATTTGGTCTCCGTGGTTCAACTGTTTCTCGGCAATGACTCTGCCGTTTACGAATGTTCCATTGCGACTGTCCAGATCGCGAAGCGTGTATCCGTCGTTTTCGCGAGCGACCACGCAGTGCCGCCGTGAAAGGGAGAGATCACTGATCGCCAACGAATTGGAGGGATCTCGTCCGATTCGGATTTCTGTTTCCGTCAAGAAATACGTGGAGTCTGCCAGGGGTCCTGCTGCTACCTGAATTCTGGGTTTCACCGTTATCGTCCCTCGTTCGAGCTAAACGGTTTAGCACACTTTCCCTCTTTAGGAATAGACTGCCACGGTCTTGTTCCACTATCCGAACAGATATACCTCTATCCGGTTGGATAGTGATGGCCCTGTTTTAGCCATGGAACCGTCCTTCATGATTGCTTATAAAGCCAATATAATCATTATGATAGGCGATATATAAGTAAATCAAAACTGCATTTCAACGATGGCTGGATACGTGCTGATGAGCGGAAGCAGCGTTGGCTCGGCAAAAAGCGACGGGGGAAGCGCTTTCAGAGTTCCGCCGGGATTGCGCTGGTCGGGAATCCGGGGGACCCCCTCATCGGATTCCCGATCATTGTTTACCGCCTAGAACTCCAAGCTGAGAACCGAGAAGTGGTTTTAGAAAAAATCGTGTCTAAGAGGCGGACGCCACTACTCGCCCATCGCCTGTCCCAGTTTCTTGCACTGCGATTCCATCAAGGAAGGTGACAGTCCTCCCCGAGATGGCCGGGACGCGTTCCCCCGGCAGCAGAATTCCCACCAGGTTCAACGGATCGGCAGCGGACAACACAATCGTCTCCCCGGTGAGCGGCATTTTGCGCGTCGCCCGCAGCGACTCCACTGCCACCGGCAACGCAAACTGTTCGCCGAGGAAACCATCCACAAAGCGTCCGCCCCGAATCTCGCCCCGATCTTCCAGGCGGCGAAAAGCCATTTGCAGTTCGCGCCACTTGGGAAGATTGGTTTCGCGAGCCAGCAGGTCACGGAAGACGATGCCGTAACGCTTTAGCAGCATCCAGCAGGTCGCTTCGACGGCGCGATTGCGGTCGGCCGCCGGGTCGGTGTACAGGAGCGCCCAGCGTCCGGTACTGTGCCGCGGACGAGCGGTCCGCCCGTTGCCTTGCCCGGCGCGGCGCTTGGGATCAATCAAAGAGCGCAGGTTGTCGAAGCCATCGGCAGTGATGAGCCCGCCCGCGACCAGTTCCCACAATGCAGTTTCGACCTCGGCTTTCAGTCTCCCGGTGCCGCGCACGATGTCCGCGAAAAACGACGCGCCACGCTGCCGCAGGAAATTCAGCACCTGACTCGCGCTTTCACTCAGACCGCGCGTCTCAGGCTGAGCGGTGTCGGGACGATGCGGAGTCATCCAATCAGCTTCTTCGCGCACAAAGAATGTAATCGGAGCCACGCTGGTCGGAATCACCCGCCGTTTGCCGGCTGCGGTGTCGTCGAGGGTCGCGGGATGAGGCGACAATCTTCCCCAACCTACGGCGCCGGTCAGACAAAGCTGGTCGAGCCATTTGGGATCGTAGTTGGCGACTGCGCCGGCCCAGAATCTGGCGTTCCCAGGCATTGGCCGGAATTTCAAACCCCTGCAACTGGCGCAGCACATCCAGTGTTGCGCGTTCACCCTGAACCTGCGCTCCCGCCGCAACATGCTGCCAGCGCAAAAGCCAGCGCATGAATTGCGCCGCGGTAACCGGCTCAATCTGCTTGCGCAAAGTGGCAACAGTCAACCGGTGAATGCGGGCCAGCAACCGCCGCTCACACCACTCCAGCTCAGGTTCGTGTGGCGCGGGCGCCCCCGCCCGCGAGGCGGCGTCGGTAAACTGTCCCCGCAGTACTGCACCGGACGCTTCCATCCGCAGCAAAGCCTTCTCGATCTCGGAAGCCGGAAGCCCAACCATACTTCCGAGCTGCGAAGCCGTGGCCGGACCTAAGGACGACATCCAACCCGTGACCAGCGCCAGCAGAGCATCTCCGGAGGACGGCAGGTTTCCCTGAATCTCGGGAAGGGGACGATCGAACTCAGCGCCCGGGAACAGCAGAGAAAAAGTTTTCGCCCGTTCCGCGCCACCCAGTAACTCACGGCGGCGTGCTGAGCTCGAACAGCGCGTCCCTGTTGAAGCAGTCTTTCGAAATATCCCTGCCACTCGCCAGCGCTACAGTCCACGTGGGGACAGCCGCCCTCGGCTGTCCCGTCGAGCGCAGCTCGACGATCTGTGGAACCATCAGAGTGAAATGCGAGCGTCAGCAGGGCACTGTCCGGCGAAGGCTGCTCAGCTGCGCTGAGCTGGACAGCCGAGGGCGGCTGTCCCCACGTGTTCTGGGGAAACGCAATCAGCGTGTGCAAGACGTCGTGCAATTCATCGGCATCGCGCACATCGGGCCAGGCTTCTTCCCGCACCTGCGCGATCGCGGCCGGATCGAGCTTGCCCACTTCCTCCAGCACCGATTCCGGCAGGATGCGCCGCATCTCGACGGCACGGGCCCGCCGTTCCTCGAGCGGAGCGTCATCGAGATACGCATAAGGATTCGCATTCAAAATCTCATGCGAGAATTGTGACGGCACCGGCGTATCGACTGCCAGGCAACGGATGCGCCCTTGCTGGATGCCGCTCAGCAGAGCCTTGAGTCCGTCAATATCCATGGCCTCGGTGAGCACGTCTTTCATCACTTCTTTCACCAGGGGGTGATCGGGAATCTGAATGTCACCCACGATATTTTCCTGGCAGGCAGCCACGTCAGGAAACACCGACGCCAGCAGATCGTCGGATCGCATGCGTTGAATCTGGGGCGGAACTTTCTTGCCACCTTGAAAGCGCAGCAGCGCCAGGGCACGATTGGCGTCCCAGCGCCAGCGCGTGCCGAAAATCGGCGAAGCCAGCGCGGCTTGCTCCAGGACCGGTTGCACGGTTTCGGCGTTGAGGAAATGAAATACGTCAGCCAGGGGAAAGCTGTGCTGTTCGGCCAGCGCGATGTTGAGACCGTTGTCGGTGGCCGCAGCCTGCAACTCAAAATTGAAGCTGCGGCAGAAACGCTTGCGCAGGGCCAGTCCCCAGGCCTTGTTGATGCGCCCGCCATACGGTGCGTGGATGATCAGTTGCATCCCGCCGCCTTCGTCGAAGAAGCGCTCGGCGATAATCGTGTCTTGCGTGGGAACGTCCCCCAGCACGGCACGGCCCTGCAGGATGTACTCGATCGACTGCTCGGCGCCGGAATCGTCCAGCCCGCATTCTTCTTTCAACCAGGCGACGGTCTCGGCGACGGCAGGCTGGCTCTGCGAAACGCCGATCGGAGAAATTCCCAGCAGACGGTCGCTGATTTCTTTTCGCAAGCCAGCCACGTGCGCCGAAAGTTCCTGGGTCCGCGCCGGGGCTTCGCCGCGCCAGAAAGGGACGCTGGGCGGGGCGCCGTGGGCATCTTCCACCAGCACACGCCCCGACTTGCCTTCCACGCGGCGAATGCGCCACGAAGTATTGCCCAGCAGCATGATGTCGCCGGCATTGCTCTCCACGGCAAAGTCTTCGTCGAGCGTGCCGACAACAATGCCATCCGGCTCGGCAACCACGGTGAAGAGCGCTGTCTCTGGAATCGCGCCGCCGCTGGTGATGGCGGCCAGCCGGCTGCCCCGCCGCGGCCGCAGCTTGCGGTTCACTCGGTCATGATGGATGTACGCGCCGTAGCGTCCGCGTCGCGATGCAATCCCTTCGGAAAGCATTTCGAGAATTGAGTTGTAGGTCTCGCGAGAAAGATTGCGATAGGGATAGGCGCGCGTGACCAGAGCGAAGAGTTCATCTTCATCCCATCCGCCATCATCGTCCTGGCTTGGCTGGCATGGTCTGTGTGGCGCGGGCGCCTCGCCGGCGTCTCGAGAGCGGCACCGGTCATGGGGCTGGCACCGGCAGTGCCGAATCGCCTGCCCAAAGTTCCGCCTTCGAATCCCCTTCTGATCCGGCTTCCGGCGTTCGCGGGCGGGGCGCCCGCGCCACACTTGCACTGCTGCCTTCCGCCGCACAGGCCGCCACAATCTGCTGCGCCAGAATGTCCAACGGCGCATCGGGAATGATCAGGCGGTCCAGATCTCCCTGCCGGATGGCGCGCACCAGCGCTGCACATTCCAGCAGATCGTCGCGAGTGCCGGCGAAGAATCGTCCTTTGGGAATGGCGCCACGCCAGTGGCCGGAACGCCCCACTCGCTGCAGCGCGACCGCAATCGCCCGCGGCGAACTGATCTGCACCACCAGGTCAACCGTGCCGATATCGATTCCCAGCTCCAGCGATGCCGTCGCCACCAGCACCTTGACTTTGCCTTCTTTTAGTTTCTGTTCCGCGGAGAGGCGCAGCTTGCGCGACAGGCTGCCGTGATGGGCCGCGACATTGTCTTCGCCCAGACGCTCGCCCAGATGGTGAGCGATGCGCTCCGCCAGCCGCCGGGTGTTGACGAACACCAGCGTGGAACGATGCTGCTCAACCAGCTCCACCAGCCGGTTGTAGATCTCGTCCCACATTTCGTTGGTGGTGATCGGCCCCAGGGATGAGCCCGGTACTTCCACCGCGAGATCGAGCTTGCGCTTGTGTCCGACATTGACGATCACCGGCGCCGGCCGGCCGTTGCCGGTCAGGAAATGAGCGACTTCTTCGATCGGCTTCTGGGTCGCGGAAAGCCCGATGCGCACCGGCGGACGATAAGTCAGCGCCTCCAGCCGTTCCAGCGACAGCGTCAGATGCGCGCCACGCTTGTCGTCCGCTACGGCGTGGATTTCGTCCACGATGACGGTCTCGACATCGCGCAGAATCGCGCGGCTCTTTTCCGCGGTCAGCAGAATGTAGAGCGACTCCGGCGTGGTGACCAGAATGTGCGGCGGCCGCTTCAGCATGGCCCGGCGCTCATGCATCAGGGTGTCGCCGGTGCGGACCGCGGTGCGAATCTCCGGCATCAGCAGGCCGCGCTCGCCCGCCATCTGCAGAATTTCGCCCAGCGGCACTTCGAGGTTTTTCTGAATGTCGTTGCCCAGCGCCTTCAGCGGCGAGACGTAGAGAACTTCAGTGCGGTCATGGAGATCGCCCGCCAGCGCCTTGCGCACCAGTCGATCAATGCAGGCAAGAAACGCCGCCAGGGTCTTGCCCGAACCGGTGGGCGCGGAGATGAGGGTGGTTCGTCCGGCCAGAATATGCGGCCAGCCCTGCTCCTGCGGCTCGGTCGGCGTGCCGAACTTCTGGACAAACCACTCCGCGACCAGAGGGTGCGCCCAGGCGAGAGAGGAGGGAAGGGAAGACATCGGCAACAATTCTAACACGCGACTTTCGTAAAACTATTCGCCTACGTGACGAACCACGTAGGCCCTGACGTCCTCTCCGGGCAGGCGAGCAACGCTCGCCAGAAGATATACGAAGTTTCACAAGCCCGCCGTCGACAGCGCCACATGCGCGGTCCCCTAGGCCCAGATTTCCGGGCAGAGTGCCGCTTCGTTGCTAGGTGGGTGGGGTCCCGTTCCTACGCGACGATCAAGTAAAACACAATACCAGATGTAATACTTCCGGTATAATGTAAGCCATGAACGCTTTTACAACGGTAAGTTCCAAAGGCCAAATCGTAATTCCGGCCACCCTCCGTGAAGAACTTGGGATTCAGCCAGGGACCCGCATTTCCATCCAGCGCGAGAACAATCACTCGGTTTTGCAGCCGATCACTGAGGACTTTATCCGTAGCTTGCGCGGTTGCCTAAAGGGCAAGAACTCGTTGGTTGAAGCTCGTGAGCGCGAACATCGGATCGAGAAAGACCGAACTGCAAGATGAGCAAGAGCTACGTGCTCGACGCCAGTGCGGTACTGGATTTTGTGGAAGACGGCCGCGGAGGCAAACGCGTCGAGCAGGTACTAAACGACGCTCTCCACGGGCGCACAAGAGTGCTCATGTCGGTCTTGAACTGGGGCGAAGTGTTCTACCACTCGTGGCAAGAGCAGGGTGAGGAATCCGCAAGGCGAACACTGGCTAGTCTATCGCGGCTACCCCTCGAATTGGTTCCGGTTGACCTGGTGCAATCGCTGCAGGCCGGAGAGATCAAGGCTCGCCACAAGATTCCTTATGTCGATTGCATTGCGGCAGGCCTGGCGATCCTGCAACAGGCGGTCTTGGTAACCTCGGACCGGGACTTTGAAAAGCTTGGGCGGCGGGTTGAGATTCTCTGGATTCGCTAGTAACTAGCAATTAGCAATTGGCACTTAGCAATTAGCAAAACCCAAGCGGCAAGCTTGCCGCAACCCAAATATCTGCGAACCTGGTTTGGCTAATTGCCAATTGCTGATCTGCGATGAGATGACCACGGAGCACGAAGCGTGAAGCGTCCCGTCCACGATCCTCGCCACAAAACAAAAACCCACCGGTCGTCTGCTTGGGGCGTGCTCGGGTCGACGACCGATGGGCTACCGTTTCTCCTTACTCACCCTGTTGTTTTCAGGAGTAATTGAACCTATTAAACCCTACTCCGACAGAAAGTTTCGTCCTTTTTTGTAAATATTTGTAATGCAAAACTTTACTCAGGGATTCCCACCGGCCGCGCCGCCATCAACTCGGTGAACCGCGGATCTTTGCGCAAGCCGGCAAACTCCGCGTCTTTGTACACGTCATCGATCCCCTTATAGCCTTCTTCCATGGCCCGGCGCAGGTATTGCAACGAGCGGTCGGTGATCCCGCTTTGGGCATAGAGCCTGGCCAGCACATAGTAGAAATGGGCCCGGTCCCCCGGGGATGACATCTGTGCCAGCACCCCGGAGTGGGACGTTCGGTTGAAAATCTCCGGATCCAGTTGCAGCGCCTGGTTGTAGCTTACGCTGGCCTTCACGTAGTCCTTCTTGGAGAAGTAGGCCGCCCCCAGATTGCTGTAGAAAGACGCCGAATCCTCGCGCAGCTTGATCGCGTCCTCGTAGCGCTTGATGGCGGCGCCGTACTTCTTTTGCAGATAGAAAATTACCCCCAGATTGTTGTGGGCGTCGGCCAACTGCCGGTCCGACTTGATGGCGCGCTCGAAGTCCTTACGCGCATCGTTGAAGCGTCCCATTTGAAGCTCGTCGATGCCAATCTTGTTGTAGAGGGCGGCGTGGGTGGGTGTTTTTGCCAACGCAGCGCGGTAGTAGTCGAGCGCGTCCAGGTAGGATTTTTCCGCGCGCAGGACGTCGCCGCGCTGTTCCAGGTTATCAGGCGTGGCCTCCGGCGGAGGAGCCTCGGCGCGCCGGACTGCGGGCGAGCTGACCTCTACCTGCTCGCTTGAACGAGTTTGACCAAAGTGATGAATCTGGGCCAGCAGGGAAGGGGTGGGGAAAATCACTGCCAGCAGGACGTACGACAGATATTGACGACCCATAAGTCCGCTCCTGAAGACAGAGCCAACTCGGTGCGGGCCCGTCTACTGAGGACTCTTACCGTTACCGCCTGTGTCCGCCGGTTTGGCCGGCGGATCATTAGACGGCTTATCATCCTTAAAGATACCCGCAATCTTGCCAAAAAAACCTTTTTTCTTTTTGTTGGGGTCTTCGGCTGCGGCGGCTGGGTTCCCTGGTGAACCGGGTTCGGCGCCTGGAGGCGGAGGTGGAAGGGCCTTGTCCCCGCCTAAACCAAAGACCCGGCTGAAGAAACCACGCATTCCGGTGCTCTGGTCGCAGGTCTCGCTGGGCTCCGTACCCGCAATGAAGGCCGCACTGTAGTCCTCCGGGCAGGCCGGGGTGGCCAGCAGATTGGTGGTTTTGTCGAGTTGCACGTCCACCACGCCTGACGGCTGCGTGAAGCCCTTCATGTCCGAATATGCGGGCAAAGCTGCTGCCTTTTTCATGAACTCAGTCCAGATGGGCGCAGCGCTGAGGGCCCCGCTGAGACGCAAATCACTGTAGTCGTCGAAGCCTACCCAAACCACGCACAGCAGATTGCTGGTGTATCCGGCGAACCATCCATCGTGGGAACTGCCGGTTTTTCCCGCAGCCGGTTGACTGAAGCCACGTGCGCGAACCGCACCATACCCCAGGCCGAAGTTGATAACTCCCTCCATCATGTCGGTCATCACGAAGGCCACTCGTGGATCGAGCACGGCGTGCGATTCCGGTTTGAAGTCGAGGACAATGTCTCCGTTCGCGTTGCGCACCGAGTTGACCAAGGTCGGCGATATGCGTATCCCGGCGTTGGAGAAGACCGTGTACGCAGCCGCCATGTCCATGGGGGTGGCATCGTAGGCGCCCAATGCCATGGCGGGCGTGGCTTTCACGGATGTGATCCCCGCCGCTTTCGCCAGGTCAGCCACCTTTTCGTAGCCCACTTCCTCCGCCAGTTTGACGGTCGCGTTGTTGAGCGACATCGCCAGTGCGTAGCGCGCGGTCACGTCGCCGTGATACTCCTCTTTGTAGTTGCGCGGCTCGTAAATCTGGTCACCGTAAGCAAACGAGCCGGGTGCATCCTGCACCATAGAAGCTGGGGTAAAGACCGGGTTCGATCCGTCCAGCGCGGTGTTCATGGCGGCAGCGTAGACAAAGGGTTTGAAAATGGAGCCGGTGGGACGCTTCGCCACCGCATGGTTCAACTGGCTGACGCCGTAGTTTCTTCCTCCCACCAGGGCGAGGACTTCGCCGGTGTGCGGGTCCATCACCACAATTGCCACCTGCGCCTGAGGGCCGGGCAGTACCTTGGTCTCGTACTTGTTCTTGCCGATCTTTGTCCGTTTCGTGCGCAGCTTCGTGACCTGATCGTCCACCAGCTTCATTCCGGTTTCGACCGCGGCCGCCGCAGCTTTTTGCAGGTCGGGATCAATCGTCGAATAAATTCGATATCCCTGGTCGTTCATCTGGCGTTCGTCGAGTTTGCTGATCAGGGTTTCGCGGAGCAGGTCGACGAAGTAGGGCGCGTCGCTGGCTTCGACATTGGGCGGAGCCAGTTTCAACGGCGTGGCCTTCGCCTTCTCGGCATCCGCTTTGGCGAGGGTGTGGGTTTCGACCATGGTGTCGAGCACCAGGTTGCGGCGTTCGAGGGCTCGCTCGGGATGCCGATAGGGCGACAGATAACTGGGCGCCTGAATGATTCCCGCGATCAGCGCAGCTTCCGCGGGAGTCAGGTCTTTCAGATCCTTATTGAAGTAGGCCCGCGCGGCCTGGGCAAAGCCGCTGATGGTGAAAGAACCGCGCTGCCCCAGATCGACGCGATTGGCATAGAACTCGAAAATCTGCTGCTTGCTGAGCTTCTGTTCCATCTCAAGCGCAATCAGCATTTCCGACAATTTGCGTTTGACCGTTTTCTCCGGCGTCAGGAAGAACGCGCGGGAAAGCTGCATGGTGATGGTTGAACCGCCCTGTTCGTGCCGCCCGTGAGTGACGTCCACCCAGGTCGCTTCCGCCAGCCGCATGAAGTTCACGCCGCCGTGCTGGAAAAAGCGCCGGTCTTCAATGGCGAGTACAGCGTCCACCATCAACTTCGGAATTTCGTCGTAAGTGACCAGTTCGCGCTTGGACCGCTGCCCGGCGTCGAACAACGACGTGATCATCTGCGGTTCAAGTTCGTACGCTGCCAGATCGACTGATTTGCTGGTGATGCTGGCGACCTTGCCACCCTGAAACCGGATGATGGCAGACTCCGGGCTGTGATAGGAGTCGGGACCAGGCTTGATCTCGATTCCGCCTTCGAACACGCGATAACTGCCCATCGGCGATTTGCCGTCTTTGTCGGAATAACCGGCGCGACGCAACTGTGTGGCAATGTCTTTGGGTTCGATCTTCTCGCCTACCTGGACGGGGTGAGAAATCGCGTAAATGCGGGCGGAGTTGCCGAAAACCGGACCCTTGAAGCGCTGGTCAATCATCCGGCCAAACTTGACGTAGTAATACGTGAAGAACGCCCCGCCGATGGTTCCCAGAACGAGAAAGACCACCAAGGCCGCCCGCAGCAGAGGATCGTGAGAGAACCATCCTTTGCCGGGTTTGCCGGTTGGGTTGCCAGTCGGGATCTTGAGTTTTATGGCCACAATTCGCTGCTTTCCTTCGGGTACCTTCGTGGCGTTGGTGGTTAAAGGTCAACGACCAACGACACGAAGGTACCCGAAGGGTTGGATGCGCCCCAGGCTCAGACGACGGACCTTAGCGCTTCCGTTGTCCAAGAAAAGGAACTCTCTCCCCGGCGGACGAAACCTGAACACCCTCGATTGATTTCGGATAGAGATAAGCCATTTTAACCTGCCGGCGCGTGTTTTTAACGTATCGGCAGTTGGCACTCGAATACTGACCAAAGGCCTGAGACTTTAGTCTGTAGGTGCGAACGGAACTCCATTGTTCGTAACGTTCAAATCCGTCACCGTGTGCGTAAGCGCGCCGGTGGAAGTGTTGGTGTCCAGAATCGAGAACGCGGCGGTTGCCGCATTCGCGCAGAACGCTTCTGTGCCTCCCTGGTCCCACTTGCAGAAGGCGGCGACGGGAGGTGCAGTGAAGGGCGAACCCGCCAGAGCCGTCAACGCACCGGTGGTGGGATTAATGGCGTAACCTTCCATGGCCGTGTACACGCTGTTGCTGTCAAGTCCGAAGCTATAAACGAATTGGCTGCTGGGATGAATCTCGAGGTTGCAGCGGGGTCGAAGCGACAGTCGGGAAAGGAGAATTGTTGACCGCTGCCAGCGCTCCGGTGGTGGGATCGATGGCGAAAACGTACAGGTGGTTGTCGCCGGTGTTGCCCGTGATCCCAACTGCGAACTTGCCCGGGAAATCGGTTCGAACGCCTGCCACATCCAAGTTGAAAGGACTTCCTACGGCCGGTGAGAGCGCGCCCGTATTCTGATCAATGGAGAAGCCATAAATCGGCAGGGCAGGCAAGTCCTGGCCCACGTACAGGAAATTTCCCGTTCCATCCACCGCCAGGACCGAACGCAAAGTCGAGATTGAAAGCAAAGAACGGAGAGCCTGGAGCCGCAACCAGCGCCCCGGTGGTGGAGTTGATCTGAAAAACGGAAATCGATCCCGAATTTCGATTGCCCACAAACAGGAAGCGACCGGCGGGATCGCGACGACGGAATCCGCGCCCGCGGTGGCGAATGGACTTCCTGCAATCGCGGTCAAAGCGCCAGCGCTGTGATCAATGGTGAAGGCCTGAATGGTCAGCGAATCGCTTTGCGGCAGATACAGAAATTTCTTGTTCACGATGACCATGTCATTGCCCACACTGCTCGGTAGCGTTGGCGGTGTGAAGGCTGTGAGTGGGGCAAAGGTTCCCGTGGTGCTGAGGCTGGCGCCCAGAATATTGCTGGTGCCAATGTAGTACAGCAAGGCTGCAGTACTTCCATTTCCGCCTCCGCCTGGGTTGGTCCCCGGGCCGCAGGTTGTGCCCTTGCCGAGTTCCCGCCACCGGTTCCACCGGAACCGGAGCCAGTGTTGTGCGGTACCGGCGGGACAGCCACCGCCACACCCGGCCCATCCCAACATCGCAACCGCGGCGAGCACCAGAAAAAGGATCCTATTCCTCAGCCTCATACATCCTCCATACCATTCCGAACCTTGCGGACCGTTACACATGGTGCACTAAGGTTGCCAGCCCCAGGCGAAAAAATGCGTAATCCAGGCACGCTCAATTGGAGCGCTCTTTGCATCAGTATTGCTTGAATGGTAGGTAGTTACCGGATTGGGAAACAAGAGTACGGAAGTAAGAGGAGGTTGCGTTCCAGGTTCCTGCGGCGCCTGCGCCCTGCTCCGGCGCCAGCGCTCTACATAACTCCCTTGTTTCTGGTGCTCGGATCGAAATTCAGGTCCACAGGGTAGCCCGGCAGACTGATGTGCACAATGTATGGGGCCTCGATGCTGATCGAGCCGGTGCCGGTCACGCCACTGCGTTGAACCTTGATCTGCTCGCGGCTGACCGGAACATCCAACTCCTGCGCTTTCTTGAAGATGGCATCGCGGATCTGGTCTTCGGTCTTGGTGTTGTAGGTGTCCATCTGGGCTTCAGTCCGGATGGCGTCCTCAAACTGGTAGTTCGAGAAGAAGGGCGGAGCCAACACGGCGATCAGGTAGACCGCGGCCACCATTACAACAATGCCAGAAACCAGTTTCAGCGAGCCCATTGCGCACTCCGCTTTCGGTCGTGCGCCAGACGGATCAGGCCGCAGACCGTAGATTTTTTTCGAAATAATCCGTTATTGCGGAGATGCTAGCATCCTCCATTTGGCGAGTCGAGCGCCGAACCACTTCCACGGTACCTTCGGTAACCTTCTTTCCGACAGTGATACGAAAGGGGATACCCACCAAATCGGCGTCCTTGAATTTGACCCCGGGCCTTTCGTCCCGGTCATCCAGCAGAACTTCGAATCCGGCAGCCTCCAGCCGCTGAGCGATGTCCAGGGCGGTGCTCAGGAGTTTCTCGTCTCCCACGTTGGTGGGCGTCACCACGATCTCGAAAGGCGCGATCGTCGGCGGCAGCCAGAAGCCGTTTTCGTCGTTGTCCTGCTCCACGGCCGCAGTCAGGATGCGCTCGATTCCGATGCCGTAGCTGCCCATAATGGGCGTGACCTCTTTGCCGTTCTTGTCGAGAACACGCGCCCCCATCGACTCTGAGTACTTGTAGCCCAGTTTGAAGATGTGGCCGATCTCGACCGCGGTATCAATGCGTAGCGTCCCGCCGCAATTCGGACAATCTTCGCCCGCGGTCACGCTGCGCAGATCGACGTACGCGGTCGGCTGAAAGTCGCGGCCGGGTGTGATGTTCTTGAAGTGATAGTCCTCCTTATTGGCTCCGCCGATCAGATTGGTGCGGCCTTCGAGCGCCTTGTCCACCAAGCAGCACGGGACGTTCAAGGTCCTTCATGTCCTTCGCCCACGCGATACCGACGGGTCCCAGGAACCCGGCAGGAGAATTGAAGAGCTGCCGGATTTCCTCTTCCTGCATGGGACGCGTCTCCTTGCCACCCAGAGCAGCCGACAGTTTGACTTCGTTCATCTGATGATCGCCGCGCATCAGCAACACAACCGCGCGCGCCGACGCTTTGCCGGTCTTGGCGTCGAGGCTCTCCATCATCAGGGCCAGCGTCTTCATCTTGTTTTTCGGCGACACGCCCAGGAATTTCGCGACATCTTCAATCGTCTTCATACCGGGAGTGTGGACTTCGAGCGGCTTGCCGTCGCCCTCCGCTCTGAGGTCTTCGACCGCTGCCAGCTTCGATGTTGCCTTGTCGAGGTTGGCGGCGTATTTGCATTTTTCGCAGCTCACGATGCGGTCTTCTCCCGCCGGCGTCCGCACCATGAACTCGTGCGACTGCGATCCGCCCATTGCGCCTGAGTCGGCTTCGACCACCATGTACTTCAGTCCGCAGCGATCGAAAATGCGGCAGTAGGCGTCGTAATGCTTCTGATACGAAACGTCCAGGCCGGCGGCGTCCATGTCGAAAGAGTATGAATCTTTCATGATGAACTGGCGCACCCGCAACAGCCCGGATTTCGGCCGGGCTTCATCGCGGAATTTGCTTTGAATCTGGTACCAGATTTGGGGCAGCTGCTTGTAGCTGCGCAACTCCTTGCGCGCAATCTCGGTCATGACTTCTTCATGCGTCATGCTGAGACACAGGTCGGCCCCCTTGCGATCTTTTAGCCGGAACATGTTGTCGCCCATGACGGCCCAGCGGCCGCTGGCTTCCCACAACTCCCGCGGATGAATGGCGGGCAGATAGAATTCCTGTCCAATCTTGTCCATCTCCTCGCGAACGATGCCCATGACCTTGTTGAACGAGCGCTGCCCCATGAAGAGATAGGAGTAAATCCCGGCGGCCAGCTGGCGGATATATCCGGCCCGCACCAGAAATTTGTGGCTGGCGACTTCAGCGTCCGCCGGTGCCTCGCGCAGAGTGGGAATAAACAGTTGAGACCAACGATGCATAATTGGGAGTCCTGGGTAGCAGGGAATTGATTATTGTAAATGATTGGAGGGTTCATAATTGTGCGATCAATGGTGTCTCAGTTGTTCAAAGCGTTGGTTTCGGGAAGTGTTAGTGTGATCCTACGAAGCAGAAAACACCAAGGAGCAGCGTGAAAGGCTACGTTTGGTGGAAGATTATCGTTGGCGCACTCTTGGTCTATATCGAGACGAAGCAACTTCTATATCCTGGCACGAGGGCGCTACAGCCCAGTAACTCCACTCAGGCGGCATCAATGTTATTTGTAGAGTATGCGCTGCTGTTCCTCGGAGCATGGCTGATCTTCTCGGCTCTTCCAGCGAGGCAGAAAACTTAGTGCGCCAGGTCGGCTGTCCGGCCATCTTTGACTCGTCATTGCCTCCAAGATAAAATCGGGTTGATCCAAATGGCCAAAACGCGATACCGCTACAACATCATGCTCCGTCCGGAGCCCGAAGGCGGATTCACCGCGATTGTACCGGCGCTGCCTGGTTGCGTCACCTACGGGCGCACGCTAGCCGAAGCACGAACCATGGCCAAGGATGCAATCTCTGGCTACATTGAGAGTCTCAAGAAGCACAAGGAGCCGATTCCCACCGACGACGAAACCCTCGTGGCTTCTTTAGATCTGGAGTACTCCCACTAAGAAAGCAGCCTCCGGAGTTTCATAGATTATGTAAGGAGGGGATCCGGATGGCGAGACTACCTGCGATTCGGCCGCGCGAGATCGTTAGATTCCTGGAACAACACGGTTTCGTCCTCGATCGCACGCGGGAAGCCATTTTATCTATTTTCATCCGGTTTCAAAGCGTCGGGCGGTTGTCCCGAAACATAATCGTGACATGCCCAAGGGAACTTTGCTTTCGCTGCTGAGGGAAGCGGGGTTCACCCGCGAAGAGATGATCGCGTTCCTGGCCCGTTAACCAGCCAACTGCTTCAAAATTTCCTTACCCAGCTTCTGCGCCTCGCCGAAAAATTTCTGATATTCGACGAACAGACGGTTCAGCTCGAGCGATTTGTCCGGGCCGAGTTTTTTCCGCAGAATCATGTCGCGTACGTGGACGGGGTTGGGCAGCGTAGCGTCTTCGGTGAGTTCTTCCAGCGCGGTCGTCGGATCGTAGTGGTACATGGAGACTCCATTGTGCGATTTGGTAATTGCGTCACCGAGAACCCGGTCCACCCAAGGAAGGAGACGTGATTCTCAGTTTACAAAATTACTCAATTACCAAATTACACAATCCTCACATCATCTCCGTTCCCCACAAGTCGTGCAGGTGGAGGATTCCCAAGAGAGTATTCGCGCCATCGACTACCACCAGCGAAGTGATTTTCTTTTCTTCCATCAACGCCAGCGCCGTAGCCGCGAATTCATTCGCTCCAATGCTTCGAGGCTTCGCCGTCATGCACTCACTCGCGGTCAGGTCCAACACATCCTTGCCGCGCTTTTCAAGCAATCGCCGCAAATCGCCATCGCTGATCACGCCCACCAGCTTCTTGCCGTCCACTACGGCGGTTACGCCCAACTTCTTGCGCGACATTTCGTAGATCACGTCCGGCATCTTGGTTTGCGGCGTGACTTGTGGCACAGCTTCTCCGCTGTGCATCAACGACGCGACCTTAGCCAGGCGCTTGCCCAGTTTCCCGCCGGGATGCAGATTGGCAAAGTCTTCTTCCTTGAAGCCGCGCTTCTCGGCAAGTGCCATAGCCAGCCCATCCCCTAGCGCCAGCATGGCCGTGGTCGAGGCAGTCGGCGCCAAGCCAAGCCCGCAGGCCTCCTGGGCCACCGAGCAGTCCAGCGCAACATCCGCCGCCGCCGCCAGCGTAGATATCTTGGATGTAGATTGGTTGGCGCGGGCGCCCTCGCCCGCGGCTTCTCCCCCTCTTTCAAATACCGGATCCCCGGTCATGCTGATCAGCGGCACCTGCAGCCGCTTGAGAGTCGCCAGCAGCCGTAGAATCTCTTCCGTCTCGCCGCTGGCAGAAAGACGCCAGCACCACATCGCCGCGTACCACCATGCCAAGATCTCCATGCACCGCGTCAACCGGATGCATAAACAGCGCGGGAGTTCCAGTCGAACTCAGCGTCGCTGCGATCTTGCGCGCAATGATGCCGCTCTTGCCCATGCCCGTAACCACTACCCGGCCAGCGCAGCCATAAATCAACTCGACCGCTCGATCGAAAGCCGCAGCCATCGGGCCCGCGATGCGGTCAGCCAGCGCGCGCAAGGCATCAGCCTCGATGCGAACTACGTTTTCGCCAATGTGCTTCATGGAAGAAAACAGATGTTAGCAGAACGGAGCAGACAGCACTTGGCAATTAGATCAATCGGTGCAGTGCGGGAGCAATCGAAAGGGTGCGCTCAAAAGCTGAGAGCTGATAGCTGACAGCTTCTTCAAAAATGATCATCCATACTCTGCACCCGTCCCGCCAGGCCTCTGGCTTGAATGGCCCGGTCCCAGGGACCGGCCTGCCAGTTGTCTTTCTGTCTCTCGGGATGAATCCACGGCGGTAAGTCGATCGAAAGGTTAAGCGCAATCGCTACCGCGTAGGGTTCATACTGCGAACGAAGATGGTCGAGCTTCTCTTCAAACGCGGCGCCCTCGCCCAGTTTCACTCCCCGTTCCGCCAGTTTTTCGCGCAGCCGATTCAGTTCCGGCTCGGGCAACCGGTCATCAGCATTCGGGTTGTAGCGCGCATTTACGACCTGGGCCAGGTCAACCACCGCGTGCCGCGCCATGGCGAAGGTGATCTTGGCTTGCTCGTTGCGCAGGCCGTCGACGCCGGCGATGACCAGGGCGCTGGCGTCCAGAATCGTAACCAGTGCTCCCAGCCAGGATTGATTGTTGTGCTGCGAGCGAAAGAAGCTGAGCGCGGGATAAGACAGATGACTCTCCAGCACCTCTGCCGCCCAGCGTTCCCAGTCCTTGAAAATCTGGTCGAGCACCGCCTGTTGCGGACAGTTTCCGAACCGCGACAATAGTTCCGCAGCCGATGGAGGCGAACCCGCCCGGGCATCGAGCAGGGAGATTTCGATTTCGCGGCGGGAAAATGACGAATAGATGGTCGGCAAATAGCCAATCACCACGCCCAGAAAACCGAAGCCCAGGCCGGATTCCACCACCGCCAGAGCGCGGGCCAGACCGGAATCGGGGATAATGTCGCCGTAGCCGAGGGTGAAGAAAGTTTCACCGCTGTGGTAGATCAGGAGACCAAAGCGTAAGAGGCTCTCCGCTAAGACGAAAGTGTTCACCCACTCCGTATTGCAGCAGGGCGAAGCCGAAGATCAGTCCGGTCGCCCACAAAATCAGCAGGAAAATCAGCGACAGCGGTCCGAAGTAGCTTAGAAAATTTTCCCGCCGCGCCCGTGAGGGAATGCGTCTCGCGAGACTTCGATACGGAATCCAGGTACGGCGATAGAACCAGCTGGTCAGCCGGAAGCTGCGCTGCACCCGCCGCGGCAGAACTACTGTCTCGAAGGCATCCAGCAGGATGCCCAGGATGGCGACGACTCCGGCAATGGTGCAAAAAATGTGCATCAGGCGATCAGGAAGTGTAGGCGCGAGCGCCCCGCTCGTGCGGCAGCGCAAATGACCTAGCGTTCCAAAGACATTTCGTAACGCGGCGCTTCAACGCTGCCGCACGAGCGGGGCGCTCGCGCCCACATTATGCGCAAAGTTCAGATCTCCTGCGAGCCGGACAGCTTTGCCCGAAGCCGCCGAGCGCCGCGCTGCGTCCAGGATTTCAGCGACGATCACATTGGTTTCGAGAGACGAAGGCGCGCCGGGCGCCACTCCATCCAGAACGACCGCCCGGAACAGCGACAACGAATCATCGTAAGGAGCAGCCACCGGCTTGGCCGGCAGCAGTTGCTCCTCTCCTCCCTTGAGCCGCACTCGCACGTCGTCGTGGCGGACCGTGATCACGTAGCCGGTCTGGCCGTAAACTTCCATATCCTTGCGGTCGAACGGCCAGTTCCACGAAGGCTGCAGGATCGCCACCGCCTTGGGATAGGTCAGGATGACGTTCGCCTCGTCGTCCACTCGCGGATAGATGTCGGGCTTGATCTGCTGGGTAGTAGCGGTCACCGATAGTGGGCCGCTGCCCATCCATCAGCCAGGTCATCAAATCGGCGCCATAGCAGCCGAAATCATAGAGCGCTCCGGCGCCGTTCAGCTTGGGATCGTTGAGCCAGGCGAAGAACTCGGGAGCGACATTGATTTCCTTCGGTCCCTGATGACCGTCGTGGACGACAACCTTGCGAATGTCGCCAATGGATTTGTCGTGGACCATGTCATAGGCCGCATGGTTGCTGCGATACCACGAGGTTTCGAAGTTCACCAGCACCTGGATGTTGCCCTTGCGCGCGGCATCGGCGATGGCGTGCGCATCCTCCGCGCTGACCGCCAGCGGTTTTTCCATCATCACGTGGATGCCGTGGCGGGCGCATATCTCTACCACTTTTCGGTGGTCATAAGGTATTGGTGTACGCCAGGACGGCTTGCGGATGCGTCTTCTGCAGCATGTCTTCGAGATCGGTAAAGATCAAACTGCGGTCGAGGCTGAACTGCGCCGCGTAACGCGCCGCGACTTTCGTGTCAGGTTCGGCGATTCCGACAATCTGGATGTCGGGCCGGTGCAGCGAGCGCTGGAAAAAGCCTTCGACGTGACCGTGAACCATGCCCGCGATGGCGACTCGAAGCGGGGCGGCGGCGGCGGTTTGCGCGCTGGAAGTCGTAAACGTTGTGAATAAACCCGCGGTGAGGACTGCCAACCAAAGATATTTCATGCGACCTCTCGCGTAAGGCCGCCATGGTAACAGATTCACAAGACCAGCCTGCTTCAGGGCTTGGCATGCGCGGCGGGCAGCGCATTCTGTATCGCCTGCAATTCTTTCAAGACTCCGCGCAGCTTGGTTGACTCCAGCGCGTTCGCCCCGTCGGACTTGGCTTCCTTGGGATTGTCGTGGACTTCCATGAAGATTCCATCTACACCCGCTGCCACCGCCGCGCGCGCCAGCACCGGGATGAACTCGGGCTGTCCTCCGCTCACGGCGTGATCTCCATCGGCCGCAGACGAGGGAAGCTGCACCGAGTGGGTGGCGTCGAAAACCACCGGAACGAATTTGCGCATGATGGCGAGCGAGCGCATGTCCACCACGAGATTGTTGTAGCCGAAGCTCGATCCACGCTCGGTCACGAAGACTTTGTCGTTGCCGGCGGTGCGGCATTTCTCCACGATGTGCCGCATGTCGGCGGGCGAGACGAACTGTCCCTTCTTGATATTGACGACGCGATCGGTCATGGCCGCGGCCACGACCAGATCGGTCTGACGGCAGAGGAACGCCGGAATCTGCAAGATGTCTGCGACTTCCGCGACCTTGGCCACGTCGGCGGTCTCGTGCACGTCGGTCAGAATGGGCACGTGCACTTCATCTTTCACTTTTTTCAGGATGCGCAGACCTTCCACCAACCCCGGGCCGCGATAGCTGCGAATGGAAGTGCGGTTGGCCTTGTCGTAGGACGCCTTGAAAATGAAAGGAAAATTCAGCGAACGGGTTACGCCTTTGATCACTTCCGCCATGAAGAGAGCATGCTTTTCGCTCTCGATGACGCAGGGGCCGGCGATGAGAAAGAGATTTCCGGCGCCGATGCGGACATTGTCGATTTGGAAGGAAGTGGTCAGTGAATTCAATCTCTACCACCGAGGACACCGAGACCGCGAGAACTCTTTCTAACGTGTTTTCTCGGTGTCCTCGGCGTCCTCGGTGGTTAGTCTATCTTTTTCCAACCTTCTCCGGCCGGTGGAACATCTCCACTTCAGAAGCCGTCTTGTCCGCCCGCCGCTTCAGTCCGTGCTCGTACGCCGCGCCGACGAACGTCTTGAACAGCGGATGCGGCTCCAGCGGCTTCGACTTGAACTCGGGATGGAACTGGCACCCGATGAAGTGCGGATGATCGGGCAACTCCACCATCTCCACGTAGGTGCCGTCGGGCGTTGATCCGGAAATCCGCAATCCGCCCGCGGTCAGCGTTTCCTCGTATTCGCGGTTGAATTCGTAGCGATGGCGATGGCGTTCGCTGATTTCGAGCTTGCCGTAGATTTTGTGGGCCAGGGTTCCGGGCTCGATCTTGCAGGGCCACGCCCCCAGCCGCATGGTTCCACCCAGTTCCTCCACGCCGCGCAGTTCGCGCAGCTTGTAGATCACGCGGTGCGGCGTTGCCGGATCGAATTCGCTGGAGTTGGCGTCGGCTCAGTCCGCACACGTTGCGGGCAAATTCGATGCACGCCGTCTGCATGCCCAGGCAAATGCCAAAATACGGGACGTTGTTTTCGCGGGCGTAGCGGATCGCAATCAGCATGCCCTCGATGCCGCGCTTGCCAAAGCCGCCCGGCACCAGCAGTCCGTCATAGTCGGCGAGTTGTTCTTCGTAGGTGCGGTCTCCGTTTTCGAGTCCTTCGGCTTCGATCCAGTTCAGATTCAGTTTCAGGTTGTGCGCCAGCGCGCCGTGGACCAGCGCTTCTTTCAGCGACTTGTAGGAATCTTCGTACTCCACGTACTTGCCCACAATTCCGATCGTGACTTCGGCCTTCGGGTTGTAGACGCGATGTACGATTTCCTCCCAGTCCTTGAGGTCGCGATCCTTGGCCTCCAGGCGCAGGTAGCGAAGCACCAGCGAATCCACGCCTTCACGCGAAAACACCAGCGGCACTTCGTAAATGGAGGCAACGTCCTTGGCCGTGATGACCGCCTCTTCTTCCACGTTGCAGAAGAGCGCGATTTTCGATTTGATCTCCTTGGACAGGAACCGGTCGGTGCGGCAAAGCAGAATGTCGGGCTGGATTCCGATGCTGAGAAGTTCTTTCACCGAGTGCTGCGTCGGCTTGGTCTTGAGTTCCTGCGCGGCGGCGATAAACGGCACCAGGGTCACGTGCATGAACAAGGTGTGGTCGCGGCCCAGTTCCTGCCGCATCTGCCGGATCGCTTCCATGAAGGGCAGCGACTCGATGTCGCCTACGGTGCCTCCGATTTCGACGATGGCGACATCCACATCCTGCGCCACCTTCTTCATCGCAGCCTTGATTTCATTGGTGACGTGAGGAATCACCTGCACGGTCTTGCCCAGATAGTCGCCGCGCCGCTCCTTGGCGATGATCTGTTCGTAGATTCGTCCCGTGGTCCAGTTGTTGTCGCGAGAAAGTTTGGCGTGAGTGAAGCGTTCGTAGTGGCCCAGGTC
Source organism: Terriglobia bacterium (assembly GCA_963816865.1). Classification (GTDB taxonomy): domain Bacteria; phylum Acidobacteriota; class Terriglobia; order Terriglobales; family Acidobacteriaceae; genus JAIQFF01. The sequence goes on from CAWFMU010000037.1 coordinate 166,080, forward strand.
GAGATCGGTCTCGGCTCCGTCGTCGGTGACAAATACCTCGCCATGCTGAAACGGCGACATGGTGCCCGGATCGACGTTGAGATAAGGATCAAACTTCATCAGGTTGACTTTGAGCCCGCGACTTTCCAGCAGGCAGCCCATCGAGGCCGCCGCCAGTCCCTTGCCCAACGAAGACACCACGCCCCCGGTCACAAAGATGTACTTTGCCGACATCGATTCCTCACCTTAAATTGTCTTTGAGATTTTGTGCAGGATGGGTGCACAACCAATTATGCCAGAAATGTTTTCGGGTGACTAGAAGAAAAGCTTTAACCACAAAGGGCACGAAGGTACACGAAGTAGACCCCTCGGGCTAAGCCTTCGTGGTACTTCGTGTCCTTCGTGGTTTATGGTGTTTGCAGGCTGCGTCGACGGACCCACGAGTGGCTCCCGCGGAGTACACTGGGCATCAGAAGGCTGCATCCAACTCATTGATCCTATGCGTCAGGTTTATCGTCTCGCAATCGGCCTGCTGCGGACTTTCTTCCTGGTGTGGGCCACGCCTGTGCCCGCGCAGGAGCTCGCCAAACGTCTGATCCTCACCGATGGCACCTACCAGCTGGCCACCAAATGGGAGGTCAAGGGCGAGCGCGTGCGCTACCTGAGCGCCGAGCGCAACGAGTGGGAAGAAGTCCCCAAGTCGATGGTGGATTGGGCGGCGACCGACAAGTACGAAAAAGACCGTGCCGCCGGCAAGCCCGCTCCGGAAGCGGTGGCGCTCGACAAGGAGTTGGAAGCTGAACGCCAGGCCGACGAAGCCAGGTCTCCGCACGTGGCGCCCGGCCTGCGTTTGCCCGACGATGGCGGCATGATTCTGCTCGATACCTTCCAGACCCAGCCCCAGCTGGTCGAATTGCAGCAGAGCAGCGGCGAGCTCAACAAGAACATGAAGGGCAACATCCTGCGCGCCACCATCAATCCGATTGCCAAAACCAAGCAGATCATCGAACTGCCCGGATTGCACGCCAAGATTCAGGCGCACGTCACCGTGCCCGCGATTTACGTCAACCTCGAGCAGCAGGACCAGCTCGACAAAGCAACCCAGATTGCCGAGAAAACGAAAGAAGAGCAGCTACCCTGGGACCGTTTCCGCATCGTGCGGCTGGAAAGCAACAAAAAGGACAAGCGCATTGTCGGCGACATCAAGATCGCGATCTACGGCAAGGTCAGCCAGGAACAGAAGCTCGTGCCCACCACTGCGACCAAACTCACCGGCGGCTGGGTCAAGGTAACGCCGTCGAGCGATCTCGAGCCCGGGGAGTATGCGCGTGATCGAGCTGTTGGGAAAAGATGGAATGAATCTCTACGTGTGGGATTTCGGCGTGAATCCATCCGCCGGAGCCAACCAAACCGCCTGGAGACCCGACGCTTCCGCCCATCCCGCACCGGACAAGCCCAAGGAGTTGGAGAAGAGGTAGGAGGCAATTAGCAATTGGCAATTAGCACTTGGTTCACTCAGCTTTATTAGAGCATTCCGCAAGAACCCTTAGGTGGCTAAGTGCTGCCAATTGCTAATGCTTCCAAAACCGTTGACCCTCCCCCTGTCCGCATTTAAACTGGCCCTCGATTTCTCTTACCTTCAGGACTCGCCCTTGAAAGTTTATCGTCCCACCCGCCAGCTTCTGGCTGACGTCGAATGCTTGCTCGCGGCCAGCCGGCCGTCGGCGCATCATTCTCCGCTGGAGGATGTGATCGATTTGCTTTGCCGCGGCCGTCACTATGCCTGGGTCGGAATCTTCCTGGCGGTCGGAGAAAACTGCGCCGCAGCAGTCGCTGGGCGCGGCGGCGATCGCCAGCTGAAGTTGCGCTTCCGGAAACCCGATCCAAGATACTCATTTCCATGAAGTTGGCTTCGCGCGAGCTGGGAGTGCTGAGCGTCGAAAGCGATCGCGAAAATGGCTTTGGCGCGGAAGACCGGGTACTGCTGGAAGCGGTGGCGGACACGCTGGCTCGATTCCTGACTGGCCGTGGAAAGTATCTCGTCCGCAAGGCTCGACTGGGTGCGATCCCGGACAGGACGGGCGGGGACGCCCGTCCTCCAGTAGGGTTGATGTAGGCGCGAGCGCCCCGCTCGTGCGGCAGCGGCAAGAACGGTGCTGCACGAGCGGGACGCTCGCGCCTACATTCACCTCAAGCCGGAGCCAGCTTCCCAGCTTCTTCCTGAATCCGCTTCCACGCCTTCTCCACATGCCGCGCTGTGGTATTTGTCTGCCCCACGCACAGCCGCAGGGTCAGACGATCGTTCAGCCGCGTGTGCGTGAGATAAAGGTCTCCGCTGCGGTTGAGGCGGTCCATCAAAGTCTGATTGCTGCTCGTCTCCACCTTTGTGGCGGAAGCACACCAGGTTCAACGGCACCGGCGCCGCTAACTCGAAGCGGTTGTCATCCCTGACCCACCCGGCAAACTGCTGCGCCAACTCGACGTGCTGCCGGATGTGATACTGCAACCCTTCGACCCCGTAGTGCCGGATCACGAACCACAGTTTGAGCGCCCGAAAGCGCCGGCCCAGCGGAATCTGCCAGTCGCGATAGTCAATCACCGCTCCGGTTTCGGTGGCCTTGTTGCGCAGGTATTCCGGCAGCACGCTCAGAGTCTGGATGAGCGCCTTGCGGTCTGCGACGTAAAAGCAATCGCAGTCGAAATTGGTGAACATCCACTTGTGCGGATTGAAGCAGTAGCTGTCGGCAAACTCCAGGCCGGCGTGAGTGTGGCGAAATTCAGGACAAAGCGCGGCCGTGCCTGACATGGCGGCATCCACGTGCAGCCAGAGTTTCTGCTCGCGGCAGATGCGGCCAATTTCCGGCACCGGATCCATCGCATTCGAAGAAGTCGTGCCGACGGTGGCGCAGACAAAGAACGGTATCAGGCCTGCCTGACGGTCCTGCTCGATCTGTCGCGCCAGCGCCTCGGGGCGCATGGCAAAATTTTCGTCAACCTCGATCAGGCGCAGATTGTCGCGTCCAATGCCGGCGACCTGGGCGCCTTTCTCGAGCGAAGAGTGCGCCTGCGACGAAGTGTAGGCCACCAGCTTGCCATCGCAGCCGTAGCGATTGCTGGCGAAGTTCGTGGCCCGCTCCCGCGCCGCCAGCAGCGCGCACAGCGAGGCGCTCGAAGCCGTGTCCTGGATGACGCCTCCACCGCTGCTGGTCGAAAGAAACTTCTGCGGCAGATCCAGCATGTGGAACCAGCCAGTCCAGGACGTGCGTCTCCAGTTCCGTGCAGGCCGGACTGGTGGCCCACAGCATCCCCTGCACGTCCAGGCCGGAAGAAAGCAAGTCGCCGAGAATCGCCGGCCCGGAAGCATTCGAAGGAAAGTAGGCATAGAAATTCGGCGATTGCCAGTGCGTGATGCCGGGAAGGATCAGCTTGTCAATGTCGGCGAGGATGGCGGGAAAAGCTTCGCCCTTCACCGGAGGATCGGCCGGCAGCGACGCCCGAATCTGTCCCGGCTCGACCTGCGAAAGCACGGGGAACGACTCGATGCGGGTGTAGTAGTCGGCGATCCAGTCCACCATGGCATGTCCGTGGCGCCGGAATTCGTCGGGCGTCATGTGAAACGTCTTCTCGCTGGCCATGCGTTCTCCGAGCTGAATCGATGCTGGTTAGGATCTCCTTCGTGGACCTTCGTGTCCTTCGTGGTTTGAAGGCTCAAGCCGAAGCTCAACTCAGCTGTCCGTAGTACACCCGCGTGTCGTACTCGAAGGTCACCCGGTCATTGACCTGATGCGCATCGAATATCCGCCGCAATTCGCGCAGCATCGGCGCGTAGCCTGGCATCGTCTGCCTGCGGCGTGTAGGAAGAAGACAGCAATCGTCCTTCGAGCGCCGGGATAGTCGAATTCCTGCTGATAGTCAAAAGTGCGCACCTGAAATGGCGAGGGCGCGAAGAACGTTTCGATCTGCTGCGATGGTGCGCTCGTAGCGTACGTCCTGATAGTCGGTGCCGTACTCGAGCAGCAACTGCTCGTAGTCGCGGAGAAATGGCGTCGATCCGGTGCGCCGCTCGTTCCACAGCAGCACCGTCCAGCCGCCGGGCCGGCAGATGCGAATGAATTCGCGTCGCGCTTTCTCGCGATCAAACCAGTGGGCCGCCTGGGCGGCGGTGATCAAGTCAACGCTGTGATCGGCGAGAGTCGTAGCTTCCGCCGTTCCCGCCACGCTGGTGAATTGAGGATAAGCGCGCAGAAATTCCTCTCCCGCCTTGCGCATGTCAGCATTCGGCTCCACGCCGAACACGCGGTTGCCGTTCTCCAGCAGCATGCGGGTGAAAATGCCGGTGCCGGAAGCAATGTCGGCGATGACGGAAGCGGGGGTGAGGCCGCACTCGTTCTTCAGCAGATCGAGAACCGCGGAGGGATAGGCAGGCCGATAGCGAACGTAGTTTCCCACGCGCGAGGAAAAGCGCTGGGTCGAATCTTTCACCGCCATGAAAACAGTTTAACGCGAGAAATGTGGGCGCGAGCGCCTTCGCTCGTGCGGAGTCACCAGTGGCGCTGCCGCACGAGCGAGGCGCTCGCGCCTACATTCGCCCAAATCCGTCTTAATTGTTAAATTAGAGTCTTAACCATGCGCCTCGTCGTCAAAGTCGGCACCAGTCTGATCGCGCCCGGCGGCCGCATCGACACTACCCGCATGCGGGCGCTGGTCGACCAGCTCGACTTGTCCCGCCACGAGTATCTGATCGTCAGCTCCGGGGCCATCGCGTCCGGCATGACCCATCTGGGCCTTCGCCAACGGCCGTCCACCGTGCCTCTGATGCAGGCCTGCGCCGCGGTCGGGCAAAGCCTGCTGATGCACACTTACGAGCAGCTTTTTTTCGGCAAGAAAGTCGTCGCCCAGCTGTTGCTCTCGAGCGATGACTTCACTTCGCCCCTCCGCTACCGCAACCTGCAGAATGCGCTGCATGAGCTGCTGAAGCTCGGCGTGGTGCCGGTGGTGAATGAGAATGACAGCGTTTCGGTGCGCGAACTGGTGGGAGCCTTCGGCGACAACGACGAACTGAGCGCCTTGCTGGCGACCGCGGTCAAGGCCGACTGGTTGCTGCTGCTCACCGACGTTGACGGATTTTATTTTCCCAACGGCAAACGGCCGCGCCTGCTGCGCACCATACGCAAGCTGACCGCGCCCATGGAAGCCGTCTGCAACGGCCAGGGCAAGCTGGGCACGGGAGGCATGCGCTCCAAGCTGCGCGCCGCCAAGCTGGCCAGCGAAGCCGGCGCCAACGTCGCCATCGTCGAATGGACGCCATACGCACGCAATTCCATGGGCCCTCGAGCGCAAGATCGGAACTTATTTTCCGCCGCAGCGCAGAAAGTCTTCCGATGGCAACTAGCGTCCGCACGCCCAGCTCGACTCGCGACAAGCTTCTGCGGGCGCAGAGCGCCGCGGCCCGGATGGCGCAGCTCACGACAGCCGAGAAGAATGCCATCCTGCTGGCGATGGCGGACGCGATTGCGGCCAATGCCGCGAAGCATTATCGGAAGCGAATCAGGCCGACCTGGAAGAGTCCGGCCTGGCGGGCGCCATGCGCGACCGCCTTGTGCTCACTCCGGAACGCATCGCGGCCATGGTTGCGGGCGTGCGCGAAGTGGCCAGCCTTCCCGATCCCGTCGGTGAAACGATTGCCGAGTGGACCCGGCCCAACGGTTTGCGTATCCGCAAAGTGCGCGTGCCACTGGGCGTTGTGGGTGTCGTCTACGAATCGCGGCCCAATGTGACTGTGGATTGCGCGTCGTTGGTGCTCAAGACCGGCAACGCGATCGTGCTGCGCGGTGGCAAGGAAGCGGTGCACAGCAATCAGAAGCTGGTCGAGATCATGAACCAGGTGGACGGAGTTCCCGAGGGCGCAATCGAGTTGCTGGATTCGAGCACTCGCGATTCGGTGCACGAACTGATCAAGGCGCGCGGACTGGTGGATGTGCTGATCCCGCGCGGCGGGCCGGGATTGATTTCCTTCGTCGCCGACAACGCCACCGTGCCTGTAATCGAGACCGGAGCAGGGAACTGCCACATCTTCGTGGACGAGTCCGCCGATTTCGAAATGGCGGACGCCATCGTGATCAATGCCAAGACGCAGCGTCCGTCAGTGTGCAATTCCGCGGAAAAGCTGCTGGTGCACCAGCGCATCGCGGCGGAATACATTCCGCGCATCGTGAAGAAGCTGCTCGACTGGCGGCGTGGAAGTGCGCGGCGATGATGAGACTCGCCGGTTGGCTGCGGGTATGTCCGTGCGCGCCGCCGAAGCTCAGGATTGGAACGAAGAATATTTGCGGCTGTGCATCGCGATTCGGGTCGTGTCGGACATCGAAGACGCGATTGCGCACATCAATCGCTATTCCACCAAAAACTCCGAAGCGATTGTGACCAGCGACGAAGCTCAAGCGCGCCTGTTTCTGCGGCTGGTTGATTCAGCAGTGGTCTACTGGAACGCCTCGACCCGTTTCTCCGATGGAGGAGAATTCGGGTTCGGCGCGGAAATGGGCATCAGCACCCAAAAATTGCACTGCCGCGGACCCTTCGCCCTGGCGGAATTGACCTCGGCAAAGTACGAAGTGATCGGCAGCGGCCAAGTAAGGTAGAGGCGGCGCCTCAGGCTGATGTGGGAATCGGGCGCAGCGCGGCGGCGCCGCCCCACATGGTTCATGAGGTGACGACGTTGTTGCAGGTCGGCGACATGGCGCCTGATTTCGATCTTCCAGTTCTGGTCGGCGGTGTGCGGAAACAGTTCCGCCTCTCCGAGCATCGCGGCAAGCGCAACCTGGTGCTCGCCTTTTACCCGGCCAACCGGGACCCGGTCAGCGCGCAGCAGATGGTTACGTACCAGGTGGAACGGGACAAATTTCTGGCCCGCCAGGCCGAAGTGCTCGGCATCAGCGTGGATTCGATCATGAACACGACTTCATGGGAGCGCGAGATTGGTCCGTTCGACTTCCTGCTGGGCAGCGATTTCTGGCCGCATGGAGAAGTCAGCCGCCACTACGGCGTGTTGCGGGAGGTTGAACCCTTCAAGGGAGCCAGTGATCGCGCCATTTTCGTAGTCGACAAAGCGGGCAAGATCCGGTTCAGCAGGATATATCCTGCTGGACCAGCTTCCCGATCTTGAGGAAACGCTCGAAGCACTGCGTGAGCTGGCAAGAACTTGAAGTCGCGAGCGCCACAGTGTTCGGCCCAGGAGCCCGATGAAATTTATTTCAGCAGTGGTCCTTCCATCTGTCTTCCTTTCTCTTCTTTTCCTCGCCGATGTAAGTGGAACCTCGCAAGCGGCCTTGCCCTGCGAAGGACGCATCTGCGACTGCCCTATTCGGGTTCCGCAACTCGGCGGACGAGATCGCGCTCGAAAGCCGCTTCCTGGCTGTGCCCGATCCAAAACTTGCCGAAGAGCACCTGCGCATCCTGACCCAGGCGCCGCACATGGCGGGCACGCCCGAGGACAAGGCGACCGCCGACTACGTCGCCCAAAAATTCCGCGAGGCCGGCCTCGAAACTGAAATCGTCGAATACCGCGTCTGGATGAACTATCCCGCCGAGATCAGCGTGGATATGACTGCTCCCGCCGGCGTCACCATGCATGGCCCGACGCGTGAGCGGGTGAATGGCGATCCTTATCAGGATGATCCCCGGGTGGTGACGCCGTTCAACAGCATGTCGCCGTCGGGAGACGTCGAAGCCGACGTGGTCTACGCGAACTATGGATCGCCCGACGACTTCCAGAAGCTGGAGCAGATGAAGATCGATGTGCGCGGCAAGATCGTGCTGGTGCGCTACGGGCAAAATTTCCGCGGAGTGAAGGCATTCGTGGCGCAGGAACACGGCGCCGCGGGTGTGCTGATCTATTCCGATCCCGCCGACGACGGCTGGCGGCACGGAGACAAATATCCGCAGGGCCCGTGGCGTCCCGATACCGGCGTGCAGCGCGGCTCTGTCGGCTACATGTTCCAGTTTCCGGGCGATCCCACCACGCCGGGAATCGCCTCGGTGCCTTCGCTTCCGGACGCCAAGCGCACGCCACCCGAGCAGTCGGCGCAGTTGCCCAAAATTCCCATGACGCCGCTTTCCTACGCTGACGCGTGGCCGATCCTCGAGCATTTAGGCGGACCCGACTCGCCTCGCGAGTGGCAAGGCTCGCTGCCCTTCACCTATCACGTCGGACCTGGGCCGACCAGGGTGAAAATTCATCTCAAGCAGGACTACCAGTTCCGCACCATCTGGGACGTGATCGGCCGCATACGCGGCAGCGAACTGCCGGACGAATGGGTGGTGGCCGGCAATCATCGCGATGCCTGGGTCTACGGCGCGGTCGATCCCAACAGCGGCACAGCGGCCATGCTGGAGTCGGTTCACGGCATCGGCGAACTGCTCAAGTCGGGATGGAAGCCGAAGCGAAGCATCGTGATCGGCAGTTGGGACGCCGAGGAAGAAGGACTCATCGGCTCCACCGAATGGGGCGAGCAGCACGACGCCGAGCTGGCCAACGCGGTCGCCTACTTCAACGTGGATGTGGCGGTGTCGGGTTCGAAGTTCGGCGCGTCGTCGGTGCCGACGCTGAAGCAGTTTATCCGCGACGTGACCAGAGTCGTGCCCAGCCCTAAGGGCGGCATGGTCTACGACGATTGGCGAAAAACCAGCCAGGCAGGGGGCGATAACGAACGCCGGCCCACCCAGGACATCGGTGGGACGCAACGCGCTCCCGCCGCGGCGGGCAACTCCGATGTGCCGGTCGGAGACCTGGGCAGCGGTTCGGACTACACCGTGTTCCTGCAGCATCTGGGTGTGCCCTCGTCGGACGTCAGCTCGAGCGGATCGTATGGCGTCTATCACTCGGTCTTCGACAACTTCAACTGGTTCAAGAAATTTGGCGATCCTGATTTTGTTTACGAGCAGGAAATGGCGCGCGTTTTTGGACTGGAAGCCATCCGCATGTCCGCCGCCGATGTGTTGCCCTACGACTACGAGCAGTATGGCAAGGAAATCGCCGCCTACATCGACGCCGCGCGCAAGAAATCGGACGCGATATTCGGAAGCCAGCCTCCGAGCTTTGCGGAGGCGGTTCGCGCCGCCCATCAGTTCGAGCAGGCCGGAGCCAAGATCCGCCGCAAGCAGGAGAATCCCGGGAATGGCTCTGTGCGGCTCAATCAGGCCTTGCGCCAGGCGGAGCGTGCTTTGCTGATTCCTGAGGGACTGCCCAACCGTCCCTGGTTCCGTCACGTCATTTATGCTCCCGGCCAGTACACTGGCTACGCTGCGGTGGTGATTCCGGGCGTGAACGAGGCCATCGACAAACACGATCTGGAGCGCACCCGGCAGCAGATCGCGGTCCTGGCCGCGGCGCTGAATCGCGCGGCTAAAGTGTTGGAGGACTATCGTTGATGTCGCCGGGGAATACTGTCGAACAAATTCTGAAGACTCTGCCCTCGGCCGCGGGCGCGACTTTTCTTGCCCTGTTTCCGATCGTGAATCCGTTTGGCGGCGTGCCGCTGTTTTTTGCTCTGACCTCTGATTTCTCCGACAGCGAGCGCAACCGGACTGCGCTGAAGACGGCCCTGTACGTCTTCGGCATCCTGGTCGTCTTCATGTTCTTCGGACGCTTCGTGCTCAACTTCTTCGGAATTTCGCTGCCGGTGCTGCAGATCGCCGGCGGACTGATCGTGGCCCACACCGCCTGGGGCATGGTGACCGCGTCTACGCGCATTACTCCGGCGGAGAGCGACGAAGCCGCCGAGAAGACCGACATTTCCCTGACCCCGATGGCCATGCCGATGCTTTCCGGACCTGGCTCGATCGGCGTGGTGATGGGTCTGGCGGCCAACGCCGACAGCATGACGACTTACCTGGGCATGGTGATCGGGATCACAGCCCTGGCGCTCAGCGTCTACTTGTTTCTGCGCCTGGGAGGGCCGCTGGTCGCGAGGTTGGGGCCAGGGGCGGTCGCCGGCATCACCAGAATTTTCGGCTTTCTGATATTTGCGGTGGCGGTGCAGTTGGTCTGGGACGGCGTAGCCGAATTCGGGAAGTAGCATGGACCCGTGGACAGCCGCCCTCGGCTGTCCCGCCGAGCGAAGCTCGGCAGTGTTTGGCAAGACGGGACCGCAGCAGTGCAGGAATACCACAGCTCAGCTTCGCTGAGCTGGACAGCCGAGGGCGGCTGTCCCCACGTGGTCCGTGACTACTTCAGGCTGACCAGCTTATCCACCAGTTCCGAATAGTCTTTCTTCTCCAGCCCGTGTTCTTTCTTGTTGTACTCATCCACCTTGCTGGAATAGTTCATCGAGCAGAATTTCGGGCCGCACATGGAGCAGAAAGCTGCTTCTTTGTAGTAGTCGTCGGGCAGGGTTTCGTCGTGCATCGAACGCGCCGTCTCGGGATCGAGTGACAGCGCAAACTGTTTTTCCCAATCGAATTTGTAGCGGGCATAGCTGAGCGCGTCGTCGCGGTCCTGCGCCCCGGGACGATGCCGCGCCAGATCAGCGGCGTGGGCCGCGATCTTGTACGCAATGATTCCGTCTTTCACGTCTTTCTCGTTGGGCAGGCCGAGGTGCTCTTTGGGCGTGACATAGCACAGCATGGCGGCGCCGTGCCATCCGATCATGGCGGCACCGATCGCCGAGGTGATGTGGTCGTAGCCGGGAGCGATGTCCGTGACCAGCGGGCCCAGGGTGTAGAACGGCGCTTCGTAGCAGAGCTCTTTTTCCTTGTCCACCTGCTCTTTGATCTTGTCCAGCGGCACGTGCCCCGGACCTTCGATCATGACCTGGACGTCGTACTCCCAGGCCTTCTTGGTCAGTTCACCGAGTGTTTTAAGTTCCGCGAACTGGGCTTCGTCGCTGGCGTCGGCGATGCAGCCGGGGCGCAGGCCGTCGCCCAGAGAGAACGAAACGTCGTGCTTGGCGAAAATCTTGCAGATGTCGTCGAAGCACTCATACAGAAAATTCTGCTTGTGATGATGCGCCATCCACTGCGCCAGAATCGCGCCGCCGCGGCTGACAATGCCGGTGATGCGCTTCGAAACCATGGGCAGATACTGAATGAGCACTCCGGCATGGATGGTCATGTAATCCACGCCCTGCTCCGCCTGCTCTTCGATCACTTCCAGCATCACGTTCTTGTTGAGATCTTCAATCCGCTTCACCCGCGAGATGGCTTCGTAAATGGGCACGGTGCCGATGGGCACGGGCGAGTGGCGCAGGATGGCTTCGCGAATTTCATGGATGTTGCCGCCGGTCGAGAGGTCCATCACGGTGTCGGCGCCGAAGTGCACGGAGGTGTGCAGCTTCTTGAGTTCTTCGTCGATGTTCGAAGTCACGGCCGAGTTGCCGATGTTGGAATTGATCTTGCACAGCGAGGCCACGCCGATGCACATGGGTTCGAGTTCGGGATGATTGATATTGGCGGGAATGATCATCCGCCCGCGGGCGACTTCATCGCGAACCAGTTCCGGCGCGAGCTTTTCACGGTGCGCGACATAGGCCATCTCATCCGTGATTTCTCCCTTGCGCGCGTAGCGCATCTGGGAGAAATTGCCGTCGGTATTGCTGGACTTGCGGCTTGCGATCCACTCTGCCCGGGGTTTGGGAACACTGTGTCCGTTGCTGCCGTTGGTGAGGTCATTGTGCAAAGATTATACGCCGCGATATGAGAGATGATTCGAAGGGAAAAAATCATAACCGCAAAGAGCGCAAAGAAACCCGCAAAGACGCAAAGAAACGCAGAACGTCTTTCTTTGCGCTCTTTGCGGATTTTCTTTGCGAACTTTGCGGTAAGCTCTTTGCTTCGACCATCACATGACATTTTCTCAGCTTGTCCGTCTAAGCCGAGGACTCTAGAATCAACGGTCAATGCCTATGAGGTCTTCCATGCGCTTGTTTTGCTCACTGCTGGCAATTCTATTGCTCCTGGCGTTTGCAGGTTTCGCCCAGTCCCAACCGGCCGTCAATCTCGATACCATCGACAAGACCGTCGACCCCTGCGTCGACTTCTACCAGTACGCCTGCGGCAACTGGCTGAAAACCACGGAAATTCCGGCGGACCAGACATCCTGGGGAAGCTTTGTCGACATTCGGGAAAGAAATGCCGGCGTCATGCGCGAGATTCTGGAGAAAGCCGCAGCCGGTGGCCCGGGACGCGATGCCATCACCCAGAAAATCGGCGACTACTACGGCTCCTGCATTGATGAAAGCGCCGCGAATGCCCACGGCGTAGATCCGCTGAAGCCGGAGCTCAAGCGTATCGCGAACGCAAAAGACAAGGCCGGGCTGATCGAAGCCGTTGCCCGGGTGCAACTGCTTGGGCCCAATCCGCTGTTCAATTTTTATTCGTCGCCCGACCTGCACAGCGCCAACGACGTGATCGCCTACATTGATCAGGGCGGATTGTCGCTGCCCGACCGCGACTACTACCTCAAAGACGATCCCAAGATGGCAGCCGCGCGCAAGAGCCTGGTGGAGTATGCGACCCAGCTGTTCACTCTGATCGGGCAATCTCCGAAGCAGGCCGAGGATTCGGCGCAGACCGTCTTGCGCATCGAGACCGCTCTGGCCAAAGCTTCGATGGACCGCACCGCGCGCCGCGATCCCAAGACTCGCGATCATAAGATGACTCGCGCCGAAGCCGCTGCCCTGGCGCCCAATTTCTATCTGGATCGTTACTTCGCGGCCATGGGCACGCCGCAGTTTTCCAGCCTGAACGTTTCCAATCCGGATTTCTTCAAGCAGGTGAACGGCGTCCTCGAAGCGGAGTCGCTCGACGCGCTGCGAACCTATGTGAGCTGGCACCTCGTTGACGGGGCGGCTCCCTGGCTCTCCCAACCCTTCGTGGACGCCAATTTCAAGATGCAGAAGGCGTTGACCGGACAATCCGAAATCAAGCCGCGCTGGAAGCGCTGCGTGAGTTCTACCGATGCCGAACTGGGCGAGGCTCTGGGCCAGCGCTACGTGGAGCAAGCCTTCGGCGCCGACGGCAAACAGCGCATGCTAAAGATGGTGGACGCGCTGGAAAAGAGTCTGGACCAGGACATCCAGAACCTGCCCTGGATGACCGAAGAGACCAAGAAGCAAGCCAAGCTGAAGCTGGATGCGATTCGCAACAAGATCGGATATCCCGACGTCTGGCGCGACTACAGTTCGCTCAAAATTGTGCGCGGCGATCTGGTGGGAAATTTCCTGCGAGCCAACGAATTTGAAGCCCGCCGCCAGATTGCCAAGATCGGCAAGCCGGTGGACCGCAATGAATGGCAGATGACGCCGCCCACGGTCAACGCCTATTACAGTTCGGCGAGGAATGAAATTGTGTTTCCCGCCGGCATTCTGCAGTCGCCGTTTTTCGACAAGCAGGCTGACGACGCCATGAATTTCGGTGGCATCGGAATCGTCATCGGCCACGAACTGACCCACGGCTTTGACGATCAGGGCCGCAAGTTCGATCCGCAAGGCAACCTGCGCGACTGGTGGACGGCGCAGGATGGCACAGAGTTTGAAAAACGCGCCAGCTGCATCGCCGACGAGTACAGCAGCTTCGTCGCCGTGGACGATCTCAAACTCAATGGCCGCCTCACGCTGGGCGAAAACACCGCCGACAACGGCGGCGCGCGCATCGCCCTGATGGCGCTGGAGCAGATGATGGCCGACGGCCAGGCCGGCCCGGCGGCGCAAACCATCAACGGCTACACTCCGCAGCAGCGTTTCTTCCTCGGCTTCGGCCGCGCCTGGTGCGAAAAGCGGCGTCCGGAGTTCTCGCGCATGCTGGTCAGCGTCGATCCCCATTCTCCGGGAAAATACCGGGTGAACGGCGTAGTGCAGAACATGCCCGAGTTTCAGAAGGCATTCAACTGCAAGGCCGGCCAACCGATGGTGCGGGAGAACGCCTGCCGGGTCTGGTAGGGGTAAATGTGGGCGCGAGCGCCCTCGCTCGTGCAGCATCACCATGGGCGACGGCGATCCACAGGGTGGAGCAGGCCTTCAGGCCTGCATCTGGATGCGGTTGAGTGTTGGGCTTCAGCCCCAGAGGTACCTCAGCGGCTGAAGCCGCGCCGGCGCACCGCCTCTATGCAGCGCTAAAGCGCTGCTCCACCCAAACCCAAACCCACCCAAAACCAGAACCAACAAAAACCAGAACCAACAGAAACCCAAACCGAAGCGGAGCGCTGCTCCGCCGGACAGCCGAGGGCGGCTGTCCCCACGTGGTTCGTGCTAAAGCGCATTCCAACCGTTGCCTGCGTTGACTTTATTTCCGCCCCACCCCTAAGATGGCTCACCCGAATTCTGGCTTCGGGCGCTGCAAGGCAGCCACTTCATGGGCGAAATGATCGGCCAAAACATCTCTTACTACCGGGTGATCGAGAAGCTCGGCGGTGGCGGGATGGGCGTGGTCTACAAAGCTGAAGACACGCGCCTCCATCGTTTTGTTGCGCTGAAGTTTCTTCCAGAAGATGTCACGCGCGACCCCACGGCTCTCAGCCGCTTCCGGCGCGAGGCCCAGGCCGCGTCAGCCCTGAATCATCCCAACATCTGCACCATTTATGACATCGGCGAAGAAGGCGACCAGGCCTACATCGTCATGGAGTATCTGGAAGGCGAGACGCTGAAACATCTCATCGGCAATCGCCCGCTGGAGATGGAGAAGCTGCTCTCGATCGGCATTGACGTCGCCGAAGCGCTCGATGCCGCGCACGCCAAGGGCATCGTGCACCGCGACATCAAGCCGGCGAACATCTTTGTGACCTCGCGCGGAGCCGCCAAGATTCTCGACTTCGGCCTGGCCAAGGTGGCGGATGACGCAAGCCGGACTCTCGACCCGTCGGACGTGACCAAGACCGAGGGAGCGCACGCGCAGCAGCATCTCACCAGCCCGGGATCGGCGCTGGGCACGGTGGCTTATATGTCGCCGGAGCAGGTGCGCGGCAAGACCCTCGATTCGCGCACCGATCTGTTTTCGTTCGGCATCGTCCTGTACGAGATGGCGACCGGCGCTGTGCCGTTTCGGGGAGAGACTTCCGGCGTAATCTTCGACGCCATCATGAACCGCGCGCCGCTGGCGCCGATTCGGTTTAACCCGAACCTGCCGCCGAAGCTGGAAGACATCATCAACCGCGCGCTGGAAAAAGATCGCGAGCTGCGCTACCAGCATGCGGTGGATATCAAGTCGGAGCTGCGGCGTCTGAAGCGGGATTTGGAGTCGGGGCGAAGCTCATCCGTGAGTTCGTCGTCGGAGCCGATATACAGCGGAAGTCCTGCGCCGGTGGAATCGGCATCCGCCTCGGCGCACAGAACCAGCGGTTCCGCGCGGGCGGTTGCTTCGCCCTCGTCAGGCGCTGTCTCGTCGGGCGCTGTAGCGGCGGCTCCCGCGGCGCCTCAACCGCAGCCGTCATCGTCGTCATTGCGCAAGTTCATGATTCCCGCGGCCGTGATACTCCTGCTGGCCTTGCTGGCCGGCGGATTCTACTGGCGCAAGCATCAGACCGTGCAACTGACCGACAAAGATCAGCTCATTCTCGCCGACTTCACCAATCAAACCGGCGACGCGGTTTTCGATTCGACGTTGAAGGAAGCGCTGGCCATCCAGCTCGAGCAGTCTCCGCTGCTGCAATTGGTGAGCGATGCGGAATTGCACAACAACCTGCAATATCTGGGACAGTCAGGCGCGCAGAAGATAACGCCGGAACTGGCGCAGCAACTGGGCCAGCGGCTGGGGGTGAAGGCCTACCTGGCGGGAACCATCGCCAGCCTGGGGCCGTCCTACGTGATTTCGATTAACGCCGTGAATTGCGCCACGGGAGAAGTATTTGCCCGGGAGCAGGAGACCGCCACCGACAAGACGGCAGTCCTGGCAGCAGTTGCGAAAGCCGCCACGGCAATGCGCGCGCGGCTGGGCGAGTCGATGGCGTCCATCCAGAAGCTTTCCACGCCTTACACCAACGTGACTACGACTTCACTGCAGGCTTTCCATGCTTTTTCGCTGGGCGAAGACGAGCACCGCATGGGCCGGGATTTCCCCCAGGCTTCGTCCTTCTACCAGGAGGCGCTGCGCCTCGATCCCAGTTTTGCCATGGCCTACGCGCGCCTGGGCGTGGCTTACGGGAACCAGGGTGCGATCACCAAAGCCATCGAGCATCTGAAAAAGGCCTATGACCTGCGGGAGCGCGTGACCGAACGGGAGAGGATGTACATCGAGGCCCAATACGCGCTGCAGCAGTACGACCTGCCCAAGGCCTTGCAAGCCTACAAACTTTTCGTGGCGACGTATCCGCGAGATGCTGCCGCGTGGAACAATCTGGCCAATGCTTATGCACAGGTCGGAGATGTTGAACAAGCCCTCGCCGGCTTCCAGAAGACCTGGGAAATTGCCAAGTGGAACAACGTTGCCGCCAACAATGCCGCCGGTACGCTCATGGGCATGGACCGTTTGCAGGAAGGCGAGCGCTACATGAAAGAAGCGGTCGACCTGGGTGGCAGCGACGACACCAACTACCACAGCAATGCAATGACAGATGATTTTCTGTCCAATCGTCCCGACTGGGAAAAGCATTTGCAATGGGCGGCCGCCCGTCCGGACGGTTTTAACGTGGAGGCTGGCGCGGCCTCGATTTATTTCTCTATGGGAAGGATGCATGACGCCGACCGGCTGTGGGAGCACGCAGCACAGAGAGCCGAGCAACAACACCTGCCGGACGCTGCCGGCGGAATCTATGCCGTAAAGGCACTGCACGATGCCCTGGTCTCGAACTGTCCGGCGGCGCGCGAATTCGCCAACCGTGGATTGGCCCTCGACCATTCGGTGGCGACGGTTCCCGACGCCGCGCTGGCTTTGGCGCTGTGCGGCGACAGCGGCCCCGCCTTGAAGGAGATGGGACGCGTGGCCGCCGACGCGCCTAACAATACGCTGGCCAACGAAATCTATCTGCCCGAAGTGAAGGCCGCGGCTGCCCTGTTGCAGCATCACCCGGAACAAGTGGCGGCGTTGTTGTCTCCGGCCGCTCCCTACACTCTGGTGTCGAAGGTCCCCCACCTGAGCGGACGAGCATCGTTAGAGATGAAGAATGCGCAGCAAGCGGTCACCGACTTTGAGCCGGGCATCCGGTATCGCGCTCTGTCGCTGGGTGAGGGAGCGAACGGTTCGACGCAGATTCCCGACTATGCTCTCTGCTTGCTGGGAACAGCCCGCGCCCAGACCCAGACCGACCGCGCCGCCGCCGCGCGGACCTACGAACAGCTGCTCCAGATCTGGAAAAATGCCGACGCAGATTTTATCCCCGCGCAGGAAGCCCGACGCGAGCAGACAGCCCTGGCAGCTCAAGGCAAGAATTGAGAAGCTGATTTGGGTAACGCCGGCGTCGCCGGCTGTCCCGGCATCTTGCCCTCGGAGTGCGGGCAGCAGAAACAAGCCGGGATGTCCGAGACAGCCCCAGGCGTTTCCAACCGAGCACTATCGCCGAGCGATAAGTGATCGAATGGTCAGTGGGCCCCGCCAAATCCCTTGAAACCCTTGCGCCGCTGCTCGCTGTAGCGCTCCAGCGCATCGGTGATGATGGGATAGGCCTTCGCCGCAGGCTGGATCTCATCCACTTCCACCGCTTTGCCTTCCAGCTGCTTGTAATCCTGAAAGAAGCGACGCAGCATGAGCGACCGGTGGGGAGGCATGTCCTTGGCTTCGCGATAGGTATTGAATTCCGGGTCCTGGGTGGCGACTGCGATGATCTTGTGGTCTTGCTTCCCGGTATCGATCATGGTCATCAGCCCGATGGTGCGGGCGTGAATCAGAGTGAGCGGGACCACTGTCTCCTGGCATAGCACCAGCACGTCGAGCGGGTCGTCGTCCTCGGCCAGGGTCTGCGGAATGAATCCGTAGTTGGCGGGATAGTAGACGGCGGAGTAGAGAACCCGGTCCAGTTTGATCATGCCGCTGGTCTTGTCGAGTTCGTACTTCACGCTCGATCCGAAGGGGATCTCGACAATGCTGTAAAACTCCTGCGGCAGTTTATCGCCGGGTGTCACGTCATGCCAGGGATGCATCATTCGGCCTCGTTGGGATTATGAGAGCAGCACACATTATATCGGCCATTAGTAGTGGGCAATTTGAAAACCCGAAGGACTTGTCATTCCGAAGCGCGGCTTGTCACGCGAGGAATCTGCTGTGCAGCTGCTGGCAGCAAGCAGATTCCTCGCCGATAGACCTGGCTTCGGAATGACAAGGGGTAGGGGTTGTTTTCGGCTTAAGCTGCACTACTATTGGCCATTCGGACATCTTGACCTCGACCCCTGGCCGGAATACAGTCTTAGTCGGGTTAGGCCTTATGGCGAGTGACGCGGGAAAGTACCTAAAATTCGGCGGCGCGGTGGTGCTGATCCTGTTGTCGCTGGGGTATCTCGCGTACACGGGGGTGCAGGAGAGCAAGAGCTACTACGTCACCATCAAAGAATTGCGGGGCATGGGCGACGGCGCTTACACCAAGCGTTTGCGGGTGGCCGGAAATGTCCAGCCTGGTTCGATCAAGCGGAATGGTACGCGAGTCGAATTTGCCCTGATAGAAAACGATCAGCTCCTGCCAGTGGTTTACAGCGGAACCGAAGCGCCACCCGACACTTTCAAAGACAACTCCCAGGCCCTGGCGGACGGCAGCTTTGGGCGCGACGGGGTCTTTCACGCCAAACAACTGCAAGCCAAGTGCGCATCGAAATATGCGCCCCAGCAACCGGGCCAGACGGCCACGGCTGCTCCCACCATGTCGAACTAGGTCGGTGTAGCGCGGGCGCTCCCGCCCGCGGGCTTTGACTTTGCCGGCAGCATTCGCGGCCGAGGGCGCCCGCGCCGCACAGGCTCGACTTCAATCCGTCCTTCGGCTATCTTCCAAGCACGTGGACGCTCCTCCCATCATCACGCTTACCGCCGTCTTCAAGCAGTTCGGGCGGTTCGCCGCGCTGCGCGGCGTCAGCGCTGAATTCGCACCGGGACGCCTCTACGCCGTGCTTGGCGACAACGGAGCAGGGAAGACCACGCTATTGCGAGTGCTGGCCGGGCTGGCGCAGCCAACTCGCGGCAGCATATCGATTCTGGGGACGACGGAACTGCGAACGGTGTGCCATGAAGTGGGATACATGGCCCATCCCTCGCTGCTGTACGACGAAATGAGCGGCATGGAGAACCTGCGCTACTTTGGCCGCTTGTACGGGATCAGCAATTCGACGGCTGCCAGCATGACCGCGGTAGGCCTCGATCCCACGTTGGCCCGTCCCGTAGCGCAGTATTCCCAAGGCATGCGGCAGAGGCTCTCGCTGGCGCGGGCCCTGCTCAACGATCCCAAAGTGCTCTTACTGGACGAGCCTTTTTCCAACGTAGATGTCCGTTCAGCTCGCGAGATGGTCACGCTTCTGACGGAGATGCGCACCGCTGGAAAAACGATTTTCGTAGTCACGCATCAGGCGTCCCTGCTGGAAGGCGCTGCCGACGAATTCGTCTGGATGGAAGCCGGGCAAATCACAGATCGCACCCGCGAGCTGCGCCCGGTGGAGACGCGATGAGCCAGCCATCAAGCGTCCCATTAAGAAGCGCGCCATCAGGCGTGACCGCGAGCCACATTAGCCAAAGACCTGCGCCTGGAGTGGCGCTCGAAAGACGCGCTCAACTCCATGCTGTTTTTCTCTCTGCTGGTGGTCGTGGTTTTCAGTTTTTCCTTCGATCCTAACGCTGAAGAATCGCGCCAGATCGCCGGCGGACTGGTGTGGGTGGCATTTCTCTTTGCCGCGGTGGTGGCGCTCAATCAGACCTGGGCGCGGGAACTGCGCAATCATGTTCTCGACGCCTATCGCGTGTCGCCCGCTCCGGCCAATTCGCTTTTCCTGGCCAAGGCGCTGGGCAACTTTATCTTTGTCGTGGTGCTGGAAATCCTGATGACTCCGCTGTTCATCATGTTCTACAAGCTGCGGGCGCTGGGCCCGGCCTGGCAGCTGATTCCGGTCGCTGCTCTGGGCACGTGGGCTCTGGTGGTGAACGGCACATTCTTCGCCGCCATCTCGCTGCGCACGCGCAGCCGCGAGATCATGTTGCCGCTTTTGTTGTTTCCGATCTCGATCCCGGCGCTACTGGCCATGGTGAACGCCACCACTGCGATTTTGACGGGCGAGCTCTCGGCAAAGTTCTGGATTGTGTTGCTTACGACTTACGACGTGGTGTTTACTATCGCTTGTCTGTTGTTGTTCGAACTGGTACTGAACGCCGAATAGAGCCGGCGCGAAATGAAGCCTGAACGACAGACTGAATGAAAATGAAACGGGTATTCCCGATCCTCGGCCTGTTGACGGCGGTACTGCTGAGCTATGCGCTCTATGAGGCGCTGGTCGTCGCCCCCACGGAACAGACCATGGGCAACGTGCAGCGCATTTTCTATTACCACGTGCCCTCGGCATGGACGGCGTTTCTGCTCTTCTTCATCAACTTTGTCTGCTCCATTCAGTATCTGGTGCGGTCCAATCCGGTGGCTGACAGAATTACGAACTGGACGGTCATCGCGATCGCGATTGCCTGCCTGCATCGCTGCGTTCGTGATTCGTCCGCTGCCCCAGGGAATGGAGCCATCGTCCGTGGCCACCACCGGGCTGGCCATCGCCGGTTTGTATTTCCTGATCAAGAAATGCTTCTCCCAGACCAGGACGGACGCGCTGGCCGTGGTCACTGCCGAAGTCGGCGTCGTCTTCTGTACGGTGGTATTGGTGACCGGACCGCTGTGGGCGCGTCCAGTGTGGGGTATCTGGTGGACCTGGGACGTACGCCTGACTTCCACCCTGGTGCTCTGGCTCATTTACATCAGCTATCTGATGCTGCGCCGGTTTTCCACCAGCGGGCAGACTCCGGTGCTGGCCGCCGCCCTGGCGATCTTCGGCGCACTCGACGTGCCGCTGGTGTACTTCTCGATATGGATATTCCGCACCCAGCATCCGCAGCCGGTGATCGGCGGCGGCGGCTCGATTGATCCCCGCATGCTGCATGTGTTGCTGATCAACTGGCTGGCATTCCTCTGCTTTGCCGGACTGGTTTGCTGGTCCCGCTATCGCCTGGAGATTCTGCAAAGGGAAGTGGAAGAAACCCAGGCACTCGAAGCCATGCTCGAACCTCGGAGCTCACGATGAATTTCCTCTACGCCGCCTACGCCGCCACCTGGATCATCCACATCGTTTATCTGGGCACACTGGTGCGGCGCTACCAGACGCCTGAACCGTGAGATTGAAGAGTTGAAGAAGGTGGGGGCAAGCAATTAGCAATGGCACTAGCAATTGGCCAAAGCTGTTGTTTTAGGATTTGGCTCAGTGCCAATTGCTAATTGCTAATTGCTGCTTTATCTCATTCCGCTGCTGAACTCAGTCGCAGCGTTCGACCTCAGGAACTCGTACTCTTCGATCATGGCGGCCACGCCGATGCTCGAAGCGGAGTGTGAGTTCTCCACTCGCACTACCCGGGCGGTGAAACGCACCCGCACTGGTTCGGTCAGGGTTACGTGCGGTGGAAACGTCATGGTCACTTCAATACGGGCGCCCTCGGCCAGAGGACGATCAAGATAGAAAAAGACGCCGCGAGCACTTACATTCTGGGTTTCCGTCATCAGGTCGCGGTGACCGTTGCCCGCAACCCGTACCGACGCCGGCAGACGCATGTCGAAGCGACGCATGGTGCGGCGCTCCGGAGCGGGGTGTTGCATCGAATTTTCTCTGCGCAGATGCATGAATCCTGATCCAGCCAATTTTCACCCCAAATGGCGGGCACCACCCTCTGACTTGTGAAGACGTGGTGCCAGATTTACTGATTCAGCAACAGTTTGCAAGCGCAAAAGAGCGCGGGGAACAGACTCGGTTAACGCGTGATAACGGGGAGGGCCTCGGGGGAGGGATCTTCAAGACATAGACTTGGGCCGAAGCTAAAATGGAAGCAAGCGCATTGCCATCGAGCCACGGGCAAAGCGCGGCTCCCTGGTTATAAAACGGAATGAGTTGCGCCGCAGGTTGGAGCTTTCTCATAAGGATACAAGTGAAATAATTTGCAGACGAACGGCGTTCTCCCGGCTCCGTTTCCCAGTTTTCCTCCGCTGGCTCCGATGTTTTCCGTTTTCAATCGGCATCTTAAGTGGTTGCTGGCTGCATCTGACCATCGCAGGGCGCGGGAATGGTGCGCGGCTTGACAGGCTATCCGTCAGATGTTTAAGTAGTTACTTATTTTTTGCCCTTATTCTGGTGACAAGTACGCATGCCGCTCGGCGGACGCGATGCTGTTTGTGTGCCGTTTTTCTTCCTCTCCATGATTCGGGATATTCGGAGGAGCGAGTGAAATTGAATTTCCGGGAGTTGGGAACAGGCTATTGCCCTGTCCTGCTGTCGTTTGCGTCGCTGCTGTTGTTGGGTGCTCTGGCTCTTCACTCGGGTGTTCCGGCGTCGAAGTTGGCCTCTTTCGGAGGCGACCATTCAACTTTGAACGCCTTTGCCGCTCCTGTCACTGGAAACCGCCCCAGCGTTCGAATCGATCTTGGCCAGCTTCCACTGAGCTTCGAGCCTAATCGGGGGCAGACCGATCCTCAGGTTAAATTTCTGGCGCGTGGCGCCGGCTACGGAGTGTTCCTGACCGCGGACCAGGCGGTTCTGACTCTGCGCTCGCCCGCCAATAATTCGTCGGTCGTGCGCATGCAGCTGGCGGGCGCCAACCAAGCCGCATCGGCGAGTGGAACCGCCCAACTTCCCGGCAAGAGCAACTACTTCATCGGCAATGACCCGGCGAAATGGCAGAGCGGCATTCCCCAATTCGCGCGAGTGCGTTATCAGAGTATTTATCCCGGGGTCGACCTGGTGTACTACGGCAACCAGGGACACCTGGAGTACGACTTCGAAGTTGCTCCCGGCGCGGACCCAAGCCAAATCGCGATGCGGTTCCGGGGCCAGGAAAGTGCAAACCTGGATGCCAGCGGCAATCTGATATTGGCCAGTGGCGGCCATGAGGTCCAGCTAAAAGCTCCGCGCATTTACCAGGAATTCGGAGCCGAGCAACGACCGGTGGCGGGACGCTTCGTGTTGCAGCCGGGCGGCAAAGTGGGCTTTGAGCTCGCCGCCTATGATCGCCGCCGGGTGTTGGTGATTGATCCGGAATTGACCTATTCGACCTATTTCGGCGGCAGCGGCGCCGAATCCTGCTCTGCTATTTTAGTAGTTGCATCGCCGCCTTCCGGATGTCCCGCGATAGCGATCGACCCATCGTCCAACATCTACATCGCGGGTATGACCACTTCCACCGATCTCCAGGTGGTTCCGCCAGTTGCGACTCCGCCTTCGGCGTTTCAGCCTAACATTGCTGTGGCCCCAGACGTTTTTGTCACTAAACTGAACGCTGCCGGCTCCGCGATTCTGTTCTCCACTTACCTGGGGGGCAACAATGTGGACTTTACCGCTGGCGTGGCGGTGGATACCGCTTTCAACGTAGTGGTGGCCGGTACCACGGCTTCCACTAATTTCCCCACCAGTGCCGGGTCGGCTTTCCAGACCGTTGCCGCCAATGCAAACCAGCATGCCTTTGTCAGCGTCCTGAGTGCGACAGGAGAGAATCTCCTGTACTCCACATATCTTTCGGGTGGCGGGGCGGAAACTGCCCGCGGGCTGGCGCTCGACCCGAGAAACAAGATTTACGTTATCGGGACCACCACCTCCAAGGAGCAACCCGACGCAACCCATGCGTTTCCCGCTACGCTGGGCGCGATTCAGGTATCTTCGCTGGGTAACAGCCAGTTCTTCGTCAGCAAGATTGACCCCACGCTGATCGGATTTCCCAGCCTCGCCTACTCCACGTATTTTGGCGGAGGCAATCCGATAGACGGACTGACGTTGGGTGGCGCCATCGCGGTGGATGCGAACTCGAATGTGTACATCACCGGAGGCACCAATTTTCAGCACACCGGAAGCCCGGCTACGGATTTTCCCATCCTGAACGCTTTCCAGGGCTGCCTGGATACGCCGCCCCCTGCGACTCCGCCAACGACGCCGCCGACAACCAATTGCGCCACCACCAACGTAACGACAACCGACGCCTTTGTGGCCAAGCTCAATCCGGCCGCTGCTGCGGGAGCACAACTGCTCTACTCCACTTACCTGGGCGGCACCGGAAATGATGCGGGATTCGGGATTGCCGTGGATTCCGGCCTGAGCGCTTACATCACCGGTTCGACCGCCTCGACGGATGAGACCATCCCGACCGGCACGACGCCTTTTCAAAGATGCCTGGATAATCCGGCAAATCCGTCGCCGTGTCCCGCCGCTACCAACAGCGATGCCTTCGTCGCCAAGGTCGGAACTCCCTGCACCGGGTCCACTTGCACGAACACAGCCGTACCCTATACCTACTTCTCGTATCTGGGAGGTTCGGGCACCGACGTCGGCTTAGGCATCGCGGTCGATACCCTCCAGGGTGCGCGCATCGCTGGCTGGACCAATTCACCCGACTTTCCAACTACCCCGAACAATCACGTCCAACCGGCGTTGGGCGGGGCGACGGACGCATTTGTTTCGCGCATTGATACCACGGCCAGTTCAACGGTCTCGCTGGGACACTACAGCACTTACCTGGGCGGAGCCGCCAACGATTTCGGAACCAGCATCGCGACCGACGCGCAGGGCAACAGTTATGTGGCGGGCGAGACTGCGTCCGGCAACTTTCCGACGGCGAGTCCGATCCAGCCAAATCCAAGCGGCACCAGCGACGCATTTGTCACCAAGCTGGGTCCTACCCTGAACCTGGCCCTTACCGAAACCGTGACCCCGCTTACGGTAGGAGTGGGCAACGACGTCACTTTCACCTACAGCATTACCAACAACGGGGATTTGACCACCGGCGTCATCTTTACTGATGTGTTACCGTCCACCGCCACTTTTGTCTCTGCGGTCAGCTCCCCGGGCGCGGGCAATTGTCCGGCTCCGGCGAGCAGCGTCCTGACCTGTACGGTGGGAATGTTAAACGGTGGACAGGTGGGAACTGTAACCGTCGTTCTGGCTCCCACCCTGCCGGCTGTCCCACTCCAACCCGGCACCGTGAGTGATGGTGGGAAAGTTAGCATTTTCGGTACATCCAAAGTGTTTACCCCTGTCGCGCCGGCCGTCGCAGTGGTCAATAATTTCGGCGTCAGCGTCTCACCCAACACCGCGACCGTGGCCGCGGGCATCCCCGCGAGCTTCACCGTTACGGTCACGCCCACGGGGAATATTCCGAATACGGTAACGCTATCCGTGGCGGGCCAGCCCACCGGCGGCACGGCGACATTTCCCAACGGCACTTCCTTTACCGCCTTGAGCAACGGGCCCCAAAGCCGGCAGTTGGTAGTCAACACCACGGCGCGCGTGACCACGCCAGCCAGCCTTTTCCCTGTAGGCAGACCCTTTTATGCCGCGCTTTTACCAGTCTCAGGATTGGCGCTGCTGGGCGCGGGCATCGGCGGACGAAAGTCGCGACGGCGGCGTGTGCTGATGGCGGCCCTGCTGGGTTGCTTCTTCTCGCTCGTCCTGTTCCAGGCTGCTTGTGGCTCCAGCAGCACGACCACGACGACCACCGGGACACCTGCCGGCACCTACAATCTCACGGTCACCGCAACCTCCAACGTAGCCACTCGAACGCAGCAGATCGTGCTGGTCGTGCAGTAAAGGTTCAGACCGAATGAGGCGGATACTCCTGTCCGCCGCTTTTGACATGGACTTTAAGTCGCAAGTGGTCCGTGGATTTATTTTCTCGAACCGCAAATCACAAGATCTTCAAAAGACAGTCAACGGCGGCGGACAAGAGTGTCCGCCCCACACTACCGGTTTCTTGTTTCGAGGACGCTGCCGGGTTCAGCCCTGACCGGCCCACTCGGTCTGCAGACTCGGTGGCCGCAGTAAGGTTTGCATCACCACGCAATACTGTTCTGTCTTTTCTCGCAATCCGCGGATTTGTTCCGGCGTTGCCTGGGGCGCGACCACATCAAAATTAAGACGGATGCTCTCAAAGCCGACCGGCACGTCTTTCGCAATGCCCAGAGTGCCTCGAAGATCCAGGTCTCCTTCCACCGTGACCGCAATGCGTTCGGTAGGAATGCCCATGGCCGCAGCCACCATCTGACAGGTGATCTGCGCACAAGCCGCCAGCGCCCCCAACAAGAGATCTCCGGAACAGGCCCCTGCGCCTGCTCCTCCGACGCCCTTGTGAGCTTCGGCTTGATAGATGGCCCGTCCGATATCAACCGAGCAGGACACCGGAGCGTCCGTCTGTCCGCCTTTCGCCCGCAGCGTGATATGCGAAGCGCTGGGGTCACTGCGGTATTGCTCTTTCAGCGGCTTTTGAAGCGATCGAAGATCCATGGCAACCTCATTTTTATCTTGCTCACCGGGCCGTCGCAACTCGGGTTGCGGCTTACATCCCCCATCATCGCTCACGCTGAGAGACGTTCGTCTCGAAGGATCTTGCGCGCCCTATCAACAGCACCGATCCATCTGCACATGCGCTCCACGCGAGATGCTTCGCAAGCTCAGCATGACGCTACACGTGAATGTAGAACGCCCGCATCACAGCCAGACATTTCATACTGAGACCGGCCCAACCATTCTTGAAGCCCCCGCATCTGCTTGCTAGGATATAGCCACGTCAGGGAGCTGCCCTCATGCCCAAGTTTGTCATCGAACGCGAAATTCCGGGAGCCGGAAGTCTGACCGACGCCCAATTGCGGGAAGTCTCCCAGAAGTCGGTAAACGTCCTCAAGGGAATGGGTCCCGAAATCCAGTGGCTTCATAGCTACGTCACCGGCGACAAGGTCTACTGCGTCTACCTCGCACCCGATGAGGCGACGATTCAGGAACATGCCCGGCGCGTCGGCCTTCCCGCCAATCGCGTTTCCGCGGTGCGCCGGCTGCTGGATGCGTCTAGCGCCGAGTAAGCGTTTTAGTTTCGGTTAGGGTCTCAATTTCCGTCATCAACACCCTCAGCTGCTCCCTCTGTGCGGCCTGAAGAAGACGCCGCCGCGGGCACTAGCACTTCCTCAATCACTTTCTCGACCGGCAAAGTCCAACCTTCCAGCCAGGCCGTCACGCCGACCGTATTGGTCAAAGCTTGACGTGCGTGAGTGAGACTTGCCTCCAGTTTGGTTTGCTCCGCAGGGGTAAGCGGAGCGCCAATATTCTGGCGCAGCGCCGCCGCCGCGCCCGCCAACCGCAGCGAACGCTCGGCTTCGAGTTGGACGGCCGCTGCGCCTGCGAAACATTCCAGCAGGCGGGCGATTCCGCGCTTATGGTCCAGCTCCTGGAAAAGTTTGATGCTTTCCCGGTACAGCGAGCACGCCGCGAAATAGTCTCCCTGCTCTCTGGCCAAACTCCCCAGATCAGCCAGGGTCCCCGCGATGCCCCAGCGATCGCCGAGTTCGCGGAAGATTGCCAGACCCTGTTCGTACAACGCGCGCGCGCCTGCGGAATCACACTGATCGCGAGCCACGTCTCCCTGGTGGTTCAGCGACCAGGCGACCCCCATCCGGTCCCCCAGTCCCTGGAAGATGGACATGCATTCCCCATATAGCGAAGTGGCCCTGGTGTTGTCGCCCTGCATTTTGACAATGCTGGCCAGGTTACTGAGAGAACGAGCCACAGCTCTCATGTCGCCCGACTCTCGCCACAGCGCCAGGCTCTCTTCGAACAGAGGGCGCGCGCCGGGGACGTCGCCTTGGTCTCGAGCGTTGACCGCGAGTGCGTTCAGAGATACCGCAGCGCCCTGCGTATCACCCAACTGGCGCGAGATCTCGAGACTCTCTCGAAGCAAAGCATCTGCCGAGGCATAGTCTCCCTGCTCTACTGCGAACACGCCGGCGGCAAAAAGCGCTCGCGAACGAGCCTTGGTGGGAGCCGCCGCTCCCGGCAGTTTCAGCAGATCGCCCATCCGGCTCCTGGCTTCGGAGAGATACTCTCCCATCTCCCAAAAACGAAACAGGGCAGTGCCGAGGCGCAGACCCCACTCCGCATCTCCGGTTTCTGTCAGCCACTCCAGGGCCGCGCGAAAATTGTCGTGTTCCAGGGCCAGGCGCTCCGTCCATGCTGGTCCTTCGGCGGCACTCTGGTCCGCAGCCTGTTCTTCCGCCAGCACCAGGCAGTAGGCGGCATGGGCGCGCTTGGTCAGAGCCTCCTCTCCGCTTTCCTCCAGTTTTTCCAGCGCGTACTCGCGAATCGTCTCCAGCATCACGAAGCGCGTTTCACCCCTGCCTGGCTCTACCTGCTGCGCCAGGCTTTTATCGACCATGGAGGCCATACCATCGAGCAGGTCCAAATCAAGATCGCCTCGCGCGTCGCAAATCGCCTCCGCGCCTTCCAGTGTGCATCCGCCCACGAACACCGACAATCTTCGGAAGAGTTTCTGCTCGGCGGGAGTCAGCAGATCGTAGCTCCAGTCGATAGCGGCACGCAGCGTCTGCTGCCGCTCCGGCATATCCCGCGCACCGCCCGTCAACAGCTGCAACCGGCTGGTCAGGCGCGTCCGCATGGACGAGGGCGAAAGAACTTTGACCCGGGCAGCTGCGAGTTCGATGGCGAGAGGCAGGCCATCCAGGCGGGCGCAAATCTCGGCGACAGCGGATGCGTTCTCTCGAGTGAGCTCAAAATCCGGCTTGACTGCAATGGCGCGCTGCACGAACAGCGCGACTGCGGGATACTGCGCCAGGATTTCGACGGCGGCGATGGCCTGCGCATCCGGCATGGCCAGCGGCGGCACCGGAAATTCGTGCTCTCCGTAAATGTGCAGCGCGGCCCGGCTGGTCACCATGATCTTAAGATTGGGACCCATTGCCAGCAGCCCTGCCACCATGGGCGCCGCCTCGATGAGATGCTCGAAATTGTCCAGCAGGAGCAGGACGGGGGCGCCCGACGGATCTTTCAGATTCTCATTGAGTATTTGCTGCGGTGAACGGCCTCCCGCCTGAATCCCCATTCCCTGAACGATCGCAGAGGAGATCAGGGCGGGATCGCTCACCGAGGAGAGTGGAACAAAATGAGTGCCGCCCGGAAAGTGCTCGACCAGATCATTCGCCACTTGCACCGCGAGCCGCGATTTGCCGATGCCGCCGGGACCTGTGACTGTCACCAGGCGCACATCCTCACGCAACAGCATCTCTTTGGCGGCGGCCACTTCCTTGTCGCGTCCCACCAGCCCGGTCCGCTGCACCGGAAGATTTGCCGGGCGCGTCTCCACCTGCCTGGCTGGCTTTTCCGAGAAGCGCTCGCGGATGGCTGCGAGCTCGCGGGCCAGCTCCCGGGTCGAGCTGTACCGTTTTTCGGGCTCTTTGGCCAGACACCTTTCGATGACCCAACACAATGGAGCTGGCGCGTCCGAGTTCTGCACTCCGACTGGTTCGGCGTGTTCCCGAAGAATGGCCACCAGTGTCTCAGCGGTGGTGTTTCTGCGGAAGGCCAGTTTCCCGGTCACCATCTCGTAGAGCACCAGGCCGAAGGAGAACTGGTCGGAGCGGAAATCCAGCCGGGCGCCGCTGACCTGCTCCGGCGACATGTATTGCATCGTTCCCATCACGATGCCCGGTCGAGTCTGCCACGCGACCGTAGCGTTCATGTCCGATATTTCACCACTGGGTGGCAACGTGAGCTTGGCCAGGCCAAAGTCGAGGATCTTGACGAAGCCATCATTCGAGAGCATCAGGTTCTCGGGCTTTAAATCCCGGTGTGCGATGCCCGCTTCATGTGCTTTCGTCAGACCGTCCGCCGCCTGCGCCGCGATTTCAATTGCTTTTCGGATGGGCAGCAAACCGGCGACCATCAGCTCGCGCACAGTCTTGCCTTCGACCAACTCCATCGCGATGTAGTGAGTGGAGCCGTCTTGTCCGAGTTCGTAGATGGTGATGATGTTGGGATGATTGAGGGCGGACGCCGAGCGTGCTTCCTGCTCGAAGCGCCGCAAGCGATCGTTGTCTGCAGGAGAATGCGGGAGACAGAATCTTGATCGCAACACTGCGATCCAGGCGCGTATCCTGCGCCCGATAGACTTCGCCCATCCCGCCCGCGCCAATTGGGGCGATGATTTCGTAGGGCCCGAGCTTGGCGCCAGGGGAGAGAACCATTCAGTAGATAATTATATTCCCGACTGTTCCGGACGGCGCGCTTGGGCGTAGAGTAGTACCCGTCAAGAGCAGAATCGTTCGAAACATTCTGCTGCGGTTGTCCCTTTAATCACTGAGCGTGAAATCTAAAGACTTGAACAAGGAGTCTTCCTTTCTCCTTACGAAATGGTATCTGGACTGTGTCGCGGAAAACGGCGATGCGGCGGTGGTGTATGTGGCGAAGCTGCGCTGGAACAAGTTGTCCATGCACTACGGGAGTGTGCTGACTGTCTTCGGGAGGGCGCGTTCAGTGCGCTTCTTCGCTTCGGAAGGTCTCTTTCCCACAGCTCGACGGCGACACTACGACTCTCTCGTTGGCCCACCTCGACGTCGAGGGAACCTGGCGAGCGCTTCGTGGATCGGTGGAGCGAACCGTTTTTGAGAGCCAACACGGTTCCGTTATTTGGCGGTGCCATCAGCCGATGGCACAAGCTGATCTGAAACTCCAAGGCAAGACGCGAATGACGGGGCTGGGCTACGTCGAATGCTTGACCCTCTCGGTCCTTCCCTGGAAATTGCCTCTGGAGGCGTTGCATTGGGGACGATTTCTTTCAGAACAGGACGCGCTGGTATGGATCGACTGGCGCGGTCCGCACCAGTGGCGGACCATGATTCACAACGGCGAAGAGCGGGAAGCGCAGTCGCTGACGGAAAAGGAAATCATCTCTACGAACTCAGGAACAAGGCTCGACCTTGATCGTGGAATGGTGCTGCGTACTGGTCGACTGGGAGAGACGGTGTTTGCAGGAATCTCACGCCTGGCGAGATTGCTTCCTCACAACATGTTGGCTGTCAACGAATGCAAGTGGCGCAGCCGTGGAGCACTGCAGTCAGGGGATCGGGCAACGTCGGGGTGGGCGATCCACGAGGTCGTCAAATGGAAATAATGAAACTCGCTTGGGACAAACTGTTGTATGGGGCGCTCTTCACAGTTGCCCTGCCGATTCTGCTCGTGGTCTGGGCAATCAAGACCCACGACTTGGTGGATTTGCCGGTAATCCACTCCTTACCTTGGGGGATTGGTGCGGTCGGACTGGGAGCGTTGCTCATGGCGCTGGGAATGGCTTCGCTCTGGTTTGTAGGCGGCGGTCTCCCAATGAACGCATTCCCTCCGCCGCGTTATGTCTCCGGTGGAATCTACGGTTTGTTTTCCCATCCGATTTATCTCGGCTTTTCGCTGGCGTGCGTCGGCACGGCGATCGCCGCAGGTTCCGCCAGCGGCTTGTGGCTGGTGTCCACCACCGTGATTCTGGCGAGTGCCTCGCTAGTGCTGGGATACGAACTGCCGGACTTGCAGGCACGCTTCGGCCATTCGACAACGTCTTTTTCCCGCCGATGAGCAGTCTGCGCCATCCCGGATGGAGCGCATTCGCTGCTATCTGACGGTGCTTGTCGCCATGGTTCTTTGATTTACGAGGCTTTCGTCGTCATCGGTATTCCTCGCGACGCGAAAATCGCCTATTCTTCCAGTTGAACAACCGTTTACCCGTGTCTGCCGTGGACCGGGATTTTCTATGTCAGCGCTTACGTGATGGTATTGCTGGTTCCGTTGCATCGTGCGGACGCGGCACGATCTTCGCTTGTTTTCAACTCGAGCGTTAATCTCGATGGTCATCGTCTTCCCCCTCTACCTCGCCTTGCCGCTGATTGCACCGCCTCGTGCGTTCTCCGCGACGGGACGGTTAGCAGAGTTGCTGCGTCTGGACCGCTCGGTGGACGGTGCCGCCGCAGCATTTCCCTCCTATCACGTGATTTGGGCGTTCCTCGCCGCCGAGGCCCTGGGCCGCTCTGCTCTGGCAAAAGCGATTGTGGCGCACCTGGGCAGTTCTGGTGTCGGTCAGTTGCGTGACGACGGGCATGCACGCGATGGTGGACGTAATTGCCGGTGCTTTTGTAAGTTTCGCGATCATCCGGATTGATTCAGTTTGGTTTTTCCTGCGGAACTCTTCGGAAATCATCGCCAACTCGTGGAAAGAATGGCGCATGGGACCGGCACGCGTGATCAACCACGGAGCTTATGCAGCCGGCAGTGTCTTCGTCGGGATTTGGGTCATCGACACTCTGCTGGGCCCGGGCAAGAGTGCGATCCCAGTCGCGATTTTTCTTGGGGGCTCGATCGGAGCGGCGCTATGGGCGCAAGTCATCGAAGGTTCTCCGGCGCTGTTGCGACCACTCGGTTTCTACGGTGGAATGCTGGGCACGTCCGCGGCTGGAATCGCCGCGGCATGGGTGAACGCGGACCAGCATCTGGCCGGTTCTGGCGGTGCTGGTTGTGTCCGCGCCCTGGATTCAAGGCATCGGACGTTTGCGTTGCCTGGTCCAAGGCTGCTGTCACGGACGGCCCGCCTCGGACAACATGGGCATCCGCTACATCCATCCTCGTTCGCGGGTTTGGCGAGTCGTTTCACTGCGCGGCGTTCCCATCCATGCAACTCCGCTGTACTCTTTGCTGTGGAATGTCCTTGTCGCACTGGTGGTCACTCGGATCTATCTTCTGCAAGCTCCGGCAGTCAATGGTCGGCGGAATCTATCTGATACTTTCCGGTGTGGGACGATTTGTGGAAGAGGCTTACCGCGGCGAACCGCAAACTCCAGTATTCTGGCGCCTGCGCTTATATCAATGGGTCGCTGTCGCCACCGTTTTGATGGGTGCGGCCATTACAACCGTAAGCAACAGCCCGCCCACGCTACGACCCTCGCTTCACGCTTCTTCGATATTTGTCGCGCTCGCCTGCGGCATCGGGGCGTGGTTCCTCACCGGCGTTGACTTTCCGGAATCCAATCGCAGATTTGCCCGTTTGACTTGAGGTGGATAACGCAGGGTGCCTATTTCCCGTGTCTTTGGCGTGAAGTGGGGCCCGTCCGCCTTTACCGATCGTGTAAGCAAATGGGATGACGGTTTGACCTAGGCGCCCGCGGTTAGTTTGTGGCTCTTCGTCTGCGCGATGCCGTACTGGCGGATCTTGTAGAGCAGAGCTTTGTAGCTGATCTGCAGCAGCGCCGCGGCTTGCTTGCGGTTCCAGTTGGTCTGGTCGAGTGCCTGCCGGATGGCTTCCGCTTCAGCTTCGTCCTTGGCGCTGCGCGCCACGGACTTTAGACCGCCACCGGACTCTGCCGGAGTGTGCGCCGCTTCAGGTCGCACGTTGTGTCCGTCGTCGCGCGGCTGCAGTTCCTGGATCGCCAGCTTCTCGTCGCCCAGCACCAGGTATCGCTTGATGAAGTTATTGAGTTCGCGCAGATTGCCGGGCCAGGAATAATCCTGACACGCCTGCAGCATGTTGGCTGAAAGCGGCAGCGGCGGTCGCGCGTACTGCTCCGCCATGCGAGACATGAAATGCTTCAGCAGAATGGGGATTTCTTCCTTGCGCTCCCGCAGCGGCGGCAACTGCATGGTGAAGGCATTCAGCCGGTAGTAGAGATCTTCGCGCAGACGCTTGCTGGCCAGCGCTTCCGGAATATTGATATTGGTCGCGGCCAGGATGCGGACATCCACTTTGATCACTGACCGGCTGCCCAGCCGGGAGAACGTCTGGTCCTGCAGTACGTGCAGCAGCTTGGCTTGCAGCAGTGCCGGCATCTCGCCGATTTCGTCGAGCAGGATCGTGCCCTTGTTGCAGAGTTCAAACTTGCCCGGCTTGGCATGAGTTGCGCCGGTGAATGCCCCGGCCTCGTGACCGAACAACTCGCTTTCCAGCAAGTCGCCGGGAACGGCGGCGCAGTTCACTTTCAGAAAAGTTCGATGAGCGCGCGGAGACAGCTTGTGAATCAGCCGTGCCACCACTTCCTTGCCCGTGCCGCTTTCGCCCAGCATGAGGACAGGAATATCCACGTTGGCTACGAGCGCGGCCTGGGAACGGATCTTGCGCATGGCCGGACTGGCCGCCACGAAAAATACGTCGTCGTAAAGCTCTTCCACCTCGCCCGGCAAATTCTGCTGATTTTTTCCCAGACACTGATCAATGACCGTGGTCAGCTCGGCCTTCTGGAAAGGCTTGGTCAGATAATCCTGCGCTCCCAGACGGATGGCCTGCACCACCTTGCGGGTATCGCTCACGCAAGAGAGCATGACCACTTTCAGTCCCGGCACTAACCCGCGCAACTGCTCGAGCGTCTGCAGGCCGTCAATTCCCGGCATCAGCAGATCCAGAAGTACCAGGTCGGGGCGCAAACCCTTTTCTACCTGTTGCAGGGCCTCTTCGCCGGTGGATGCGGTCTGCACGCTGTAGTCATCCACTTCAAGCAGGGTGCGGATGTAGCGCAGCATTCCGGGTTCGTCATCAACCAATAAAATGTTGACCGCGTCGGTCATTTATTCTTTCCTTTGCTGGGTGCGGCAGCGACTGGCTTAAGCGGAATGATGAATGAGAATTTCGCGCCCGCCCCAAGTTCGCTCTCCACCCAGATCTTGCCGCCCATGGCGCTCACCAGCCGGCGTGCGATGGCGAGTCCCAGTCCCATGCCCTCAGTTTGCGCTTCGTTCTGCGGCAAACGAAAAAAATCGTCGAAAACTTCAATGTGATACTCGGCCGGAATTCCCGGTCCGGTGTCGGACACGCTGACCTTCACCGAGTTGGGCAGGGGATTGTTCTGCCGGCGCCGTTCGCTCGGAATCCCCGAACTGTTCGGATTGCGGCGCTCCCACATGTAAGGCTCAGCGTGCAGCCAGACCGTGCCGCCGGCGGGCGTGAACTTGGAGGCATTCTCCAGCAGATTCGAAATCACCCGCTGCAGCTTGGCCGAATCAAACGCCAGTTCGGGCAGCTTCTCGTTGGCCAGAAAGTAGAGCGCCAGGCCCCTTTCCTGAAATCGATGCGACCACAGGCGGCAGACCTCGGACAGGCAGGGATTCACGTTGCCCGTCTCGTACCGCATCTTCATCTCGCCGGTTTCGAGAGCGCTGTAGCTGAGAAAATCCTGTATGAAGCTCTGCAGGCGCTGCCCGCTGGTGCTGCATGTCGCCGAGGATCTCGCGCTGCCGCTCGTTGAGCGAGCCTAACTTCTCATTCTGCAGCAGTTCGATGTATCCGTTCAGGATCGAGAGAGGTGTCTTGAGGTCGTGTGCGGCTGATGCCAGGGCGTTGGTGGTGCGTCCGGAGCGCTCCCGCAGCTGGTTGTACTCCTGGAGCAGTTCGTCGTAGGTGAGGGGGTCTCCGGCAGGTCGTTGGGCCGGGGACGACGCCTTTCCAGCGACCCCAGGCTCCGCCTCCCGAGAAACAAGCGCTTTTTCTGGCACCACTCCCATATGTGGAAAACTCACTGCTTTGGCTTGTACGGGGAGGGGACGAAAATAGCCCAGCGTATTTATTTTAAGTGCTGTCAAATCGTATGATAGAGCCTTGCCTCTGTCAACGGAAAATGCAACTCAATGGTACTGGATGAGCAAAACCTTGCACTCCTAAGCGCTTCATAGTTAGTCACTAATTGTCGTTTATGGGCGAACATAGAGAGAAAACAACTAGGGTCTGATAGGGCTGTAATGGCGGAGTTACAGAGGAATCGCCGCGAATTCTCCGGTTTTTCCAGGGGCAACTACAACCCTGGTC
Organism: Terriglobia bacterium; assembly: GCA_963816865.1. GTDB lineage: Bacteria > Acidobacteriota > Terriglobia > Terriglobales > Acidobacteriaceae > JAIQFF01. The sequence goes on from CAWFMU010000037.1 coordinate 201,780, forward strand.
CCGCTGGTTTGGCCCCCAAGGTGCGGTAGACAGGCTTATCTCGTGTCAAAAGGGGTCGGTTTGAAGCGTCGGAATCTCGAAGCAGAGCGCCGTAAGTGGCCGCGTCTCCCTATCGCCATACCGGTATTTGTCCGCAGCCGGGACGAAAAGGGTAAGGAGATTCTCGAGTTCGCCACTGCACTCAACATCTCCGCGGGTGGCGCCCTGGTCGCTGTGCGCCGCTCTTTGCCGCTCTCCACGCAGGTTTTGCTGGAGATCCCCAGTGCGCCTCTGGCGGTTGCGAACTCGTTACCCAAGGCAGCCCGCAATCTGCGGGCGCGAACTCTGCGGGTAGACCATGCCGATGGCTACCATCTGGTGGGCCTAAAGTTCTCCCGTCCTCTCGTAGGCCCGCCCACCTCCCGTACCCCCCGCTCAAGGAAAGCCGCTTCCGCGCTGTGAAAACATTTTCCCATAGATCCCGTTGGCAGTGAGGCCCACCCTCAGGCTTTAGCGACGCTTATCGGACTGCCAATTAGCGGCACTGCGGACTTGCAAAACCATAAATATAAAAGAGTTAGATCTAATCTTAGAGCTCACAGACCGGGCTTAGCCGGGTTTGGCTCTCGGGGTGCACATCCCAAGCTCGGAAGAACGGGCCCTGGGGCCACACGATTACTCATGACAACTATTCCTTCAGTCACTTCGCTGGCTACTTCGCTTGGGGAGTTTCCGCCCGAGGCAATAATATTCGGCCGCTCAGAGGTTATGCAGTCGCTTCGCGATCGGATGGACAAAGTCGCGAGCGCCAACGTGCCCGTGCTGATCCAGGGCGAGAGCGGTACCGGCAAAGACATTATTGCCCGCATGATCCATGGGCTGTCTCCGTGGCGAAGCGGGCCCTTCGTCAAGGTCAACTGTCCGGCAATTCCGGGCACGCTGCTTGAGAGCGAACTCTTCGGCTACGAAAAAGGGGCTTTCACCGGCGCCTACGGATCGAAACCTGGCCGAGTGGAAATGGCCCATCGCGGCACGCTCTTTCTTGACGAAATCTCGGAACTCGACCTGGCCCTGCAGTCCAAGCTGCTGCAGCTGCTGCAGGACGGTCAGTTTTGCCGGATCGGCGCCCAGGAAGACAAGAAAGTCGAGGTGCGCGTGGTCTGCGCCACCAACCGGGTGCTGGAAGCGGAAATCGAAAGCGGCACTTTCCGCCAGGACCTGTTTTATCGCATCAACGTCGTCAATCTTCAGATGCCGCCGCTGCGCGAGCGTAAGGGCGACATCCCTGACCTGGTCACTTATTTCCTGGAATATTACAACCGCAAATACAACTGCCGCGCCCGCACTCTTTCGGGAGAGCTGATGTCGTCGTTGCAAAAGCATCATTGGCCCGGCAACATTCGTGAACTTGAGAACCTGATCAAGCGCTATGTGATCCTGGGCAATGAAGAAGTGATCAGCAGCGACCTGATGGCGCACCAGCAGGAATTTCCGACGCTCGACCTGAACTTCGATGGACCGATCGCGCTGAAGACAATTACCCGCCAGGCCACTCGTGAGCTGGAGCGCAAGGTCATCCTGAAAGTTCTGCAGGCCCACCACTGGAATCGCAAGCAGGCGGCCCGCGCGCTGAGCATCAGCTACCGCGCGCTGCTGTACAAGATTCGGGATGCCGGTCTGCCTCCCAACCGCTCTTCGCGTCGCAAGGTAGATCCGCTGCCCGCGCAAGACGTCGCCGCCGACTGAGCCGGGATGTGTGGGGCGGGCGCCCTCTCCCGCCGCTTTTGATTTTGAATTGATATTTTGATTTGGCCTTTGACTTTGGCCATCCTGGCCACGGACGACTCCGCACCAGCAAGGACGCTAGCGCCGGCATTCTCACACCAACACCTAAAGGTGGCGGAGAGGAGTGTCCGCCCCACACTTCCCGCCCTGGTGCTATAGTTTTTCTGCTTATTTTCCCATCTTCATCCCGCGAGGCGAACTGTGAAAGGTGATCCCAAAGTTATTGCAGTTCTGAGCGAGGTTCTTAAGGCGGAATTGACGGCAATCAACCAATATTTCCTGCATGCGGAAATGTGTGAAAACTGGGGTTACGAAAAACTGGCCAAGCATACACGGGTGGAATCCATCGAGGAAATGCAGCACGCCGAGAAGCTGATCGAGCACATCCTGTACCTCGACGGCACGCCAAACATGAGCGACTATTTCAAGATCAATATCGGACAAAACGTGAAGCAGCAACTCGAGTTCGATCTTCAGGTGGAGTACGAGGCGGTGAAACGACTGAATACCGGCATCGAAACCTGCGTGAAGGCGGGGGACAACGGTTCGCGTGTCCTTCTGAATACAATCCTCACCGACGAAGAAGCGCATATTGACTGGCTGGAAGGGCAACTGCACGCGATCGGCGAGATGGGGCTGCAGAATTACCTGGCCCAGCAGTTGCACGAAACCGAGAAGTAGGCAAGGACTACGTGGGGACAGCCGGCGTTGTCCTTGGTCGTTGGCCCTTGGTCGTTGGCCTCTAGCCGCACGCGTTGGTGTTTAGCCAACGACCAAGCCCGGCCAATGACGAGAGCGGCTGAGCGCTTACACTCTCCAGTAATCCGGCCGCCACTGGGTAACGGCTTTCTTTATCTCTGCCCTCGACAATTTCTCGGACAAAGCCCTTGCGGTCAGGGCCGGCAGCTCCGCATCGGAGGCGAAGCGCAACGCTATGAGTTGCGCTTCCGAAAGTTCGACAATGTGGGCGCGCAAAGGCTTGTCCACCAGAATCGCCAGGCGCAGGCGCTCCTCCAGCCGAATGATCCGGTCCTGTACTTTGAGAGCGTAGATTCGAATCTTGAAAACCGCTGTCATCGCGGCGAGGATGAATACAACCAGCCACGCCGAGCCCCAACCGGGATATCGGAAGGCATTCACGATTGCGACGATCACGGTGATCGCAAATACCGGCAGAATGAAGAAGTGGAACGGCGGATCAAAGCGGGCATGATTGGCCAGACTTTGAGGCACTTTCTCAGCCATGAATTGCTCCTTAAGAGAAACGTCGTTGGTCCTGGGCCTTTGGTCGTTGGCTAGGATCAACCCCTGGGCCTAGAGGCCAACGACCAAAGGCCCAGGACCAACGACGTTCTTGTACGCTCCGCCAACGCCCGAGGTCTGACGCCCGAGGCCTGCTCTACTGCTTCTTCTTTTTCCCGAACAGGCCGCCCAGCGCGTCTACGGGAGAGGGAGAGCTTCCGGAAGGATTCTTTCCTCCCATCAATCCTCCCAGCGCGCCGCCCAGGCCGCCCTTGAGCTGACCACCCACCATGCCCTTTACGTCCGGCATGAATTTCGGATCTGATGTCGTGCCCTGGATGAAGAAGGGAATGCCGCTGCCCTTGCCGCCCCCTCCGCCAATTCCCGCCAGTTGGGTAAGCCCGGCCACGGCGCCGCCGGAGAGACTCGCGAGCATTTTGTAGTCCAGCGCACCCCCCGGGCTGATGGTTCCATTTCCCGTCACCGTGCCAAGAGCGGGAATGGTCAGGTTAATGTTTTGTGTGCGCACACCTTCGGGGGCCACGCGCGCATCCGTGCTCAGGTTCTGGATTGACGTGTCCGATCCGCTCTGCGATCCGGATAACGCCGAAATCGCGGACATTTTCGATGAGAGATTGAAGCCAGCGAGTTTGGTTTGCGACAGCCGGATCGGGCCGACGATGACCAACTTGTCGACCGGCCCTGTAATTCCTACGTTGACGGAAAGAGTACCGCCTTGCAGTTTCGATCCGGAAGGCAGAATGATGCCAAGCGCAGGTAACATGGTCTGAAGGTCGTCAACCGGCATGCCGTCGGCATCAAGCTTCATGTTCAATATCGTGGACTCGCCCTGGCTCTGGTAAGTGCCGGTGAGTTTGGCCAAGGCCTTGCCCAGCGAGACGTCGCCCTGGGTCAGAGTTCCCCCCTCTTTTTTCAGGTCGTAGTCGGTGGCATATTTCACTGTGACTGGTTCAGTGGCCGGCGTCCCCTTCACCGACAGTTTGAGTTTGGCGGCCTTCAGGGTCCCGCTGGTACGCAGTACGCTTCCGTCGGAGTTGAGTGTGCCGTCAAAGTCCGCAACGCCTGCAATTCCGGTGGATGGTTCAACGAATCCCGAGGCGGTCAGGTCCAGGCCTTTGACGTTGATCTGCGCCTCGATCGGACTAGCCGAAACGTCGGTAGAGTTGATCGGCCCTGCTTTGCCATCAAGCTTCGCGGTGCCACCAGCGGGAAGATTGGCGGAGATGGTGAAAGGGAACTGCGACTTGGGCGAAAAGTCGCGCACGCTGATGTCCACGTTGTCATACACATGAGGCTTGATCGACGAGTTCGCGCGGTTGACCGACAGGCGGCCATCTTTTACGTCGAGCTTGCTGACGGAGAGATCTGGCGTGGACGACGGTCCACTCGCGGGAGTTGGTTTCGCCGTCTCCGATTTGTTGCCCAGGCTCGAAAAATTCCACTTCCCGGATGCGTCACGCAGCAATGCGATCTCGGGCTTGTCCAGGGTGATGTCGGTGACGTGCAAAGTCTTGGAGAAGATCAGCGGCATCACTTCCACGCCCACCTTCAGTGACTTGGCACGAATGAAGGAATCCTTGCTGAAAGCCGGATCGTCGGCGATCGAAAGATCTTCCGCCGAAACGCTCCCGGAAAGGATCGAGAGACTCAGATTGCCGACTTTGACTTCCCGGCCGAGCGCCTCGGTAAGCGCCGACTCAAGCTTGGGGCGGAAGCTGTTTACATTGATCAGAAAGGGAAGGGCAATGACGACGAGCAGGAGGAGCGACAACCACGATCCCGATAATTTTCAGTGCTTTCATGACAGGAACTCCTTCAGCAGCATTCAATCCTTGAGAGAGGCGACGAGGTGGTGAAGTAAGTCGCGAGTGGCCCACAGTCTACCAAAAAGCGGCACTACTGTGGTTCCTGCGTGAGCTCGGGATTGGGCGCGGGGCCGCCATAAAGCTCTTTCTGACGCTTGTCCCGTTGTTGGTTCATCATGTTCGTGGTGGCGTCCATTTCGGCGCGGGCTTCCTGGGTCCGGCCCAGGCGTTGCAGCAGTTGCCCGCGCAGGTAGTGGACGCTGGAACTCCCGGGATCGAGTTTGAGCGCCGCATCAATTTCGGCCAGGGCCTGAGCGTATTTGCCTTCCCGCTGATAGACCTGAGCCAGTTGGTAGCGGGAACTGGCCAGCGAAGGATCAAGCCGCAATGCCTTGCGCAGATTGCTCTCCGCTTCCTGGTTGTTTCCCAGCAGCGAGTTCACCAGTCCCAGTTGATCGTAGTTGTAAGCCACGTCGGGTTCGATGGCTGCGTCCTTCAGGAATTCCTCTTTGGCCCGCGCCAGCTCTTGTTTCTTGTAGTAGGCGATTCCCAGATTGAAGTGAACGAACGGGCAGTTTGGGATTGGTCTTGGCGGCGAGTTCGAGCTCCTTGATGGCCTCGTCATACTCTTCGCGGTTGATGTGTGCCTTGCCCAGCAGCAGATGCAACTCGGCGGAGTCCTGCCCGGTTTCGGCGAGAGTGCCCAAGCGCGCGCTGCTCGAGTTCAGGGCGTCCGGATTTGCCGGCCGCAATTCCCAAAACGTACAGATAGTTCAGCTGATTTGAAGCCTGCGGCCAGAGCGGTTCAAGCATGCTGGTAGCATCGGCATAGCGTTCGGTGAAGAAATAGCACAGGCCGAGCAGGTAGCGTGCCTGGTAGGAATCCGGCGCGTCGCGCACCACGGATTCAAAGGGAGCGATGGCCGCGCGAAAATTATTTTGCCGATAGTAGGCCAGGCCGACGTTGAGACGAATTCCGGGGATTTGCGGCGCCAGATGTTCGGCCTTGTGCAACATTTCCAGCGCTTGCGGCCATTGCTTGCGCCGCATGGAGATGACGCCCAGATTGGCATAGGCGCCGGCGGCCTGCGGATCCTGGGCCAGCACTCCACGAAAGGAACGTTCGGCCAGGTCGAGATTGTTCTTCTTCAGAGCGGCTTCGCCCTGCTGAAATAGTTGCTGGGGGCTTGCAGCGGGTGTCGGTGCCGGCGCGTCTTCGCGCTCGCGACGAGAACGCGAACAGGACGAACAAAACCGGGCGAGGAGCCTTGACAGTGATTTCACTCTGCTGTAGTGTCCGCCAGTGAAATTCAGTCAGCAAATACAATAGCACTTGGCAATCAGCAATTGGCATTTAGCTAATTGCCAATTGCTAATTGCCAATTGCCAGATGCAGTATTCCTTATGGTCAAGACTTCAGTGATCACTATTCGCGACGTGGCCAAGGAGAGCGGCTTTTCCTCGACCACTGTTTCCATCGTTCTCAATGACGCTCCTCTGGCGCGCTACATTCCGCCGGCGACCAAGAAGCGAATTGAAAAGGCGGCCAAGAAACTCGGTTACCGTCCCAACCTGTTTGCCCGTTCGCTGCGCAGCAAACGCAGTCACACCGTCGGCGTCATGGTCTTCGACATGACCGACCCGTATTGCACGCTGATTCTGCGCGGCATTGAAAACTCTCTCTACCAGTCTTCCTTCCTCCCCATTCTGACCGATGTGCACAACGAACGCAGCCGGTTCGAGCGTTATCTGGAGATGCTGCTGGACCGGCGCGTGGAAGCGTTGATCGTCCTGGCCAACTGGTTGTTTGTGGATATCGATGTCCTGGCGGACCTCGAAAAGAGCAGCATTCCCAGCGTGATGATCGCACGCGAGTTGCAGACCGATACCGTCAGCTCGGTGATCGTGGACAACGAGATGGGAGGGTACTCAGCGGTTGAGCACCTGCATTCGCTGGGACACCGCAAGATTGCATTCATCCGCGGGCCCAAGACTTTGGGGGACAGCGCGCCCCGCTGGCAGGGGGTTCGCTCATTTGCCAAGAGCGCCGGTCTGGAACTCGATCCGCGGCTGATCGTGGACCTGCCGGAGTCGCGGGGACCCGATTTCAAGTTTTGAAGCGGGCTACAAATTGACCGAGGAATTGATCAAACGGAAGCGGCCATTCACTGCATTGATGGCCTTTGACGACATGACGGCGTTTGGCGCAATACGTGCCTTGGCGAAGGCAGGTCTGCGCGTCCCCGAACATTGCTCGGTCATCGGCTTTGACGATGTCGCGGCTTGCAGTCTGTATACCCCGCCCCTCACCACGATTCGCCAGCCTATGGAAGCGATGGGAGCGATGGCGGCAAATCTGGCGATCGAACGGATCAATGCCGTGCTCGAAAAACGGGAAATATCGGCAGTACACCGCAAGATGGCACCCGAATTGGCGGTGCGAGAGTCCACCCGCAGCCTGCTCTAGGCAGAAACACGGATAAAAACCGGTAGTTTGCCCGGTCATTTAAAAAGCTGATCGGCATCATTTCCCGCCTTTTTTTCTTGACACTGGCTGTCGAATTACCGCAATATTCAAGCCATTGATTCGTTTTAATAAACGCTTTCATGTGAAATACGCCGGGCACGGGCCTGCAAAACGCTATGTGGTTTCCGGAGCCGGAGGCTTACCGGCGGTGCAGGTTAGTGGTTCCGCGTGAAGGGAAGAACAGCAAGTAGGATTCTGAGTGGGATAGGTTTCAGCAACCTTCGTGGGTTGAAAGGGAATTGGCTTGAAAAAATATTTGGGGGTATCTATGAAGTCCCGCGCGCTTTGGCTCGTTATTTGTCTTTGTCTGTCTCTTTCGCTCGCTGCCTGGGGACAGGATTCCGCTTCCATTACCGGTACGGTGACCGATCCGAGCGGCGCTGCCGTCGCCAATGCCCAGGTCACGCTGAGCAGTCCGGAGCGCGGCATGAATCGCTACCAGTCAGACCAATGAAAGCGGGGACTATCTCTTCGGCGCCGTGCCTGGCGGTTCTTACGACCTGATCATCGTGGCCGCTGGATTCAAGAAATACCAGGCCAAAAGCGTGAAGCTGGAAGTGGGACAAAAAGCACGCGCTGACGTCGCGCTGCAGGTGGGAGCGGCGAATACCGAGGTCACGGTCGAAGGCTCGAGCGTGGCGACGGTCGAGACCCAATCCTCCGATCTCTCCGGCACCGTTAGCGGCAAGGAAATCTACCCAACTGGAATTGAATGGACGCAACTTCACCCAGTTGGCCACTCTGGTGCCCGGAGTCAGCAACCAGTCGGGACAGGATGACGCCGGCGTGGGCGTGGGCGGCAACGTTTCGTTCAGCATGAATGGCGGCCGCACTGAGTACAACAACTGGGAACTGGACAGCGGCGATAACATGGACAACGGCAGCAACACCACGCTGAACGTCTATCCCAGCCTGGATGCGATTGCCGAGTTCAAAGTTCTCACCTCGAACTATGGCGCGCAGTACGGCCGCAACGGCTCAGGCACGGTAGAAGTGGAAACCAAGTCGGGCACGAGGGCGTTTCATGGCGATGCCTACGAATTTGTCCGCAATGACATTTTCAATGCCACCACCTTTCCGCAGAGCAGCGTTCCACCGTACAAGAAGAACGATTTCGGATACACCATCGGCGGGCCGGTTTTCATTCCCGGCGTTTACAACAAGGATCGCAGCAAGACCTTCTTCTTCTGGTCGCAGGAGTGGCGCAAGGAGCGGGTTCCGGCCAATCTGGGCAGCGTAATCGTCCCGTCGCTGGCGGAGCGCGGCGGCGATTTCAGCGACCTGTGTCCGGGAAGCGACTGTCCGGTTGATCCTGCCACCGGTTTGCCGTTTCCCGGAAATATCGTACCCATCGATACCGTAAACTCTCCGGCGCTGGCGGCCGAGATTCCCGAGCCCACGCAAGGAATCAACACCTGGAATGCTTCTCCAACTTTGCCCACCACCTGGCGGGAAGAGCTGTTTCGCGTGGACCACAATTTCACGGACAAGGTTAGCGGCACTTTCCGCTACATCCACGACTCCTGGAACCAGCTTTATCCCACGCCGCTGTGGACTAACGGAACGAGTTTTCCGACCATTCAGACGAATTTCGGCGGGCCCGGCGTCAGCATGGTGGCACGCCTGACCGCGACGCTATCGCCCACTCTGTTGAACGAGTTCGTCGCCAGCTATACCACCGACCACATCACGCTGATTCCGGTCGGCGCATGGCAGCGGCCGGCCAGCAATGACATTCGGGTTGTTCCCGGGCGCGGACCAGGGCAAGGTTCCGGGAATCAGCCTGGGCGGCGGCGGCATTTTCAATTTCGGCGAAGACGTCGGATACTTGCCCAACGGTCCCTACAACTCCAACCCTACCTACACCTACAGGGACAACGTCACCAAGATTATCGGCAAGCACAACATGGTATTTGGCGGGTACTTTGTGGCGGCCCAGAAGAATGAACTCGCAGCCCCGGGAACTGCCACCAACGGCGTGCTGACATTTGATACCAGCAATGCAGGCATTAGCACCGGCAACGCCTTTGCGGACTTGTTGATGGGCAACGTGTCCTCCTTCAGCCCAAAGCAGCGCACAGCCCAAGTTCTACAATCGCTATAAGATCTTCGAACCTTATTTCCAGGATGACTGGCATGTGACCAGCCATCTGACGCTGAATCTCGGCGTGCGGGTGAGTTTATTCGGGACTTACCGCGACCGTTATCACAGTGAATTCAACTTTGACACCTCACGCTATGTTGCCGGCGCCAGCAGCACCGACCCGGCCACCGGGCTGGTCATCGGCAATCCGTTCAACGGGGTCGTGCAATGCGGTGTGACCCAGGGTGTTCCGGACAGCTGCATGAAGGGCCATCTGTTTAATCCAGCTCCGCGAATCGGTTTCGCCTGGGATCCGAAGGGAGATGGAAAGACGGCCCTGCGCGGCGGCTACGGTGTGTTCTTCGAACACACCAACGGCAACGAAGCCAACGCCGAATCGCTGGAGACGGCTGCCAGTCCAACGGTGCAAACCACCAGCGTTTTCAACCTGACGTCGTACAACCAGATCGTACCCACACCCGCGGGTTCGTCCAGCCCGCTGTCCATGGTTTCCATTCCGAACAAAGCAGTTTGGCCTTACGTGCAGCAATGGCATCTGGATTTGCAGCACGAATTCTTCAAAAATACCGTGGCCACGGTTTCTTACGTGGGCAGCAAAGGAACGCACCTGACCCGGTACTTCGAACTAAACCAGGTGGCATCGACGCCGTTGAGTCAGAATCCCTACAAAGTCGGAGAGCCAATCGGTGGCGGAGTAGATCCAGCCACGGGAGATGCTCTTCATGACGATTGCAGCGCCCCCAACACTACGCCCAGCGGCGTACCCGTCACCGGTCAGGCGCTGATCAATCTGCAAATAGCCTGCGGAGGGAATCCTGATCCGTTCCGCACCAACTTCCCCGGGGTCGGGTCGGTGCAGGGGCTGCGAGAGCAAGCTTCATCCATTTACCACGGTCTGGAGACGTCGGTGCGGCATACCATAGGTGGCCTGCAGCTGAGCCTAGCCTACACGTACAGCCATTCAATCGACGATTCGTCTTCGGCTAGAGACGCGATTATCCTCAACAGCGAAGATTTGGCCAGAGCGCGCGCCAGTTCCAACTTCGACCAGCGCCACCTCTTCAATTTGGGATACGTGTACGATCTGCCTTTCTTCAAGAATCCAGGCATGTCGCACAAGATTCTTGGCGGGTGGCAGTGGTCGGGAATTGTCACGGTGCAGAGTGGCACGCCATTCAGCCCCGGCAACGCGGTCTTCGGCGACAATGCGGGGGTCGCTAACGGAGTCAGCGTGGGACTCGTCGCAGTCCTATCCCGATGTGATCGGTGATCCGAGATCGAACGTCCCCAACTTTGGCTTCTCAGGCTTCGGACCTCTTCTTTACAATCCATCGGCCTTTGCCGCTCCAAGAGGATTGACCTTCGGCGACATGCCGAGGAACTTCCTGACGAATCCGCGACGAACAAACTTCGATATGGCGTTGTTCAAGCATTTCGCTATCACGGAGAGCATGGGCTTCGAGTTCCGCGCTGAAGCTTTCAACGTGTTCAACCACATTGAATACGCGTGGCTGGGCGGGGACACTGGATCTGCGGCCCACAACAGCCCCTTTGGCCAGTCCAACAGCACTCTCACTTGCTACGCCGGGGCAGACAATTCGGCTGGCGATCCGGGCTGTACGGGAGCGAATGCCTATCTGAGGCCGGCTGCCGCGCACAACGGACGCATCCTGCAACTGGGAGCGAAGTTTATCTTCTAGATCTCGTCTTGAAGGGAAATGTCATCCTGAGCGGGGTGTGTGCTTCGCGAAGCGAAGCACACACGCAGTCGAAGGATCCCTACGCGCGCAACTTGTCCCACGTCACAGGGGATTTTCAGAAACTTCAAAGTCGGCACGCAAGCGAGCAACGCCCCACAGCCCGCAACACCCTGGAAACTGTAGGGCGTCCTTCGACTCCGTGGCTGCTTTCCTGCGCGAAGCGGCCACTACGCTCAGGATGACAGCTTAACCGACCTGGGCGTGTTGCCGGGTTCCGGTCACGACGGTCAGGGCCTGATCAAGGTCGGCGATCAGGTCGTCGGCATTTTCAATTCCCACCGAAAGCCGGATCAACTGGTCCGTTACTGCCCATCTTCTGACGATGTTCGGCCGAGATCATGGCGTGCGATGTAAGCACGGGTAGGCTGACCAGTGAATCCACGCCACCCAGGCTGGGCGCGAGCGTGAACAGGCGCAGCGCTTCCGATAGATGCCTGGCGTCCTCTCCAGTACCGTCCACTTCGAAACTCAGGACACCGCCGCCGCCGTGCATCTGCTCCATCGCCAGAGCGCGCTGAGGATGGCCTTCGACAAAAGGATAGTGCACGCGCGCCACCTTGGCGTGCTGCGCCAGAAATTGGGCGACGCGCAGGGCATTGTCATTCTGCCGCTGCACCCGTACCGCCAGCGTCTTGATGCCGCGCAGCAACAGCCATGCGGCATGCGGGTCCATGACTCCGCCCAGCGTGGTGCGAGTCTCGTGGATCTTCTGAATCAGGTCCTGGCGTCCGGCCACGATGCCGCAGATCAGGTCGGCGTGTCCCGCGAAATATTTGGTGCCGGAGTGCATGACCAGGTCAATGCCGAAGTCCGCCGGACGCTGGTTGATGGGCGTGGCAAATGTGCTGTCAATGAACGTGATGAGATTGTGCTGCTGGGCCAGGGCAGTGACCTTCGGCAGATCAATCACGCGCAGCAACGGATTGGTCGGCGATTCCAGATAGAGCAATTTCGTGTTCGGACGAATGGCGCGGGCATGCTGATCGTATTCGGTAGTGTCCACGAACGTAGTTTCGATGCCGAGCTTGGGCAGCCACTGGCTAAAGAATTTTGTAGCGCCGCCGTAAATGTCGCGCTGGGCAACGACATGGTCGCCGCCCTTCAGCAGGGCCAGGATCGATGTCGTGATGGCGTTCATGCCGGAAGCGAAGAGCAGCGCGGCGTCGGCGCCTTCCAGTTCCGCAACGGATTTTTCCGCCACCGTGTTCGTGGGGTTGCCGTAGCGCGTATAAAACATGTCGGTGGAAGTGGCACGCAGTTGCTGATCGTTGTCCGTGACTTCAAACGTGGAAGTCTGGTAGATCGGCGTAGTCACCGGTCCATTTTTCTTGTGCAGGTCTGTGCCGGCGCGAACCGCTTCCGTTTCCGGATGATGCTTGTGCTTTTTCATGCCTGCTCCTTCGATAGTTAGGCCGTTCCAAGGGTAACGTTCACGAAGAAGCGGAGCAAGGGTTTCCTTGGCGCACTTGGCGGAGTCCTTGGCGACCTTTGCGGTTAAAGATCTTTACCGCAAAGATCGCCAAGATATCGCAAACGGCGCAGAGGATTGATCCATCTATAATTCGAAACCTAGGGATATCTTGTAAGCCGGCGAAATCTGATCCTCGGGGAAAGGTGTACTGAAATGGCAAAGGCAAGAGGGAAGCCCGTCGTGAAAAGACGCAAACCGCCTACCGGGCACAAAACCAGCCGATCCAAAAGCGCCGGTCGCAAAGCAGCGACGAAGAAACGCGCCAAGGTGGATTTGAAACACGTTCCCTGGCACACCGTCGAACTGGAAGACCTGAACCCGTTGCTGCAGCGCCAGTTTGTTGTCGGTCAGGCCATCATGGTGGCGCGCGTCCTGATGAAGAAGGGCTGCGTCATTCCATTACACAGCCATCACAATGAGCAGTTCACTTATATTCTCGAAGGTGCGCTGAAGTTCTGGATTGACGGCAAGGAGATCGTGGTGCATGCCGGCGAGGTCCTGACCATCCCTTCGCACATGCCGCACAAGGCGGAAGCCCTGGAGGACACAGTTGACCTCGATATTTTCAATCCGCCGCGCGCCGACTGGATTAACAAGACTGATCAATACCTGCGTGGAGACAAGTGATTCATCCATCCCGTATGCTAGAAGTGAATGACTGACCAGGCCGCATTGGCATCCAAATTGGAAACCGGCGTCTCGCAGTTGCGCTGCATAGCGTGCGGAGCCGTGGGTGAAGAGGGCGCCAAGAGCGTCCGCTGCGTGCAGTGCGGCGATCTGTTGGAGGTAGATTTTCCCGGCTGGAAGACCAGTGCCGGGACGCGTGTCGCAGGTTTGGACGCAGCCGGCCTCAGGAAACTCTGGCTGCAACGCCGCACATCCTGGAATCCTCTTGATGAGAGCGGCGTCTGGCGCTTCCGCGAACTTCTTCCTGCGTTGCGTGATTGGAACCAGGTCATCACCCTGCGCGAAGGGAATACCCCGGTGTACGAACTGCCTTCTTGCGGACGCGCCGCCGGAGTTAAACAGCTCTTCGCTAAACATCAGGGCATGAATCCCACCGGGTCTTTCAAGGACACCGGCATGACAACCGCCGCGTCCTTTGCGCGCCAGGGAGGCTTTCGCTGGGTGGCGTGCGCCTCGACGGGCAACACCTCAGCTTCGATGGCGGCTTATGCTGCGCGCGCGGGAATGCGGAGCCTCGTCCTGATCCCGCAAGGTCAGATCACCTGGGGAAAACTTTCACAGGCGCTCGACTATGGCGCCGTGACCTGCCAATTAAAGACCGACTTCGACGGCTGCATGCGCGTGCTGGATGAAGTGGTGCAGCGCATGCCGGTCTATCTGCTGAATCGACACCATCGAGGTGTCGCGTCCCAGGCCGCGGCCAGCCGGACGGCTTGCCATTGCAACGCCTAGCCTCGCCGAGATCGAGCGGGCGATCCGCGCCTGCGGCAGCCACCTGTTGCAAAGCTTCGACAACAACGGCTTCATCCCGGCCTACGCCGCTTTCAACCTGATCGGCGATCCCGACCTGCGCGGCAGGGAATTGCTGATGGCGCTGGGCGGGCTCAACGCGCGCAGCTACAAGAATTCCACCCTGCTGTTCAACCTCGCGCGGATTTTCATCGCGCGCTCGCCGGCGCGCGATCTGATCAATCCACCCTGGAGCGGCATCGCCGAACCGATGTGGCAGCCGATGCAAATCCGCCACCGCTCGGCCTATTACGACGCCTTCTACACCGAGGCGCTGTTGAGCTTGCTCGAGACGGGACTTGCCTCGGCGGCGGAGGCGGCCGCGGCAAGGCGCGCGATCGGCGCGATGGTCGAGTTCTGCCTCAAGCCGAGCCGGGAGCAGGTGCGCATGCGCGATGGCCGCGCCTTCAGCGTGATCACCGCGATCGCGCCGGCGCCGCATCCGCGATTTTCGCGGTTTTTCTCCGAGATCAAGCAGAACCTCGGCTTCGGCGTCTACGTGCCCGACTGCGACACCACCGCTTGCGCGTTTTCGGCAGCGACCCAGGCCGGCTGCGACGATCCCCTGCTCGACCAGCCGCTGCTCGATTTCTACTCCGCCTACCAGGTCCGCCCCGGCGCCAACGAGCCCGCCGTCACGGTGCCGCTCAACGACAACATCGAATATGACGGCGGTGTCGTCACCTGGATCGACAACCTTGCCGGCGAGCGGCCCTACGGCAACGACCTGGATCCGACGCTCAATCTCGACATTCTCGAAGTCAGCTTCCGCAACCTTGCCCGCTGGAAAATCCTCGAGACGCCGCAACGGCTCGACACGGTGCGCCGGATCATCGGCTTCCAGCGGCGGCTTGCCGCAAGCGGCGCGTTCGCCGATCCGCGCTCGCACATCTACGTATCTGCCCGAGCTTTACTGTGCCTATTTCGGCCGCTGCTACGCGGCCTTCGTCGCCTTGCCGCCGCCCTCGCGTCAGACGCTCGATCCGGACGGCAGCTTTGCCCTGATCCGCGACCGCGTACTTGCTTACGTGCGCGACGAACTGACCGCCGGCGAGATGAACAGCTTCGACGCGGCGCTTTCGCTGATCGCGCTCGGCCATCTCGGCGCGGAAGCAGCGGCGTTTGCGCCGGCCTTGCATTGCATCTTACGCCATTTCGGCGAAGGCGGCCGGCATGGACCCTTCAAGGCCTATGAGTGGAACAAGATGAAGACCCCGACGCGCATCCTGGTCGGCGGCGCGGAGGTCACCTCGGCCTTCGTGCTGATGGGGCTTTCGCTTGCGCGCAAGGCGATGCTGCGGGTCAAGGCGCCAGCCGCAAATTGACAGTTCCTGCTCGAAGTACCGACGGCCGTGTGATAGACAAGGAGGCCGTATCGCGCAGAATTGAGGCACATTCCCGTGCCGGATGCCGGCGCACCGGCCCGTTGCCGCACCACGATCCGCTTCCCTGCACAATCCGCCACCATCGAGCTTACAAAATTGAATCGAACGGGCCTCTTGCACATTCTGCTGAAATCCCTGTTCGCGAGCCTTGCATTGCTGCTGCCGGCCATGGCGCAGGCCGCCGATATCATCGGGACCGCAAAAGTCCGCGAGGGCGACCAGGTCAATATCGGCAACAGCCGGATTCGCCTGGGCGGCATCGATGCGCCGTCGGTGGACCAGCTCTGCCTCAACAACAGCGGCGAGCGCTGGACCTGCGGCGTGGCCGCGCGCGACGAACTGATCAAGCACACCGACAACAAGATCTGGACCTGCCGCCTGCGGCAGTCCGCCGCCGACCGGCGGGGCCGGATCATCGCGCGGTGCGAGGTCGACGGCGAAGACATCCAGCGATGGATGGTGCGCAACGGCTGGGCGCTGGCCTACGCACGCTTCTCCCACGATTATGAAGAGGACGAGAAGGCCGCGCGCGAGGCCAAGGCCGGCATGTGGCAGGGCGCGTTCATCGCGCCATGGGACTGGAGGGTCCGCAACAAGAAGACGACCGTTCTGGGTGCGGTCAAGCCGCCGGAAAACGCAAATGCAATTCTGCTGGCTTCGGCTTCCGGGTCGGTGGCCCCATCGCCCGAATGCACCATCAAGGGCAACGTCAATCGCGCGGGCGAGTGCATCTACCACAAGCCGACGAGCCGCTGGTATGCCAAGATCGAGATGAAGATCAGCAAGGGCACGCGCTGGTTCTGCTCGGTCGACGAAGCCGAGGCCGCCGGTTGCCGCGAGACCCGGCGATAGCGTATCGAAAAGACCATCAGCCTTCGATGCTGTGAGGATGTGGCGTTTTGGCCGACCAACCTAAAGAGACGGTTCCGCCGCCGCACCACGCCCACAAGCGGCTGGAGCGTTTTCTGCTGCTTGTGCTCGGCATCGTGCTTGCCTACTCCGCTCTCGCCTACCTGGCGCTGCCCGCGCTGTGGAGCCATTACGAACACCAGCGCGGCCTTGCCAACCTTCCGATGGTGACGCGAACCTCGCAGGGCATTCCCGGCGATCCGATCAATGTGGGACTGATCGGCGACAAGCTCGACGTGCTGTGCGCCATGCACGAGGCCGGCTGGTTTCCCGCCGATCCCGTGACCCTTCGCTCCTCGATCGAGATCGCCGGCAGCGTGCTGCTCGACCGCCCCTATCGCGACGCGCCGGTCAGCCCGCTGTTCTATCTCGGACGGCGCGAGGACCTGGCGTTCGAGAAGCCGGTGGGCGACAGCGCCGATCGCCGCCATCACGTGAGGTTCTGGAAGGTGCTGGACGAAGGCCAGGAGAAACGCCCGGTCTGGCTGGGATCGGCGACTTTCGATCGCGGCGTGGGCGTCAGCCACTACACCGGCGCCATCACCCACCATATCGCAAGCGATGTCGACGCCGACCGCGACCTGCTCGCCAGCGATCTGGAGGCGGCGCATCTGGTCGACGCCAAATATCAGGTGACCGGCATCGGGGCCACGATGACCGGGAGAAATGGCGGCGGCGATCCCTATTACACCGACGGCGAGGTGTGGATTTTGCGGCTGGTGGTGGCCTGCAAGAAAAGAACGGGACCGGCGGAAATCATCCCGAGCCCGCCGGCGACCGAGATCAAGGATCAGATCTGGCACGCGATCGCTGGTGCGCTCGGGAAATAGCGCGGCGCATGACTGCCTTACGCTATTGTCGGTAATATCAAGCCGCCCCGGCTTGAATTTCCCGCCATTCCCCGGCATGCCTTGATCCCAAGGCAAATCAGAAGGAAGCGAAAATGGTCGTTCGCGCGGGCCGGGAATTCCTGGCGCTCCCCGGCCCCACCACCATGCCCGACGAGGTGCTGCAGGCGATGCATCGCCCGGCGATGGACATCTATTCCAGGGAGATGGTGCAGCTCACGGAAGGCCTGCTGCGCGATCTGTCCAGACTTTTCGCTACCAAAGGCAAATCCTACATCTATATCGCCAACGGCCATGGCGCGTGGGAGGCCGTCATCAGCAACGTGCTGTCGCGCGGCGACAAGGTGCTGGTGCTGGAAAGCGGCCGCTTCGCGGTCGGCTGGGGCAACGCGGCGGCCGCGATGGGCGCCGACGTCGAAGTCCTCAAGGGCGATTGGCGCCGTGCGGTCCGGCCCGCCGAGGTCGAAGCGCGCCTCAAGCAGGACAAGGACCACAGGATCAAGGCGATCCTGGCGGTTCAGGTCGACACCGCCTCGGGCGCCTTCAACGACATCGAGGCCATCGGCAAGGCGATCAGGTCAAGCGGCCACCCGGCGCTGTTTCTGGTCGACGTGGTGGCTTCGCTCGGTTGCATGCCGTTCGAGATGGACGCCTGGAACGTCGACGTTGCCATGTCCGGCTCGCAGAAGGGGCTGATGACGCCGCCGGGCTTGAGCTTCTGCGCCGTCAACGAGCGCGCCCGTCAGGCCCACAAGGCCGCCGGCATGCGCACCCCATACTGGGACTGGACCGAACGCGAGGGCGCCGAACATTACCGCAAATATGGCGGCACCGCGCCGATCCATCTCTTGTTTGCGTTGCGCCGGGCGATCGACATGCTGTTCGAGGAGGGCCTGGAGAACACCTTCCTGCGCCATCGGCTGCTCGCCGAAGCGGTGCGGCGCGCGGTCGCGATCTGGGCCGAAGGCCAGGTGCTGGGCTTCAACATCGCCGAACCGGCCGAGCGCTCGGATACGGTGACGACGGTGGTGATGGAAGGCAGTCACGACCCCGTCGCGCTGCAGCGCTACTGCAAGGAAAAATGCGGCCTGGTGCTCGGCGTCGGGATCGGCGAACTCACGGGCCAGTCATTCCGGATCGCCCATATGGGGCATGTCAACGCTCCGATGATCCTCGGCACGCTCGGCGTCGTCGAGGTCGCGCTGAACGCGCTCGGCATTCCGCACGGCAGGGGCGGCGTCGAGGCGGCGATCGGCTGGCTCGGCGAAACTGTGACGGCTTGAGCGACAAGGGCACAGGGAGCGATGTGATTGGCGTCCGTTGAATTGCGAGGGCTGACCAAGCGATTTGGATCGCTGGCGGTGGTGGACGATGTGTCGTTACGGATCGACCACGGACGGCTGATCTGCCTGCTCGGCCCTTCGGGCTGCGGCAAGACCACGACGCTGCGGCTGATCGCAGGTTTCCTCGAACCCACAGACGGCGAGATCCTGGTCGGCGAGCGGCTGGTCTCCTCGCGCTCGCGCACCCTGCCGCCCGAGCAGCGCAAGATGTCGATGATCTTCCAGAGCTACGCGCTCTGGCCGCACATGACGGTGGCCGAAAACATCACCTACGGCTTGCGCCTGCGCAAGCTCGGCCGCGACGCCGTCGCAAGCAAGCTCAAGTCCATTCTCGAGACCACCAGGCTCGAAGTTCTCGCGCAACGCTATCCGGGCGAACTGTCCGGCGGACAGCAGCAGCGCGTCGCGCTGGCGCGTGCGCTGGTGGTCGAGCCGGAGACGCTGCTGTTGGACGAGCCGCTGTCCAATCTCGATGCCAACCTGCGCGAGGAGATGCGATTCGAAATCCGCCGCCTGCATGACGAATACCGCTACACGACGGTCTACGTCACCCACGACCAGTCCGAGGCGATGACCACCGCCGATTTGATCGCCGTCATGAACGGCGGAAAGATCGACCAGCTCGGCACGCCGGAGGATATCTACGACAGCCCGCAGTCGGAGTTCGTCGCGCGCTTCATCGGTTCGAGCAACGTGATCAAGGGCATCGCCCGAGACGAGAACCACATCCTGTTTTCCGGTGCGACCCTGCGCGTGGTCGGCGCCAGGCTGACGGCGAACCAGCATGCCGCGGTCGCCATCCGCCAGCATGATATCCAGCTTGCGACGATGCCGCCGCAAACGCCCGACAACTGCCTCAAGGCAACCGTGACGCGCCAGGTGTTCCTTGGCGCCAACCGCGACTATGTGGTGGAGACGACGGACGGCACGACGCTGCGCGCCGTCACGTCGACGCACGTCAACGTACCCAGTGGAACCGAAGTCTGGCTGACGCTGCCGGCGGCGCGCTGCCGGGCGCTGAGCCGGTAGGCGGAGATCGCGCAATGAAGCGTCGGAAACCGACAAGGCGCGAGGCCATCGGCGGATCGGCGGCGCTCGGGTTCACGCTGTTTGCCGCGCCGCTCGAGGCTGCGCTGCCTGAGCCGGGGGCGATTACGCCGCAACTGATCGAGGCCGCCGCAAAAGACGGCAAGATCGTGCTTTATTCCGCCATGGATTTGCCGGTCGGGGAAAAGCTCGGCAGGGCCTTCGAGGCGCAATATCCGGGAATACAGGTCCAGATCGAGCGCTCCGGCTCCGAGCGGCTGTTCCAGCGGATCGGACAGGAATTCGGTTCACGCATCCACGCCGCCGACGTCGTCACTACCGCGGATGCCTCGCACTTCATTTCGTGGAAACGAAACGGCTGGCTCGCGCCTTTTGTGCCGGAAGACGTCGCGATGCATTTTCCGAAAGGCCATCGCGACGACGACGGCATGTTCGCGACGTCACGGATCTGGCTGTCGTCGATTGCCTACAACACCAATCTTGTCAAAGCCGCCGATGCGCCGGCAAGCTTCGCCGATCTGGTCGACCCCAAATGGGCCGGCAAGATGGTGAAGGGCCACCCGGCCTATAGCGGCACCATCATGACGGCGACATTCCAGCTCGTTCGCGAGCTTGGCTGGGAATATCTGGAGAAACTCTCCGCGCAGCGCGTCATGCAGGTGCAGTCGTCGACCGATCCGCCGAAGAAGCTGGCCTTGGGGGAACGCGCCGTGATGGCGGATGGCAACGACTACAACGTCGTGCTGTTGAAGGAGGCCGGCCAGCCGGTCGAGCCGATCTATCCGGCCGAGGGCACGCCGACAATCTCGGGCCCGACCGGGATCTTCGTCACCGCGCCGCATCCGAGCGCCGCACGGCTGTTTTGCGCCTGGCTGCATACGCGGCAAACCCAGCAGTTCTTTACCGACTTCACGGCGCAACATTCGCCACACCCACAGGTGCAGCCGAAGGCCGGGCGCAGGAAGATTTCCGATATCAAGCTGATGAAGGAAGACCCCTCCGGGGTGGAGAAGATGGCGGACGAGATCAAGACGCGCTATGCGCGGCTGTTTCGGGTGTGAGCTTCCCGCTTCAGAAAGATTGGCGATGCAACGACGAGCGGATCGGCAGGCAAGTGACGGTTCTTCAGCAAAGTGACAAGACGCCGACGGCGGGCATCGACTGGACCAGGCCGGTCCTGCTGCTGTTTGCCGCATTTCTGATCGTGCTGATCCTGCTGCCGATGTCCTGGCTTGCCCTTTACAGCATCACCGACAAGGCCAACCACCTGACGCTGCAGAATTTTGCGACGCTGTTCACCGACCCCGATTTCCTCGACCCGCTGATCACCACCGCGATCATTGCAACCACCTCGGCCATCGCCTGCTGCGCCGTCGCCGCCCCGATGGGCTGGCTGGTGTCGCGCACCGACGTGCCGGGGCGGCAATTCATCCGTGCCCTGGTGACCGCGTCTTTCGTGACGCCGCCGTTTCTCGGCGCGGTTGCCTGGGAACTGCTGGCCGCACCCAATAGCGGGCTGCTCAACCAGCTCTACCGGCTCCTCACCGGTGCCGACTCGGACGAGCACCTGTTCAACATCTATTCGCTGCCCGGGGTCATCTTCGTCATATCCTGCTACACGTTCCCGTTCGTGTTCGTGCTGGTCGCCAACGCGCTCGACAACATGCCGGGCGAGCTGGAGGACGCCTCCGCCATTCTCGGCGGCAAGGCGTGGACCACGGCGCGGCGCGTCACCATCCCCCTGGCGCTGCCTGCGCTCGTCGCCGGCGCGCTGATCGCGTTTCTGCAGGCCATGACGCTGTTCGGATCGCCGGCGATCCTGGCGCTGCCGGCCGGCTTCCACACCATGACCACCAAGATCTGGAGCCTGTTTCAGTATCCGCCAAGACTCGAACTTGCCGCTGCCGCCGCGGTGCCGCTGCTGATTTTGACGATCCTGCTGTTGCAGGGACAGAAGTTCATTCTCGGGCGGCGTGGCTATTCGGTGCTGGGCGGCAAATACGGCGCGCCGCGCCGGGTCGAGATGAAGAGGTGGCGCTGGGCGGCGCTGGCGTTCTGCCTGCTGATGCTGCTCAACCCGGTATTCTCGCATCCCCAGCGCAGACGCCATCCGTGCGACACGCCGTCCAATGCTGCCCAGCCCGATCAAGCCGAGCGTTGCGCCGGAAATCTCTTTCGGGTGTGTTCCCTTGCTCCATATTGTTTCCTTGCCCCACTCATGCTTCTTTTGAAGTGCGGCGGCCTGCGGGATCTTCTTCGCGAGCGCAAAGATCAAAGCGATTACACGCTCAGCGACAACGGGACCATGCACCTCGGTCGAGTTCGTGAGCATGACATCACTATTCACAAGCTCAGGAAACAAGAACTCATGGACTGCGGCGGTGGGCGTGTGAATCCAACGCAGCGTCTTGCACATTGCGAATTGCTCGGGCCCAAAGTGAGATGGTGAAGATGATTTCAGCGTCGCGGAGATTCGGCTCGAGTCCTTCGTAAGAATCCCGGTGGACAATCGCCAACGAGGGAAATTCCTCAGCCAGCCGCTGCGAAAACCAAACAGGAGCCCGCCACAACTCGAACCGGTGGTGAACTACGATCAGCAGATTCATGCTGGATTCTTCGAGGAACAAACGCTGCGGAATAAAGAAGCTCAAGAACGCTAGCTATATGCCAGTTCTTTCGCCCGCTGCGCCGCCTTCACCACCGCCTTAATGAGCGTCACGCGCAGCTTCCCTTCTTCCAATTCCATGATCGCATCGATCGTGCAGCCCGCCGGGGTCGTCACAGCGTCCTTGAGCAAAGCCGGATGATCTCCAGTCTCGAGCACGACCTTTGCCGCTCCCAGTGTCGTCTGCGCCGCCAGAAGAGGTCCGCTATGTCGCGGCAGCCCGACCTTCACTCCAGCTTCAGCAAGAGACTCGAGAATGATGTAGATGTACGCAGGCCCGCTCGCCGAAAGCGCAGTCACGGCGTCCATGTGTTTCTCATCGACCACGACCGTCCGTCCAACCACATCGAACATATGGATGGTCAGCGCAATGTGTTGCGCGGTCGCATGTTTCCCTTTGCAGATCGCTGTCATGCCTGCCCCCATCAGGCAGGGCGTGTTGGGCATGGCACGAATAACCGGCACACTGGGCGGGAATCTTCTTGAATCATCGCCGTCGGAACCGAAGCCGCCACCGAAATAATCAGCTGTTTGGGGCCAACATGACGGCTGATCTCGCGCACCACTTCTTCCACTACTTGCGGCTTGACCGCGATCAAGATAATGTCGGCGTCTTTGGCAGCCTCTACGTTGTCGGTGCCGACCTTTACTTTCAATTTAGCGGCAAGCGCCTTGGCGCGCTCCGGATGCGCGACGGTCGCGAACGTGCCCTTGGGATTCAACGAGCCGTTCTTCAATAGTGCCTGCAGAATGATGCCTCCCATCTTCCCGGCACCCAGAAAAGCCAGTTTCTTATCCTTCAGTTCGGTTCCCATAATTTTCCTTGGTTCAGAGAGAAAGCCTCGCCCCTGCGGGGAGGCTGAAGTGCGCGGTACTCAGCGAGTCGCGACCTGCGGTTGCTTCTGCATCCAATTCCACGCCGTGCTCACAATTTCCTCCAGGCCGCGC
>CAWFMU010000038.1:0-51947 GCA_963816865.1 Terriglobia bacterium
CCATGCTAAAGCTACTGTTTATATGCAGCGCCATCCGTCGCGTAACTTTCAAAATTTTCTTTTCCAAGCCGAACTTGCGGGTATGCAGATGGCGCGGTTAAAGCGGATCGCAAAAGATTTTGACTTGTTTGTGAAATCTGCGGCCATCAATTTCAAGATGGCGTCACCCGGAGCCGCGGCGCCATCCAGCCAGTCCGGCGAAAGCGATAGTCAGAGCATGGACCGAGGCAAGCACGATGCGCCAGCCCAGCACAACCCTGAACCGCTTATCGGTGACCAGGGGCGCCGAATTGCGGAGGCGCTGGGGACTTTTTCATCTGGGCTTTCCCGCTTTCCCAGCGAAGACGAGGCCATTGCGCGGATGCGGCGTTCCATACTGAACATGGAAGCGCTGCTCTCCATGAAGCATTAGGATTGCGATTTAGCGCCGCGAGGCAATGAATGGCAGCGAGCGCAGCCTAGCAACTCTCTCGGCGCGCTAGCGCGATGCCCCCGCTTCGCTTCGCGAAAGCGCCAGACCCGTCATGGCATCTATCATCCGGTCGATATCGGCGCGCGTGGTGCGGTGGTTGACGATTGCGCAGCGAACGACGCTCTCGCCGCCGATCGTTGTCCATGATGGCGCTGCGATGCCGGTTTCGTGCATGTCGAGAACAAGCTCACGGCTGAAGGCTCGGTCGCGCGCTCCCCGAACGCCGAAGCATACGATATTCAAAGCCACGGGCGCTTTCAGCTCGAACAACGCGCTCTGTCGCACCTTCTGCGCCAAATACTGCGCGAGTTCGCAATTTGCGAGCATCGCATCCCCGATGCGGTCCGCGCCGAGCGTCGCGATCGTCATCCAGGTTTTGAGCGCGCGAAAGCCGCGTGAGAGGTCCGGGCCGAGGTCGCAGGGCCATGTGTCGCCCGCGGCGAGGCCGCGCTCGGATCGCTGCAGATAGGCGGCAGGCATTGCAAACGCCTGCTTGTGAGCATCGCCATCGCGAACCAGGAGGAAGCCGGCATCGTAGGGCACGTGCCCCCATTTGTGAAAATCGAGCGCAACCGAGTCCGACTTTTCGATCCCCTTTAGCAGTGGGCGAAGCTTTGGCGAGAAGACCGCCAGGGCCCCGATGGCGCCATCGACATGGAACCAAAGACCATGCCGTGAAGCCACCTGCGCTATGCGATCGAGCGGATCGATAGCTCCTGTATTCACTGTGCCTGCCGTAGCCGCAATGAGGAAAGGGACGAACCCGTTGGCGACATCCTCCGCGACCGCTTTTTCCAGCTTGGCGACATCCATCCGCCCGGATTGATCGACGTCGATCGTGCGCAAATTCGCAGAGCCGAGCCCCGCAAGCTCCATTGCCCTGGCGATGCAATTGTGGGCTTCCACCGAGGTGTAGGCGGTCAGGCGCGAGGCCGTCTTCGCCAGCCCCTCATGGCGGGACTCGTACCCCGCCGCTTCTGTTCTTGCCACAATCAAGGCCGCGAAATTCGCCATGGACGATCCGGTGACGAATACGCCCGATGCGCCGCCGGGATAGCCGAGGGCCTCGGCCATCCATTGCGTTATCTGCTTTTCGACCTCGAGGCCGATGTGATTGCGCCCGCCGCAGTTCATGTTCAAGCCTGCGGCGACCATCTCGGCGATCATGCCGACCGGCGTGCCTGACCCATGGACCCAGCCCATGAAGCCGGGGTGCAGATTGCCGGTGGCGTAGGGGATGATGTGGCTCCTGAGATGGTCCAGCACCTGGCGAAGATCGCGCCCCGAGCGAGGCAAGGACTGCCCGAATCCTTCGCGCGTCGCCGCAGGCGCCGGCTGCCAGACGGGCCGCTCCCGGATTGTCTCGATATGCGTAATCATGTCGTCCAGCATGGCGTGCGCGAGGCTTCGGAACTCGCTCCAGTCCGCTGGATCGAGATCGCGGCTCACGCAACCGTCCGATGCGTCTGGGCGCCGGCTGGAAAAGGTTCGGCGATGGCATCGCGTTCTTTGGGCGAAAGGGGTCGTGACATCGCTTACTCTGGGGCTCAATGCAAATCATGTCTCGAACGCCTCCCGAGATCGGAGCGTCGCGCCAACGGACGCGACAATTCGAGCAGGTCTCGAGAGGACGCTTCATTTAGCCGGCCATTGATCTGCTATCAAGATCGCATTTGATCAAGAGGTCTTGGGCTGACGCGTAAGGGATTGCGCGGCTACTCTGCCGAGTAGTGTTTTTCTTCGACGATTGCCGATCCAAAAAGCACGTTGATGTCCCGCTTGAGAACGGCCCGCTTGTCGTTTTCCTGATAGACCCTTCTTGCGAGCGCCACGAAGTCAGGGCCGAAATCGCCCATTCGTTCGCATTGACGGATCGCGTCTTCGATCTCCCAGAGAGCGCTGTTTGCGCGCTTCAGCTCGGCGGTCAGGCCGTCGAGGCGAGCGCCCGAGATACCGCGGCGTCTTTTCAAGTCGCTCAACAAAGCGAGCTCGCGCCTGACGTTCGCCAGCTTGCGCGGGTCGGGGATGCGCTCCGCCTTGATTTCCAATATGGTAAGCTTGTCGATCAGCTCTCCGACTGCCGAAGGGAGAAGAAGATGGCTGGCTGAGCCACTCGCTCTCTCGGTCATGAGCGTTTTCAGCGCTTCCGCGATCTCCGCGAAAACTCCCTGCCAGTCGCCCGCCGAGCGTTGCCGGAAAAGACGCATCGTCGGATACCACGGCGAGTCGTTGCGGCCGAGCATCCATCGCCATTCAGGCATATGCTTGAGGGCGACAAAGACGGGCCGCGCCATGGCTCCCGCCAGATGAGCGATGGAGGTATCCACCGTAACAATCAGGTCGAGATTAGCCATAACCGCAACCGTATCGAGAAAGGCGTTGGGCCCAGCGTCAAAGTCATCGCCGAGGGTTTCGACCGGCGTCCCCGAAGCGGCGATCTGCTCGACGCCATAACCCTTCTGGAGACTGATGAGGCGGCAGTCCGGAAGGGCTGCGAGCGGGGCGAAACTTGCAAGCGGAGCCGCGCGGGCGATGTCGATCTTGGGATCGGGGTTCCCCTGCCATGCGATGCCGATCTTGAAGCCCTGTGCTCCAAGCCGGCCGGCCCATTTCGCCGTGAGCGCCGGGTCCGGGAAAACGTAGGGAACCTGCGCGGGCACACTTTCCGCCCTTGTTTTGAAGGCGCGTGGCAAACTGAAAAGATGGACCTGATAATCGAAATGGTCCGCCGGATCGATTTTTGTAACGAGACGAACGCCCGGAACCTGCTTGAGAAGCGCATGCATGTTGGGACGGCATTCGACGGTTGCGTCGGCGCCGAGGTCCGCCAGCATCGGAAAATACCGCGCGAGCATGATGGCGTCGCCGTGCGCGGCCTCGTTGACGACGAGGAGCTTCTTTCCGGAAATGGGCTCGCCGTTCCAAATGGGCCGACGCCGCGGGAGATCCGCCTTGCATCGCTCGCCCGCGAGCATCCGATATTCATAGCCCTCCCAGCCGCGTTCGAAATCGCCGAGAAGGAGTTGCAGAGCGCCGAGATTTGAGTGGCCTTCCGGCAGATCCGGCTTGAGAGCGAGCGCGTGTTCAAAGTCTCTCATGGCCTCTTCAACGCGGCCCAGATATTGCCGCGCCAGGCCGCGTCCGCAAAAGGCGGTCGCTGAAGCAGGATCGGCCTTGAGCGCGCTCTCGAAAAATTTGAGCGCCGTCTCGATCCTTGCGCTCTTGAACTCGACGATACCCCGCCCCAGCAACGCTTCCACACAATTGGGATTTCGAGCGAGGGCAGCGTCGAACGCGGCGGCGGCCTCCGAAAGGCGTCCCAGTTCGCGAAGGGTGCTTCCTCGATTGCAAAGGACGCCCACATGCTTGGGATTGCAAGCAAGCGCGTCGTCGAAGGCGGCCAAAGCGTCGTTGAGGCGGCGGTGGTCGTAGAGAATATTGCCGCGAAGAAACAGCGCCTCGAAATTTGCGGGCTCCTGCTTCAGGAGCGCACCGCAGGCCGCGAGCGCTTCTTCCAAGCGCTCCAGCTTTTGCAGCGAGGCGGCCGCGCCATAGAGCGCTTTGCCGTAGGTCGGGATAAGCCGAAGAGCGGCGCTGAAGCATTTCTCAGCCTCGGCGTGCTCGCCGAGAGAGGCGAGTATCGCCCCGCAATTGTACCAAGCCGTTTCATTGGACGGATCGGCGGCAAGCGCTTCGCGCAGCGTCTCAAGGGCGTCGTCAACGCAGCCATCGTCATAGAGGAGAAGCGCTTTGGCCGCGAGCGTGGGTGAATGAGCAGGCGATATCTCAAGCGCGCGTTCATAAGACCGCAACGCGTCGTCGCGTTGGCCTGCGCCTTCGTAGGCGCCGCCGAGATTGTAGAACGTTTCCGCGTTCGGGGGATTGATGCGCAGGAGCGCGTTATAATCGGCGATCGCTTCCTTGAAGCGCTTCAGCCGTTGCATGATCCGGCCCCGGCCTTCCAGGGCATCCGCGTAGCGAGGATTGAGCGTCAGCGCACGGTCATAGAAGGGCAGGGCCGCTGTATCATTCCCGGTATTGACGTAGATCAGCCCGGCGAGGTAGCACGCGAAGGGGTGGTCATGCGTTAAGTGCGGATAGGCGATGAGACACGCCAGCGCGCGGCCGGCTTCGTCCGCCCGGAGACAGGCGAACGCCTCTTGCAGAATATCCTGAATGTTCGGCGCGACGGCGCCCTTGGGAGAAGCGCGATCCATCGAGTTCTCCGGCTTGCAGTCTTTGCCGGAACTAAACGACGGAAAGCTTCTCCGAAGCTGATCCCGGTCTCAATGCCACCCAGCCGTTTGCCGTTGCGACGTGGTTTACGGGAGCCTACACCGAATAGGAAAATGTCTTATGCCTAGCCACGAAATCCGCTAAATTTTACCCCATTTATAGTCGAGATTAGCATTAAGTTCTTATCTTGCCGAGATAAGAGCGTCGGATATAGCATTGGATTTTCAGATTTGTTTTTATGCCTCCGATCTGGCCGTTGCCCGTTGGCGAATTGGAGACACAATGCTGGAAGTTGTGAAAGGTGAGCCCCGTGCTGTCAGCGCTCCGGTCATAGAAAAAGAGCCCTGGATCAGTGAGGACTGGCTTGCGGTTTGGATCGGGCTTTCCATTTTCGGACTGGCCGTCGCCGGGCTTTACGGGCAAGACCTTCTCGGCTGGGCCGTCACAACATCGGTTTGGACGGATGTCGGCAAGGCGCTGAACACGGCGTCGAAGACTTACGCCGGTCTTGGCGGTCTGGCCGCCTTGGGTCTGACCTACGTGGCGCTTCTCGCGGTGCTGACCTTAGCTGCAATCGCGCTGCGTGTGAGCGTCTGGCGGTTCATTCTCGGATTTACCTTCGTATTCGCGCTCGCTTATGCGAGCTGGATCGCCGGAAGTTACGCGCACGTCGCGGTGGTCACGCCCGCGGATCAGCAGAAATTCGGCATCAACTGGTCGCTGAAGCTCACAAACGAGGCGGGCTTCATCATCGCGCTTCTCGCGGGTCTCATCATCGCCAATTTCTTTCCTCGCGTTGCGGAATGGCTGAAGGAGGCGATCCGGCCTGAGCTCTACATCAAGATCGCCATCGTGATCCTCGGCGCCTTCCTGGCTGTGACCGCGGCCGGGAAGCTCAACCTCGCTACGTCGCTGCTCATCCGGGGCGTGGCGGCTATCGTCGAGGCCTATCTGATTTATTGGGCGGTGGTCTATTTCGTGGCGCGCAAGTGGTTCGGCTTCAGCCGCGAATACGCCGTGCCGCTTGCCTCCGGCATTTCGATTTGCGGCGTCGCGGCGGCCATCGCAACGGGCGGCGCAATCCGCGCCCGGCCCTCCGTGCCGATCCTTGTCTCCTCGCTCGTGGTGATTTTCGCCGTCGTCGAGATCCTGATCCTGCCGTTCCTGGCGCAAACCTTCCTGTCGCACGAACCGCTCGTGGCGGGCGCATGGATGGGGCTTGCGGTCAAGACCGATGGCGCAGCGATCGCCGCCGGGGGCATCACCGAGTCGCTGATCCTCGCGCAGAACGCCTCCGAGGGCGTCAAATACCAGCCCGGCTGGATTCTCGGCACGACCGCAACCGTGAAGGTGTTCATCGACATCTTCATCGGCATCTGGGCCTTTATCCTGGGCTGGATCTGGACGAACCATATCAACAAGCACCCGAATGGCGAGAAGGCGAAAGCCATCGAGATCTGGCAGCGCTTCCCGAAGTTCATTCTCGGCTTCATCATCACCTTCGTGGCGGGCCTCTACCTCGCGCTCGGGACGTCCTTCGAACCGGCGAAAGTGACAGCCGCCATCAGCGAAGCCAACGTGTTCCGCGTGATCTTCTTCATCCTAACCTTCTTCTCCATCGGCGTGCTGTCGAACTTCCGGAAGCTTTGGCAGGAGGGGATCGGCAAGCTTGCCGCGGTTTATCTCGTGAGCCTCTTCGGCTTTGTGATCTGGGTCGGGCTGGCGATTTCTTGGATTTTCTTCAGCGGCGTAAAACCGCCCCTGGCCGGGTGAGCGGGAGGAGCGAACATGAGCGATCTTCGCAACGAACTTGAAAATGCGCCCGTCGAGCCGCTCCTGCCGGTTGAGAAAAAGCTGATCGGCTGGAGCCTTGGGATCGGGCTCGTCCTATTGGGCGTGCTTATTGCCATCAATCACTTCTTCCCGATCCAGGTCTAGGAAGAGCCCCCCGGCGCGCATGCGGATCGCCGCCGTCGTCATCCTGTGACTTGGCTCTTTCGGCGGCTCGCCGCGGAACAGAACCCGGATGAGAGGCCAATTGGCTTTTTGGATGAACGTTGCGAATGGCTGCATCTCGCCTAATCCCCGAATCAGCTTGAGTTTGCGTCCGCATTACCTGGGCCGGATCTTAGGGAAAAGCTCCTTACCGGAAAGTTAACGGAGCTAAGATATTGATTCTCTTTGATATTTTTACTGAGGAATGCCGCCGCCGACGCAGCGGGCGAGCTTATGATGCCTGCGGCCTTGTTAACAATCGAACTCTCAACATATTTAACGGACTTTTGCGCGTCCCAGTAAAGACAAAAATTCCAGCATTAAATTTAATTTAATGGGCATTTTGTTAAGGATAAAATATCTCGTGTTTTCAAGGTGTTATAGCAGATTTAGCCTCCCCGCTCGGAGGGCGCGGCGCTCCTCCACTTCGCGCCCAGTCAACCAAATGCTAACTAAGTCATGGCCGGAAATAATTCCGGCGCGCAGCC
Source organism: Terriglobia bacterium (assembly GCA_963816865.1). Lineage (GTDB taxonomy): Bacteria > Acidobacteriota > Terriglobia > Terriglobales > Acidobacteriaceae > JAIQFF01. Next base: position 7,192 of record CAWFMU010000038.1, read on the forward strand.
GTTAACCATAGCGCAATTTACGATTATGGCGCGGCCTGCCCGGTAAAGATCCGTTAACCGTCGCCGCGCGCCTTTGCGTCGAACAACTGGAGCGCGGCGGACGGCGGCATGCGCCCGCCGCGCTTTCGATCCTATTCGAACCGGTTTGAGACACGCTCCTTCGCGGGCGGAGCCTTGGGCTGCGGTTTCGGATTTGGCGCGGGAGCTGCGGCGCCGAACTCGAGATGGATCTCGCCAATGTTCACGCTGAAATCGCTGATTGAGCAGCTGCTGAGCGCCAGCGCAGCGGCGACAGCCGCAGCGATGCATCTGGGTTTGCGTGTCTTGGGTCCTGAACGTGTGGTCATAAGGGCCTCCGTTGGCTTGGCTTATGACCTCACGCTGGCGAACGGCAGCGCCTGACGACTACGGCTATTGCCAGGCAATCCCGCGTCCGCGCTTGGCAAGGCGTAACGCAGGCGTTGCCGCTAAAGTGCCGTCGATTGACGCGCCTTTGACGTTGCTTTGGCGCCTGCATTCAGATTTATTGTTCTCGATTATTGCTTGGATGGATGCGCATATGGCGCCCGAAGACCGTCGCGAACCCATATTCGAGCTTGCCGAGAAATTTCGGTTTCTGCAGGAAAACCATTTTTCGCGGGGTCAATGCGGGCACGCCGCGAGTGAAAACTCGTTCTGCGATAAGCTAGGCGTCCCCAGGAACACAATCCGGGCGAGTTTGGAGAAAGGCGGCTTGACCTCCGAACATCAACGAATACTCGCCGATAAGTGCGAGTTTTTTTTGGATTGGCCGGAATGGAACGATCCCAAGGCAGATCGCAATACCACGCGCGAAACACGGCGTGACACTTACGAGGAGTTCAAGAAAAAGTATCTGGAGCATCACAGCAAGGAGGAGCCCAAGAACAGCCCACCGCCTGAAACACCGGTGCTGCTAAAGGAAGATTTGTGGGCAGAGACACTCAGCGGGGAAACGGAGTTTGCTTCACTTTCGCGGCTTATCCCGTTGACTTAGGTTCGTCTATATGTAGTGGGGCCGGCGGTTCCGCACCCTTGTGGGGATTGTCCCGTTTTATGATGTCCCAATAGCTCGCGGGCTCGTGGTGGGCGACGAGTCCCAGCAATGTTTCGAATGAAACATGCCGGTAGAAGCGGCGATTGTAGCGAAATACGAATTCGTTGAGATATGTGTCGGCGTGCTTGCGGCGCAGGCCGTGATATGTGCCGAGGCTCCATCTCTTCATCAGCGAAAAAGCCCGGTGAATCCATGGCAAGACAACGTGTGCGGCCATCTTGCCGACGATGCGTGGATCGTGCCGATAGCCGGTCAATCCCCGATAGGATGCGTGCCCGTCGGTCAACAGTGTGGCTCCGCGCTTCACATTGGCCTTCACGAAAGCTTCAATCGACGCGGCGGAATTGCCGGTGATCATGGCAAGGCGGATGCGGCCAGAACGTGTATCGAGATATTTGGCATGCTTGCGTCGTGGCTTGGCCTGATTGGTATCGCGATCGATGACCTCGACGGCCCCGATGATGAGGATTTTGCCGGCATTGCCGGGCTCGAAGAATGCGTCGCCCTCGCGGAATGGAATTTCCGCCTGATCGACTTCGACAACTCCTTCCAATGGTTCGCGATCCGGATCGACCATCGATCGCCGCAATTTCTGCGTCAGCAGCCAAGCGGTCTTGTAGGTGACGCCAAGCTGGTCCTCAAGTTGCCGCGCCGACATGCCGTTGGAATGCGTTGTCATGAGATGTGCAGCCCAGAACCATGCCGTCAGCGGCAGCCTGGAACGATGCATCGCTGTGCCCGCCGTGATCGAGGTTTGCCGGCCGCAATCGAGGCATTCATATAAGCGTGGCCGGCTTTTCAGCGCCGCCATGCGGCGCTTGTCGCAGACAGGGCAGACGAAACCGTCCGGCCAGCGCCGTTTGAACAAGAACGCTACGCAACTCGTTTCGTCAGGAAATTCCTTCTGGAATTCAGAAAGCGAGCGCGCCTTGGCCATCGGTGTACGTCCCAGCGACCGAGCGAGGCCGGTCACTCAAGACACTACATATAGACGAACCTGAGTCAACGGGATAAGCCGCTCACTTTCGTTGCGAACTGGCCAATCCGAGCCTGTGCCGGGCGAAGCGATACTAGGCTTCGACTTGAATTGCCCTAAGGTTTTCGCCGACGGAGTATACACAGGCGTTAAGCAAGGCATTCTCACATTCCGTTTAGGATATGCTCACACGACCGACGCCAAGGATCGGACGGGCTACCCTGGCGGCATCGACTTCAATGACGCAAAGTTCATGCCCCTGAGCGTAGACAGGAATGAGCCAAGCTGGTTGGTAACTGCAACGGGAGCCGCGGCAATAGGCCTTATCGGAGATGCGCCGCAAACATTCATCCGCGTTATGAACCTAATGCCGGGCGCGAGCGTCAGCGCGGACTTCATCGCCTGCGTCAGGGACATCGCGACAGCGTTTGTATTGCCGGACTGGGAGAACCAGAGCGCGGCGAAGCAAAAAATCAAGAAACGTCTGAGAGAGCTGAATCTTCCAGGCGAGGAAGGCATCGCGAAGCTCGCTGTGGCTGAGATCAAATTTGCGGCGCGGGACGAATGAGATGAGCGTGTTATCGCAACTTTGGTGTTTGTCGGATCGGTGAAGCGCGTGTCCCCGTAGACGATGAAACGGAATGGGGTCCCGGATGACGAATGCAATTCGACTGGCTGTGTCTGGGCGCGCAATAACGGAGGGAGGGACATCAACAGTACAAACAGCAGAGATTTCGAAAGCCACACTGCGAGCTCCTTTATTCTTGCCCAGCCAGCCGGTTTGCGCGGCATCTACTTGTGACAATTGGTCTGGATCACTCTTCGTGGCTTAAGTTCTTTCCCAGAGGATCCACCTGAATTTCGGACCGCTTGCCATTCGTGAGAACTGCAGCTTCGTAGGCCACCAGCCGGTCGTGTTTGGTGATCGTTTCGACAGTGACAACCTTTCCTTTGCCGGCCTTCGCATTCAATGCACCTTGAACGTCAGTTGGTAGCGAGCCCACGGGGACTTGCTCTTCTACTTCGACGATTCGACCGGCAGCATCCATCAGAACATCCCTGTTGTGGCCGTTGACCGTCATTTCCGCGTCGTAAAAAATTTGCCCGTTCTCTCTTTCTTCTGAAAAGCCCTGAACGGTAGCTCCCAAACTTTGCGCTGCAACCGTTTTTTCGACCGCGGGCGGCAGAGGGGAACGCTTAATCTTTTTCTCCGCTGCCAGAACGGGGGGCGAAAGACAACTGGTAGCTGCCGCGAGTCCAATCACTTGTAAAATCCGCATCAGTCTCTCCTATGAACCGAGAATACGCTGTCAGCATGAAGAGAAGCTGAAGCAGGTTCGCAGCTCTCACGTTTCGCAGCTACCCAAGGTGGCGCATCCACACATCACTGACAAATCAGCGTGGCTGTACCCGTGACGGTAGCTGATGTGTTTTGCACACCATTGTTAACCGTGAACTGCAAGTTCTGAGGAGCGCTGGCGGTAATAGTGACCGTGCCCGGCGCCGAGCAAGTGACTTCGCCGGTAGCGCCAATAGTAGCCGCGACGCCTCCTGTACTCGTGGGCGACGTCCTCCATGAGAGTCCGTCTACCTGAGACAATTCCCGGCTCTTTCCGTTTTGAAAGTTTCCCATCGCAGTGTACCCGACTTGGCCTTGGGGACTGCTCGTAGTCGTAGCCGACTGTGGACTAACCGTAATACTTGTGAGGTTGGAGTGACCGGCACCGCAACCCATCAAGAATGTGACCATCAACAATACGAACAATGCCTGCTTCATAATCACCTCGGTGCAATGAGATGCGGTCCTCCTCACCCAGGTTTGTTCCCGCGGCATTTTCTCGGAGGAATATCGCTCTTATGCTCTTATGGTGATAAGACTTAACCAGCCAGGAATGAAATATTACCCGAGACCACCCCAATTTAAGATTCACTTAATACTTCATGGAGTCGCATGGGTTCGTGCTTTGCAGATATTCCTGTTGGTGATGGCAACAGTGCAGCGGTTGACTGTGAAGGAAAGGCCACATCTGGCTTCGACTGCTACCTTGGTGTGTCGGCCGACTCAAGAGGAATCATTCCTTCTCGATTCTCCGCCTGCCGCCGACGCCCGATTCCAACCTCCAGCAAGGTATTCTTCGGGAACACTACTTCGTGTCCGCGCGCAATGAAGTTCGAATACACCGACATCCCAGCGCCATATGCGCCCATCGCGTAACCGAGAACTCGCGATTGCACGGCCAGACCGAGCGCGATCCCGACTAGCTTGAACCCGTTCACACCTCCTGCGATTCGGGACCCGGTCCCACCCCCGGCATGAGCCACGCCGTGGTCAACGTCTTCGTCCGTTCTCACAGAGGCGGCCGCCAAGGTAAGCGACAAGGCGGTGGCCAAGTAGCGTGTCTTCGGTGTGGTGGCCTCGGCGCCCCCTTCGGGGTCGAGCTTCACGTTGGCGTCCTTGGCCGATTGCACACCTTCCAAGGTCGCTTCTACCTTTCCCTGAATCCCGTCCGGTAGGGTCAATTCCTCGAAGCGGATACGCAGCTGCCCGTTTTTCTTCATGCGGCGAGCGGGCTGGACTTGGCTAACTGTGCCTGTGAGCCGGCTGCCTTGAGGAACGATCATCTGGTGATCGCCGTCCAGAAGCGGCTCGGAAATGACCGCCTCCACATTTCCCCCCTTCTGCGAGGTTGCAGACGTTAAAGGCGTAAGTAGCCGCGCGTGCACCACGCTACCTGGCGGCAGCGTGCCGCCGATCGAGGACGCCATCGCCGGCGTCATCATCTCGGTCCCGAAATCCAAAGGCTCGTTGAGCTCCGCGAAATAAACCGTCCCTGCGGGAATGTATTGCGCATGAATCGGCAGCTGTGCCGCGACGTATCGTTTCAGTCGAAGGATGCGGCCCGGTGTTTTGAGCTGCTTTATCGCTTTGTCCCACTCCTGCCTGGCTTGTTCTTTGGCCTGTCGGGTTCTTTCGGAAGCTGCATCCTTAACGCCTCTTTTCTCTTTGCTCTCCGTAGCTGAGACAAACCGGAGCACCTGGCCCGAGCCGGGACTCACGCTCGTGTTCAATTGGAAATGTCTCCCGTCCGGCAGCGCCAGTTCGTTGAAACTGATTTCCACCCTCCGTTCAGGAGTAAAGTCTGCATCCAGCGCAGCGGCTGTGCGCTTGCCGCCCGAGATGGCCTCAATTTTCGTGACTCGGCCGGTCACCAGCGATCCCACTGGGATGACAAGGCGGTCGAACGAGTACACGGGCCCCAAGACGAGTGCGCGAAGCGGTTGCCCCACTCTTTTCACACGCGTCTCCTCTTCCAAGGCTACTTGCAATGGTGTGCCCTTGAGCAGAGAGAGCTTAACGGACTGGGGAGAAGAGCGCGTAAGGGGAGGTTCGACCGCCGGCGCCGGCTTGCGCGCCCGGCCTGGGGACAGGTGAGGAATAGCAGTTTCTTGAGCTTCCATCGAGCCTAAATATCCAAAGGCGATCAAAACAGCGTAAAAGAGGGCCCGTATCGTCATGGAATGTTTCTCAGGTCAGTCTCGCTCCGGCATATTCGTGCCGGTATTAGCCATGAACGCGTCCTCGGGGACAGTTGACATGCCTCAATTGCTTTACGAGTCCGAGCGGTGTTCCTCGCCCAGATGTTCCGCGAATGCTTCCTTAAGTATTTGCTGCAACTCTCCCCGTGTTTCGACATGAATTCCTTTAACAATTACGGTTTTATGACAGATGGAGCATTCGCCGGAAACCACGGAGCCGACCCGAAGTATGGCGATCAGTTCCGGTTGCTGTTCCGGCGGGTCAGTCATTGAGGTGGCCTCCAACAGTGGAATGGGGAGGCCTCACCTACATTGCAACGGAGAACGAAATGAATATTCGCCCTCCGGTTCCTTACTCCACTGCCGTGATACAAGTTGTTCCAGCGAGATCTGCTTGAAGTCTTACTACTATAAGACTAGACTGTCAAGGCCAGCAAGTTAGCGGAGAAGACGTGTATAAGGCATCGGATCGCTTGGTGTCGTATGTGCAGGATTGGCCTCAGGAATTGTCCGTATTGCGGAAGCTATAACGTTTACGCCTCAACCGCGAGGAATTTGTGGGAAATGCTCCTAGTCGTGTTCCTGCTGCGACCTGTGAGATGCCACGTCTGCATGCACCGTCACTACCGGCCCATCTTTTTGATTACTGCGAAACGTCCCCGAAGCACAGGTTCGTGATCTTGGACTGAGAGCGTTCCAGAGTGTTTGTTGACCTGGACGGTCTATGAGATTCCCCTTGAAACAAAGCGTCGCTGCCCAACCTACGAACCGCGCCACGCTGTTCGGCATGGCACTCTGCAGCTTTTCTGCGCTCCTCCTTGAACTGGCGTTGACCCGGCTGTTTTCCGTGGTGCTGTTTTATCACTTCGCATTTCTCGCCATTTCGATTGCCCTACTCGGTCTCGGAGCAGGAGGCGTGTTCGCGCATTTGAGGAAGAGCCAACTGGCTCGGTTCGAGACGCGAGCACTGGTCTCCCGGCTATGTTCGATCAATGCGCTGATTGTTCCGGTCGTGCTGCTGATCGTCCTGCACATTCCGATCTCGCTGAATATTTCCACGGCAAATTTTCTCAGGCTCATCGCGATCTATCTGTCGCCCACCGTTCCCTTCTTTGTCACCGGACTGGAATTCTCCATTGTGTTTGCGCGCGAATCCCGACATGTGTCACCACTCTATGCTGCCGATCTGGTGGGAGGAGCGCTTGCTTGTCTTGCCGTCGTCCCACTCCTCAATTGGCTAGGCGACCCCAACACAGTGCTTTTCACCGGGGTGTGCATGGCGCTGGCAGCAACAATCTGGGCAGTTAGCAGCAGAGCGCGAAAATCTGCGGCCGGATGCGCGCTCTTTGTGCTGGTCCTGATCGCCGTCAACCACTCCGGCAAACTGTTCGATATTGTTTACGCCAAGGGGAAATTCCGTGATCCCGCGTGGGTGGAGTTCGCGCGCTGGAATGCCATCTCGCGCGTCGAAGTGGATACCCAAGGCAAAAGCAAGGCAATCTTGATCGATGCCGATGCGTCGACGGACCTGATGAACGTCGATCCCAAGCATTGGCAGGGTCGCTGGGAGAGTACTCTGATGTCCGCGCCAGCAGCGCTGGCCAATGTACTCCGCCCTCACGGAGACTACGCCATCATTGGCCCGGGCGGCGGCGTGGACGTCTTGCGCGCCGTGGGCAACGGCAGCACGAGCGTAACCGGAATCGAGATTAATCCCATCATTGCTAACACCATCATGGGCGATCGTTACGCGGACTACACCTTTCACCTTTACCAGCAGCCCGAAGTGCACATTCATGTCACCGATGGGCGTTCATTTGTACGCAATGCGAAGCAGCAGTTCGACGTCGTGCAAATGACGCTAGTGGACACATGGGCTTCCACCGCGGCAGGCGCCTTTGCCTTGAGCGAAAACAGTCTGTACACGGTCGAGGCTTTCCGCGAGTACTTCGAACACCTGAAACCGGATGGAATGATCGCCATCACCCGCTGGGAGTTTCAGCAGCCTCGCGAAGCCTTGCGGGTGGTTTCGGTCGCCATACAAGCCCTGCATGAAATGGGAGTGGCGAATCCCGCCGGCAACTTCATCGTTGTTTCCGAAGGACAGCTCGACACAGATGGAATTCCTGTGGTCGTCCTGGCCAAGCGCTCGCCCTTGACCGCCGAGGAAATGCAGCGGGTGCAAGAACACATGGCGATCCATCCCAAACTGTTTCCGCTTTACGTACCGTCCGACGCAAGTGTCACTGCGGTCAGCAGGCGGGAGGAACACTATTCCGCCAGCGCCGAGTCCTTTACCCAGCTGATCCAGTCGAACGACCCAAACTATTTTGCCAAGCATTACCCGTACGATGTGTCTCCGGTCACTGATAACGCTCCGTTCTTCTTCTTCACTCTGAAAGCCGGACAACGTCTGCATCCGAAATCGCTGCGGCTAGGGGTTGACTGGAAAGTAAATCTGGGCGTGACCGTGCTAGGGATCGTCCTAGCTGTCTCTCTCTTGGCCGTGCTGGCATTTCTGGTGCTTCCGCTGGCTACGGGGGCTCGAGGCCGGCAGCCACGCCCGGTGCGCCTGTTCTACTTCATCGCAGTCGGGCTGGGATACATCCTGGTGGAGATCGCGTTCATCCAGCGCTTCGTGCTGTTCCTGGGTCATCCGGTCTACGCATTGACCGTGGTCGTGTTTCTGCTTCTGCTGTCGAGCGGCGCGGGCAGCATGGTTTCTCGGTGGTGGTTGCCGAATACCAACCGAGTATGGCTGCCCCTGGCGCTGATTGCCGCAGCCTTGCTGCTCTATGTCGCCGTACTGCCCGGTCTCTTGGAACGGATGGTGGGCTTGCCCTTCATCGTAAAGCTCTTGGTCAGTGGAGGGCTGCTGGTGCCGTTGGGTTTCGCCATGGGCATGCCGTTCCCTACCGGCCTGCGGGCCTTAGCCGCTCGCAGTGTGACCGAATCGCCCGTCCCCCTCGCCGATGACAGCGGCGGAAACCTCGTGGAATGGGCCTGGGCGATGAACGCGGCATCGAGCGTCCTCGGGTCGGTGTTAGCTATCGTCATCGCCATCCAGTGGGGATTGAATATCACATTGGCGACCGGGGCGGCCGCTTATCTGGCCGCACTCCTGCTGACTACAACGCTTCGTCCGGCGCACGAATTCCAAATGGGTTCCGCCTACTTACCGAACAATTGAGGATTACGGCACTGAAAAAGGCGCGCTCGGAACGCGCCTCTCGTAATGATCGATTGATCTTTTGCCGGAACTGATCGGCGAAGGTTACTCCGTGGCTTCAGGCGGCCTTGGCAGCGATTTTGTGGCTAGTCGAGCTGTGGACGTCGAACGTACGAATCATGGGGTCGGCTTCCAACAGGTGCTGGACCATTTCCTTTACTTTCTGATATTCGGCACGGTGATATTCTTCCGCGTCCTCTCTGGTCTTCCAAAAGCTTAGTGCCACGACGCGGTTGTCCTCTCGGTCTGAAACCAAGACTGTCTCATCGACGAAGCCTTTCTGTTTTTTCAGAATCGGCAGTACTTTTTCATGGATGGTTTCCGAGAGTTGCTTATTCTTGCCTGGTTTGGTGGTGAGTTCGACGATTCGAGTGAACATGACATACGCTCCTTTCGTTGGCTGAGGGTGAAAGGAACCCGTCGTCGGCATGACGGCGGAACCAGTTTGGGTGTTTCCGGCGACTAGGCCGCGATTCGAGTTTTCAGGCTGGTAATCTCCTCTTCGGCGAGGAGCCAGTCATCTAGTTCGTGTCCGTCTTCCCGGCCACGTTCCAGGTAGAGCTCAAACGCACGTAGGCGGATTTCGGATTTCAGTCCTGGCAGATCATCCGTCTCCGTCGCCGGTGGTTTCTTCTTAGCGTCCTGATCTGTATCCATCACGCGACCCTCCTTTCGGCGCAAAACTACGCCTGAAACGATGCCTCGTCAATTACCCATGATTAGTGCACCCGCGAAGCATCGCCATGACACTCTTTGACCGGATTGTGAGTGTAATCGCCCGGATTTGCAGTTACAGCCGTTGCTGATTCCATGCGTAAGCATTGACACTGGTGGTGCCGCGATTGCATGGGTGTGACGCACGCACGGGGCACGGACAGAATCTAGAGTCTCGTCCGACACAACTAGTGCACGACAAAGCCTACCGTCTCAGCTTAAGAAACACGGCTTCGAATTGGACATCCAGCACGGCGGAGAATTAGCACAATCACTTCAGGTCAGTGTGCTTGGATTGCCCTTCGAGGATTTCGAGCACGGGCGTAGAAGTGCCCAATCTCAACGCTCTGGGAAATTCACCCGGCCAAAGTGACAATCATTTAACACTCTATCCAATTTCGGCAGTCACGCACTTAGGGCTCTTTCCGCTAGGTCAGGCGCAGCAGGACAACGGTAGCTGCCAGCCACAGGCCAAATCCGGTCAGGTTCAGCACGATCCGCCACTTCATACTGTCAATGATGTAGTTGTATTTTGCATCCATAACTCCACTCTCCTCACTTTTATTGGACGGTGAGGCCAGTGGAGGTTTAGCTCCCTTGCTTCACCTCGCCATCACACAATCAGATACGAAGGCCCCGCAAACAAGGTTCCCGAATATTCCGTTAACCGAAAATTAATTTCTTCTTCAGGGAAATGTAACATTGAGCGTTTCTACTCACTACTAGTCGTGAATCAAGTCGGGCAGGGAGGTCTTTGTGATTCGAAGAAGTCTTGTATTCTGCCTGTTCCTGATGACGTCTTTAGCAGCACTAGCGAACGACGGATCGGAAAAGAAATTCCGCCACGTGCTGCTGATCAAGCAGAGCACAGTGTGTTCTGGATTTGGTGAATCCGACGCCACGGATTAGAGACCTGTTCGAACTGAGCAGGCTACAGGCGGTGTTCGAGAGTCACCGAGGATAATCGGGGCTTGACTCCTGACTAACAGGTCCTGGCATCCGAAACGCCCGCTCGACAGTCACCGCGCGGGCTACTGAGCAAGGTATCCTCCGTCGATCACGAGTTCGGCGCCTGTCATGAAGCTCGACTCGTCGGAGGCAAGGAAAAGACAACCGTTCGCGATTTCAAGCGGGATGCCTGCGCGCTTCATAGGCGTCAAGCCGATGACGTAGGCGTTGATGGCCGGGTCTTGAACCTGGGTCAGCGGTGTGTCGATAAAGCCGGGATGGATCGAATTCACGCGGATCCCCTCTCCGGCATAGGTGATGGCCGCGTTCTTCGACATCATGACTACCGCGCCTTTGGTGGCGTGATAAGCGTGCGCACCCGACACTGCAGCGATCCCCCAGATCGAGGACACGTTGATGATCGAGCCGGCCTTATGCGCCTTCATGTGCGGGATCACTTCTCTCATCCCGAAGAAGCAACCGTCCTGGTTCACACCCAGAACCTTACGCCAGTTCTCGGTGCTGCAGTCGTGCACGGCGTCATAGACGGCGATGCCGGCGTTGTTTACGAGAACATCCACCCTTCTGTGCGTCGCCACGATGTCAGCCACCACTTGCTTCCAGTGTTCTTCCTTCGAGACGTCCAACTCGACCCCGGTCACGCCGGCCGGAAAGATGCCAGACGGGTTGCTTGAACTGCCGGCATAGACAATCGCGCCTTCCCGGGCGAACAACTCGGCCACCGCGAAACCGATGCCGCGTGATGCGCCGGTCACCAGCGCCACTTTTCCCTTGAGCCTCATTTCCTTCCCTCCTATTCTCGACTACGGATTTCACCACCTTGGCATCAGTGATGGGAACGGCTCGGAACTCCGCTTCCACGCCTCGCGCATCTATCCGAATCGACGGATTCTGGAGCAGGTTCTTGTAATCACTGCGTGTCGGAGCGCTGTGGCCCAAGTCTTCCGCCGAGGAACATGCCCGAGAATGTACACAAATTCTCGAAGGCAAGGCTGTTGTAACAATGCCCCTCATCATTTTGGTGGCCGACGATAACTGGTGAAAAATCACCATAGCACTCATTGACCGGGTTTGCGGTGAACAAACGGCGCAAGCTTGTACTAACGCCTGATTTCGACAGTTGAGCGCTGCTCAGATTTAGGGGAAAGCAGCGGAACTATAATCGGCACGATATGTTGACAGGATGGAACGTCGCTGGTGGTGGCGTAGTGATCAGAAGCTGAGAGCATTAAAGGGGGTTCAAATGCAATCTGAAATTAGGGTAGGGCAATGCTTCAAGTTCAATATATTGTCCGACAACCCTTCGGAAGAGCGGACGGCGGTAGTAACTCGCGTACTCTCTAATGGAGAGGAAGGGCTCGCGCCGGAGGTGGAATTCTATTTTGCATATTGGGTGGAGGCTCACGAACTTCCAGAAACAGAGGCTCCGACGACGTTGGTGTTTCAGCGTGGAATTGACTACAACGTATACCTCGACGGACGTCAGGTTAGCATCACTGTGCTGAAGTGATCTTCCGCTGGCGTAACATCGCCATTACACTCATTGACCCCTGAAAGGTGGTGACGGGGTGTAGTTGGTGTAATTGATTCCATGACAATGTCGGCTCCCGCACCCGGGTTAGAGTTGGAGGTGGCAAAACCAACCAACTGGCTCGGGAGAAAGGAGCCGAACGATGATCATTATAGGAGTAGATTTCCATCCCGAGTTTCAACAAATCGCTTTGCTCAACACGACGACCGGAGAGGTCGAGGAGAAACGGCTCGCACATCCCGGCGAGGCGGAGAAGTTTTACCGTGCTCTCGCGAGTGCGAATGAAACCGTGCGCATCGGCATGGAGGCCAGTGGGCACGCACGCTGGTTCGAACGTCTCATGGCCGAGTTGCAGTTTGAGTTGTGGATCGGCGACGCGGCCGAGATCCGCACGAGGCGGGTGCGCAAGCAGAAGACGGATCGCCAGGACGCGCAACTAATCCTGCGCTTGCTGCTGGAAGATCGCTTTCCGAAGATCTGGGTGCCCAGTTGGGAGAACCGCGATCTGCGGCAGCTGTTGTGGCATCGTCATCGCATGGTGCAGGCGCGCACGCGCGTCATGAATCAACTGCAAGCGGTGGCGTTGAACGAAGGTTTGCACTGCAAGAAAAAGTTGTGGCGCGAGCGCGGACGGCAGCAGTTGGAATCGTTCGCACTGGCTCCGTGGGCGAGCCGGCGACGACGCGATCTGCTGGAGTTGCTGGATCGTTTGAATCCGGCGATTGCGGAGCTGACGCAGGCGATCGAACGCGAAGTCGAGAACTGTCCGGCGGCGCAGCGGCTGAGAACGCACCCTGGAGTGGGCGTGTTAACGGCGCTGGCGTTTGTGCTGATACTCGGCGACGCAGAACGCTTTCACTGCGGCAAGCAGGTGGCGAGTTATCTGGGCCTGGTGCCGCTGGAAGACTCCAGCGGGAATCGCCGGCGGCTGGGTCACATCACCAAGCAAGGCAGTTCGATCTTGCGCTTCCTGCTGGTGGAAGCGGCGCAGGTGACGGTGCGCAGCCTGCCGGAGTGGCGCAGCAAATATTTTCATCTGGTGCTGCGGCGCGGACGGAAGATCGCGAAAGTCGCAATGGCCCGTCGGCTGGCCGTGCAGTTGTTCTGGATGATGCGCAAGGAATGGGATTACGAGCAGCTGAAAAAGTTCGGTTCGCACGCGGGACAGCCCGGACATCGCCATGGTGTGTAGTCGAACACCGAGAAATTGATTGGGCGTCCCGCTCCTCTTGATGAGAAGAGGAGTTCGAAGTAGTAATCATGATCGCAGTACGTGACCGAAGAGATGCATGGGTCGGACCGAAAGTCCGAACCTGAAAAACGATTACGAGCGAGCCTGTGGTTGGTACGGCCATTTCAACAAGAGCGAAATGGCGCTCTTCTCCGAGTGCACGGATAGGTACGCTCAAAAGTTGCTTGACACCGCCGACATTGTCAGAGAGGCGATGTTACGCCAACAATCTTTTTGAAATAGCGCCAACTCCAAGGCTTTCATTAACTTACCTCTGCTTCCGTCGCAGCATCATTACGCTTGATTCGGCCAGACCATTTCGCACTACCGTATCGTCGGTCGTCGGGATTCCACCAAACTAACTTCGGAGTGCTCCGCGAGGCCCGGCTAAGGCGCGGCAAGACACAGCATTCGACGGCACCGCGCATTGTGGCAACTACTACGGCGACGGCAATCGCAGTGCAAGCCCAAAACCCGATTCGTATCCAGCGCCAGGAACCTTGCATTTCAGGACATACTACACTCGGCAGGGATAGGTGTTGTACTCGCGATCTTTAGGCTCAGAACCTGGCGCTGCAGAAATTCAACATGCGCGGTGTGACCTGAATTCCACCTTGTGCTCCTGCTCCTTTAGAATGAAAGTGCGGCAAAGGTGATCGCCGCTCTGAGAGGTGCGTCAATGAAACGAGAGTGGAAAAATGTTATCTGTCTGGGGCTTCTGAATCTTCTTCTGGTGCCTGCGTCGTCACCCCTGTTGCAGGCCCAGAACAACAAGAAAGAAGCTGCGCCTATGAAGCTGAAAGTGGGCGATACGGCTCCTGACTTCACGCTGCTTGCATTTGATGGCAAAGAGTTGAAGAAAGTGTCGCTGCAGGACTACCGAGGGAAGAAGAATGTCGCCTTGGCCTTCTTCGTCTTCGCGTTTACCGGTGGTTGAACCCGTGAAATGAAGGCTCTCCAGCAGAATCTCACCAAGCTGGAGGGCGCCGACACCCAGGTTCTGGGTGTGAGCATGGACAGTCCCTTCTCGAACTTTGCCTTCGCTCAACAAAATGGAGTCAGCTTTCCCATACTAGGCGACTGGGGAGGCCCCGTAACCAGCCAGTATGGCCTGACTCAGAAGTTTGATATCCAGGGCGTTCCAATGGAAACCGCGAGGCGCGCCACCTTCCTCATCGACAAATCAGGCAAGATCATCAACGAACAAGTCGATGATGAAGCCGTGGACCCGACCAAAACCGTGGAGGCATGCGAGCGGCACAAACTAAAAAACTGAGAACGGGTGTTCTCAGCGGAAATCCCTGACGAACCGCATTGTCTACTGAACTGGGCGCGGAGACGGTCGCCCATGGCGCCGGCGGTGTCCCTCGGTCAATTCGTTAAAGAATTCGGGCTCTAATTTTGTGTCTAAGAAGGACGTCGCAGGTACGACCCCTGCCCCCACTGTCGCGTGGAAGTTACGGCGCGCCCATCAACCGCATGTTTTGGATCACGCCCTCCGTATGAGCGTACGCCATCTGTAGCATCAGGCCGTGGCCGGCCACGCGCTTCCACTTCGTTTTGCTGTGTTGCAAGTGATAGGCGGCGACTGAGACGCCGGTTTCGAGAAGCCCCATCGTGACCACATAGCGAGCGACTGACGGCCTTTGCCCCAGCAAGAACGAACTGCCCTGCGGAAATCCACCTTCCACATTTCCCCGGTGGATGCTCTGTGCGGTCGTGATTCCATCCAGCACATTTACCGTCGTGTAGGCGGATACTTCAGCGATGAAGAGCCTTTTGTTGAAGGAAGGTGCGTCCGGAGTCTCGAGAAATTCCTGTGAACGAGCCGGCAGACTGAGGCTTCCAACCAGGCCTGCAATCAGAAGCAGGAGACATTTCCACGACTTGAGCTGGCCATGGGTGCGTTGAACGATCTTTCGAAGACTCACTAGATTCGCGTCGAGCCGAACTTGACCAGCCATGTTTTGTCACTCCGCCGTTTTCAGTCAATCGAGTGGATCTACAGAGGCGACTGGCGCAGTTCAGTTACCAAAGCAAAAGCGACGGAACTAGTTGATTCGTCGCAGAGTCGCCGTACGATCTCGGTCGCGCCTGACCACCACGCTGAAAAACATTGCATACGTATGGCCTTTGCTGTCGAAAATCGAGTTACGCCGTGTTACCGATGCAAGGTTACGTAAGTGCTCCAGGCGCTGGCATTGGGCCAGTAACCATAAGTGGGACATCTCCCCTTGTCGTTGGCCATCGGAGACTGGCGACCCCCTACTCGCTGCATTAGTTTCGCTTAATGTCCCCTAAACACTGGTTGCCCGTTTGTTCTTTGTTGCTCGTGACGTTCCTGTTGCCCGGTTGCGGCGGCGGCACGGTCAAGTCCAACTCCTCCAACCCTTCCCCCAATCCGGCGCCGACCGTGACTTCGATTACGCCTAACTCTGGAAACATCAATGGCGGAACCGCAGTGACGGTCACGGGCACCGGCTTTCTGGCGGGAGCCACAGTGAGCATTGGCGGAAGCGCTGCCACGGGCGTCACCATGGTGAGCAGCACTTCGATCACGGCGACAACCCCAGCCCACGCGGCGGGAGCGGTGAGCGTCGTGGTGACGAACACCGATGCGCAAAGCGGCACACTGACCGGCGGCTTCACCTTCAACACGTCGAATCCTGCGCCGACTGTGACTTCAATTTCGCCCAACACCGGCACCATCAATGGCGCGACCGCAGTGACCATCAGGGGCACAGGGTTTCTGGCGGGAGCCACGGTGAAGCTGGGCGGCACCTCTGCGACGGCGGTGACCGTCGTGAACAGCACCACCATCGCGGCGACCACCCCGGCGCACGCCGCCGGCGCGACCAGCGTTGTGGTAACCAACACCGATGCCAAGGCCGGCACGCTAAACAACGGTTACACCTTTACCGGACCTCCGCCGCCGAACCCGGCGCCGACCGTGACTTCGATTACCCCTAACACGGGAACCACCAACGGCGGAACCGCAGTCACCATCGCGGGCACCGGCTTCCTGGCCGGGGCCACGGTAAAGATGGGCGGAACATCTACAACGGTCCTGGCCGTGGTGAACAGCACATTAATTACAGCGACTGCTCCGGCGCATACCGCGGGAGCCGTGGACGTAGTAGTCACGAACACCGACGCCAAGACCGGAACCTTGACCGCCGGCTATACCTACACGGCAGCGCCCAACCCGGCGCCGACCGTGACTGCGATCAATCCGGCTACGGGAGTAACCACCGGCGGGACTGCGGTGAGTGTCACCGGCACCGGTTTTCTTGCCGGCGCCACCGTCAGTTTTGGCGGCACTGCGGGCACAGCCGTCACCGTAGTGAACAGCACCACGATCACAGCCTCTACACCGGCCCATGCGGCCGGGGCAGTCAACGTCGTGGTCACCAATACGGACGCCAAGAACGGCACCCTGACCAATGGCTACACCTACACAACGCCAACCGGAACCATCGCACTGTCCACGGTTGTAAGCGGGCTCAGCAGTCCAGTGGGCATGGAGCATCCGCCCGGGGACAGCCGCTTCTTCATCATTGAACAGCGCGGCACTATTCGGATCCTGCAAAACGGCGCCCTGCTCCCGGGAAATTTCCTGGACCTGCAGAGCGTAGTGAACTTCGACGGACAGGAGCAAGGCCTGTTGGGTATTGCCTTCAGTCCCAACTACGCCACCAACCGTAAGTTCTATGTGAACTACACCATGGACGAAGGGGACCGGGAGAGCATCATCTCCGAGTTCCAGACCATGGCCTCAGACCCCAACACCGCCGATCCCAACAGCGAGCGGGTTCTGCTGGTGGTGAACCAGCCGTTCCCCAATCACAAGGGCGGCCAGTTGGTGTTCGGCCCCGACGGTTTTCTCTATATCGGGTTTGGGGACGGCGGCAGCGGCGGAGATCCCCTGGGCAATGGACAGAACACGTCCACTTTCCTGGGCAAAATGCTCCGCATCAGCGTTGATCCTCCCTTTGCAACCGGGAAGCAATACGGAATTCCTGCGGACAATCCTTTCGTCGCAGGCGGAGGTCTGCCGGAAATCTACGCTTACGGATTACGCAATCCCTGGCGCTTCTCGTTTGAACCCGTCACCAACCGCCTGTTCGTCGCCGATGTTGGCCAGGACAGCTGGGAAGAAATTGACATCCTGCAGAAGGGTGGTAACTTCGGCTGGAATGTCATGGAGGGCACGCACTGTTATCCCCCCGGCACGGCCACCTGTGACATGACCAACAAAATCCTGCCAATTTTCGAATACCCTCACACCGACGGTATCGCGGTCATTGGCGGCTACATCTACAAGGGCACAGCCATCCCTAGCCTCGCCAACAAGTACATCTACGCCGACCTTACCGGCAAGGTGTGGAGTCTTACGGAGGGCCCACCGAATACCTGGACGCGCGGCAATCTGCTCGACACCGGTCTCACGTTCACGTCTTTCGCCAAGGACACTTCGGGAGAACTGTACCTGGTGGATTACAACGGACTGATTCGGAAGCTGGTACTGCAGTAGCTCCGAGTCGAGCACCGGCGCATTTTACAGCGTCTACTGTTTCTGATAACGGAACAGTAGACGCTCTTTTAGCTCCAACAGTTTCAGCGGAACAATTTCGACTCCACCGTACCGAGCCGCTACCAACTTGCCTGACCCTGATCTGGCGGGTATACTGGCTTTCGTTTCCCCATCCCAGCGAGGTTCTCATGCGCTCGACCACCCCCAGCACGAAGTGGACCCCGTACGAAGTCAAAGCCGCAGCGATTCTCTTTGAACGCCGCACCGAAGATCTGCAGTTAGAACAGCTTAGAATCCGCCTCGAGAAGAAGATAGGAGAGGCGGGAACGCGGGAAACGGCGCCGGCAGCGGCCTAGCTTTCACCCCAATCAGTTTGAAGTTCTTTAGGTCTGGCGCGAGACCCTTGGTCAACTCGCGGCGGGCAACTCTTTCTGTGTTCTTTCTCTGAGCAACTCATCGACCGTTGACTTCGTCTCGCCCCTACCCTCCGCCAGTTCCACGAAGAACGCCTGCGCGCTGAAACGGGTCCCGTTCCGGCTGGATCGGAGATTTTGCGCGTGGATGGCGCGGCCGTAAGTTCCATCCGGGTGCAGCATGCGGCTTTTCTCATTGTCCCTCAGATAAGTCTGCAGGATTTCGTCGAATATTCGAGTGCGCAGCGTACTGTCTTTGACCGGAAACATCACCTCGACCCGCTCATACAGGTTACGCGGCATCCAGTCCGCGCTGCCCAGGTAAATGTCAGGTTCGCCGCCATTCGCGAAATAAAAAATCCGGCTGTGCTCGAGAAATCTTCCCACAATGCTGCGCACCCGAATTCTGTGGCTCACGTCTCGCACGTTGGGACGCAAGGCGCAAGCACCGCGGATGATTAAGTCAATCTCCACTCCCGCCCGAGAAGCCCGGTATAGCGCTTCGATCACCGGCTGATCAAGCAATGCATTGACTTTGGCGATGATGCGCGCTGGCCGCTTCCGCCGCGCGTGTGCAGCCTCGCGGTCGATCAGCTCAATACAATTCTTCGCCAGATCAATGGGCGAAACGAACAAAGGCTTGTAGTCCGACTGTTCCGACCGTGCGGTGAGGAAGTTGAAAACTGCGTGCACCGCCGCCGTGACTTCCGGGTCGCAGGTCAGCAGACTCAAGTCGGAATAGAAGTGCGCCGTCGATGGATTGTAGTTGCCCGTGCCCAGATGAGCGTATTGCCGAATTTCTCCGTTGGCATCCTGCCGCGCCAACAGGGCCAGTTTGCAATGAGTTTTCAAACCCACGAGCCCGTGAAACACCTGCACTCCGGCCTCTTCCAGCGAACGGGCCCAGCGAATGTTGGACGCTTCGTCAAAACGCGCCTTGAGTTCGACCACCACCGTCACTTCCTTGGTCTGCGCCGCCTCAATGAGGGCGCGCACGATGGGAGAGTTTTCGTTCGTCCGGTAAAGCGTCTGCTTGATGGACAGCACCTGCGGATCCCGCGCCGCGGTCTCGATGAAAGAAACAACCGGCTGGTAGGAATCGTAAGGATGATGAAGCAGGATGTCCTGCTTGCGAATGCCATCTAGCAGATTCGAAATTTTCGGCGCCAGACTCAGGCTTCGGGAGGTGAAGGGTGCGAACTTGAGGTCGGGGCGCGCCGTCTGCTCCGCCAACGAAAACAGCCGGGACAGGTTGACGGGGCCATTGGTCTTGAACACCTGCCAGGGCCGCAGCCCAAATTGATGAGTCAGAGGGTCAATGATTTCGGCCGGCGCGCTGGTTTCGATCTCCAACCGCACCACGTCGCCCTTGCGGCGGCTGTGGAGCTGGCTGTCCACCAGGTCGAGCAAATTGCGGGACTCTTCCTCGTGCAGATAGAGATTGCTGTTGCGGGTGGCGCGAAACGCGGCGGAAGAGAGGACCTTGTACCCCTTGTAAAGGTTGCGGGTGTGCGTCTCGATCAGGTCATGCAGGAATATGTAATCAATATTGCCGTTCTTGTCCGGCACCCGAACCAGGCGGGGAAGTTTTCGTGGCACCGTCACCACGCCGAGGAAAGTCGTGCCCGGCTTGGAATTGCGGCGCAACTGAAATGCCACGCATAAGGCCTTGTTAAGCACGTGCGGAAAGGGATGCGAGGGGTCAATCGTTACCGGCGTCAGAATCGGATCTACCTGGCGGGTAAAGAACAGGTCCATGGCATCGTGGCCGGCGCGGTCGAGATTCGCTACCGACAAAATTCGTATGCCCTCGCGCCGCAAAGCGGGAAGAAGCTGCTGGTTCCAGCAAGCGTATTGTGCTTCCACGAACGCGTGAAGTTCAGTGGCGAGACGCTGCAGCTGTTCTTGTGGTGAAAGTCCATCAGGGCCGGTGAGCGGATTCCCGTGCTCCACCTGCTGCAGAAGACCGGAGACTCGCACTTCCACAAATTCGTCCAGATTGCTGGCGGTGATGGCGAGGAACTTTACTCTCTCCAGCAGCGGATTGCCTTCGTCCAGAGCTTCTTCGAGCACACGATGGTTGAACGCCAGCCAGGACTCGTGGCGATTGAAGTAGTAACGCGGATCGCTAAGGCTGGGGCGCGCCATGGACCAGTTCCTCCCGCACGCATGGTAGCGCGGCATTGTTAATAGATTGTTACGATGCCGCATTTAGCTTTCGTTTAAGAACGTGGAATGGTAACTTTTCTCGTTTATGGAAGCTAACGAATACGACCTGGTGGTGATCGGCAGTGGTCCGGCGGGCCAGAAGGGCGCCATCTGCGCCTCCAAGTTGCGCAAGAAAGTGGCCATCATTGACCGGAAACACACGGTTGGCGGCGTCTGCGTTCATACCGGCACCATCCCCAGCAAAACGCTGCGTGAGGCGGTTTTATACCTCAGTGGCTTCCGGCAACGCACGTTTTATGGCCGTGGTTACGCGCTGAAAGACCGGATCGCCATGTCCGACCTGATCTTCCGGGCGGAATCAGTCATGGCGCGCGAAGTTGAAGTCATCAAGTCGCAGCTGCGCAGGAACTACGTAACCATTTTCGAAGGCGACGCGCGCTTCCTCGACGCCCACACCCTCGAAGTCAAAAACGATGAGGGTGCGCAATTGCTTCACGGTCAGCACATCCTCATCGCCTGCGGCACGCGGCCCGCGCATAGCGCCGAAATCCCGGTTGATGGCAAACGAATTTTCGACTCTGATCAGGTGCATTGCCTGGAAGAAATCCCCCGAGACCTGATCGTCGTGGGCGCCGGCATTATTGGCCTGGAATATGCATCCATGTTCGCCGCCCTGGGCGTGAAAGTCACACTGCTCGATCAACGCCCCATCCTGCTGGATTTCGTGGACCGCGAAATCGTGGAGAGCCTGTGCTTTCAGCTGCGGCAGTTGGGGACGGTGTTCCGCCTCGGAGAAAAAGTGGTTTCGGTCGGCTTCGATGAAGAGCGCAACCGGGTATTCGCCAAGCTGGCCAGCGGTAAAAACGTTCACGGCCAGGGACTGCTCTACACCATCGGCCGGCAAGCCAACGGCGATCTGCTGAATCTCGAGTCAGCGGGCATAAGCGCCGAAGGCCGTGGCAAGCTCTCGGTGAACGAACATTTTCAGACCACGGTCCCTCACATCTATGCCGCCGGCGATGTCATCGGATTTCCCGCGCTGGCCAGCACCTCCATGGAACAGGGACGCCTCGCCAGTTGTCATATGTTCGGCAAGCCCGGCAAGATGCCTCCCAACCTCATCCCATATGGGATTTACACAATCCCCGAAATCTCCATGGTGGGGCAAACCGAAGAGCAGTTGACGAAAGAGAACATCAACTATGAAGTCGGGTTGGCCCGCTACGCGGAACTGGCAAAGGGCCAGATGCTGGGAGATGACCAGGGCCTGCTGAAGCTGGTCTTCGATCCCGACTCCTTGAAATTGCTCGGGGTGCATGCCATCGGCGATCGAGCGGCGGAAATCATTCACATCGGCCAGGTCGTTCTCACTCTGGGCGCGAGTATCGAATATTTTCGCGATGCCGTCTTCAACTATCCCACCCTGGCAGAAGCCTACAAAGTGGCCGCGCTCGACGGACTGAACAAGCTCTGAGCGAGGGTGCCCCATGTCTCGTGGTTTTCGAGACATGGGAAGCGTACATCGGATCTGCACTCTGATTTTCCGTTCAACTTTTCGATTCGACCAAGCGAACCTTCCTCCCCCCGTTGGTTCGAAGCGCGGGACGCACCCCACTTCTCGCAAAAGATGCGAGAAATGGGGCACCCTGATTTATTCACTCGCTGTTACCGGCGAATCAAAAATTGGTACATTGAAAAGGAAAGCCCTTAACCCTATGACTCACCTACCGTATTGGCCGTTGCGCGCGGCCCGTGAACTGGGACAACCAATTTCGTGGCCTGTCCAATATCTGAGGGCAGCGCCGGAAGGCTCGCAGTCCCGCGTTGCGGTAGACCTCAAGAACCTGGAATCCTGTTTCGAGGAGCAACACGCCATTCCCAAGCGTTGACTCTCGCCGATCACGGCATCTGAGCGACAACGGCAACGTCGAACTTTGAATAGTATTTCTTCACGTCCCCGGCGCCATACTTGGCGCGGAATTTCTCGACCACCGACGAAACCCGTGTGTGATCGGTAACGGGAACGGCCTGAAGGTCAGCATCTGCGCCTCGCGCGTCAATCCGAATGGATGGATCTTTGAGCACATTCTTATACCACTGCGTGTCCGAGCCCCGTACGGGCAGGAGGTAGACCTTGTCATCGTCGGATACGAACCAGACCGGCTGAGAGATGGTCTTTCCTGATTTTCTGCCGGTCACGCTGAGATTAATCTCACGATAGCGGGAGAGGCGGTCTTTCAAAGTATCTTTCGGCGCTGGCATGTGCACTCCTTCCACTTGCTGTTGAAGCAGAAATTCCTGACGTGTTACCTCGTGGCCGGACCTTGTTTCCTCGACTGATCGGCTCGTGCGCTAAGACCTCTCATTTCGAGTCTTGTTCATCCACACGCCCCAAGTGATGGTACCGGCTCTGTCATCGGTAATCGGTCGCCCAGTCAACTTGAGGGCCAGCTTGATTTGACCGTGATGGTAGCCCTCGTGCCACAACATGTGCTGCAGGAAGAGGATCGGGTGATCGTAGTGAAGGTCCATGTCGCGACCTGCCTCCAATCTGGCCTTGACTGCGTCCCGCACCACCCTGGCACTGTCATTGAGCATGACCGCGATGCGATCAGGGTCGCGCTCACCCCTCCACTCTTCCCTGGGCAGGTCTCCGGCGAATTCAGGGGCGTCCTCGGAGACGAACACCAGCCGTACATAGTGCATGTGCGTGAACATCTCCGCGACAGATGGGCTGCCCTCCATCGCCCGGGCCTCTAACCCGCTCTCCGGAAGGGCGCGAAGCAGGTTGACCAGGATGGTGTTGTTGCGCTCCCACGAGTCCAGCAAGGCGTCAAGCAGGCTTCTGTCTGTGGACACATTCACCCCGTTCGTTGATGCGGAAATTGCGATGAATTTTACATGAGCATATCGCTTAGAGACCTGTCATCTTCTCGATGTGTTCCGGATACCTCGCGCCCTGCACCGTAATCTTCGCAGCAGCGCTTTCGATTTCGCGCAAGTCGTCCGGTGTGAGCTCGACCGCAACCGATCCGATATTTTCATCAAGGCGCTCCAGCTTCGTAGTGCCCGGGATCGGTACAATCCATGGCTTCTGTGCCAGCAGCCACGCGAGCGCGATCTGGGCTGGGGTCGCCTTCTTGCGTTGTGCCATCGTGCCCAGCAAATCCACCAGGGCCTGATTCGCTTTCATCGCCTCCGGTGTAAAGCGAGGGAGAGTGCTGCGGAAATCCGAACTGCCGAGCTTGGTGTTTTCGTCCATCTTTCCGGTAAGAAATCCCTTGCCCAAAGGGCTATAGGGAACGAAGCCGATTCCCAGTTCCTCGAGTGTCGACAGCACTTCCGCTTCGGGGCCTCTGGTCCATAGCGAGTACTCGCTCTGGACTGCTGTGACCGGCTGAACAGCGTGCGCGCGACGGATCGTCTTCGCCGCTGCTTCAGACATCCCAAAGTGCTTCACCTTGCCTTGCTGAATCAGTTCTTTTACTGCGCCCGCCACGTCTTCGATCGGCACCGCCGGATCAACCCGGTGTTGATAGAACAGATCAATCGCGTCCACCCGCAGCCGCTTGAGCGAGCCTTCGGCAACTTGCTTGATGCGCGCAGGACTGCTGTCCGGCGCCAGGAAGCCGGGGCTTGCGTCCGTTTTGAGCCTGAAGCCGAACTTGGTGGCGATCGCCACTTTCCCCCGAAAAGGCGCTAGCGCCTCGCCGACGAGCTCTTCGTTGGTGAATGGTCCGTAGACTTCGGCCGTGTCGAAGAAGGTGATGCCTCGGTCCACCGCGGCGTGGAGCAGAGAAATCATCTCCTGCTTGTCTTTAGGCGGACCATAGGAAAAGCTCATGCCCATGCAGCCGAGGCCGAGAGCTGAAACTTCCAAATTGCTTTTTCCAAGTTTGCGTTTTTGCATTGTTTCTCCTTGCGAACACTTCTCACATCCCGAGATTAGGATCAAACGCTGTGGACACGGTAGCCCGATCCTCCCGATTTATTGCCTATTCCTCTTGCTGGATGAAAAATGGCTGGTTTATCCAGAGTTGAGCCGCTATCTTAAGCAGGGATAAAGGAAGCCTTTACATTGAAAAAAGCCAGTAAAAACGAGTCTTTTCTATCAAGCCGAGCGCTCGAATTGCGCCTGGAGCTGGCGCGAAAGATTGCCTCTTTCGTCGGCTCCAAAGAGAAACTGATCACGGACATTCCCGGCTTGCTGTTCAGCCGGCGGACCGCGCCCACGGCCCCGGTGTCAGCCACGTACGAGCCCAGTCTGGCTGTCGTCGCCCAGGGACGAAAGCGCGCCGTTCTCGCCGGAACAACGTTCATCTTCGACGAGTCGAGATACCTGCTGACCTCGCTCGATTTGCCGGTCATCTGCAATGTGATCGAGGCCAGTGAGAAAGTGCCCTATCTCTGTTTCGTGCTCAAGCTCGAAATACCCGTAGTCCGGGAGCTATTGAGCCGTGAGGAGATTCAGGCGCCTGACGCGCCATCAGACAATCCTGCCATGGCGACAGGCGAGACCACCGCGGAATTACTCGATGCCTGCTGCCGGCTCGTGAATCTGCTGAACAGCCCGCAGGACATTCCTTTTCTCAGTGGCCTCATCCAACGCGAGATCATTTACCGAATCCTGCGGGTGCCAAAGGGGGCGCGCCTGCGAGCGATTGCGACCCTGGGAGATCAAAGCCACAGGACGGCGAAAGCCATTGCGTGGATCAAGGCAAACTATGCAAAGCCGCTGCGGGTCGAAGACCTCGCAGAAATCGCCGGTATGGGACAGTCCACGCTGCACCATCATTTCCGCGCCCTGACCGCCATGAGTCCGCTTCAGTATCAAAAGCAGATTCGCTTGCAGACCGCGCGGGAACGCATGCTGGCCGACGGTCTGGACGCCGCCAGTGCGGCTTTCGAGGTCGGATACGAAAGTGCCAGCCAGTTTAATCGCGAATACAGCCGACTCTTCGGCCAGCCACCTCGGCGAGATATTCAGACTCTTCGCTCGCCCGGCGCTGTGCCGCTGGAGTCGGTCAGTAATCGGCAAAGCGCGATCTGATCGTCAACGAGACTTTTCCCTTCCGAGAGAGGTGATGAAAGTTCAAAAGACAGCCGCATTCATGATCGCATTTACGGATAAAGGCCAGGCGAAAGGCGTTCGGATGCGTTAGTGGTCTCGATATTGCCGACTACAGCCGACCATCATTTACCGGTCACTTCCCAGAGGGCGGCACTCTCCGACTTAGACCCTTCCGAGAATCAATGAGGGAGTTGACCTGTGTTTGACATACATAGAACCACAATGTATAAGACTTCTACGTATGGATATGAGCAAGGATTTGGTTGCTGCTTCTGCCACGCCGCTCGTGCTCGCCATCCTTGCCGAAGGCGACAGTTACGGCTACGCCATCATCAAGCGAGTGATCGAATTATCGGGTGGGCACCTGCAGTGGACCGACGGCATGCTGTATCCCGTGCTGCACCGGCTTGAGCGCCAGGGTCATGTCGCGGCGAAGTGGTCCTCCTCCGAGAATGGCCGCAGGCGCCGGTACTACCGGATCACCAGAGAAGGCCGGGCGCAGCTCGCAGCCCAGCGGCAGCAGTGGCAGGTGGTGGACGGCACTCTGCGGGGTATCTGGATGAAGGAGTGCCCGGCATGACGGCCTTCGCCGATCAAGCGCTCGAAGAGCAAATCGCGCAGTGGCGCGGCTACGTACGCCGCCGGCAGGGCCTTCACGGTCCTGACGCGGAGGAACTCGAGGGACATCTGCGCGATCAGCTGGCGGCGCTCACCGAGGCTGGTCTGACAGGGGATGAAGCATTCCTGGTTGCGGTCAAGCGCATGGGCAATCTCGATGCGCTGTCGCGCGAGTTCGCATCCGAGCATTCCGAGCGACTGTGGAAGCAGTTGGTCATGGCCCCCGACGCTGATGACCCGGCGAACACGTCACACGCCGAGACGCTGGTCGTCCTGGGTCTTGCCGCGGCCGCGGCGTTGGCGGTCAAGGTGCCGGCACTGTTCGGTATTCCGCTCAACCCTGATGACCACCCGCCGCGGTTCTACGTCCGTAACGCCAGCCTGTTCGTCTTCCCGCTGCTTACCTTCTACTTCGTGTGGAAGCGTGGGTTGAATCTCGTCAGCGCTCTCTGGCTCGCGCTGCCGTTTGCGGCCGGGGCAGTGTTCGCCAACATCTATCCCTTCCACACGCGCGGCGACACTGAGTTTCTGACCGCTCTGCACTTGCCAATCGCCCTATGGCTGGCCGTCGGCTTCGCCTACGCCCGAGGTCGCTGGTTCGCCGACGGTGGGCGCATGAACTTCGTGCGGTTCTCGGGCGAGTGGGTCATCTACTACGTGCTCATTGCGCTCGGCGGCTTCGTCCTCACCGGCTTTACGCTCATGATGTTCCGCGCCATCGACATGAATCCCGCGTGGTTCGTAGCGGGCTGGTTGCTCCCGTGCGGGGCGGCGGGGGCCGTCATCATTGCATCCTGGCTGGTGGAGGCGAAGCAAAGTGTCATCGAGAACATGGCGCCGGTGCTGACCCGGCTGTTCACCCCGCTGTTCACAGTTCTGCTACTGGCGTTTCTGGCCACCATGGCGTGGACAGGCAGCCCCATCAACGTGAAGCGGGAGGTACTGATCGGCTTCGATCTTCTGCTGGTGCTGGTGGTTGGGCTGGTGCTCTACGCCGCTTCCGCGCGCGACCCGCAGGCGGCGCCCGGCTTCTTCGACGGCCTGCAACTGCTGCTCGTGGTCAGCGCGCTCGTGGTGGATGGCGTGGCGCTCGCGGCGATTGCAGCCCGCATCTCCGAGTTTGGCTTCACGCCCAACCGAGTGGCGGCTCTTGGCGAGAATCTCATTCTTCTCGTCAACCTGGCGTGGTCGGCATGGCTCTATGCGTGCTTCCTGCGTCACCGGGGCTCATTTGCCGCCCTGGAACGATGGCAGATTGCCTATCTGCCCGTGTACTCCATATGGGCGGCACTGGTGGTGGTCATGTTCCCGCCCGTGTTCGGCTACCGTTGATGCACCCTCGCGCGTACCGCACCGGATAGTCCTGACCAGTCGCCTACAATTTACCAATTGCGAGAAGTGTGACCAGTTGACCGTTGAACCATCGAAGCAGGTCGGACGTTGTTCCGAGAGGATCGTCGGCTACCGGTTGTTGGCGAAAAATCGTCATTACACTCATGGACCAGGGATTGTAAGTGAATGCCGTCGGGATGAATGTAGCAGTGCAGTAAATATGCGGGGCGAGTTGTGGGTTGAAGCTCAGGAACCATCACTCCACAACTCTTTAGGAAGGAATGGCGGGGACGACGGGACTCGAACCCGCGACCTCTGCCGTGACAGGGCAGCGTTCTAACCAACTGAACTACGTCCCCCGGTTGGACCGGAAATACCGAAATGGCGGGTGATGAAAGGCGTGAACCAGCAATCTTCGGCTCAATTATGATTGCACGAAACTTCAAGAACTGGCAAGGAACGAACCGCCGAAAGGGGCCGCCGCGAAACTCTGAAAGCGACCCCCGGGTCTACGACTACATCCGGGCAAGAGCAGCCTGAACGTGGATCAGCGTGGTGTCGAGAAAAGGAATGCCCCGGTCGGTTACGCCACCCAGGATCAGCGGCAGCTCTGTCCCGCCCAGAATCAGACCTTCGATGTGCTCCTCGCTCTTTCATGCGATCGACAATTGCCAGCAGCCGCTGGCGAGTCTCGGTCAAAATGGCTCCCTTCACAAGTTCGTTCATGTACCTGTCGTGAATGTAGGTTTGTTCGTCCGGTTGGGGTACGAGCAGTTCGATGTTTGCCGCGGAAAATACGCGGGGATAGAAATCCCCTAGCATCGTGAAGCGAGTTCCGAACAAGCCAAGTCTTTTCAGTCCCAGAGCTTTAGCCGCCTCGCATGTTGCTTCGACGATGCTCACCAGTGGGATCGGCGACTGGCGGCGCAGTTCGTCGAACACGATATGCGGCGTATTGGCAGCCAGCAGGCCTACCTGCGCTCCGGCGCTGGCTAGTTTTTGGATTTCGCCGACCAGAAACGTAACCATATTGACCCGATCGTCGGCCTCGATCATGTCCAGCAGCGTTTTCATGTTGATGCTGTTGATGACGATTGACGGATAACTTCCGTCGGGCTTCCGGGTGCGGTGGGCTGCAATCAGATGGCGGTAATATTCGATGGTTGACTCCGGCCCGATGCCTCCGATTACTCCTAGCGTTTTCATTCTTCGTGCTCCCTGGGCGTTTTTTTGAGGCTTCCATTCTAGGACAGCCAGTCGGAATCGTAGCGCTGGGTCCCGTCGCCTGTCTGGCGGGCATCCTGCCGGCCCATCGGCCCGGTGGGCGCCGGCGCTACGCCTAAGCGCGATACAAGCTTGCCGGTGTCCTTCCACTCAAGTAAGCTTCGTTGCTTAGAATCCTTCGTTCGCCAAGGTTAATCCAAGCACACATGAAAGCCATTCAGGTAAAGAAGCCGGGCGGTTCCGAAGCCCTTGAATTTGTCGACATTGTAGTTCCGCAACCCAAGCCCAACGAAGCCGTGGTGAAAGTGGCTGCCTCGGGCGTTAATTTCATTGACGTATACCATCGCGAGGGCAGATATCCCGTCCCGCTGCCTTTCGTGATCGGGCAGGAAGGCGCCGGCGTGGTCTCGGCGGTCGGCGCCGAGGCCAAGTCGGTTAAGGTTGGCGACCGCGTTGCCTGGGCCGGCATCATGGGGTCTTATGCGGAATATGCTGCGATCCCTGCCGATCGCCTCGTCCACATTCCGCCAGGCGTGAGCGATCGCGAAGCTGCCGCGGCCATGCTGCAAGGCATGACGGCCCACTACCTGGCCTACAGCACGTTTCCGCTGAAGCGCGGAGACACGGCCCTGGTGCAAGCCGCGGCAGGCGGAGTCGGGCTGCTGCTGGTGCAAATGGCGCATAACATCGGGGCTCGCGTGATCGGCACCGTGTCAACCGAGGAGAAGGCCAGGCTGGCGTTCGAAGCCGGGGCGGACGAAGTCATCCTCTACACGCAGACTGATTTTGCCAGTGAGACCAAACGTCTGACCCAGGACAAAGGCGTAGACGTGGTCTATGACTCGGTGGGCAAGACCACTTTTGAGAAAGGACTGACCGTCCTGCGGCCGCGCGGCATGATGGTCCTGTTCGGAGCATCGAGCGGGGCCGTGCCGCCCCTTGATCCCATCACTCTCATGCAAAAGGGCTCTTTGTTTCTAACCCGTCCAACGATGAACCACTACACTTCCACTCGCGAGGAACTCGAGGCGCGGGCCAGCGCGATCTTCGACATGATCGCAGCCAAGAAACTGAAGTTGCGGATCGAACATATTTATCCTCTCCAGGAGGCGCAGCAAGCCCACCGCGATCTGGAAGGCCGCAAGACCACGGGAAAGCTGCTGCTGATTCCGTAGGCGCGTCTCCACGAGTCGCGAGGGTGCCCCATCCTATTCGCGCATTTTGCGAATAGGATGGGTGCGGGAGACGGCCAATGGCCCCGAGGCGATCTCCAGCACAGATGAATCCTTAGCAGGGCACGTCCGTGGAATCCCACCTTCAAAAGACGAAGGGTGGAACACCCGGCAACCTGCCGGAAGAGTGGTACCTCTAAGAGGCAGGAGGATTCTCATGGCAGCGAAAAAGAGTTCCAGTTCACGCAAGAAGTCCGGGCGCACCAAGTACGGCGAGGCGGCGAGTAAGAGCGTAGAGAGCGCCATGCATCGGGAGAAGCGAGGCACGCTTCGGTCCGGCAAGGGAGGCAAAGGCGGCAAGGTCACCAGCCGCAAGCAGGCAATCGCCATCGGTCTTTCGGAAGCCCGCAAGAAGGGCGCCAAGGTTCCAGCACAGAAGGCCAGTTGAAGATTCCCTGGCGAAGCCCACCCTTCAGAAAAAAGAAGGGTGGGGCACCCTGCCAAAAAAAATATGATAAGCCTGTCGATCCGGAGGTCCCTCGTTCGACTTATAACCTGAGAGCGGGAGAATCGCCGGGTCTTGTCTTGTTCGGGACTTCTCCGATGAATTTTCATTGAGAGATGCCGGGAGGCGTCTGCGCGCATAGATCCCGCTGCGAACTCCTAGGGCGGCTTCGTAGAAGGTTGGGATCGGGGCTTAACTACATAAGGGAGGAAGAGATAAATGAGCAAAGTAAGGGTTCTGGCAGGCACACGCAAGGGCGCGTTCATCCTGACCTCGGACGGCAAGCGCGAGAAGTGGGACGTCAGCGGTCCTCACTTTGCCGGATGGGAGATCTTCCACGTCAAGGGATCGCCGGTTGATCCGAATCGCTTGTATGCGTCGCAGTGCAGCGGCTGGTTCGGGCAGGTCATCCAGCGATCGAACGACGGCGGCCAGACCTGGGAGCCGGTGGGGAACAAATTTGCCTACGATGGCGTCCCCGGCACTCACCAGTGGTACGACGGCACGCCCCATCCCTGGGAGTTCAAGCGGGTCTGGCATCTGGAACCGTCGCTGACTGATCCCGAAACCGTCTACGCCGGAATCGAAGACGCCGCCATGTTTCGCTCGACCGACGGCGGACAGAACTGGCAGGAACTTTCCGGACTGCGCGGCCACGGCTCCGGTCCGCGATGGCAGCCCGGCGCGGGCGGCATGTGCCTGCACACCATCATTCTGGATCCCAGCGACCCCCAGCGGATATTCATCGCCATCTCCGCCGCGGGCGCCTTTCGCACCGACGACGCCGGAAAGACCTGGCAGCCCATCAACCAGGGACTGCGCTCCGAACACATTCCCGACCCGACGGCCGAGGTCGGCCACTGCGTTCACCACATCACCATGCATCCCTCGCGCCCGCGTGTGCTCTTCATGCAGAAACACTGGGACGTCATGCGCAGCGACGACGCCGGCGACTCCTGGAAAGAAGTCAGCGGAAATCTGCCGACCGACTTCGGCTTCGTGATCGATGTGCACGCGCACGAACCGGAGACCATCTACGTGGTCCCCATCAAGAGCGACGGCGAGCACTACCCGCCCGACGGCAAGCTGCGCGTCTACCGCAGCCGCAGCGGCGGAAACGAATGGGAGGCGCTGACCAAAGGCCTGCCGCAACAGGACTGCTACGTCAACGTGCTGCGCGACGCCATGGCCGTCGACTCGCTCGACAAGTGCGGCGTGTACTTCGGCACCACCGGCGGCCAGGTCTATGCCTCCGCCGATGCCGGAGATAGCTGGACTCCAATCGTGCGGGATCTTCCGGCGGTGCTGTCGGTCGAAGTGCAGACGCTGCCTGAGTCGGGACTCGTGGAATCTTACCGTGCATTGGAGACGAACGAGCTGCATCCGACGTCGAATGATCCAGGTGCATACTTCCCCGCATCTCCGGACGCTGGCGCAGATCCGTGGCGACCTGGAACTCGAAGTCGAGAGTCCCGTGACGCAGCGCTCGGTACTCGACGCGCTGGAAATCCGATATCCGATGCTGCGCGGCACCATCCGCGATCACGTCACCCAACAGCGCCGCCCCTTCCTGCGATTCTTTGCTTGCGAGGAAGATCTCTCCCACGAATCGCCGGATGCTCCGCTTCCCGACGCGGTCGCGTCCGGGAAGGAACCATTGATCATCCTGGGAGCCATCGCCGGCGGCTAGCGACCGTCCAATACCGGGTGCCCCATCCTATTCGCGCATTTTGCGAATAGGGTGGGTGATGGAGACCAGCGGTGACTCGAGGATTTTCGTCAGCACACGCTGAATCCATGACAGAACACGTCCGAGCAATCCCACCCTTCAAGAAACGAAGGGTGGGGCACCCCGTTGTATTCTTGAAGCTCGAGGATCCAACGCATGCGTACCTTGGTGGTGGGAGCGGGCGCGATTGGCGGCTATTTTGGCGGCAGGCTGCTCGAGATAAATCGGGACGTGACCTTTCTCGTCCGTCCAAAGCGCGCCGCGGAGTTGAGCAGTCAGGGTCTCAAGCTTCGCAGCCCTCGCGGCGACGTGGCCTTCTCCAAACCATCTACTGTCCTGGCCGAAAATCTCCGCGAGAACTACGACCTCGTGATCCTCAGTTGCAAAGCCTACGATCTTGAAGATGCCATCACTTCTGTTCGCGCCGGCGGTTGGTCCGAACACCGTCATCCTGCCCCTCTTGAATGGCATTCGGCACCTCGACGTCCTGGACGAGCACTTCGGTCGCGACCGAGTGCTCGGCGGCCAGTGCTTCATCGCAGTCGCGCTCAAAGACGGCGAGATTGTCCACCTGGTTGAAACTCACGAGCTGTCTTTCGGCGAGCGGAACGGTGCGCTCTCAGATCGTGTGCAGGCGATTGCCCAGCTTGATGGAAGGCGCACGATTCAACGCGCATGCCAGCGCCGAGATTCTGCAGGAAATGTGGGAGAAGTGGGTTTTCCTGGCTTCGCTCGCCGGCGGCACCTGCCTGATGCGCGCCAACATTGGGGACATCTGCGCGTCGCCCGGGAGGCACCGACTTCATTCTTGGACTGCTCGAGGAGTGCCGTTCGATTGGGGCTGCCGAGGGCTATCCGGTGCGGGAAGCGCAACTGAACCGCACCCGCAAAACGCTCACCGCGACCGGCTCAACGCTCACTGCCTCGATGCTCCGGGACATCGAACGCAATGCCCCGATTGAAGCCGACCACATCGTCGGCGATCTGCTCCGGCGCGGCCACTGCTACGTCCGCGCACCTCAGTATTGCCTACACCCACCTGAAGGCCTACGAGGCCCGCCGAGCGCACACACTCCGACCGGAGTAGTCGGACGTATCCGATCCACGAACCTCGAGGGTGCCCCATCCTATTCGCGCATTTTGCGAATAGGATGGGTGATGGAGACCGTCAATGGCCCTAAAGTTGACACAACCACTGCAGAGGTAATCCGAGGATACCCCGAGGAACGTCCGTGGAATCCCACCCTTCAAAAGACCGCCCAAGCGGAGCTTGGACGGGGCACCCTCGAGACCCGTTATGCTTTCGAAAGCGGCAATTCGCGAATCCGCTTTCCGTTGGCGGCAAAGATTGCATTGCAGACCGCGGGCGCAAACGGCGGCACTCCCGGTTCGCCCACACCCGCCGGCGGCGCGTCGCTGTCCACGATGTGGACGTTCGTCTTGTAGGGAGCTTCGTTCATGCGGGCCACGGGATAGTCATTGAAGTTCGACTGCTCAATGGCTCCGTCCTTCGCGGTAATCGCCCCACTCCGCACAATGCTGGTTCCGAAAACCGCGGCGCCCTCGAATTGCGCCCTGGTAGCTTCCGGATTTACCACGATCCCGGCATCCACGGCGGTGTGTACCACTGGAATTTTCACTTCACCCTGGTCGTCCACTTCCACTTCTACCACCGTAGCCACATAAGTCAGAAAACTCCGGTGCACGGCAATACCCATTCCAGAGCCCTTGCCCAGCTTTCGTTTTCCCCACCCGGATTTTTCCGCCGCCAGTTCAACCACACGCCGCATGCGGGCCGTATCCAGCGGATATTCGGCCGGCGATCCGCCATAGTTGTCGTACTCGGGCGCGGTAGCCTTGACGTCCACGATCCGCGCCGGTCCGATCAGCTCCAGCAGATATTCGACCGAGTCGCGTCCCGACGCATGCGCCAGTTCGTTGGCGAACGACTGCACCGCGAACGCGTGATAAATATTGGCCACCGAGCGCAGCCATCCGATGCGGACATGGTTTTCCGCCGAGCCGTTCTCGGCGCGATGATTGGGAATGTCGAAGGGCACATCGGTCCATCCCAGCCCCAGTTCGCCGCCGTCGCCGTAGGTTGTGTCCAAGGCGAAGGTGGAACCGATCGGCGGAAACACAGAGCGTTGCAACCAGGCCATCGGCCTTCCTTTTTCGTTCAGCGCGGCCTTCATGTACATGGCGGCAACGGAGTGATAGAAGCCGAACTTGATGTCGTCTTCGCGGCTCCAGACCACCTTCACCGGCTTGCCCACAGCTTTCGACAGAATCGCGGCCTCGGCCGCGTAATCCGGTTTCGACTTGCGTCCGAACCCGCCACCCAGCAGGGTGACGTGGCAGGTCACGTTTTCCTTCGGAATGCCGAGGACTTCGCCGAGCGTCTCCTGCACGGCCTGCGGGCTCTGCGTGCAAGTCCACACCGTTACTTTGCCGTCGCGATAGTCGGCCAGCGCGACCGGGCGGCTCCATGGGGGCATGCGCCAGATGCGGGACAGGTAGTATTCCGCCTCGACGATCTTTCCGCCCTTGGCGAAGGCGGCGTCCACGTCGCCGATGTTCCGCACCACCTTGCCCGGCTTGCGGGCAGTCTCCTGCAACTCCTTCTTGTATGATCCGAGTTGTAGCTGGCATTCGGTCCGTTGTCCCACGCGACGTTCAGTTTCTTGCGTCCCTGAAAAGCGGCCCAGGTATTGTCGGCGATGACCGCGACTCCGCCCAGCGGCTGAAAGTGATGCGGCGGGGTGAAGGGCTTGATGGGAATGGTTTGCTTCACGCCCTTTACCTGCAGCGGAGCTTTCTCGTCGTAGGACTTGACCTTGCCGCCCAGCACCGGCGGATGCTCGACCGAGGCATAGACCATGCCATCCACGTGCGCGTCCATGCCAAAGCCGGCCTTGCCGGTGCAGAGATTTTGCAGATCGTAGCTGACCGCGCCTTTGCCGATATAGCGCCAGGCGCTTTTTGGCTTGTACGTCAGCTCTTCTTTCTTGGGCACGGGCAATTTGGCTGCTGCCGAGGCCAGTTCTCCGTACCCGGCCTTGCGCTTGCTTGGCTTATGCACGATCACGTGCAGATCCGACTCGCATTCTGAAACCGGCACGCCCCACTTCTGGGCCGCCGCTTGCGTCAGCATCAGGCGCGCTGTGGCTCCGGCTTCGCGCATGGTTACAAAACCGTCGCGGACCGAATGCGATCCGTCGGTGTCCTGGTCTCCGTAGCGCGGGTCGCCGATCGCCTGTTCCAGCTTGACGCGCTTCCAGTCCGCATCCAGTTCATCCGCCAGAATGAGCGGGACGGAAGTGCGGCTGCTGGTGCCCATTTCCGAGCGGTGCGCCACCAGGTAGACAGTACCGTCCGTATCGATTCCCACAAACAGCGTTGGGGTGCAGAATGGCGCGGTCGGCGTGCGAACCGGCCGTTGTCTCCGCTGCCCAGAGAGCCTCCGGAATCAGGCGCACACTCAGAACCAGGGCGCCCGTGGAAACCAAACCCTGCAGAAAACCGCGCCGGCTGACATTCAGAATATTGTCGCTCATGCGTTTTCTCCCGCGGCTGCCTTGATGGCCGCACGAATTCGCTGGTAGGTTCCGCAGCGGCAGATGTTTCCCGACATGCCGCTGTCAATGTCTTCGTCGCTCGGCTTGGGCTTTTCTTTCAGCAGGGAAATGGCCTGCATGATCTGTCCCGACTGGCAGTAGCCGCATTGCGGCACGTTGTATTCGATCCACTTCTGCTGCACCACATGCAGCCCGCTCTTGGAGACGGCTTCGATGGTGGTGATCTCTTTTCCCGCCGTCGCGCTCACGGTGGTCACGCAGGAGCGGATCGCCTTTCCGTCCTGGTGTACGGTGCAGGCCCCGCACAGCGCCATGCCGCAACCAAACTTGGTTCCGGTCAACCCCAACACGTCGCGCAGATACCACAGCAGCGGCAGATTGGGATCGCCATCGTAGGAATGTTCCACGCCATTGACTTTGATCTGCATCATGTTTGCCCCTTCAAAGCTTCGTTGTCGCGCTATTCTTCCAGAAGCAGCCGGTGGAAGTCTAATACAATACCGCTTTGAGAAGAGAGGTGTAGCAATGGGTTCGAGGTCGAGTAAACAAGTTCACAGTTCGATGTCAGGAGCGTGCGATGGAATTCATCCACGATGACTTCCTGCTGCATTCGGAAATGGCTCGAAGGCTTTATCACGGCTATGCCGCGGATGAACCGATCCTGGACTACCATGCGCATTTGCCGCCGGCGGATATCGCCACCGACCACCGCTTCGCCGACTTGTGGGAGATCTGGCTTAAAGGGGACCACTACAAATGGCGTCTGATGCGCGCCAATGGAGTGGCCGAGGATTACTGTACCGGCGCAGCGCCGCCCTATGAGAAGTTTCTGGCGTGGGCCCGTACCGTGCCGTACACACTGCGCAGCCCGCTCTATCTTTGGACCCACCTCGAGCTGAAGCGATATTTCGGCATCGGCTGAGCTGCTGGATGAAAGCAACGCCAGCCGGGTATGGGATCGCGCAAACTCCGCACTGCAGAACGGAGACCTGACCGCGCAGGGGATACTCCGAAAATTCAAGGTTCGAGCCGTTTGCTCGACCGACGATCCCTGTGATGACCTTTCCTGTCACCAGGTGGTCAATACTTCAGCCACCGAGTTCCGGATGTATCCCACGTTCCGCCCAGACAAGGCTTTGCGGATCGGAACTCCGGACGCTTGGAACGCCTGGGTAAACCGCCTGCGGGAAGCCAGCCAGAAAGAAGTGTCGTCCCTCAACGATTTTCTCGACGCGCTCCGGCAGCGTCATGATTTCTTCCATGCCAACGGCGGCAGACTCTCCGATCATGGGCTGAATCGTTGCCATGCCACGCCCTGTACCGATCGCGAGGCCGCAGTCATTTTCTCCAAGGCTCGTGCCGGCAGCGCGACGACCGACACCGAACAAGAAAAGTTCGCCTCCTTCCTGATGTTGTTCTTCGGCCGCCTGGACTCCGAAAAGGGCTGGACCAAGCAGTTGCACCTGGGAGCGCTCCGCAATGTAAATTCGCGGCGGACCCAGGAGGCTGGCCCAGATACCGGCTACGACAGTGTGGGAGATTGGGAGCAGGCCGCTGCACTGGGCGCCTATCTGGACCTGCTGGAGCAGGAACATGCGCTGCCCAAGACCATCGTCTACAACGTCAATCCGGCGGACAATTACGTTCTTGCCACCGCCATCGGCAATTTTCAGGATGGTTCGATCGCGGGCAAAATACAGTTCGGCAGCGCCTGGTGGTTTCTCGATCAGAAAGAGGGGATCGAGTGGCAGCTCAACGCGCTGTCGAATACCGGGCTGCTCTCCCGGTTTATCGGAATGCTGACCGACTCGCGGTCCTTCATGTCATTTCCCCGGCACGAATATTTCCGGCGTGTCCTTTGTGATCTGCTGGGACGGGACGTTGCAAACGGCGAGCTTCCGAACGATGAGAAGCTGCTCGGTAACATGGTCCGCAACATTTCCTTCACCAATGCGCGGGAATTTCTGGGGCTGGAGCTTCCTCCAGCCAGTGCCGCGAAGAGCCGGGGATGAGCCATCCGCGATACAAGCGTTCGCTCTTCGTTCGGTGCGCCCTGGCATTGCTGCTGATCCCGGTAGCGGCGAGTTCACAACAAAACCCGCAACAGAGCCCGAAGACAGTAGACATCGAGGTGCAATTCGATCAAACCGAGGGAACGATTTCGCCCATCTGGAATTACTTCGGCTATGACGAGCCCAACTACACCTACGCGCCGAATGGAAAGAAACTGCTCGGGGAGTTGGCGAGCACTCAGCGCAGAGCCCACCTATGTTAGGGTCCACAATCTTTTGACCACGGGAGACGGCTCCTCTTCTTTGAAGTGGGGATCGACCAACGTCTACAGCGAGGACGCCGCGGGAAAGCCGGTCTACAGCTGGACCATACTGGATCGGATCTTTGACACCTTTCAGAAAGCCGGCGTAAAGCCCCTGGTGGAAATCGGCTTCATGCCGCAAGCGCTGTCCACTCATCCCGAGCCCTATCGTCATAATTTTCCGCAAGGCTCGATCTACACCGGCTGGGCCTATCCTCCCAGGGATTATCAGAAGTGGTCGGAAGTCGTTTTTCAATTTGTCCGACATCTGCGCGAGCGCTACGGCGATGCGGAAGTAAAGACCTGGCTGTGGGAAGTATGGAATGAGCCCGACATCGAGTACTGGAAGGGAACGCCGGAGGAATATTTCAAACTATACGACTTTAGTGTGGATGCGGTCCTGCGCGCGCTCCCACAGGCTCGGGTCGGCGGTCCCGACAGCACGGGCCCGGCCAATCCGAAGGCGGCCGAATTTTTACGATTGTTCCTCGACCATTGTGCCCACCAGCCCAACTATGTCAGCGGAAAAGTCGGCTCGCGCCTGGACTTCATCAGTTTTCATCCCAAGGGGTCTCCGAAGTGGCAGGGCGATCACGTGCAGATGGGCATCGCGCGCCAGTTGGGCGCGATCGAGCAGGGCTTCCAGATCGTGGCATCGTTTCCGGAGTGGCGCCGCACGCCGATTATTCTGGGAGAATCCGACCCGGAAGGATGCGCGGCTTGCTCGGCCCGGAGCAATCCTCAGAATTCCTATCGCAATGGGCCGTTGTACGCCGCCTATACGGCAGAAACTCTGAACAACATTTTCTTTTTAGCCAGCCGCGAGCGCATCAATTTCCTTGGTGCCGTGACCTGGGCATTTGAATTCGAAGACCAGCCCTACTTTGAAGGCTTCCGCACCCTGGCCACCAACGGAGTGGACAAGCCGGTGCTGAATACTTTTCGAATGTTGGGCTTGCTGGGCAACGAACGCGTGAAGGCCACCAGTTCAGGTGCTTTGCGTTCCGAAGACGTTGTCCGCGACGGCGTGCGCGGACGGCCCGACATCAGCGTGATTGCCACGCGGAAGGAACATGAGGTGGACGTCCTGATCTGGAATTACCACGACGATGATCTCCCGGCCACGGCGGCCACGATCGACCTGAACGTCAGCGGCCTTCCCACAAAAACCACCCACGGATTACTCGAACACTTCCGCATCGACTCCGATCACAGCAATGCCTTCACCAAGTGGAAAGATATGGGCTCCCCGCAATCGCCGACCGCGGAGCAATACGAACAACTGCAACGCTCCGGCCAGTTGCAGCTTCTCGGCTCTCCGGCATGGATGCCGATCGAACAAGGCTCCGCACATCTGCAATTTGCCTTGCCCAGGCAAGGGCTTTCTCTCATTCGTATGACGTGGGAATAGAGTCTGGTCGATCCTGGGCGGGCTTATCCGCGCTGCTGTGACTTGATTACCGCCGAAAAATCCTGATCGCCGTAACCTTTGGCAATCGCCTCTTTGAATATGCTGAGCGCGGAACTCGCAGTCTGAAGGTTATGTCCGAGATGTGAAGCTTCGGCGATAGCGTACCCCAGGTCCTTGGCCATCAAGTGCAGCGGGAAATTCGGGGTAAAGTCATTGGCAAAGGCGCGAGCGGCAGCTCTCTGCACCAGGCCACTACCGGGAGCCCCCTGGGTAAGTATTGCGAGCGCCTTCGCGAGGTCCAGGCCGCCGGCGCCGATCATATATTCGGCTTCGGCGAGAGAAGCAGCCTGAACGCCGCACATGAAATTGTTGATGAGCTTCATCAGCGCCCCACTACCCGTCGGACCGAGATGAATGAATTCGCGTCCCAGTACGGAGAGAACAGGCTGGGCGGTGGCGAGCGCCGCATCCGAACCTCCGATTAGAAACGATAATTCGCCGGAGGCTGCATGAGGCTTGGTGCCGGTAACGGGCGCATCCAGCAACTCGCATCCTTGCTTGGTCGCGGTGGCCGCGAGCTCCTTGACCCATCCGACGCTGAGAGTGCTGCACTCAATGAGCACCGCTCCGCGAGGCGCACCTGCCAGCGCGCCGTTTTCGCCAAGCCACACGCCGCGCGAGGCAATATCATCCGAGACCATGCTGATGACGATGTCCGCGCCAGACGCGGCCTCGCGTGGCGACCCGGCGACAGTCGCTCCCGCGCTGCCGAGGGGAGCGGACTTCTTAGAATTTCTGTTGTAGACAGCCAGAGGAAAGCCCGCGGAGAGCACCCGCCCAGCCATCCCGCCTCCCATGATTCCCAATCCGATAATTGCCACCCGCGGTTTTGCCATAATTCACCCCAGAGCTTTCACGCTGATTAGTTTTGGTTTGCCTCCGGCCAGGCGCACCGGATTGCGCAAGGCCCGTCCAAAGCCTTCAATCGAGACTTGCATCACATCGCCTTCCTGCAAAGTTATGCCATCGCTGAAGCTCAAGGCGTCAGTTCCGAAGAAATGCACGTGCACGTCTCCCGGCCGGCGATGCGCTTCATATTTGAAATGATGGTGTTCGATATTCGCCAGGCTGTGACACATCTCAGCCGCTCCCGTGCGGAATGTTTTCGACCAGAGCAGTTTGCCGGTGCGTTCGATCTTCACTTCAACCGCAACGGACTCGAAGTCAGGATCCACCAGAAGTTCAGGTCCGAGCGCACAGGCGCGAAGCTTGGATGCCGCCAGATTGAGATAGTTAGTCTTCTCAAATACGTGATCCGAAAACTCGTTGCCGCCTGCCATTCCGATGCGCCACGGCTGGCCGTCCGGAGCGATCATGTAGATGCCGGCGATTTCCGCTTCCTCGCCTCCGTCACCGGCGTATGGCGGGACATCGAGCGCATCGCCGTGTCCACGCAGGATGGTGCCCGTACCTTTGTAAAACCACTCCGGAGGGGCGCCGATCGCTCCCGGCGCCGGACGCCCTCCTTCAATCCCCGAGCGAAACATTTTCATGCTGTCAGTCAGGTCCGCTTCGGTCGAGGCGTGCATACTCTGGCGGCCGCGAGCGCTGCCCAAATGGGTCAATCCGGTTCCCGAAACGAGGCAACGCGCCGGTTCTGCTGGATGGTCAATGGGCGGCAGAATTCGCCACTCCGAGCGCCCATAGTAGATCGCATCATATTCGAGGAGTTCGCCCGTGGCCCGTTTCCGCGCCAGATCGCCCAGCCTCACGCCGTCGCTGATGGCGCTGTTAGCCAATTCGTAAATTGAACTGGAGGCGTCAAGCAGCCGCAGATTCGGGCCCTCGACCAGAGCCACCCGCCTCGCATTCCCGTGCTTGAGTTGGACCAGCCGCGTCATGGGCGTCATTCAGTGACTTCGAATTTTTCCAGCGCCGTCTCGTTTATCGTCAGGCCCAGGCCCGGAACACTTTCATCCAAATCAATGAAGCCGTCTTTGGCCTTGGGCTCCCCATTGAAGATGTACCAGAATAATTCGTTGCCCACTTCGACGTCGACGACCGGAAAGTACTCTGCCATGGGCGAATTCAGGCTGGCCATCACGACATGATAATTGTGCATCTGCCCGGCATGGGGGATGACCGGGACGGAATAAGCCTCTGCCATCGCAGCAATCTTGCGGGCCTGCGTGAGGCCGCCCACGCGATTGGTATCGAACTGTATGTAATCCAGCGCGCGGGCCTCGAGCAGGTCGCGAAAACCGTAAGCCGTGAACTCGTGCTCTCCGCCTGCGATCGGAACTCGCCCGTACGCTTTCAATTCAGCGTAGCCGTGCACATCATCCGGGATGACCGGCTCTTCCAGCCATCTCAGGTTAAAAGGCTCGAGGAGCGGCAGCATGCGCTTGGCATAGTCGAGCGTCCATCCCATGTAAGCGTCTGCCATCACGTCAATGCCGTCGCCCACGGTCTCGCGCACGGTTCGAACCAGATTAAGATTGCGCTGCATGCCGGCTGCGCCATCCGTAGGTCCCCAGCCAAAACGAAGTTTCATCGCTTTGTAGCCTTCAGCCTTGTAACGCTTCGCTTCGGCAGCCAACTCGCTCAACTCGACGCTGTACAACCGGCTGGCGTAGACCGGAATCCGCGGCTTGGTGCGGCCTCCAAGCAACCGGTACACCGGTTGTTTCGCCGACTTGCCCAGAATGTCCCACAACGCAATATCCACCGCGCTGATTGCAACCATGCCGATGCCTCTGCGGCCGAACGCCATGGTCTTGCGATACATGAGCTGCCAGAGAAACTCGATGTCCCACGGGTCTTTTCCAATCAAGAGCGGCTTGAGGTGGAGATCGATCACCTGTTTCGTGACCTGGGGCGCGAGCGCAGCATTGCCGATCCCTACGAGCCCGTCGTCGGTAAAGATTTCAACCACCAGCCAGCCGTGAAACGCGAACGTCTGCATCGAAGCTTCCGGCAGGTTCAGCAAGTCCATGGGATTGGTGCAGAAATGAGGCGGCAGGGGGACGGTTTTTCCGCGCCAGCGCATTACGCGAGTACGAATTTCTTTGATCCTCATCAGGCTCCCGAATAACTCAGGTTCCGTTCCAGTTTCAGAGGTGAAATCACCGGCACGGTGGCAAGAATGATAACGAATGCAGCCACATGAAAAGTGCCAGCCAATGAGAATACGACACCGTAGCCAAATCCGTGGTCCAGAAGATATCCCACCAACTGCCCGAAGGCGATTCCGCCCATCGCCCCGCCAAAGCCCACCAGCCCGGCCACGGAACCGACAACGTTGGCCGGGAAGAGGTCGGTGGGCAGCACCATCACCAGGGTTGACCACGACTGCTGTCCGAAGTACGCCAGGCTGAATATCGCGAGCGCCCATGCTACCGGAAGCCGCGGCACCAGCAGGATGGACGGCATCACCGCCGCACTCAGCCCCAGCGCCAACTTTCGGGCCACGCCCAGCGAGAATTGTCGCTTTATCAGGTAGCTCGAAAAC
The DNA here is from genome assembly GCA_963816865.1 of Terriglobia bacterium. Classification (GTDB taxonomy): domain Bacteria; phylum Acidobacteriota; class Terriglobia; order Terriglobales; family Acidobacteriaceae; genus JAIQFF01. The sequence continues at coordinate 50,035 of CAWFMU010000038.1, forward strand.
CATCCGCCTAAAAGACAGCCGACCCCGGCCGCGGCGTAAGGGATCCAGGCAAAGGTGCCGACCGCCTTCACGTCAAATCCCCGGGCATCGTAAAGATATTTCGGAAGCCAGAAAAGATAGAAGTACCAGGCCGCGTCGCTGAGAAACTTAGCGCTTATCAAGCCCCAGGACTCGCGAATCCGCAACAGACCAATCCATGGAAATGTAGGCGTGGGGAGCGAGGGCCGAGGCGCAGGCGCGAATTGTTGGCGCACACTGGCTTCGGGATGATTTTCCGGCGAAAAATAAGATGAGATCCACCATGCCGTCCAGAGAAGCCCGAGTCCGCCGGTGACGACGAAAATCCATCGCCAGCTCGAATAGGCCAGCAGCAGCGCGATCAATGGAGGCGCGACTACTGCTCCCACGGCGGTGCCGGCGTTGATGATGCCCATCGCGGTGGCGCGTTCTTTCGTCGGAAACCATTCGGCGACAGCGCGGGTGGCCGCTGGAAAGCCGCCGCCTTCGCCCATCCCCAAAAGAAATCTGCTTCCCATCAGCATAGTGAAGCTTGTAGCGAGGGCGTGGCTTGCATTGGCGAGCGACCAGAAGATCATGATGACCGCGAATCCAATACGCGTCCCCAGGGCGTCTACCAGTTTTCCTCCGCCCAGGTACATGAATGCATAGGAAAGCAAAAACGCCGATTGCAACGCGGAGAAGCGCTGATTGGTAAGCGGGATATCTCGGGCGATCGCGCTGACCGCCACAGGAAGCGTCTGGCGATCCAGATAGCTGATCGCGATAGCAACGCTAACCAGGATGGCGATTCGCCAGCGCAACAATAGGATTGTCCTCGATTCGTTTTGTGAGGCGGACACTCTTGTCCGTTGCCTTTGACCCGGGGTACGTCAGTGCGCCGAATAGTTCTTACTTTTCTGCGTCCGCGAATTAAAGATCTCGAAGCTTCCGTCCGGATGAGCCGTCAGCTCCAGACCATTCGCGGCATCGGGTCCATCGGGATTCGCAATGAACTCCACCGCAACATTGTGCACCGCGCCGCCTTCTTCGGAAAAATGCAACTGCCAGAGATCTTCAAGGCCGGGCGATTTCCGGATGATGTCCAGCACCGACGGAGTGCCGCCTTTCTTGGCGCCATTGTCCATGATCGCGACGCGCGGAGCCAGACCGTATACGAATGGCAGGCTGCTGCTTTGCGCCCAGCCATGATGAGAAACGATATAAATGTCGATCTTGCCGATCTTGTTGACCGGGCACATCAACTGCATTTCCTTGTCGTGGGTAAGATCGCCCAGGTCAAGGATTCGTAGCTTGCCAAAATTAATGAACGTCCCCAGCGAACGCAGGTTTTCCGTCGTGTCTGCCGGAAATTGCTCGGCATCCTTGCAATACGGATTGTCCTGCCCGGCGCCCGGCAGCGGTTTGTCGATCAATGCCGCGTCCGAGCTGACAATCGTGGCCTGCATTCCCTTGATCGGCAGCACATCTCCGGGCTTCGCGCTGATGCGCTTGTACTTTCCGCTTGCCAACACGGCCTGGTAGGCTTGCCAGCCCTTCACGGTCACGGCGTCGGTGGTTTCGCGGTTGTCTCCGTGGTCAATGAACGTTCCCACCGGAATGCGCGCGACCAGTTGTGGAACGCCACCCACATGGTCGTCATGAAAGTGAGTAATCAGGACGTAATCGATCTTGCTGATCCCCGCTTTTCGCGCCGCGGCAACAATGCGGTCGGCATCGCGGCCATCATGCCCCGGCCAACCCGTGTCGATCAGCAGTGATTGCCCCGCGGGAGTCACGAACAGAGTCGCCTGGCCGCCTTCGACATCGACGAAGTAGATGTGAAGGGATTTGTCTCTTTGTGGAGCCGCCCAGGATGCGGTCGCGATTCCAAGACTTGCGAAGGCTACGCAGGC
>CAWFMU010000039.1:0-224624 GCA_963816865.1 Terriglobia bacterium
GCTGTTTGTCGGGCGCAATGCGCAGGCGCTGGCGGCCAATTTTCAGGGAAACTTCTGGCACAACGCAAGCCTGGGCGCGCAGCACGCGGTGCAGGTGGGAGTGGGCGGACCAACGGTGCTGGTGGGCACCCTGACCATTCTCGCGGTCGCGCAGGTGGGATCGCTCTTCTCCGCCGACGCTTGGAACAACGTGACTTTCACCGCCGGCGAGGTGAAGAACCCCAGCCGCAATTTGCCCCTGTCGTTAGCGATGGGCACGGGCGTTGTGATTGCCCTGTATCTGGCCTGCAACTTTATTTACCTGAACATCCTCCCACTGGATGGCAACCCGGCCGGCGCCACAATTCTGGAGCGCGGCATCAAGTACGCCACTGAAGATCGGGTGGGCACGGCGGTCATGTCCCAGACGCTGGGGGCGGCGGGCGGAACGCTGATGGCGGTCGCCATCATGCTTTCGACTTTTGGTTGCTGCAACGGCCTGATTCTGGCGGGTTCGCGCGTTTATTACGCCATGGCCAAGGATGGTTTATTTTTCAAGAGTGTAGCCAAACTGCATCCCACTTATAAGACTCCGGCAGTTTCCCTGATGGTGCAGATGGTTTGGACCTGCATTCTGTGCGTCTCTGGAAGCTACGGGCAACTGCTCGACTACATCATCTTCGCGGTGCTGGTTTTTTACATCCTTACTATTTTCGGCCTGTTCGTGCTGCGGCGCACGCGCCCCGACGTGGAACGCCCGTATCGAGCCGTTGGGTACCCGGTGCTGCCTGCAGTTTATGTTGTGATGGCTTTATTTATCGATGTCGTACTATTACGCTACAAACCGCAGTACACGTGGCCGGGATTGATTATTGTCCTGCTCGGAATTCCGGTGTATTTCTTGTGGTCGCGGCGTTCGCAGGAGAAAAATTAGAAGTGTCATCCTGAGCGGAGAGGAAACTTCGCCTCGCGAAGTTTCCACGCAGTCGAAGGACCCCTACGGGCGGCACAAGTGCAGGTTATAGGGGTCCTTCGACTCCGTAAGTTCGCTCGCCAGCGAGCGAACTCACTCCGCTCAGGATGACATGGCAAGGTAACTGACTAAGGAGAAACTTAGGGATGGCAAACATCTGGGCTAGAAAGCCAATGAACATGCTGTTGGCGGAAGCCGGAGAGACAGGCGAGCGCAGCCTGCACCGCACTCTCGGACCTTTTCAACTTACCGCACTGGGCGTCGGCGCGGTCATTGGCGCGGGCATCTTCGTGCTCTCCGGGTTGGGGGCGCACTATGCCGGGCCTGGGCTGATGCTCTCGTTTGTTGTGTCGGGATTGGGATGCGCTTTTGCCGCCCTTTGCTACGCCGAGTTTGCCGCCATGATTCCCCTGGCCGGCAGCGCCTACACCTATGCTTACGCCACCCTGGGCGAGCTGTTTGCCTGGATCATCGGCTGGGACTTGACTCTCGAATACGCCATGGGCGCGAGCACGGTGTCTTCGGGCTGGTCGAACCACTTCATCGAACTGCTGGATATTTTCCATATCAAGATGCCGCTCTGGCTGGCATACGATCACTGGACGGGACTCCGCGCCGCCGAAAATATTGTGGCCCGTCAGATGGCGCAAGCTTCGGACTCCGCTCTTCTCCCGGGCACTCAAGCTTTCCTCAACAAAGTTTCTGACATCATCGCGGCGCAATCTCCGCAACTCCTGGAGAGTGCGCATAAGTTACTGGATGCTCCCACAATATTCGGGGTCGAGGTGGGCTGGAACATGCCTGCGTTCGTGATTGCCCTGGTGATCACTGCGATTCTCGCCATTGGCATCAAGGAAAGCGCGCGCTTCAACTCCACCATTGTGGTGATCAAAGTTGCCGTAGTGTTGTTCGTGATCGGTCTGGGCTTCCGCTACGTGAGCGCGAGCAACTGGGGCGGAGACTGGCATTCCTTCGCGCCCATGGGGTTCTCCGGCATCGGTGCTGGAGCAGCGTATATCTTTTTTGCGTATATCGGATTCGACGCGGTTTCAACCACCGCTCAGGAAGCCAAGAATCCGCAACGCGATTTACCTATAGGAATCATTGCTTCTCTGCTGGTCTGCACCGTGCTCTATATCCTCGTCGCGGCCGTGCTTACCGGAATGGTGCCCTGGCGCGAAGTGAATATCGAAGCTCCCATCGCTCGTGCTTTCATGGATCGAGGGCTGACCGGCGCCTCGCACATCATCACTCTCGGCGCGCTCGCCGGGCTCACCAGCGTGATGCTGGTCATGCTCCTGGGACAGACTCGCGTTCTCTACTCCATGGCCAACGATGGTCTTTTGCCCAAGAAATTTTTTGCCGACATCCACCCCAAATGGCGCACGCCGTGGAAGAACACGATTTTGGTGGGACTGCTGGCGGCCGTGGTGGGAAGCCTGGTGCCGATCGACGATATCGGAAAGATGGTGAACATCGGAACCTTGCTGGCGTTTGTGATCGTGTGCATCGCCGTGGTCATGCTGCGGCGTACGGATCCCGATCAGGCGCGTCCCTTCCGCACCCCCTGGGTTCCCGTGGTGCCGATTCTTGGCGTCCTCTTCAACGGCTATATGATGTACCGGCTGGGCTGGATCAACTGGGCCCGCCTGATCATCTGGCTGGCGATCGGGTTGGTCGTGTACTTCACCTACGGCCAGAAGCACAGCAAGGTACAGGCCTTGCCGGGGAATTCGGGAAAATAGTTATTGGCTAGTGGCTCTGTCATCCCGACCGGAGCGAGCGCAGCGAGCGTAGTGGAGGGACCTTGTGTGTTCCATTGTCGCGGTCGTTGCTTATCGTTACCGGTTAGTGAATCAAAGAACCGCAGCCTTGATACCGCCGCAATCTGCCGAAACGCAAGGTCCCTCCACTGCGCTCGCTGCGCTTCGCTCCGGTCGGGATGACAGCGTGTTTAGCTGCTGACCACAACAACAATGAAAATCGTTTCTGCTGCTGAAATGCGCGAAATCGACCGCGTCACCAGCGAGCGCTTCGGCGTTCCATCGCTGACGCTCATGGAGAACGCGGGCACGGCAGTGGCTGAGTTCGTCGCATCACACTACCCCTCCGCCAAAACTATCGGTGTATTTTGCGGTAAGGGGAATAACGGGGGAGACGGATTTGTCATAGCCCGGAAACTGCACGACGCCGGCAAAAACGTCAAGGTGCTATTGCTGGCGGAGCGAACGGAACTGCGCGGCGATGCCGCCGAGATGTTTACGCGGCTGCCCCTGCCGCCCGTAACGGGGTCTGCGAAAGACCAACTTGAGTCCGAATCGGCTCGCGCAGTTTTCGATGTCGATCTTCTGGTTGATGCCGTCCTCGGAACCGGCTTTCGCCCGCCGGTAGGCGCACTGTATGCCGAGGCAATCGCCCGGATGAATGCGAGCTCCGCGCCGGTCGTCGCAGTAGATATTCCCTCCGGCGCGGATGCCGACGACATGGGCGAGCAGGTTGGCGCTGTGGCGCGGGCGGACGCGATCGTGACTTTTACCGCGCCCCGCCCGGCTCACATTTTTGGAATGCTCACCCCTGGGCCGACGGTAGTTTCGCCCATCGGCTCGCCGGATGAGGCTATCGTCTCCTCCCTGAAGCTCAACCTGATTACGGCGCGCGAAATCGCGCCGCTGATCGGTCCGCGGCCTGCGGTTTCGAACAAAGGAAATTTCGGTCATGTGCTGGTGCTCGGCGGATCGACCGGCAAGGCGGGTGCGGCGGCGATGGCCGGCATGGCAGCTCTGCGCTCGGGCGCGGGTTTGTCCACGGTTGCCACCGCGAGGTCCGTGCTGGCGATCGTCGGCAGCTTTCATCCCGAGCTCATGACCGAGCCGCTCGAGCAGACGGAAGCAGGCAGCATTTCTTTGGCCTCGCTGGAACAAGGCCGAATGGACGCTCTGGTGATCGGGAAGACTGTGCTGGCGGTGGGCCCGGGCATTTCACGCCATCCCGATAGCTCCGCTTTTGTGCGAGGCGTGATCAAGAAATACAAGATGCAAATTGTGCTGGATGCCGACGGCCTCAACGCCTTCGAGGACCGTGCAGCCGAGCTGAAAGAGAAGGCAGGCGCCCTGGTCATCACTCCACATCCTGGCGAGATGGCTCGGCTGACCGGTTTGACTATTTCCGCGGTGCAGCGCGACCGGCTGAATGTGGCTCGCAGCTTTGCTCGTGAACATGAATTGATTGTTGTTCTCAAGGGCAATCGAACTTTGGTCGCGCAGCCTGACGGCACCGTCTGGGTGAACACTACCGGAAATCCGGGAATGGCGACCGGCGGCACCGGCGACATATTGACGGGAATGGTGGCGGGTCTGATCGCCCAGAACCCCAATCGCATTGCCGAGGCGGTGATTGCGGCGGTCCACCTTCATGGACTGGCGGGCGATGTGGCGCGCGAGAGTATGGGAGAGCATTCACTGGTTGCGACTGATCTGCTCACGGCATTGCCTGAGGCATTTCGCCGGACGCGGCATGCGGCGCGTGAATCCCTGGTCAAGATCTGATCGCTGACCTCGTCGGTCGATTGCCGCACCTGCCGGGCCCCGCCAAACCCCCGCCCAAGCGGAGCCTGGACGGTGCACTCGTCACATTCGTCGTGATCTGCTCACCCGGCGAGACCAGCGGGCTGGTCGGAAAGCCGACGATGGATTTCCCATCAACTTTTTTTGCGCGCGAGGACGGGACGGACGTATGCTAGTCCTCGTTTTTCGTTTACATCTTCCCCTCAGTTTCCCCCCGGCCTCAAAAAATTAGGAATACTATCCCGGCCCATAGGCCCGGTTCATACGGCATTGTCTTGCTTAAATTAATTTCGCTTAAAGGGAGGCGTACATCCATGAATCGTTCAGGAAAAGTGTTCTTGCTGTTCGTATTGGTTCTCAGCTTCAATTCCCTGAGCTTCGGCTGGGGATGTTCTGGCCACGAAATCATTGCCCTGATTGCCCAGCGGCAACTCAGCGACGTGGCCGCTCAGAAAGTTCTGTCTCTTCTCAAGAGTCCTGGTTTGTACGTGAACAAGAAGCCGTCACGGGGCTGCAATCCTCAGAAATACGACTTGACCAATCCAAGCGACCTGGGTTTCATGGCGTTCTATGCGACCTTTGCCGATGATTTCCGGAATACAGATAAAAGCACCGCCCCGTGGCATTTCTGGGATGTGCCTCTGAATTCCACGACTGACCCCGACCTGCCGCAGTTCTGCGACAAGGGGTGCGTGGTCAAGGCAGTTCAGGACCAGATTGATGTTCTGAAGTCATCGAGCGCCACGAAGCACGCCCGGTCCAAAGCGCTGGCGCTCCTTATTCATTTTGTTGGCGATTTGCACCAGCCGTTGCATATCGCGGACAACAACGACCGCGGCGGCAACTGCGTACCGGTCAAGTTCTTCGGCGATGAGCCGCAGATCTCACTCACTGGGACAAGCGCGACACCCAACTTGCACGGCATTTGGGACACCAACATCCCGGAAAAGATTGGCCACATCCGGCGCGCCACTCATGACGACGACCTGACCAGTTATGTGGATACCCTGATGAGTGAATTTGAAACTGATATGACCACCTGGAAAACGCAGCCGGTGGATGTCAGGGCATGGGCGCTCGAGAGTCATGCGCATGCGGTAAGAGAGTCGTACGGCGACCTTCCTACGACGATCGATGGCGAGGATCCCGTGGCGGTCAATACCTGCACCGACGATGACAACGTCCTGCAGCGCATGCTCGACCTGGACGAGAGCGTGAATCAGAATTACGTGGACCAGGTAAAGCCGGTGATCGAGGGGCAACTGGCCCGCGCCGGAACACGGTTGGCCGTGATTCTGAATGAGGTCTGGCACGATTAGCGTGTCCTGATCGCGAAGCGACGAAACCTGCCGCGACGGCGCTCGTAGTGTGCGTCGCCTGTAGTGTTCGGGCGTAAGGCGTAGATCTAACTTGTTGAAAAAGCGGCCTCAGTTGTTTTCCGGACAATTTTGCGCCTGGCATCGGTACATATGCCTTCGGTAACCTGCCCCGGCGAGTGGCTGCGTGAAATAGTTATCCCCATGACACACTTCCCCCAAGTGCATCCTCAGCGCCGCTCACCACGAATTCAGCTCGGTGGTTCCGTTCTGGCCCAGGTCGTCCTGGAAGATGGTCAGCGCACCAAAGCCAAGCTTCAAACCGTTTCCATAACCGGCGGGCTGTTGCGGCTTGCCAAGTCTCTGAGTGAGGGAGATTTTGTCGAGGTCGCATTCCAAACCCAATCGGGTCTGGTGAGAGGCATGGCCGAAATGCTGACCCCGGTGCGCGCGACTACCGACGGGTCGCTGCAGCCTTTCCGCTTCGTCGCGCTAGGCGACGAGGACCATCGCACTTTGCGCATGGTGGTTGATTCGGCCGCGGACCGGAGTTTTCAGGGAATCAGGTCCAGCCAGTGGGCAGCGCCGAAATCGGTTTGAGTGCCCAATAGAAACGGTGCTGCAGAAGTGACAGCCAACCTCAGCGGCTGAAGCCGAAAGCCTTTCAAGCGGCTTTGCAGCACGACTGAAGTCGAGTCCTCCCGTTGCTTCGTAACAACATACGGGCGAGTCAAAGTCGAGCCCTACCCGTTTCCGGGGACGGGAATCGCTATACTGGTCACTCGTTTCGACCAGCATGGCCACTCAGGAATTCATCACTCACTCCGCCGAGGAGACCGTTGCGCTTGGCCGCACCCTGGCCGGGATGCTTACTCCACCAAAACTTGTGCTTTTGCGCGGCGACCTGGGGGCCGGCAAGACCACCCTGGTCAAGGGTATAGCGGAAGCTTTTCAGGCGGCGTCTGCCGAGGATGTCACCAGCCCGACGTTCACTTTGATCCACGAGTACCGCGGCCCACGAGCCAATCTCTATCACATCGATCTATACCGGATTGACACGCCGCGCCAATTGGAAACCCTGGGACTCGACGACCTCATCACCAACAACAGTATTCTCCTGATAGAGTGGGGAGAGAAGTTTGCACGCTTCGAGCGCGAGCGTGACGTGCAGATTGCGCTGGAGAGAATGGATGACAGAGTTAACAAGGGATCTTCCGAATCAAACCCAACGACCGGTCCCGCGAGTAGACCTGAACTCATCGAGGACAATATCCGGCGGATCACGATCACTGTTCCGTAGGTTGAGCGCTCTTCTTCCCGGCCTTGGCCAGAACGTGTTTGCGCTGGCAATCGTCCCCGCGCTGAGTTTGACAATGATGGTTGCGACCGCGCAACTCTGCCGCTCTCAGGATGCGCCACTACCGCAGGCGCCATCCGCCACGGCCAAAGATCCTGCGCCCTCGAATCAGGGGCGAACCAACTCTTCCACTCAGCCGTCCGGTGAAGATCGAGTGTTTGGCATCTTGCCCGGCTACGGAATGGTCGAAGCGGGAGCGCAACCCGCCTCCGCTGACCTCCGGCCAGAAGTTCAAACTCGCGGCCCAATATCTCAATCCCTACACGTTTTTTTTCGTGGCGGTCGAGGCCGGCGTGAACCAGGCGCGCAACCATCCCGAGGGATACGGCCAGGGCGCTGAAGGTTTTGGCAAACGCTATGGCGCCGGCCTTGCCGATGGTTTGACCGACGGCCTCTTCGTCACCGGGGTGTATCCCTCACTCTTTCGTCAGGATCCGCGCTATTACCGGCTCGGCGATGGCGGCTTCACTCATCGGACGGGATACGCGATCACCCGCATTCTGGTGACGAGACAAGATTCCGGTCGAAAGGCGTTCAATTTCTCGGAAGTGTTGGGGAGTTTTTCTTCGGCGGCTTTGGCCGTGACTTATTATCCCAAGGAAGACAGAGATTTCTCCGATGTGGCGGAGCGCGCCGGAGTTCAGTTTGCCTTCGACGCCGGCTTCAATGTGTTGAAGGAATTTTATCCCGAGATCGAGCGCAAGATTTTCCGCAGGAAGCGCAAGCAATAGTCCATCGAAAATTTCAAGTTGTCATCCTGAGCGGAAGCAGCCCATTCGTTTGCGAATGGGCTGGTGGAGTCGAAGGACCCCTTGGAGCTTGGCGGGTGCTGCGTTTAGGTTACGGATCGCGGATGACTTCTCGAGATTTACAGGTCCGAGGAGAAGGTAGGGGTCCTTCGACTACGCGGCGGCTTCGCGAAGCGAAGCAGCCACTCCGCTCAGGATGACAGCTTAAAATCCAACTGGGGATGACAGGTTAGAAGCCCATGATGTTGTAGCCGCAGTCGACGTAGATCACTTCGCCGGTGATGCCGGAACTTGCGTCTGAGGCGAGAAACACTCCTGTAGCACCCACTTCATTGACATCCACATTGCGCTGCAAAGGCGCGCGTTCCGCGTGGGCCTTCAACATATCTCCGAGGCCGGAAATACCCCGCGCAGCCAGCGTCTTGATCGGTCCGGCGGAGATTGCATTGACGCGGATCTTCTTCTTGCCCAGATCGTAGGCCAGGTAGCGAACGCTGCACTCAAGCGCTGCTTTTGCCACTCCCATCACGTTGTAGCGAGGCACAACCCGCTCGGCTCCATAGTAGGTCATGGTGATAATGCTGCCTCCGTCTTCCATAAGAGGGGCAGCGGCCCGGGCGAGAGCGACCAGGGAGTACACGCTCACATCGTGCGCGACGCGGAATCCTTCACGTGTGGTGGCGACAAACTCGCCCTTGAGTTCTTCGGCGGGGGCGAAGGCCACGCTGTGTACCAGGACATGCAACTTGCCGTAGCGCTCTTTGAGTTGGACGAACAACCGATCGATGGATGCGTCATCCGACACGTCGCACATGAAGCCGTCCGCGCCGGGAAGCGAAGCAATCAGGTCTCTGGCTTCGAGTTCAAGACGCTCGTTCTGATAGGTGACGATCACCTTGGCGCCGGCCTGGTGCAGTCCTTGCGCGATCGACCAGGCAATGGAGCGCTTGTTGGCGACTCCGAAAACGACCGCAACCCGACCTTCGAGGCTGGATGACATGTGGAGTCTCCTGAGCTATCTGGAACGGAAAAGGATAACAGCCGAGAGTGTGTGATTACCACCGAGCGGTTATGTAGCGCCGGCCTCTGGCCGGCCCGATGGGGTGGGCGGGACGTCTACCCGACAGTCGGCGGGACGCCGGCGCTACTTTGCTTCTTCGACGGTTTCGACGGCGAGAACCGGCGTTGGCGTGGCCACCGGCCACACCGCCGTCACGAAAGCAACCGCGTATACCATGCCGATGATGGAGAAGCCGGCCGCCAGATTCCATTGGGCAACCGCTCCGACCAGAAATCCCAGAATGATTTGCAAGGCTGTGCCGGCGAAGTAGAACGTGTTCTGCACTCGTCCCATGAAGTGCTGCGGGACCTGTTCCATGATGCTGGTGTTCATGGCAACGCCGCTCACGCCGCGTCCTGAACCCATGATGGCGTAAATCGCGACTGCGAGCGCCAGCCAGGGCGAGAGCGGCGCCACGGTCATGGCAACGGCAAGCAGGCCCATGGAAATCGCAATCGAACGGCGCGCACCGACCGACGCAATGAGAGCAGGCGCGTAGAGCACGCTGAGAAACGCGCCCGTGCCCCAACCCGCGTTCAGCCAGCCGTAGCCGACGGCGCCGGCGTGAAATACGTCGTCGCTGAGCGGCGCAGTCACGACTACTCCGGTCATCATCGCGCCCAGAAAAAGCGCCCAGCTGATTCCCAGCGTCACCACGGGACGATGGCCGCGAAGAAAGTCGATGCCTTCGCGCATCTCGCGGACAAAGCGCGCGACTGTGGTTTCCGCGGCGACGATATCCGCCCGCAGCTCGGCCGGACGCGGCACCACGTGACGTCCCTTGCGCACTCCGAGGTAGAGCAGAAAAGACGCCAGGTAGGTGGAGAAATCGATCAGCAACACGCCGCCCAGGCCGATGTGGTTGTAGACGAATCCGACGATCGATCCGGCGATCAGCCATCCGCCCTGGATTCCCGCCAGCAGAAAAGTATTGGCGTGGACAAACTCTTCTCCGGGCGTCAGTTCCTGGATGAGCGCGGTGATGGTGGGCCAGAACATCCAGAAGCCCGCCGCCACCAGCGTGTTCATCACATAAAGTTGCCAGACTTTCACTTTGCCGGTGAAGGCCAGGATTGCGACCGCGAGGATGATGACTGCGCGGGCCGCGTCCAGCCACATCACCAGGCGGCGCCGGTCTTCGCGGTCGATGAGCACTCCGGTGAAGGGCAGCATGAGCATGGCGGGCAGGGTTTGCAGCACCGCAAACGTTCCCAGCGCGACTTCGGAGTGGGTGGCCTGCAGGATGTACCAGGCAACGGCGGCGGAATTCATGCCGCTGCCCAGCATCGAGATCATGTTGGCGCCGAAAACGTAGCGCAGCGCTTTTTTCTGCAGGATCGCACGCATGCTTCAAATGTAAACGATGGAGGAAGACTCGCCAACGGGATGGGGTTGTCGTCGCGAGTTCGGTTTTCTTTGCGTCCTTTGCGGGCAAGAGCTCTAACCGCAAAGGTCGCAAAGGAAACCGCAAAGGACGCAAAGAAAATCCCAACTACTACGGCTTTGTGCGAATGGGCCAGCGGATCTGGACTTGGCTTGCTTCCCAGAACAGATACACGGCCAGCAGAATCATTTCCGGTTCGATGGCGTGTTTGTAGCGCGGGAAGGGATTTACCAGGTAGTACGGCAGCGGATAAATCAGCAGAAAGCAGGCCAGCAGAAATCCTCCTGGTTTTGTTTCGCGCAGCGTCAGCCACAGACCCGCGAAGGCAAAGGCCGCGGGCAGAATGAACATGAGGTGGCGGGCGATCATCAGGTCGTATCCGGCCACGATGTCGGCCTGGGGAGGTCCGATCCAGAAGTACAGAACGCGGTCGAGCGTAAAGCGGAGAAATTCTCCGGGATGCTCGCGCACGAATTCGCGGAACTGCTGTTGCTTTTCCTCCATGAAGCGAATTTCACCCAGCTCCTGAAATCTGCGCATGGCCTCGGGATCGTTGCCGGGATGCTCGCTGCGCGTCCACAGGCCGGTGGACTGATCGTTGTTGGCCATGTGCATCTCGAGCGGAAGATTGTCGCGAACAAAAACAAATTTGCCGAAGACAACATAGTTGCGCACCAGCCATGGACTGACCACCAGGCCTGCCGCCAGAATGCACAAGACCGCTCCGGCAAGCTGGCGAAGCGACCGCGGCAAACGCCATAACAGATAGAGCAGGCAAAACGGGCAGCAGCGACAGTACCGCGGTATTGGTCAGGGCCAGCAGTCCCCAGAGAAGTCCGAATGCCGATCCACGTGCGCGGGCGCGGCGGCGCATCGGCCATGCGCAGGGTGAGCAGGAACGCCAGGCTCAGCAGGAACGCGCTGAGGCTCATCTCCCACACCACTCGCACCGGCCAATAGATGGCGTAGGGGAACAGCGCCCAGGTCCAGGCGGTGGCGCGCGCCACTGCAACTCCGTAGATTTTTTCTCCGATCCGATAGAGCGTGAGACAGGTCAGCGCGGAAAAAATGCTGTTGAACGTGAGAATGACCCAGGCGGACAGGTTGCTGTAAATCCCAAACAGCTTGAAGACTCCAGCCAGGATGTAGGGATAGACCGGCGGCGCCCAGGCGCTGGGCCCAGTGGGCAAGTCCGTGGGAGAGCTGAAGCCTTGTCCCAGTGCGATGGAACGGGCGATGCGCCCCATTTCCCATCCGAACTGGAAGTGGTCGCGGCGTGGGGTGATGCGGTAGGTGTGGCCGATGGTGATGACCGCCAGGCGGAGCAGGAAGGCGATCAGGACGATGAAGAAGATGGAGTGGGTCCAGGCCGTGCCGCTGAGCTGGTTTTCAACTGCCGGCGAGTCCGCCTGCTCGCGACCCTGCATGAGCAAAGACTAGCACACGATATTTTGCAGTGTTGTTTGTGCGGAGCCGCGAAGCGGCGTCAAGAGTGTAGCCCGGGGCGCAAGCCCTGGGTAAGAATCGGACCATGATCAGAGCCCGGTACGGGCGAAAGATCGGTCACCACACCGATGCGTGTTTCACGGATTTGTGATGTGGTCTCTTCCGCTCCTTCGAAGCTCAACGCCTTTCCGTCTTCCACCCGGGGCTTACGCCGCGGGCTACATTCTTGCGCCGCTCCGCGGCTGACCAAGCCCACCGGCTCATCCCGCTTGCATAATCCCACCTTCGGCGCTACGATGCCGACGCAATTCCGGAGGTGACGTATGAAGCATGGCCGCTGGTCCGTCCTGCTGGTTACCTTTCTGTTCGCCGTCGTTCCTCTTTCGCTGACCCAAATAGAGAACATCGTGATTCCCGCGGGCACGCCGGAGGACCAGGCGCTGCAGGCCATCACCAAAGAGCCGGATGATCAGAAGAAGCTGGCCATGTACGAGGATTTCCTGAAGCAGTTCTCGTCCAATCCGGCCGCCGTGGCCTATGGCAACTGGCAACTTTCGCAGGCCTACCAGGGCACTGGCGACCTGCAGAAAGCGCTCGACTACGGAGACAAGGCGCTGGCCAGCGCGCCGCACAGCCTCGATATTCTCGTGTCCCAGGCCAGCATTGCCCAGCAACTGAAGAACAACCCCAAGTTATTGGACTACTCGGTGCGCGGCGGCGAAGTCTACAACTCGATCGGCAAAGCGGCCAAGCCGGAAGGCGTGAGCGACCAGGATTTCGCCAGCCCACCTGCAAGAGCAGAAGGATGCAGCCAAGAGTTCGTACGATTTTCTGGAGGCGGCTGCCTTCAATGTGATCGTCGACGAGACCAACGCCAAGACACGCATGAGCGACATTGATCGCTTTACGCCCGCCTTTCCCAATTCGCGCTTTGACGAACCCGTCGCGTCGTACGCCATGATGTCGCTCTCCGAACTCAAGGACACGACCCGCGTGGTGGCGTACGGCGAAAAAGCTCTGGCGGCAAATCCCAACAATCTGCCGGCTCTGTTGCTTCTGGCGGAACGTTACGTGGAGGATCCCAAGCCGGGCAGCGTGGCCAAGGCAGTCACCTACGCGCAGAGGGCGGTCGTCGCGGCCAAGGCCGACGCTCCGGATGCGGACCGCACGCGCAAGCTCTCGGGCGGAGTTGCCCACTCCACGCTGGGCTACGCCTACATGAAGCAGGAAAAAACCGCGGCTGCGATTCCTGAGTTGAAGTCCGCCACCGCGCTGCTCAAAGGTGTGGACGATCAGCAGTACGCGGTTGCGCTCTATCGTCTGGGCTACGCCTACGCCAAGCTGAGCCACAACACCGAAGCCCGCGATGTATTGATGGAGGCCGCCAAGATTCCCGGCCCGGTACAACCGCTCTCGCAGGATCTGTTGGCCAAGGTGAACGCAGCCCGCGCCAAGGGCAAGTAAACCTTGTCATCCTGAGCGGAGTAGGGACTTCGCGAAGCGAAGCCCCTGCGCAGTCGAAGGACCCCTATAGGCGGCACATTGCCCGCGCTCGAATTTCTTCTGTGTACTTTCCCAACTCCTGTTTACACTGCGGCAGTTTCCCGACGCGATCGCGACAGCATCTTGACGGTAGGGGTCCTTCGACTCCGCATGATCGCTCGCAAGCGAGCGATCGTGCTGCGCTCAGGATGACAGCTCGCGGGGTTCGTGCAACCAGCTAGAAGCTAGCAGCCAGAAGCTCTTTACTGCTTCACCAAATCATCTGACAACAGCAGAGCTTTGGATGCCAGGTTCTGCGCACGCTGCACATCTCCTGCCTGTTCCGCGGCCTTGGCTTGCTCCATGTATTTGCGAATCTGACTGACGCTGTCCTGCTGGCTTGAGTTCATCTGGCGGGAGGAGATCTGCTTCAGGTTGGCGTCCGTGGCGGCCAGCAACTGGGTAGTGTTCTGGCGCTGGCTGGAGGCTTGTTCGGCGCTCATGCCTGGGGCAAGTTGGACCACAGGATCGGCCGTGCCGCCGTTTCGTACTACTTTTTTCTCCGGAGTCGCGGTGGAAGTACTGGCCGCAGTCTTGCGTCGCCGTCTTTTTTTGCTGCGGGCTTTAGTCGCCGATGCCGGCTTTTTCGCGGTGGCTTCCGGCTTGGCCGCTTGCGATTTCTGAGCGGCTTCCGACGGCGGGTTGGCCGGCGGCTCGGACTGAGATTCTGCGCCGGGTTGCGAGGACGGAGTTGCTGGCGCTGCATTCTGCGGGGAATCCTGAGCGGGAGTGGACGGCGCGGCAGTCGGGGGCTGAGTCTCCTGACTGACTTGCAAAGGTTGTGCCCGATGCACGACCGCCCCGATCAATGGAGTCGTCAATGCACACAATCCGAGAATGGCGGCCAGATACATGCTCATGTGAAATTGGATGCTACGAACCAACTGTCAGGCTTCACCGGGAATTCTAGCCCCCACTTGGTGATTCTGGAACTCCCGGGGCCGGAATTCATGGGACTGTAACAGCCTCCTCCCATCTCCGGCTAGCTTCGGGTCGCCGCTTCCTGCAAGGTGTTCGACCGCGACTGGACCAGCGGCAGGCGCAGGCGGAAAGTTGTGCCCTCTCCCAGCACCGACTCGAAATCCACCGATCCGTAGTGCCATTGCAGAATCTGATAGGTCTGCGCCAGCCCGATTCCGGTTCCTTCTTTCTTGGTGGTGAAATAGAGTTCAAAAATCTTGTCCTGGGCGTCGGCGGGAATGCCGCCGCCCTGGTCGCGAATTTCGGTGACAACCATGTCATCTTCGCGGCGCGCCGAAACCGTCAGCTTGCCTCCCTCCGGCATGGCCTGGACCCCGTTGAGCACGACGTTGAGGATGGCCTGCTTGATGAAGTCGGTGTCCACCTTCACGGTCAAAGGCTGGGAGGGAAGCTCGCAGACAATGGTCACGCCATGGCGGCTGGCGTCGGGCCCGGCCAGCTGGACTCCATCTTCCAGCAGGCGGCGCAGGTCGGTTTCCTCCAGATGCAGATCGCGGGGGCGGGTGAAATCCACCAGGATCTGCACCACCCGGTCCAGGCGATGTATTTCGCTGCCGATGATGTCCATGTGGCGGCGGGTGTCGGGATCGACCTGGCGCAGCTTGCCCTGCAGCAACTGCAGGTGCAGAACGATGGCGTTGATCGGATTCTTGACTTCGTGGGCCACGCCGCGGGTGATCCGTCCGTTGGCGGAGAGGCGGCGGGACATTTCGATTTCGTCTTCGATGCGGCGTACCGATTCTGCATCCCGCATGGTCAGCAGCGCGCCGATCTGGGTTTCTTTTTCGCGGATAAAGTCGAGAGAAATCTGTACCCGCTTGCCGCTGGGAAACTCGATCTCCGCGGGGAGAAATCGGGCTGCGCCGTTCAAACGATTGCAACAGCAGCGCTCCGAATTCCGAGTCGGGAGAGAAAATTCGCCCGCGCCACCTGGCCCAGCAGTTCCCGCCGCGGCCGGCCCAGGAAGTTTTCCACCGAAGCGCTGACCAGCACGACCCGCGAATCGCGGGTGAACAGCATCAGGCCGTCCTGCAGGTTGCCCATGATCTGGTCAACGTTGTCTTTCAGGGCGGAGAAGATTTCCTTGGCGTCGCGCATCTGGCGGCCCAGGTGGGCGATCTTCAGGCTCACCATTCCGTACTCATCGTGGCCCGCGTCGGGCTCGCTGACCGCTTCCGTGCCGCCGGCGGTGACGCTGTCCAGGCTGCGGTTGATCTGTTCCAGCGGTCCCAGGGCGATGTTCGAGAGTCCGGCGGCCAATATCAGGGAGAGCAAGATTGCGATGCTGGAGAAGATCACCGCCTGCTGCAACCGCGGCGTCAGTTCGTTTTTCAGGAAAACCGTGGATACTCCCACCCGGATGCTGCCGAAGCGAGCGCCGTCGAGTTGCAGCGGGATGCGCACGTCGTACACGGTTGGCGGGTTGTACACCATGCGGAACTGCCGGCGAAAGTTGGCGTTCTCCACCAGGTGGAAGTCGGGCCGGTCAGGAACCAGTTTACCTACCAGGTCGGGATTGGTGTGCAGGATGGCTTTGCCGTCGCTATCGACAATGGCCGCGTCGTAGATGATGGGCCAGGTGCCTACGACCGATTCCAGAAAATTATTGAGATCGCGATCGGTGCCCAGGTAGTACGCCACTGCCCGCCGCGTGGCTTGGGGATTCGTGGTGTCCACCTTGGTGCTGCTTAAATCCGGGGCGGCATTGGCGGCCAGGTAGGCGAGATTGGAAGTCAACTGGGCCGCGGATTCACGCGCGGTGGTCACACGCTGGCGCAGCAGTTCCGAAATGTAGATATAGGAAAACGCCAGCACCAGCACGGCGACCATGAAGGTGATGGCCAGCACGATTTTAGTTTTTCGACGCATGGAACCGGCAATTAGCTTTTAGCACTTGGCTTTTAGCTACATTCCATGGGTACTGGCCAAGTGCCAATTGCTGCAAGCTGGTCGCAACTGATCTTCCTGCCTTTTGGGATGCAGATTCAATCCCCGGCACTTGGAATCCACTCAATGGTTCTTAGCTAATGGCCAAGAGCTAATAGCTAAAAGCTGCCTTACTCTTCCCTCACCAACGCCGCATCCGCCGCGGCGTTGCCGTACTCCTTCAGCTTGTTGTGTAGAGTCTTCAGGCTGATCGCGAGAATCTCGGCGGCGCGGGTCTTATTGTTGTTGGTGGCCTCGAGGGTTTTCAGGATCAGCAGCTTTTCGGCTTCCTCTACCGTGGTGCCCACACCCAGGCGGACGGTGTCCGAGTCCTCGGATGAACTGCGCAGACTGGATTGCCCGAATCCTGGCGGCAGATGTTTGGTCTCGACCACGGCGCCATCGCACACAATGATGGCCCGCTCCAGAGTGTTGCGCATCTCGCGCACATTGCCCGGCCAGGAATAGCTCTGAAACGCGTTGAGGACGGCTTCACTCACGCCCGCGACTTTTCGTCCGTGTTTTTCGTTCATGTCCGCCAGCAAGGCTTGCACCAGTTCGGGGACGTCTTCCTTGTGTTCGCGCAGCGGCGGCATGTGAATGTTAAAGACGTTGAGGCGATAGTAAAGGTCGTTGCGCAGTTCGCCTCGGGCGACAGCTTCCTCGGGAACCTTGTTGGTGGCGGCCAGGACGCGGACGTCCACCGTGGTCTCCACCTTGCTGCCCAGGCGGCGCAATTTGCGGTCTTCGAGGACGCGCAACAGTTTGGCTTGGGTGGCCACTGGCATCTCGCCGATCTCGTCGAGCAGCAGTGTCCCACCTTCGGCCAGTTCGAAGCATCCGGTGCGCCGCTCCAGGGCGCCGGTGAATGCGCCTTTTTCGTGGCCGAATATTTCACTTTCGATCAGCGTTTCCGGAATGGCCGCGCAATTGATGGGAACGAACGGTTTGTTTCGCCGCGGGCTGAGTTCATGAACCGTGCGGGCCACCAGTTCCTTGCCGGTGCCGCTGGCCCCGGTGATCAGCACCGACGCGGTGCTGGGCGAAACCATCTCGATGAGATGAAAGATTTCCTGCATTTTCTTTGAGGACCCGATCAGGCTCCCCAGTGAACCCGCGTCGCGCAGTTTTCGACGCGTGACCTCGAGTTCGGCCCGGGTCCCGAGCAAGGCGGATGCATTTTGCAGGATGGTGCGCAACCGGTTGGTGTCAATGGGTTTGGTGATGTAGTCGTAGGCGCCCATGCGCATGGCTTGAACGGCACTATCAATCGTGCCTTGCGCTGTCACCACAATGACTGCCATGGTCTGGGCGTTCGCGTGGCCAGCTTCTCCAGCAGTTCCAGGCCGCCCATGCGCGGCATTTTCATGTCGGTGATCACAATGGAGGGCGCCCAGGCGGTGACTTTGTCCAGTCCTTCCGCGCCGTCCTTCGCAGTCTCAGCCCGATAGCCCCAGCTGGTGATCAATTCGGCCAGGCCGGTGCGCTCGTTTTCTTCGTCCTCGACAATTAGTACTTTTTCATGGTTCATAGTGGCCAACAGCCATTATTTAGGCTTTCCGGCCTCGCTGCAAGCCGTGTTCCGGAGCTGCTGATTTTCCCTTCGTGCAATAGGATTTGGTTAGGAGTGCCGGCCAATAGGAACCAAGGTAGGCAGCCGGGGGCCAGAAGGCGGGTTCTATATCAATCTGAGACACTTAGTGGCATTGCTATGAATGCCATCTAATGCTTAAAAAATTCTTAGATCGCTTGATTTGACCATTGTCTAGTGTAGAATCATTGCCCATACCAAAGTGGTAGTGGCTTCTCACGCTAACTCCCGGTCTCACCTAACAACAAAGCGTGGACGCAGAATTTTTGTTACAGATTTCGGAGGAATTGCATGTCACTTCGTCGATTGTTGTCTGGCCTATTTCTGAGTCTATGCGCTGTGTCGCTCCTATCAGCTACTGCCCTGGCACAAGATGAACCGACCCCAAAGGTGGAAATCTTCGTCGGTTACCAGTGGTTGCACCCCGGCATCAATGTGCCGACTCCCTTCCGTTCCCCCGATGCTCCAGTCGGAGTGAACATGGGTGATATTCCCGAAGGCGGGGGCGCCAGCGTGACCTATAACTTTTCGCGGTACCTGGGGCTCGAGGCCGACTACGGCGCCAACAAGAACGACAACGGATCGGTCAGTACGGCGTCGATCGGACCGCGCCTCGCCTATCGCAACCAGGGAACGACGTTCTTCGTTCACACGTTGCTGGGCCTGAACCGGCTGACCGTGCCCAACGTCGACAGCAGCAATGCAATTGGCGCAGTTCTTGGCGGCGGAATGGACCTCGACCTGTGGCGCCGTCTCTCGCTGCGTTTGTTCGAAGCGGATTGGGTGTGGGCGCAACACCATTTTCCCAACGAGGTTTCCGCCAGCTTTCCCGAGTTAGCGCGTCCGCAGATGAGTGGAGTTCGTCTGCGTACTGGTCTGGTCTTCAATCTCGGATATCCGACGCTTGCCGTTCCGGCAGCGGCCTGCTCCATCCAGCCGAGCGAAGTGATGGTTGGCGAGCCGGTCACAGTCACGGCCAGCGGTTCCAATTTCAATCCCAAACACACTCTGACCTACACCTGGGCCAGCACGGGCGGGAAGATCACGGGCAAGGACACCACTGCGACCATCGATACGAATGGAGTCGCCGGTGGCAGCTACACGGCTACCGCTCGTGTGGCCGATCCGAAGATGAAGAAGGGCGGCGAGGCGAGTTGCAGCGCTACCTTCACGGTGAAAGAACCGCCGAAGAATCCGCCGACCATGTCTTGCTCGGCCAATCCAACATCGCTTCAGGCGGGTGCGTCTTCTACTCTGACTTGCTCTTGCACCAGCCCGGACAACGTTCCGGTCACCGTCAGCGGCTGGACCGCGAGCGGCGGCAGCGTTACAGGGGACGGTCCCAATGCCACTCTCAACACCACCGGAGCCGGTGCAGGCCCGATCACGGTCAGCGCTACATGTACTGACTCTCGCGGTCTGACCGCGACGAGTTCGAGCACGGTGAACGTAGAGGTTCCACCGCCACCGCCGCCGGAGGCGAGCAAGCTGAGCGAGTGCGACTTCCCCAACAAGGTGAAGCCGTGGCGCGTAGACAACACCTGCAAAGCCATCCTGGACGATGTTGCCGCGCGGCTGCAGCATGATCCCGATGCGAAGCTCGTCATCGTGGGCAACTCTGGACCCGACGAGAAGCGCAAGAACCTGGCCGGAGAACGCGCGGTCAATTCCAAGGCATATCTGTCAGGTGGCGAAGCCAAGCAAGCCATCGATGCCACGCGGATTGAAACGCGCACAGGCAGCGCCGGAACCAGGACCGCCGAATACTGGGTGGTCCCGGCCGGAGCGACCTTCTCAGCCCCGGGAACCACAGCGGTGGATGAGTCGATGGTGAAAGCGGTTCCGGATCACCCGGCCGCCGCCAAAAAGAAAGCCGCTAAGCCGAAGGCGCAATGACGCTTAGCCGATTACGGCCGGTCGAGTTTAATACTCGACCGGCCTTTTTTTGTCTGGCCTTCGGTAACTTGAAAAGACCGTGTTACGCTGTCAATCTCAGCCCCGAGCGGAGACTTATTTCGCAAGGGGCAAAATCACCTATGATTTCTCGTAAACTGTTGATTGCATTGGCTATCGCGATGCTGTCCGTCACGACCCTCTGGGCCGGTCAGTGGACCGCGCTGGGTCCGGACGGAGGCGACGTGCGGAGTCTGGGCTTTGACCCGCAGAATCCCGACCGTATCTATCTTGGTACGAGCACCGGCACGCTTTTCCTGTCTTCCGACGGGGGACATAACTGGTCGCGTCTGGCCCATCTGGGCGACGACGACAACGTTCTTGATCACATCGCCATTGATCCGCAGAATCCGAAACACATTTACGTTTCTGCGTGGAGCGTAGTGAATCAGCAGGCGGGAGATGTCTACCGCTCGCATGATGGCGGCAACAACTGGGAAGCGATGCCCGGCGTGCACGGCAAGTCGGTGCGGGCCATGGCGATTGCTCCTTACGATTCCAAAGTTCTGGTGATCGGCGCGCTCGATGGCGTGTTCCGCACCAAGGACGGCGGCAAAAACTGGGACCGTATTTCTCCGGTGAAGCAGGCGGACGACCTGAAGAACGTCGAGTCGCTCGCGCTTGATCCCAAGAATCCCGACGTGGTTTACGCGGGCACCTGGCATCTGGCGTGGAAGACCGACGACGGCGGCGCCAACTGGCATCGCATCAACAAGGGCATGATCGATGACTCAGATGTTTTCTCGGTCATCGTGGACTCCACGAACCCATCGGTGGTTTACGCCAGCGCCTGCTCCGGAATTTACCGCAGCGATTCGGCCGGCGATCTTTTCCGCAAGTTGCAAGGCATTCCGTTCTCCGCGCGCCGCACCCGCGTTCTGAAGCAGGACCCGAAAGATCCGGCGACGGTTTACGCTGGGACGACCGAAGGCCTGTGGAAGACCCTGGACGGCGGCAAGACCTGGAAGCACGTAACCAGTTCCGAGGTCGTGGTGAACGATGTGATGGTGGATCCGCGCAATACAAGCCGGGTGCTGATTGCAACCGACCGCAGCGGCGTCCTGGCCAGCGATGACGGAGCGCAGACTTTCGCGGCTTCCAATCATGGCTATACCCATCGCTATGTCAGCTCGATTCTCGCTGACCAGAACGATCCCAGCAGAATTCTGGTGGGCGTGGTGAACGATCGCGAGTTTGGCGGCGTCTTCTCTACCCGCGATGGCGGACTGACCTGGCAGCAGAAGAGCGCTGGCTTGGGCGGACGCGATGTTTTCGCGTTGCAGCAGGTCCCCAACGACGGCTTGATCGCCGGCACCAACAAGGGCATCTTCCTGCTTGATCGTACTTCGAGCCAGTGGCGTCCGATCAACACTATCGTGACGGAGAAGTCTCCGGCGCGTGTGTTGAAAACCGCAGGCAAAACAAAGAAGGGCGCGAAGGTCACAAAAGTGCCCGCAGTCCTGGTGCGCTCCACACTGGATGCGCGCGTGAGCGACATCGAAGTGACACCCAAGCGCTGGCTGGCAGCCACCTCGGCTGGATTGTTCAGCAGCGCGGACCAGGGCAAGACCTGGACCGGCGGTTCGGTGATGGGGAAGAGTGATTTCGTTGCGGTCGAGTCGAACGGCGATATGATCGTCGCGGCCACTCGTACTAACGTTCTCTATTCTTCAAACGGCGGAACGACCTGGCAGCAGGCGCCTCTGTCCTCCTACATCACGGCCATTCACGGCGTGACGCTCACACCGGAAGGCGAGATCCTGGTTGCTTCCCGCGAGGGAGCTTTCCGGAGCACCGATTCGGGAACGAGCTGGGAGCATGTTGTCAACGGTATTCCCGACAAGAACATCAGCTCGATTTCGTATGACCAGAGCAAGAAGCGTCTTCTGGCGACCAGTATTGCTACCAGCGTTATCTTCGAGAGCAAAGACGGGGGCCGCAGCTGGCATCGCGGACCTGATTCGGGATATCCCCTGCGTCGCGTCAGCGTAGTTCGCGGACGCTTCGTGGGCGCCACTCCGTTCGACGGCCTGATCGTGCAGCCTGAGAATGAAGCGGCGAGCGCATCTCTGGGTGGCGGATCATCCAACTAGCTGGTTGCAGTTAAACAATTCACGGAGGAGCGGTGAAACCGCTCCTCCGTTTTGTTTGTGAGTCAGTTTGAACTTGCAACCGGTGTCATCCCGACTGGCAGCCGCGAAGCGGCGCGAGAATGTAGCCCACGGCGTAAGCCGTGGGGTTGGAGGCCAAGGCAATGCGAGCCCCGAAGGGGCGAAAGAGTCCGTTTCTTTCGCCCTTTCAGGGCTGAGCGTTTTCCGATTGGTACCCAGGGCTAACGCCCTGGGCTACATTCTGGCCGCCGCTCCGCGGCTTCGGCTGCGGATTAGTTGGTCTTCCGAACAAAATCCATCCGTCTGCGCTTCACCCAGGGTATGGCAGCCGCGAAGCGGCGCGAGAATGTAGCCCACGGCGTAAGCCGTGGGGTTGGAGGCCAAGGCAATGCGAGCCCCGAAGGGACGAAAGAGTCCGTTTCTTTCGTCCTTTCAGGGCTGCGCGTTTTCCGATTGGTACCCAGGGCTAACGCCCCGGGGCTACATTCTGGCCGCCGCTCCGCGGCTTCGGCTGCGGATTATCTGGCGGTGACTGCAAGTTCTGTTTGGAGTGGGGCGGTCGAATCTTCTCCTACCCACACGTCGAAGGTCCCTGCTTCCACACCCCATGTCTTTGTTTGGGGACTCCAGAAACTGAGCTCGTCGGGGCCCAGCGGGAAAGTGAGAGTCTGGATCTGGCCCGGCGCCAGTGCTATCCGTCGGAATCCTTTCAATTGCCGTACCGGGCGCGAGGCCGAGCCCGCACGCTGATGTATGTACACCTGCGCGACAACATCACCCGCGGTTCGACCCGTATTGGTCACGTCAAACGACACCTCGGTACGCTCTCCCGCTTTGATTTGCGGCTTGCTGAGATGTGGCTGGTTGAATTGAAAACTGGTATAGCTCAACCCGTAACCGAAGGGATAGAGCGGTTTGCTGGAGAGATCCCAGTAGCGCGAAGCGAAATTGGGTGCGTCATCCGGATCGTGCGTGCGGTTGTGGTTGTAGTAGATGGGTTCCTGACCGGCGGCGCGCGGCCAACTTACCGGCAACTTGCCGCCTGGATTCACATCGCCGACGAGCACATCGGCGACGGCATCGCCACCCACTGTACCCGGGTACCACGCTTCCAGAATTGCTGACACATGCTCTGCGGCCCAGCGGATATCGAGTGGTCTGCCGTTAATGAGAACCAACACGACCGGCTTTCCCGTGGCCGCTACAGCTTCCAGCATTTGCTCCTGACTTCCCGGGAGGTCGAGCGTGGCTCGCGACGCTCCTTCGCCGCTCATGTTCGCGGCCTCGCCCATCACTGCAATGACGAGGTCCGTATGGTTGGCTGCGTCCACCGCTTGGCGCACTGACGCTTCGACTTCGGCTGGAGTGGGCACCGGATTCTGCTTCCGCCCCAGCAGGTCGTCAATCATGGAAGGGAAGTCGCGCCGTAGCCCCGGTCCCTTGACTACAGTGATCTCGACATCCTGTCCCAGTTTGTTCTTCAGGCCCTCAGCAACTGTAACGACGTGGCTCTTTGGTTTCGCTCCAAATAGACCTTCAACCGTCCATCCCCCTTCAATGTCATCGACGGAATCGGCCAAGGGACCGATCACCGCCAGTTTTTTCAGGCTTTTGACCAGTGGAAGAGTGTGGTTTTCATTTCGTAACAACACCATGGATCGTGCCGCCAGCTTGCGCTCTAGTTCCCGGCTGCTCTGACGATTCAATACCGCTTCCACTTTGGTTTCGTCTACGAAGGGATGTTCGAAGAGGCCCAGCCGGATCTTCATCTCTAGGATTGGTCGCACCGCATCGTCCAGTTGAGCGGACGTGATCTTCCCAGCGGCGAGCAACTTCGGCACATTCGGGGCCAATGTGTGGCCATCCATATCCATGTTCAGCCCGGCGCTGATGGCGCGGTACGCCGCGTCTGCACTGTCGGATGCAAAGCCGTGAGTAACCAGGTTGCGTACCGCCCAGGCATCTGAAACCACAAACCCCTTGAAGCCCCACTCATCGCGGAGAACATCGTGCAGCAGCCATCGGTTACCGGTGGCGGGGACATCATTCAGGTCCATATACGCGCTCATCAGCGAGCCCACGCCCTGCTTCACCGCCGCGTGAAAAGGAGGCAGGTACAGGTTTCGCAACAATACCTCGGGAACATAGGATGAGTCATAGTCGCGGCCACCGTCGGCCGCTCCATAGCCGGCGAAGTGCTTCACACAAGCCAACACGCTTGTGGGACTCAGTTCCGCACCCTGGAATCCGCGCACCTGGGCCCGCGCCATGGCCGCGCCCAGATAAGGGTCTTCGCCGGCGCCTTCAACAATGCGGCCCCAGCGCGCATCGCGCGCAATGTCCACCATGGGAGCGAAGGTCCACTGGATGCCAGCCGCACGCGAGTCCTCGGCCGCTACTCTCTGCGCCTGTTCTTCCACTGAAGGGTCCCAGGAGGAAGCCATCGCCAGCGGGACGGGAAAGACGGTGCGGTAGCCATGAATTACGTCAAAGCCTACGAGCAGGGGAATATGCAAGCGCGACCGGTCCACGGCCACGTGCTGCATCCGGTTGATCTCCTTCACATCCACCTGCCAAAGAATCGATCCGACTTGTCCCTGTGCGACGGCTTCGTCGGAAACCTGTTTAATCGCGTCCTTAACCGTGATACCGGAAGCCTGGTTGAGCTGCCCCGCCTTCTCCTCCACTGTCATCTGGCGGAGAAGCGCGTCCGCACGTGCGCTGACCTTCGAGTCGGTCGACGGGGACGACTGGGCTCTGCACGCAACCGGCACAAGCCAGAGAAAGGGGAGTGTGAACAGGATCGCAACGCCAGTTCGGACTCTCATCTGAGTATGCCTCTTGGCATTTTTGAAAGCGGAACATTATGCCTCAGGCATTTAATATTTGACGACATCATCCCAGGGAAAGTGGGTTCGTTTGGAAGTATCCACATAAACCGGATGCACCGACGTCATCCTGAGGGACTCTCTGGCGCACCGCCGCAATCGTCCTCCACAAAGCCGGCGGACAAGATGGTCCGCCCTACCCGTGGAAATTCTCACCCTGTCGCAAAATACGCGACGAGGATGGGGTACCCGGCAATTACTACACGGCTTGCCCGGTTCGTTAAACTAAGTTACTGATAAATCGGTCACGGACGATGGCATCCAGCTTGCGACTTGTGGAAACGTGACGGTGCGCGGCAGGATTGTTTCATGAAGATGTCGATTGGGATTGGCTGCACCGCCACTGGCTTCGTTCTGGTCATCACTTTGATGATGTGCGGGTGCGCCAGGCGTGACAGCCTCCCGATGGTCGAAGAGAGTGTTTCCGCCGACCAGCACCTGCCTTTTGACGCTACTTCCAACAAAGGCGGAATCTCTCCCACGGGATCGCTGGCGCCCGCGGCCATTCCTGCCGGAACTCCTGTAACCATTCATCTGCGCTTGTCGTTGTCCAGCGCCAGTTCGCGCGCGGGCGATCCCTTTGAAGCGGAGTTGGACGAGCCGATTGTTGTTCGAGGACATACGCTGGTGCCGCGCGGTGCGGTCTTGGCGGGAAGAGTCTTGGACGCAAGAGCGTCAGACCGGTTTCAGGAGGCGGGGTATCTGCGCCTGGGACTGACCGCGATATCGCTCAACGGCAGGGTTATGCCCATACAGACTTCCAGCATCTTCATGAAGCGGGGCTCGCATGAGCAACGCAATGTGACAATTATCCGCGATGGTTCGGGGAGCAAAGGCGCTCTGATCGGGGCCTCGGTGGATGCTCCTGGGACGACCTACGCTACTGGAAGCATGGATGTAGGCGTCGCACCAGAGCGGCGTCTGACCTTCAGGCTGGCCCAGTCCCTGCCGCTCTAGAACATTACTCGTGTGGGACGGGCGCCCTCGCCCGCCGCCTTTGATTTGGATTTGAAATCAATCTCACTAGACTTCCGGCAGGAAAAATCAACTTCAAAAGCGGCGGGCGAGGGCGCCTGCCCCACACGTACGACTACAGCGTGCTCATGAAGGCGACCAGGTCGGCTTTCTGCTGGTCGGTCATCAGCAGATTGAAACGTGTGACGTAAAAGTTGACCACGTCCAGGAGCGTGGCAGCGGTGCCGTTATGGAAGTAGGGCGCGCGTGCTGCCAGACCGCGCATTCCTGGAACTTTGACTTTGCTGATGTCGGCGCATTTGCCCGTGACCATCGCTCGTCCCGGATCGGTCGTCACAATCTGAGTCCCATCGTTGCAGAGGATCGTGTAAGACGGGAGGTTGGATATCGGAGAACTGGTTCCTATGTTCATCATGTCGGGCGAGGAGTCGCCGCCCACGTTCGGCGTGTTGTGGCAAGTCGTGCAGGTACCTTTGATGATGGTTTGGCCCTGGACGTCGTTAAGACCTGCGACCGCAGAAATCATTATGGGGAAAGTATTGAACAGCACTTCTCCCCGCGCAACGGATTGCTGCGCTGCCCCGTTCATGCCGCTGGCGTTCGCCCAATTGGTATAGAGCGTAAATGCATTGGGTGTGAAGGCCGCGCCGGTGTTGATCCCGGGGGAGAAGGGTTGCGTGGATAGAAACAGGGGGCCGCCGTTCGCGCCCTGTGCGGTGAGGTCTCCGGCTTGATTGTCGACCGATTGTGCCGTGAACAGCGAGGTTTCGAGAGTCACGATCTGCTGCAACTGCGCATCCGTCGGCGAAGTCGAAGGCAGGGCATGGACCGTGGTCGCGTCCAGGGCCTGGGTCTTCAAATCGGGCTCACGGCCGTCCCACATGATCCCGTTGAGGAACTTCAAGTTGGTGGACGGAAGCGGCCGGCGGTAGAGCGCCGGGTTGGTCGCTGTAGTTTCCGCACACTGGTAGGGGTCGGTGATAGAGATGATGCTGAACTCGGCATTTGCCGGCACCGGCAATGACATCCGGATCAGCCCAAAATTCAGCAACTGGCTGTAAGCTGCGGCTGCAGCCGAGGGCGTAGAGACGTCGTCGCTGGGGCAATTGGCGCCGTCGACCACCTGAAAGATCGGGTCCGTACCCTGGGTGGATTGGAAGCGCTGCTGCAGGTTCACCGGGGTGATGCTCCATCCGTCGCTGGCAACGTGACAGGTGTTGCAGGTTCGGTTATTTGTCCCCAACTGGGTGAAAAAGGGATTCGATTTATCGACCTGGTTTGGACTGAAGGTCTCGACGGTGCCGCTGGCATCCGGAGATGTTTCCTTGAAGGTACTCGGGGGTGGCGGGGTGGTGCTACCGGTTGGAGACCCGCCTCCGCCACACGCTGCAAAGCCTGACACTAACAAGCCAGCCACAGCCAGCAAAACCCGGTGTCGATTCATCGCTTACATGGCCCTTTTGGTTCAGACGTCAGCCCGGCACCGGGAGAAGCGCCGCTCGGCCTCAAGTCTTTATTTGTCTGGAGTTAGACAAATCGGGGGAGGAGTCTTCAACTTACCATATTCGGATCGAAAATCAAGGCGATAAATGGCGGGGCGGTGCGGGCTCATTTTGAACCTGCCGCCTCTGATAATGAGCTCATTCTCGTAGCCCCGACGTCCCGCCGGCTGTCTGGCGGCATCTTGCCCGCCCATCCGCCTGCCGGCGGCCGGCGCTATCGAGATGTTCTTGCGTCACAGCCTCGTGTGACCGCTACCCTTAGCAGTTTGCTTGCACGCGCCTAGACTTCCCAAAATGGAGAGCACGCCACCAGGCGAACTTGTCGCAGCCGGTTTCCCGATTCGGGAGGGGATAGCCCTTTCGACAGCGAGCCCGCACCCATTTGGCGCTTTCCCGAAACATGCTTTTTGGCTAATGCTTTCGTTTGCGAAGGTTCGATGAAAGCCGGGGCAAAGGTTTAGGCCGCGGCGGGGATTCGGGAACTGGAATGTTCTTGAGGGTCGAATTGAAATGAGTGCAATCACGCAACTGCGGCCGAGCAATTCTGGATCTCCCGATCCGCAACTGCTTACGGCTGCCTTTCAGGCCGTCAAGGAGAGTCTGGCCATTGTTGCCAGCGCATCCGGCGTCATTGTTTATGCCAATCCCGCCTGGTGCGGCATGTTCGAGTGCTCGGATCCGGAGCAGCTGCTGGGTCGGCCGGTCGATGAATTGATCCCGGCATATTTGCCCTCCGTCAGGCCCTGGGCTGCGAAGAACGAAGAAATTAATCCCGAGGCGCATTTCATACACACCCGTAGAAATGGCAGTCACCTGCATATCGAGATCGCTCGATCCGGTTTCCACTTGCGGGGTGAAGAATTTCAAGTGATCCGCACTCGTGATGTCAGCCGTCAGAATGAAGTCGAGACGCAGTTGCGGGAGGCGCAAACGCTCGAGGCGGTGGGCCGGCTGGTGGGCGGAGTGGCTCACGACTTCAACAATCTGCTGACCGGCATCATGCTCTACTGCGACCTTCTGATCGGAGAGTTGGAAGAGGACAGCCGGCCTCGCCGTCATGTCGAGGAGATGCGCATGGCCTGCGAACACGGCGCTGCACTGGTGCAGCAGTTGCTCGCAGTCGCGCACCCTCGCTCAGAAGCCCCTCGCGCCGAAGGACCTCGCACTTTCGCACTGAACGATATCGTGACCGGTATTAAAGACCTGGTGACGCGCCTGATTGGCGAAAACATCATTCTGCATACATCGCTGGCCACAGAACTGGGGGCAGTCACAATGGACCCATCGCAAGTCCAGCAAATTCTGCTGAACCTGGTGCTCAATGCCCGCGATGCCATGCCGGACGGCGGCGAGATTACGCATCACGACGCGCAACTGCGCCGACGGTTTGGCCGAGCCTTGGGTTGAACTGAGCGTGACCGACACCGGGGACGGCATGGATGCCGAGACCCTGGAGCGTGCCTTCGAGCCCTTCTTCACTACCAAAAAACCAGGCCGTGGCAATGGACTGGGACTGGCCACGGCTCGCCGGCTGGCCCGACAGCAGGGTGGAACCATCATTGCGGAAAGCGAGCCCGGAAAAGGCACGCGAGTCTGCGTGCGTCTGCCGCGGGTCCCGGCCGACACAACATCAAATTCGAAAGTAGAGGTGATTTCATGACCACAGCCGCACTCAGCGCCCCCAATCCTGTCCAGATGGAAGCAGCCAATTTCCTGAACCTCCTGATCGTGGATGACGAACGCGCCATCCGGGAGGTTTGCCGCGAGGTTGCGCAATCGCTCGGCTTCAACACCGCCGTGGCGGATTCCGCCGAGCATGCCTATCGTTTGCTCGACACGCAGAACATCGACGTCGTGCTGCTCGACCTGAAACTGCCGGGCGCGGGAGGGCTGGAGGCGCTGCACCAGATCGGCGAACGCAAGCCCGACGCGGTCATCGTGGTGGTCACGGGATACGGCACGGTGCAATCCGCCGTCCAGGCCATGAAGAATGGGGCCTACGACTACGTCACCAAGCCCTTCAGCATGGAAGAACTCAGGCTGCTGCTGGAGCGGGTGTCGGGCCATCTGAAGTTGAAAACCGAAAACCGGACGCTGCGCGAGAAGATCAAATCCAAGCTGGGTTTCGGCAGCATCGTCGGCCGGGCGCCGGAGATGGAGAAGCTCTATCGCATCATCGGCAAGGCCGCGCACAGCAGCCATCCCGTACTCATACTGGGCGAGAGCGGGACGGGAAAAGAGATGGTGGCGCGCTCCATCCATTTCTCCGGGCCTTTCCGCGACAAGCCGTTTATCCCGGTGGATTGCGGGTCGCTGGTTCCCACGCTGATCGAAAGCGAACTCTTCGGTTACGTCAAAGGCGCATTCACCGGGGCCGTGCAATCGCGCGACGGCTTGCTCGCGATCGCGGAAGGCGGCACGGTATTTCTGGATGAAGTCGGAGAACTTCCCGTCGACCTTCAGGCCAAGCTGCTGCGGGCCATCCAGGAGCGAGAGATTCGTCCCGTGGGAAGCACGAAGCGGATTGCGATCAACGTGAGGATTCTGGCGGCCACCAATCGCGATCTCGAGCAGGCCGTGGCGCAGGGCACTTTTCGCCGCGATCTTTATTTCCGGCTCAATGTGCTGAGCCTGAAGATTCCTCCGCTGCGCGACCGCCGACAGGACATTCCGCTGCTGACCAGCTATTTCCTCGAAAGGCTCTCCCGAGCGGGGGGCCACGAGCGAACTCTGAGCGACGACGCCATGAAAGCTCTGCTCGCTTATGACTGGCCGGGGAATGTGCGAGAGCTGGAGAATTGCCTGGAGCGGGCCTGCGCCTTTACCTCCGGGCCGGTAATCCATGGGGCGGACCTACCCAGCGCCATCCATGGCGCCCCGATCCATCCGCCAAATGGAGGCAATGGCAAGACCCAGATCATGCCCATGGCGGAGCTGGAGAAGCAGACCATCCTGAGCACGATTGCTCAGCTCAACGGCGACAAGCTTCTGGCGGCGCGAATGTTGGGGATCGGCAAGACTACGCTGTACCGCAAGCTGAAGGAGTATGTCGCGCAGGATTAGACCCTCCGAAACCGCGTGGGACCGGACGCCCTCGTCCGGTCGGGCGAGCGAAGGTTGCCGGGTGGTGTCCCGCCGACGAACCAAACACAAGGTCCCTCCACTGCGCTCGCTGCGCTTCGCTCCGGTCGGGATGACAGATCTGTGGGGCTACTGCGGCAGGCCTACGCGGCGCAGCAGGTCGGTAAAGCGCGGGTCGGAGCGGAGAAAGTCAAAGGTTGGTTCGGTTGCGATATCCACCATGTCGGCATCTCGCGCCTGATACCCCTTCTCCAACCACTCCAACGCATGCTCTTTCTCTCCGAGACGGGCGTAGAGAGTTGCAATGTCCAGCGGTGCAACATAGTGATGAGTCGACTGGCTGATCAGGTCGTCAAGCCAGGCTTGCATAGCGCCTTTGTAGCCCGACACCGAGTACGCTTTCCCAATCAGCCCGGCGGTTCGGGTATCTCCGTCGGTGGTGAACCCCTTTTGCCACTCCGCGATGGCTTCCTTGTACATGCCCTTGCGATCGTAGGTGCTTGCCAGGGCGAGTTGAGCCTTGCTGAAGTTTGGGTCCAGCTCCAGGGCTTTCTGGTACTGCTCAATCGCCCGATCGTATTGATGCGCATAGTACAATCCGTCCCCCACGTTAGTAAGCTGTATCAGGCTTAACGGATCAATCGCTACGGACTGTTTGTGCTCGCTGAAGCCTTGGTCGAATCGCTTCATCGAGTAAAGAAAAAGAGGGTACATTCCGCGATTTGCATCATCAAGTTCAATCGCACGTCGGAACTCTTTCTCCGCTTCGGGGAAATTCCAGTCGTATCGCCACAAGACCCATCCTAAAGCTGCGTGAGCTTCCCCCACGGAATCGTCCAGTTGCAGAGCTTTCGTCGATGCTGCCTTTGACTTGGGCATCATCTCCGAAGGAGGACTGGTGTACGCGAGCTCATGATAGGCATCCGCCAGTCCAGCGTACGCCAGTGCGTAGTTCGGATCTTTTGCGATGGCTTGCTGGAAATAGTCGACGGCCTTCCGCATATCGTCGTCTGTGAATTTTTCCCAGTAGTACCGGCCCTTCAAATACAGGTTGTAGGCTTCCCAATTTTCCGTTTTGTGGGTGGCCAGTTTTTTCTGGTCTTCAGGGCTAAGCCGCAATTTCAATTTCTCGGAAATGTCGCGGACAATTTCCTGTTGCACGGCGGAAGTATCGGAAATCGGGCGATCGTATTGCGTGCCCCAGATCTCGGAGCCATCACGGGCATCTACCAGCTCCGACTGCAGGTGGAGGCTGTCGCCGTGGTGGACCAGGGTCCCGACCAGGACGGCGCCGACTTTCAGATTCGCGCCCCACAGTTTGCGGATCGGCGCCTTTCCCCTTATAGCGAAACACAGTGCTTCGCGACATGACTCGCAGTTGCGGAAGCTGGGAGAGGCTGTGAATCAGGCCTTCGGTGATGCCGTCGCAGAGGTACTCTTCGTCGGGATTGCCGTTGGTGTTGACGAACGGCAGCACGGCCACGGAATTCACCAGTGTTCGCGGAGCCGGGCCAGTAGTACTTGCCTCCCACGATCAAGGCAGCGGCCAGCAGAACGATGGCAGTGATGGCCGCCACGACTTTCTTGGTCGACCGGCGGTTTGCCGGCGGAATCAGCGCTGCTGAACTTCCCCCGGCGGCTTTTCCCGACTCCGAATCACGCTTCAGACGCTTTAGATCGGCCCGCAGCTCAGCGGCGGACTGACACCGGACGTCGCGGTCTTTCTCCAGCGCTTTGCTGATGATCTCTTCCAGGCGGGGCGGTATGTCCGGGTTCAGCTTGATCAGGGACGCGGGTTCGCGGTTGAGGATGGACTCGAAGATCACTCCCGAAGTATTTCCTCGAAAAGGAAGCTGCCCGGTAGCCATCTCGTACAACACGGTCCCAAACGAGAACAGGTCGGTCCGGGTGTCGAGTTCTTTGCCGCGGACCTGTTCCGGGGACATGTAGGAGACCGTGCCCATGGCTGTGCCGGGACTGGTGAGATTTTCCTCCGCATCGATGGTGGGAGCGCTCTCACTGGCGGTTCCCGGCCTCAGGAAAAGTTTGGCAAGCCCGAAATCCAGAATCTTCGCCTGCCCGCGGGTGGTCACGAAGACGTTCGCGGGTTTGATGTCGCGATGGATGATGCCCTTGGAATGGGCGCCATCAAGTCCGTCTGCGATCTGAATGCCCAAGTCGAGCAGGCTCTCGATCTCGAGTGGTTTGGCGGCGATCAGGTGCCGAAGGGTCTGGCCTTCCAACAGTTCCATTGCGATGAAAGCTCTGCCGTCAACTTCATCAATTTCGTAAATGGTGCAGATATTGGGATGGTTCAGGGCGGACGCGGCTTTGGCTTCGCGCTGGAATCGGCTTAGAGCCTGCGCGTCGTGGGCCAGTTCTTCGGGAAGAAACTTGAGGGCCACGTGACGTCCGAGCTTGACGTCTTCTGCTTCATAGACGACGCCCATTCCCCCGCCGCCGATTTTCCGCAGGATGCGGTAGTGGGAAAACGTCTGACCGGGCGGTGGGAGGGGATCGGCCATGGGCGAGATGGTAGGTGGGCTGCAGAGGAAGGTCAATAGCCGGGGTTGGGCAGTGGCGGCTCGCCAGGGCCAGAACCGAATTCATCTCCCGATTCAGGCTGGAGCTTCCCGGACCGGGAAGCCGATCAGGAACTCTGAATCAACAACCCGTCTATTTTCAGTGCCACGATCACGGCTGCGTACGTGCAATGTAGCTCGCACGAAGACCGGAAGAAAGAAAGGCGTGGCTCATGCGTTACGCGAACGTTGGTCGGATCCTTGCAGCATTTCTGTTGCTTATTTTTGTGGTGGGCTGCGGCGGCAGTGGAACGACTGGATCCTCTGACCCAAGCACTACCCGGCCTACAGTCATTTCCGCGATCCCTCCGAGTACTGCCAGCGGAGCATGTCCCAACACGCTTGTCACTGTGACGTTCAGCAAGGCGATGAGGGCGTCCTCGATCAATGGGACGACTTACACGCTGAGCGGGCCGGGTTCGGCGCCCGTGCCGGGACAGGTCACTTACAACGCGTCAAGCCACACCGCGATCTTTACCCCCACGAGCACTCTCGCGCTGAACACCGTTTACACCGCCACCATCACAACCGGCGTCGTGGACACCTTCGGCAACGCGCTGGCGAGCGACAAGGTGTCGAGCTTCACCACCGGCAGCACAACCTGCCAGCCCGGTCCGCCCATCGTCATCTCGGTAGGCCCGCCCGACGGTACGAACGGCATCTGCTCCAACACCATCGCGGTCGCGACCTTCGGTGCGGCCATGAATCCGGCAACCATCAACGCCACGACATTTACCTTGACCGGGCCGGGGACCGCGTCCGTAGCCGGACAAGTTACGTACGACGCGCCCAGCCGGGCCGCCATCTTCACACCGTCCAGCACGCTCGCGCTGAACACTTCCTACACCGCAACCATCAAGACCGGAGCGCAAGACCTCTTTGGCAATCCCTTGGCCAGTGCTTTTGCATGGACCTTCATGACTGCTGCAGTGGCCTGTCAAACGCCGCAGGTCGCGTTGGCCTCGGCCGCGGACTTCGTCGTGCTGGGCGGCTCGACCGTCACCAACACGGGTCCGACGATTATTACGGGTGCTGACCTGGCACTTAGCCCGGGCAGCGCAGTTACTGGATTCCCGCCGGGCGCGCTCACTCCGCCTGCGGTCATGCACGTTACGGATCCGACTGCGGCGCAGGCCCAGGTGGATTTGACCACTGCCTACATCTACACCGCTGGTCTGCCGGGAGGTGCGGTCCTGCCTGGAGATATGAGCGGGCTGACTTTCACGCCTGGCCTGTACAAGACCTCGAGCACGGTCATGCTCTCGGCAGGGAACGTGACGCTCGACGCACAGGGTGACGTGAATGCCATCTTCATCTTTCAGGTGGCGTCCACGCTGACCACGATCGGAAGCACGCATGTGGTGCTCGCCGGCGGTGCTCAGGCCAAGAACATTTTCTGGCAGACGGGTAGCTCCGCGACCCTGGGAACGAATTCAATCTTCAAGGGGACCGTCATGGCGCTGCAGTCCATCACGCTCCAGACCGGCGCGACTCTCGAAGGCAGGGCCCTGGCACGCAATGGCGCGGTCAGTTTGGACAGCAACCCGGTTACAGCTCCGTAATCACGATCAGCCGTCCGGAAGGGGACCAGTGGGGCTGGTCCACTTCCGGGTGGAGAGTGGCTTTCAACTCATCAAGCCTGGAGAAATGTTTCGTATGTCATCTTGCACTCGTAACTTGAATGGCCCGCCCGACGATCGCCGGTCCAACGACGTGCGGTTGGGAACAGTCGCCGTCCTGCAGTGCGAGCGCACGTTCTTGATAGAAGGGAAAGCCCCCCACCAGGGGACACAGTCATGCTGCTAGTCATTACGCCGTCCGCCAAAGCTCGGGCCTGCGCCCAGGCCATTCAACAGGTCACCTCCGAAGAAACCCACGTGGTGGCGACCTCCTCCCAGGCACTGGCCCAACTGCGAGCCCGGGAATATGTGGCCGTTCTTATTGATCAGGCTTTCCTCGAAACCGAACCGGTAGAGAGCGACATGGTGCTGCAACACATTGGGACTGCGGTCCCGGTTCATGTGAACTTCGCCATCAACAACATGGACCGAATAGGGCGCGAGCTGCGGGCCGCCCTCTACCGGCACCAGAAAGCAGTCCAGTTGGTTCGGGAAGAAGTACAGGACGCTGTGCGAAACGCGCTCAAGGGCACCGTCACCGCCCTGCTGCTTTCCTGCGAACTGGCGCTGCAGGTCCCTGATCTGCAGAGCGGAGCCGAGAGCAGGATGCGCACCGTCTACGAGCTGGCAAAGGAGATTCGCCTCAAGCTCGAAGGCCCTATTTCAAGCTTTAGCGGCTAGGCGAACAACCCTCCCCCTCGAACTGCGACGCTGAAGTGCAAGATTTTGCGCACCTGTGCCTCCTCGCGAAAATCCTTCGCGAACATCACCCTTCCGCACTACAATAAACGCAGCAGAAAGAAACGCGGAGTCGCAGCCTTCTCCCGGCCGTCCCGCGCTCTCCCAGGGGACCTTGTGCACGTTCTGGTTACAGCCGACACCTTGAGTGGTACTTGGACCTACACGCGCGAACTCGTCTCCGGACTAGTCGGCCGAGGGTTGCGCGTCACTCTGGTGAGTTTCGGCGAAATTCCTCTGCCTCGGCAGACTTCATGGATGGACAATCTGCATGGCCTGGAATACCGTCCCACGGCGTTCCGCCTGGACTGGATGCAGGAAGGGCAAGACGATCTTAAAGATTCCTCGGCCTATCTCACGGCGCTGGTCAGGGAGTTGAAACCGGATGTACTTCACCTGAACCAGTTGTGCTACGGCAATCTCCCGGTTCCGGTGCCGCGCGTCGTAGTGGCGCACGGTGATTTAATTACCTGGTGGCGGGCGGTCCACGGACGGGATCCAAAGCCGGACCGATGGCTGCAATGGTATCGGGAAGTTGTTATCCGAGGGTTGGATGCGGCCAGCGTCGTGGTTGCCCCCTCGGTCTGGATGCGGGACACCATTCGCGACTGCTACACCCGGGCCCGGCACGACACCGTTATCTATAACGGACGGAATCCTATTTTCTTCAATCCCTACGTGGGCAAAGATGATTCCGTACTCGCGGTCGGCCGCCTGTTGGATGCGGGCAAGCAGATTTCGCTGCTGACCCAGCACACTCACCCACTTCCTATCTGCATCGTGGGGTCCGACACACCGCTCCACGGCCCCTCGGGGCCTCCGATACACGCTGATGTCAAACTTTCGATCGATGAGATCAATGTTGCGCTGAAGGGGCCGCAGACCGAAGCGCAGCTACGCACGTTGTACAGCCGGGCTGCGATTTATGCCGCGACCTCGCGTTACGAGCCGTTCGACATGGCGGCGGTCGAGGCCGCATTTTCGCGCTGCGCCATCGTGGCCAACGATATTCCCGCATTCCGGGAAATATGGGGCGATGCCGCTCTTTATTTCCGTGAAAATGATGCTGCCAGTCTGGCATCCGCCATCCGCCGCCTGAGCGGTCAGCGGGATCTCTGCCGCACCTACGGCAATCGCGCCTATCAACGGGCCCGCGAGTGCTTTACCTCCAAACGCATGATTGATCAATATCTCGAGCTGTATGGAAACCTGGTGCAGACGAAGTGGGCAGCGGCGTAAAACAGGTCTCAGCTCTCAGCTCTCAGCCGTCAGCTCTCAGTGTTCAGTTGTCGGTTAATCCTTCGAAGTCTCACGAAAGCTAAGAGCTGCGTTTCGCTATTGCGTACTAACGCGTGATTGATCAATATCCCGAGCTAGATGGGAGCCTGCTGCAAACGAAGTGGGCGGCGAGTCGAGCTCTCAAGCATCAGCTGTCAGTTTACCGTTCTCGGTGCTCAGTGGTCAGCTGTTGGTCAAGGCCTTGGCTGACAGCTGACAGCTTCATTCTGCTATCTTCATATCGAACAGGGAGGCCTCATGGCCGCAGTCAAGATTACCGTTCGCAAGAACGGACCGTATCGTGTGGAAGATCCCGAGGGTTCGATTGAACTGGTCGACGCCGATGGCAACAAATATGACCTGACCGGCAAACCGGCCTTTTCTCTCTGCCGGTGTGGCGGATCGGTGACCAAACCATTCTGCGATGGCACCCACAGCCGCATCGGGTTTCTGGGAGCGGAGTCGGCGGTAAAGAAGACGGAAGGCAGCAATTAACCCCGAGCTTCCTCGAACAAGACAGTTTTAGCGTACCGTGACGGGTGTGCCTCGGCCTCGTCCACCAGCCACGCCCGGCTGCAGGGAACTGTGCTTTACAGCATCAAAACTTCATAGGAGCCCCTGTGAACGACTGGAAAGACCGCGAGTTGGGGATGGGTCGCGGGATCACGCGGCGCGACTTTCTGAACGGAGTCGCACTCACCGCGGGCGCCGCAATGCTTCCTTCTCAGTTGCTCGCGGCCGCGGATATGGAAGCTACGCGGGAGCAGGCGTCGGACTACTATCCTCCAGCTTTGACCGGGCTTCGTGGCAGCCATCCGGGATCGTTTGACGCGGCGCACAGCTTGCGCGATGGCACCTTTTGGGAACAGGCCGGGACGCCAGTTGATACCAGGGAAAGCTACGATCTGGTAGTGGTGGGTGGCGGCATCAGCGGACTCTCGGCCGCGCACTTCTTCCGCAAGACAGCAGGATCGAAAGTCCGAGTCCTCGTTCTCGACAATCACGACGATTTTGGCGGACACGCCAAGCGCAACGAGTTTTCGTCCGGCCAGCGAACCCTGCTGGGTTTCGGGGGAACCTTTGCCATCGAGAGCCCGGCTCCATACAGTCCTGTCGCCAAAGCCCTGATTCGCGAACTGGGGATTGACGTTGCTTCATATCCTAGGTACGTCAACGAAAACTTGTACCGTTCCCTCGGTCTCTATCCGAAGATCTTTTTTGACAAAGAAACGTTCGGCATGGACCGGTTGGCGATTGATCCGATGACGCGCATATCGGGAGAGAGCCAGGCTTCTCCGGCCGGGGCCGGGGCGCTTGAGAGTTTCCTGAGGGATGCGCCACTTTCCCCACAAGCCAAGGCGGACTACAAACGTCTGGTTACAGAAAAGAAGGACTATCTGCCCGGCTTGAGCTCGGACGAGAAAAAAGCCCGCCTCGCGCGGATGAGCTACAACAGCTTCCTGGCAGACGTCGTGGGAGTAAATCCTGAAGTGGTCAAGCTGTTTCAGGCGAGGCCACAACCTTCCTTCGGCATCGGATTCGACGCGGTGTCCGCGCAGGACGCATGGGGCGCGGGCGAGCCTGGATTCGCCGGAATGAATCTTGATCCTACCCCGGGCAGGGGCATGAACCGCGATGCTATCCCCAACGAAGAGGCCGACAACTATTTTTTTCATTTTCCCGACGGCAACGCTTCCATTGCGCGCCTGCTGGTGCGCAAGCTGATTCCGCAAGCAATCCCGGGACACTCCTCCAAGGACGTGGTCACGGCGCGAGCGAACTACGCCCTGCTCGACAGGGCAAATTCCCCAGTACGAATTCGCTTGAATAGCACGGCCGTGCGAGTCAAACATCAGGGAGATCCGGCCAGCGCCCAGGGAGTCGAAATCGCATACGCGCACGGCGGCAAAGTGTACACAGTGCAGGCCGCACACTGCATCCTGGCGTGCTGGCATGTGGTCATTCCGCACATCTGCGAACAGTTGCCGGAAAAGCAGAAAGAAGCGTTGTCGTCCGCCGCAAAGGTCCCGTTGCTCTACACCAACGTTGCCATTCGAAACTGGAAGGCCTTCGAGAAACTCGGCGCCAGCGTTGTCTACGCCCCTTCTTGTTACCACTCGCACATGAACCTCGATTTGGCGGTGAGTATCGGCGGCTACGAATGTTCGCGGAAGCCCGACGAACCGATCGTCGTCCACATGCTGAAAACACCCTGCAAGCCCGGGCGTCCGGCGCGCGAGCAACACCTTCTGGGCCGAGTGGAACTCTTCAACACGACGTTTGAAACCATGGAGCGGAACATCCGCGAACAGTTTGCCCGCGTGGTGGGGCCGGGAGGGTTCGATCCGGCGAATGACATCACCGCGATCACCGTGAATCGCTGGCCCCACGGCTACGCCTACGAATACAACTCGCTCTGGGACAAATTCTGGCTGGAAGGTGGAGAGACGCCTTGTGAGGTGGCACGCAAACCCTTCGGAAGAATCGCAATTGCCAATGCCGACGCCGGCGCCTATGCCTACACCGATTGCGCCATCGACCACGCCTACCGGGCGGTAGGAGAGATCACGAAGAAACTACCCAAGAACTGAGATCCGAGAACTGAAAACTAAAAACTGGTTTTGAACTGAATCTCTGGTTTTGAATCAGTGAATGGTCTTAGTCTTCCGCGACATGTAGTCCATCAGCAGATATTGCCCCAGCGTGTAGGGAGTAGTGAAGTAGGCCTTCCCTCTGCACATCTCGGTAACTTTCTGCACAAACTGGACCAGGCCATAGTCAGACGCCAGCATGAAGGTGTTGATCATCACCCCCGCCCGCTTGCACTTCGAAACTTCTTCCAGCGTCTGGCTTACCACCATGGGGTCGAGGCCGAAGGCGTTCTTGTAGATGCGCCCATCCTCGAGCGTGAGGGCGGAAGGTTTGCCGTCGGTGATCATCACGATCTGCTTCATGTCCTTGCGCTGCCGCTGCAGAACGCGTTGCGCCAGGCGCAGGCCCTCCCGAGTATTGGTGTAGTACGGACCAACTTTTACTCGCGCCAATTGTGATAGGGGAACCTCTTCCGCCGAATCGTGAAACAGAACCAGAGAGAGCGAGTCGCCGGGATATTGCGTCCGGATCAGATGCGAAAGTGCCATGGCAACTTTCTTGGCCGGGGTAAAGCGGTCTTCGCCATAGAGAATCATCGAGTGCGAGCAATCGAGCATCAGCACAGTGGCGCACGAGGACTGGTACTCGCACTGGTGCACCTGCAGGTCGGAATACTCGATGTTCAGTGGTAGCTTCAGGCCCTCTCGCTGGATGGCACTGGAAAGCGTGGCGGTAATATCGAGGTTGAGGGTATCGCCGAATTCGTAGGGGCGGGATGCGCCGCTGGCTTCGATGCCGGTGGCAAGGTCACGCGTGTCATGGCGTCCGAAGCTGGATTTCCCTAGCGAGCCCATCAGGTCGCGAAGCGTCTTGAATCCTAGAAAGTCCAGGCTCTTGTCAGTAATTTCGAACTTGGCTTGCTGAGCCTCGCCGGTCTGCCCACCCACACTCGATTGCTGTGACGGGTCATGCGGTTGGTCGAGGCTGATGTAGTCTTCCTGCTC
The DNA here is from genome assembly GCA_963816865.1 of Terriglobia bacterium. Taxonomy (GTDB): domain Bacteria; phylum Acidobacteriota; class Terriglobia; order Terriglobales; family Acidobacteriaceae; genus JAIQFF01. The sequence continues at coordinate 40,191 of CAWFMU010000039.1, forward strand.
CAGGCGTTCGATGAGTTGCTCGATGAGGTCGTCGAGAGTTCCATCCATCTGCATCTCGCGCAGCCGCTCCTGCATTTCCTCGTCGAGCAGATTGCCGTCGAGCAATGCTTGTTCGATGGCGCGCCGCAGGTCGTCGAGCGTCTGCTCGCCCTCCGGCATGTCGTAGAACATGTAGTTCTGGAAACCGCTCTGCAACAGATAGTCGGAGAGCGCGCTGAGCAGTTCTTCCATGCTCATTTCGCCGGCCGGGTCGGGGACGTACTTGCTGTAGCGGATGCGTTTCATAAAAGCAGTCGTTCGGTCCTTGGTCCTTGGTCGTTGGCCAATACCACTAATGTTGGATCGTTGGGGCCAACGACCGACGACCGACGACGGGTTACCGCTAGTTATACGGTCTGCGGCCCCTGAAAGGCGGATCCTCGCGCTCGCCGAAGGGTTTTTCTGTCGCCTTGGGTTGTTTCTCTCCGGCGGTGAAGACTCGCTCCTCATTTCGGCCAATACGCTTGTGCGCGTGCAGGCCTTCCAGAATGAATTCAGCCGCTGAAACCTGGACCTCTGGGCTGTCTTTGGGGCCGACCCCGATTTTAACCGTCTTCTCCATCAATCCCTGGATCCCTCGCAACGACGGTAGCGCTTCGGCGGCGCTGGCGGTGTCCGCTAGTTGAATCTCTCCGCCCAGATCAAACCACTGCACGATTTGCTGCATGTCAACGCCTTTGAAATAGGCGTCGTGAGTTTTCGCCACCGCCGCACGAATCAGTTCGCGGCTGACGTGGTCGGCGCCTTTCATTTCGCCTTCGTATTCCAATTCCAGCTTGCCGGTGATCGCTGGCATGGCGGCGTAGACGTCGGCGACGCGAGGGACGACTAAAGTTTCTTCCTGATGGATCGCCCGGCGCTCGGCGTTCGAAATTACATTCTCCATTGCTGAGATCGGCAGTCGCTGACTCACGCCCGAACGTTTGTCGATTTTCTTGTCCTCGCGCGCGGCAAACGCGATGCGCTCGATGACCTCCTGCACATACTTCGGCAGGTGCATTTTGTGGCCGTTGCGCTGCGTCCATGATTCCTGGGCGGTGATGGTCATGCCCTCTTCGACAGTGGCGGGATAGTGGGTGCGGATTTCCGACCCGATGCGGTCTTTCAGCGGAGTAATGATTTTGCCGCGAGCTGTGTAGTCCTCTGGATTGGCGCTGAACACTAGCGCAACATCGAGCGGCAGGCGAATGGGATATCCCTTAATCTGCACATCGCCTTCCTGCATGATGTTGAACAGGCCCACCTGAATTTTTCCCGCGAGGTCGGGCAGTTCGTTGATGGCGAAGATGCCATGATTGGCGCGAGGCAACAGTCCATAGTGCACGGTGTACTCGCTGCTGAGTTCGTGTCCGCCGCGGGCCGCTTTGATGGGATCGATGTCACCGATCAGGTCGGCGATGGTGACGTCGGGCGTGGCCAGTTTTTCCACGTAACGTTGTTCCGGCGTAAGGTACGCAATCGGCAGTACTGTCGCCCAGTTTCGCGATCTTTTCCTGGCAGGGCCGGCAAATGGGCGCGTATGGATTGTCATGAATCTCGCAACCGGCGACGTAAGGTACCTGGGGATCCAGCAGCGTGGTCAGGGCCCGCAGGATGCGGCTTTTGGCTTGGCCGCGCAGTCCCAGCAGGATGAAATTGTGGCGCGAGAGGATGGCGTTGACGATCTGAGGCACGACTGTGTCGTCGTATCCGACGATACCGGGGAAAATTGCGCCGCCCTGACGGAGTTTCACGATCAGGTTGTCGCGCATCTCGTCTTTGACGCGCCGGGTGCTCAGCTGTTGTTCACTAAATGGACTTTGGCGCAATTCGCCGAGCGTCCGCGGCAGACTCATGATGGAAAACCCCCAGTGGAAACAGCTTCTTTTCGGATTATACGCCGTTGATGACGGACGTCGCCGGTCTCAGTTTCGCTCAATTCACAAACCACAAAGGACACGAAGGTGCACGAAGGAGCAAACCGGCGCACTTGGTCTACCGTCGTTTTTTGGAGGCAATGGGTTGGCGAGGCGTCAATGAACGTGACCATTGCCGCCAGCGGTTTGACGTACCCGCACCGTCCGCCGCAAGTTCGGCAGGATTGTCTCGAAGTAGGAGATGATTGCTTGCAGGCGCTCGGTTTCCGATTTCAATCCCAGCAGAGTCTGCTTGAAATCGAGATCGAGCGGCATCGGCCCAACCAGACTGAAGGAGAGTTGAGAAGCTTCGATCTCGGAAGGATTCGCGGAAGACGAGCCGGCCAGGGCAAAGATTTCGCCTTGCAGCTGCTTTGCCTGGGCAATTTCTTCAGTGGTGGCCTTGCCGGGTTCATCCTGCAGATAAAGCACCTCGGCCTGTAGAAACGAGCGCTCCTGATTGACCTGCATGACTTCAAAGCGTTCGCGCCCTTCAGCCACAATGTCCATGCGGCCATCGGGATATTTCTTCGTAACGGTGATAATCTCTGCAGTGCAGCCGATCTCGGCGACGCCCTCCTCTTTGGCTCGGACGACGCCGAACATCTTCTTCTGGTCCAGACACTCGGAGATCATCTCCCTGTAGCGCGGCTCGAAAATGTGCAGCGGCAAGGGTGTGCCCGGGAAAAGAACCATGTCTAGCGGGAACAACGGGAGAAGGCTCACGCAGAAACTCCAATGCTTTCAGGCGGTGCGGATCGAATTCCCCGATTGTACGCCCCTGCTTATCGGGACTGCGGAATTTGACCGGGGCGGATGGAGCGGTGAGAATTGTGGATTCCCTGCGCTCTTTTCGGTTAAAGAACTTTACCGCAAAGGTCGCAAAGTTAACCGCAAAGATCGCAAAGGAAAGCGAACACTTGAAGATGAACGACAGTAAGATCGGTGTCTCTGGAAAAGTTGTGGTGATCACGGGCGCTTCCATGGGTATCGGAGAAGCGGTCGCGAAGCTTTTTGCCGACGAAGGCGCCAAGGTTGTGCTGCTCTCGCGGGATGCGGGACGCGCCGAAACCGCGCGCGAGCGCATCGGCCACGTCGAGAACACCCTGGCGCTCTCTTGCGACGTCCGCAACCGCGAAGAGATTGACCGCGTCGTCGGTCTTACCCTGCATCACTTTCAACGCATCGATATCTGGATCAACAACGCCGGCCACGGACTCATGGACACGGTCGCTCACGTGGACATGAACGCCTGCCGGGAAACCTTCGACACTAATTTCTTCGGGACGGTCGCCTGCATGCAGGCCGCACTGGCCGTGATGCAGCAGCAAGGTTCGGGAGCGATCATCAATATCTCGAGCGTTGCCGGTCACATTCCGCTTCCGTTTCATGCCGTCTACAGCGCGACCAAGTTCGCTATGAATGCTTTTGGCAAAGCGGCAAACGTGGAACTCAAGGGTTCGGGAATCCATGTGCTGACGGTGTGTCCGGGATACGTGAAGACTGATTTCGGCGCCAATGCCATCAAGGGAAACGAAGCAAAAACAGTGCGGCCGTCCTCGGTCCGCGGGAATCAGCGCCCAGCGTGTGGCCCGCGCCGTGTTGCGTGGATATCTGAAGCAGAAGCGGGAAGTGGTTGTGCCCTGGACCATGCATCCAGCCATCAAGGTCTATCAGCTGTTTCCGGGCCTGGTCGAGCGGACGATGACAAAGATGTCGCGGCGAGTGGACTAGCCGCTATTCCAGTTCGGCGAGCATGCCTTCCATTTCTGACTGGGCGTGGCCATTCCCGGTTTTCTTCGCCGAGGCAATCCCGTCCACCAGCATCTTCCGGGCTTCGTTGGTGCGCTCAGCTTTGGCCAGCGCCTGGGCGGCCATGAAATAACCTGCGGTGTAGTCGGGATGGACTGCCAGCAACCTGCCAAACTCTTCCAGAGCGCGTTCAACTTCCCCAGAGTTGGAATACTCCATGGCCAGGCCATAACGAGCGAATGCGTCCGAGGGATTCTGTGCGAGGACTTCGTTAAGCAGAGCGATGCGGTCCATAAAATCAGCTTCTAGCTTTTAGCTCCTGGCTCCCGGCTTGAACACCAGATTACTACAGCGAGGCGAAGAGACGGGCCTGTGTGGTCGCGGGCGACGCGCCCGCGTGGCGCGTCCGCTGCCGCGGAGATCGGAACTGGCAAGGCACTCGACAGATGGATACAATGTTCATCACCCACCAGGAGAATTTATTTTGGCCTGTCCCTTTTTCATGCCGATACAAAAATTGGATGGCGGGTGGCTCCATCCTTCGCGGTTGCCTTTAGGAGGCGGGTGGCATGGGCATTGTTCTGCCCCGGGCCACGAGGGGGCTCAGCCGTCCGAGTACGAGTTACACGAATTCTGCAATTTGGGATACGCCGCAAAGTGTTCCCGCATGCCGGTCGAGCGCGAGTTCGACGCGGTGCGGTTCTCGGTTTCCCGCGATCAGGGTTCACGGTTGTCGCTCTGGTTTGTGTGCGAGACCGGACATCGCCCTGCGAAGCACGGCACGCTGGAGTACGACGTCGACCGCAACGAGTGGATCTCCTCGCATTCCGACCCGCGCATTCAGAAAATGTTGGAGTGTTACGTTGAGGCATACTTACAGCGTAGAATTCGGTCCGCGGCGCCAGCCTTAGTATCGAGCGAAAACTCATGACCAAGAGCGACGATCTCGCATTGCCCCGGCCAGTCCGGGACTCGCAGTCCGAAATGGCTGAAATCGTTTTACCCAACGATTCGAACGTGCTGGGCGCATTGCTCGGCGGGCGCCTGATGCACTGGATTGATTTGGCCGCCGCCATGGCGGCGCACCGTCATTCGCGCACCTACGTGGTGACGGCTTCCATCGATCATCTGGATTTCAAAGTTCCCGTGCATGTGGGGGACCTGGTTATTCTGCGCTCGTCGGTAAACCGCGTGTACCGCACGTCGATGGAAGTTGGAGTGAAAGTCTGGGTGGAGAATTACATTCTGGATCATTGCGAGCACGTGAGCTCGGCCTACCTGACGTTTGTCGCGGTTGATGCCGGCGGCCACCACCTCCCGGTGCCGCCCGTGGTTCCCGAAAGCGATGAGCAGAGGCGCCGCTACGAGGATGCCGGACGCAGGCGCGAGATCAGGCGTCTGGAGATGGAACGCAAGCGCGTTCAATCCTAGATTGGGACCCTTGATTTTCCTGCCGCTCCGTGCCACTCTCTCGGCACTATGAATGCGGACCGCAGTCGCGATTGTCCCCAGAGCTGGTTTCTTTGGGGGGCGATTCTTGCCGGCGTCTCGTCCATTCCGTTCGCCATCATGTTTTTTAACGCGTTACACGGTATGTCCCAGGACAAAGCGACTGGCTTGAGCGCAGTCGCGGGCGGTTTGACTGAAGCCTATGCGACCTTCGGCCTCATACTAACTTTCGCCCTCCCAATCGCGGCAATTGTCCTGCTCGGCCGATCGTTCTCCCGAGGAGATCGAATGCGCAGGTTAAGTTCGTTTCTCCTCATTCTTTGGAGTTCATCAATTTTGCTGATTTACACTCTAGGCGGATGGTTCGTTCTCTTTCAACTTCCGCGCCTGGTTAATGGCCCTCGATAGTTGGCGTTCCGAAATTTGTCGCTAAACCATGAGCTCTCGCCTGAAAGACAAGATTGCCATCGTGACTGGCGCCGGCAGCGGGATCGGCCGGGCTTGTGCTCTCGCTCTGGCTCGCGAAGGCGCCCGCGTCGCATTGGTTGGCCGTCGCAAGGACAGAGTCGAGGAGGCAGCGAGAGAAGCGGGCGGTTCAGCGATCGCGATAGCTGCCGACGTATCGAAACCCGCTGACATCGAACGCGTCCTTGAACAAACCGCGAAAGCCTTTGGTGGAATCAATGTCCTGCTCAACAACGCCGGAATTCTCCACGCGGGCACTGCAGAGCAGATCACCGAAGCGCAGTGGGACGAGACTTTTAACATCAACGTCCGCGGACTATGGCTGTTCTCGCGTGCGGTGCTGCCGCATATGCGCAAGGCCGGCGGCGGGTCCATCATCAACGTCGCGTCGGTGCTGGGAATCAATGGCACCCGCAATCGGGCGGCTTATGCGCCCTCCAAGGGTGCGGTCGTGCTGCTGACCAAGTGCATGGCGGTTGATCACGGCCACGAAAATATCCGCGTGAATGCCATCTGCCCGTCGTTCGTCGAAACTGATTTGACTGCGGATATTCTACGCAACGCGCCCGACCCCGATGCAGTGCGGCGCGAACGAATCGGAGTCCATCCCATCGGACGTCTTGGTCGGCCCGAGGACTTGGCCGGGCTGGCGGTCTATCTGGCCAGCGACGAATCGTCGTGGGCGACGGGAGCGGTGTTTCCGGTAGATGGTGGATATTTGGCGGTGTGAGGAAAGCAGCAATTGGCAATTGGCACTTAGCAATTAGCACGGCGTCGGGCTTGCTTTAGAGCCGATCGGAGTTGCTGGATGTGTCCGCGAAAGCCTGCCCTGAGCGAACGCGAAGGGCGGCGAAAGAATGTAGCCCGGGGCGTAAGCCCCGGGTGAACGGACGAAAATCGGACGCAGCCCTGAAAGGGCGAAAGAGGGTCAGCTGCACAACCCTCGGTCCTTACGGAGTTTGCGCGTTCCCCAAGTAGTACATCGCCGCGTCAGCGCTAGGGCCAATTGTTAATTGCCAATTGCCAATTGCCAATTGCCAATTGCTGCTTCCCCCTCACGTATAATCGACCTATGAGTTCTCCTGTTCCCCCGCGTCCCGGACAGCAACAGCAACAGCAACCCCCATCCCCGCAGCCTCTGCCCGGTGTGGGCGCGATCATCGCCGTCGGTTCCGGCAAAGGCGGTGTGGGAAAAACTACGCTCGCCGTCAATCTCGCCATTGTGTTATCCAAGCTGGGCTACAAGGTCGGCTTGCTCGACGCCGATGTGTATGGGCCCAATGTGCCTCTTATGCTCGGCATCAGCGCGCAGCCCAAGGTGCTCGGTGACAACCGCATTGAGCCGCTCGAAGCCCACGGACTCAAGGTCATCTCGGTGGGGTTTTTGAATCCTGGGGACAAGCCGTTGATCTGGCGCGGTCCGATGCTGCATTCGATCATCAAGCAATTTCTGGGATCTGTGGTTTGGGGGGAACTCGACTACCTGGTTGTGGATTTGCCTCCAGGCACTGGGGACGTGGCCTTGTCGCTAATTCAAACCGTTCCTCTCACCGGCGCGATCGTGGTTTCTACGCCCTCCGATGTTTCGTTGCAGGATGCGCGCAAAGCCATCGAAATGTTCCGCCAGATGAAGGTGGATCTGGTCGGCATGGTCGAGAACATGAGCTACTTCGTGTGTCCGCACTGCAATCATCAGACCGACATTTTCTCCCGCGGCGGGGCGGAGAAGACGGCGGCGCAGTTTGGAGTTTCTTACCTTGGGGAAGTCCAGCTCGATCCTGACATCCGCAAAGCCAGCGACAGTGGCCGGCCGACGGTGCTGGCGGGAGAAGGCACCGCATCCGGCAAATCGCTCTTCGACTTCGCCCGTAAAGTGGTCGGTCGGGTGGATGAGATCAAAGCCAACGCCGGTGAGTCGGTCATTCAAATCCAGTAATCTTGGGTAGTGGTGCAATCTGCGCGAACGCAACCACCTACCCTACACCCGAGTACCAGTGTCTTTTACTTGCCGAATCTGCTCAGCCGGAACAATGCATCCGGGTCCTTGTGTTCCATCACCAGGCGGGCCACCATTTCGCCCAGTGCTGGACCATGCTTGAAGCCGTGCCCGGAGCCTCCTCCGAGCAGCCAGACAGTTTCATGTCTGGGGTGGCGATCGATGATGAAATTATTGTCGGGCGTATTTTCATACTGGCAAACCCGGGACTCGAGCAGCGGAGCATCCTTCAAAGCCGGGAACCGGAAGGCGATGTATTCGCGGATAACCTTGAGACCCTCAGGGCTGACTGTTCTTTCCCCTGACGTCGGATCAAACTCTCGGGCCGCGCGTATCGTCGGCGACTTTGAATCCTCTGCCTTGATTGCCGGGAATGCCATAGATGAACCGGTCGCGATGGTCTGCCCAGACCGGCATTTTTTCTTCTGTGAATCGGTTGTCGCCGGCGGGAGTGCCGAAGAAAAACACGTCCTGCTTGGTCGCTCGGATACGATTACCCACCGTTTCAGGGAATAATTTTCCCAGCCACGGCCCGCAGGCGAAGACGTACTGATCGGCCTCGAGCTGCGAGCCATCGGAAAGGGAGAGGCCGTCCCATTTACCATCGAGATCAGGCGGAAGCGCGGCCACTTGCTTGTACTCGCCACCTTCCGCGAGGAAGCCGGCGAGCACTGCCTGGCACGCGACCCGCGCCATGAGAAACCCGCCATCCGGCTCGTAAATTCCCCAATGCACCGATTCCAAGTTGATCTGCGGCCAGCGCGCCGCCATTTCCTGCACTGAGAGTTCCTGGTAGGCGATTCCGGCGTTGCGCAACAGCGGCAGGGATTGACGTTCGAAGTGGTCGTCGCCGGCCGTGACCATCCACAGCACACCGGTCTGGTGCATGAGCTTCTGGTTCCATCGCTTCTCATTCTCTTTCCACAACTGCGTTGCCCGAGCTGCCATCTTTGTATAGGGCTGATTCGGGCCGTAGGTCCCGCGGATCACGCGAGTCTCGCCGCCGGACGAGGCGCGAGAATTACCCGGACCCCACGCGTCCAGCAACGTGACCTTCGCGCCGCGACGCAGCAGGTAGAGAGCAGTCCAGCCCCCGAAGGCGCCCGCTCCGATCACCGCGATATGAGTTTCAGCTTTCACCTTTGTGGTGGCTCCTTGCTTGTCTGCATGCTTGAGCATATTCGTAGAAGGAAACTTCGGAAAAGGGAACCAGGCGACGAGACTGCTGGCCCCGCCAATGCCAGCGAAAATCTTTAACAGCCATCGGCGGGAAAACGAAACCATATCTTGATGGTAGATCCTTTTAGTCTTGGTGTTTCGCAGGCTGTATCGCTTGCGGGCGGGACGCCCATCCTCCATAAACTCAAGACATTAGCATTCTTCGTCCGGGAGTGCTAACGCTTGACAGGGGCCGCATGGGTTCCTAGAATCGACGGTGGAATATTGTTTCTTCCTAATCTAAGTTTTTGGATTATAAGTACTTAATATGCCATCCGGACCACCCATCGGGGAGCGGGAACGCGAGATTCTGACCGCTATTGTGGAGACCTTTATTGCCACCGGGGACCCGGTGGGGTCACGCACGCTGGCGCGCTCGAATCGGGAAGGCCTGAGCCCTGCCACGATCCGCAACGTCATGGCGGACTTGGCCGACGCAGGCTACCTGGAGCAACCCCACACCTCGGCCGGGCGCGTGCCCAGTTCCGAGGCGTATCGCTATTATGTTGAACAACTTACGGGTAAGGCCAGCCTTTCGCAGGAAGATCAGGGCATAATTAAGGACTCTCTGCGCGGGGTCACGGATGTGCAGGAGTTCATGGAGCGGACCTCTCACGTCCTCTCTTTAATCTCGCACAATGTGGGGATCACGGTTGCGGTCGGTGGGCCCAAGAATGCACTCGAGCACGTGTACTTTTCCCGGCTCGGGGACCAGAAGGTTCTGGCGGTTCTGGTGACGCGGTCGGGTCTGGTCCGCGACCGGGTGCTGCGTCTCGATCTGCCACAAGATGACTTGGACGCCGCCGCCCGCTTCATCAACGAGAATTTTCGGGGCTGGACCATGGAGGCGATGCGCACGGAACTGGCGCGGCGCCTGGAGCAGGAGCGCAGCGAGTACGATCGGATGATGAAGTCGGTAGAACAACTCTATCGCCAGGGAGCTTTGACGGCGGATGAAACCGCACAAGTCGTTTTCGTCGAAGGAGCATCTAATCTTGTAACCGGTGAGCAAGATCGTCAACGCCTGCAAGAACTGCTGCAAACCCTGGAAGAAAAACAAAAGATTGTTGAGCTGCTGGGAGCTTATCTTGACGCCAAGCAGGAAGCCGTCAGAGTCGTGATCGGACTCGACGAAGCTTTGCCGTCAATGCGAAATTTTGTGCTGATTGGCGCGCCGGCACGAGTGGGTGATGACGTCATGGGATCCTTGGCGGTGATCGGACCGACGCGGATCGATTATCAGCACACCATGACTGCCGTGTCTTACATCGCGCGGCTTTTTGACAAGATCCTGAATGAATCTGAGTGAACGTTGATTGAGTGAATACTGATATGGCAAGAGGAAACGGAAAATCGGAAGTCGACCCGGCGGAACTGGACCCGGAGCACGAGTTGCCGGCCGCGGAAGAAACGCGTGACAGTGCCGGTGCGGCGGGGCAGGGAACGGATGTCGAGAAGCTCAAAGCCGAGCGGGACTCGCTGGTTGATCGCCTGGCGCGCCTTCAGGCCGAGTTCGAGAATGCGCGGAAGCGCACGGCCCGCGAGCAGCAGGAATTCCGCGAGTATGCGGTGGCCGACGCACTGAAGTCGTTGCTGCCGACGCTCGACAGCTTCGAGCGCGCCTTGCAGACCAGCGCCTCGGACAAATCAGAATTTCGCGGCGGAGTGGACCTCATCTACAAGCAACTGCAGGATGCCCTGCTCAAACTGGGACTGCGCCCCATTCCGGCGAAGGGTGAACCCTTTGATCCCCACCTTCACCAGGCCATCGAAATGGTGGACACCAAAGAAGTCGAGGATCATCATGTGATTGACGAACTGCAGCGCGGCTACAAGTTGAAAGACCGCCTGCTGCGTCCATCGATGGTGCGGGTCGCGCGCAACCCCAAGCACTGAAATCCGGTGTGATCTGAAACGAAGGACCTGAAAGGATTCGGGGAAAGGCCATTCTGACCAGCAACGTAAAACGCGACTACTATGAGGTGCTGGGCGTCACCCGCGCCGCCACCGAGCAGGAACTGAAGAGCGCCTACCGCAAACTGGCGTTGCAGTTCCATCCCGACCGCAATCCCAACAACCCCGACGCCGAAGAAAAATTCAAAGAGTGCAGCGAAGCCTACGCGGTGCTGACGGATGTCGAAAAGCGCAGCGTCTACGACCGCTTTGGTCATGCCGGGCTGGGAGGAAGCGCCGGGGCAGGCTTCGATCCCACTGACCTCGGCGATATTTTCGGAGACTTCTTCGGGCTGGGTGAGATTTTTGGCGGAGGCACGCGCCGGCGCAGCCGCACGCAACGCGGCGCCGACCTGCGCGAAGATATCAACATGGAATTCGAAGACGCCGTCTTCGGAACCGAAGCCAAAGTCACGGTGCGGCGTCACGAGACCTGCGAGGAGTGCCGAGGTTCAGGCGCAGCCCCGGGCAAGGCACCGATCACCTGCCGTTCTTGCAACGGCCGTGGCCAGGTCCGCTACCAGCAGGGCTTCTTCAGTATTGCGCGTGCCTGTCCCACCTGCCAGGGCACGGGTCATGTCGTCACTGATCCCTGTGCCAAATGCAAAGGCGAGGGCCGGGTGCTGCGTCAGAGGACAGTCGACGCAACCGTTCCCGCCGGCGTGGAGGACGGAACCCGCATTCGCTTCACGGGATATGGCGAGGGCGGCCTGCACGGTGGCCCGCCGGGCGACTTATATGTAGTTCTGCATGTGAAGGAGCATCCCTTCTTCGAGCGGGAGGGAAACGATCTGCACTGCGTGATCCCGATCTCATTTTCGCAAGCTGCCATGGGCGCGGAAATCATCGTCCCCACTCTGGAAGGCGATCATGTTATGAAAATGCCGGAAGGAACCCAGTCCGGCACAACTTTGCGTATTCGCGGCAAGGGGGTGCCCATCCTCAATGGGCATGGCAAAGGCGATCTCTTCGTCGAAGTGCGGGTGCAGACCCCCGGGAAATTGAACAAGCGCCAGCGCGAGTTGCTGGTGGAGCTCGAAAGCACGATCAGGGTGGAAAACCGTCCGCAACGCCGCACTCTGCTGGGCAAAGTTAAAGACATCTTCGGATAGGTGTCATCCTGAACAGGAGTGGCACTGGCCACGTGGGGACAGCCGCCCTCGGCTGTCCAGTCGAGCGAAGCTCGACAGGGTTCTTGCTGGCACCACAAATCGCGGAGCTCCGCTCCGCAGGACAGCCGAGGGCGGCTGTCCCCACGTGGCCTGTGCTGCCCCCTGTCCAGAGTCAAAATCCCTTACACTTTAATCTTCGCTAAGCTTATAGGGGTCCTTCGACTCCGCACGCCCGCTCGAAAGCGAGCGGACGTACTCCGCTCAGGATGACAGGGATTGTCACAATGACGATAGGGGCGAAATCCGCATGACCCGACGCCGTTGGATTGCCGACGAAGTCTTCGGCGATCGCGCCGCTTTGGTCGGCGCTCACGCTCAGCACCTTGCGCAAGTGCTTCGCGGCCGGGTGGGGCAGGAGTTCGATATCGCGACCGGGGAAGGCGTTCGCCGCGGCCGTATCACAAGCGTCTCGGACAGCCGGGTCGAGTTTGAGCTCGGCGAAGTCATTCCTGCCATTTCGGCGCCCGATTTGAGTATCCTCGTCTCCATCTTCAAGTTTGATCGCATGGAGTGGGCCATCGAGAAGTGTGTAGAACTGGGCGTGAGCCGGATCGTTCCCGTGGTTGCTCAGCGTACCGAAACTCATCTCGCCAAGGCGGCGCAGAAGCGGGTGGAACGATGGCAGCGTATTGCCGTCCAGGCTTCGGAGCAGTCACGGCGCGCGTCACCCCCCGAAATCTCGCCGCCGCAGACCCTCCATGGGGTGGTGACCGTCGCCGGCGGAACTCGTGTCGTGCTGGCTGAGTCGAAAGAGCAGATGACGTTGAAGGATGCGCTTTCCGCGGTTGGCAAAATAACGCTGGCGTTCGGTCCTGAGGGTGGTTGGACCGAATCGGAACGAAAGTTGTTCCAGGGGGCGGGCTGGACCGCTGCGTCGTTGGGAAGCAACATCTTGCGGGCTGAAACCGCTGTGATCGCCGCCGTCGCGATTACTCTCGCCGAACTGCAATAAGATTCTCCTCAGAAAAATCCTCACGTATCTCTGATATTCTCCTGCTGAGTGGCAGTCGCAAAATCCATTTCACGTCCGCGGGTGTTCGAGCCTGACGAGCGCCAGCGCGAAGCGATCGAACATGTCCACGGCCCAGTGCTGGTCATCGCCGGCGCGGGCACGGGCAAGACTACCGTTCTCACCCGGCGCATCGCTCACCTGGTCCGCGAAGGGCATGCCCGGCCCGACGAAATCCTCGCCGTCACTTATACCAAGAACGCAGCGCAGGAAATGCGCCAGCGGATGCAGGAAGAGTTGCGCGGGACCAACGTGTCCGGCCTGCGCATCTCGACTTTTCACGAGTACTGCAACGAACTTCTCATCCAAAATCGACAGGAAGTTTGGCGTCCTCGACGATCAGGACCTCTGGATTTATCTCCGCCGCCGCATTCGCGAACTGAACCTGAACTACTTTGTCCGCGCCGCCCGGCTCAGCAAGTTTTTTGACGACTTGCTTGCCTTCTTTCGGCATTGTCATGACGAACTCGTCAGTCCGGAAAAATACGAAGAGTATGTGCAGAAAATCGAACGTGGCGAGTTGCCGGTTCCGCGGGTGACCAAATCGAAAGACACCGTCACCGTGTCGGACGAGGAAGTCATCGGGCGGTGCCGTGAAATCGCCGGTGTATTCACCACCGTGGAGCGCATGCTGCGCGAGGACAAGCTGGGAACCTTCGGCCACATGATCACCAACGCCTACCACCTGTTGCAGCAGGATAACGATCTGGTAAGGCGGTCGGGCGCTCGCTTCATCCTGGTGGACGAATTTCAGGATGTCAACTTTGCGCAGGTCAGGGTCCTGCAAAAGCTTGCGGGAACCGAGCGCAACGTTTTCGCGGTCGGCGACCCCGACCAGGCCATCTATCGCTTCCGCGGGGCCTCGAGCGCTGCCTTCGTTTTGTTTCAGCGGCATTTCCCCGGTGCCAGCCTGGTCAAGTTGGAGAAAAACCGCCGCTCGCTGTCGCCCATCCTGAATTCCGCTTTTGCGCTAATCTCCAAAAACCCGAACGTGTTCGACAAGGAGCATCCATCGACCAGCTTACCAGCGTTCGGTCCTGGTCTCAGCTCGCGACGAGGATGCGCTTCAGGCGGGAAGCGATCTGCCCCGGGTGCCGGTGGAAGTGGTGGTACTCGATGCCAAGGACACCGAGTCGGGTGAGCTGATCACGAAGCTGCGCGAATTGCGGCGCAAGTCGCGCTGCAAATGGAGTGACTGCGCCGTCCTCTACCGCACTCATGTGAATCGCGATCAACTGGCCGCCGAACTGGCGCGGCAGGACATTCCATTCACCATCGAGAATATGGACGTGATGGACACGCCCGAGGCGCGAGATCTCTTCGCTTGCCTGGGCGCGGTGGTCTCGGACGCCGACGGCGCCAGCCTGTTCCGGGTCGCGGCTCTGCCGCAGTTTGCCATCGACCCGGAAAAGCTGCGCTCCGGCATCAAGGCGCTCCCGCGCGATGCCGGCACCTCTGCCATTGCGTCAGTACTTTCGCAGATCGAAGGCGGTCCGGCGGTTCTCGAGCGCGTGCGGCAGACCCGCGCCGACCTTGCCAACGCGAACGCCAAGGGCCGCTCCGCCGTGGATATCCTGGTTCGCAATTTTGCTCTGAACCGCAGTTCACGAGCGCTGAAGGCTGTGCTCGAATTTGTGACACTGTGGGAGCAGAAAGCGATCACGAAGACCGGAGAGATCGGAGAACTTCTCGACTACATCGAATATTACCGGGAGGCTGGCGGAGTCATTCCTCTTTCTTCAAACGATGACGACGCGGTCCGCCTTATGACCGCGCATGCCGCCAAGGGTCTGGAGTTTTCCCACGTCTTCATCATTCGCGCCAATTCGAATTCCTTCCCATCGTCGTACAAGGAACCGCTGATCGAGTTTCCCCGGGAACTGCACGATCCGGGCTCGATTGCCCAGGGTGATGACAAGGAATTGAACCAGCAGGAAGAGCGGCGCTTGTTTTATGTTGCCATGACGCGGTCGCGGGATTCGCTCACCATCTACGCCAAGAAGGGTATCGGCAAAGACCCCAGCCCTCCGGGATTCATGCGCGATCTGCTGAAAGACGCAAGCCTCGGGCGCTGGCTTGTCCAAGCCCCGGCCCGCGGCTTTCAGACCGACATGTTCGCCGAAGCATCCGCTCCGGCGACGATGACCCGTACCAACCAATGGCTCTCGCTGCCTCCGGCTGCCAGTCTGCATTCCCGGTTGAGTGCCAGTGCGGTGCAGACTTACGAGACTTGCCCTCTGCAGTTCAAGCTGGAGCGGGAGTGGAGAATTCCGGACGAAGTCCCGGCTGCAATGCAGTATGGCGCGGTGATGCACCGTGTTCTGCGCGTGTTTTACGATTCGGTGCGCCTGGAGCGGCCGATACCGGATGAGGAGCTGATCCAGCTCTTCCGCGAGGATCTTGTCCAGGCCGGCGTGCAGGACCACTACCAGCACGAGCTCTACGAGACGCAGGGGATCCAGCAGTTGAAGGATTTTCTGGCAGCGTACCGCCGCGCCCCTGCTCGCAAGGTGCTTCATACCGAGGAATTCTTCGATGTGAAAGTGGGCGAGGTGACGGTGGTCGGCCGCATTGACCGGATTGACGAGGTTGGCCAAGGGCCCGGTCGTCATTACCGACTACAAGACCGGCAAGGCCCAGTCGCAGGAAGATTCCGACGAAAGCCTGCAGCTTTCGATCTATGCCCTGGCGGCACGCGAGAAGTGGGGATACCACGCCGACCGCCTCGTACTCTACAACCTGGAAGGAAACAGCGAGGTCGTCACCCGGCGCAGCGATCTTGAACTGGAAGCGGCCAAGAGCCGGGTGAAGGAAGTATCGGAAAACGTCGCAGCCGGGAACTTCAAGCCGAAGCCAGGTTTCTATTGCAGGTTTTGTGCCTATCGCAATTTGTGTCCCGCCACCGAGAAAACAATCCAGGAACACTCACCGCAAGAGAAAGCCGCCACGGCAAAACAAAGATAGTTCCCGCTGCAAAACATAAGCAGTGTCATCCTGAGCGGAGTAGATGCTTTGCGCAGCAAAGCATCTGCGAAGTCGAAGGACCCCTATGAGCTCATCGTAGCCGGAGTGTTTGGACTTTGGTTGTGAAGAGCAAAACCACGAAACGGAGAGTATCGCCAAGCGGGTAGGGGTCCTTCGACTCCGCATGCGATTCGCAAGCGAATCGCATTGCTCCGCTCAGGATGACAAGGGGGAGGAAACGGAAATATTGCCCTAAAAACTTAGGGGACGCTTACGCGTCCCCGGTTTGCTGCTTACTGATACTTCTCTTAGTGCTTCTTTTTCTTCTTTGCCTTTTTCTTGGTTGCCATGGTTTCTATTCTCCCTTTCCATTTTTCATGGACTTGCTATAGCAACGGTCGTCTGTTGCAACTAATTGAATGTATAGAGTCATTAAAAAGTGATGTCAAGAAAAAAATGATGCTCACTCGCGCATGCGACCCTTGCACCAAAGTCACCAGCGAGGGTCGGAGAAGAAATTTCCGCGAATGTAAGCGCTGTTGTCGCAGTTTTCTCTTCTGAAAGCTCGAGCAACAATCACGATTTCCGTTTTCATCAAACTCGAGAAAAGCGCAAGAGGATGCTCCTCCGCAGCATCGCGTTCCCGACTGAGCCGTCGCGAATTTCAATCTTTATCCCGCCGCCCGCATCTATAATTGGAGCTGAGAAATCATCGCGGGAGCATATAAATGGCTGCTTACGACGAGGTCGTCATCATTTCAGGCTGTCGCACGCCGGTGGGAAAATTTCAGGGAAGCCTTTCTGATTTGAGCGCTACCCAACTGGGCGCCATCGTGGTGCGCGAGGCAGTGAAGCGCGCCGTGCTCGATCCGAAGCAAGTGGACGAGTGCATCATGGGCAACGTCGTTTCCGCCGGTCTCGGACAAAATCCCGCGCGTCAGGCAGCAATCTTCGGTGGACTGCCTCCGGAAGTGGGTGCCATGACCGTCAACAAAGTTTGTGGCTCCGGACTCAAAGCAGTCGCACTCGCAGCACAAGCGATCCAGACGGAAAACAGTTCGATCGTCGTCGCCGGCGGCATGGAATCGATGACCAATGCTCCCTATCTTCTGCCGCAAGCGCGCAAGGGATATCGTCTGGGCAACGCGCAGATCGTTGACTCCATGGTGAACGATGGGCTGTGGGATATTTTCAACAACTACCACATGGGCATCACCGGCGAGAACGTGGCAGAAAAATACGGCATCACACGCGAGGAGCAGGATGAGTTTGCCCTCAACTCTCACCGCAAAGCTCTGGCTGCGATCAAGGAATGCCGATTCAAGTCGCAAATCGTCCCGGTGGAGCTGGCGCCGAAGAAAAAAGGCGGCGAGCCTGTGATTTTCGACAAGGACGAATCGCCGCGCGAAGACACCACCATTGAAGTGCTGCGCTCGCTCAAGCCGGCATTCAAAAAAGATGGCACCGTGACCGCAGGCAACGCTCCGGGTGTGAATGACGGCGCTGCGGCCCTGGTTGTGACCAGCGCGAAGCGGGCGAAGGAATTGGGCGCTCCGCCCATGGTGCGGATCGTGGCGCAGGCGACCAGCGGCATCGATCCCAAGTGGGTCATGATGGCGCCCGTGGATGCCGTACGAAAAATCTGGGAGAAGACCGGCTGGAAAAACGAAGACGTAGACCTTTACGAACTCAACGAGGCCTTCTCGGTGCAGGCGCTGGGCGTAATGCGAGAGCTTGGCCTCGATCCCAACAAAGTCAATGTTAACGGCGGCGCAGTCGCCATCGGACATCCCATCGGCGCCAGCGGTGCGCGGGTGCTCGTAACCCTTATTTACGAAATGACTCGTCGCAACGTCCATCGCGGCATCGCGGCGTTATGTTTGGGTGGCGGGAATGCAGTAGCGATGGCAGTGGAGAGATGAACGTTTTAATGGAGGGCGGGTGTAACGCCCGTTGTTTCGGGGTCTCTGCTGCTCCGCGGCTAGCGACGACAATGCCGGGCCGAGTGCATCTGAATCGCGCGGCTTAGAGCCGCGAGGCGGCGCAAAGAATATAGCCCACGGCGCAAGCCGTGGGTAGAAAACAGCGGAAATGGAATCGCCCCGAAGGGGCGGAAGAAACGGGCGAGGCAGAGCACGGCAACCGGCGCGTGACACACTTCTTACGCCCCGTTGGGGCTTGCTCGGAGCCCGAGTAACCCACGGCTTGCGCCGTGGGCTACATTCTAGACGCCGCTCCGCGGCTAATCCCGAGGCAATGCTCAGGCAGGCGGAAACAAGACGGGCGTCCCGCCCGTCCTCATTATTGTGCGCTTGCAGGTGCATCCGGCACCGGCAGCGTGACCTTGAATACCGCCCCGCCGCCTGGTCCGGAAGTGGCCTCAATCTCTCCACCATGCTCCCGCAAAATTGCTTTGCAGATGCTGAGGCCCAGGCCCGTGCCGCGTCCCGGCCGCTTGGTGGTATAGAAGGGATCGAAAATGTTGGGCAGAACTTCGGGGGCGATTCCCGGCCCGTCATCCTGAAAGATAACCGCAACGGCCTTGGCACTCTTTTCCAGGCGGATCCGCAGCGTACCCAGTTCACGGGCCTCGCGCATCGCCTGCTCGGCGTTCAGGATGAGATTGAGGAAAATCTGCATCAGCTGATGCGAATCGCCGTCGACCACGGGTACTGACGGTTCCGGAATAAAATCCACCGTAATATTGTTCTTGCGCAACGAGTAGGCATGCAGGTGCAGGGTCCGCTGTACCAGTTCGCTCAGGTTGATCGGACCCTTTCCCGGGGCAGGCGGGCGCGAGAAATACATCAGGTTCTGCACGATGTCGGCCGCGCGCCGGGCCTGCTGTTGCAACATCACCAGTTGCTTGCGCCTGGTCTCCTCCGGCTCGCCTTCCTGCAGCAGCTCGGCCACGCCCATGATGCTGGTCAGAGGATTGTTCAGTTCGTGCGCGAAGCCTCCAATCATCTGTCCCATGGCAGCCAGCCGTTCGCTTTGGATGATCTGTTGTTCCAGCTTTCTCTCCACCGTGATATCGCGGACCGACATGATTACGCCGCTGGCCTTGCCTTCCGCATCGAACAGCGGGCTGGCATTGGCACGCATGGTGCGCCAGCTTCCGTCGCGGTGCCGCGCCCCAAACTCGCAGAAGCCGAACTTTTTCGCGCCCGTGCTTACGTCGTGGTAGAGGGCGGCAAATTCGGCTGACTGCTCCTGCTCGGCGTCGTCCACTTTTTTCCCGCGTATCTCCGCCGGGATGCGGCCCAGCAGATCGCGGCTGCGCGAGCTGACGAAGCTGTATCGTCCATCCAGGCCGACGACCAGGATCAGGTCGGGGAAACTTTCCAGCAGGTATCGTTGAAATTCCTCTTGTTGGCGCAGCGCTTTTTCCATCTTGCGCCGCTCGGTGACGTCTACCAGCGTGCCCTGGTAGCGGATGATCTTGCCGGTTCCATCCCAGACGGCGCGCGAGGTGTCCAGGAAGACTCCGGTCGTTCCATCTTTGCGCCGCAGCGTCAGCTCGCGGCTGCGCTCGCTTCCGCGATCGTCGGCGCTCCTGCCCAACACCGGGCCCTGGCCAGGATCCAGATTCAGCGCGATCGGGTCGAGAGACAAAAGTTCGTCCCGGCCGCTGCATCCGAGCATGCGGATCAGCGCCGGGTTTCCGTCGAGCAGCTTGCCCTCGGGCGTGCTGAAGTAGACGCCTTCCTGCAGGGTCTCGAAGAGTTCGGTGAAGCGGCGTTCTTTCTCGCGTTCTTCGGTTACGTCCCGGGCGAGAGCGCTGATGCCCACCACTTCGTCACTCTTGACGATGGCATTCAGCACGCAATCGAAATACAAGGTGCGCGTAGCTGTTCTTGACCTGGACGCGGACCAGCCCGGACCAGCGCCGCTTTTCCAGAAAACGTGGCAGGCCGGTTTCGACATCGCGGCGCAGAGGTTCCGTCAGAAACTCGTCGATCTTGTGGCCTACGACATCGGTATAAGCGACTCCCAGTAACTGGGTGACACGACGATTCACCGTTCTCAACGTACCGTCGAGCGAGCAGGCAAACGCCACGTCGTCAAACGAGTCGATGAGTTCCTTGAAGCTGCGCTGTGAGCGTTGAATGACCTGGCTCAGCTGGTCGAGTTGTTCGTCGGACGGAGTGACGCCGGTGCGATCGCGCAAATCGCCCAGCAGGTGCTTCAGTTCCGAAACTTCGCGGCGCCGTCCGTATACGTAGGCCGCGAACAGAACCGCCAGCACCAGCAGTCCAATGGAAAGAGCTCCCAGGTGGTAGGGAAGGTCCTGCAAACGTTCCCAGGAGAGTGCGGCCAGACCAGTAGCCAGCAGGATCAGAAACGCCAGAGCGAGCCGCCACAGCCTGGCTTCTTCTTTTTCCAGATTTCCTGGAGCACGGCGCGGGCGATCGGGTTGGTCTTCTTCTTCCATAACTGCCGGTACGGATCGTACGACCGCGACTGGAAAGACGCGGGCCTGTCCAAATTGTTAGCTGAATCGTAGTTGACGGGCAGAGCCCAGACAATGGGAAGGGATGTTGGGCAACTTGGTTCGAGCCTGATTGGGACGAGGTTCGTCCGTCACCCGCCCTGGTGACGACCGTCACCGCCGGTTCGCGAGAAGACCTGTATGGTCAGCACCAAGTGTGCAGTCGGCGGCCCATCTTTATTGGTCTTGGCGCCTCGGAGGACGGTCCGGCTGGGAGCGCACCCCCTCATGCTTTATAAGACCTTGAGCGCAGCGGTGTATGGCATTGATGCCAGCATCATTGAGGTTGAGGTGGACGTCTCCGGCATCAAGACCAACGAAGATCACTTCCACACGGTCGGCCTTCCAGATGCAGCGGTTCGCGAGAGTCGCGACCGGGTCCGTGCTGCGCTGAAAAACTGCGGCTACGATATCCCCTCTACCCACATCACTATCAATCTGGCCCCCGCCGACATTAAGAAAGAGGGTTCAGGGTTCGACCTGCCCATGGCACTGGGGATTCTGGGCGCATACGGTGGCCTGAACAAGAAGGAGGTGCCGGATTGCCTGTTTGTGGGCGAACTTTCGCTCGACGGCGGTATTCGCGGGGTGCGCGGCGCGCTGCCCATCGCGATTGAAGCTCGCGGCAAGAAGATCTCCCGCCTGATCGTGCCCGAACTGAACGCGCGCGAGGCCGCCATGGTGGGCGGGGTCGAGGTTTATCCGGTGAAGTCGCTGCTGGATGTAATCCGCTTCGTGAACACCGGAAACGGCATTCTGCCCCTGAAGGTGGACAGCGATACACTGCTGAGCGAAGCCCAGCACTACGCGGTCGACTTCAAAGATGTGCGTGGCCAGCACACCGCCAAGCGCGCCCTCGAAGTGGCCTGCGCCGGAGGCCACAACATCCTGATGATCGGCCCGCCGGGTTCGGGCAAGACCATGCTGGCCAAGCGCATGCCCACCATCCTGCCTCCGTTTAGCTTTGAAGAAGCTCTTGAGACCACCAAGATCCACAGCGTGGCCGGCGTGCTCGATGCGGGCGCAGGACTGGTCGGCGTCCGCCCGTTCCGCTCGCCGCACCACACCATCTCCGACGCCGGGCTGATCGGGGGAGGCGCCGTGCCTCGCCCGGGCGAGGTTTCGCTGGCTCACAACGGCGTGCTGTTTCTGGACGAGCTCCCCGAATTCCCGCGCAATGTTCTCGAGGTCATGCGGCAGCCGCTGGAGGATGGCACCGTCTGCATCGCCCGCGCCTCCATGTCGCTGACCTTTCCGGCTCGCTTCATGCTGGCCGCGGCTATGAATCCGTGTCCATGCGGATATTTCAATGACCGCTCGCGCGAGTGCCATTGCACCCAGCCCATGATCCAGCGATACATGGGCAAGATTTCCGGCCCGCTGCTCGACCGCATCGATATCCATATTGATGTGCCCGCGGTGAACTACAAAGAACTGAGGGCGGGAAGCGAGCCGGAAAGCTCCGCCAAGATTCGCGAGCGAGTCATGCGGGCGAGAGAAATCCAGCTGCAAAGGTTCTCGACGTCGAAATCGCGTCTCTACTGCAATGCCCAGATGGCTCCCCGCCATATTCGTACTTCGTGCGAGCTCTCCGCCGACTGCGAACGCCTGCTGGAGCGCGCCATGACCCAGCACGGCATGACCGCCCGCGCCCACGACCGAATACTAAAGGTAGCCCGAACGGTCGCCGACCTCGAAGGCGCCCCGGCCATTGAGCCGAAACACATCGCCGAAGCCATCCAGTACCGGACGCTGGATCGCACGTTCTGGGCGTAGAGGAGAAGTGGAAAGAAACGGTAAAGAGCCGCGGAGCGGCGAAAAGAATAAAGCCCACGGCGCAAGCCGTGGGTAAGCAAGCGAGAGATGGGGAGCCCCGAAGGGGCGAAAGAAACGAATGCCACACACCACCACGAACCTCCTCGTGCATTTCATCTTCAGCACCAAACAACGCTGCGCCCTGATCAAGCCCGAGTTCGAAAAGGATCTACACGCCTACCTCGGAGGCATCGTCCGTCAAATTGGAGGCACTGCCCTTTGCGTGAATGGAACTCGCGATCATGTCCATCTCCTGATTCGCGCTGCCTGCCCACCATTCCGTTGCGGATATCGCTCGTCTAATCAAAACGAATTCGTCGAAATGGGTACACGGGCGTTGGCCCGAATACCATCTTTTCGCCTGGCAAACCGGCTACGGTGCGTTCACCGTGAGCGAGTCGGGATCCGCCGCCGTTCGGGACTACATTGCCCATCAGCAGGAGCATCACAGGGCGAGGTCATTTCAAGAGGAGTTTTTGGTGTTTTTGAAGAAGAACGGAATTACGGTGGATGAACGATATCTCTGGGGTTAGGGTCTCTTTCGCCCCTCCGGGGCTCCTGCCTCGAATCGCCTCGGTACCCACGGCTTACGCCGTGGGCTACATTCTTTTCGCCGCTTCGCGGCTCGGCCGAACTCACCGAAACGGGCCGAAATCCCTCTTTAGACTCCGTTTGACCAACCCCCCCTAACATGCTATAAAAGCTGGTTTTGTATCGGGCTTCCGGAGTCCAATCCGGAGGCCTCTGCGGTACGAAACATCCGACGCGGCCAAGCTCAACACTCCTGTTCAAAGCCGTGTAGTGGAAGCGTGTTCGGAACTCCGGCAATGCGCTCCCCGGCGCTCTTCAACAGAGCGTCCGGTTGGTGCTGTTCGCTGGGTGGCAGTGCCTAAACACGTGATGGTCCTGAAATAGTTTTCATACCGGAGGAATTCCTATGCGCACCTGGCTGGCGAGAGCTGCGTCCGAAGGACGCCAATTCGCCCAGATCTTGCATTCGGACGGTGGCAGCCACCATCGCCGTCCTCACTTTCGGTTCGATTTCTGCCCTGGCCCAGTCCGCTCACGAAGTCGGCGGCGAAGCCAGCCTCAAGCTTCCCGATCTGTCGCAGGTATTGTTCCTTGGCATTGACGGTCATCGCCTGCTGATGATCGGCATTCTGTTCTGCATTTTCGGACTGGGCTTCGGGCTGGTCATCTATACCCGCCTGCGGAAGATGCCAGTGCATCGTTCCATGCTCGAAATTTCCGAGCTGATCTACGAGACCTGCAAGACCTATCTGGTCACCCAGGGCAAATTCCTGCTGATCCTGTGGCTCTTCATCGCCGTCGTCATCGTGCTTTATTTCGGCGTGCTGTCTCCGGTTCCAGATAAGCCGATTGCCATCACTCTGCCCATCATTCTTCTCTTCAGCCTGGTGGGAATCGCGGGCAGCTACGGGGTGGCGTGGTTCGGCATTCGGGTCAACACCTTCGCCAATTCGCGCACCGCTTTTGCCGGTCTCGCCGGCAAGCCCTATCCGATTTACAACATTCCGCTGCAGGCCGGCATGAGTATCGGCATGATGCTGATCAGCGTCGAGCTGCTGCTCATGCTCATCATTCTTCTCTTTATTCCTGCCGACTACGCCGGACCCTGCTTCATCGGATTCGCCATCGGCGAGTCGCTGGGCGCGGCCGCGCTGCGGATCGCCGGCGGCATCTTCACCAAGATCGCCGACATCGGCTCCGACCTGATGAAGATCGTCTTCAAGATTAAGGAAGACGACGCCCGCAACCCCGGCGTGATCGCCGACTGCACCGGAGACAATGCCGGCGATTCGGTCGGGCCCTCCGCCGACGGATTCGAAACCTACGGCGTCACCGGCGTCGCCCTGATCACTTTCATCCTGCTGGGCGTCAAAGAACCCGACCGTCCAGGTGCAACTGCTGGTGTGGATTTTCGTCATGCGCATCGCCATGCTGGTGTCGAGCGCGGTCGCTTACTTCATCAACGGCGCCATTGCCAAAGCCCGATTTGGCACCGCCGACAAGATGAATTTCGAAGTCCCGCTGACCTGGCTGGTATGGCTCACTTCGCTGATTTCGGTTGCGGTCACTTTTGTCATTTCCGCAATCATCGTGCCCAACCTCGGCGGGGATACGACGCAGTGGTGGAAGCTGGCCAGCATCATTTCCTGCGGCACGCTGGCGGGAGCCATCATTCCTGAGCTGGTGAAAGTGTTTACCTCGACCGAGTCGCGGCACGTGAGGGAAGTGGTTACCTCCGCCGAACGAGGGTGGCGCGTCGCTGGGAATCTTGTCCGGCTTCGTGGCGGGAAATTTCTCCGCCTACTATCTCGGACTCTCGATGGTGGCGCTGATGTCGACCGGCTACTACTTCAGCACCCTGGGCCTGGACAATCTGATGATTGCCGCGCCGGTCTTCGCCTTTGGCCTGGTGGCGTTCGGCTTCCTGGGCATGGGACCGGTCACCATCGCGGTGGATTCTTACGGCCCGGTGACCGACAACGCGCAGTCCGTGTACGAGCTGTCGCTGATCGAGCAGGTCCCCAACATCAGGCAGGAACTCAAGAAGGACTTCAACATCGACGTCAACTTTGAACGCGCCAAGGATTTGCTGGAAGAAAATGACGGCGCGGGCAACACCTTCAAAGCCACGGCCAAACCGGTGCTGATCGGAACGGCGGTCGTCGGCGCCACCACGATGATTTTCTCCATCATCATGGCGCTCACCAACGGGCTCACCGAAAACGTGAACAAGCTTTCGCTGCTGCACGCGCCTTTCATGCTCGGCCTGATCACCGGCGGCGCCATGATCTACTGGTTTACCGGCGCATCCACCCAGGCCGTGACCACCGGCGCTTATCGGGCGGTGGAGTTCATCAAGGCCAACATCAAGCTTGAGGGCGTGGTGAAGGCTTCGGTCGCCGACAGCAAGAAAGTGGTTGAAATCTGCACCAAGTACGCGCAAAAGGGGATGTTCAATATTTTCCTGGCTGTCTTTTTCGCGACTCTGGCGTTCGCTTTCGTGGAGCCGTTCTTCTTCATCGGCTACCTGATCTCGATCGCCATCTTCGGTCTCTACCAGGCGATCTTCATGGCCAACGCCGGCGGCGCCTGGGACAACGCCAAGAAAATTGTAGAGGTCGAACTGAAGCAGAAAGGAACTCCGCTGCACGATGCCACCGTCGTCGGCGACACGGTCGGCGATCCTTTCAAAGACACTTCTTCGGTGGCGCTGAACCCGGTCATCAAGTTCACCACGCTGTTCGGATTGCTGGCGGTGGAATTGGCGGTAAAGCTCACCGCCGAAGCCGGCAGCACGTTGGGCCACCTACTCGCCCTGGGTTTCTTCCTGGTGTCCTTCATCTTCGTCTACCGCTCGTTCTACGGTATGCGGATCGTCAAGGAAGGGTCTCTGTGAGGTAATGGAGGACGGGCGTCCCGCCCGTCCCATCGCTTGTCATGTTCATCGGTCATTTCGGCGTCGCGCTCGCGGCCAAGAGAGTGGCGCCGAAGACTTCACTGGGCACTCTGATTCTCGCCGCCCAATTTCTTGACTTCCTTTGGCCGGTCTTCGTGCTGCTGGGTATCGAACACGTTCGCATTGCTCCAGGCGCGACCCGAGTTTCTCCGCTTGATTTCACCGACTATCCCATCTCCCACAGTCTGCTGATGGCAACGGTATGGGCAGTTCTCTTCGGCGGGGTCTATTACGCGATACGCCACAACTCGCGCAGCGCTCTGGTTGTGAGCGCCGCCGTGCTCAGTCATTGGGTGTTGGATTTCATCGTGCACCGCCCCGATCTTCAGTTGTATCCGGGCAGCGAGGTTCGAGTCGGCTTGGGATTGTGGAATTCCATGCCGGCCACCATAGCGCTGGAAGTTGGTTTCTTCGGCGTCGGGCTGTGGGTTTATCTCAGCTGCACCAGCGCGCGCGATAATGCCGGGCGCTACGGATTCTGGGCACTCGTCGTATTTCTTTTCCTGGGCTGGGTGAGCACGCTATTTGCCGGCGCTCCGCCCAGCGTGGCCGCTCTTGCCTGGGGTGGAATCGCGATGTGGTTGACGGTTCCCTGGGGTTGGTGGGCGGACGGTCGTCGCGCCGTCATCGAAGTCGCTCAGTAAGCTGCTTTCATCTTGTCTTTCACGCTGTGCGCCAGTTTTTCGATCTCCTCCGCCTTCTTGATCACGTCCAGCGACAGCGTGCCCTCGCTCGACTTGTCCACGGAGTCCTTCAGTTCAGTCGCGAGCTTGAGCAGTTTCTCGGTATTGCGCCTCAGATCGGCCTGGCGCGCCTGGTTGGCTTTCTTGGCCATGTCCCTTTCCATTCTGGCGCGCGGACCGTTTTCGATCCCGGCCTTCTGCGCAGCCAGCGGGTCCAATTGACGAAAGGCGCTCACTTGGCACGGCAGAGCGGCGATAAGAACGAATGCGAGAGTAATCCGTGAGAGGCTTCTGAGTCGCAAAGTCCACCTCGAAAAACCGAATTGAAGGGGCAAGACGGAAAAGTATGCAGAAAAATTCGCAACTTGTCATCCTGAGCGGGAGGCTGCTTCGCGCGGCGAAGCAGCCTCCAGTCGAAGGACCCCTATAGCTGGCTCAAAGCCCGAGCCCGTGAGCGTTTGCTCCGGAGCGACACGAGGCCTGACGAGATCAAAGAGTGACGAAAAGAGGGTAGGGGTCCTTCGACTTCGCCATACGATTCGCAAGCGAATCGTATGGCTCCGCTCAGGATGACAACGTCGGCGCGGATATTCCGCAGCAAGAGCGGGACGCTCGCGCCTACATTTACAGCGAACTCATGTTCGCCAGGAACTCGCCGTTCGACTTGGCCTTATTTAGTTTGTCGATAAGCAGTTCCATAGCTTCGACTGGCGATAGCGGATTCAGCACCCGGCGCAACACCCAGATGCGGGTCAGGTCTTCCTTCGGGATCAGCAACTCTTCCTTGCGTGTACCAGAGCGCTGGATGTCGATGGCAGGGAAGGTACGTTTGTCCACCAGCTTGCGGTCAAGGATGATTTCCGAGTTGCCCGTGCCTTTGAATTCTTCAAAGATCACGTCGTCCATGCGGGAGCCGGTGTCGATCAAAGCGGTCGCAATGATGGTGAGCGATCCACCTTCTTCGATGTTACGGGCCGCGCCAAAGAAGCGCTTCGGGCGCTGCAACGCGTTCGAATCCACGCCGCCTGAGAGCACCTTGCCGCTGGGCGGAACGATGGTGTTGTAAGCGCGCGCCAGACGCGTAATCGAATCGAGCAGGATCACAACGTCGCGCTTGTGTTCGACAAGGCGCTTGGCCTTCTCGATCACCATTTCCGCGACTTGTACGTGACGTGCCGCGGGCTCGTCGAAGGTCGAAGAGATCACTTCGCCCTTCACCGATCGCTGCATGTCCGTAACTTCTTCCGGACGCTCATCGATCAGCAGCACCATCAGCACAACTTCGGGATGATTGGTGGTAATCGAATTGGCCACGTTCTGCAGCAGCATGGTTTTGCCGGCGCGAGGCGGTGAAACGATCAGACCGCGCTGACCTTTGCCGAGCGGCGTCAGCAGATCCATCACCCGGGCGCTGACGTTCTCGCGCACCGTTTCGAGCTTCAAACGCTCCTGCGGATACAGCGGCGTCAGGTTGTCGAACAGGATCTTGTTGCGCGCTTCTTCCGGCGATTCGAAGTTGACCGCTTCAATCTTGACCAGGGCAAAGTACTTTCTCGCCCTCGTGCGGCGGACGCACCTGGCCGCTGATGGTGTCTCCGGTCTTGAGGTCAAACTTGCGAATCTGCGACGGGGAAACGTAAATGTCGTCCGGGCCGGGAAGGTAGTTGTAGTCCGGCGAGCGCAGAAAGCCGTAGCCGTCGGGCAGGATTTCAAGCACGCCCTCGGCAAAGATGTGGCCCTCTTTTTCGCTCTGGGCCTGGAGAATCTTGAAGATCAGGTCTTGCTTGCGCAATCCGCTAGCTCCGGGCAAGTCCAAAGATCGGGCGATCTTGGTTAGCTCGGTAATATTTTTTTCTTTGAGTTCAGCAATGGTCATCAGTCACCTGCGAGGAGATTTTTCAAAGGGGGGTACGCGAAAGAGAAGGAACTATCCAGCGGGGCAGAGGGGCGGGCTAAACTACGCAGCCCGCCGTTGTGCCTCAGCAAAATGTTCCGGTTCGGCAAGAACCGACTGCCGCTCCGAACTTGCAATCCGATCCAGGACCTCGTTCATGGTCTCCTGGATTCTGGTATTGGGCTTGTGAAACTTACGGGTAGCCTTCGATGCAAGCTGACAGAGCATATAACGGTTCCGCAAAGTATGTAAAGCATCAAAAACTCGATCAGAGCGCTTCATTATTCTTTCTCCTGACCCCACGAACGGGCGAAATTCTCACTTCTTTACGACAGGGCAAGTCCCGGCCAGATTTCTAAGTCCTTCAATTCTTATGGGTTGTACGGGAAATGCTCTGGCTACTGGTATAGATGCTCCGCCTGACCCGAAAGTTTCTTCGATTCGAACCGGGTCCTAACTGGTCAACGGAGGTACTGGGGATCGCCCTAAAGCCGACCCTATGTCCTTGGAACCTTGTAATTTAGCGGGTAAATGGGGCGCGGTCAAGGAATTTGTTCGGGATCGTACCTTTCTTAAAATTCCCAGGCCTTTCCGTGGGAATGTGCAAGATTGCACAGACCCACGGTCCGGGCGAGAGTAGTTTCGTGATGAATCAAGAAGAGGATCCCCCGATGCCACCGGATTCACCTGGCGACTGGAAACACCTCGCCGAACAGGCCTCTACTGAACAGAACTCGGAAAAGCTATTGGAGCTTGTCAACGAGCTTAATCAGCTCCTGGGCGAACGTGAAGAGAAGCCTCGGAAGCAGCGACAACAAGAAAACCAGCTATAACCCACCTGCCCCGTCCGATTTAGGATGGATCATGGCTCCCATCACTCTCGCCCCCATCGGCCGCGTCCACTCGCCCCGAACCGAAGCCAAAGACGATTTCTGGGGAAACCTCGTGTCCGTCATCGAATTCGACGGTACGCGTTTCACCCCGGATTCGGTCTGGGCCTCGCCGATTTTTCCCACATTCTGGTGGTCTATTGTTTCCACCTGGTTCCCGACGAAAGCGTCGTCACCGGCGCCAGTCATCCCCGGGGAAATCCGGACTGGCCCCGCGTCGGCATCTTTGCTCAACGGAAGAAAGACCGGCCGAACAAACTCGGCGTCTCGGTTTGTGAGTTGCTCGAAGTGGATGGCCTGAAGCTAAAAGTGAAGGCGCTGGACGCGATCGACGGCACACCGGTGCTGGATATTAAGCCTTACGTGCGGGAATTCGAGCCCGACCCGGCGCGCGTCCGGCAACCGCAATGGATGACGGAGTTAATGCGCGACTACTTCTCCTGAGCGTCGTTCTCAGCCGATCCGTGGAGGTTTGCTTTTGCCGGCGGCTTCCCGGACTCTGCCGATGTCGATGAATTGTACTTTCTGCAGACCACTGCTTTCTAGATTACGGACCCGCGGCGGCAGCTCACGGGCCGCTGCATTTTGGCAACGCGATCGCCGGATGCGAGATACGGCACGGTCAACCACGCGAGCCAGTTCGGTCCCGAAGTCAGCCGTACGGTGCTCCTGCAGACGCCGCTTCGCCTTGTCGGGCGAAAACCATGTGGGATTTCGGTCAAGCTCCTGCGGCGGAACCAGCCGCAACACTTCGCAAAGATGGGCGTTTACCGCGGACTCCTTCTCGGGCGATCTGCTGACCGCGGTTCGCGCCTCTCTGCGCCGGCGGCGAATGTAACGGGCGAAGGATGCTTCCTCCATTCGGCCATGCACTCCGGCCTCTTCGAAGGCTTCGAGGGCCGCTGCCTGCGCATGGGTAAGCCCGGGTTCGACGCTGCCTTTGGGAAAAATCCAGCGTCCCTTGCCGGTCTTGACCAGCAGGAATTCGATCTCGCCGCCGCGCACCCGGTAACAGACCGCAGCCACCTGTTCGCACTCCCGAAGTTTGCGCAGCTCGGCGAGCCGGACAAACTTGGCCGATGATTGAAACTTCTGCACCTGCCCCCACCCGATGGTCAATCCGCGATTCGCCCTTTTCCTTTGTAGCAGCTCTCATAGCAGCAGAGTGCATGACGCCGTCCACCTCTGCCTAGAGCACAGCTTGGTTCGGGGAGGCTGCCGGCAGCCAGGGTTGAGGACAAATCAACGGCGTCCACAAGATGCCGGTGCGCGACTATAATGCCGTCGTGAGCAGCCAACCGGCACAACACATGCAGTGCATGGAAGTCTGGGGCGGAAGCCAGCTTACCTCGGCGGGCGTCGAGATGGGCGGCTTGAACGTGTGGGTTTACAGCAAGCCCTTCGGCGAGGCGCAGCGCGGCGGAGACGTCTATTACGCTTCGAGTTGTGCCACCGGCCGAATCTCCCGCCTGTTGCTGGCCGATGTCTCCGGACACGGAACCTCGGTCGCCGCCACCGCCGCCGATCTGCGAACCCTGATGCGCCGTTTCGTGAACCGTCTGGACCAGGCGGAATTCGTGCGCCTGCTCAACCAGCAGTTCATTGCGCTCTCGCAGTCAGCGACCTTCGCCACGGCGGTCGTGACCACGTTCTTTGCTCCCACCCGGCGTCTCACCGTTTGCAACGCGGGACACCCCAGGCCGTTTCTCTACCGGGCCGCCCATCGGCAATGGGATTTTATTGGGCAAGAAGATGACGGATCGAACAACAAGAAGTCCAAACCGCAAAACATTCCTCTGGGATTGCTGGCTCTCGCGGAATACGAGCACGTTGACGTCGAACTGGAACCCGGCGATTGCCTGCTGAGCTACACCGACGCCCTCGTCGAATCGAGCGATGCCGACGGCGAAATGCTGGGCGAGAGCGGTCTGCTGCGGATCATGCGTCTAATCGGTGACGTCGAGCCGCAACAAGCTGATCGAGACCCTGTTGACCGAAATCGAGGAGCGCTATCCCGAGAATCTCGCCAAGGACGACGTCACCCTCATGCTGGTGCGGGCCAGCGGACTGCTAGCCGCGGCATCCGTTTATCGAAAAGGTGAAAGCGCAGTTACGCCTTGCCGGGTCGATGATTCGTGGTCTGAATCCCTGGGGTGAGCGCGCTGCACTCCCCGACTTAAATCTTGCGAACATGGGAGGCGCCATCGTCCCCGCCCTGGCTCGCCGCTGGCGCGCTCGAGGCACGGGGACTCGGCCGCCGAGCGCCTGAACTCATGCCCTACCACGTAGTTGCATTCACCATGGCGCAAGTCCGGCAAGGCGCCCTCTCGTTCCAGCGTGAGCTAAGCGCCGCATTGCGCGAGTCGAAGGACTTGAAAGTGTATTCCGTAAGCCCTTTCGACCTCGATGAACGCCGCCGCTTCAAAGACCGCTTTGGAGGCGACGTCGTCTACTTCTTCAACGACGCCGCCCGCGACCTGATCCAGCAACAAGGTTCCGACCTGAAATTCGCAGCAGAAATCACTGACAGCTGAACTGCCGAAGAGACGCACGTTGGTGGTCGGCATCCCCGAATAGCTGTCAGCTCTCAGCTTTCAGCTTTCAGCGCGGACAACAGCCCGGCCTGGAAATGAACTGTACCCGCATTCCGTCCGGTTTGGATTCACTGAAAGCTGAGAGCTGACGGCTGAGAGCTTCAGGGAATCCTTCTGCGTACTTGCATCTCATAAGCGATAGAGACACTATTTTCGTTCGGGCCGAAAGTGTCCGCCAGGAAGGGAAGCCTTGGAAAACTTGTTTTGTCTGCGCTGCAATCGGGAGATCGAAGTCGGCCACAAATCCGTCGCGGTATACATGTTCGCGCAAACCGTAGGGATAAGGCCGCGGCAGAAATCATCGGCGCAGCGCATCTGCTTCTGCCCGCAGTGTTCGGTGTCGCTGGCCATGGGACCGCCGCCCGAGGGCGCGCTCAACCTGGCCGCATGGAACATGATCCGCGACCTGGTCGGCGCCGACCCCGCCCTGAACCAGGCCGCCTGGGAAAACCTGCGCGGAGTCGTAGGCCTGCTCCCGTCCGGCGAACCCGAAAGCATCCCCAGAAGAGCCGCCGCTGGAGGCTACTTCGAGTTCTGATGGCACACCGCAGCCGCGAAGCGGCGCCAGATTGTAGCCCCGGGCGCAAGCCCGGGGTTCAGGGTCAGTAAAGGTGAGCCCCGGAGGGGCGAAAGACCACGACCAACATCCTTCGCTTATGGATGGCAGTCACTCAGCCGCAATACCGTCCCTTTCGAGCCGCTCCCGAAAGTACCCCTTCCAACTCTCCGGCAACGCAGCAACTCGCAAAGCCCGTCGCACCGCACTGACATCGTCATCGGAGTACCCCTTCGCGATGTACAGCCGCGTAATTTCCGAGACCGGGACGCCATTCGGATCGCGCCCAATCACCTTGATCTCATCCCCAGCCCCAACTTCTCCCTCGCGGACGACGGCGAAGTAGAAACCCGTACGCCCGCTCGCCAGGAAGCGCTTGACCATGTCGTCCATTTGAAATCTCAAGGCCAGTTTGTAGCAGGGAAGCCGGGGCTGGGTCACGATCACTTCCGCCGAGCCAACAGAGAACCGGTCGCCCAGATGGACCGAGTCTTCGAACAGGCCATCTTTCGTGGATTCGGAGACAGTAAAGTTCTCTCCGAAAATGGCGGTCGGCAATTCGTGTCCCGGCAATTCCCTCCGCCAGTAGTCGTAGTACGCAACCGGATAGCAGTAGACCGCCTTGTACTCTCCCCCGTGAACATTGAGATCGGCCTGACGGTCGCCGTCCAGATTGAGCTTGCGCAAAGCGACGCGCCCCTGGACCGGTTCCTTGAAGATCCCCGTAGTTACCGGTCTCCCATGCCACATCACTTCGCGTGGAAGTCCGGTGTTCACCGAGATTAGTTTCATGGTTGCGCTGGTCTCTTCCATCTGGGTTTCTTCGACGAGATAAGTATTGTATCGCCAGCGCGGTTCTCTCGGGGTACAGACGAAGTGGGTGTGTGACAACCATCACAGACAAAGGTCCTGCGTCTGTGCAGAATTCCGTCATGCCAAGCGGCCTCCAACGTTATTACGGCGCCCACAATCTGCACTTCATCACCTGCAGTTGCTACCGCCGGCTCCCGCTCCTAGGCACCGCCAATCGTCGCGACCTGCTCCGCAACCTCCTGGAAGAGGTCCGGCGACGGCACCGCTTTGTTTTACTCGGATACGTGGTCATGCCCGAACACTTCCATCTCCTCGTCAGCGAACCGCAGGAGACCACGCCGTCTATCGTGATGCAGGTGCTGAAGCAGCGCTTTGCGCACCATGTGTTGAGCCAATCGCGAATGGCGCTGCGTTCCGCATCGCCGCCTGGCGGCGGGAGAAATCTGGCAGCGCCGCTTCTACGATTTCAATGTCTGGACGGAGCACAAGCGCATCGAAAAACTCCGCTACATGCACCGGAATCCGGTCAAACGAGGCCTGGTCATCCAGCCCGAGGAGTGGGCGTGGAGCAGCTTTCGCAACTACGCCTTCGGAGAATCGGGGCCGGTACGGATCAACGACTGCCAGGTACTTGAATTGAAGATCCGGCCTCCAGCGGCTTGAGTGATAGGTGCCCGCACCCACCCTTTCGCACCAAACGCGAAAGGGTAGGGCACCCCCGAGGTCGGTAGCGCAGCGTCAGGAACGAGTCCAGCCGCCCGCTAACAGGAACCATCCGCCGGGCGAAGAGTGGAAGGGAAAGGGGTGCGCCATCCTTTTCGCGCACTCTGCGAAAAGGGTGGGTGACGGAGACTATCGATGCACCCGAGGCGGAGGAGGGCTAGGCGAAGCCAGTCTCAAGGGTGAAGGATGGGCCACCCGCGACGAGAAGCTTCAGCGTTTTACTAATGGTTTCTCTCCGGTCGCAATTCACGACCAGGTTCGATGCTTGAGCGCACCGGCATGTCGCCCCAATGGTCATCAACAGAAAGAATGCAAAAACCATTACCCTTCGCCGCATGATGTTCTCCTCTGTTATCTCTCTGGGTGTGGTCGGTGTTGGTCCGACACCAACGCTTACAGCTGGTTAGCCCTTATTGACGAGTGATTGTGCCGTGAGCCCCCGCGATGCAATCCCCCAGAAAAAGGTAGTCATCCAATTCAATCTGCTGCGCTTCCGAGTCGGTCACTCCCGTGAGACCTTCAAGGCCGGTACCGGTATTTGAGTACAAATGAACCACGTCACCGACGACCGATGCCCCATTTAGCGTGAACGTCTCATCACACATGTTCGCCACGGTAAATGTGCCCACTAGCGAAAAAAAACCATCCTTGTCTGACGCAGTGGCCTGACTGAGCTGCGTGGAAATGTTGACGGTGTTCCCTGACCTTTGCATGGTTCCAGCATAGATTCCTGTGAGTGGTTTGACCCTTGCTCCCGTCAGCGTGCCTGTGTCTCCCGCCGCACACCCCCCGGTGAAGTGATAACTTCCGCTCGAAAGAGATGCCCGATCGGGCGCGAGCATGCCGTTCAGGAACATCACACGACCAGCCACTGGAGATGACTTCAACGACAAATTCCCTTGTCCGTCTATGGTCCCCGAAAGGGGAAAGTCGTCGAAAAAGGTAGGGCACGAACTGCCAGTATTGAACGACTGGAAGTGAGCCACTCCCGCAACCGAGGCAGACGAGAGAGTGAGGGCGGCTTCAATACTGGGTGCACCCGAGGCGGGAGCGAAATGCCAGCTTTCCGCAAAGCTGGTGACTGGCGGAGAAGTTTGGCCGCTACCTTCCCCAACGCTCCCTCCACCCATTTGGCTACCGCCACAGCCGACGAGGACCGTCAGGGACAGACTCACTGCGAAACGTAACCAGGAGGAACGCATAAATGTCCTTTATGGGAGTAGCTCGTTCATATCGTCTAGACAAAAGATCCTACTAGGAGGCGCGGACGGAGCCGGGCCATCTTCTCGTCTACATTGGACAATCGTGCTTGGGCCGTTTATCGTGTGCCGCAGAGAGACTAACTTTGGTCGTCCCTACAGGTCGGGAGAGCGGGAAAGCAACGCCCTATTGCAGGGGACAATACTCTTCTGAGTGATATAAACAAGTGGCCTAAAAGACTACCTTTGTGTCCCGGCACCGCATGATTCGCCATCGCCTCGCGCGCCTTGATGACATAGCAACATGTGTAAAGTTCACCGCGGACCATCCGGTTCTCGGGCCAAGGTATGGTGCTGCCATTGAGCACCTGGGGACGGTCTGGCGCAATTACCTGGGCTCGGATGCCCTTTTCAGCATCGTCAGTGAAGAGACTGGTCCAGGAACCGCCAGCAGCTTGATCGGCTCACGCGTCGCCAGTTTCGTCTCTGACCACTTTGCATCGGACTTGGTTAAGATGCCGCTGAGGTGGATCGGGCCTGAACTGGTGAATCGTTGCATTCACGGCCCGGTTCCAATATTAACCGACGCAGAAGTGCGACAATCCAACTCAACCACGGGCGTGAACATTTTGATCTGGCCGACCGCTACTCGCGCCGACTTCGAGAATCTTCCGGAGCTGATTCAGGGGACTCAGGTTATCTTCTTCGACGCGTACCGTGGCTTCAACATCAAGCGACTCCAGGCGCAAGCATCCCATCCGCTCGAAATAGCGATGGCGGTGAATAGCGGCGGATGGTACTTGCTGAATGCGCCTTCCGTGCATCTCCAAAGTTTCAACGAACCGGTGGAATCGGTCTTCCTGCAGCCACATATGCTCGAGGTCACGAAGGAGATGGCGGCGAAGCAGCCTGGCAGCTGGGCCAACCTTTTCTTCGCGTATCGCAAGCCTATGATCGGATTTGCGCCCAGCGAACGGCGGCTGCTCTCGGCCGCCCTGCAAGGTGGAACGGACGGAGAGTTATCGGATCAACTCGGCGTCTCGTTGTCCGCGGTGAAGAAAATGTGGGCTTCCATTTATCTCCGTGTGCAGTCACGCAAGCCGTTCGATCTAAAAATCGAACTCGATGAAAGCGAGGACGGTGATCGTGGCAAGGAGAAGAAGCAAAAACTACTCGTGTATCTGCGGGAACACCCGGAAGAGCTGAGACCACACTCGTTGAGGCTGCTAGAAAACGGGTTGTAGCTTACATTGGAAATGTATTCATTCGCAGCCCGATATCAATCGTCACGCATTGCAGAGAATCCGCAAGTGAGAGCGAGTATCGAAGCTGGCCAACATTTTGAAAGTGCAGGGATCGGAACAGCCTAGATCAGCGGTGAACAGCCCGAGGCACTGGCGCGTGGCCCACTCAAGCCCGGTTTTGGCTTGTGTGGGGCAGTTCGGCGGCTGAACGGAGTGTTCGCGGCGGATTGACCCACCCTTTGTAACTTGACTCTGGGAAGTAGTGTTTTATCCTTAGGCTGTAGCTGGACAGGTTACACCACGGTTTTGAGAGCCCCGAGCTTATGCTCGGGGCTTCTGCGTAGCACCACAACACGACACAACATCGTCCACGTTGGTTGACGAAAACTGAAGGGGATTGGCCAACGACCAACGGCCAAGGACCCACGACCGCCTTAAGGCCTTACCCCCAACTGCCAAAACACAAACGAATAAACATCCGTCCCATCCTCAATCTGCTTGGTGATTGGCTTACCTTGGCCATGGCCGGCTTTGCTGTCAATGCGCAGCAGTATCGGACGCTCTCGGCTTCGCCCATTCGCCGCCTCGGCCTGCATTAGCGCTGCCATCTTTTTCGCGTGCATGGGATCGACGCGGCTGTCGCTGTCTGCGGTCATGAACATGATTGCCGGATACTCCGCGCCCGGCTTTACGTGATGGTAGGGCGAGTAGGCGTAGAGCCAGTCGAATTGTTTGGCGTCTTCGGCGGAGCCGTATTCCGGGACCCAGAATTTGGCGATCAGAAAATTCTGGTAGCGCAGCATGTCGAGCAGCGGTACCTGGCAGACCACGGCGCGAAACAGGTCAGGACGCTGCGTGATCATGGCGCCCATGAGCAGGCCGCCATTCGATCCGCCCTGGATGGCCAGGTGATCTTTGTCGGTATATTTTTGGGCGATCAGAAATTCGGATGCGGCGATGAAGTCGTCGAAAACATTTTGCTTTTTGTCCAGCATGCCGGCGCGGTGCCAGTCTTCGCCAAACTCGGCGCCGCCGCGCAGGTTGGCTACGGCGTAAACGCCGCCATGCTCCAGCCATAGATAGCGTGCGCCGGAAAAAGTGGGCGTGAGGCTTACGTTGAAGCCGCCGTAGCCGGTCAGCAGGGTCGGGTTCTTGCCATTCAGCGGCAGGCCTTTTTTGTGGAAGACGAACATCGGGACTTTGGTGCCGTCCTTCGAGGTGTACCAGAGCTGTGCCACTTCGTAGGCCGAGGGATCGATGCCGGGCGTGGCCACCTTGTCCCACAGAGAAGTTTTGCGCGACGCCAGTTCTACCTGATAGACCGACGGCGGCACGGTGAACGACTGGAATCCGAAGAAAGCTTCCTTGCGGTCATAGCGGCCGCCGAGGCCGGCGATCGAACCGATGCCGGGAAGTTCGATATCGCCGAGCGGCTTGCCGTCAAGATCGAAAAGCTTGAGCTGCGAGCTGGCGTTGTGCTCGTACTGGGCCAGGATTTTTCCGTCCACGATGCCGGTGCCCTGGAGGATGCCTTCGCTCTCCGGAATGATTTCTTTCCAGTTGGCGCGGGCGGGATTGGCGGCGTCCACCACGAAGAGATGGAAGTGGGGCGCGCCTTCGTTAGTGGTGATGTAAATCTTGCCACGGAAAATTTCGGCGTTGTAGTGGAAATCCTTGCCGCTGGTGAGCTCGACGAGAGGAGTTTCGCCCTTCAAGTCGTCTTTCAGAGATGTAAGAAAAAGCTCATTCTTCCCGGCCGAGCCTTGATACGAGGTCAGCAGCAGCCAGCGATCATCGTCGTCGGGCAGTTGCGAGACCAGGATCTCTTCTTTCTTGCGGCCTTCGCCCCAGATCAGCGGGTCTTCTGCCGGATCGGAGCCCAGCACGTGATAGAAAATGTGCAGGTAGTAGACGTCGTCGCCTTCGGGGACGTCGCCTTTCTTGGGATTGCGTCCGTAGTAAAAACCGGAATTGTCCTTCTTCCAGGCGACCTGGGCGATACGGGCCTGCGGGATCTGGTCCGGCAGCAGTTTGCCGGTGGCGGTCTCGATCACGATACAGCGTGCTGTTTTCGGAGCCGCTGGCCGAGGTGCCGTAAGCCACGTATTTGCCGTCGTCGGAAGGGAACCACCAGTCGAGCGCGACCGTGCCGTCGGCGGACATCTGGTTCGCGTCCACCAGGGTGCGGTCTTTGCCGTGCAGACCTTCGCGCACCAGAAGCACCGGCTGGTTCTGGGTGCCTTCGCGCCGTATATAAAAGAAGTAAGGGCCCGCGACCTGCGGCGTCCCGATGGTGCCGATCGAAAGCAGCTGCGCCAGCCGGTCATGGATGCGGTCGCGCCCCGGCAGGGGATCGAGCAGGCTGCGGGTGTAGGCCATCTCTGCCTGCACATATTCCCGCGAGTCTGCGCTGCTGGCATCCTCCAGCCAGCGGTAGGGATCGGCAATCTTGTGGCCGTGAAGGGTATCTTCAACGACATCCACCTTCGCCTTGGGCGGGCCCGCAGGCGCGGTAGTAGCGGAGGGGGAGTTGTCCTCGGCCCATGCCACTGCGGCCATCAGGGAAAGGCAAGCGACGATCCAGAGCAAACGAGAGCCTCCTGGCATAAAGCACCTCACTGAATCAGACGTACACCGGCGCCAAGGGTTAGGGTATCAAAATTCAAACCGAGCAGTTTTGAGCAACTCCGCGCGGATGCTAATATAAAAACCACAGCGCAGGCGACGCGTCAGCCGGACGCGCCCCTCCACACTCCTCAGTAGCTCAATGGCAGAGCACCCGGCTGTTAACCGGGGGGTTGTAGGTTCGAGTCCTACCTGAGGAGCCATTCTTTTGTTTCGGCCTGGTACGTCGAATCCCGGAATTTTGCACTGGTTCGTGTGTTTCCGGGTGCGTGCATCATTCGTGCGCCGAAGGAAAATCCCTGGAAAGAATCGACCGTGGAACCCCCCTTTCTAAAAACGAAGGGTGGATCACCCGGCCTACTCCCGATTTGTTCACCGTCCCGATTTGAAATTCATCTATGCCAGCACCAGAGCTTCCTAATCTGCTCCTTCACCCCCTTGCGAAATACTGAGAGCGTTGCCAACAGGCAAGCTTCATCGCGGCCCACCTCAAGGCATCCGCAGACGACCCGAAACCGGGAACCCTGAATCGCGGAACAGATCGAGAAGTCAGGTGAAATGAAGACCACGCCCCGGCTGAATCGCAAGGTGCAACTGGCGTTCGGGTCTGCACTTCTGACCTTGCTGGTGGTGGGAGCGATCTCGTATCGCGGCATCGTCGCGTCCAGCGAAAGCGACCGCAGGGTGCGGCACACGCACGAGGTTCTGGCGAGTCTTCAGGATTTGCTCCTTGCCATGAGGAGTATCGAATCGAGCAGCCGCGGATTTGTGTTGACGGGCGACGAAGCGTATCGTCGAGTCCTATCAAGCCAGCATTGCGCGGCGCAGAGCAGGACCAGGCGATGGTGCGCGACTTGACTGCGGACAACCCGGCGCAGCAGCGCCAGCTCCCGACTCTGACCCGGCTAGGCGCGGAGAAGATCCAGTTTTCAGAGATGGTCATTGGCCTGCGCCGGTCCCAGGGTTTGGAGGCGGCAGCGGATGCCATTCGAAGCGGACCGGGGCAACGGATCATGGACGAGTTTCAAGGCGCGGTTCGCCAGATGCAGGACGAAGAGGTGCGCCTGCTGGCGCTGCGCAACGCGGACGCGAAGCGGCGCCTGGCCCAGACCAAAGCGGTCCTGATCTTCGGAACTGTTCTGGGCCTGTTGATC
Source organism: Terriglobia bacterium (assembly GCA_963816865.1). Classification (GTDB taxonomy): domain Bacteria; phylum Acidobacteriota; class Terriglobia; order Terriglobales; family Acidobacteriaceae; genus JAIQFF01. The sequence goes on from CAWFMU010000039.1 coordinate 80,272, forward strand.
ACCGCAGCCGCGGGTTGGGTCGTCCAGCAGCGACAGCTCCGGGCGCGGGCGGGCGGAGGAGGCGCTCCGCGAGAGCGAAGAAAAATACCGGACGCTGCTGAACCGCGATCTCAGCGAGAGCAAGGAGTCGGGAGAGAAGTACCGCGGGCTGCTGGAAGCGGCGCCGGACGCCATGGTGGTGGTGAATCCGGGCGGGGACATCGTCCTGCTGAATGTGCAGGCGGAGAAACAGTTCGGCTACCGCCGCGATGAACTGGTCGGTCAAAAGGTGACGAACATCATCCCGGAAGGCTTCGCGGAACGGCTGCTGGCCGACGGTCTGCGATCGGTCGAAGACGCCCTGGCGCAGCAGATCGGTACCGGGATTGAGCTCACCGGGCGGCGGAAGAATGGCAGCGAGTTTCCCATCGAGATCATGCTGAGTCCGCTCGAGAGCGCCGAGGGCATTCTGGTGACGGCGGCGATCCGTGACATCAGCGTGCGCAAGAACGCGGAAACCCATCTGGCGCAGATGGAAGGCAGGTACCGCGGGCTGCTCGAAGCCGCTCCCGACGCCATGGTGGTGGTGAAGCCGGGCGGCGAGATCGTCCTGCTGAATGTTCAGGCGGAGAAACAGTTCGGCTACAACCGCGATGAACTGGTGGGGCAGCAAGGTGAAGACCATCATCCCGGAAGGCTTCGCGGAACGCCTGATCGCCGACGGTACGCGCACCGCGGCAGAAGCGCTGGCGCAGCAGATGGGTAACGGGCTCGAGCTCTACGGACGGCGCAAGAATGGCAGCGACTTTCCCATCGAGATCATGCTGAGCCCGCTCGAAAGCGCCGAAGGCATTCTGGTGACGGCGGCGATCCGCGACATCAGCGTGCGCAAGGACGCGGAAAAGCATCTGGCGCAGATGGAAGGCCGGTACCGCGGCCTGCTGGAAGCCGCTCCGGACGCCATGGTGGTGGTGAATCCCGGCGGGGACATCGTGCTGCTGAATGTGCAGGCGGAGAAACAGTTTGGCTACCGCCGCGATGAACTGGTCGGCCAGAAGGTGAAGAACATTATTCCGCGAAGGCTTCGCGGAACGGCTGATCGCTGACGGTCTCGCACTGCGGTCGAAGATGCGCTGGCGCAGCAGATCGGCACCGGGATCGAACTCATGCGGGCGGCGGAAAAATGGCAGCGACTTTCCCATCGAGATCATGCTGAGCCCGCTCGAAAGCGCCGAAGGAATTCTGGTCACGGCGGCGATCCGCGACATCAGCGTGCGCAAGGCTGCGGAAAAGCACCTGGCGCAGATGGAAGGCAGGTACCGCGGGCTGCTCGAAGCGGCGCCGGACGCCATGGTGGTGGTGAACCCGGCGGGAGAAATCGTGCTGCTGAATGTTCAGGCGGAAAAGAAGTTCGGCTACAGCCGCGACGAACTGGTGGGCCAGAAGGTGAAGAACATCATTCCCGAAGGTTTTGCGGAGCGGCTGATCGCCGACGCTCTGCGGTCCGTCGGAAGACGCGCTGGCGCAGCAGATCGGCACCGGGATCGAGCTCACCGGGCGGCGGAAGGATGGCAGCGATTTTCCCATCGAGATCATGCTGAGCCCGCTCGAAAGCGCCGAAGGAATTCTGGTGACGGCGGCGATCCGCGACATTACGACCCGGAAAAAGGCGGAAGCGCATCTTCTGCAAAAGGTGGAGGAATTAAACCGCTCGAACGAAGAGCTGGGGCAATTTGCCTACATCGCCTCTCACGATTTGCAGGAGCCGCTGCGCATGGTGGCCAGTTACACCCAGCTGCTTTCCCGGCGCTACAAGGGAAAGCTGGACAGCGACGCCGATGAGTTCATCGCCTTCGCCGTGGACGGAGCCAACCGCATGCAGCGCCTGATCCAGGATCTGCTGGCCTTTTCGCGGGTGGGGACAAAAGGGCAGGAGCTGCTCGATATTTCAAGCGAAGACGCATTGCAACAGGCGCTCCTGAATCTGCGCAGCGCCATCGAAGAAAGCGGCGCCGCAGGTGACGCACGATCCCCTGCCGGCGGTCCTGGCGGACGAGACCCAACTGATTCAGCTATTTCAAAATCTGGTGGGCAATGCCATCAAGTACCAGAGCCCGGGCGTCCCCCGGGTACACGTCTCCGCCGCCAGGAATGGCGCGAAGAAATGGGTATTTTCGGTCAAAGACAACGGACTGGGAATTGACTCGCAGTACTTCGACAAGATTTTTGGCATGTTCCAGCGCCTGCACAAACGGGAAGAGTTCGCCGGCACCGGCATTGGACTGGCCATCTGCAAGAAGATTGTCGAGCGCCACGGCGGCAGCATCTCGGTCGAGTCACAACCTGGGCAGGGTTCCACCTTTCGCTTTGCCCTGGCGGAAGGTGAAAGGAAGACCATGAAAGCCAGCGGAGGATAGGAAACGTATGTCAATAGAAGTTCTCCTGGTCGAAGACAATCCCGGTGGATGTCCGGTTCACGCACGAAGCTTTCCGCGCGATCCATCCCTCCATCCATTTCCACGTGGTCTCGGACGGCGTCGAGGCCATGGCCTTTCTGCGGCGTGAGGGTGCACACCGGTTGCTCCTCGTCCCAGCCTTATCTTGCTCGACCTCAACCTGCCCAAGATGGAGGGCCGCGAGGTTCTGACCCACATTAAAGAGGATGAGAACCTGAAAGCGATTCCTACCGTGATCCTGACCACCTCCGAAGACAGGAAGAGGACATTGCCAGGAGTTATCAACTCCACGCCAACTGCTACCTCAACAAGCCGACGCACCTGGACGATTTCGAGACCCTGGTGAAGAGCATCAATGAGTTCTGGCTGACCGGGGTCCAGGTTACCGGGCAGGCGAAAGGGGATGAGTAAAGCAAATCGGCAATGGCCTCATACGCGAGGCTTAGCTTTGGCAGGGAGTCGAAGAAGTCATGAATCTTATTGGAGAAAACGGTGTGCCCATACAGGTTCTCTTAGTCGAAGACAGTCCCGGAGATGTCCGGCTGACGCAGGAAGCCTTTCGCGATGCCAATCCGTCCGTCGTTTTGCACGTGGCGAGCGACGGCGTGGAGGCCATGGCCTTTCTGCGGCGCGAGGGTGCCTACATGGACGCCCCTCGTCCGGACCTGATCTTGCTGGATCTGAATCTCCCCAAAATGGATGGCCGCGAGGTTCTGGCTCTCATCAAGGAGGATGAGAGCCTGAAAACCATCCCCACGGTGATCCTCACCACTTCAGACGCGGAGGCGGACATTGTAAAGAGCTACCAGCTCCAGGCCAACTGCTATCTCAGCAAGCCGGTGCAGTTGGACGCGTTCGAGAGACCTGGTGAAGAGCATCAATGATTTCTGGCTGACCAAGGTCAAGCTGCTGCCGCAGGAGCAAAGCGGATGAGCCAGAAATCGATCAAAGAAATTCTGCTGGTCGAAGACAACCCCGGAGACGCCCTGCTGCTCCGCGAGATGTTGAAGGAACAGGGTTGGTACAGCACCCACCTGACTCATGTGGAGTACATGAGTGCGGCCGAGAAGCATCTCGCGGAGCATGCGGTTGACATTGTCTTGATCGACCTGTACTTGCCCGATGCACAAGGACTGGCGGCAGTACGGCGGGTCCAGGCGGCCGCGCCCCGCGTCCCCCTGGTGGTGCTGACTGGCATGGACGACGAGTCGCTGGCGATACAAGCCTTGCAGGACGGCGCGCAGGACTATCTCATCAAAGGCCAGATCGAGGCGCGCGGACCTCGGCGGGCCCTGCGCTATGCCGTCGAGCGCAAGGTCATGGAAGAGGCATTGTTCGCGGAAAAGGCGACGCGATAGCACGGCGCGGAAACAGATCGAAGAAGAACTGCGTCGCGCAAAGGAGGCTGCCGAGGCGGCCAATCGCGCCAAGAGCGAGCTTCTGGCCAACATGAGCCATGAGATCCGCACCCCGATGAATGGCATCATCGGCATGACCGACCTGGCGCTGGACACGGAGCTCATCCCAGGAACAGCGCGAGTACCTGACCATGGTCAAGACCTCCGCCGATTCCCTGCTCTCGCTGCTCAACGACATTCTGGACTTGTCCAAAATCGAAGCGGGAAAGCTGGACTTCGAAACCATTGACTTCAACCTGCGCGACACGCTCGAGGATGCCATCAAGGGTCTGAGTCTGCGGGCCCATCAGAAAGGGATCGAGCTCGCCTGTCATCTGCTGCCCGACGTTCCCGAAGCCGTGCAAGGCGATCCCACGCGTTTGCGGCAGGTGGTGGTAAACCTGGTGGGCAACGCGGTCAAGTTCACGGCCACGGGCGAAGTTGTGCTTCGTGTCGACAGTGGCGAACCGGCGGAGGACGACGCGCTGCTCCATTTTTCGGTGAGCGACACGGGAGTCGGCGTGCCGTTCGACAAACAGCAGAGCATCTTCGAAGCGTTCTCTCAGGTGGACGGCTCTACCACCAGGAAATACGGCGGTACAGGCCTGGGTCTCACCATTTGCTCGCGGCTGGTTGAAATGATGGGTGGGCGCATCTGGGTGGAGAGTGAACCCGGCCAGGGAAGCACGTTTCACTTCACCGCGCTCTTCCCCTTGCAGAAGATAGCGCCCACGAAAGTACGAACCGGTCGGAGTGGAAATGCTGCACGGTCTTGCCGTACTGGTGGTGGACGATAACGCCACCAACCGCCGCATTCTTCAGGAGACGCTGCTGGTTTGGCAAATGAATCCGACCTTGACCAAGGATGGACCTGAGGCGCTCGCCGTTCTGCAACAGGCCGCTGACCAAGGTACTCCTTTCCCCCTGGTCCTGCTCGACGCCCAGATGCCCGACACGGACGGATTCAGCCTGGTCGAACGAGTGCGCCAGAGTGCGCCACTGGCTGGCTCAGTCGTCATCATGTTGACCTCGGCCGGCCTGCGGGGAGACGCTGCTCGCTGCCGCGAGTTGGGTATCGGCGCCTACCTGTCGAAACCGATCAAGCGCTCCGACCTTCTGGCCGCGATCCGCATGGCTCTCGGAGCGCAGAACCAATCCGACGAGAATGCCTCCCTGGTTACGGTCCACTCCTTGCGGGAAACCAGAGGACGGCTGAATATCCTGCTGGCCGAAGACAACCTGATCAACCAGAAAGTGGCGGTCCGGTTGCTGGAAAAAAGGGGACACAAGGTGTCGGTGGCGGAAACCGGCAAGCGGGCGCTGGAAATGCTGGAACCGTTTGACCAGCCGCCCTTCGATCTGGTTCTGATGGACGTGCAGATGCCCGAGATGGATGGTTTGCAGGCCACTGCGGCCATTCGGCAACGCGAGAGCCGAGGCAAAGCACATTCCCATCATCGCCATGACTGCGCACGCCATGGTGGGCGACAAGGAACGCTGTCTGCAGGCGGGGATGGACGGTTACACCTCGAAGCCGCTGCAGATCCAGGAACTTCTTGCCGCCATCGAGAATGTACTTCACGAGCCGAAACCGTCGAGGCCGGAACTGCATGAAACGGGCCTGAGAGTGTAGTGTGGGGCGGACACTCCTGGCCGCCGCCGTTGAAGTTCACTTCAAGTCGCGAGTCACTCGCCGGCTCATGTTTTTGAGCGCAATTCACAAAATCGACAGCTGAGAAAAATCAACGTCAAAAGCGGCGGACAGGATTGTCCGCCCCACACAGTCCCCGCCTTTCAGATAGAATTGGCCCCACTTCACGAGCTTTAGCTCAACTTCCCCCGAGGCCCTGCCTTGTTCGAATCCGATTTTCTGACCAGCACGCCCGAGAGCAAGTTGCTGTACCGGGAATTGATGACGCGGGTCACGGACCTGATCGGCTCCTGTTTCCCGGCGCAGCCCTACGCCGGAAAGAGTCCGGCTGCCCTCTCGGCGTTGATCAACCCTGCATTTCTACCGGATGAAGGCGCTGTGCCCGATACGGTTTTTGAGCAGGTGGGCGGGTTCATATCGAACTCTCTGGCTGTCAGCCACCACAATAGTGTCGCTCATCTGCATAGCCCTCCGTTGCTGGCGAGCTTGGCCGCGGAGGCGGTGATCAGTGCCCTCAACCAGTCGCTGGATTCGTTTGACCTGGGGCCGGTGGCCACCATGCTGGAACAGAAATTCGTGCAGTGGCTGGCCTCCGAGGCAGGATTGCCGGCTAGCGCCGGTGGGACTTTCACGACTGGAGGGACTCAATCCAACTTCATGGGCTTGCTTCTGGCGCGGGATGCTTTCCTGAAATCACGCTTCCAATGGCTGGCGCAAAAGCAGGGCCTGCCGGCGGAAGCGGCGCGGATGCGCGTCCTGTGTTCGGAGGTGGCGCACTTCACCGTGGAAAAATCCGCAGCGCAGTTGGGGCTGGGGACCGATGCAGTAGTCAGAGTTGCTGTTGACGATGCATTTCGAATGCGGCCGGAGAGTCTTCGCCGGACGCTTGACGAAATGCGCGATCGGGACTTGCTGGCTTTTGCCATAGTCGCGACCGCAGGCACCACCGACTTTGGCTCCGTGGATCCATTGCCTGAAATAAGCGCGTTGGCTCAGTCGGTTGGGGCGTGGCTTCATGTGGACGCGGCGTACGGTGGCGTGCTGCTGTTCTCGCCGCAGCATCGGGACAAGTTGCAGGGTATCGCGCTGGCGGATTCTCTGAGTATTGATTTTCACAAACTATTCTGGCAGCCGATTCCCGCGGGCGTGTTCCTGCTGCGCGACTCTGGCTACTTCAAACTTTTCGAGTTGCACGCGGATTATCTCAACCCGGAAGCGCACGAAGCCCAGGGAATTCCCGACCTGGTGACGAAGTCGCTGCTGACCAGCCGGCGTTTCGACGTCCTGAAGCCCTGGCTTTCATTCCAACTTCTGGGGCGCCGCAAGCTGGGCGCCATGATTGACCGGACGATTGCACTGGCGCATTGCGCTGCCGACGCGGTGCGGCGAACCTCTTCGCTGGAGCTTGTTCATGGAGCCAGTCTGAGCACTGTCGTCTTTCGTTATGTGCCGGCGCGTGAAGGGATCGATCACGATGGTTTGAATGCTGCTCTGCGGCAGCGTCTGTTCGATCGGGGCATTGCTGTCATCGGGCACACTCGCGTCGGCGGCCGGCAGTGTTTGAAACTTACTTGTATGAATCCGGCGGTCAGCGATGCGCAGATGGAAGAATTGGTTTCGACGATTGCCGAACAAGGGCGGGAATTGGAGCAGGCGTGGGCGGTGGGTCAGGTCTAGTTATCCTACCGAGCAACCCTGCCGAGCTGCGCTCGGCCTGGGCGGGTCGAAGACCCGCCTCCACACAGCCTGTGACGGGGCGCGGAAAACTCTGATCCCAAGCGGCAGGTTTTTGCATCTATAGGGCATTCAGGTTTTTCGCAGTCTAAAATTATCTCCACTCATAAGTTGGGAATGAATCATGGCGAAACCGATCTTGTTGACCGTGGATGACGACTCCGATGTTTTGCGGTCGATCGAGCGCGATTTGCGTTCGAAATATGGCTCCGAATACCGGGTGATTGGCAGCGATTCTCCCGAAGGCGCGCTGGACCTGCTGAAGCAGTTGAAGGTGCGAAACGATAGCGTAGCCTTGCTGCTGGCGGACCAGCGCATGCCGCGCATGGATGGCGTGGAATTTCTGCAGCAGGGCATGCGGATATTTCCCAAGGCGAAGCGGGCATTGTTGACCGCTTATACCGACATGAATGCCGCCATCAGCGCCATCAACCAGGCCAATATCAATTACTTTTTTCTGAAGCCCTGGGACCCTCCGTCGGAGCATTTGTATCCGCAACTGGATGATCTGCTCGATGACTGGCAGGCTACTTACCACCCGACTTTCGAGGGCATACGCGTATTAGGCACACGCTGGTCGCCCCGCTCATACGACCTGCGAGATTTTCTGGCGCGAAACCACGTCCCCTACCAGTGGATTGACGTTGAAATCTCCGCCAAGGATCCTGAAACCAAGCGACTCATGGATGCGCTCGGTCCGGAGGCTGCCGACCTTCCGATTGTGCTTTTTCCCGACGGAACCAAATTGCTGGAGAGCCTGCCCGCGGATGTCGCCAAGAAAGTGGGATTGCGCACGCGGGCGCAGACCGACTTTTACGATCTGGCGATCGTAGGTGGAGGGCCGGCGGGCTTGGCGGCGGCAGTTTATGGTGCATCCGAGGGTCTGAAGACGGTGATGGTCGAGAAGGAAGCGCCCGGCGGCCAGGCGGGAATGAGTTCGCGCATCGAGAACTATCTTGGATTTCCTGCGGGACTGAGCGGCAACGATCTGGCCCGGCGCGCGGTGGTGCAAGCCCAGCGTTTTGGAGTGGAAATACTATCGCCACTGGAAGTCGTCGGCGTGCGGACGGAAGGCTCTTACCGGATTCTCAAACTGGCGGACGGAAATGAGATCTCATGTCATGCGCTGATGATCTCGACCGGGGTGCAGTGGCGGAAGCTTGAGGCAGAGGGCGTCGCTCGATTGCAGGGAGCGGGAATTTATTACGGCGGCGGCGCCACCGAAGCGCTCTCATGTGCCGGCGAAATTGTTTACGTCGTTGGAGGCGCGAACTCGGCGGGCCAGGCGGCAATGAACTTTGCCAAGTATGCGGAGCGCGTCATCATTCTGGTACGCGGCGATTCTCTGGCTGCCACCATGTCCCAGTATCTGATTGACCAGATCAAGGAGACTCCCAACATCCAGATATGGGCGCATGCCAGCATGGTGGAGGCGCACGGTGCGACTCATCTGGAAGAGATTTCAGTGCTGTGTTCCGACACCGACAAGATCGAGCGTGTTCCCGCCACTTCGATGTTCATCTTTATAGGAGCGCTGCCGCGAACCGACTGGCTGGCCGGCCTGGTTGAGCGGGACGATCGAGGCTTCATCTTGACCGGCCCCGACCTTATACGGGACGGACTGCGTCCCAAGGGCTGGACTCTCGATCGCGATCCCTTTCTGCTCGAAACCAACGTGCCCGGGATTTTTGCCGTGGGCGACGTTCGCTATGGTTCGGTCAAGCGGGTGGCGTCCGGCGTGGGCGAGGGATCGGTGGCGGTCCAGTTCATCCATCAGTATTTGAGTAAGGTGTAAGAGTTCGGTACAGGGGTTGGTCTACGAATCAATGATCGAAAAATCAGAACTGTTGCGTGTCCCGACTTTTGAGGGTCTGCCCGACGACCAACTGGATTGGTTTATCAGCCATTGCCAGGAGATTACGCTGAAGCCGGGAGATGTGTACTTGCGTCCCGGTGGGCCGACAGACTCGATGGTCGTGGTTCTGGAAGGGGAGCTTCAGGTGCGGGGTGAACTTGCCGGCGAAACTGTCGTCCTCCCGTTTGGGGCTGGGGCTGTCACCGGGGTGCTTCCTTTCTCGAGGATGAAGCAGTCCGTACTGACGGGCCGCGCGGTCACAGACGCCCGCATCCTGAAATTTCCTTCGGCAAAGTTTCCGGAAATGATTCAGAAAATGCCGGAGCTTACCCAGCGTTTGGTGGGGGTGATGGCCGACCGGATCCGTGAAGTCACCCGGCTGGAACAGCAGCGCGACCGGCTGGCTGCTTTGGGAAAGTTGTCCGCGGGGCTGGCCCATGAGCTGAACAATCCCGCATCAGCCGCTACGCGGGCGACCAGTTTGCTGCGTGAAGCCCTGCTCCGCATCAAGGCCGCCGCACAGGAGTTGGGACGGCATGATCTCACCCCTGCCCAGAGATCGGAAATCGAAAAGCTGGAAGCTTCGTTCCTGCAGCCGTCCGAAACGTCACTCGATACTTTGGCCATGAGCGATCTGGAAGATCAGATTGATTCGCTCCTGCGCAGTCATGGGCAAAGCGATCTCTGGCAGCTGGCGGCCGACCTGGCGCGAAGAGGCATCAAGCCGGAGGTGCTGGAGTCGTTGTTCTCAACGCTCGACGCAGATGTGGCCCGGGCTGCGCTGGTGAGGATTGCGGCTTCGGCGGAGATTGCGAACCTGTTGATCGAGATTGAGAGCAGTACCTCGCGGATTTCTGACCTGGTACGCGCGGTCAAGGAATATACCTACATGGACCAGACCCAGGCCCAAAGCGTGGACATCGTGAAGGGTCTGGAAAACACGCTCACCATCCTGAATCACAAACTCAAGCGCGGCATAACCGTACACCGCGAATACAACAAGATTCCCCTGCTGGTGAATTCTTTCGGCAGCGAACTCAACCAGGTGTGGACCAACATTATTGACAATGCGATTGACGCCATGGGCGGAAAGGGCGAGCTGCGCATTCGCACTTACCGCGATGAAAATTGCGTCGCAGTCGAGATCGCCGATAACGGTCCAGGAATTTCTCCGGAGATCGTCTCCCATATCTTCGAGCCTTTTTTCACCACCAAGGGCGTGGGAGAAGGAACGGGCCTGGGGCTCGATACGGTGCAGCGAATTGTTAAGAAGCACAGAGGAAGCATCAATGTTAGTTCAAAGCCCGGGAATACATGCTTTCAGGTGCTGCTGCCGCTGGTCGAAGCTCCCGTTTAGGATGGAAGACTTATGTAGGCCGGGCGTCCCGCCCGGCTGGACGGGCATGAAGCCCATCCTCCCAGCTGTTTCATACATGAGCTGGGCCAGACTCGCGCAGGTCCAGTTCGTGCTCCAACTGCCGCAGAGTTTCGTCGTCAATGCGGCCCTCGTTACGCAATCGGACCGCGGTTTGCCGCTCCAGTCGCAGCAGTTCCTTCGAGATACGTGACAAGCGCTGGTGATGTTCGGGGCCAAGGTTGGCATCGGCATCGTCTTTCCCGATGACATCGGTAAGGCGATGGCGATAGTGGCCGGCGATGTCCTCATAGATCGAATCGAATTCCGCGGTGTCTTTTTCGCGCTCACCTTCGAGATATTTCAGCGCAGTTTCGAGTATCTCGCGGCGCGCGGCTTCTTCTTCGACATTGGGCCCGGCCCCGTCGGCAACACGCAGGACCCGGACTAACCAGGGAAGCGTCAGTCCCTGCAGGACCAGTGTCACGAGAATTACGGAGAAGGCAAGAAACACGATCAAATTGCGCTGCGGAAAGGGACTGCCATCGGCGAGTGTTTGGGGCAGGGCAATGGCGGCAGCGAGCGCGATCACTCCGCGCATTCCGGTCCAACCCAGGACGACAATGCCCGGCACGGTTGGACAAGCGTACTTTTGATGAAGCAAACGGGTCCGCGTCCAGTAGGCAATGTACGCACCGGGGAATACCCACAACATTCGCAATGCGATGACCAGTGCGCTGAACAGAGCGCCGTAGAGAAGCAACGTGCGGTGGCTGTAGCCGTGAATTCCGGCCAGCACGTAAGGCAATTGCAGGCCGATGAGCACGAAGACCAGGCCATTGAGAATGAAATCCAGTGCTTCCCAGACTGCCCAGGCCTGAAGGCGCACTTGCGGAGAAAAGAATTCGGAACTGCGCCGGCTCAGGTAGAGGCCGCAGGCCACCACTGCCAGCACTCCCGAGGCACGCAACCGGTCAGCGGTGAGGTAAGCGGCGTAGGGAATCAGTATGCTGATCGCGATTTCTATGGGGCCGTCGTCAATGCGATGTTCAACCCAGTCTGCGATCCATCCGACAGCCAGGCCGACAGCCAGGCCACCCAGTGTGAGGTAAGCCAGGCGAGTGATTCCAGCGGTGACGGTTGGAGTTTCGTTTCCCAGCACCAGCGCGACGCCGAATTCAAGCGCCAACAAACCGGTGGCGTCGTTCACCAGGCTCTCACCCTCGATCAGGTCAGTGATCCTCTTGGGGATTCCGACACGCTCTGCAATGGACGTGGCGGCGAGCGCATCGGTGGGTGCGACGACGGCGCCGAGGACCAGGCCGAGCTTCCAGTCGAATCCGGCAAAGAGCCAGTGCGCACTTTCCGCAATCCCGATCACCGTGAACGTGACCAAGCCAAAAGCCAGCAGCAGGATGCTGAACAAGTTGAAGGAGAATTCACGCCAGGATGTAACCCAGGCTGCGGAGTACAGAAGAGGCGGAAGGATAACGAAGAAGATGACGTCAGGATTGAGCGCGATTTTTGGAATACCTGGAACGAACCCGAGCAGTCCTCCGGCGATAACGAGAACGATGGGATAGGGGACCTGAAGTTTTCGCGCCAGAGCTCCAAACGCCACCACGAAGAGCAGCAGTAACAGGAAAATCAGTTCTACCGTCTGGACGTTGCTAGTCACGCCTGAGAGTCTCCGTCTCGGGCCGGTTGCCCCAAGTCGTGATGCCCAGTATAAGTCAGCCGAATGTGGGCGCGAGCGCCGTTGTGCGGCAGCGGCGAGAACCACGTGGGGACAGCCGCCCTCGGCTGTCCGGTCGAGCTTGCTCGACGGATTTTTGACGGAACAACAAGCGGAGCTTCGCTCCGCCGGACAGCCGAGGGGCTGTCCCACGTGGTCTCTGTGGCCTGCACGAGCGGGGCGCTCGCGCCTACATTTTTTAGCTTGGACGGCGCGGACGTTGTTTCGCAGCGATTGATTTGATGAACAGGCCACCCGGGGCGGTGCTGTCGATGGCCACGCTTCGCGCTCTTCAAGGCAACCGCCATCAGTTTTCGGATGGCTGGCTTGTCCAGATCGGTCGGCGATTCGAGCTTGATGTGGCGAACTATTCTCCCATTGCCCTGGAGCAATCGCTCTGGATCGGGCAAGTGCACGCCCTGCAGGAAGAACAGCGTCACGTACCGGGGATAAAGCACTATGGAGAAAATGGCCTCCGATGCTTTCTCCGAAGGGCCAAAGCCGATACCCAGGGCGTTGTAGGTATCGTAGACGAGTTGAGTGGCGCCGGGCAGACGTGCTCGCATCTTCTTCAGGCAGTCGCGCCCCGCGGTGGCACGTTCGGGCGTGTACTTGTCTAGTAGGGCGTCAAGCTGACTCTGCGGAGACTTGTTTGCTTTCTTCTTTGGGGATGCGGCCATGGCGATAGTTTGAACGGAAACCCAACTTCAAGGCAAACGAGGGTAGAGGTGCAGTTTGAAGTCCCAAAGGATTTGTCATTCCGAAGCGCGGCTTCGCGGCGCGAGGAATCTGTTGTTGCGGTGGCTGGCAGCAAGCAGATTCCTCGCCGATAAAGCTGGCTTCGGAATGACAAAGGGTGGGATTGTTCTGGAGCAAACTGCACCACTAGCCAAACGAGTGGGTACTCGCGCCAGTCCTGAGACTCTGCTAGCCTTGATTGCACCCTCCATGAAGCGACCACGCAAAGAAAAGTCAGAAGCGAGCAAGCAGGTGATCGATACCGCTCTGCGCGCCTGCCTGATCGCTAAAGACGCGGCGTTTAATGCGCGGGACTACATCGAGACCGGTTCACGAATCGCCTTCCTGGCGGTACGGCAATGCGAAAAGGAACTGGACCAGATCGAGCGGCAGATTGACGATGCCACTCCCGGCGCCGTGACCCAGGTGGCTGAACCGGAGGCACGGGAACTTCTGGCCTGCCTGAAATTTACGATTGATCTGGAGCGCGTCGGCGACCTGATCTGGTCCGTAGTGCAACGAATCCACGGTTTGCCGGCGCCGCTGAATTCGAAGGAATCGGCGTTTCTGATCGAGATGGCGAAGGTGTTGCAGGAGATGCTGGCGCGAGTGCATCAGGGATTCGTGAGCCGTGATCTTGGACTGGCCGAATCGGTCATTAAGATGGACTACGACATGGACCAGGTCTGCCATTCCGTCTTTCGTCAGTACCTGGAAAAAGGCGCCGGACACAGGAGCTACGAAGTCACCAACCTGCTCTTCATGGCGCAGGCCTTTGAACGCGCCGGTGACCACACCAAGAACCTGGCGGAAGAGCTGTTCCATCTGGTCGAGGGGCACAGCGTGCGCCACATCAAGAAGTCCCGAGGGAGTGGATGACCCAGCGTTTCGCCGCCCGCTAGGTTTCTGTTAGCAAGCGTTTTTGTTAAGATCGTGCCCTAAGATCAGTGACCGAGGGGGGAACTCATGGCAAATCTAAAGGGGCTGGAATCGATCGTCTCGCAATTGCGAGGGCAACGAACGAGTCTGGTTAACCAACTAAGGCATGTTGACGCGGCTCTTTCAGTTCTAGGCAAGCTGGACCACGGAGTGTCCTACACCAAACCGCGGCGAAGGAGTTTGTCTATCGCCGCGCGCAAGAAGATTGCAGCTGCTCAGAGGGCACGTTGGGCCCGGGTGAGACAGTTAAAGAAAGCGGCGTAGAAACCGAATTACGATTTCGAGCACCGAGCCCGCCAGGCAATGATCTGGCGGGTTTTGTGTTCTTAGATCGAAACGGCAGGAGGGAGTATTCGTGATGCATTCCGGCCTGGGTTATCTGCTGGCCTTCGGAATTGGATTAGTGACCGGTCTACGTTCGATGACCGGCCCGGCGCTGGTTTGTTGGGCGGCACATCTGGGCTGGCTCAATCTGGAGGACTCGCGCCTGGTTTTTATGGAATCCACATTGGCTACCTACGGTTTCTCTGCGGCGGCGGTGGGCGAGCTTGTCGCGGACAAGTTACCCTTCATTCCGAACCGGACTTCGCCGGGGCCTCTGTTCGGGCGCATCGTACTGGGCGCGCTTTCGGGATCGGCGCTCTGTGTGGCGACCGATTGCATGCTGGTCGCCGGCGCGGTACTCGGCGCAGTGGGCGGAGTGGTAGGAGCATTCGGCGGATTTCAGGCACGCGCGCGCTTGGTGAAGGCATCGGGTTTACCCGATTGGGTGATTGCCCTGGGGGAGGATCTGGTCGCGATCGGCGGCGGCATTCTCCTGGTTTCGATGTTTCTGGTTCCGCGATCTTGATTTACTAGGCCTGAACTCGTACAGGTGCTGCGATCCACCCGCCGTATCTGCGCGGAGACCGTTGTTTTCTCCAGTCTTTGCCCTGCCGACTACGAAGGGGGCAGAGCCGACGCGGCCGTGCCGGGCCAAACCGGGTTCAGGGTGGTGCGAATCACATCCATCAGTTCATTGTTGTCGGCAGGCTTTTGCAGGAAAGCGCAAGCTCCAGCCTTCAGAGTGCGTTCCCGGTTATATTGCGGGTCACGCGCGGTCAGAACGATGACCGGGATCGAAGAGAGCTGGGCACTCTGTTGCAAGCGGTCCAGCACGATGAAGCCGTCTCCCGCCGGCAGGCCAATGTCGAGAATGATCAGGTCCGGGCGCTCCTTCTGGGCCATCGCGATGGCCGAAAAGCCATCGGTGGCATAAGCGGTGTCGAAGTGGTTGGCGCGCAGGCGCAGGTTCAGACCCCGTCTCAAGTCAGGATCATCATCAACGATCAGGATTTTAGGCTTGTCCATAGTGTTCTTCTCCTTGAATGGGTGAATTCCAGATTTAAACGCCCGAAAAAACTTGCTCTCCTCTTCAGTTTGCAGCCGACTTTCCCCGCCGCAGCCTGGTCATCGTCATCTCGGTAATGCTATCGGCAACTTCCTGTACCAACTTCTCCACCGGCTTGTTGCGATCCGCCGCGGGGAGTTTCAGGCCCACGGAGGAAACTTCGAAGGCGCAACTGGAACGCAAGCGTTCGGAGCGTCCCAGTTGTTCCCGGATACGCTTTTCGACCACGATGGCGCCATGTTCGTCGGTAGAGGCCACGAGGACCAGGGTTTCGCTCTGTCCGGCATTGCCCAGCGCAGGCAGGATCGCGTCCTTGTCGCCCAGGATGCAGGGCTCCAGGATTTGCAGACAATGCTGGCGGACGTCCTCCCAGTTGCCGGCAAAAGGCGTGCGCAGGGGGCTGACCTCTACGGTGATCAGGCTGACAGATTCCCGCAGACGGCCATGGTGGGTGATGACCGGCCCCAGAAATTTTGCCAGCGAAAACAAAGGCAGGGTAAAAACAAATGTGCTGCCGTGGGAGAGCTGGCTCTCCACCCTGATTTGTCCACCGTGAAGTTGTACCAACTGTTTCGAAATATAGAGTCCCAGGCCCAAACCCTTGCGACTATCGTCAACCGAGTTGGGGTCCTGGTACAGACGTTCAAAGATCAGGGCCTTCGCGTCCGGACTGATGCCACGGCCGGTGTCGGTGACGGAGATATGGACGAAGTCTGGATCGCTCTCTGTAAGGCAGGCCTTGACCATGACCGACCCATCGCTCGGGGTGAATTTGACGGCATTGTCGATGAGATTTGTGAGCACCTGGAGCACTCGCTTCGGATCTGCATACACGAATGGAATTCTGACATCGAGGCCGGCTTCCAGGCCGACGCCCTTGGCCTGGGCGGTGCCCTGCAACATGGCCACGGCCTGGCGGATGACATCGCCGATCACGATGCAGTGCGGCTCGATGGACATCTTTCCCGACTCGGCTCGCGTGGCCTCCAGCAGGTCGGTGATCATGGCGCGAAGCTGGTTCACGCTGCGGAAAACAGTTTCCAGGTGCTCGCGTTGTTCGGGCATTAAGGTGCCGGCCAGCCCATCGAGCATGAGTGAGACGAACTGGTGGATGCAGGTCAGCGGGGTGCGCAATTCGTGGGAAACGTGCGACAGGAATTCATTCTTGAACTGCAGTTGCTGCCGCCGGCTCATGTCGAGAGAGGTCAGCAGTGCCTGGCGCTCGATCGCATAACGCATGGCGCGGGCCAGTTGCTTGCTGTCGAAATTCCCCTTGACCAGGTAGTCCTGTACTCCCTGATGGACGGCGCCGGCCGCCAGCTCTTCGTCGTCCAGTCCGGACAGCACGATGATCGGCACGCCGGGCATCTGTTCGAGCACCGTGCGGTAGGTTTCCGCGCCATGACTGTCGGGAAGATTCAAGTCGAGCAGCACCATGACGGGTGGGGCCACGATCATCGAAGCCAGCCCGGTGGAGAGCCGGTTCACGCAGGAGACTGCGACATCCGAATGGGCCTCCACCAGTCGCAGGCGAACCAGATCGGCGTCTCCAGGATTATCCTCAATCAGTAAAATATGGGTGGATCCGTTGTTCATTGTTCCTCCTCGTGGGGAAGGCAGGCGCATCCCATCCAGAAATCATTCAACAGCCTCACCGCCGCGACCCACTCGCCCAGAGTGGCCGGTTTGCTGACGTAGCTGTTCGCTCCGAGCTCATAGCTACACTCGATGTCCTTTGCGGCTTGTGACGAACTGAAGATCACGACGGGTACGCGGCGCAGGGCAGGGTTCGATTTCATATCGGCCAGAACCGAACGTCCATCCTTGCGTGGCAGATTGAGGTCCAGCAGCACCAGGTGCGGCCTTGTGCATGCGGTATATTTTCCCTCCCGGCGAAGATAGGCCATAGCCTCCTCCCCGTCGGAAACCGTACTGATATGCGTCGGCCACCGGCTTTGGGTCAGGGCGTCGATGGTCAAGTCAAGATCGGCAGGATTGTCATCGACCAACAGAATTTCCGCCGCCGTTCTCATGCCGGATCCTGTCTACCGGCGGGCACGGTGAAGTTGAAGATTGTGCCCCCACCTTCATGAGGCATGGCCTGGATTTTGCCTCCGTGCCGTTCAACGATCTTTCTACAGATCGCCAGCCCGATGCCGTTGCCGGGATATTCGGTGCGCGTGTGCAGGCGATTAAAAATGATGAAGACGCTCTCGACGTGCTGGGCAGATATGCCGAGGCCGTTGTCCGCCACCGAGAAGATCCATTCGACGCCTTGTTTCCTGGCGGAGATCTGAATGACGGGTGCCTGGGGACCATGAAATTTGATCGCGTTTCCGATGAGGTTCTGAAACACCTGTTGCAGTTGTGAGCCGTTAGCCTTCAGCACGGGCAAGGGTCCATGCGTGACCACAGCCCCGCTCTCCAGCATCGCGGCCCGCAGGTTCTCCATCGCGCCTTTCACGAGTCCGTTGCAGTCCGTGTTCGCGACTGCGTTCTCCTGCCGCCCGACGCGGGAAAATGCCAGCAGGTCCTGGATCAGACTTTGCATGCGAGTGGCGCCATCGACGGCGTAGCTGATGTACTTGTCCGCCTGATCGTCGAGTTTGCCGCGATAGCGTTCCGCCAGCAGCTGGGTGTAGGCCGAAACCATGCGCAAGGGCTCCTGCAAGTCGTGGGATGCGACGTAGGCGAACTGTTCCAGGTCGGCATTCGAGCGCGCCAGCTCCTCGACCTTTTCAGCCAGCGATTCTTGCGCTCGTTTGCGCTCCTCGCGCGCATTCTTGTCTTTCAAGGCGCCGCGCAACGCCACGGACAACCGGGCCAGGGAGTCTTTCAGCACATAATCGGTGACTCCTTGCTTGATGCACTCTACGGCAGTCACCTCCCCCAGCGCCTTCGACACCAGGATCAATGGAATATCGAGGCCTTCCTGGCGCAGAACTTCCAGCGCCTCGGTCCCCGTCCACTGCCCCAGCTTGTAGTCGGCCAATACGACATCCGGGCGGTTCGCTCTTACCCTCTGGAGGAACTCATCAGCCGTACCGGCCACGTCGGCGACAATTTCGAATTCGCCCTTTCCCAGTTCGTGCAAAATCAGTTCCCGTTCGGCGGGATCATCTTCGACCAACAAGACACGCAGCTGAGGCTTGGGCGCGCTCGCAGGGTCGAGGGCCGTCCTGGTGGCAGTCATGTTCATTGGGTATAAACCGCGAGATTGGCCTCGGTTGACTCTGACCGTACGCCCCGCCGGGAACAAAAATTCATCACAGCCATGGAGTACACGGCCAGGCAGATTCGCGTCATCGCCCCGCGAAAGAACTCGGCGTCGAATTCGGCGGCGCGGTTCCTCATGCAGCGCGATCCTTTCCCAGCCGGTTGGCTAGCGAAAGAAGGAGCCGGCAGACACCATGGCACGGGATACCCATGTGTCTTAGTCATCGGCGGTTTCGGGATCGGCTTGAACCGGAAGGCTGTGGGAAATTAACCAAGGCACCAGGCGCCTGCACTGAGGGATATGTCCCTTCGGGCGACGATTTCTGGGCCGGGGCGCGTCGTTCACCGCCGAGGCCCGGCAGTAAAGTTGAAGTCCACTGCTGCCGAAGATAGTGGTGTGGCCAGCTTGTCCAGGCGTGAGGTGGGGGCAGGAATGGACGGACACATTACGAAACCCATACGTTTCAGTGCCATTGAAAAACCGCCCAACAGTTTCCCGGCAGCTGCCCCGCCGCCGGTCGCCGCCGCTCCTTCGGCAAAATTATTGTGGGGCAAGGCCGAAGCCCTGGACCGGCTGGGCGGAGACGAAGAACTTCTGCGGGAACTCTGCCAGATCTTCCTGGACGAATCGCCGAAGCTGCTGCGGAAGCTGCGCCAGGCCATCGTTGACGCCGACGCGAATGGGGTGATGCGTGCCGCTCACAATCTGAAAGGCGAATTGGGATACCTGGGCGCAGCCGAGGCTTCGCAAGCTGCACAAAGGCTCGAGGACATGGGGCAGGAGAACGATTTGTCCCAGGCCGCGGAAGGGCTGGTTGTGCTGGAGCGTGAAACCGCGAGCCTGCATCTCGCGCTGAAAGATCCCGCAGGTGCGATTCAATGAGCACTCTTTTTTCCGGCCAGCGTCCCGATTCGGGTCCGGTCCTGTCGCCGCCCGATACGGTATTGATTGCGGAAGATGATCCCATTTTCCGCCGGGTCCTCGAAAACTGGCTAAAGAAATGGAACTACCGGGTCACATCCCTGGAGAACGGGCTGGATGCCTGGAGCGTGCTGCAACAGAAGGACGCTCCGCAGATGGCAATTCTGGATTGGATGATGCCCGGCCTCGACGGTATTGAGCTCTGCCGCCGGATTCGCACTCACGAAAATGGCCCCTACAAATATGTATTGCTGCTGACCGCGAAAGGGAGCAAGGAAGATGTAGTTGCGGGACTGGAAGCCGGAGCCGATGACTACCTCACCAAACCATTTGATGTAAATGAACTGCGGGCGCGGGTCCGGGCGGGCAAGCGCATTCTGGAACTGCAGAGCGCGCTGCTTAGAGTGCAGAACGAACTGCAATTCGAGTCAGCGCACGACCATCTCACCGGGCTCTGGAACCGGGGAGCCATCATGGGCCTGCTGCATCGGGAGACCCAGCGCAGCCTGAGAGTCGGCAAGCCGTTGGGCGTGATCATGGCAGACCTTGATCACTTCAAGCACATCAACGATACCTATGGACACCCGGTGGGAGATGTGGTGTTAGGCGAGGTGGCTCGCCGCATACTTGGGTCGGTGAGAAATTACGATTACGTGGGCCGCTATGGCGGGGAAGAGTTCCTGATCGTCCTGGCTGAGTGTTCACCTTCGGACCTGGCGGTCAGCGCAGAACGAATGCGGGCTTGCGTGTCGAAAAAGCCGGTTGAGACCGATGCCGGAGCCATTTCCGTCACCCTCAGCATCGGGTCAGTGGCGGGGAATGGAGTAGGCGCTCCGGTCCTCAATGGTGAGCAACTCTTGCGCACGGCCGACGCGGCACTCTATTGCGCCAAAACCAACGGCAGGAACCGCGTAGAGTGCGCCCCAGAAACAAACCTGGCCAGCGCCGCCGGCGCGGCGCAGTAATAATCTCTCGAGGGTGCCCCGTCCAAGATCGGCGGGGGGGCGGCGCCTCCCCCTTCCTTTAGAGAGACGTATTTCTGTGTTTTCGACAGACGAAAGCCCCGCCCAAGCATAGCTTGGACGGGGGGACCCTTCAGAGTGGATTTAGCGCTGATACCTCCCGATCCATTCGGTCTGGCCCAGCACCAGACCTTGCATCGCCTGTTCCACTTCCTGGCGGCTTGCGCCTGGTTTGAGATCAAGCTTTCCCATCAGCGCGTATATCTTAAAAAAATAGCGATGCGGTTTTCCCGGCGGAGGACAAGGACCGTTGTATCCAATCTTGCGGAAGTCGTTGCGGCCCTGCCGCTCACCGCCCGGCAGTTCGTCAATCTTGGTAACGCCCTCGGCCAGACTGGTCGTGGTCCCGGGCAAGTCGAACAACACCCAGTGAGTCCAGGTTCCGGATGGCGCGTCAGGATCATCAGCGATCAGCGCGAAGGTTACGGTGCCCGGTGGAGGCTCGGTCCAGGAGAGTTCGGGGGAGACATCGGCGCCGTCGCAGGTGAATTTTCTGGGAATATCGCCGCCGTTCTCAAAACCTGTGCTGGAGATTAGAAACGCCATGTGGGCTGCTCCCGGAAAAAGCTGGCCACGGATTTCGCGGATTCACACGGATCAAATCTTGTTTGTTAATTTTGTTTCGTTGTCCGTGAGCATTCGCGCAAATCCGTGGCCGCGTTTCTGCTACTGGGTCGAGATGGTGAAGTTTACCGTGATGCGGGCCTCGGTTTCGACGGCCTGTCCCGATTGCAGGTACGGTCTGAAACGCCATTGTTTGACTGCTTCGCGGGCCGCGGTCGAAAGAATCGTCGGTCCGCTGAGCACGTGAAGGTCCTGAATATTTCCATCACGTCCGATGAGAGCTTCGAGCACGACCGCGCCTTGTACCTTCATCTCCTTGGCCAGCAGGGGATAGTTAGGTTGTACGGGGCGGGACAGGAGATCGGCGGCGCCCGGAGAAAGATGGACCCGCGCGGTGGCATCGGCTACACCCGCGGGATCCCCAGCACTGGACGAAGAGCCGGAAGAAGATCCAGAGGAAGCGCCGGAAGGATTTACCGGCGAAGACGTTGTCGCCGAGGACATGATCGGCGTTCTGGGCTGCAGGTCAACTCTGACCGAATTGGTGGTTGGCTGGATGGTGCGGTGTTCGTCCCCAGCCACCACTTCAACTTCGAGCGGAGGCAGGACGGCCCGGGTCATTACGACCGGCGCCAACGCAGGCGCCGGACTGGGCTCAGCGGCCGGGGGCGACGGGCGTGGTTTCACCTTCGATCGTGCGTGAACCGGCGGCTGGGGTGTGGTCGCAGCCGTGCTTGCTGTTTCGGATGGCGCCTTCACATCTGGCGAAGGCTCTTCGACCGGTTCGGATTCCGATTGTGCCGGGGGCTCAGGCGGAAACCAGAAGTCACGGTCCTTGATCAGCACCAGGATTAATGCGGCCAACAGCAGTGCCAGTGCAACCAGCATCTGGCGCCGCTGTTTCTGATCGGACCCACCATCCCCTACCGAAGGCGTGATATTGGTAACTTCTAATTTATTGTCCTCCAGCAACGGCATGACGCGGAGCCCTCCCGCCCGTAGGGGAGACGGGCCTGCCGCATAGTATGCCTCGAAATTTCGCTCTAAGCCAGCGAAAGTAGTGCTGCCGGCGAATGGGAGTGCCACTGCCTGATGCCGCGACGGGCGGAGGTTAAGGCTTTTCAGCGCAGAGATCGCTAACGATCCCCCAAAGATCGCGAAAAGAGATGAATGGCTCCGGCTCTACGGCCCTTCAGGGTAGGTCAACCAATTTAAAATGAATGAGTTACTTGCAGGGCAAGTTCGAGGCAATGAAAATGAAAACGCCCGGCTCGCGGAAGGCGGCCGGGCGTTTGCTCTGTTCCTTTACGCCGACTTCTTCAGGTCGGTGGGGAACGCGATAACTTTTCCGCGCTGCTCTACGGGTACCCACTTCACTTTCGGTTTGAATCGCGTCGGAATGTAGAACTCAATCACCTGTGCCATAACCATCCTCCGATCCACCGCAGTCCGACCTGACTTTCTCCATCATCACCGCGCCAGGCTCTCTGCTCAATTACCTAATTAGATGCGGACTGCGCTTGGAAGAGTCATGCAGTATGGCGGAAGAAGGCCGCGCAACTTTTGCAGAGTCATGGTGTTATATGCCGCCGCAAAAGCGGCAATCGCATCCGTCCCTGCGTGGTCCGTGATGGATTTCGTTGCTTGTGCTTGGAGGTTTCTGCGATCAGCAGGCGAGTTGATCGCGAGTCAGCTTCAACCCGTTAAGATTGCCCAGAACGGTGACTGCAATCGATTCTGTGTGAAAAAATTCATTGGCCAGTTCGGTCAACTGCTCGACGGTGACGTTCTCGATCCGCTCGATCAGTTCGTCGAGGCTGTAAAAGTGGTCGAAGTACATCTCCTGCCGAGCCAGGTTCGACATGCGCGCACTGGAGGACTCCAGCGAAAGCATCAGGCTCCCCTTCAGCTGATCCTTCGACCGTCGTAGTTCCTCCTCGGGAACCGGTTCCACCTTGAGTTTGCGGAACTCCGATACTACTGACTGCACAACTTTGCTCGCGGATTCGCGCGACGTACCGGCATAGACCGAGAGACATCCGGTATCGCGGTAGGGCGAAAGATCGCTGTAGATGGCGTAGGCCAGACCCTGGCGTTCGCGAATGTTCTGGAACAGCCGCGAACTCATGCCGCCCCCGAGCAGCGTGTTCAGTATGTAGGACGCATGACGGTTTTCGTGAGCGATGGGATGGGAAGGCACGCCCACGCAAATCTGCACCTGCTCCAGCGCTTTCTTGTTGCGCAGTGATGATGCGAGCCGCGGTCTTGGGCTGAGAGCTGTGGAAGCCGTTCTTCACCGGCTTCATGTGCCCGAAGTGCTGATTCACCAGGTCCACGAATTGCTCGTGCTTCAGATGACCGGCGGCGGAAATGATCATGTTGCCGGGAGCAAAACGCTGCTTGTAAAAATCCCGCACCGGATCGCGCTCGAACTTCTTGACCGTGTCTTTGGTTCCCGAGGATCGGTTTGCCCAAGGGATGGTCTTTCCAGAAACTCTGAGTAAAGATTTCATGAACCAGGTAGTCGGGATTGTCCTCGTCCATCTTTATTTCTTCAAGGATCACGCCGCGCTCGCGGCCGATGTCAGTGGCGTCGAAAACCGGGTTCAGCACCAGGTCGCTGAGAACATCCATGGCGATCGGCAGGTGCTCGTCCAGGACTTTGATGTTGAAGCCGATGCATTCCTTGGCGGTGAAGGCGTCCATGTTGCCGCCGATGGAGTCCACCTCGCGTGCAATTTTCTCCGCGCTGCGGTTCTTCGTGCCCTTGAAGACCATGTGCTCGATGAAGTGCGAGATGCCGTTCCACTGCAGGTCTTCGTCGCGGGAGCCGGTCTTGATCCAGATCCCGATCGAAGCGGAGCGAATATGCTCCATCTCTTCGGTGATGAGGATCAGCCCGTTGGGCAGGACCTCGCGGCGAATGTTGCGGACTTCCTGAACCATATAAGTATTGTTGCACAACGTGGCCGACTCCGGCGAATGTATGGTTAACCATTTGTAATCATAGACTTACTGCGATTTTTGGGCCGGATCGCGAGTGGTGATCTACAATGAGGTTTCGGTGGCCGAAATCTTTACCGCAAAGGTCGCGAAGGAACCGCAAAGTACGCAAAGGAAAGCAGTTCTGCCAGCCAGGTAAGCGTTTTGAACGGAATTATGAGTCAGCTTGCGCACACCGCTTTGTTGGGACTTCAGCTTCCCGAATTGACCCTCCTGGTGGAGGAGTTCGGGCAGCCGGCTTACCGTGCCCGCCAGCTTTTTGAAGCGCTTTACCGCCAGAGAGTTGGGACCCTCGAGCAGATTTCGACGCTTCCCCAGGATTTTCGACAGGGCCTGTCGGAGAAGGGAATTTCTGTCGGGCTTCCGCGTATCGAGAAGAAGTTTGTTTCCAGTGACGGCACGGTGCGCTATCTGGTGGACCTGCGCCGACGGACAGAGCGTGGAGACCGTCTGGATGCCCGAAGGAGATGGCGGTGAGGCGGGAGACGGCAGCGAGGCTGGTAACCAGACGGAAACGCCGGGCCGCACCTGGGAGCGCGCAACGATTTGTGTCTCCAGCCAGGTGGGCTGCGCCGTGGATTGTCAGTTCTGCCTGACCGCGCTGCTCGGAATCAAGCGCAACCTCACCGCGGGAGAGATCGTGGGACAGGTCTGTGCGGTGCTGAATGATCAGGGCGTTTCTCTGCCGCTGCACCGCATCAACCTGGTTTTCATGGGAATGGGCGAGCCCTTCCTGAATTACGGAAATTTCATGAAGGCGGTCCATCTTCTGGTGGAGGGCGTGGGCATTACGGAATCGCGCATGACGGTATCGACGGCAGGGATCGTGCCGGCCATCTACGATTTTGGATTGGAGCCGGTGCGTCCGAAAATCGCGATCTCGCTCAATGCGTCGAATGACGAATTGCGCACCCGCCTGATGCCGATCAATCGCAAGTGGAACCTGGAAAAACTGATGGCCGCAGCCCGCGAGTTCCCGCTGCGCAACCGGGAAAAGATGACATTCGAATACGTGTTGCTGGACGGAGTCAACGACTCCGCCGAGAATGCCCGCGAAGTGGTGGAGCTGGTTCGCGGCCTGCGGGCGAAACTGAATCTGATCGCACTGAATCCTGGCCCTGGAATTGATTTCAGGACCCCGGCCCAGGAGCGGGTGCTGCAGTTCCAGAATATTTTGCGAGCCGCCGGCGTGCCCGCCTTCGTCCGCCGTCCCCGGGGGAGGGACATTTACGCCGCCTGCGGACAGCTTAAGCGAACCGTGGAGCTGGCTCCGGCCGTGTAGTAGCGCCGCGCCACGAAGATTTCTTACGCGTGGGCCTGTGCGGCGGCGGGGACGAGCCGTTCGAGGGCTGCGAACAGATCGGCAGCCCGGATAGGTTTGGAGACGTAGTCGTCCATGCCGGCGGCGAGACAGCGTTCGCGATCGCCGACCATGGCGTGAGCCGTCATGGCGATGATGGGGATATGTGTGGCGCCCGACTTCTCCTGCTCACGAATGATTGCCGTGGTTTCGAACCCATCCATTTCAGGCATCTGCACATCCATGAGAATGAGATCGAAGGGTTGATTCCGCCAGACGTCCAGTGCCTTCTTGCCGGACTCGGTTACCACTACAGTGTGCCCTTTTTTTTCCAGGAGTCGCACCGCTACTTTTTGGTTCACCAGATTGTCCTCCGCGAGGAGTATCTTGAGGCGCCGTTGGCCTTCGCCCAGAAGATGCAACACGGCCGGGGGAGCAACAGTGACCGTGTCGCGCGCCACTGGCTTTTGGAGTCCCAACCGCACTTTGAAGTGAAAGGTGCTGCCCTGGCCGGGCTGGCTTTCCACCCAGATGGTGCCTCCCATCAGGGCAACGAGTTGTGATGAGATTGACAGCCCGAGACCGGTGCCGCCGTACTGGCGCGTGGTCGAACTGTCCGATTGGGTGAAAGCCTCAAAGATCAGTTTCTGCTTGTCCGCAGAAATTCCGATGCCGGTGTCGGCTACGCTGAAGTGAAACACGGGCTGGCCTGCGTCTTTGGAGTCGTTCACAACCCGCACAATAACTTCGCCCCGGGAGGTGAATTTCAACGCATTTCCGACCAGATTCACGACCATCTGGGTGAGTCGAGTGGGATCTCCGATCACCGCGTCGGGCAGTGCAGGAGAAATCTGGCAGCTGAGCCCCAGGCCCTTCTGATGGGCGCGCAAGCCCAGGACTTTGACCGTTTCTTGCAGGGTATGGCGCAGATCGAAAGCGACACTTTCGATGTCCAGCTTTCCAGCCTCGATCTTGGAAAAATCCAGGATGTCGTTGATCAGCGACAGCAGCGAGGCGGCCGAGCTCTTCACCAGGTTCAGGTACTCACGCTGCTCCGGAGTGAGTGCAGAATCGAGCGTCAGCTCGGTCATTCCGATGATGCCGTTCATGGGAGTACGGATTTCGTGGCTCATGTTGGCCAGAAACTCGCTCTTTGTCCGGTTGGCGGTTTCGGCGGCTTCCTTGGCCGCGGACAATTCTGCCACCAGTTGCTTCAACGACTCCGCGTGTTGGCGCTCGGCCTGCGAAGCCTTGATTTGCTCGGAAATGTCGGTGTAGATGCCAAGGGCTCCCTTGCGGACTCCGTCCACCATCAGTGGAACGGCGTGCAGGTCCAGATCGAGAACCTTGCCATCCCGGCGGCGCCTCTGCACCGTTCCGTGAAATGCCCGCCCTGCATGGATTTCCGCGCTCACGGTGGCGCTCTCCGTGGGGGTGGTGAAGGCTTCGTCGATGTGTCTTCCCGTGGGATCGTGGAGAAATAACTTCTGGAAAGCGGGATTGGTCAACTCCACGTTGTGCTTTTGGTCGAGGACGATGATTCCAAGCGGGCTGTTTTCGATGAGCGAATTCAGATAGCTGGTCCGTTCCTGCAGCTCGGCGCCGATACGCAGGCGTTCGGTTACGACCGACCCGAGGATCAGTCCAATGGCGGAAACCACCAGCATGAAGAATGTGATCTTGATGAGCAGGGCAGGAGGAGGAGGAAACGAATTCATCGCGATCACAACCCCGAAATTCAGGGCGATCAGTCCGGTGGCAACTCGCTTGATTCCCTGGCGCATCGCGATCCAGATGATCGGAATGAAACTCAGATAGAAGAGCTCGAGCGACGCCCATCTCGGTCCGAAGATAAGAAAGGGCACCAGCAACGTGGCACAGGCCTGGCCAACCGCTTCCAGCATGCCTGTCAAGCCAAGTGGCGCGGCCGGAATGACCTCGGGATGGGTCAGACTTCGATACATCCGGCCAAATAATTTCTTGCGGATACCGGGGAACACATGGATCAGAAGAAAGGGCGCAACGCCAAAGCGTCCGATGCCGTCGCCGGAAAACCATGACAGCACGCCAGCTCCGTAGTCGTTCCAGGGAATGCTCCCGTCCAGGGCCAGGCCAGCCATCCCCAGAACGCTGGAGGCCAGCCCAGTCACCGTGGTGACAAAGAGGTAGCGGACTACGTCCCGCTGGCGACGCAGACCGAAATCAATCCGCAGCGGGCCGCGCAGCAAGTAGGCCGCGCCTGCACAGCAGGCATTGGTGCCAATTGTGCTGAACAGTTCACTGAAAGATGTGAGCGGCTGGTGATAAAAGAGAGCGCTGGCGAGGGTGTCGGTAAGGCAGCCCAGGAAAAAATACCAGGGACTGACGGCAAGCATCAACGCCAGCGACAAAGCCGTGGCCGGATACCACACGACCGAGCCCAGACGAGCGAGAAGGATGACGTCCGGCCGGCTCAGCAGCAGACTGATGGGAACGACACACACACACAGCAGCAGATGCCGATAGATGAGTTGTCTCCGCGGCATGGAAGAAATCGTGGCTGGCTCGACGGGGCTCACTGTTTTATTCCGAGGCAAGCAGAACAGAGTGGCAGCGGCAGTTCTCCGGTGCTCCGAAACTCGGGGCACGTTGCGGGCACAATGTTGTCCGCGGGGACGAGGTCGGCTTGGGGAGGTAAGGGCCGATGGTCGAAGGTGCCATATCTGAACAATCGGCAGGAATCTGGGATTGATTAGCGGGTGTTTTGAAGGGGATTTCAGTGATGGCCTGGACGCCTGTCATCCTGAGCGCCGACGCTCTGTCATCCTGAGCGGAGTAGGCCCATTCGCTGGCGAATGGGCATCGGAGTCGAAGGACCCCTTTGGGCTAAGATTCACTCGTTGGCATAGGGATTTTGTCGCGCGGGACGGCGTCAAAATCCAAGGGAGTCGGCTGTCGTTTCGGTTATAGGGGTCCTTCGACTCCGCGACTGCTTCGCTTCGCGAAGCAGTCTCTCCGCTCAGGATGACAACGGCGAAACTAGAAACCAGAGAGTAGAGACTAGAAAAACTGCTTTCTATTTTGCTTTTTCCAGTTCCTGGGCTGCTGAGTCTACGAGCGCCGCTTCATCCTGCAGGGCGTTGGCGGCGCGCACAATCTGCTCGTCGGCCTCTTTCCACTTTTTCTGCTCGATGGCTTCGCGGACGCCCGGAATCGTCTTGACGTCGTAGCCGGTGTAGCGACCGGGAGCGTAGATCAGGTGCTGGAACCAGGGACGGCCCGGCAGTCCTTCCGGAGAGGTGAGCTTGCGCTCGCTCTGCATCAGTTTCTGGTTGAGCGCTTGCAGTTCCGCGGCACCGACCGCCAGTTCACCGTTGCTGCTGACTTTTTCCAACGCCTTCTGATAGCGCTCCGCGCTGTGAGTGAGCGCGTCGGACGCGTTCTGCAACGGCGCGAAGTTCAAGTGCGGCGGCACTTCCAGCGCAGGAGGCGGCACCGAAGTCTTCTTGGGGTCGGCGGTCGCGGTGAACACTCCCTCCTCGATTTCCTTGTTGCGCTCGATGGCTTCGTCCTGTTTGGTCTGCAAGAGTTTCTGCAGTTCATCGAGGTAGCGATGGATGGTGTCGGCCAGGCCGTTGAAGTCGTATGGCAGCAGGTCGGCGTCGGCAAGTCTCATGACGGCCGTGCCCGCAGTCTGCGAGAGCGCGCGGCCGTAGGTGAAATCGGTGTCGGAGAAATGCGTGTACCAGTAAAAATCGTCGTAGATGGAGTGGTAGATTCCGCCGCCATCTTCGTCGCCGTAGCTGAGATCCAGCGAGGCGATTCCCAGGTGATCGAGAAAGACGGTCCAGTCGGACCCTGAGCCCAGGGCGTCGATGCGCAGGTCGGCGCGGTCGCGAACATCTTTCCGGTCTTCGGGCGTCTTGGCGTCGGCGATGGCCTTCAACTGGTCGCGCTTCCAGACCGGAATCTTCTTTTCGGGATCTTGAATGTCGCGGGCCACGCCGTTGATGAATCGCTTCCAGCGTGTGCGATCCGCCCATCGTCAGATAGCCGCGATCGTTGCCGTCGCTGTTGATGTAGGCCACGGCGTGCTGGCGAAGTTCGTCGGCGTGGGTTTCACCCCATTCGGTCGAGCCGAGCAGCCCGGGCTCCTCGCCATCCCACACGCAATAAATAATGGTGCGCTTCGGCTTCCATCCCTGCTTGAGCAGAGTGGCCAAGCCGCGCGCCTCTTCCATCAGAACGACCGTGCCTGAGACCGGATCTTCGGCGCCGTTGACCCAGGCATCGTGATGATTGCCGCGCACGATCCACTCGTCGGGATTGGTTGCGCCAGGAATCTTTACGATGACGTCATAGAGCGGTTTGATGTCCCAGTTGGATTGCACTTTGAGATGCACTTTGGCCGGTCCGGGGCCGACCTGATAGGTCTGGGGCAGGGAGCCGCGCCAGCCGTCGGGAGCCACCTGCCCTTTGAGCGCGGCGAGCAGCGGTTGCGCATCCGCGTAGGAGATGGGCAAGACAGGAATTTTGGTGAGGGTCTTGGCATCTTTCAACTCGAGGCGCTTGGCGTCCTTCGTGGCTCCGACTCCGGGGGTGAGCGGATCGCCGGGATAGAGCGGCATATCGGCCACGCTGCCGCGCTGCACGCCGTCGCGGGGACGCCATCCGCCGGTAGGGAAAACGTCACCTTGCGCGTAGCCGTCGTCCGACGGATCGGAATAGATCAGGCATCCCACGGCGCCGTGTTCGGCCGCCACCTTGGGCTTGATGCCGCGCCAGGAATTTCCGTAACGCGCGATCACGATGGCGCCCTTGACTGAAACGCCCATGCGCTCGAGCTTCTCGTAGTCGTCCGGGATGCCGTAGTTGACGTAGACCAGCGGAGCGGTGACGTCGCCGTCGGCGGAGTAGGCGTTGTAGGTGGGGAGCTGTTCGGCTTGCTGGTCGGAGGTGGGATCGATGGCGAGAGCCGGTTCCTGCAGCTTGGCGGTGAATTTCGTCGGCTCGACCAGTTCTACGATCCGCACTTTCGGAGTCGGAAACAGAACGTAGAAAGTCTCGATGTTGGCGTCGAGACCCCACTCCTTGAATTTGGCCAGCATCCATTCGGCGTTGTCCTTGTCGTAAGGCGAGCCGACGTGATGCGGACGGGCGGCGAGGCGCTGCATGTAGTCGCGCAGGTTCTGGGGCTCGGGGACGGCGCGGAATTTTGTTTCCCAATCGCGCTGAGTGCGCGACGTTGCCGCGGAATAACCGTTAAGAGGCTGTTCGGTTTCAGGCGATGCGGCCAAGAGTAAGAAGCAGGAAAGGACGAGCAGGAACAGCCGGGCGCCAGAGCGCATTCATTTCCTCCGTAGGATTGCAGCGGACTGGGCATTATAGATTCTGCGGCGGCAGAAATACTATGTACGGTGACGGTAGTTACGATTCTGATTTGAGTTAAAGAGGGTGCCCCATTTCTCGCTTCCTTTGCGAGAAGTGGGGCTTGTCCCCGACGATGGAGATAGACGGGTTCACGGGTTATTCGTCACCAGGTCGGAGGCGGAGCACCAGTTCGGATCCGCCGTCCAAGTCCCACTTCTCGCAAAGGAGGCGAGAAGTGGGGCACCCTCAGGTTCCCCAGCGATAGTCAACCGTTTGCCTTCCACTGGAAGCAGAGAACAAAACCATCAGGGTCATGGAAGAAGAGTTGTTTCATTCCGTAGGGCGCAATCGTCGGCGCTTTCACGTCGAATCCGTGAGCGTGCAAGTGCGCGTACACGGCATCAACGTTGGGACATCCGAAAAACAGAGCTGTGTCGTCGTGGGCTGCGACACGGCGCGGATCGGCAGCAGGCGGGCGCTTGTCATATTCGTAAGCGGTATTCAGCATCAGGTCCATATGGTTCAGCTTGAGCCAAACCCAATTGTGGTTTGGGGCGGTTGTGTTGGCGTCGGTTTGGACAATCTCGAACCCGAGGACATCGCAGTAGAACTTCAGTGAGGTCGGCATGTCGAAGATCTGGAGCAGCGGCGTCATACCCTGAATATCAATGGTCATATCGAACTCCAAACCGGAAGGTGTGGGCGACCCGAATTGTAATTGCCGACGCCTTGGTTACCGGAGTTGTAACATGCAGGCCTGCCCGCTGCCGCCCGAGCGTGGACGCTCGCGCCTACATTCTGTACTATCGTTGGCATCGAACAGGTGAGTTGACTCGATTGCTATTCCAAGCGCTGCGACATCGGTTTCTGTGGCGGCAGAGAGCTCCCATCGATCCCGGCGAAATACGCCGCACCGAACGATGGCTGGCTACAGCTCGCGTTTTCCTCGCTATCTCTGCGCTGGTCGCGGTCCGCATGGATCCGGGGGAGATCGGCTACTCCTTCTGGGCGTATGGCCTGCTTGCGTTCTATATCGCCCAGGGTGTGGTCATCATCCTGCTGCTGCGGCGGCGCGAACAGTCCACCGTTTCCTTTCGCCGGCTGGTGCACGCGGCGGACATCGTCTGGCCGGCATTGATTTCGATTTTCGCCACCGGCCAGGCCAATCCCTTTTTTCTGTTCTTCGTTTTCGTGCTGGCTGCGGCTGCTTATCGCTGGGGCGTGTGGGAGACGGTTGCCACCGCTGCGTCGGAGATTTCCCTGTTGTGGCTGGAGAGCCTTGCGTTTTACATGGGTTTCTTTGGCGGGGTGGACCGTTGGCTGGCGCGTTATCACCTGCCGCAGTTGGGTGTCCAGGCCTCGGATTTCGAGCCCAAGCGTCTCTTCATGCTCTCCATTTATCTGCTGGTGATGGGCCTGCTGCTGGGATATCTGGCGGAGCAGCAGAAGCAGTTGCGCTCGGAGAAGGCGGTGATCGCGCGCATTCTGGGAAAGGTACGAGTTGAAGCCGGCCTCAGCGGCACTCTGCAGGAAATTGTCGGCGAGTTGCTGGTCATGTACGGAGCGGAGCGGGCCTTGATCGCCTCGCAGGAAGTCCACCGGACATCGAGTGTATGTGGGTGAGATGCTGCTGCGAAACGGCGAGGCATCGTTTTTTCGCTGGCTCGATCCCTCGGCTTCCGATCGCGAGACATATCTGTTTGACTATCCGGCGGAAACGTCCTACGCGTGGCGCAACGGCCGCTCCGCAGACGGAAGCTATATGCTGCTGGGTCTTGATCATTCCGGGCAGAAACTTCCCAGCGCCTCCGCGGCGTTTCTCGATGGGCTCGCGCAACAACATCAATTCAACCAGTCTGATGATGGTTTCCTTTGTCTTCGGCAAGGAATGGTGGGGACGGATTTTCTTTCTCGAGCCGGCGCTGACGGTCGAGATCACAGAGGAGTTGCGTTTCCTGCAGGAACTGGTTCGCCAGATTGGCCCGGCGGTGTACAACGTCTATCTGCTGCGGCGTCTGCGGTTGCGGGCTGGAGCGCTGGAACGCGCACGCTTTGCCCGCGAACTGCACGACGGAGCCGTGCAGTCGCTCATCGCGGTGGAGATGCAGGTTGACGTGCTGCGGCGCCAGTCAACGACCCGGTCAGAGTTGGTGCCGGAGGAACTGGGGCGAATTCAGGGACTTCTGCGCGAGGAGGTGCTGAAGCTTCGGGAACTGATGCAGCAGATGAAATCGCTGGATGTGGATTCCCGAAAGCTGATCGGATTTCTGGCGGACACGGTGGAAAGATTTCAGCGCGAGACCGGGATCACGGCGCGTTTCACCTCCGATCTGGAAGAGCCCGACATGCCGCAACCGGTGTGCCGCGAATTGAGCCGCATCGTGCAGGAGGGACTGGTCAACGTCCGCAAACACAGTCAGGCGCGCACCGCGCTGGTGCGGTTGAGCGCGAGAAATGGACGCTGGACACTGGTGATTGAAGATGACGGCCGCGGCTTTCCCTTCACCGGGCGGCTTTCCCAGGTGGAATTGGACGCGCTGGGCAAGGGACCGTTGGTGATCAAGGAACGGGTGCGTGTCATTGCGGGCGAACTCACGATAGAATCAAATCCCGGACAAGGATCGCGGCTCGAGATCAGTGTCCCGCAAAAGCCGGAAGCGGCGTATGGATAATCGACGACCCCAGCCCGTACGAATTGTGATTGCAGATGACCATCCTATTTTTCGCGATGGTCTGCGCCGTCTTTTGGAGGCTGAATCCGATCTTAAGGTCATCGGCGAAGCCTGCGACGGAACGGAAGCGGTGCAGATGGCCCGCCAGTTGAAGCCCGACATCATGCTTTTGGATCTGGCCATGCCGCGCATGCCGGGCCTCGAAGCCTTGCGCGAAATGAGCACGGGTCCGGCGCACTCGGTCCGCGTCATTCTTCTGACCGCTGCTGCGGAAAAGAAGCAGATCGTCGAGGCCCTGCAGCTGGGGGCGCGCGGTGTAGTGTTGAAGGACTCCGCCACCCAGCTGCTGCTGAAAAGCATTCATACGGTAATGTCGGGAGAGTATTGGGTGGGGCGGGAGAGCGTGTCCAACCTGGTGCAATACCTGAGGAACCTGGTGCAGTCCTCCGGGGAAGAGGCGAAGCAGAAGAAATTTGGGCTCACGCCACGAGAGCTGGAAATCGTCTCTGCCGTGGTCGCCGGCTATTCCAATAAGGAAATCGCGGAGTACTTCAAGATCAGCGAAGACACGGTGAAGCACCATCTCAGCAACATCTTCGACAAACTGGGTGTGTCTACCCGCCTGGAACTGGCTTTGTTTGCTGTAAATCAGGGGCTTCCACTCAAAACCATCGCCTAAGGTAGTAGCACTTTGGTGCTATCTATTTCCACACTTGGGCTATTGGCAGTTAGGCCTTGCCGCAGATAACCTAATACCAGACTTTAACTCTGAGTTAGCGTCCGTGAGCAGTTGGGGCTGGACGTGTACTCATAGCAAAGAAATCTGGCAGGCCGAACGGGTCCAAGGAGGGCGCCGATGGCAAAGTTACTGCAACACATCTGGCATGACGATCAGGGACAGGATGTCGCCGAATATGCGGTGATGCTGGCCGTAATTCTGGTGATCGTAGTCGGGACGATTCGGCTCATCGGTTCCAACGCTAACAACGTATTTTCTTCGGTCGGTAGCGCGATTCAGTAGGCTCGAACCCAGAGTTGGTCCCCCAGCCACCAACCGGGTTCAGGTTTCAGGGTCCTCCCTTACTCCTCTCACTGACTCTCATGCCCTCAGCAGGTTTGCCGCCGATTTCCCGGTCAGCGATCGGGGGATGCGTGCTGCGCGATTCTTGTTAGCGCCATCAAAATGAGGGTGCCCCATCCTTCGCGGTTTTTGCGAAGGGTGGGTGGGCACTCAGTTGGCGCCCCGGGGTTGTAGGGAAGCCCAACCACGAAAAGTTCGGATCGGTTTTCGCAGGCTAGATTGACGCGCCTGTGGATTCCCACCCTTCGCAAAAAACGCGAAGGATGGGGCACCCGTCGGTCGGGGTTGTTTTTACGGAATTGTCAAAAGTTTGTCTTCCCGCGGAACCTCTGTTGAGTTGGGGCTACAATCTTCGGCATGAAAACATTCCTGCTTCGCTTCACCTCTCTCCTGCTCATCGCGATCAATTCCGCCCCTCAACTCTGGGCCACCTGCGGCGGCGGCGGTGGTGGAGGAATGGGAGGAATGAGTGGGGCGGGAATGGGGTCAGGCATGGGAGCGCCGGCCGAGCAGGTCTATAACGTTCCGTGGCGGGTGCGCATGCCCGAGCTGCCGCCAGTCACCACGGGCCTGGTGCTTTACTGGTTCCCGTCATCGGTGGAAGAGGTGAAGAAATCGAGTATGCGTACCTCGCGCGTGTTGTCGCTCTACGCCGCGCAGTGCGTCTCCATGGAAATTGCTGATGCGGCCACTCCGCTCGGTCAAAAACTGGTGGGCGCGGACAAGCTGCCGGTCGCGGTTCTGGCCACTCCTGACGGCGACACCGTGGCCAAGATCGAAAACCAGGATGGTTTCCTGCGCGCCGAAAAAGTGGAGAAAATCGTTGATGGAGAAATGAAGCGTCGCGACAATTCTCTGGAACAGCAATTGAAGCAGGCCAAGGAACATGCCAAGTCGGGCGATAGCACTGGTGCGATCCCGCTGTATCGCGCCGTCCTGGACCAGAAATGCCTTTTCCCCAAGCGTGCGAAAGATGCAGCCAAGGAATTGAAGAAGCTGGGGGTGAACGATGTGGGAGAAATTCTGAACTCTCCCGACTTCGCTTCCCCTGTCTTCGATGCAGGAAAGAGCGCGAAGGTCGAGCGCACCATGCTGCGCGGATTGACGGCGGAGAATCGAGCCAAATATACAGAGGCCGAAAAACTGTATGCCAGGGCTTACAACATGGATCCGGCCGATCCCACGCCGCTGCGGTACCTGGGTGAACTCTATCGTCATCACACTGGCGACTGGGCCAGGGCGCGGCAGACCTTTAATCAGATTCTGGCGATGCCGTCCGATCCGCTGGCTCGCGCCGTCGCACTGCATGGCCTGGGCAAGATGACCATTCACGAAGGCCAGTTCAAAGATGGCCTGGCGCTAATGGAACGCTCGGTTGAAGTCTTTCCCATCGC
This sequence comes from Terriglobia bacterium, assembly GCA_963816865.1. GTDB lineage: Bacteria > Acidobacteriota > Terriglobia > Terriglobales > Acidobacteriaceae > JAIQFF01. The sequence goes on from CAWFMU010000039.1 coordinate 116,023, forward strand.
CCTCACATACCGCAACCTGGCGGTGTATTGGAATTCAGAGGGCGATGCGGCGAAGACCGACTACTACGTCCGCAAAGCCCTCGACCTCGAGCCCGACGATGCCTACAACCTGGTGTTCGCGGCCGGCTTCATGGCGTCCAATGGACACGGCGACGAAGCACTGAAGATTGCACGCGAACATGAGGACATGCTGCCGGCGTCCTACAATCTGGCCGCGATTTATGCCCAACTTGGCCAGCGCGATAAGGCCCTCGCCATGCTCAAACGCCATTTCTTCGGCTATGAGCGTTATCAGGCGGTGCGCTCGAAGGAAATGATGGAAGCCCGTGTGGATGCGGTCTTCGCTTCCCTCATGAAGGATCCGGAGTTCATTGCGCTCACCAGCGGCGCCGACGGGCGTCTACCGTTACCGCAGGATCGAGGCATGAGCCAGGGCGGAGGAACCGTACAGTAGAGACGCGCTCGAGGGTGCCCCATCTTGCCTCTCCGTTTTTTGAGAGGCAGAGCGGTCTTTTTTGTGTGACGAAATTTTAGATTGGTGTTTACATGTTCGATTTATGCGTCTGGGGATTCCCACTTCTCGCAAAGGATGCGAGAAATGGGGCACCCCCTGTCAGATCACTCACAGTAGATCACCAGTCGTGCGATCACCGTTTGATATTAATCAGGCCAGCTGAAAGACGATATGCACCAGGGCGGTGTAGTCGGAGGGTTGGCCGTCGCGCTTGGCGGGTTTGAAGCGAATCTGTTCTGCGGCGCGCGTGGCGGTTTCGTCGAGACCGTGACCGAGACCCTGTACCACGCGTACCACGCGTAACTTTCCGGTAGCTTCGAAAACTACCTCGAGCACTACTTCACCTTCGATGCGAAGGCTTCTCGCTTCCGGCGTATAGGCCGGAGTGGGTTTCGAAATGACCTCGGCGGGAACCAACTTCCCCGCGGAATCGTCGGTTTGCTTGGGACGAAGCTGAGCCATGGAGACGGCCTGGGTGTCGCCAAATCCGCTCTTCTGCACGCCGCCCCGGGTTGCTTTGCCGTCGCCGGTGGCGATGCCGGTTCCGAATCCGGTGCTGGCCACCACGCCCCGGACGCCCTTGGTGCCTCCGGTGCCGTTGCCAGTGCCGGCTCCGGTGGGTAAATCAAACGCACCCGCCGCTCCGACATTGATTGCCCTGGTATTGGTTTCGCGTGCCGGCACGCCGTTCGGATCTCCAAAGCCTCCGGTCTGCACGTTCTTCGGAGCCTCGGCAATCGTTGGCACAGCGGAACTTCCTGTGGAAAATACCTGAGTCTTCACCAGTTGCTTGGGAATTACAGGTGCCGTTTGTGGAAGCGGCACAGGTTTGGTGGCTGCGATCTGAACCTGGGGTGCGACCAGTGTTTCCTCAGGAGGCGTCTTCGGTTTTACTTCGGGAGCCGGGACGCGAAGCACCTCAGCGGGTGGCGTTTCGATGTGCGCGACCACGCGTGGGGGAATTTGTTGCGCCGGCGCTGGTTCATGAATCTCGGGTGGCGGAGTCTCCACCAACCGGACGAGATGATAGTCACGCACCGGCTGGTCGATCACCGCCAAATTGAACACTGCGGCCCAGGCGAGCGCAAATAGCGCGATTCCCTGCACGCCCATGGTGACCATGAACTGTTTCCAGGGCGGACGCCGGTCGGGAAGCAAAGAAAACGGGCCGTTTTGGTACATCTCAGACATAATGCTGGTTTCGCCGGGGGGACCTTCTACCCTTCTTGATGTCTGGCACTCCTAAATAGCTGCCTTATCTTCGGAGAAATCGTTGCTGAATTGTCCCAGCAACATTATCGCACCCGCGACGGTGGAGTGTGCGACTCCACCTTTGCGGAAAAATGCACTATCACACCATCCTCCGTGCACGAATATAGCCACTCCGCACCGAGGAAAATGACGGAAGCGCTTATGCAACAGCCAGTTAGGTTTGTGAAGAAACAGAGTATCAAGGCCGGCCGCTGGACCGGAAAAATTTTGCATAGCAGTGGGTAGGTATGTGTCGTTTCAGGAAAGGCCGACTGAGCCCCGCCGCCAGAGTTTGCCCGGCCGAACCGGGCTTGTACAGCGCATTCTCCGCGAGGCCCCGGGTTCAGCAACGCACGATTTTCGGGCTGTCAATACCCTTCAAAGCGTTGCGCGTGTCAACTACCAGCTGTGACTCACGGACGATGCGTTGATAGTCGTAATCAGAGTGGTCGGTGACGATCAGTACGCAGTCATATTGGCCGAGATTATCGAGCGGAGCGCAGGTCATTTGCAGGTCGTACTTGCGGCCTTTTCCGACGGTGGGGAAAAAAGGATCGTTGTAGCTGACCGCGGCACCCTGCGCTTGCAGGAGTTCGATAATGGTCAGTGATGGCGATTCGCGGAGATCGTCAATGTCCTTTTTGTAAGCCAGTCCCAGCACCAGCACCTTGGCGCCGTTCAACGCTTTCTTATGTTGATTGAGCGCCTTGGCTACGTAATCGAGCACGTGATACGGCATGCCGATGTTGATCTCACCGGCCAGCTCGATGAAGCGAGTGCGGAAGTCCCATTCCTTGGCTTTCCAGGAAAGATAGAAAGGATCCACCGGGATGCAGTGTCCGCCCAGGCCGGGGCCGGGATAGAAAGGCTGGAATCCAAACGGCTTGGTGGATGCCGCCTCGATGACTTCCCAGATATCCAGACCCATGCGCAGCGACAGCATCTTCAATTCATTGACCAGCGCGATATTCACGCAGCGATAAATGTTTTCCAGCAACTTGGTCATCTCCGCGGCTGCGGGGGACGAGACACGCACGATGCGGTTGAAGATGGTGCCATACATCGCAGCCGCCATTTCCGAGGCCTGGGCATCGAGACCGCCCACGACTTTCGGAATGTCCCGCCGGGCCACGCTGGTGTTGCCCGGGTCTTCGCGCTCGGGTGAAAAGGCGACGTAGATTTCCTGTCCGGTGAAGGGCCCGCCCCGGGAAGCCTTCAGACCGTGCTTGTTGCCCTTTTCGAGGATCGGAATCATGACCTCTTCGGTGGTGCCGGGGTAGGTGGTGCTTTCGAGCACTACAAGTTGCCCGGCGCGCAGGTGTGGCGCGATAGATTTGGCGGTGTCGGTAATGTAGCTGAGGTCGGGTTCGTGATACTCGTTCAGCGGGGTGGGGACGCAGATGATGATGGCGTCCATGTCGGTCAGCTTCGAATAATCCGAAGTGGCTTCGAAGCCCTTGGAGCGGGCCTGCTGAATTTCGCTGGGCAGGATGCGGACAATGTAGGATCCGCCCTGGCTCAGAGTCGTGACCTTGCGCTGATCAATATCGAAGCCGGTTACCCGAACTTTCTGCTCGCTATAAAGCAGGGCGAGAGGCAGACCGACGTAGCCGAGACCAATGATGGCGACGCGTGCCTGACGCTGTTCAATCTTGGTTTTGAACTCAGAAACCGAACTCGTTGATGCTACAGAAGAAGTCGTCATTTTTAAGATAATCTTCGCTGCAGAATTTTAACACGCTGGTGACGTCGTCCCCTGGGAGGGGGACCCACCTAGGTTTTCAGATTTGCGGCTGTTCGTTGAGTATTTTCCGCAAGTTGCGGTTACCGGAGTAACGGCATGTGCGCGACGCCGGTTTCGGGAGGTGCCTTTTTTGGGCTTAGAATTTTTTCTCCCTTGCAATATGAACGTTGACGCCCGCGCAGGCCGGAGCTTACGATAACAATTAAGATTAGCAACTGATCGGAGTTGTACATGAGTGTTCCCGGGCTCCGTAATCTCGCCTGCTGGATCATGATTGCCGTCGTACCGGTGTCTCTGTGGGCGGCGGATTCCAGTCCGGCGATGCTGTATGCCCGAGGAGCGGCGTGGATCAATGGCGGCGCCGTGCCCCGCACCTCTGCAGTCTTCCCCGGCGATCTGGTTCAGACGCGTTCTGACTCCGTGGCCAGCATCAATTCCTCCGGCTCGAATGTGGTCGTTCTCGCTGACTCCGTCGTCAAATTCGAAGGTCCAGCGGTGGCTTTGGAGCATGGCAGTCTGAGAGTAGCGACCTCCAAGGGCTTAAGCACCCACACCGGCGATGTTACCGTGGCTCCGGCTTCGACCGGTTGGACAGAGTTTGAAGTGAAGCAAGTCTCGGAAGATTCCGTCCAGATCGTTGCCCAAAAGGGCGATGTGACTGTCAGCGACGGATCAAACTCCTCTACCCTTTCCCAGGGACAGCAGACCACGGTGGACAACTCGGCGGAAAAGAAAAAGAGGAAGCGGCGAAAGGGTGGCGGCGCCATTCCCGCCAGCGGCGGAGCCGTGCTCGATTCTCCCGTTGTAATTTACGGCGGTGCAGCCGCCGTGGGTGGACTTCTCACATGGGTGTTGCTGCAGGATGGCACACCGGTCAGCCAGGTAGCGCCCTAAGCCCTTCTTGACCTGCCTCGTATACCTGCCTTCACGAGCGCTCGCGCAGTTCCTCTTGAGCTTCGTTTGAACGATCTCCCATCACGTCGAGCCGGCGCACTGGTTTCCTTCGGGACTTGCCGAACCTGGTTTCCATGGCGGCCACCGCACAGAGTACGTAGAACAGCGCTGCATTGGCCGGAATTTGCAGGTTAAAATCCACCAGGCTGTGCACCAGGATTCCGGTAACTCCGAGTAAAGCTGCCAGGGTAACCGCCCCGTTGGTATCTTCAGACCAGTTTCTCGCCTTTCTGATTCCATTGCGATAGACCGCCCACAGAAACCAGAGCATGGTTGCGCAGCCCAATCCGCCCATCTCGACCAGCAATTGTAAGTAGTCGTTGTGGGCTTCGTTGATAAAGAAATTGGTGTGAAAGCTGCGGAACTGCGGATAGACCTCGGGAAATGTCCCCAGCCCCCAGCCCAGGACCGGCTTGCGGGCAAACATTCGGAGCGCATCACGATCAATGTCCAGACGGGTACCGCCCGAAAGCTCGGTCTTGGTGTCGGCATGAATGGTGGCCAGCCGATGCGCGAGTTCGCTCCCACCCAGCCACAGCACCAGTCCCACTCCGATCACGAGGAAAGTGGCCAGCGCCAAAGTCGTCTTCCGGTTTTTCTGGCTCCATACCACCACCACCGCCAGCGCTCCCATCTCGACCACGAAGGCGAGCATGCCGCCGCGGGATCCGGAGAGAAAAATCGTGCAGGCCATGAAAGCCGCCGCCAATCCCGCCATCATTTTTCGCGGGCCTCGGGCGCCGCGGGTGAGGGAAAAGACCAGCGGGATCGGCACCAGCATTTCCATGAGTCCGGCATAGTGATTGTGGTTTACGTATGGACCGAAGATCCAGCCGCCCATGCGGGGTGTGCGAATCCAGTACAGTTTGGTGGTCGAGGACAGGCTCTGGAGCAGGGCGAACGACGCCAGCAGAAAGCCATACACGGAAAACATAACGGTAAGAGTCTTTACTTGCGATGTACGGCGGAGGATCTGGACAACCAGGAAGCAAAGCATGCCGTAGGCGCAATAGAGCAGGCCATCGGAAAAAGTTGCGTAGCGATACGCGGTTCGTCCAGTTGCGAGTTGCAGGCCGATCAGAAGGCCAAAGACAATTGCCGGCGCAAACAGCGGGTTGCCGGCTACCGACAGCTCGCCGGATGCCGCCTGCCGGACCGTCCAGAGCAGCAGCAACAGTGCAGCTCCGGCCTCCAGCACGAAAATCGACCAGGGCTCAACCGCCCCAAAGGCCAGAGGCCCGAACAGCAACAAGCCGAAGACACCATAGAAGATAGCGGGGTCTGCAGCCGGGACGCGGACCGGCTGAACGGCAGCGTCAGTGACGGGGGCGCTTACCACGTCAGCAGTCCGGGTTCGCGATGCGGGATGGTTCCGATTTTCATTGTTCTTTGTTCCGATTATTGGTCCCGCCCCACGAGACGAACTGAATCGATCCAGAGTTTGCCCTTGATCGGCATTCCCGGAGGTTCGCGCTGTATGCGCAATAGCAATAACCTCGTGTCCGGCCCGGTGGTGAAGGTGCCGCTTACTTCTTTCCAGAAGTCGGCGTCTTTCAGTTCATCGCTGGCGAAGTAGATGGTCTCGTTGTAGAGGTCCTGAAGGGCGAAGCGCGGTCCGCCGGCGCCCTGTATGTCGTCGGCCTTGAAGTAAGCAGAGAAATCATATGCGGTGGAGGGCTGCACCGGCACCAATTGCCCGATGCCCGCATCGTTGATCGTCTGGGCGTCAAAGGTAATCAGCAGGGAACGATGCCCACCGTGCGATTGGGTGGGGTCGAGGGCCAGCGAAACTTCCTTCGACTGGTGATACTGCCAATCGAATCCGCCATTCAGTACGTTCAGACTGAAGTCGCCGTTAACGATGAGATTTTCCGGCGACGGCTGGTAGGCCGACAACCCGCACAGACTGGAAGCCTGTTGCCATACCAGTCGCGCCTGATCGACGTCATGCTGTCCGACGAGGTAGCGAATATAGAGGAAGATCAGGGGCGTCGGAAGCGGCTGGCGCAGTTGCGCCAGCTGGGTCCAGACTTTGGCCGCGGCTGCTGTCTCTTTCTGGGAGATGAGGAAATCCAAAAACGTGGCGTATACATTCGGAGGAACGACGTCGTGCAGCAGGGCGTCGACATCGGGCTTGACTCGCCAGCAGAGTCTCACGGCAGCCGGGGGCAGGTAGGGATCGCTTTCCATGACCACGCGAAATTCCCGCAACGCCTTGTCGGTGTCGCCCTGCACCAGATAGAAGTTGCCTGCCTCCCAGGCCAGATCGGGAGTCGTGGAATCGGCGACGAGGCCCTGTTCCAGCGCTGCCTTCTGTGCGTCCGTGTCGCCCAGGAACTGATACGCTCCCGCCAGATCGAACCAGTAGCGCGCCTGATGCGGATTCAGACCAACGGCGGCGCGAAAGGACTCAACCGCCGCCTCTGGAGAGCGCTGGATCAGGAAGAAATAACGTCCCAGGCGGTGGCGATAATCCGCATTGCCGGGCTGCCATCGGACCGCTCTTTGCAGACTGGCAAGATCGGGCCGGCCGGAGAAATAAGCGCCCCCAAACTCGCGGCCTACCAACCAAAGATATCCAGCCAGCAGCAATGCGGACGCCAGCACCAGGGAAATTTTCCTGGCAGGACTGGTGAGCGGAATTCTCATGGCTTGTGTTTACAGGATCAGTCTCTTACCGGAACGAGTGCTATGCGACTGCGTGCTATGCGCCGCTCGAAGTGGCCCTTGAAATTGAGTCCTCGTCATCCACGGGTTCGTCTTCCTGGTAGTAGCGGTGGCCGTATTTTCCCTGGTATTCGTAATAGTAGTAGTAGTCGGGGGAAGTCGAGATCGACTGCGTTCAGCAGCACTCCGGCGACCCGGGCATTGACCTGCATCAGGAGGTCGCGGGCGCGGCGAAGCGCCTGCTTGGTGGTTTGTCCGGAGCGGATCACCAGCACCACGGCATCAGCACGGGTGGACATGACGACTGCATCCGTGACCGACAGAGTCGGAGGCGTATCCACGACGATGTGGTCGTATTGTTCCCGCAGCTCGGCCAGAATGTCCCTCATATTGGAGGAGGCCAGAAGCTCGGCAGGATTCGGCGGCGGCGTGCCCGCGGTGAGCACGAAGAGTGTGGGCAGGATGCTGGAGCGAACCACCGCTTGCTGCAAGGTGGCGTTGCCGGTCAGCACATTGCTGAGCCCGGTCTTGGGACCCATGCCCAGGGTCTTGTGAATGCTGGGACGGCGCAGGTCGGCGTCGATCAGCAGGACTCGCGTGCCTTTCTGGGCCAGCACGATCGCGGTGTTGATGCTGGTCGTGGTTTTCCCTTCCTGCGGAAGGGCGCTGGTGATCAGGATGACTTTGGGAGGTCCTCCCAGCGAGGTCAGCAACAGGGAAGTGCGCAGTGCGCGGTACGACTCCGCCATCTGAGACTGCGGTCGCGATTGGGTTACCAGTTCCACCGCTTCGCGGGAGGATGCAACGGTGAGACGCTTGGCCGCGGCCTCAATGCCGCGCCCTTGAGCCCAGAGGAATCATGCCCAGCGACGGCAACGCGGAAATGGCTTGCGCCTGCTCCGGAGTGCGCACGGTGTTGTCGATGCCTTCCAGGAGAAAAGCCAGCCCGATACCAGTCGAGAGGCCGAGCGCCAGCGCGAAGGTAAGATTTCGCGGTACGTTGGGCTCGGAGGGATAGGTGGGGACCCGCGCTTTATCCACACTGCGAATGTTGTTCGACCTGAGTCCGGCGGTGACTCCGGCTTCCTTCAGTTTTTCCATCAGACCTTCGTAGAGGGTGCGATAGCTCTCGACGTCGCGCTTCAGCAGGCTGTACTCGATGGCGCTCTCATTCAGCTTGTTGGCTTCCTGCTTCTGCTTGTCGAGGGCCTGGCGCAGCATGCTTTCGTGTTGCAGGGCCGCGAGGTAGCCGCTGCGCACGCGCGAAACCACTTTGGTCATTTCTGTCTGGAGCTGGGCATCCACTTCTTTCAGCTGAGTGTTCAGCTGCACCACTTTGGGATAGGAAGTTCCGAACTGCGTGCTGAGCTGCGCCACCTGGATCTTGAGGTCGGCTTGCTGCTCGCGCATTTTCTCCATCAGCCCCGAGCTGGCCGTGCCGCTGCCCGCGCTGGTCGCTGCCGCGGCTGCCGTGTCCGGGTCGCCCGATTGCACCAGGCGATAGACCGATTCTTTTTCCATCCGGTCGGATTCCGCGGCTGTCAGTTCCTTGTTCAGCTCGTCCAGTTTGGAGGTGGTGATGTTTTGCTTTTCGTCAATCCCCAGAATTTCGTGCTGCTTCTGGTATTGCACCAGCTTTTCCTGCGAGGTCTGGACCTTCATCTCCAGGTCCACCAGTTGTTTCGACAGCCAGTCGGAGGCCTGCATGGTGGACTCGAAGCGGGTCTTGAAGTTCTGCTCAATGTAGGTGTTGATGAGCGTGTTGACCACGTTGGCGGCCAGGTTCTTGTCCGCGCTGCGGTAGTGGATCTCGATGATCCGGGTATTGGGCACCAGCGAGACCCGGAGACCTCCCTTGAATCCGGCGAGTAAGGCGGTGGTCTTTTCCGAATCCGGCTGCAGGGCGTCGGTGGTGAGGCCCAGTGAGTCCGACGGAGCCTGCTCCGTGCCGCCAAATTCCGGCTGCTTGTCGAGGTTCAACTGCTTGATGACCTGCAGGGCCAGCAGATCGCTCTTGAGAATTCTTACTTCAGTATCCAGGTCGGTGGGATCGTAGTAGTCCGAGGCACCGCCGTTCGCGGACTCCTTGAGATTGAGTATGGCGGGATCGGTCTTGTTGATGGCGATGCTTCCGACAGCGTCATAGATGCGGGTGCTGCGCATGGTGGCCAGCGCCACCACTCCGAAGATAATGGCCAGACAGCTGAAAACCAGCCACTTGCGCTTGATCAGGACACGAAGATATTCGCGCAGCGCGGAATCCTGGCCGGGCAACGTGGAATAGGCAGAAGGTCCCAACTGGCGATTCAACTCGATGGGATGATCAGCCTGAACTTCGCGCAGAACCTGGCCGTTGACCGGAATCAAGGGACCCGAATCCATCCATACTCCCAGAAATATTTTTGAGCCTGCTAACTGCGCATTCTAGCACCGGCGAGGAAGGGTCCCATCGGCGGCTAAATTTCTCGCGAGTGCCGATTTGGTTCCGATGCGACTGGCGTTTCCAATGCGACTTGGCTTCGATGCCCATTCGAGTCCCGGCCGATCTCTGGGGTAATCTCCGCTATAATCCTGTGACATTCACAAAAGGCTTCCAGAGATGAATTGGCAGGAACAGGTCGTGCTGGTCACGGGCGGGACGGGGTCGTTCGGGAAAAAGTTCCTGGAGGTGATGCTGCGCGATTACCATCCCCAGAAGCTCATCATTTTCAGCCGTGACGAACTCAAGCAGCACGATATGCGGACGGCGGGCTTCGATCATCCCAGCCTGCGCTACTTCATCGGGGACGTGCGCGACCCGCAACGCCTGCAGCGCGCTTTTTCCGGAGTGACGGTGGTGGTACACGCGGCCGCGCTGAAGCAAGTGCCGGCGTGTGAATACAACCCGTTTGAAGCGGTCCAGACCAACATCATGGGCGGGCGCAACGTGATCGATGCCGCCATCGACCAGGGCGTGCGCCGGGTCCTCGCCTTGAGCACGGACAAAGCGGTCAATCCCATCAATCTTTATGGCGCTACCAAACTTTGCGCCGAAAAAATGTTTGTACAGGCGAACGCTTACGCCGGCGCCCAGGACACCCGATTCAGTTGCGCCCGCTACGGCAACGTGGTGGGCAGCCGGGGCAGCGTGATTCCGGTGTTCATGGAACAGCGCAAGCGGGGCAAGATCACGGTTACCGATTCCCGCATGACCCGTTTCTGGCTCACGCTCGAGCACGGCGTACGCTTCGTGGTCGGTTGCATCGAGCAAATGCACGGCGGCGAAATCTTTGTGCCCAAGATTCCCAGCATGCGGCTGACCGACATGGCTGAGACCATCGCTCCGGGTTGCGAGGTGGAATGCATCGGCATCCGCCCCGGGGAAAAGCTGCATGAGGTACTGGTCTCCGAGGATGAAGCCCGCAACACGGTGGAACTCGACGAAATGTACGTGATCCAGCCGGCGCATGCCTGGTGGAGCCGGCAGAACTGGAAGGATGGCCAGCCGCTGCCCGATGGATTTCGCTACGGCAGCGATTCCAACGCTCACTGGCTGACCTCGGAAGAGTTGCAGGCCCTGATCGAAGGGGAAACTCCGGCGGCGGAGAAGCTCCGGGTGATACCGCCGAAGCGGGCGCGAGCCTGAAAAGTAAAAGTGATGACTGTAACTCCGGCAAGCCGTGAAGTGCTGGCCATCCAGGGCGGAACGCCTGTAAGAAAAACTCTCCTGCCGTACGGGCACCAGTCCATTGATGAAGCCGATATTCAGGCCGTGGTCGATACCCTGCGCTCGGACTGGCTGACGACGGGGCCTAAGATCGCCGAATTTGAAGAAGCCTTCGCGGCCCGGACGGGAGCGAAGCATGCGGTGAGCTTCAGTTCCGGCACTGCGGCATTGCATGCCGCCGCTTTCACTGCCGGGTTGAAAGCGGGCGACGAAGCCATCACTTCTCCTTTGACCTTCGTGGCGACCGCGAACTGCGTGCTCTATCAGGGAGCCGTTCCGGTCTTTGCCGACGTCTCGCCGGACACGCTGAATCTCGATCCCGAACAGGCAGCGGTGCGCGTTACGTCGCGAACCCGAGCCATTCTGCCCGTGGATTATGCGGGGCATCCCGCGGACCTGGACCATGTTCTTGAATTGGCTGAGCGTCACGGGCTGGTGGTGATCGAAGACGCCAGTCATGCATTAGGCGCCGAATACAAGGGGCGCTCCGTGGGCAGCCTGTCGCACATGACCGTCTTCAGCTTTCATCCGGTGAAGCACATCACCACGGGAGAAGGCGGCATGATTACCACCGACAATGCGAGGTTCGCGGAAACCCTCCGCCGCTTTCGCAACCACGGGATCAGCAGCGATGCACGCCAACGCCAGTCCGCAGGACAGTGGCATTACGAGATGGTGCTGCTCGGCTTCAACTACCGGCTGACCGATATTGCATGCGCCCTGGGCATCCAGCAGTTGAAGAAGCTGGAGGCAAATCTCTCGCGGCGCCGGCAAATCGCGGAAAGTTATACGGCCGCATTTCGTGGAATTCCTGAAGTGGTTGTGCCGGCCGTTCGAGCGGAGGCCAATCCAGCCTGGCACCTCTATCCCATCCGACTTGACCGGGTGAAGCTGAAGGCAGACCGCGCTGAAGTCTTTCGTGCGCTGCGTGCGGAGAACATCGGGGTCAATGTGCACTACATTCCGGTCCATCGCCATCCCTATTACAGCGAGCGCTTCGGTTACCGGGGCGGCGAATATCCGGTGGCTGAAGATGCCTACGAGCGGCTGATCAGTTTGCCCATGTTTCATGGCATGAGCGATCAGGATGTGGAAGACGTAATTCGTGCGGTCGACAAGGTTATATCCCATTTCCGCGATGCGAGTTGAGCGCGAAGGTGCCGAATGAAGACTGCCCAGCTGGAACATTGGCGGAGCGACTTTGGGCGCGCGTATACCGATCGCAATTCGCTGACTCCGGATGCGCTCGATGCCCTATACCGCAGGAACTATGGGATCGGCAGGAGAGAACTCAACCAACGTTTTCTGGCGGACATGCCTCGAACCGCGCGTATCCTCGAGGTAGGCTGCAACGAGGGCAATCAGCTGTGTGCCTTGCGGGAGATGGGATTCGAGAATCTCTACGGTATCGAAATCCAGGACTACGCCGTGCGCAAGGCGCGGGCCCGGCTGGAAGGCACACAACTCGCCGTGGCCACGGCATTTGAGATTCCCTATCCCGATGGCTTTTTCGATCTTGTTTTCACTTCAGGAGTTCTGATTCACATCGCGCCGGCCGACTTGCCACGAGCTCTGCGGGAAATACATCGTTGCGCCCGCGGATTCATTTGGGGCCACGAATACTATTCACCGCAGCCGATGGAAGTTCTATATCGCGGCCACGAGGAACTGCTATGGAAGATGGACTATGCCAGGCTCTACCTCGATCTCTTCGATGACCTCGATCTGGTGCGCGAAGAGCGGCTACCCTATCTGCAGGATGCCAACGTTGACTCCATGTTTCTGCTGGCCCGCAGGCAAGGACCATCCCGGACTTCCGGACGGAAAGCTTGAATACCGTCGCCATTATCCAGGCGCGAATGGGCAGCACGCGATTGCCTGGCAAGGTATTGCTCGACCTGGGTGGTGCGACGGTGTTGGCGCGGGTGGTGCGACGGCTGCAACGTTCTCGGCAGATTGACCAAATCGTCGTCGCTAGCACCATAGCCCCCGCAGACGAGGCAATCGTCAGCGAGTGCGAAAGTCTGCAGGTTTCGTGCTTTCGCGGCTCAGAGCATGATGTGCTGGATCGCTATTACCAGGCCGCGCGTCTGCATTCCGCTGAGGCGGTCGCGCGGATTACGTCGGACTGTCCTTTGATCGACCCGACGCTGGTGGATGAGACGATCCGCATCTTCAAAGACGAGCGCGCCGACTACGCCAGCGATGCCTTGCCTCGCACTTATCCGCGAGGACTCGATAGCGAGGTCTTCACGTCTGCTGCTCTCGAGCACGCCTGGCGCGAGGCCCGTGATCCTTACCAGAGAGAACACGTGACTCCGTTTTTGTATGAGCATCCGGAGATGTTTCGGCTGGCCTCCTCGCGAGGCGACGTGGACTACAGCCACTACCGCTGGACTCTGGACACTCCGGAGGACCTGAGCTTGCTCCGTGCCATCTACTCCCGTTTCGATAACCGCGATGATTTCCGCTGGCAGGATGTGATTGCCCTGATGCAGCGCGAGCCCGAACTCGCGGAACTGAATTCGCAGGTGCTTCAGAAATCGCTGCGCGAGCATTAATGGGGCCCGGCAATCTCATCATTCGCGCCGACGCCAGTTTCACCATGGGAACGGGCCACGTCATGCGCTGCCTGGCACTCGCCCAGGCCTGGCAGGATGAAGGTGGGAGCTGCGTTTTTGCCCTGGCGGAAATCACTCCTGCGGTAGAACAACGACTGCGCTCCGAGAAATGCGAGGTCGTCAGCGTCGTAGCGGCTCGAGGCAGCCAGCAGGATGCTGCCTGCGTGGTGGATTTGGCGGCTAAAAACCAGGCCGCATGGGTCGTGGTTGATGGCTATCAATTCGATGTGGCATATCAGCGGACGCTGAAGGCCGCCGGGCTGCGGGTGCTGATCGTAGATGATGGTGGACGGTGCGGAAGCTACTGCGCTGATCTGGTGCTAGACCAGGGTCCGGACGCCAGCGAAGTGCCATACCGAAATCGCGAGACTTATACGCGGCTCCTTCTCGGAACCCAATACGTGATGCTGCGACGAGAATTCACGGCGTGGCGAGATTGGAAGCGCGAGATTCCGCCCTTGGCTCAACGGCTGCTGGTTACGATTGGAGGCAGCGATCCGGAAGGGCTCACATCCCGAATCATCGAGGCGCTTCGCGCGCTGGCTACTCCGTTGGCGACAACAGTGGTGGTCGGCGGCAGTAACCCGCGCCGGGCCGAGTTGCAACGCGCCAACGACAAGACTCCGTCGTCCATCCATTTGGTGTGTGATCCTCCCAACATGCCGGAGTTGATGGCGCAGTCCGACCTGGCGGTCATTTGCGCTGGAGGAACCCTTTGGGAGCTTCTCTACATGGGCTGCGCGAGCTTAATCTATGTTCGGGACGAAGCGCAGCGGCAAATCATCGCTCGCCTCCATGCCGCCGGACCTATTGATAACCTCGGTGCTGTCTGGGAATTTGAGGGGGCCCGGCTACGGGCGTCCATGGCCGAGCTTGCGGCTTCGCACAAGCGCAGAGAAGAAATGGCTCAACTCGGCCGGCAGATGGTCGATGGGGAAGGGCCACGCCGGGTGCTGTATGAGTTGCTGAGGAGTTCGGGGTGAACACGATTCCAGATCTCGTGCCGGTCGAAGCCGGTGATCGCCAGAATTTCCTTGCGATGGCGGAACAATATTTCCGGGAGCTGAACCCCCAATTCGTGCCGGCACCAGACTGGAAAGCTTCGTACTTGGAAAACATTCTGGAGGGAAAAACTATTCGCTGCGCTGGGTCGTAGTAGGGGGGCGGCGAGTGGGATTCATCTTGTTCGGATTTGAAGATCACCGCTTCCTGCCGCGAAAAACTGGAGCGATCTATGAAATCTATGTCGTTCCCGAGCAGAGACGAACTGGAATTGCCCGTGCCTGCGCTGAATCTGTAATTAAGGAATTGCGGAACTCGTCGGCTTCCAAGATCCAACTGGAGGTAGCAGAAGGCAACGCCGCGGCTGCCGCATTCTGGAAGTCCCTGGGATTTCAGAAAGCGTCCGAGCGTCTGGTTCTGGCAGCGAATCGCCCAGCCGGACAGCAAAGAGCGACGAAATGAAAGTAGCCATTTGCCAGCCAACGTATTTGCCCTGGTCAGGTTATTTCGACCTGATGGACCAGGTGGACGTCTTTATCGTGCTGGACGATGTGCAATTCGAAAAACGATCGTGGCAGCAGCGCAATCGCATCAAAACTCCGGTGGGGCTGCAATGGCTTACGGTACCGGTGGTTACTCGGGGGCGGCAGGAACAATTGATACGGGCGGTTGAGATTGATAGCGCTCACTTCTCACGAGACCATTGCCGCGCCGTCGAACTCAACTATCGCCGGGCGCCGTTTTTTGAAAACTATTTCGACGAGTTGTGTTCCCGGCTGAGTGCCCAGGACGGAATGCTGCTGGCGGACTTGAACCTCCGCCTGATCGAGTGGTTCATGCAGAAGCTGGGGATCGAAACCCGGCTGGTGATCTCTTCCAGCCTGCGGCAGTCGGGTCGGCGGACCGAGCTCCTAGCCAACTTATGCGCGTCGCAGGACGCGAATTTGTATATTTCGCCGCTGGGCTCCTCGGTCTACCTGCTGAAAGAGAAGGATGCGCTGCTGGCAAAAGGAGTGGATGTCGTGTTCCAGCATTACGAGCATCCGGAATACAGGCAACAGTTTCCTCCCTTTCTTCCTTACGCCTCGGTGTTGGATTTGATCCTTAACGAAGGTGACCGGTCTCTCGAAATTCTGCGAACAGGCCGTCGGCCTGCTTTCCTGCCTGATGAGGTCGCCCATCAACCGGCCGAGCAGATGGGGGCGCAGTGACTCCGACGCTCCGCATCGCGAACAGGACGATCGGTGAGGGTCAGCCGGTGTACGTCGTCGCGGAACTTTCCGCGAACCATAACCGGGCATTCGAAAACGCGGTCAGGCTGGTTCACGAAGCCAAAGAAGCCGGTGCGGATGCGGTCAAGCTGCAGACTTACACCGCCGACACCATCACCATCAAAAGCCAGGACGAGCAGTTCCGCATCGGTGGGGGCACGCTCTGGGATGGGCGTACGCTTCACGACCTGTATGGCGAGGCCTACATGCCCTGGGAATGGCAGCCCAAACTTAAAAAGGTCGCCAACGATCTCGGCATGGATCTCTTCTCAACTCCATTCGATGACAGCGCGGTGGATTTTCTCGAGAAGATGAATGTTCCAGCGCACAAGGTGGCTTCTTTCGAACTGGTTGACATCGGTCTGATTCAGAAGATTGCGAGAACCGGCAAGCCGATGATCATGTCAACCGGGATGGCTACGGTCGAGGAGATCGAAGAGGCGGTACAGGCTGCGCGAAAAGCAGGCGCAATCGAGATTGCGTTATTGAAGTGCACCAGCGCGTATCCGGCAAAGCCGGACGAAGCCAACTTGCGTACCCTTCCTGAACTAGCCAAGCGTTTCGGAGTTCCCGCGGGACTATCCGATCACACGATGGGGAGTGCGGTCGCGGTCGCGGCGGTGACGCTAGGCGCTTGCATTATCGAAAAGCACATCACCCTGTCGCGATCGCTGAAGGGGCCCGACAGCGAATTTTCCCTGGAGCCGCAGGAGTTTAAGGCGATGGTCGAGGCCATACGCACGGCGGAACAGGCTTTGGGCGCGGTACACTTCGGAGTGAGCCCGCAGGAGGCCAATAGCCGGGCTTTTCGGAGGTCGCTTTTTGTAGTCGAGGACCTGCGGTGCGGAGAGGAATTTACGGCCGAAAACGTCCGCTCCATTCGGCCCGGTCACGGTTTGCATACCCGCCATCTTCCCCAGGTGCTCGGGAAGCGTGCGTCGCGAGACATTGTTCGCGGCACGCCACTGGGTTGGGATTTAGTTGAGAATCAATGAAGGTAGTCAGTCCGCTGTTGAAGCGCGCAGTCTTTCCTGGCCTGGCCAAGCTGGGATATCTCCGGAGCCGCGATGGCGGCAGCCCGGCGATTCTGACGTACCACGGAATTATGCCCATGGGCTATACCATGATGGACCCCGATCTCGATGGCAGCCTGGTGACCGCGGAGTCATTTCGCCGGCAGATCGGGCTCTTGAAGAAAAGCTATAACGTAATCTCTCCCGAGCAATTTCTGGGCTGGATGGAGTCGAAGCAGGAATTGCCTCCGCGCGCCGTGCTGCTGACCTGCGACGATGATCTGAGAAACACGCTGACTGAAATGGTCCCAGTGCTGCAGGAGCACGGACTCTCCTGCCTGTTTTTTGTCACCGGCGCCTCTCTGGGCGAGGTGTCGAGCATGCTGTGGTACGAGCAGCTGTATCTGATGTTCCTGGCCACCAAAAAGAGAGTGGTCAACCTGGATATTGTCCGCCCCGGCTCACGAGATCGGGCGCTCACTCAGGATGAGAAACGCGCGCTATGGTGGAACCTGGTAAAGCATCTTTCAAAGTACGAAGCGAATGCGCGCCAGGAGATGATCGAGGAAGTAAGACGACAGTTAGCTCTGCCCGACGATTGGGGGGTCCACCTCATTTCCGATCCCCTGCGACGGCGCTTCCTGATGCTGAATGTTACGGAACTGCACGCCCTGGTGGCGGCAGGCATGGGCGTGGGCGCGCACACCTTGACCCATCCCGTCCTCTCGCAGATATCTCCCGAGGCGGCGTGGAAAGAGATTTCGGAGAGCCGCTGCCAACTGGAACGCGTGATTGGCCAGCCGGTGTGGGCCCTGGCTTATCCGTTTGGCGATGCGGCGTGCGTTACCGAGCGCGAGCAGGAAATGGCGGAACGCGCCGGCTTTAGTTGCGCATTTCTCAATGTGGGCGGCGGATTGGGCGCGGCAATGCCGAGGTTTGCGCTGCCGCGGGTGCATGTTTCCGGCGCCATGAATCTGGGCGAATTTGAGGCCCACGTTTCCGGCTTTTATCGATCACTGCGGGAGCGTTTTCTGGGTTCCGCATAAAGCAAAATCATCATGCCATTGCGAGCACAAGCCGAGCCGGTCCAGTCGAAAACGGCCAATCTTGACGTTTACCGCGATCCGGAGGTGGTTTCGCATTACGCGTCGCTGGAGTATCTGACGACGTGCGAGCGTCATCTTTTTGATACCTACCTGACGCCGGGCATGGCGATTCTTGACATGGGAGTCGGCGGCGGGCGCACCACTCCATATCTTTCCCAGAAAGCTTCTCGCTATGTTGGCGTGGATTATTCGGAGGAGATGGTCCGCCTTTGCCGTGACAAGTTTCCGTATCTGGAATTTATCGTTGCCGATGCTTCCGACTTGTCCAAATTTTCTGATGGGTCTTTCGATGCGATCGTTTTCGCCTTTAATGGGCTGGACTACCTTATTCCGGAGGAACAGCGCCAGCAATGCCTGCGCGAATGCGGGCGCGTGCTGCGAGCGGGAGGCCTGTTTGTGTTTTCGTCGCACAATCCCCGTTCCATTTATGCCCGGCCGGCGTGGGACCGGGAACGGCTGCGTGCGTTCGCCGGGAAAATGGCCTCGGAGCGGAGCGTGTCATATTCGGCTACGCTCTCGACCCTCAGCGTGGTGAAGTCCCTGCACTCGTTTTTGCGGGCTACGGCGGAATCTGTCGGGCGGATTTGCCGGAGGGTCCCGAAGGCGGCCTTTTGGCGGGGCGAGGGCTACCTGTTCGATCCCACCCACGGCGGTTTGATGACGCACTACGGGACGCCGGCCCGGGTTCGCGAAGAACTGTCCAGATTTAATTTTCGGCAAGAGACGGTGCTGGGAGATGATCATCCCCGGCACAGCCACGAACTGGTTACAGATTGGTACTACTACGTGTTCGTCAAAGCAGAGAGCGCGGCGGGTGAGCCTTGCGAGTAGCCATACACCGGGAGATTCCGCGCGAGCAGCCGATCCGTGGGCAGTGGAATGCCCTGGTCCAGCAGATGGAGCGACCGGAAGTTTTCTATACCTCGGAATGGGCGATGGCCGTGGATCAAGCATACGGCGCATCCCTGAAACCTCTTTTGATTCTGGCTTACGAGGGAGAGGCGATGGTTGGGGTGGTGGCTCTGGCCACCGACAACGCAGAGAAGCAGGTTTCTTTTCTGTGTGGAAATACGGCTGACTATTGCGATTTCATCTGTCCTCCGGTGCGCCGGGCGGAGTTTGTGGATGCTGCTCTTGCAGAACTCGCGAAGCTCCACCTACCAATTTTGCGGCTGGCAAATTTGCCCGCTGACTCGGCTACATCCCGGATCATGAAAGATGCCGCCGCACAGCATGGATATCTGGTGTTTTCTCGCCCCGCTTACCAGTGCGCGCAGATTACGCTCGGTTCTCCGGCAGAGCGGCAGGACCTGAAGCAGTCGGTCGTCAAACGCAAAGCCTACCGCTATTACCTCAAGGGACTGCAGAAAACAGGGCCCGTCACCATGGACCATCTCACGCAGTGGGATGCGATCCAGATGAACCTGCCGCGTTTTGTCGAAGCCCATGTCGCCCGCTTTCGCAGCGGTGGAAGATCCAGCAATCTGGCCAGCGCGGAGCGCCAGAACTTCCTTGCCGTGCTGGCCGAACTGCTCTCGGGCTCGGGCTGGCTTGTGTTCAGCCGCCTGCTCGCCGGTGACGAGCCCGTGGCGTGGAACTACGGCTTCAAGTTTGCGGGAAGCTGGTTTTATTATCAGCCGACGTTTGACGCAGGGTGGCGACAGTTTTCTCCTGGCTTCTGCCTGCTGACCAAGATGGTCGAGCAGGCATGCGATGATCCCGAAATACATTTGCTCGATTTGGGGTTGGGTGATGAGGGCTACAAAGCGCGCTTCGCCAGCGGATATCGCCAGACCCTGCACGCTACAGTTACGAATTCACAGGCGCTGCGTCTCCGGGAAACAGTGCGCTATCACGCCGCCTCTGCGGTGAAAGCTTCGCCCCGTCTGGAACATTGGGTGCGCCGGCTGGTGGGCCGGCCTTCCACCGAAAATGCAAAAGTATGAAAGTGCTGCTACTCCATCCCGAAGATGAGTTTTTCGCGGAGCGAGCGGGAAAACGATGGGACTGGATCGTCGACCTGGGCCGTGCGCCGCTCGCGACTTATGCACGTTGGCGCGGCCAGACGGGTGGCCGCGTGATCAGCTTGTACGATTTGAGCAAAGACTTTGCAGACCAGCGTCGCGTCCGGAATTTGCTCCAACTCGGAATGGGCCAGTGGGTGGACGGTTCGGGCATCGACTGGTGGGATGTGCTCTCGCTGATGATCGAGCCCGACCTCCGCCAACTCATGCTGATCGGCCGGCTGGCGGGCGAACTGCCAACCGGCTGCGAAATTTATGCCAGTCGCTCCCAGTCTCCTGGCGGAAGCTTTGCAGAGCCTTACAGGAGCGAAACAAGTCACGGTGAAAACGGGATTTCGACCTGGCCTGCGATGGGCGAGGCACTATCGCGATGTCTTCACGCACCTTGACCGGGCACAGATGAGCCAGGCTTTTCAGGACAAGTTCGATCGCGAACATTTCGTGCGACGACGCCTGGCCGGCCGGCGGCGGAGCTCGAAACACCCAGTGGTACTGCTGCCTTCGGCATACGTGAATGTTTCGCGCACGGCGGCTTCGTACGCGGCGCTGCTCCCGAGCGAGAAATTTCTGCTGGTCTATGCCAGAAACAGCGCTCATCTGAAAAATGTGCCGTCGAATATCTCAACCACATCGCTGGACTCTTACTTTGTGACAGCAAGAAGAAGCGAAGCGACCGCTCTGCAGAAAACCTGGGAGTCGCTCAAGCTTCGTCTTATTGCCGGAGCGCAGGAGTACTCGGCGGCGGAGGCAACTGGGTTGTTCGACCGGATTCCGGGCTTGATGCGCTGGGGCATCGCGGTGCGCGACGCATGGAACCAGGTGTTCGAGTCGGAAACGGTGGTTGGATGTCTGTGCGCCGACGACAGCAATCCTTACACTCGGCTTCCGCTGATTCTGGCCGCGAACCGGGGAATTCCAACTTTGGTCTGCCACCATGGGGCGATGGATTCGAAGATGGCGGTGAAGGTGGCGCACGCGGACACTTATCTGGCCAAAGGCGAAATCGAGCGTGACTTCCTGTTGCGGTCATGCGGAGTGGCTCCGGAGAGAGTGGTGCTGGGCGGCCAGGGATTGCAATCCTCGGCGGACCCGGCGAAACCAGCGTCCCCCTCAATCGAACCCTGGCTGGTGTTTTTTACGGAACCCTTTCAGGCGTCAGGATGGCGCACGGAAGAGGTGTACCGCGATCTGTTGCCGAAACTGTGGTCATTGGCGCAGAGCTGCGGATTGAAACTGGTCTTCAAGCTCCATCCGTTTGAAAGCGTCAAAGGGCATCGCCGGATTCTGCGCAAATATTTGCCGCACGAGGAACCGGCAATCGGAGTGATCACGGGAGCGCCATCGTCGCAATTGTGGATAAACACCCGCCTCGCCCTGGTCGTGCAATCCACGGTGGCGCTGCAATGCACTTCCCTGGGCATCCCCGTGTTCCTGTGTGCGTGGCTGCGAGAGTCCACGGCGGGATACGTTGAGCAGTTCTCGAAATTCGGCGTTGGTCACATCCTGGAGTCGTCTGACGAGCTGAGCGAGATTCCTCGCCTGCTTGAGAAGAAGGGCAAGACGGTTCAAATGCGGCCCGCGCTGTGGGAGACCATGGATCCTGCGAAGCTGCGGGACCTGCTCTTGCGAACTGGTTCGTTTTCGGAAGCGATGAAAGCTTAGGCGTTCCCCATATGTCAGGAGCCTTGCCCGTCAAGAAAGTTCCGCCCGCTGACCTCGTACTGGAGCTTCAGCCCAGGCCGGGGGATGCGCCAGGCTTTCGCCAGCAGATGGGGCACATTTCGCGCCACTCGGCTGTGTTCTTTGCCGGCACAATTTTTACCGCCGCAACCGGCTACCTTTTCAAGATTTATCTCGCCCGCGTTTTGGGGGCGGAGGCCCTCGGCATCTATGCCTTGGGCATGACCATCGTTGGGCTGCTGGGAATTTTCAACGCCCTCGGCCTGCCGTATGCCGCGGTACGTTTTGTGGCCAGCTACACCGCCACCGCCCGGTTCGATTTGCTGCGCGGATTTCTGGTGCGCAGCATCCTCCTACTATTAGTTTTCAATTTTCTTTTGGGCGGAGCGGTGTTGCTGGGTGGGCCGTGGATCGCGGTTCGTTTCTATCACACTCCGGCGTTGAGCCGGTACATGGGCCTGTTTTCCCTCATCATGATCTTCGGCGCACTGACCGGATTCCTCGGCCAGGTCCTGGCCGGTTACAAGGACGTGGCGCGCCGCACCGTCATCACCAACTTCATCGGCAGCCCGCTGACCATGGTGTTGACGCTGGTCCTGGTCGGCGGGGGTCTCAGCCTCTGGGGTTACATCTTTGCCCAGGTGGTAAGCGCGTTCGCGGTGATTATCCTGCTCCTGGTTGCAGTATGGAAACTCACACCCACACCAGCGCGCTCACTCCTTGGACGACTGGCGCCGATTGAGGACGAAGTCATTTCCTTCTCGGCCATTGTTTTCGGCGTAAGTTTCCTCGAGTACCTGATGGCGCAGGCAGACAAAATCCTGATTGGCTTCTACCTGAATGCCCGTGAAGTTGGGATCTACGCTGTAGCCATGGCGTTAGTGGCGTTTGTCCCGATCATTCTGCAGTCCGTGAACCAGATTTTTTCTCCCACCATCGCGGACCTGTATGCGCGCGGGCAGATCGAACTGCTGGGCCGGATTTTCCAGACGCTTACGAAATGGATTCTCGGACTCACGCTGCCCCTGGCCGCAGGGATGATCACCTTTGCTCCTGCGCTCATGCGTATTTTCGGGCACGACTTTGAAGTTGGATGGGCCGTGCTGGCAATCGGTACGCTGGGCCAGCTGATAAACTGTGGCGTCGGCTCGGTCGGCTACCTGCTGCTCATGTCGGGCAACCAGCGCCGTCTGATCAGGATCCAGGCAGTGATGTCTTGCGGGATGGTGGCGCTGAATATCGTCCTGATTCCAAGATGGGGAATTGTCGGCGCCGCGGTCGGTGCGGCCGTGACCAATTGCGTGACCAACATCTGGTATCTCGCGGAAGTCCGGCGCACCTTGGGGTTGCTCCCGTACAGCCGCAGCTATTGGCGCCTGTTGCTTCCGGTCTGCGGAAATCTCGCAGCCCTGCTGATTGTCAGAACAACCTTGAAGACAGTGCGTCCGGAATGGATCGTCATCATGGCCGGGATAACGCTGGCCTATGTTGTTTTCATCGCCATCGCGATGGCGTTCGGACTCGATGCCGACGACCGTCTCATTGCAAGCGCAGTCTGGTCGAAGGTGCGCGGCGCGTTTCAAGGCGCGGAGGGAAATGCCTGATGTCGAGCGAGTTGCGTGACATCAGGCTGCCCGCCGAGCTTTGCAATGATGCCGAGAAGCGCTTTGCAGCCCGCTTTTCCAGCGTGGAGGAACTTCTGGTTTTCGTTCTGCAAGAGCTGCTGCGGGACCAGGCGACTCAGATGGACCAAGCCGAGCAACGCGTCATCGAACAGAGATTGAAAGATCTGGGATACATTTAACGCGGCTCACTCTTCGGCTGATTTCTGAGTTTCCATGCCACGAACTGACCCGGTGAAGGAGTTCCAGAAGGCTGGCAGGCAGCGGCTTTATCCCTCGATCACCAATCCCAATTGGCTGGTCCTGAGGAAGCGCCGCGAATTGTTTATCGCCTGGCTGAAAAACATACCGTCCGAAAACTTGTCCGTTCTGGACGTGGGCGGAAGAATTCAGCCGTACCGGGAGCTATTGGGAAAACGATGCGCCCGCTATTTGGCGATTGATATAAATGCCACGCCACCGGTTGACGTTAACGGACAGGCAGAGCGCCTGCCCTTCCCGGATCGGCAATTCGATCTTATTTTTTGCACGCAGGTCCTGGAGTACATTCCCGAACCGCAGGTGGTGGTGGACGAAATCTACCGTACGCTGAAAGACGGAGGTTTTCTGTTGCTCAGCGCGCCGGCGGTTTTTCCCCGGGACTCGGAGAGTGAATACTGGCGCTTCCTGCCTTGCGCCCTGACCCGATTGCTGTCAAGCTTTTCCAGTGTTGAAGTGGTGCCCGAGGGGAACAGCGTGGTCGGCTTCATCCGCACGACCAACGTTTGCCTTATCGCATTTGCCCGGCCCGCATTGCTAGGCGCTCTCTTACGCTTCAGTGCGGTTCCGTTCCTCAATTTGTTAGGCGCCGCGGCCCAACGGTTGATGCGCAGTACGAATGACCGGTTTTCCGCGAACTATAGCGTCCTGGCCCGGAAGTGAAATGCCCATACCTCTGCAAAAGCGCGCGGAATTGAGCGAATCGGAACTGCGGGCCCTGGTCCTGCAATATCGCAGGCAGAACTGGCAGGGCATTCAGACTCCGCATTGGCAGGAACGGATTGCCGAAGACATTCTCCGCGACGATGGAGAAAACGTTCTGCGGACCATCGCCGAGTTCTGGACCGCGCCGCCGGGGGCCTGGGTGCTGGATGTGGGTTCTGGACTGGGCAGCTTTGTGGTGGCGTGCCGAAAGCGGGGGTTTCGCGCGTTCGGTGTAGAACCGGACCGAATTGGGCAAGGCGGCCGGATCAGTTCCATTCAGATTGCGCGGCGTCGGCTCGAGAGCCAGGTATTTGCGGTCGGAGTCGGCGAGCGTCTCCCTTTTGCCGATGGCAGTTTTGATCTGGTCACGATGAACCAGGTGATGGAGCATGTTTCAGAGCAGCGTGCGGTCCTGCAAGAAGCCCTGCGAGTATTGAAGAAGGGCGGCGCTATTTACATAGCGACTCCGAACTATCTTCGATTTTACGAACCACATTACAAGGTCAAATGGTTTCCTTTGTTGCCGAAACTCCTGGGACGGTGGTACCTGAGGCTGCGCGGTCGCGACCCGGTTTTGCTCGATCAGCTGACCTATACGACGAACGCCCGTCTCAGGGCGATTTTTCTGGGACTCGGAAAAGAGTATGCGGTTCTTGATCTACACCGCGAAGCGTTCCTCAGAAAGTGCGCGCAGCTTTCATTTGTTAGTTCCCGAGCTCGCTTCGTTGGCAGGCTGATACGCGTGCCGGGGCTGGGTCCGTTGATACGCAGCCTTGTCCTTCAGTATTGGCGAATCACAGAAGGCGGGTGCGAAATGATGATCCTGCACCAGCCTAACCAGGTGGCTCCGAAATGCTGAACGCCGTCCGCAAATTGTTGGGCAGGGAGTTTACGGCGCCGCCGAACCCATTGCATTTCAGCCGGCCCCTGGTCCTCTTGCAGAGCGACGATTGGGGACGCGTGGGGGTGCGCGATCGCGAAGGTTACGAGCAGTTGCGCTCCAGCGGAGTTCACCTGGGTGAAAATCCGTACGACTATTACTCGTTGGAAACTGCCGAAGATGTGATGGCACTTGCGCGATCTGTTAAAGCGACACCGCGATTCGACCGGACGCCCGGCCTGCATGGTCATGAATTTTCTGCTGGCGAACCTGGATTTCCAGAAGATTGCAGACACCGGCTTCAAGGATATTCACTTGAAGCCTCTGAGCCAGGGCTTGCCCGGCGCATGGAAGCGGCCGGGACTCTTTGAAGCTTACCGGCAGGGTATTTCCGACGACGTCTTCTATCCCGCGCTTCACGGCCTGACTCATTTTTGCCGGACCGCAGTGGAACGGGTGTTGGGCTTGTCGGGCGATCGCAACAACCTGGTGCACACTTTGTGGAAGGCGGAGACGCCTTACATCTACTGGCGCATGCCGTGGATCGGCTACGAATACAGCAATCCGGAAAAACCGCAGGCAGGTTTTCTGGATGCCGAAGCTCAGGGGAATTTGATCGCCGAAGCCGCGCGGGAATTCCAAAAGTTTTTTTCCACCGCTCCGTTGTCGGCGGTTGCGCCCGGGATATCGTGCGAACGATGACACGCACCGGGCATGGTCACAGTGCGGCATCCGGGTCGCGCAGAATGGCAGTGGCGGCGCACTGCCCCCGCACATGGATGAATGGGAGATGCTGAATCTGCACCGGACGATTGACGTTGAGCCTTTCGAGCGCGACCTTCCTCTGGAGAAGTATATGCAGCTCGCCGAACGCTGCTTTGAACAAGGCATCCCGGCGATTGTGTCGGTGCACTCCATCAATTTTCATTCTTCGCTCAGGGATTTTCGCGGTCCCGCTTTGCGAGTGCTGGATGAATTTCTCTCCGCGCTGGAAGCGAAGCATCCCGATTTGCTGTACGTGCATGACATGAATTTGTACGAACTGGTTACCCGCGGAAAATTCAAGGGTCCGCGGGGCCCGGTTTCGGTCGAGGTTAAACAGGGCGGCGCCAAATCGAAATCCGCGAAGCTGGGAGCCAGCTAACGTGAAATCACCGCGATCGCTGTTGTTGATCACGGTGGACTGTTTTCGGGCCGACCATGCCGGCTTTCTCGGCTACAGTCGTCCGACCACGCCATTTCTCGATTCGCTCGCCAGAGAAAGCCTGGTATTTTCCAACGCAATCGTGGCCGGCGCTCCGACTTATTTTTCCTTTCCTGCGGTGATGGCTTCGCGTTATCCGCTCGGCCTGGGGCGAGACGTGGTTGGCCTGGCACCGGGAGAGCCGACGATTGCTTCCACGCTGAACGAGGCGGGCTATGCCACGGCGGCTTTCCTGGCGGCCAATCCTTATCTTTCGCCGCGCTTCGGGTATGACGCGGGCTTCGACGTCTTCCAAGGATTTTCTGGATACTGAGATCGGCCCACTTTCGCGGGAATCCGGGGGTGACAACAACGCAAGAGTTCCGAGCCGCTGGAATCAGCGTCTGGCAAAGGTTTCGCATGCGCTCGGGCCGGTGGGCTCGCTCTATGACGAACTCTACTTTCAGTACTGCCAACATCTAGGACCTGCGCCCGCGTTGTCGCTCGACCAACTGCGACGCTTTCCCGCTGCCGACGTGATTGTTGACCACGCCCGCGACTGGCTGACGGGCATTGCCGGTCAGCCATTCTTCCTGTGGCTGCATTTCATGGATCCTCATTCACCGTACTACCCGCGGCAAGAGGCGCTCGAACTGATGAGCGAGGATTCGCTCGATGCCTCGCGGGCGCGATATCTGAATTCCTACTGGAACCGCGGCGATCTTGGAGCCGCACGTTTGCGGCGACATCGCGAAGAGGTAGTCGCTCTATACGACGCTGGGATTCGTTGGGTGGATACGCAGGTATCCCGCCTGGTAGAAACGCTTCGAGAGTTGGGACTATGGGAGAACTGCGTCACGGCGCTGACGGCGGACCACGGCGAAGAATTTCTCGATCATGGCGGACGCTACCATCCACCTTCGAATGTCGCGGAAGAACTGGTGCGGGTTCCTTTGCTGCTGCGTGCGCCTGGGGCTCAGGCGGGCACCGTGACCGTTCCGTTCAGTCTCGTGCATCTCGGACCCACGCTGCTGGATCTGGCTGAGGTCCCCATCCCCGGCAGCTTTCGCGGGCGCAGCTACGCCGAAGTTCTGCGGATGGGAAAGAGTTGGGAGAGTGACGCGGTCGTCGAATGTATTGCCAGGTGTACAAATCCCTTCGTGAAAGAAAACCGTCTTCAATCGCGAGTGCTTGCCATCCGTGAGGCGCGTTGCAAAATGGTGTTCGACTTCGACTCGGCGACAGAGCAGCTATTTGACCTGGATGCCGACCCGGCTGAACTGCGCCCGCTGCCTCTTGATGCGGAGAAGCAATTACGCAAGCGCCTGCTCGAGCGGGCCCGGCAACATCTCTCGGACGCTCTGCGCTCGCGCGATGGCGACAGCCGTCTGGCAGCGCGTCTGCGCGATCTTCGGCTAGAATGGTCGAGCCCGACCGTCAGGAAGTCCGCCTAGCATGACCGCACTGCGTCTCAAAAGACGCGGTCTCTGGTCAGGTTCCGTATGACCCCTCTGCGAATCCTCGTGGACAGCCTGGCTGACCAGGGTTTGACCAACGCCCAGATGACCAATGCCCGCGAGATCATTCGGCGGCTGGATTCGGCGCGCTTTCACGTCAGCGTTTTTTGCGGAGGTGTCCCGGACCGCAGCATCGAGCAGCGGCCTAACACCAGGCTGGTTCGTTTGCCGCGCGCGGCGTCGTACCGTCAGAATCCTTCGCGAATTTCTTCTGGGGCGGCATGACATTTTGTTCTATGTGAAGTCGTCTCCTGCCAGCAGGCTGTACCTGGCGTGGCGAAGAGGGTGGAACGACCAGCGCATCACCGTTGGCACCGTCGAGTCGCAATCGGATGTGCGCAACGAGCCGACGATAACACCGGATGCCGTCCATCTCTGGGAGCGGACTGTGCTTCGCTGCGATTATCTCTTCAGCAATTCCCAGTCCGTGAAACAGAGCCTGCAACGGGAGTACAACTTGCCCAGCGAGATTGTGCCTACCGGGGTGGACACCGGTTTCTTCACGCCGGCGTGGGATCGCCCGGCCAACCCTCGCCCGCGGGTCCTGTTTGTAGGGTCGTTGCGGCCGTTCAAACAGCCTCAACTGTTGCTGAATGCCGCAGCCCGTTTTCCCGAGGCGGATTTCTTTCTGGTGGGCGAAGGCCTGATGGCAGACGAATTGAAAGAGCGGACTGAGCGCGAGCAACTCACGAACGTGACGTTTACGGGTTTGCTGGGGGCAGAGCAATTGAGGGAGCAATATCAGAAGGCCGATATTTTTCTGTTTCCCTCCGCGTGGGAAGGGTCTCCGAAAGTCTTGCTGGAAGCCGCGGCATGCGGCTTGCCGGTGATCGCGCGGAACGCCTATCAGCCGGAAACGGTGGTGCATGGCGAAAGTGGTTATCTCGCAGGCTCAGACGACGAGGTCTTTGCCCGGCTGCAAGAATTGCTTTTGCGGCCGGAGTTGCGCCGAAAATTAGGCGTGGCGGGCCGCAAGCATAGTGAGCAATTCGATTGGGATCCCATTGCACGGCGATGGGAAGAAGTGTTCCTCGATCTCATGTCACGGAAGACGGCGGCACGAGCCGCATGACTGCCGAAGGGTCCAGCGTTCCAAGATTGTTTCCAGCAGGGGAAGCGCTGCACGTACTGACCCTGACGCCGTTTTATCCGGTGCCGGGGGACGATGGCCAGGGATGTTTTGTGGCGGAGCCGCTGTCGGATCTGGCGAAGTTGGGAGTGACCAACACAGTCCGCGCGGTGCGGCCATTTTACCGGCGCGGCGCAGCTGCCGATAGCTCCGTTGCTCCTGACTCCAGGGTTCCGGCACGGTGGGTGCGTTACTTCTCGCTTCCTGGCGGCTTAGGGCTGTCTAGTTCGGGGGCGTTTCTGTTTGCCCGCCTCCTGCCCGAGCTCCGGAGCCTCCATGTTCAGCATCCGGTGCATGTGATTCACGCGCATTCCGCTTTGCCCTGTGGACATGCCGCTTCACTGCTCAGCCGCGAACTAAAAATACCCTTCGTGGTCACAGTCCACGGACTGGATGCCTTCTCTATCCGGCAAGTTGGGGGCTACGCCGGAGAATGGTGCGCGCGCGTGTCGCGATCTGTGTATCGCTCCGCGTGCTCGGTTATTTGTGTGAGCGGGAAAGTTCGCGATCAAGTGGTCGAGGGTGCGGGTGCCCGCGTGAACACGACCGTTGTGTACAACGGGGTCGATCCTCAAATGTTTTCTCCCCCGGACAGCGAACCAGACGTGCCCGTGATCCTGAGCGTCGGCAACCTCATCCCCGTCAAAGGGCACGAACTGCTGTTGCGAGCTTTCGCCGCCGTCCAGGATCAATTCCCGGGACTATCACTCGAAATCATCGGCGATGGGCCAGAGCGGCCGCGCCTTCAGCAGTTGGCCAACGAACTGAGCGTCGCAGGCAAAGTTCATTTTCGCGGACGGCAGGGTCGCCAACAGGTCGCGGATGCGATGCGGCGCGCCACTGTTTTTGCCCTACCCAGCCGATACGAAGGCCTGGGATGCGTATACCTCGAAGCAATGTCGGCGGGAAGGCCGGTCATTGCATGTCTCGGGCAGGGAATTGATGAAGTCATTCAACCGGGAGTCAATGGCTGTCTGATTCGACCTGGCGATCTGCAGGAATTGACAGATACTCTCGCCCGCCTTTTGCAGCAGCCCGAAATTCGAAGGAAGATCGGGGACGCGGCGCGGCAAACTATTCTCCAGTCCTACACGTTGGCAGAACAGGCGGCTCGATTGTTCCGGCTGTATCGCGGGTGCCAGTCGTGAAGCGGCGGCTGGTTATCCTGAGCGAGATAATCGCGCCCTATCGTATTCCGGTCTTCAACGCTCTGGCCCGGCACGAAGGCATAGCACTGCACGTGATCTTCCTTGCGGAGAGCGATCCAGAATTACGCGACTGGCTGGTGTACGAGGACGAAATCCGCTTCTCGTATCAGGTGCTTCGATCCTGGCGGAAAAGATTTGCCGGGCACAACTTCCTGCTGAACCGCGGACTGAGAACAGCACTCCAGAAGGCGGCGCCCGACGTTATCCTGTGCGGGGGCTACAACTACCTGGCCTCCTGGTTGGCGATGCGGTGGGCGGGTAGGAATCGAACCCCATTCATCTTATGGGTGGAAAGCACAGAACAGGATTTTCGCAGTCGGAAACCGGATGATCGAATTCCTGAAAACGAAATTCCTGAAGCGATGCAGTGCTTTCGTAGTTCCTGGGAAATCATCTTTCGAGTACGTCAAGCACTATGGCGCGCGCGAGGAAGATATCTTCATCGCGCCCAATGCGGTTGACACGGAACTCTTTGCCCGGAGGGCGGCTGCCGTCCGTCAAGATGACGGAATGCACCGCCAATCGCTGCGAGTGCCTCCGCGCTTTTTTCTGTTCGTGGGCAGGTTGGTTCGGGAAAAAGGAGTCTTTGACCTGCTCGAGGCCTATGGCAAACTGACTCCGGAGCTTCGCGCGGCGATCGGTCTTGTTCTGGTGGGAGAGGGAACTGCTCGCGCCGAACTGGTTCGGCGGGCAAGTCTGATTGAGCCGGGGCAGATTCAATTTAGCCGGCTTCGTCCAACGCGAACCGCTCGCCAGCTACTACGCGTTGGCTGAAGTGTTCGTTTTCCCGTCGCATACAGATCCTTGGGGGCTGGTCGTGAATGAAGCCATGGCTTGCGGTCTTCCGGTGATCTCGAGCGATGCCGCGGGATGTACGGCGGACCTGGTCGACAGTGAGAATGGCCGCGTCGTCCGCCGCGGCGACGTGGCTCAACTCGCGTCGGCCATGGAGGAACTGGGTCAGGACTCGGTGCTACGGATGCGGATGGGAAATCACAGCCGGGAGCGTATCCTTAGATATTCACCCAAAGCTTGTGCCGAGGGTATTGCCGGGGCGGCGCTATCCCTGAGAGTGCGAGGCCATGAATAGCCGATTTTCCAAACTCGTTATTCCCGGCGTGGTTCTGGCCGCGGGCCTCATGGGTGCTTATGTTGCGCTGTACAGTCCTGGATACCTGAGCAGCTACTATCTGGGCGGGCTGATTTTCCTTCAAGTTCTCCTCGCGATGGTCTGGAAATACGAGCAAAGATTCTTTCCCTTCCTCGTGGTGGTTTTTCTCTGGGCGGGGATGTCGGTTCCATTTAGCGGCATATGGACAGCGGGGCGTTGGGCGGTGCTGGCTGTAGGCGCAATAGTGGGCTTCGCTCTCTACATGCGCAGTCCGCACCCTCGCTTCTCGACCTTCCACATGGTGGCGATGTTTGTTGTGTTGGCTGCGTTGGTCTCTGCCGCCGTTTCCTCTTATACCGAATTGTCGTTCATGAAGGCGTTGAGTTTGCTGTTGCTTTTTCTCTACGCATCTACGGGCGCACGGCTGGCGTTGAACGGGCGTGAGGCGAAATTCTTTCCTCGCCTGTTGTTCTTCACCGAGATTGTGGTGTACATCTCCGCCGTCGCTTACCTGGTTTTGCATATTCCCATTTATGGCAATCCGAATTCAATGGGCGCCATCATGGGTGTAGTCGCCGTTCCGCTGCTTTTCTGGGGAGTGCTGACCGTCGAAGGGAAGACGATGCATCGGCGAATGATCTTCGCCCTCACGCTGAGCATTGGACTTCTATTTTTTAGCCAGGCCCGGGCTGGAATTCTGGCGGCCGTAGTCTCATGTTGCCTGACATGCGTAGCTTTGCGGCGCTACCGCTTGTTGATTCAGGGTGCCGTAGCCTTTGTGAGCGTGGCCACGCTCTTCCTGGTGTTGATTCCTTCCGAACAAATGACGGACATGCCCAATCGCCGGGAAGAAACTTCTCTGGCAGATACGCTCCTCTATAAGGGCCACGAGGACGCAGGCGTGCTGGGTTCGCGTATCACTCCCTGGGATGAAACGGTCACGGTCATTCAGGAGCATCCCTGGTTCGGGAGTGGATTTGGCACCAGCCTGACCACGGGGCAGGAAGATATCGGTGTGGGCCAGTACTCGACAGTTACAGCAGCCACCCACGAACATGGAAACAGTTACCTGGCGGCTCTGGAAGGCGTTGGCTTGCTGGGTGTGGTCCCATTTTTCACACTCGTCTTCATGCTGGCATTGAAGGTAGGACGTGTGTTTGCCTGGCTACGGCGGACCTCAA
This sequence comes from Terriglobia bacterium, assembly GCA_963816865.1. Taxonomy (GTDB): domain Bacteria; phylum Acidobacteriota; class Terriglobia; order Terriglobales; family Acidobacteriaceae; genus JAIQFF01. Next base: position 148,370 of record CAWFMU010000039.1, read on the forward strand.
ATCTTCATCATTACGCGGTCCCGGTCGCCATGGTTCTGGCCGCCGGGATGGTGCATGCCGGTTTTGAAGACTGGCTCTTCGCGGTGGGTTACTACCTCTGCGTATTTTTCTGGGTGCTCGCATTCGCGTTTCTGGACATGCTGCCTGCAACCGCGCCCGCGGTTGTCTATCGCCCTATTACTGACTTCGGCTTCGGGACTTTGGGACGAGACGCGAACGCGGTTGCGCCCGAGCGATGATGCATCTGTTCCTGAATGGCTTGGCAGCCAGCGCAGGCGGCGGACTTACCTATCTGCGCAATGTTCTTCCCCATCTTTCTGTCCGCGAAGGGGTACAGGTGACCGCAGTCGTGAATTCGCAACTGCGGCGTGAGTTCTCCGGTCTGCCCCGCGTTTCACTTCCCGAAATCAATTTCCCTGCCGGGACGGTGAGTCGTTTCTGGCAGGAGCAAACGTCGTTGCCAACGATGATTCGGCGGAGTGGCGCCGAGGTGCTGGTTTCCGCCGGCAATTTTGCCCTTCGTAAATCCCCGGTGCCCCAGATTCTGCTCTCGCGAAACTCGCTCTATACCTCCCGAGATTTCATGCGCGATCTGGGCCGGCGCCGGGAGTATGGTCTATGGCTCGACACTCGGATCAAACGCAGTCTGGCAAGGCGTTCCATAAGCTGGGCTGACCGCACGGTCGCGCCGACCAAGGCTTTCGCGCAGGAGTTGCGGCAGTGGACCGGACGCGAAGTTGTGGCCATCCATCACGGTTTCGACGGCGACGCATTCTTCCGCGACCAGACGCCCCTGCCGCCGGATATCCGGCAAAAGCTCGACCTGAAGACAGGAGAAGACGCGCTTCGCCTGCTCTACGTAAGCCACTACAACTACTACCGGAATTTTGAGACACTGCTTCGCGCGTTGCCCCTGATCCGCGGGCGGCTGGGCGGCCGCAAGGTCAAGCCTTTTTCTCACCTGCCGGCTGCGTTCGGAAGACAATCCCGGAACCTACAGCGCCGGTGGGGCTGCGACACTGGTGAAGCAACTGGGAATCGCAGACAACGTAGTGGAGTTGGGAGTCGGTTCCGTATTCCTTGCTGCACCACGTATATGGCGCCTGCGACGTGTACGTAACGCCGGCCTACGCCGAATCATTTGCGCATCCGCTGGTGGAAGCGATGGCCAGCGGGCTGCCGATCGTGGCCTCTGACCTGGCGGTGCATCGTGAGATCTGCCAAGACGCCGCGCTTTACTTCTCGCGTTTTTCTCCGGAAGAGCTGGCCGCGAGAGTCTGTCAGGTCGCGGCCTCGGACGGACCGTCAAAGCAGCTTGCGGATCGTGGACAGGAGCGGGCACGCGCTTTCTCGTGGAGCAAGCACGTGGATGAGCTGTTGGATTTGGCGGCGAACCTTCTTGCTACAATTGACCCCGCCCGGAAAGCAGGAGCCGCGCCCCAAGATTTCTCGGGCCGAGGTTAGTTTGCTTCATCAACGCTACAAGGATTTCTATTTCCTTCTGATTGCCCAGGCAACGTGGCCGAATTACTGGCTGAAAAAGCTGCGGCATGCCGGCCGATCGGTCAACGGACACCGCCTCGACCTCCACCTGGGATGCGGCCCCAAGTATCTTCCCGGCTTCGTCAACATTGATGCCAACCCGATGCAGAAAACTGACATCTGGCTCGACGTTCGCTGCGGCCTGCCTTTCGCCAGCAATTCCGTGAATTCCATCTACTCCACCCACATGATCGAACATCTTTATCCTGACGAACTGGAGAAGCTGTTGCTCGAATGTGCTCGCGTACTCAAGCCCGGAGCCGGAATGAGAATCATCGTGCCCAGCTTGTCGAACGCCATCCTCGCCTTCCAGCAAAACCGTCACGACTGGTTCTACGACAATTTTCCCCGCCATTTCGATTCGCTGGGAGGGCGCTTTTCCAATTTCGTGTTCTGCGATGGCCAGCATCGGACTGCGTTTGATCTCAGCTATCTAGACGAAGTCTTGCGCAAGGCAGGATTTCAGGAGGTGGTGGAGTCGACAGAAGGGCGGAGCCGGCTCTACGGAGAGACAGTCCCAGCCTTCGAGCCCGGCGATGCTGCCGGGCTGCCGCATTCGGTTTATGTGGAGGCGTTTAAGTAAGAGTCAAAACTTGTAGGCATGCCCGCGGCGCAGCATAGGCTGCTCGAAAAAGCGCCACGAGATTTTCGCGATCGCCACACTCGCCACGATCCCCAGTAATCCTCCAAGCAATACCTCGATCCCCACAACATAAGGAATTGGAAGTTTTCTCAAAAAGGGGAAACAAATCGGAGTAAGCCGGCGTGCTGCCACGATGAGCGGCGTGTGAACCAGATAAACGCAATAGGCAATCCCGCCCAGTTCCATAAGACGCCGGTTACACAGGACGCGCTCGGAAGTCCTTGTCTTCATCAGGGCAATGAGCAAGCAGCAGGTATAAAACAATCCCAGCACCGAGAATCCGAATGTGACCATCGGGGTTGCGGTTTGGCCGTATTGTTTGTAGCTAAACCAGGCCAGGACGAGCAGCAGTCCGCACGTCGTCGAATAGAGCAAAGTTCGCTTGCCCAGTAAGAAGTCCCAGCCCCTCCGGCTCCGGACGAGTATGGCTGAGAGAACTCCCAGGCAAAGTGCGTCGGCTCGGCATGGCATCAGCAAATAGTCGGCGAGGTCTCCATGCGGCACATTGAAGAGGAGGAAGACTCTCAGCAGAGGGGCGCTGATGACAACGAATATCAGAACCAGGGTTAGCCTTGATCGATCGAGTTTTCGCACCAAAATTGGAATGGTGAGGTAGAACTGCTCCTCCACCGCAAGCGACCAGGTCGCCATCATGATGATCGAACCCCAGGCGCCCAAGTACGCCATCCAGAAGTTTTGGGTAAAAGTCAGATACGAGGCCAAGGGGATTCCGCCCGCGAGAGGGATTTCCCCGGAGCCAGGGAGGGGGAGGTAGTGCAAACGATAAAGACAGTAGAGTCCGATGATGAGACCATACAGCGGCAGGATTCTGAAGGCGCGTCGAATATAGAACGTCTTGAAATACGAATTGGAATCCCTGGCATCAAGAAGAATGCCTCCAATCAGGAATCCAGAGAGCACGAAGAATAGGTCCACCCCGCTCCATGAGAGCGTTCCTACAGCCAGGAGGTTCGACACAACCCTGGAATCGGAGGCTACGCCAAAAAAGCCATGCCACAAGAGAACCAGCAGGATCGCGATTCCCCGAAGTCCGTCCAAAGCCGGAATTCGCCCTTGCAGACCGACGGGAACTGATCCATGAGTCGACTCAGTCTTCAGAATGCTGGGTACCGGTTCCAGGCGCGCTTTCCCTGCGCCGGTAGTACCCGATATTCTGCGTTTCGGAGCCGGCGACATTATTTCCCTCAAGGCGTTATGGAATCATAGCGTGAAAGGATGCGCCCGCAGCGAATACTCGGGCGCTAAGGCGTACGCTGTTTTCGAGCCACCACAATGAGTGAAGTCCCGATGGGAAGCCTGTGGCCGCGGCTGAGCCAGAGAGCTTCGAGTTTCAAAAGTATGGTCAGCACTCCGTTGATCACCGGCACTATGCGAAATTCTCTTGCGGCCAGTGTTTTCGCATTATCCGAACCTCCCCGCTGGCGACTGCCGCTTACCTTCCGCCAGAGCCAGACGATGGGGAACGTGCAGGCCATGAACTGGCTTATAAATTCCACGTGAAATCCGGCATCCCTCACCCGGGCGCGAATTTCCGCCGGAGAATAGCGGCGGCAATGGTGGGCGGCTTCGTCGAAATAACTCCATAAGTACTGATGCGCGGGGACTGTCAGAATTAGCCTGCCGTCGGGCGTGAGCGCCTCACGCAGCGCATATAGAGTCTCCAGTTCTTCCGGGACATGTTCCAGGACATCAAACATTCCAATCAAGTCGAACCGTTTTCCAAAGGGATATTTCCGTACGTCGCCCTGAACGAGGAGTGCGCCAGACCGCTTACCGGCAAATCGCAAGCCGTCAAACCAGAGTTCCAGCCCGACGACCCTGCCATCAGGACACGCTTGCTGCAGGGCGCGGAGTACGTTTCCTGTACCGCACCCAACTTCGAGGACTGCATATCCCGGATTCATCCGAGAAGTAGAGTTTCTTTACCAGCGTCGAAATCAGATAATTTCTGGCTCGAAACCAGAAATGACGGTCTTCGATCCGAGCTAATTGCTCGAAGAACGAAGGGTCATATCCGCCGGAAACCTGAGTCGGGACAGGAGTCTGCTGCGAAATATCGAACTCCTCGCTCGCTTCGAGCTTGCTCAAGAGGCAATGGCAGTGGCGCGGCGCATCGCCGGGAACCGCGTCACAGCCGACACTACGCTTGCCTGATCGCTTTCCGTCAAGTCAGTGTAGAAGGGCAAGCGCAGCAGTCGCTGACTGATGTCCTCGGTCACGGGACAGTCGCCCGGCTTGGCCCCGAAGGTTCGTCCCATCTCTGACAGGTGAAGCGGGACGTAGTGGAAGACACTCAATATTCCCTGAGCCTTCAGGTGCGAGATCAACGCCTGGCGCTCTTCCAGCGAGCTTAGAACGAGATAGAACATGTGATAAGACTGTTCGCACTCGGGCGGAATGACCGGCATACCTACACCGCGTTCCTGCGCCCAACCCTGTAAATTCTGCTTGTAGAATTCCCACACGGCGCGCCGCTTCTTTTGAATTTCACGCCGCCCTTCCAGTTGCGCCAGTAGAAACGCCGCCAGCAGATCAGAGGGCAAATAGCTGGAGCCAATGTCCACCCAGGTGTACTTGTCGACCTGTCCGCGAAGGAAGCGATTGCGATTCGTCCCCTTTTCGCGGATGACCATGGCTCGCTCCACCAGCCGCGGATCATTGATTACCAATGCGCCGCCCTCTCCGCAGGTGATGTTTTTGGTTTCGTGGAAACTCTGAGTGCCCAGGCATCCGAACGTGCCCGTGGGTTTACCCTTAAACCGGGCAAACAGGCCGTGAGCGTTGTCCTCCACTATGTGAATACCGTGCCGCTGCGCAATCGTGCAGATCGCGTCCATGTCGCAGGCAACGCCTGCGTAGTGAACCGGAACAATAGCCTTTGGTTCGGGGGGTGACCAGACGTTCCAGGCCGCTCTCGTCAAGGTTCAGGGTGTCGGGACGAATGTCGGCAAACACAATACGGGCGCCGCGAAGCGCGAAGGCATTCGCGGTTGAGACAAAAGTGAACGAAGGAATGATGACTTCGTCGCCGGGCTTGCAGTCCAAAAGGAGCGCCGCCATTTCCAGAGCATGCGTGCAGGAAGTGGTCAGAAGGACTTTGGGCGCCTGGAGTTCTTGCTCAAGCAACTCGTGACACCTGTGGGTAAAAGAACCGTCCCCCGAGGCGTAACCGCAGGCAATCGCTTCCGCGATGTACTTGTACTCGTTTCCCGCGAGACAAGGTCGGTTGAATGGGATGGAGTAGGTCATGGTCGCTTTTCAAATGTCACACAAACCGGCTCCCATGACAATCACTCGGAAGTACGCCGCGATTCCTCGGCGATGGCCCGGATAGAGTCTCGAATGGTGAACCGAGGAGAATAACCGAAATCGCGGTTGGCTTTCGATACGGATACGTCCCATCGTGTGCCTTCCTCGGGGTCCGGCTTCCCCACAAAGTCGATGGTGGACGAAGAATGGAGTTCGTCGACACAAGTCTGGGCCAGCTCATAATTACTAATGCTTTCCGCGGCTGCTACATTGTAAATGCCGGAGGCGTGCCCGGTTAGACAAGTCTCGACCGCGAATGCCAGGTCGCGGACATCCAAATAATTCTGCTGGCGGGTCCCTTGGCCGAGAATTTGCAGGGGTTCGCCGGCGATCGCTCGACGAACGAACACGGAGAGGATGCGATTCTTCGGGGTACCGGGGCCGGAAGGCGAGGTAATCCTGAAGCTCACCGAACGGCAACCGTCACCTTCAGCGAGTCCCGCTAAACGCTCGCCGTAGAGTTTCGAAGCATGATAAGCGGTGAGCGGTTGGGTGGGATGGTCCTCCGTGACGGGATGCTGCAGCGGGAAGCCAATGACCTGAATGCTGGAAATATAGACCAACTGAGTTACGCCCCACAGATTGGCCAGCTTTATCACTTGCTGCGTGCCGAGGCAATTCGTAAGCGAGATTGATAGATCGTATTTATCGTGTGATATGGACGCTGCCGCGTGGACGATCGCCTCGCAGGGGCGCAACGCCTGGCCGATCAGCTCCACGGCATTTTCTGACCCAAGGCAGGCCTCGACGTGTTCGGACAGGCCTTCCACCGGACGCGCGCGACGGCTCACACCGGTTACGTGGTGGCCCTGGTGCGCCAGGTGAGCAGCAATCGCCCGCCCTACCTGCCCGGTGACTCCGGTGATGAGCACTCTCATTTTTCCATTCCGTAGTCTTCGATGACCGGCTTGTAACGTTTCGGCCGATCTAATTTCCCAAGCTCATCCAACTTTGTCTGCGCCTCCGGATTCACATACGCCTCATTCCAATAGCGCAATGCGATGCCCTTTGTGATCAAAGGAAGATCCGCCGCGGGTCGCGCCAACACGTAATGCTTCAGGGAGGCCTCCACATCGTTGAACCCGAAGCGAGCGCGGATTGGGGTAGTCCCGGAAAAGCGAACGTTGATCTCAAAGCACACGGCTCGACCGCCGTGCATGCGCATCTGAATGTTGGACGGTCCGAGCGGTCTCAGAGCCTCTGCAATCCGAATCGCTTGCTCACGAACAACCGGGAAGTGTCCAGCTTCCGCCCGATAAGTCGTGCCCTCCAGCAACTCCCGGCGCATGACCAAAGCTCCCCTGACGATGGACTCGCGATCGCTGAAACAGCCAACCGTATATTCCTGGTGAGGATCTCCGAGATACTCCTGGATCACGTAGTCATTCCTCGCCGTTGCCGATTGCAGATCCCGGTCGCCGAGCACCTCGAATACACCATGGGCGCCCTTACCGTACCGGGGCTTCGCGATGAGAGGGTAGCCACAGTCGCGCACCAAAGCTTCGACACCTTTCGAGTCCGCCGCGTCCGCCGTTTTCGGAAAAGGGAATCCGTGATCTCTCAGCCATTGCGAAGTGAGCAGCTTGTCATTCCCGATGGCGAGGCATTCGGGCGAACTGACGAGACAGACCGCTCCCGTCTGTGCGTAAAGTTTTCCGGCCTCTTGAGCGAGAACGCTCAATACCGGCTCAACACCCGACAGGACAGCGTGGACCCGCTCGGTGCGGCAAAGGTGAGTTAGCCAATCCGGGAATGCAGGGTCATTGGCGGAAGGGGAAATATAGGCTTGGTCGACGGTGTAGAGCCCGAATGAAAGGGAGCTGATGCACGCGCCAATTACCCGGCAGGAGAGTTTGCTGACCGCGAGTGCTTTCAGGATACCTTGACTGACATTACCCCCGACGCCCAGTACCAGCACGTTAAGTGTTCGCGGCATTCGGCTCCCGAGATGATCTACCCTCGCTGTTGATACCTCGATGGCTCAGTACTGGTTTCGACTCTCGTGACCGCATCTGCCCGAACCACATAAGGAGGCTTCTGCATGCTGCGAAAGTGCATGCGTGCAAGATATTCACCGATGATGCCCAGTGCGAACAACTCCGCTCCCGCAAAAAGAGAAATGATCGAGGCGAGAAATGGAAACCCCGGCACGCTGCCCCCATGCACGATGTAGCCGGCAAGAACAAAAATCAGGATGCCGATGCCAAACACCGTAAACACAAGTCCGACGAAGCTGGCTAGCTGTAGAGGCAGGGTAGAAAATCCGGTCATCATGTTCACCGCGTGAGTCATCAGTTTGCGGAAGGTGTAACCGGAGGTCCCCTGCCTGCGAGGTTCGTGAGCTACGGGTACTGCTGCAAAACGATTCGTGCCCCAGGTCAGCAATACATCGATGGACACGAACGATCCTTCGTAGTGATTGAATGCTCCGGCCACCTCTGCCCGAAAAACACGAAAAGCGGAAACCTGGCGGGCAATGGCCGCGCCCATCGCATTCTGCAATGCCATCTTGGTTACCAGCGAAGCCAGGTCACGCAAGACGCCGTGTTCTTCGCGCTCCGGAGTGCCATAGACGACATCGAAACCTTGCGCCAGCTTCGCCAGCAGCTTGGGAATCTCCTCGGGGGGGTGCTGAAGGTCGTCGTCCAGGGTAACGATCAGGTCATATTGCGCCGCACGAATGCCGCACAACAGCGCGTTATGTTGGCCGTAGTTGCGCATCAGGTTGATGGGATGAATCGGGGAGTGACGCTCTGCCAGTTCGCAAATTACGTCCCAGCTTTGGTCCGGACTGCAATCGTTGACCAGCACCAATTCATAGTCGGACGCAATCCGGCTGAGCACACTCTCCAGCCGTTTGACCAGGTCGGGCAGGATGGCTTCGCTGCAGTAGACCGGCACCACCACCGAGATCCCGCTCGGCCGCGAATTGATGCTGTGAATCATGGCTTCCACTGATCGGTTGTCGTCATCCTTTCGGATCGGATGTTCATCGAACGCATGTCAGGATCAACATAGTGTACGGGATTCGCAGCAGGTCGTGACGGACACTCGATTCAATATTGGAAAATACTTTTGAAGCGAGTTCCCGATAGCCGGCCTCGCTGCGCACGAAGCGTCCACGATCGCGCGAAAGCAGGTATTTCACCACCTGAGACTGATCGTCAGCCCACACCCCGTCGAGTGTCACCAGTCGCCCTCCCGGCCTCATGGCATCGCGAGCAATTTGAAAGAGCGCCAGGGCTTCACTGTCATTGAGGTGGTGGAGAACACCCAGACCCAGAACAATGTCGAAATAGCTCGGCTCGACCAAATCGTATTGGCCGACGCCCTGGCACACGAACCGCGCCTGCGGAAAACGGCGTCGCGCCTTATCGACGTATTCCGGGCTGACGTCGAGGCCGACATACTCCGTACCCGGTAAATAAGGCACCATGGTACCCGGGCCGCACCCGATATCGAGGACGCGATCACCGGGTGCAGGGCGAATGTATTCCCGTAATAGAACACGGTTCCGCTCGTCCCCGCCGATGGCGTGCCAAAAGGACTGGTAGGCCCAGGAACGGGAAAGCACCGAGCGGACGGCTTCAATCATGGCTTCTGGAAAGGGTTACGGCCTCCATCTTACTTCGAACTTACCGGTCTGCGCACGACTGGGAACTCTGCGGGGTGGGGTAACTCGAAAATTTCCTAAGAATTGTTATTCCGAGCGCGTCAGTATCGCGCGAGAAATCTGCTGTCTCGCCGCACGCTACAAGCAGATTCCTCGCAGATAAACCCGGCTTCGGAATGACAAGGGGCGGGCTTCGCGCAGACTGCGCCACCACCGAACGCCGATTCGAGTGCGTTCCGAGGAGTGAACCGTGGCGTGTGCGGCATAGCTCGAAAGACCTGGCGCAACGATCTTGCGAGAGCGGTGTGCTATTTTGGCTGATCGACAACTTAAGAGGCGGAGGTCTTGATGGCGGGTCCAACCGCGCCTTCCAGCGGACGCTGGGCGACATTCGCAATTGTCCTGGCCATGCTTGCGATCTACACCTACCCCTACATGGCAACTACCTGGACCCTCGACTCCAAGCTGGTCCCATACGAGTTTGCAGCTGACCTTAGTTTTTACCTGAACCTCGGGCAACTCGGTTCTTCGGGCCATCAACCGGCATTAAATCCCTACTACGGCACTCCGCTGCAGGCCGGCGGCCTCGGCCACCTAACCTTTGATCTGGCCTTCCGAGTTTTTGGTTGGCTGGAAAATATTCTCCATCACAACTTGTGGTACGCCGTGCTGATCTGGAGCTGGCTCTGGTGGCTGGCAATCTGCATTGGAGCCTTTTGGTTCTTCCACCTGGCCCTGCCCGAGAAAACGGCGCCGGTCGTTTATCTGGGAGCAAGTCTGCTGTTTTTTTTTAATTTCGGAGTTTTCAAGTCCGTGATCGGAGCGTGGCTGCATCTTCCATCCCTGGCCGGATTCGAGGCACTCAGTTTGCCTTACATCCGTACTTTCTTCCCGCCAATTCCAGTTGCGCTGTTGCTTTTGTACCTGTCGCTTCAAATCCGTGCTTTTCGGTCCTCGCGTTGGTACGACTGGGCGGGTATGTGCGGATTGCAGGCGGTGGCGCTTGCCATGTTCCCGTTCGCCACGCTGCTCATGGCGGGAAGTACTTTCGTGGTCGCAATTGCATTTTTCGGATCACTGTCGCCGCGGCGTTGGATAAAAATCATCATCCCGTACGGCCTGGCATGTGCTGCGATTGACTTCATGTTTCTGCTTCTCCATCGGGTCGGGCCAGCGACGCGTGATCCCAGATTCGCATGGTTCAGGATCCGTCCCTCGCACATTTTCGACCTGACGGGCGGTGCGCTGATTTTGCTCTTTCTGCTTTCTGTTCTCACCGTGGTTCTCCCGCCATTCGGGTCGCGAGAGGCCAAATGGACCCTGGCGGGGCTGGGATTCTCCAACACTCTTCTCATGCTGGGCGATGCCGTCTTCGCCCCGGCGCTGCTGCTGTCGGTTCACGGTGGTTACTTTCTGCACTGCACGATTTCGCTGCAAGTCGCTTATTTTGCCGCGGCGTTATTTGCCAGATTTGAACCTGCACACGGGTGGCTGAAACCTGCATGCCTTGCGGCCATCTTCCTGATGGTCGTCAACGGCGCGCTGCTTGCGTTGGGCAACTACCGCGCATTCCTGCCGCAAAACAGGGATGTCAGCAATTTCGCGCGGGCTGTTAGTTCCTTGAAGGTGGTTGATGGCGATCTCATCCTCGCCCGGGCGGACAGTGTGGACGACCTCTGCGCGTGGGCTCCGTTGCTGACACGCGGGACAGTGTTATTTTGCCGAAGCGCGCAGTATGAGTTGTCCGATTCAGAGAGGCGCGGTTTTCATCGTTTCCGGCAAGCGCTTTACCTCTACTTCACCGGCAAGGACAGTCGTTGGGTGGAGGGCGTCATACGCGACCCTGCGGCACTTACTGAACAGGATCGGCTGGCGTTTGCGGGAGAAATCAACCCGTCCGATCAAGAGACATCGAACAGAGGAAAACGGGAGATTGAGGCTGAGCTGATTCCCCGCTTGGCAGAGGTTGAAAAGTTGCAGAGTTTCACGCAGTTTTTACCCCTCCCTTATCCTCGATTTCTTGTCATTGATGATTCCAGGCATCGGGTTTTCGTGAAGGAGCGGCTGTCCTCATTCCTGTCGATTGATTCGGAGCAGCAAGCCGGTGATTTTGTGATCCTGTGGTGCAGACCCACGCAGGCTAGAGTTGGTGCGTCGTAGCGGTGAAGTTTTCCACGCAACTGGAGGCAGTGCGATGTGCGGCATCTTCGGCATTCTGGCGAGCAGCGGCTCCATTTCTCCGAAGCTTCTGGAGCAAGCCACCGATTCGCTGGCGCATCGCGGGCCTGACGACCGGGGGACTGTCGTCATCCAATCCAACTCCACGCCACGCCTCGAAATTGGTTTGGGGAGCCGTCGCCTGGCGATTCTCGATCTTTCTCCGCTAGGCCACCAGCCCATGCAGGATCCTGAAACCGGAAACTGGATCGTCTACAACGGCGAGATCTACAACTTCCGCGAACTCAGGACGCGACTGCAGAGCGAAGGCGCGCGCTTCAGCGGCCAGTCCGACACTGAGGTGCTGCTGAAAGCTTATGGCCGCTGGGGCGAGAAGTGTCTGGGCGAGTTGCGTGGAATGTTTGCGTTCGCTATTTGGGACGCAAAGCGGTCGCGTCTTCTGCTGGGGCGCGATCCCATGGGCATCAAGCCGCTCTACTACTGTTCTGCAGGCCCGAATTTTCTGTTCGCCTCTGAGTTGCGCACGCTGCTCGGGACGGGGCTTGTTCCAAAGCGGCTGGATCCCGCTGGCCTTATCAACTACCTGAATTTTGGATCGGTCTACGATCCCATGACCATGATTGCAGGCGTCTCCGCTCTGGAGGCCGGCCACTACGCCATCTGGGAGAACGGGCGCGTGACGGATTCAATGTACTGGGACCTTGCACCGCGCGGGCGGGCCGCCATGGCCTCGAGCTATCTCGCGGGCAACGCGACCGCACGGAAAGCTCTGGAAGAGGACGTTTACGCTACGCTCGACCAGGCCGTGCGCATGCATACCGTAAGCGACGTGCCGGTGGGATTGTTTCTCTCGGGAGGCATTGACTCCAGCTGCCTGGCGGGCATTCTGAGCCGGGCGGGAATCCGGCTCAACACGTTTTCCATAGTTTTTCGCGAGGCGGAGTACAACGAATCCGAATATTCGCGGGCCGTGGCCCGAGCTTTTTCGTCGGAGCATCAGGCGATCATGGTCTCGCAGCGCGATGTGCTGGACGCTATCCCATATGCGCTCAGGGCCATGGACCAGCCCACGATAGACGGTCTCAATACATTTCTCATCGCCCGGCAAACCCGGGCCGCTGGCATCAAGGTGGCGCTCTCTGGCCTGGGCGGGGATGAACTCTTCGCCGGATACTCCACCTTTCGCGATGTGCCTCGCATGGAACGCTTCGAGCGATTCTGGGGAGGCTTTCCGTCGATCCTGCGTCGGCCGCTGGTCCGCATGTTTTCTTCCCTGTCACCGGACACGGACCAGAACCGAAAACTCACCACGCTCGGAGGCGGACGGCACAAAGCGCTGCATCCCTACTTTCTTGCCCGCGCTCTCTTTACTCCGGAACAGCGTGATTCGTTGCTGTTATCCAACGATGAGGGGGCACTGGCGCTCGCGAACGCCCCGCTGGAGGATAGTTTGCGCCGCGCGGCTCCGCTCGATCCGATCAATCGCGTTTCCTACCTCGAATCGCGTTGCTACATGCTGAATACTTTGTTGCGCGACTCCGACGTAATGAGCATGGCCCACGGACTCGAGTTGCGAGTGCCGCTCGTTGATCATCAGCTTGCCGACAAACTGCTGGCCCTGCCCGGCGCCTGGAAAATGGAGGGCGACGTGCCCAAGCCAATGCTGGTCGGAGCGTTAAAGGGAACGTTGCCGAACGAAGTTGTTCACCGCAAGAAGCAGGGTTTCACTCTCCCCTTTGAACGTTGGCTGCGGGAAAATCTGCGAGCAGAAGTGGAAGCCGCGCTGCCGAAGATTGGCCGGGGCCCGCTTGGATCGTTGCTCAGTTACGATGCCGCCGGGCAGGTTTGGGATGACTTCATGAATCAGCGGACTTCGTGGTCCCGCATCTGGTCGCTCTATGTGCTGGAGGAGTGGTGCGAGCTGAATTCCGTGTCGGCATGAAGGATTTCGGAGGTCTGCCACAGACCACACAATGTAATATGGTCACAGCGTTCCAGCTGCAATGCAGAAATTAGAGGAAGCCCGGGCGATCCAGGTAGCTGCTCCGCCTGTGTCTCTTCCCGTGAGCGTGATCGTTCCGGTGCGGAACGAGGCCGGCAACCTGCCACGGTGTCTGGAATCGCTGCGCGGAGCCGGTGAGATCTACGTCATCGATTCGCAAAGCAGCGATGACACGGCTGAAATTGCCCGCGCTTTCGGCGCCACGGTAGTCCAGTTTCGTTACGCCGGTGGCTGGCCCAAGAAACGGCAGTGGGCGATGGACACGCTCCCCCTTGCCTACGACTGGGTATTTCTGATTGATGCGGATGAGGCCCTGACTCCAGCACTGGCCGAGGAAATGCGCCAAGCCGTTCAGGATCCGCGCTTTGACGGTTACTACATCGCACTGCAGATGTTTTTCCTGGGCCGGGCCCTGCGCCACGGCGACGCCGGATTTTACAAACTCTCGCTCTTCCGGCGCGGCAAGGGCCGCTTCGAGTGCCGCCTGAAAGAACAGGACGCCTCCATGGCCGACATGGAAGTGCACGAACACGTAATCGTCGAGGGCAAAAGCGCTCGGCTGAAAAGTCCTTTACTGCACCACAACGTGGAATCGATCTCGCGCTACATTCAGAAGCATGATGAATATGCGAACTGGGACGCACGGGTGTGGCTCGAGGGTGAAGCGAATTCCGCGGAACTGCCTCCATCCCTGTTCGGAAGTCAGGCCCAGCGGCGGCGCTGGTTGCGCAAGAAATTGTTCGTGCTTCCTGGTTCATCATTGCTTTTGTTTATTTACCGATACTTCTTTCGCCTGGGATTCCTGGATGGCGTGCCCGGGCTGATCTACTGCGGCTTTCAAGGCATCCAATTTTTTCACATCAAAGCCAAGATCTACGAATTGCGCAGCAGGAAGGATTGACGCCGGCTCATGTGCGGGATTAGCGGCTTGGCCAATTGCGGAGACAAAGAGACCCTGGCGCGCATGACAGCGATTCAGGCTCACCGCGGTCCGGACGACTCCGGGCTGTGGGAGCAGCGTTGCCCGGACGGCTCTTACTTTGCGCTGGGCAGCCGACGCCTTGCCATCCTCGATCTTTCTCCCGACGGCCACATGCCGATGAGTAATCCGCAGCGCACGTTGTGGATTACCTACAACGGCGAAATCTACAACTTTCGCGAATTGCGCCAAGAGCTCAGAGCGAAGGGACATCGGTTCGTCTCCGAAAGTGACACTGAAGTCGTGCTCCATCTCTATGAACAAGACGGGCCGGATTGCGTTACACGGCTGAACGGGATGTTCGCATTCGCGATTTGCGATCTCCGCTCCGGCACGCCCAGTCTCTTCGTGGCGCGCGACCACTTCGGGGTGAAACCTTTCTACTACGCGCACCAGGGCGAGCGCTTTGCGTTCGCTTCGGAGATCAAAGCCCTGCTGCAAGTGCCCGGCATTGACGCCGAACTCGATCCGGAAGCACTACATCAATACCTGACTTTTCTGTGGGTGCCTGATCCCGGAACCATGTTCCGCGGAATTCAAAAGCTGCCCGCGGGCCACTACGGGGTATTTCGCGACGGGCAACTGAAGCTCACAAAATATTGGGACTTGAGTTTTCCTTCCGCCGATGCTTCCTATGCAAAGTCGGAGGATGAGCTGGTCGAGGAAATTCGCGAGCGTTTCCGGAGGTCGGTGGAAAGCCAGATGATCAGCGATGTTCCCATCGGCGCCTTCCTTAGTGCCGGTCTGGACTCGTCAAGCATCGTGGCTATGATGGCACAAGCCAGCCAGCAACCGGTGCAAACTTATACCGTCACGTTTCCGGATAAATATCGCGTTGGTGAGAATGCGCTTGACGATCCCGAAGTAGCCGCTCGTCTGGCACGCCGCCTGGGGTGTGAAAACCAGCGCATCATAGTCGAGCCCGATGTGGCCGAGTTGTTGCCGCGGCTCGCGTGGCACATGGACGAGCCGACAGCCGACCCCGCGATCATTCCGGCATACCTGGTATGCCGCGAGGCGCGAAAGCAGGCCACTGTTCTTCTCTCCGGCGTAGGCGGCGACGAGTTGTTAGCGGGATATCGCAAGCACTCGGCGCACTACTGGGCGGAGGCCTACCAGCGTGTCCCGGCGGCGGCGCGTGGATTGATTGCCGCGGGTGTCGCGGGTCTGCCCAACTTTCGCGGCAGCTCGGTGAAGGGAAGCGTGCGGCTGATGAAGAAAATGACGCGCAGCGCCTCGCTCACGCCGGTGGAGCGCTTCATGATGAACTGTACTTATCTGGACGCCGAGCAGAAGAGCTCGCTTTACGCGCCAGCTTTTGGACGTGAAATTGTCGGTTCCGATCCCGGCGCTCGTCATCGCGCAAATTTCGCGCAGGTGGAGAGTTCGGATTTCCTTAACCAGATGCTTTACCTCGATACCAAGATTTTCATGGCGAGCTTGAATCTCAACTACAACGACAAGATGAGCATGGCTTCGTCGGTCGAAGTTCGGGTTCCGTTTCTGGATCGAGAGCTGGCTGAGTTCGTGGCCTGGAATGTCCCGCCAAAGCTGAAGCTCAAGGGATTCTTTCGACCGACCACCAAGTACATTTTCCGCAAGGCGATGAAGGATGTCCTGCCGCGCGAAGTGCTGTCGCAACCGAAAGCTGGGTTTGCGGCGCCGATTGACTACTGGCTGGCCAACGACCTGAAAGAAATGACCGATGACCTGCTCTCCGAATCGCGCATTCGCGAACGTGGCCTGTTTCGTCCCGAGGCCGTCCGCGGGTTTGTGGACCAGCATCGCCGCGGCACTCAGGATTGGTCCATGCAGATTTGGCAGTTCCTCACGCTTGAACTCTGGATGCAAACCTTCCTTGATAGCAGCGCGCCGCACATGATGACAGACCTGGCCGGCCGCGCCACCGCATGATCCGTTTCCCGGAAAGATCAAACACCGCATGCTGATCCTCGGTCTCAATATGTTTCACGCGGACGCCTCGGCTGCCATTGTGCAGGACGGAGAAATTGTCTTTGCGATCGCCGAAGAGCGCCTGAACCGGGTGAAACATTACGCGGGATTTCCGGCATTGGCGGTCAAAGCTTGTCTGGACGCTGTGGGCGCGCGGATTACCGATATAGATCACATCGCAGTGGGACAGGACAGCGATGCCAACCTAACAAAAAAAGTGCAGTATGCGCTGGCGAATCCGGCGAAGATCCTTAATTTTATCCGCCTGCGCCAGCGTAAGGAGGCCATGCGGGACGTGCGGTTACTGTTGGCCAAGGCGCTGGATGCTGATCCGAAAGAGTTGCGCTTTCAGCAGCATCACCTCGAACATCACATCGCTCACATTGCCAGCGCCTACTATTGCTCGCCCTGGGAGAAGGCGGCGGGCTTCAGTTACGACGGCTCCGGTGATTTTGTTTCGACCATGATGGCGATTTGCGAAGGCAGCGAAATTAAAGTGCTGCAGCGTGTTTTCCTGCCGCACTCGCTCGGCAGCTTCTACACCATGATCTGTGAGTTCATCGGTTACAAGAAATACGGCGATGAAGGCAAGGTGATGGGGTTGGCCCCCTACGGGAAAGACACTTACTGCGAGCAGGTTCACGAAATTATTCAACTTGACGATTCTGCGTTTCGCCTTGACCTTGACTACTTCATGCCCCTGGGCAGCAATCAGGGCATGCAGATTCAAGATGACGGAACGGTTGCGCTGGCGCGGCACTTTTCAGACCGCATGGTGCAGCTTTTCGGCGAGGCGCGAGAGCCTCACGCCGAAATTACGCAGCGCGATATGGACCTCGCCTATGCCATGCAGCATCGTTTCGAGGAAGTTTTCTTTCATTTGCTGAAGCAGCTTCATCAGCGGGTGCCTTCCGCCGATTTGGCGATGGCGGGGGGCTGTGCATTGAACAGCGTCGCCAACGGGAAACTTTTTCAGGAAACCCCTTTTCGGCGGACCTGGATCCAACCCGCGGCCGGAGATGAAGGGCTGGCCATTGGTGCCGCTCTGCACACCTATCATTCAACCTTGCAGCACCCGCGCCGTTACCAGATGAAGAATTCGTATCTTGGCCCGGAGTTCTCAGACTTGCGTATCGAAGCGGACCTCAAGCAGGCAGACTTAAGCTATCGCAAACTGGAGCGGCAAGCGCTGCTCGACGCCGCCGCGGAACAAATTGCCACCGGGAATGTCGTGGGCTGGTTTCAGGGACGGATGGAGTGGGGGCCGCGGGCACTGGGCAATCGTTCGATCGTGGCCCACCCCGGATTGCCGGACATGAAAGACGTGCTCAACGCGCGTATCAAGCATCGGGAATGGTTTCGTCCGTTTGCGCCTTCGATTCTGGTGGAACGCCAGCATGAGTATTTCGAGCACGACCATCCTTCGCCGTTCATGCTTCATGTTTATAAGATTCGCCCCGAGAAGCGAGCGCAGCTTTGCGCGGTCAATCATGTGGATGACACGGGAAGGCTCCAGACTGTCAGCCGCGAGGAAAACCCGCTGTATTACGATCTGATACGGGCGTTTGAGCGCCGGACAGGAATTCCGGTCATTCTGAATACCAGCTTCAACGAGAATGAACCCATCGTTTGCACGCCGGAAGAAGCGATTGATTGCTTCAAACGTACTCGCATGGATGTGCTGGCGATCGGCCCGTATCTTGTCCTCAAATCCGAGAACTGATATTGAGATTTGTCATGCTGAGCGCAATCCGGCCACTCGTTTACGAATGGGCGGATGGAGTCGAAGGACCCCTATGGCAACGCAAGACGGCGGCGATCTTGGAACTTGATCTTGGCTCCCCACCCCCAAGCGACACGGCCTCGTGAAACCGGTAGGGGTCCTTCGACTCCGAAACTGCTTCGCGAAGCGAAGCAGTTTCTCCGCTCAGGATGACAGATAGTAGAGAAAATGCGTGTACATAGACCATCTCCGGCGAACTCATCGGATGTCCTGCGACTCGTCCCGGTCGCTGTATTTCCACATTTGAGGGCTCTGACCTGGAGTGATGATTGGCTGTACGCGTCGCGCGGCTACTCCCTTTTGCGGGCCAGGATGACGCCCACTTCGGATGCCATCGAGTGGCAATTCGTGGCCCGTCACGTTCCCGCGTGGTGGAGAAATCTGAGTGCATCGTCGCGCCTGACCTTCCGTTTGTTCCGCGATGGATTTCATGCGCTCGCAACGCTCGCCTCCGGACATTTCGTTGCTGCGGTGCCGGGAGCGATCATCACTCTGGCTCCCGGAGAAAACGAATTCAGGGAATCTCATCCCGTGCTTCGCGGTACGCGACCGCTGCACATTTCCGCTACGCCGGCCGACCACCTCTTCTGGGGTGAATACTTCGATAATCCGACCCGTGACGAAGTGCACATTTACGGCTCCACCGATCGCGGGTACAACTGGGACGTTGCCTACACCTTCCCCCGCGGTGCAGTCCGCCATGTACACAACATCGTTTACGACGAGTGGGCCAACTGCCTCTGGGTGCTGACTGGGGACAACGGCTCCGAGTGCCGCATCCTCCGCGTCTCGTGCGACTTCAAGAACGTGGATGTAGTTCTCGCCGGACACCAGCAGGCGCGTGCGGTAGCGTTGGTGCCCACGCCCGATGGGCTGTATTTTTCTTCCGACACGCCTCTCGAATCGAATCATGTATACCGTCTCGATCGGGGAGGAAATCTCACGGAACTTGCACCATTAAGCAGTTCCTCGATTTATGGATGCCGCGCCGCCGGCGGACTTTTCTTTTCCACCATGGTCGAGCCCAGCCCTGCCAATCCGGACCACAACGTGAGGCTCTACGGCAGCCTTGACGGTTCTCGCTGGAGCGACCTGATGCATTGGAAAAAAGACTTATGGCCGATGTCGCTCTTCCAGTATGGCAACGCGGTTCTACCTGACGGACGCAACGCCACGGAGTTTCTAGCGGTGACGACGCTTGCGGTTGATCGCCACGATCTCAAGACTTCGATTTGGCGTGTCCTTCCCGCGAGCGTGCTATAGTTCGAAAAAACAGCGCGGTTTACGTTTTCTTATGTCCGTTGCGGCTCGTCTGAACTACTACCGTCGCATTTCCAGCGCGTATTTATTGCCGGGGAAAAGCCAGCTTACTTTCTGGCATGACCAGCCGCAGGTGAATTCCGATGCGCCGCTTGACCAGCTTGGCGAATACTACATGCCATTCCTCGAAAAGGCGGGTTATGCCGGACCGTACGATGCCGCAGGCATTCCGCTGCTCAACTACCACGGCAAGATTGGCCTGCAGTACAACCCGATTGCGATCTCGCAGTGGGGATTGGGAAACTTCAATCTTTTTCTGCGCTCGAAAGATGAGGAGCACAAAAAGAAGTCCCAGGCTGCGGCTGACTGGCTGGTGAAGCATCTGGAGCCGAACTCCTTCGGCGTCCCGGTATGGAATCATCACTTCGACTGGGAGTACCGGACGCCATTGAAAGCGCCCTGGTATTCCGGGCTCGCGCAGGGACAGGGAATTTCTTTGCTGGTGCGCGTCGCTCGGGAGACAGGCAAGTCCGAATATCTCGAGGCCGCCGCTCGTGCCTTCGTCAGCTTTTCCAGGGCGACTGAAGATGGCGGAGTAGTTTTCACCGACGAACACGGCGACATCTGGTTCGAAGAGTACATCGTTTCCCCACCAACCCATATTTTGAATGGCTTCATCTGGGCGGCATGGGGTGTCTACGATTTCTTTCTCGCGACAAAAGAGAAATCCGTCCGACAACTGTTCGATCGCGCGGTAGAGACCCTGCGCAGGAATCTCGATCGCTACGATCTAGGGTTCTGGTCGCTGTACGAACAATCGGGTACGCGTCTGCCGATGGTGGCCAGCTCTTTCTATCATCAACTGCACGTCACGCAACTGGGGCTGATGTACCGCTTGACCGGCGATAAGATGTTTTCGCAATACGCCGAACGTTGGGCGGCATATGCCCGTAGCCGGACGAAGCGGACTCGCGCCCTGTGTTACAAGGGCGCTTTCAAGCTTTGCTATTACTAGGGACTCGTGAAGATCCTCTACGTCTCACAATATTTTCCGCCGGAGATGGGAGCACCCGCAGCCCGCGTGTCTGACCTGTCACGCTATTGGGCGCAGGAGCGGCACGAGGTTACCGTGCTCACCGGATTTCCGAATCATCCGACGGGCGTGGTGCCGGAGGATTATCGCCGTAGATTCCGCCGGCTCATCGCGCGGGAAAAGATGAACGGGGTGAACGTCGTCCGTACCTGGCTATTGCCTTTTCCCAATCGCAGGACGTATGAGCGCATTTTGAACTACAGCTCGTTTTGTCTCTCAGCCGCCGGCACCGGGCTGTTCACACAGCGTCCCGATATAGTGATTGCCAGCTCTCCGCAGTTGCTGGTCGGCCTGTCCGGGTGGTGGCTCGCCCGCTGCAAGCGCGCCCGTTTCATCTTCGAGGTCCGCGACCTGTGGCCGGAATCGTTGGCGGCTGTGGGCGTAGGGAACGCAAATTCCCTGGTGTATCGCGCACTGGCCGGGATTGCTGGATTCCTCTACCGGAACGCTGACCACATTGTCGTAGTGACTCCCGCGTTCAAGGAATATCTGGTCCGGCACTGGCGGGTCGCGCCGGAGAGGATTTCTGTGATTGAGAACGGAGTTGAGGCGGAGTTGTTCAGTCCGAGGATGGAAAGCGATCTGCGAACCGAGTTGGGTGCGGACGGAAAATTTGTCGTCTCCTACATCGGAACCATGGGCAACGCTCACGGTTTGCAAATTCTGGTTGAGGCCGCAGCCCAGTTGCAAAATTCGGCTCCCGACATCATGTTCCTTCTGGTGGGGGAGGGCGCTGAGAAGGAGCAACTGGTTTCGCTGGTGCGGTCGCGTGGTCTTACCAACCTGCGCTTCGTGGATCAGCAATCGCGGGAAAAGATACCCGCCTATATTTGCGCCTCGGACGCGTGCGCGGTCCTGCTCAAGAAGAACGAAATATTTAAAACGGTCATTCCCAGCAAGATGCTGGAGTTCATGTCTTGCGCGCGTCCGGTAATTCTCGGTGTCGAGGGTCAGGCGCGCAAGATTCTTGAGGAGGCCCGGGCAGGAATCTGCATTGAGCCCGGAAATCCGTCGGAACTGAAGCAGGCTATTTTGCGTCTCGCCGGAGACGAGCAACTACGGGAAACGCTGGGCCGCAACGGGCGCCGCCACGTCTTGCAGAATTTCTCACGGCGGCAAACCGCGATGGCGTACCTCGAGGTGCTGAACGCTCTCACGGGTGAAGAGAAGCCGCAGGCCGCCGCCGCTTGAATCCGAGAGAGTATCTAGTGGATGGCTACGATAGTGGCTGCGTTGGCGGCCTGCATGCCAAACTCGACAGTACGGGAAGTGATTGCTTTGGCGGTACTGCTGGGGACAAACAGGATGTCGTCCGCCTTCAGAGGCATGTCCGCGACTTTGGCCTGCAGCATTTTTTTCAGTTCAACCGGGGTTAGGGTCATTCCGTTCGGCCCCTTACGGATGATCTTGGCGTCATTCATCTTGGCCAGACGAGTCGTCCCGCCCGCCATGGCGATCGCCTTCAGTACTGTCAGATTTTCACTGTCCATCAAGAATCCGCTGGGCCGACCGACTTCTCCGACCACGTAAACGACATCAGCTCGATGCACGAGTATCGTATCGCCGGGAGAAACCGGGATGTTGATGGTCGGATTGTCGGCCAGCTTCCGGCTCAAAGGAACAGTCACGGGCTTGTCGGACTGATTGCGATGGGTCACGGTAATGCTCTGACCGGCACTAGGGGTAAAACCGCCCGCCGTAGAAATTACATCGAGTAATCGCGGCTCGCCAATCACCGGATACACGCCAGGTCTGGCAACCTCGCCCAGCAGACTTACTCCCTGGGAAGTGGATTGATCAACGTTTAAAGTCACATGTGGATTCTTTACAAATCCTCCGTCGGAGAGGCGCTTCTCGATCATCGCCTGGGCTTCTTCGACAGTGAGGCCCGCCAAATGCACATAGTCGATCAGCGGCAGGTAGACGTCGCCATTCGTGCCCAACCGGCTTTTAGTGTTTAGTTCGGGGACATTGTAGACATTTACATCGAGCAGATCCCCAACCCCGAGCCTGGGGGACGGGGCGGTTTCATCCGCGGCCGGTGAAGTTTCAGGTTGATCGGGTGCAGGTACGGCGGACGGAAACACCGGCGGTGCGGGCTTTTCCACAGGTTTTGTCGGCTGATTTTGCGCAGTTCCTCTCAGACCAAGGGGCAGAGTCAGAAAAAATACGACAAGAACATAAGGCAGCCCGGACGGAACCCTGAGGAAAGACGGCATCTCTGGACCTCTCAGCATGGGGAACGAGAATTGCAGTCTAGCACACGAACTACGCGGGGACAGCCTGTGGTTGGCTGTTCCCACGGGGTTGTGGCGATTCAAAACGGGAGGGAGCCTGTTGACGTTTTCCACAACTATGTCCAAATGGCGGTTGCGGCGTAAATTTTACGGCTGCTATAGTGCAAACAAGTAGCCACAAAACACAAGCAACTTGTTTACCGCGGCGACTGGTGTCAGCGCTGTGCATCCGCTCTTCCGTCACGGACGCGTGGATGGACGCGAGTTCGGTCGACGCGAAAACGCTTCGAGATAGCAGACGGTGGGCCCGAGGGGGATCGGTTGACGCTTTTCTACCTGGGAATCTTTGCGGCCTCGGTGTTGGCTTCGTTTGTCCTGACCAGGTACATACGCGATTACGCGACCGCGCGTGGCTGGGTAGCGGGGCCCGGTTTGGAACGGCACTTGCACAAGCGGCCGCTTCCCCGGCTGGGCGGCGTCGCCATCTTCCTGGCGTTTTTGTTCAGCATCGGCATTGCCGGGCTCGTCAGTTGGTGGATCCCTCGCCTTAGCTTCGGGATTTCTTCCCAGGCCGTACTCACGATCCTCGTGCCCGGCTCCCTGATTTTCCTGCTTGGCTTATACGACGACCTGCATCCGGTGGGACCGTACTTCAAATTTCTGGTCCAGGTGTTGGCGGGCGCCATTTTGTTCGCAGGCGGGCTTCGCATTCTCGACCTGCCGGTGCTTTTCAGCGGATACCATTTTTCCTGGTTCGTCAGCCTGCCGCTCACAATTTTGTGGGTCCTCGGCATCACAAATGCGTTCAACCTGATTGATGGACTGGATGGACTGGCTGCTGGTTCGGCGCTATTCTCCACGCTGGTTGTTTTCGTGGTTGCGCTCTTCAGTCATTCCTCGTTCGTATCGGTGATGACGCTGGTTCTGGCGGGCGCGGTTCTGGGATTTCTCCGCTACAACTTCAATCCCGCAACAATTTTTCTGGGAGACTGCGGCAGCCTCTTCGTCGGCTTCATGCTCAGTGCGCTGGCGCTGCAAGGCATGCAGAAGTCGCCTACCATTGTTGCCGTTGCCATTCCCGTAGTCTCGTTCGGGCTTCCTATCCTCGAGACTGCACTTTCGGTGGCGCGGCGTCTCATCAGTGGCCGGCCGGTATTTACCGGAGACCGCGAGCACATCCATCACAAGCTTCTGCAACGCGGACTTTCACAGCGGCAGGTAGTGACAGTTCTTTATGGTGTGTCCGCGATCTTTGCCATGCTGAGCCTTTTCCTGCTCTGGCCTACGGGCAGCACGCTGGGCCTGGTTCTGGCTGTGTTGGGTATCGGGATCTGGATGGGCGTGCAGCACCTGAACTATCTGGAATTCGGAGAGCTGCGGCGCGTGGCGCAGCGTGCTCTTGAGCAGCGGCTTATTTTCATCAACAACCTCGCGATTCGCCGAGCGACCGAAGAACTTAGAGTCGCATCCGATTTCGACCAACTCTGCCGCATTCTCGAAGCCGCCTTCAACAGCAACGATTTCGATGCGTTTGAACTGCGGCTGCTGCGGCGTGCGGACGGCTTGGCCGATGCTCAAGGTCTCCAGATCGTGTCCGACTGACGAGGCAGATTTTCGCTGGAAGAGGCCGGGCAGTCGCTTCAACAGCGACACGATTCCAGCCTGGAGCCTGGCGCTCGGTCTGGTAGCGGCCAACAATCATCGGCGCGGTTCGCTCACGCTGCACCGGCTCTATGGGGGCGGGGACCTGCAACTCGACGTCAATCTTCTGACCTCGATTTTTCCCGGAGGCCCTGGCTGACGCCTTGGAGCGGATTGAAGTTCGCGCAGTTGAAGCTTTACGCGAGGAACAGACTCGGGCGGTTGCTGCTCGCGCCAGCTAGCTCATGCGGCGGGCTCTAAGCGATTACTCGCTACTCTTCTGAGCGAGACGGTAGATCACAATTTCACCACTCTTACGCCACGGCGTTGCTGAGCTTGAAATTCCCTGCATTGCAGCGCCCGATACGACGATCCATTCAACGTGGTCCTTGGCAAGTCGCGTAGAGGCGGCATCATTGATGTCGCCTCTGACGAACGACCCAACATCGTCGCGCCTCTGTTCATACAGGCGTTCCGCCTGGGCGAGCACCTCGGCTGGATCACTCCCACTAAGCCCGGGAACGGCGAAGAATTTTGAGTACGGCTCGGACGAGAAATAACCGTCGAGACCGGTCAACGCCGTAACTGCAAAATTGGTGGATGCAGCGGGAGAGCCCCAGATCGGGGTTACGCTCAGCTCGCTCGGCAGATAGGCGACGACGTCATCGGGCGCGGCTGTCAACCGAATTTCCTGCAGGGCGCGCGCTGTGTCTTTGTCGAAGGCAATCTTGTGGGAGAAATTGAACGCCGCCAGGGCCTGCACCCACGTCAGCCCGAGGACTCCCCACAGAGCGGCTGCTCGCCAGTTTCCTCTTCCTTCTCCAAGCCAGGTATTGATCGGGCGAAGCGCGAAGAGGCCAAGAATCCAGAGCGTCGGCTGAAGAAAAACGATGCCTACGCCCCCGAAGGCCTGATAAGGGAAAAACGTTCCGATGACAAACGACAAAGCGAAGGTAACGGCGAAGACCATTGCAAGCGGGCGATGGCGATCTTCGCCCAGATCGAGACGCGCCATCGGGGCCAGGCCGAGTAGCTTGATCCCGTACGCGACAATCGGAAATATGATCAGGGAAGCCCATGGTACGAGCGCCCCCGGCATAAGTCGCCCGAGGATTGTTCCCCAGATCGCGGTGGAGAATTCGAGGTTCGGCCCGCGAAAGGGAAAGCCCGGCGCCGTGTTGTGAAATCCCGCCAGCAGCATGCCGGCGGTTACGGGCAAACTGCCCACGAAAATAAACAGAGCGAGCCATGCGAGGTCGCGCGCGTCGGACTGTCTGCGCTGCAAAAACAGAATGACACTGCCGGATACAGCCGCGACGCCGAAGGTCGCGGCCAGGGTAAAGTTGAATCCGGCCATCAGCCCCAACAACAATCCTGCCAGAAGCCAGTCGCGCCGCGAGCGTTCTGCTCCGCAGAAGGATGTTGATTGCAGCGAGGCAGATCAAAAGGCTGTGGTAGTGGGCGGGGCGATGAACCAGCGGCAGAATGGAATCGATGCCGTCCCAGGACGTCCAGTCCGTGAAGAGTGCCGCCCGCATCGCGGGAAATTGCGATGCGTGGGAGGCAGTCTGAAGAACGCCGAAGCACCAGCCCAGCCCGCCGCCGCCGAGCAGGAGCAACAGGCCCAGCATGCCGCCCCTCATCGATCCCAGCAATTGTCTGCCCGTGCGATACGCCAGGGCGCCGAGAAGGAAATACACAACCAGGGGATAACACCGGTAATACAAATCGAACACATCGGTTGCGCCAAGATGCAGCGCGTTTTGCGCGCGCAGAAGAAGGGCAAGCGCGAGATCGTCGAAGTAGTGGTACACCGGCGCCCTGAGGCCCGACACAATAAAATTGTCCGGCGGCACGTGATGCAGGAGTCGTTGCAGCAGCGTCACGTGGTAGAGATGATCGTGCCCGGCAGGTCCGTAGAAAACGAACTCGCCATTTGAGAATCGCCCACTTCTCCAGAAGAGGGCAGCCAAGCTCAGGGCCGTGGCGCAACCTGCCATCACGGTCTCGTATCCTTCCCGGGTCCAGTGTGTCCACGGTTCGCACGTGTCGGTTTTGTTGAACGAAGAGAACCATCCCCGCGATCGAAAGAGCAGCTATCGAGTAGGGAAAATATTCGGCGATCGAAGCGCGCGCGAAAATATCGTAGGCCGTCGTGATGCTCACGATGCCGAAGACGGGGCTTAGTAGGACCCGAATGCTGCCCCGTAGGCCGCTCGAGAGAGTTAGCAGCAGATAACCGGGAAAAAAGAAGACGACGAGAAAAACCAAAATGCCAGAGCCCGCGCCTTCCGGATGACTGGACAAAGCAAGTGGGACAAGCAGCAACAGGAATAGGAGCGATAAGCCTTGAAGAAATGCAAAACGACTGGCTTGACCGATACTCTGCGCCATCGAAGTAAAGAGACTATAGCAAACGGGTGCGGAGCTGATGTGCTACAGCTACGAAAGAGAAAACGAGAAAGGGCGGCAACCGCAGAGGTTACGGGTTGCCGTTTGTGCGTACCGGCCGCCAAAGCTACACGACGGGATCGGGCCATCTCCTGATGGATCTGCTCTGTGACCTATCGAAACAACAGCTTGCGGGGCGGACGAAGAGGGCCACTCAAATGCAACAGTCAGGTGGAGCGAGCATCCTTGCTCCTCTTTCAGGTTCCCTGAACTAAGTCAGTCCATCTGGAGTTCTCCCAATCTTAGCGAATGACAACCTAAGGAGGTTGATATGTTTGCACGCAATGTATCTTTTCATGTGAAGTCCAATATGCTTGCCGAATACACGCGCACATTTGACCAGAACATTCTTCCGCTGCTGCGCAAGCAGAACGGCTTTAAGGACGAAATTACGTTCGCTGGTCCCGGTGGAGTCGATGTGACTGCCATCAGTCTGTGGGAAAACAAGGCCAGTTCGGACACCTACAACACCAATACCTACCCCGAAGTGTTGAAGACGATGGCAAGATTCATCGAGGGCACACCCAAGGTTCAGACCGGTGAGGTTGTCAACTCGACCTTTCACAAGATCGCGGCTGGAGTAACAGCGTAAGCGTTGCAAGCCTTTCGAGAAGGCGGAACTGATGCTCCGCCTTCCCGGTTTTTGCTCGGTTCAGGCGAACCGATCCCACCTGTTCCTGAGAACGTCCCTTCTGTCCTAGGCAACTTTGCGTGGTCGCCCGTTTGTTCGGGTCGGTGTTCGCTTCGTTCGTGCTGGCTTCGTCCACGATGACGTCATGCATGCCAACTTCGTTGGTAAAAGACAGATTTGGAGCGCCGTCCCGTTCCAGCATTTTCCGTTTTCTCCACCTTCCGATCAGCGGGGCCGTCGTGCCTAAGACGATGACCAGCACGACAAATGAGATCAAGAGCGCCAGAGAGCCGGTCCTGTGAGTGACCGGGGCAGGTGCAACTGCGGCTGCATCCGGAGGGCTGACGGTTTGCGTGGACGGAGCCGCAGCCGCAGCGGTGTTGCGGCATCCTGAGCCGCAGGTGTGGCGGTGTCCGGGGACGGGCTGACGGTCGCAGCGGATGTAGTATCAGCAGCTTTATCGGCTGCAGCCTGCTTGGCGGCGAGTTTGTGCGCGTGCGCTGACGGTCGCGGGGCGGGGCAGCTTCCTCCACAACGTGCGAAGTCACGGCCGGTGCAGATGGACTTACCGTCGCTGCAGGTGCCGCTGTCTCTACAGCAGGCGTCGTGATCGGTGCTGGCGCCGGTGCTGGTGCGGCTGCCGGTGCTGGTGCAACTGCTGGTGTCGGAGTTACGGTTGCGGCGGGTGCAGCAGGGTCCACAACTGGTGCTGAGGCAGTTGCCGCGGGCGGTGTGGCCGGTGCCGTGGCGGCATCCGGAGCCGGTGGGCTGGCCGGTGCGGGTGCGGCGGCAGGCGGGTCCGGCGGGATCGAAGTCTGCGGCGATGGTTCCACAGCGGCAGGTACAGCAGCGGCGGCAGCGGCGGCACAGTGTTCAGAGATCATGCTTACTTCGCTGGCGGTGAGACTGTTTGCCGCCCCGCTGGCTTTTTGTCCCGTGAGTTTTACGTCATGGCCGAGATGTGCCTTGAGATCAACACTGCTGCTGGTGATCTTGAAAAGCTGACCCGTGCCGTCCTCCACCACGGTGTAGTTGCCCTCCGATCCACCCAGGCAACCTTTAACGTCAGCCGGTGCCGTGTTGGCGCTGGCATCGGGAGTCTGCGCAAATCCCAAGGTCGCCAGCATGGCCGATACAACCATCACTAGAAATACGCGTTTCATGGAATCCTCCTGAGAGTCCCGCCTTGCGGCGGTCAGGTTTCACTTGGGATTTGATTTTGCTGTCGGTTCTTTGCGCAGAACGTTCGCGCGTTGTGCACCGGTGAACTCCGGCCTGGGAACCTGGAGCATCCAGAGTGGAACAGCACCAAGCTATCCGTTACGGATTTAAGTGTCTGTGCACAATCGCTCACATTCGATCGAACAGCACAGGCGGAAGAGGATGTGCGGCGGGAGGATCGAGGTGAATGGAGGACGGGCATCCTCGCCCGTCAGGCCATGGCTTGTGCATGACGGCGGGACGCCCGTTCTCCATCTACGTTTGCTTTAATGCACTGCGACTTTCGCAGTAAGTTCGGCCACTCGCTGATACGACTGCAAGCCGGTCGGCAGGCTCGTATGTGTCGGTCACGACGATGATCTCGTCGGCGCCCGTATCACTTACCAACTTTTCCAGGCCCGCCCGCACCGTGGCATTCGATCCCACGATCGCTTCGCGCAGCCGGCTCTCGACCGCTGCGCGCTCCATATCGTCCTGCCAGAGCGCATCCATGGAATCCACCGGAGGCAATAATTCCACTGGCTGGTTTCGGATCAGCCGCAGAAAGCGTTGCTGGGGCGTCGTGAACAAACGCCGCGCCGCCTCGTCGGTCTCCGCCGCGATCACCTGCACCGCGACCATCAGATACGGTTTCCGCAATACTTCGCTCGGACGGAACTGCTCGCGATAGAGTTGCGCCGCGGCATACAAATACTCAGGCGCAAAGTGCGCCGCGAAGGCAAACGGCAGACCGAGCATTCCCGCCAGTTGCGCACTAAAGCCGCTCGATCCCAACAGCGTGATGGGCACATTGCTGCCTTGTCCGGGAATGGCTTTCACCGTTTGTCCCGGCTTTTCCGGTCCTAGGTAGGTCCGCAGTTCCTCCAGCAGGGCGGGGAATTCGTCGCCATTCTGACGCAAGTCTCGCCGCAGCGCCCGCATGGTCTGACCGTCACTGCCGGGAGCGCGTCCGAGGCCGAGATCGATTCGCCCCGGATACATCGCCTCGAGCGTCCCAAACTGTTCCGCTACCACCAGCGGTGCATGGTTGGGCAGCATCACTCCGCCGCTGCCCACCCGAATAGTTTTCGTCGCACCTGCCACATGCCCGATCAGCACAGCCGTGGCGGCGCAAGCCAGTCCGGCGATGGAATGGTGCTCGGCCAGCCAGTACCGCTTGTATCCCAAGCTGCTCGACGTGTTGCGCCAGCTCTACCGAACGGGCGATGGCGCTGCCCGCGGACTCGCCGGCCCGCATGCCGACAAGATCCAGTACTGAAACCGCTAGTCCCTTGTCCATGATGAATTAGATGAACCAGTGGGGAAAGCGATGCGGACCCCTTACCTGCGGGCGCTGGCGAAGCTGCTTTTGATGTAGCGGTAGAACCTGAGGCCGCCCTCGGCCTTTCCAGTAGGGCGCGTCGTAAGCGTCGGTGCCAAAGCCCGAACGCAGCGCGCTGAAGAAGACGTGCTGCGCGGGATTGACCACGATGCCTGCGTGTCCCTGCCAGACCACCAGGTCGCCGGCCTGGGGATGACTTACACGTTGGAACTCACGAGTCCCGGCATAGAGATCCGAGGAGGGCGCGTATCTGTAGGGAAAACCGGCGCGACTATAGATGGCGTGAACCAGGTGCGAGCAATCAGGCTCGCGGCTCAGATGGATGCGGGAATCCAGGGCGGCGGCAATCACAGCCAGTCCGTCGTCCGGGGTCAAAGTCGTGATCGCGGCCCGAGGCCCGGCTGGCGCGGACAGGGTCCTCACTTGTAGGGCTGATCGGAATCGCGACTGGCGGATTTCCGCGGCTGTTGTGCCGAGGACAGCGCCGGGAAGTCCCCACAAAATCAGCAGAACGATTGCCCTTTTGTGGTTGAGCCGCATGCACCTATTATGATGCCATCTTAAGCGGAGGCGCTGGTAACGTTGGTGCTACGACGGGACGAGTGAGGGTTAAGCGACGGGAAGAAGCCCGCTGGCGCGAATAGCATCCACGGCTTCGTGGCGATCGTCGGCGTCAACCTCTCGCATGACGCGCCTGATGTGGTTCTTTACCGTAAATTCGGAGAGATTGAGGTTCACCGCGATCTCTTTGTTGGTCAGACCTCTTTCGACCAGCCGCATGAGTTCGAGTTGCCGGGCGGTCAGGCAATACTTGGTGCTGCCGGGCGTAATCCCGAGCTTGGCCCTCATCCGGTACTCGTGGGACAGGTGACGTCCCAACTCCATGCACAGCTGCGGAGGCCAGGCAGCTTCTCCCAGGGCGACGGCACGCACGGCGGCGATGATTTCGGAGGCCGAGGCGTCCTTCAGCAAGTAGCCACTGACGCCGCAGTATGCCGACTTCAGAAACACGCCCGCGTCCTTGTCCATTCCAAAGAGGACGACCTTGATCTCCGGAACCTTCTCGAAGAGATCGCCGAGCAGGATCATCTCCTCGGTCGTGGCCACGGAGTCCATGAGCAGAATGGAGCAGCGAGAGGCACAAATCTCCGCCACCGAGCACTCGGTGTAGCGGCTCACCCCGACCACGGAGATGCCCCCGCGCTTCTGCAGCAGACGCGCCAGGGTTTCTCTCAGCAGGCGATTCTCGGCTAGTAAGTAAACGTTCAAGCTTGCGGGCGGCACTTCGTTGCTGATCTGCACCACTGGTCAGTCCACCATTAAGACCCGACGGAACGTCAGGAGGGTTGTAAAACTCGCAGCTACCACAACGGGGAACGCCTCTCTGTTTGATCAAATCCTATGAGGTAACCACCTTGTGTGTCAACAAAATAAGATTCCGATCCGGCTAATCGCGAACTCCGATTCGTCCAAAAGGACGATACAAAATCCCGCCGTCCAGAAGCGACTTTTTTCTGTTGGTTCCCCGCATCGCCTGCAAATCTTGGTTGATGCTGGGACTAGATGCCGGGACTAGACTTCGGGTTGGTCGGTACTCTTCTCCCTTAGTCCGACGGGCCCACTCCCACAGCCCGCTTGGTACCTAGTGCGCCACTGTCATGAGCACTCCCAGGCACCCTACTCTTAAGGCGAAATCCACCCCACGTTGAGCCTTAGACTTTCGCGCCTATCGGCCGATACTTAAGTGTCCGAGAGGAGATAGCGATGAACAAGGTGGTCCGCATTCTCGTGGCTAATCGTCCCAAGGTCATGCGAGAGGCGCTGCTGGGGACGCTTTCGGATCAACCTTGGATCCAAGTAGTGGGAGAGGTCGCGAACGACGCCGATATTCCCGACTCGGTGAGTAAGACGTTACCCGACCTTCTGGTGATCGCAGTGGATGGTCCGGGGAAACGGCCTGCGCTGTGCGACGTGCTGCTGCAAGAGTATCCCAATCTGCGTATCATCGCGGTAGCTCCATATCAGAACTACGGTGTTTGTTATTGGGCCTCGCTGGACATCCACTCCGACGACATCGAGCCTTCGGAGGCGGGCTTTCTCAGCGCGGTCCGTGGTGTCGCCGAAGGCGTCGGAGTGGAGTTCAAGTCGGAAACACCGGCTAACGCAAGGATTTTAAATTGAACGGGGGCTGGACCATGCTTCACTACGGAAAATTCCTGGTGCTCACGACGTTGGTCGCGTTGCTGTCCTGCCTGGGCGCACGAGCCCAACAGGAGAACGACCGCCGACCCGAACCACGCGGCGTGGTTTCATCCGTGCGGACGGTGGAAGGGTCCGACCTCGCCAAGGACAATCTGCGCCGCGTCGCCGCGTCTTCCGCCCAAATTCAAAGCGTGCTGGCGAGAGATGCCGGGATCCTGGTGGAGTTAAAGACCTGGGTGGCGAAAGAAGCGACCGACAACGGACAGGTCGTTGACGATTCGATGCTGACCGATCAGGCCATCTTCGACCGGCTCGATCACGATATTGAATTTCGTTCCGTGGCGACCCGCCTGGTGCAGCGTTACGGTTACCTTCTGCCCGCGGTCAATCCGGACTCGGCCCTCGGAAAGCAGCAGGAACTAGTCTTGAAAGAGCGCGCCCACATCATGGCGCAGCGGCAAGACCAGGAACAGACGGCGTTGCTGGCAGATGCCGAAAGTGAACGGAGACAGGAGCAGTCATCGAGAGTTGAACGAACCGCTTGCGACCCTCGAACTCAGTCCTGCGGCGTGCCCACTCCGATGCCAAAGGGAAGCGGAGGTTCGTTTCAGGATGACATCACCATCCCCGGACCTGACTACGCCGATCCTTCCCGATCAGACTTCTCCCGCAAGTTCGCAGCGGGGAGTGCGACGGTCCTCGGCTGACCAGTCAGACTCAGGTGGTTTTTCAGGAGGCGATGGAGGTCTGACGCTGGCTTCAGATACCCGGCGATCTCCGGTCGGCGGCAGTTCAGGCCCCAGCACACCTGGCATGAGCATGAGCGGAGCTGCGCCCGCGGCGCCAGGTACGGACAGTGTTGACGGCATGCTACGCCGCGGCAACCTGGACGATCTTTCCGCGGCAGCAAACCGTCCGGATGCAACCACGGCTTCGTTAAAAGACACCAACCGGACGGTGCGCTTGCCTGGCTCGCGCGGAGTGTGGGGTGAACCGGAGAGAGATCTCATTCCGGTAGCCATGGTCCACAAAGTTAGTCCTTACGCCGATATTCCTTCGCTTTACGACCTGTACGTGCAGGCTGCTTCGCGTGACCGTGAGCCGGAGCGTTTCGGCATGGATATTTTTCGCAACGGGACGCGGGAAATGGACGCTCTCCCGATGGATCTGCCGGTCGGACCCGACTACGTGGTTGGACCGGGTGATGGCCTGGCGATCAACTTGTGGGGCGGCGTGTCGCAAAGAATGATTCGATCGGTGGACCGCGAAGGGCGGATCACTCTACCCGAGGCCGGGCCGGTGCTGGTCAGCGGACGCACTCTGGGCGAAGTCCAGGAATCGGTGCAGCAGGTGCTGCGCACCCAGTTCCGCGATATCTCGGCAGACGTCTCTCTGGCTCGACTGCGAACCATTCGGGTGTACATCGTCGGAGAAGTGGCATCGCCCGGCGCTTACGATATCAGCTCGCTTTCGACGCCGCTCAACGCGTTGTTTGCGGCGGGAGGCATGACCCCGAGGGGCTCGCTGCGCAACCTGAAACACTATCGCGGCAAGCAACTCATCGAAGAAGTTGACGCCTATGACCTGCTGCTGCACGGCGTAGGTTCAGAACTCAAGCGGCTGGAAAACGGTGACTCTCTGATGGTTCCCCCGATGGGCGGACAGGTCACCGTCAGCGGAATGGTGCGTCGGCCCGCAGTCTACGAATTGCGCGGAGAAAGTTCGCTGGCCGATGTGCTGGATCTCGCGGGCGGAATTCTGCCGGCGGCGGCCCTGCGGCATATCGAGGTGCAGCGTCTGGAGGCGCACGAGAAGCGCACCATGCTGACTTTGGATCTCTCGCCCGACGGCACTCCCGAGCGGGTGACCAAAGAACTTGCCACTTTCAAGATTCAGGATGGCGACCAGATCCACATTTTCCCAATCGCTCCGTACAACGAACAGGCCATTTATCTGCAGGGCCATGTTCTTCGTCCCGGACGCTACTCCTATCACGATGGAATGAAGCTGACCGATCTGGTCGCGTCTTACGGCGATCTTCTGCCTGAACCCGCCGGACACTATGGCGAGATCGTGCGGCTCAATGCGCCCGACTTCCGTCCCAGCGTGGAAAGCTTTGACTTGTCTGCGGCGCTGGCCAATCCGGCGGAGTCGCCGAAGCTCCAGCCGCTCGATACCGTCCGTATCTTCAGCCGTTTTGATTTCGAACCACCGCCCACGGTTTGGGTGGGTGGCGAAGTACGCGCGCCGGGAAAATATCCCACGTCGGGGCAGGTGCGTCTGCGGGACGCGGTTTATCTGGCGGGAGGAGTTTCTACCGACGCCGGACTCGATACCGCCCAACTCTTTCGCACCCAGACTGACGGCACGCTGAAAATTTTCAGTGTGAACCTGGGTGGAGCATTATCCGGGAATGCCACGGACAACATTTTGCTTGAGCCGCGCGATCGCGTGCTCATCCATCGCAACTCGGCCCAGGTGGAGCCCGCAACCGTTTATGTGAAGGGCGAGGTCGCCAAGCCTGGCCGGTATCCCCTGACCACGAACATGCACGTGGAAGACCTGGTGAACGTGGCCGGAGGCCTGAAGAGAAGCGCTGACCCCACCGCAGCCGACCTCACCCGCTACGCCCTGGGAGCGCAGACCGGTACTTCCTATCAGAATTTGCCGGTTGAGCTTTCTGCCGCTTTGAGCGGCAACGAAAACAACAACCTCCAACTGCGCGACGGAGACGTTCTGACCATTCGCCAGTCTCAGGGCTGGAATGACATCGCCGCTTCGGCCACGGTGCGGGGCGAAGTTCAGCATCCGGGTTCCTACGGCATTCGGCCGGGTGAGCGTCTGAGTTCGGTCCTCGAGCGCGCCGGAGGCTTCTCGCCTCAGGCCTATCCCTATGGCGCCGTGCTGATGCGGCGCGAAGTGCGCGAGATTGAGATGAAGTCTCACCTGGCCCTGGTGCAGCGCATCAAGGCGGAGCAGGTAAACCTCAAGGCCCTTCCCGATACCGATGTTGACCAGAGGAACGCGAAACTGACGGCGATCGCGCAAACCGAAACCACTCTGACGCAACTGGAGTCCACGCAGCCCGTGGGCCGGGTCGTGATGCGCATCCAACCCGACATCAGTCGCTGGCGCAACACAGCGGCCGATGTGCCGGTGCGCGACGGCGATGTGCTTTTGATACCCAAGAAAGAAAACTACGTGATGGTGTCGGGACAGGTATTCAACCAGACCGCCATCAGCTACCGGCCGGGCCGGAGTGCCCGCTGGTATCTGAGTCAGGCGGGAGGGTTGACCCAGATTGCAGACAAGGATGCTGTCTTCGTCGTCCGGGCGGATGGATCGGTGATTGCCTCCAAAAACAATTCCGGATGGTGGGCGGGCAATCCGCTGAGCGCGGCTTTGAAGCCTGGAGACTCCATTGTCGTGCCGGAAAAGACGCCAAGAATCGGGACTCGTAACTGGACCACGGCCCTGCAGGCTGCGCAGATCGCCACTTCTGTCGCGCTGACGATCGCGTACATCAAGCCGTAATGAGCAGGCCGTAATGAGAAAGAGTCCGGCGATGGGGGTCAAGGGTTTGTGATGGCGTGCGCGTGGATTGTGGTGAGCCTCACCGTCGCGGAACGGGCGCTGGGCGCGCCGCAGGCCGGGGAGACCGAAAAGCAGGAGTACGGAGAAGCCAGCGGAGGCGACGAGGGAACAGCAGAAGGCGAGAGGCGACGGCAAGACAAAAACCGCGCAAGATTCCAGCACACTCGACAGTGAGCCGCTGGTAACTCCGCACTTGCGCCTTCAGGATTTAGGAAGAGATTTTGTGCAGGATCAAAAACAAATCTGGACGAGTCCCCGTCATCTCCGGTTCTCGGACACGGAATGGCTGGTGCCCCTGGCCGGAATCTCGACCGGACTGTTCATGACCGACACTGATGTCAGCCGGAACCTGTCTCATGTCCCCAAGCACCATCAGCCACTACAACACGCTTTCGAACGCCGGCATCGGCGCGCTGGTCGGCAGCGCTGCCGGAATGTGGTTGTTGAGCTATCCGTCGCATAACGAACACTGGCGTGAGACCGGCCTGCTGGCGGGCGAAGCCGCGCTCAACGCCCTGATTCCGGTTGAGGTTTTCAAGTACGGACTGCGCCGTGAACGCCCGCTGCAGGGACTGGGCAGTGGAGCGTTCTTTTCAGGGGGAACATCTTTTCCCTCGGAACACAGCGCCGCGGCCTGGGCCGTGGCCGGCGTGGTGGCGCACGAATATCCCGGTCCACTGCCCAAACTCTTTGCCTATGGTTTGGCTTCGCTGGTCAGCTACTCGCGGATTCGAGGAGAGCAGCATTTTCCGTCGGATGTTTTCATCGGCGGCATCATCGGCAGCCTGGTGGCGCAGCAGATTTATACCCGTCATCACGATCCGGAACTGGGCGGCAGTGACTGGCCATCGATTGGGGAACTATTCCGCGAGGGCCGCGCCGCGCCGGAGAATCGCGGTTCGCCTTACGTGCCGCTGGATAGCTGGGTGTATCCCGCGATTGATCGGCTCGCGGCCTTCGGGCTGGTGGACAGCGCGTTTGCCGGAGACCGGCCCTGGACGCGGCGGGAGTGTGCGCGACTGGTGAGTGAAACCGAGGAACTCGTGGCCGGCGCGGATGAAGAGAATAGCCAGGCGCAGGGTCTCATCACCGAACTGGAACGCGAATTCCGCCCGGAACTTCAACCTACCGAGGAAAACGATGGCGGAGCCTTCCGGGTGGAGTCGTTGTATTCGCGCACGGAATATATCTCCGGACTGCCGATCCGGGATGGCTATCACTTCGGGCAGACCCAGATCAACGATTTTGGACGTCCTTACGGAAAGGGTTGGAACACGGTCAACGGCTTTTCGACGTATTCCACATGGGGCCGCTGGGTGGGCTACTTCCGCGGCGAATGGCAGGCTTCCGCCGGTCTGCCGGCGCTTGTCTCTGCAGGCGCGTCAAACCATTCAATCGGTAGACCACCTTACGCAACTGCCGCCGGACGCGGGTCAGCCCTCGGTCAATCAGTTCCAGGTGCTTGACGCCTACGTCGGTCTGGCATTTTCCAACTGGCAGGTGACTTTTGGACGCCAGAGCCTGTGGTGGGGGCCGGGTGACGGCGGGCCGCTGATCTTCGGCGACAACGCCGGCCCGCTGAACATGTTCCGCATTAATCGAGTTACTCCCTTTAAGCTGCCCAGCGTATTAGGCTGGCTGGGACCGCTGCGCCTGGAGTTTTTTCTCGGGCAGCTGGAAGGACATCAATTTATCAACGGGCCGAGCGGCATTACCGGCAGCTTTGTGCACACCATCCACCCGCAGCCCTGTGATTCACGGCGAGCGATTTACTTTCAAGCCCACGCGGAATTTCGAATTCGGCTTTTCGCGAACCGGGATCTTCGCCGGACAAGGCGTGCCGTTCACGCTGCACACCTTCGAAAAAAGTTTTTTCGGTACGGGGAATGGCGCGCCGGGAACTTCGAACGGATCCCGGCGACCGGCGGTCGGGAATGGACTGGACGTATCGCGTGCCCAAGATGCGCGACTGGGTAACGTTCTACGGCGACGCCTTTGCCGACGACCAGATTTCCCCCATTGCCTACTGGGACCGCTCCGCCATCCGCGCCGGTCTGTTTTTCTCGCATGTTCCGCGCATCCCGAAGCTCGATCTGCGCTTCGAAGGTGTGTATACCGATCTGCCCGCGGGAGGAACGCTCAGCCACGGTTTTTTCTACTTTAATGTCCGATATTTAAATGGCTACACCAACCAGGGCCAATTGCTGGCCAGCTGGATCGGGCGCCAAGGACAAGGTGCCCAGGGATGGGCGAACTACTGGTTGGGTACACGCAACCGGCTGCAGGTGAACTTTAGACATCAAAAAGTCAGTCATGAGTTCATCCCCGAGGGCGGGACCCTGACGGACGTGGGAGTGCGCAGCGATTATTGGCTGCGGCCGAATCTTGGCCTCTCCGCCTGGGTTCAATACGAGCGGTGGCTGTTTCCGGTGATTCAGCCGAATTTTTCCCGCAATGTGACCACTGGGGTGGAGGTGCAGTTCCATCCCCAGAAATTGTTCCAACGCGCGCCGGCGGATGTGACCCGCGCCAGCTTTGGGCAGAACGATCGGCCGAATTAGTTAATTGGTTGCAGGTGTTGTGATTGGTCGTGCTAAGCAATGGGTTAGCTCACTGATGCCCTGTAAGTGAGAGGGCGAAGCTGTGAGCGAGACCTGGTCCAGAGAATGTTTTGCAGAGAAGACTTCCGGCCGGCATGTCGCCGACCAGAACCGTAGCAAGTAGAAAAAATCGAATGCAATCATCAGCCCAACTGAGCAAGACCGCGGAAACATCCAGTCCCGTCACCACGGAACGTTTGCCGCTCCCGCAACCCGGCCGCAAG
The DNA here is from genome assembly GCA_963816865.1 of Terriglobia bacterium. Taxonomy (GTDB): domain Bacteria; phylum Acidobacteriota; class Terriglobia; order Terriglobales; family Acidobacteriaceae; genus JAIQFF01. The sequence goes on from CAWFMU010000039.1 coordinate 186,868, forward strand.
CGCGGCACGGCGGCCCATTTCCGACTGGCCACCGTTCTATGCGAGGTTATCGCCGACCTCTTGACGATTACCCTGGCCGTCACGCTGGGATATTTCATTTACGACTCTCTGCGATTAGGGAAGCATCTCTACTACCCGACGACGACGGTCACCTTTTTGGCTTTCGTGTTCGCCATCGGGATGGTCCTGATGTTGGACCGGGTGGGCGCATACCGGCAGGGCAACAGTTTGCTGCGGGTGCGGGAGACCGAACAGATACTGCGGGTTTCCACGCAGGCGTTTCTGATTGCGCTGGCGGTAAGCTTTTTTACCAGCATCCTTTTTTCCCGCTGGCTGCTGGTGCTGTGCCTTGGTCTGGTTCCGTTGCTGCTGTTTGCGCAGAAGAGTGTGACTTACCTGCTGCTGCGATTCTTTCACTCTCGCGGCTACGGCAACGAAGGCGTTCTGATTTACGGCTCGGGCCTTACCGGGCGGCGGGTGTTTTCAGTGCTGCAACGCTCGCCCAAGCTGGGCCTCGAGCCTCTGGTTTTTGTGGACGACGATCCAACCAAGACCGGTAACACGATCTACGAAATGGCCTACGAACGGCGGCGTTCCGCCACGGTGGTCAAGGGACCGGTCACGCGGGAATTGATCGCCGCCTACGGCGCCGATCTGGTGCTGATCGCAATTCCCTCCATTGGCCGAGAGCGCTTTGCGCGGACGCTGGAAGAGGCGTTCAGCGCCAATGCTCGGGTCTCGTTCGTGCCCAGTCACCTGCTGGCCACCGATCCCTGGGTCGACTACCAGGACATTGACGGAGTGCTGCTGGCAAGCTTTGGCCGGCCCATCCGGCGTATCGCGTATGAGAGCGGTCAAGCGGGTGTGCGACGTTCTGGGATCGCTACTGCTTATGCTGCTCGGGCATACCCGTGTTTCTGTTGTTGGCACTGGCCATCAAGATTGATTCGAGAGGTCCGATACTATTCCGCCAGGAACGAGTGGGGCTGAACGGCAAACTGTTTCGCATGTTTAAATTTCGAACTATGCATGCCGGGTCGCCGTCCTATGAGTACTCGCCGCAGGTCTCTGACGATCCCCGGATTACCCGGCTGGGAAAATTTCTTCGCCAGACCAGTCTGGATGAGGTCCCGCAGCTGCTGAATGTGCTGCAAGGCCAAATGTCGTTGGTGGGGCCGCGACCCGAGATGCCGTTTATTGTTGAGCAATACACGGAAAGACATCGTCAGAGATTGCAGGTGAGACCTGGTCTTACCGGCCTGTGGCAACTCAGCGGAGACCGGGCTTTTCTGATTCACGAAAATGTGGAATATGATCTGTACTACATTCAGCATCGAAGTTTTTTTATGGATGTCGCGATTCTGCTGCATACAATTATCTTTGCGGCGCGCGGGATTTGATGAAAGTCCCACCCGGCATCGGGTTTCCAGGTAATCGGCATGCGATTTAGCGCCACCTCAGATCCGGAACTAGAACGATTGATGGAGCCGCCGCAGGAAGCGCCCGCCCAGCCGGAGGAGCCCGTCCAAAGGCAGCTGGTTGTTGGCCCGGCTGCTATGGGACCAGCGCGCCTTCATCCTGCAATGGTGCGTGCGAGGGCTGGTGATTGCGCTCATCATCGCTATCCTGGCTCCCAATCGTTACGCGGCTACGACTCGACTCATGCCCCCGGAGAGCCCGGGAGGCTCCGGCATGGCCATGATTTCCGCGTCTGGTGGGTAAGGCCGGCGCTCCCGGATTGAGCAGTCTGGCATCCGACCTTCTCGGAAATAAGACCTCGGGCGCGCTCTACATGGAAGCTCTGCGGAGTCGCACCGTAGAAGACCGGCTGGTGAATCGCTTCGACCTGCGCCGCGTGTACGGAGTGCGATACATGGAAGATGCCAGGACGTACCTGGAGGGAAACACCAGCATTTCCGAAGACCGCAAGAGCGGTGTGATCACAATCAGTGTCAATGACCGTGACCGGCAGCGTTCGGCGGCTCTGGCCGAGGCATATGTGGAGGAACTGAACTGGCTGCTGAGCCAAGTCAGTACATCCTCGGCGCGCCGCGAACGAATTTTCATCGAGCAGCGGCTGGTCACAGTCAAGCAGGACCTTCACCATGCCGCCGAGGAGTTCAGCCAGTTTGCCAGCCAGAACACCACGTTGGACGTACCTTCCCAGACGAAGGCCATGGTTGAGGCCGGCGCGGACCTGCAGGGCAGTCTGATGGCCTCCCAGTCAGAGTTGGAGGGTCTCGAACAAATCTACACGCCGGGCAACGTTCGAGTACGTTCCTTGCGCGCGCGCGTTGATGAGCTGAGACGTCAGCTGCAGGAGAAATGGCAGGCGCAAAGCCGAGCGCAACCACTGGACTAACCCCCGGAACAGGCCCGAGCGACCAAGTCATAGGCACGCAGGGTCCGAGCACGCAGCCTTCCGACATGATCTACCCTTCGATCCGGAAGCTTGCCTCTTCTCGCCGTCCGATGGGCCGAGCTCTACCAGCAAGCGAAGGTTCAAGAGACGGTTTATCAGCTTCTGACCCAGGAGTATGAACTCGCAAAAATTCAGGAAGCCAAAGAAACTCCAACTGCCAAGGTGATGGACGCAGCAGCTATCCCGGAACGCAAGTCTTTTCCTCCGCGGGTTGCCCTTGTCATTCTGGGCGCATTGCTGGGCTGCCTCATGGGTGCTCTTTGGGTTTCCGGTTTTGTTTTTTGGGAAGCTATCGAACCAGACGACCCAGCAAAAACATTCGTGCTCGAAATTTTGTCGGTCCAGAAGGCGTGGTGGCGGCGAACTCGAAACCGTTTTCGTAGAAGCAGTTCTGAGTTCTCTAGCCCTGCCAGGGAGACCAGAACTAACCCAGACTGAGTCAGTGGCAATTCGGAATTCGGCGGCAAATCAGGAACAGCCACTCGGATAATTGCAATCTCACGGAATCGCGACGAATCGTCACGCTTCTTCTGACTGAAACCGTTCCGAAGTAGACTTCGAGACCGGAAGCTGGCCAGCACCACAAATACGCCATTTTGGAGCAACCTGATGAGGGTTCTTGTTACCGGGGGTGCGGGATTTATCGCGTCGCACGTCGTTGACGCCTACCTCGATAGAGGATTGGACGTGGTAATTGTGGATGACCTATCCCGTGGTTCGACAAATAACCTAAACCCGAAGGCGCGCTTTTATAAAGCGGATATTCGCGACTATGACGCCATGCGGGACATCTTCGAGAAGGAGCGGCCCGACTATATCAATCACCATGCGGCGCAGATGGATCTGCGCCGGGCCGTCTTCGAACCTGCATTCGATGCGGAAACGAATATCGTCGGGTCCATACACCTGCTGAACCTGGCCGTGGAATTTAAGAGCAAACGAATCGTGTACGCCTCGAGTGGCGGCGCCACCTACGGTGAGCCGGTTCACCTGCCCATGGACGAAGATCACCCGGTCAATCCGATTACCCCCTACGGTATCAGCAAGCACACCGTTGAACATTATTTGTTTAACTATCGGGTGCTGTACGGCCTGGAATATGTGGTGCTCCGCTACGGAAACGTGTACGGTCCACGCCAGAGTTCGCAGGGAGAAGCTGGAGTTGTGGCCATTTTTTGTGAGCAGTTGCTGGCGAAAGAAACCCCGAGAATATTTGGCAACGGCAGTAAGACGCGGGACTACGTTTACGTAACCGACGTCGCGCAAGCAAACCTGCGGGCGCTCGAACAGGGCGCCGGGCAGATCTTCAACATTGCTTTCGGCCTGCCCACTACCGACGATGAGATCTTCGAGGCGGTTTGCAAAGCACTGGATATTCCGCGGTTCAAGCCAACCTATACGGCCAAGCGTCCCGGGGAAATCGACCACTGCTATCTCAAGATTGATCGCGCGAAAGAGCAACTGAACTGGGCACCAAAAATCTCCCTGGCCGAGGGACTGCAGATGACGGCCAATTTTTTCCGCGAACATTCAGCCAGGGCGGCGAGGGTCTAATTCAGAATGAAAGCGATGTTGCTGGCAGCAGGCCGCGGTGAAAGGTTGCGACCGCTGACCGATACGACGCCAAAATGCATGCTCTCATTCGCCGGCAAGCCACTGCTGGAGCATTGGATTGACAAACTGCATTTATTCGGTATTCGCGATGTCGTGATCAATGTCCACCACCTTCCGGAAATGATTGTGAACTATTTTGGTTCCGGAGAACGCTGGGACATCCGGATCCAGTACTCCCGGGAGCAGGAACTGTTAGGGACTTCAGGAGCTCTCCGCCAGGTCAAACCGTTGTTCGAGGATGAGAGGTTTCTGGTCATCCTTGCCGATAGTCAGAGCACGTGCCCACTGCACGATCTGGTCGAATTTCATGAGCGATGCGGCAGTGTGGCTACCATGGCCGCCTGCTGGATTGAAGATCCGCAGGCCAGCGGTATCGTTGGTTTCGATAACCGAGGACGGATTACTCGTTTTTTGGAGAAACCCACGACGGAGCAGGTCTTCAGTCACTATATCAATGCCGGGGTTTACGTTTTCGAACCCGAAGTTTTCGACTACATACCGGCTCGGCGCGTGTCGGATTTCAGCCTCGATGTGTTCCCGCAAATGCTCGAATCCAAGGCTCCGTTATACGCCTATAGCTACGACGGTTACGTGCTCAAGTTCGATACTATTGCGGATTGCGAGAAGTCGGAAGCCTTTGTGGCCAATCAGAATAAGCTGGGCTCGGGTCGGTTTGATCCGCCAGTCGTCACCTGAGAGATCCGGCCGGCCGAATCCGGCTAGCACAGCTAAAGAATCGTTCAGTTCCGAAGAGTTGTCCTCTGCTCTTATCCTCCCCCGCGCATGCGATCCATTGCATTTCTTTTGGACGATTCCAATTTTCACGCTGCCAATCTTGCTGACCCCAAGCTGGGAAATCCCGCAATTGGGGGGACGGAGTATGGGTTTGTGTCTTTGGCGCACGAATTGGCCACGCGCGGGCTGGCGAAAGTTACCCTTATTATTCGTAATTCGACAAACGCTTATCCAAAAACACTCACTATCTCTACGATCAAAGATTATCCGCACGAACTGCGAAGTTTGCTAAATCAAGCCGGTCCGATAGATTGCATAATTGTTCGGGGCCATGACACCCTCCCCGCTGCCGGAGTCATCGAGTCAATTCCCGTAAGCATCCCGGTCATTGCCTGGACGCACAATCATCTCAAGAGCAAGACACTGTCGTACTTAGCCAGCTGCGAACAAATCAAGCGGGTTGTCTATGTCGGGCGCGAGCAGTGCGCATTGGCGGTCGGAGCTGCGTGTCAACAGAAAGCCACCTACATCGTGCCTGGGTTCTATCGGTGCACCGCATTCAAGCCACAGCAAGGAACAGCGGGCGGTCTACCTGGGAAGCCTGGTTCCCCAGAAAGGTTTTCACCGGCTTGCGAGACTATGGCCCGGCATCCGCAGTGCGTGTCCAACGGCTGAACTCGACGTTATCGGCGGCGGCGAGATTCAGGACCCCAATCGGGCAAACCGGGAGTTTAGGAGTCGCGCTTCCCTCTTACGAGAAGTTGATCTTGCGCTACCTCCGAAATGATCCTGCCAAGTACGGCATTGTGTTTCACGGAAAAATGGGCCCAGAAAAGTATGACGTGATGGGTCGGGCCATGGTTGGACTGCCGAATCCAACCGGATTTACGGAATGTTGCCCAGCCAGTGTGGTCGAAATGTCCGGGTGCGGAGCAGCAATTGTGGCCCAGCGGCAGTGGGGGATGTGCGACACGGTAGTCGATGGGGTTACCGGCTATCTTTGTCGTGATGATCGCGAGTATGTCGAGCGAGTGATTTCGTTGTTCAAAAATCCAGAGACGGCCCGGTCCATGGGTGTCGCCGGCCAACGCTTTGTCCAGGACAGTTTCTCGCACGCGGTTGTCTGTGAGCAGTGGACGCGTCTGATGGACGAGGTCATAGTGTTCGGCTGCTCCCTAATTATGCAACCCCGTTCTCCTGTCGGTAGATATCCGCTCCGTAGTCTGCGGACGGTGAATCGTCGCTTACGCTCGACGCGGCTGCACGCGTTTGTGAGTTTTGTTGACCGAGTGCGGGGCGTGTTTCTCAAGAGGTACTGAGCAGGTTTAGGTTGAGCAGGTTCGGCGGAGAGGTTCGGCGCTGACCTCCCACCAGCGCCAAAACACATGACGTCTTCAAGAGCGGTCTCGATAGGAGCTCAGCAGCCACCCTTGGTGCCCGGCCTGTATGGAATCCGCACCCATGCGCTTGCAGGGTCAGTACGGGTGCGCCTGGTAAAGTTTCTGGTTGTGGCAGTTTTTGCACTTTGCATGAGCGGGCCGGAACTCCTGCTTGCGCCGGCCGATCCTGACGCTCTGAATCCTTTTTCTGGAAGCGTCAAATTGCTTCTCCTTGCGCTTGGAGCGGTTCTCGTCTTTCTTTGCCGGTCGAGCAAAAACCTCAAGATTATTGCCAGTCCTTTTAGCTGGCTGATCGCCTGGGCCCTGGTCTGTTGGCTTTTCACCGGCGCTGCCATGCTGCCCCTGCGAAACCTGGTCAGCAGCTTCGGCGGTATTTTGATTCTTGCCGGTCTTTGCGGCGCTGCGGAATTTGTGGGCGGAGTTCGCGGTATTGTGCGATTGCTGGTATTGGGCCTTGTTCATCACTGCTGCGGTGAGTGTGTGTCTCGGCTTTTTGGGGATCATCGCGCTGCCGGGTGAACGTACCTTAGCCTGGGAACCGGAGCTGTTCCACGGTATCGGTTCTCCCGGCATTCATGGACGCGGCTTGCGCTTGTCTGATTGCGTGGGTGCTGGCTCGGCAGCTGGCAAATCCCGCCGCGCGCAGTGTTGGTTTCATCTTGCTGTTGCTCATTGTCCCAGCACTTTCGTTTCTTCGCGCTTACTTTGCCGGAATCGTCGCCACCATCATCGTCGCCGGACTACTGGCCTGGTGGCGACACCGGAAGACGCCGCTGGGGAAATGGGACAGTGGTTCCAAGCGCCTTCTGCTACTGATGTTGCTCAGCCTGATGGCTGGGGCGGCGGTCTTCTTGCTGAAGACAGAAACTCGGGGAGAGGGAAGCGAACTGAGCGGACGAGAAATAATCTACCCGATCGAGTTTGCTTCTATTATCCAGCATCCGTTGTTTGGGCTCGGTCCATTTGGCGACGTACAACTGCTCTTCTTTAATGAAAACCTGCCCCAGGTAGGCGCCGCGCACAGTGACTATCTGGGGGCCGCGGTCTGCTATGGTCTGCCCGGGTTTTTTCTGTTTCTCGCCACTTTATTTCGTTTCTGGAAACGAATTCGGCGTTACGCAGCATCAAGCATGGAGGAACGCAGCCCTTCGAGACGCCGCGTTGCTGTCGCTGGTGGGCGTTTCGATCACTATGATTGCCGAAAACGTGATTCGGGATCCGCGCGTCTTCTGCCTGCACCTGCTTTTCCCGGCTCTGTGGCTTTCCGCAGGTGTATTTAGTCCCTTGAGACTTACAAATGACTGAGTCATCCCGCATCATTACGAATACGCTGGCGACGTACCTCAAGCTCCTGGTTTACGTGCTGACTGGATTGTTTGCCGTTCCGGTCGCACTGAGAACGCTGGGTGCGGTGGACTATGGCGTTTATTCGGTAATCGGCGGGTCGTTGGCTCTCCTGATGTTCCTGAGTTACTCGCTTCAAACCGGGGCCGAAAGGCACATCGCCTACGCCCTCGGCGAGGGGCGTAACGATGAAGCCACGAAATGGTTTACCACCAGCCTGATCGTTCACCTGGTTGTGGGCGCTGTTACCGCAGGGTCAGCCCTGCTGGCGTCGGACTGGGTTCTGCATCGCCTGCTCACGCTGCCCGCTTCACGGCTTGCCGCTGCGCTTTGGATCTACCGCATGGTTGTCATCGCCATGGTGTGTAGCGTGGTTACAACACCCTATCAATCTCTGCTTGCGGCTCACGAGGCGATTGCTGCCATGTCGCTGATCAATGCCGTAAGCGGAATTTTTCTGATGATCTCGATTTTCTCTTTGAAGTACCTTCCCGGGGATGCCCTTCTCTGGTACGCGGGCATGTATTGCCTTTTCCAGGCGTCGGTGGCAATCGGTCCGGCCTGTTACTGCTATTACCGCTATCCGGAGTCTCGGTTTTCGTCTCTCGCGGTGGACCACCTCGTCGGCGCCTGCGGGAGCTCTTCAGTTTTTCCGGATGGACCCTGACGCAAGTTCTGTCCATTCTCTTCCGGGTGCAGGGTCCGGCGGTGGTGCTTAACATGTTTTTCGGACCCATCGCCAATGCAGCCTATGGCCTAGCGGTTCAGGCGCAAGGATTCGCCAGTAACATCGTCTGGGGGTTCCTCGGTTCGGTGACTCCGCGGATCGTGAAACGCCAGGCCTCCGGCGATTACCGGGGAATGGCGCGTCTTTCCAATCAATCCAATGCGTATGGTTTCGCCATTCTCTGGATTGTTCTGGGTCCGGTTCTCTTTGAGATGGGGTTCTGCTTAAAGCTATGGCTGCATACGCCTCCCCCGAGCACGGAAGCCTTTCTGTTGCCCGTGCTTATTGCGGTTATCATTGATCAGCTCACTTTGGGATATAACCTGTCGCTGATGGCAACGGGCCGCGTTGCGGGCTTGTCCATAGTGGTTTCCATCGGGAACAGCGTCGGAGTGCCAGTGGGATACTTTTTGCTGCGAGCGGGCAGGCCAGCGACGTGGGTTCTCTGGGCCGTTGTCGCCGGAACCGTGCTTGCAGGCTGCGGACGTCTTTGGTTCGCACACCGGCACGCCGCCGTCTCCATCCGGAGCTGGTTGAGTGATGTCGTGTTCCCCGCTGGTTTGTCTGTGCTGGAGCGGTTGCGGTGGCGCTGGGATTAATGCATGTTCTGGCAGACGGCTGGGCCAGGTTCGCTCTGATCGAGGTGGCAAATTGTGCGGTGGTCTGCCTAGTCATGTGGTTCTTCGGTACGGACGCAAGAGCAACGATCTAAGTTGGCGACTCTCGCTGGCCTCAGTTCCTGCGCGTTTCTCCCGTAAGGCGGCCGCGCTGGGGCGAGTGCGTCGCCGGGGAAACGCCGTGAACGCAGCGTGTGAAGAAAAGTCTGGATGATGACACGATGATGTTGACCGTTACTCTTCCTGTTTACAATGCTATGCCGTACCTGCCGGAGGCCGTTGAAAGCGTGCTCAGCCAGTCCTATAGCGATTTTGAATTTCTGATCGTTGACGATGGGTCCACTGACGGTTCCGTAGATTACCTTCAGTCGTTACGCGATCGTCGCATAAAATTAACGGTGCGCGAGAATCGAGGCCTTGGAACCACGCTCAATGAATTATTCAGCAATTCACGAGACCGAATACGTCGCACGTATGGATGCTGACGATATTTGCGAACCGCATCGCCTCGAAAAGCAGATGGCATTTCTGGGCGAAAACCGTGACGTGGTTATGCTGGGCACGGGAATTGATTTCGTCGTCGGAAACCGCATCATCAATGGATTTCGCCCTCTGACGAGGCATTCGGAAATCCGCCAGAGGCTGCTGCAAAGGCGGTCCCGGAGTCAATCACCCGACCTTGGTGGTGAAACGCGACGCCTGGGCCGGAGTGGGAGGATATCGCTTCGCGGGCGCCGGTGAAGATTTGGATTTTTGCCTTCGCCTGTGCGATTGGGGGATGGTGGCGAACCTGGCAGAGCGGTTGTACCAGTACCGGCTCAGCGAGGAGTCTCTTACCTTTAAGACTGCTGAAGCAACAAATATCGGTTATGCTTTTGCAGTTGCCTGCGCCAGGGCCCGGGAGCGTGGTGAATCCGAGCCCGATCTGTCCGACTTCAAAGCTGCTTGGTCGGCGCGTTCAGTGAGGGTCCGTGCCGCCGAGACACTGAATGCGGCCGGACTCCGGCTCTACCGCCATTCAATTATCAGCCGAGCCAAGGGCCGGATGCTTATGTCCGCAGCGTATCTTCTGGGCGCCGCAGTCTGTCTTCCCCGCGTTGCCTTGTCACGACTGACTGCTCGACGGGCTTCAGCGGCTCTGTGAGTGGACACTGCAGCCGGAATTCGTCTATTGTCTTTTAAACAGAGTGTTGCCCTTTCCAGGAAGACTCGGGCCATCATTCGAACCGTCGTATTTACGTGGCATATTGCTCGAACATTCCAATCGCGTTTCCAGCCCGGCTTTGAAAGATAGAAACTCAAATGGTCATACGTTGCGTGTCGCCGGTCACACGTTTCTGCCGTCCCTCCTTGGTCCCTCGTCGCGTAGTGCTCGATATCGGCGCGAATCAAGGGCAATTTACCCGAACCATCGTCCGAGATTTCGGTTGCAGAGTTCATGCCGTGGAGCCGAACCCGCATCTTTGTGCGGGCCTACAAGAGCTGGCTATTCCTGAGGTGACTGTCCACGGCGTGGCTCTAGCCGACGTGGGTGGTCCCCGCCAGTTCGTGGTAATGAACAATTCTGAATCTTCTCACTTCTCGAAGGCCAACGGTTCGAGCGAAGAGACTGTCCAGGTGGAGGCTGTGACCCTGGAGGATTTGATTTCACGAATGCCGGACGCCAGCATCGATCTGGTAAAGATGGATATCGAAGGCGCCGAACTCGATGTTCTCGAGCGCATACCTGCGGAAGTTCTGGCGCGAGTCAGGCAGTTCACCGTCGAGTTCCACCAGTTCGTGTCTCCGGAGAGTCGCAGTCGCATCGAGGCGATTAAGAAGCGGTTCTACGATCTCGGGTTTTGGGTCGTTGATTTTTCCCGGACGAATTACGATGTCTTGTTCGTTCACCTGAACGCGAAACCCCGTCCTCATGTGCGTACCTGGATTCTCTTTGAGAAATATCGTCTTCGGATCAAGCGGGGATTGTCCGGTTGGTTCGGTTCCTAGGCACCGGCATGTTCTTGAGATGGCCAGGCCCGAAGCGCGCGACGGGGTTCGCAGAACCGGAATCAAGCAGCGGAGTTTCAAATGCTTTTGTGCAGCAGGAAAGTGGGGTAAAGCGGAGTGGGAATCGGATATCACGGACTCCAGTTTCTACGTTTCGCAGCGAAGCAAATGCAGCTCGGTCGGGTAGCAACCATCGGTCGCCAGGAACTGGGTCTGACTAAGGAAGAAGTGAGGAGGCTGATTGACGTTGGGCCGGATTACGAGGACGCAAAATACTGCGACAGTCTCCTGCTGGAGCATTTCGGCGCCACATGCGTCGATTCCTGGGATTACTCCGACTACGAGGGAGCGAATCATATTGCCGACATGAACAAGCCGCTCGGCGAAAATTTTCCGAGATACGACACGGTGGTCGATTCCGGAAGCTTGGAGCACGTCTACAATACTCCGCAGGCGCTTCTGAATGTGTCGGAGTTGTGCTGCGAGGGCGGGCAGATACTGCATCTCGTGCCGGCAAACAACTATTGTGGTCACGGGTTTTGGCAGTTTTCCCCGGAACTTTTTTTTTCGCTGTACTCGGAGGCGAACGGTTACTCGGAGACGAGAGTCTTCCTGGCCAGTGGATATCGAACCGATGTTTGGTACGAGGTAACCAGACCCGAACACGGCCAGCGAGCCAACGTAATATCGTTTACCCCTACTTTGGTCCTCTGCCGAACGGTGAAAGCCCATAAGCACAGCCATGACCGGGTGCAGCAGTCGGACTATGTTCATGTCTGGCAAAAGGATGCAGCGCCGCAAACACCGGTTAAGCCCAGACCAGTATGGCGGGCAAAAATCGCTTCGGCCCTGCAGGCATCGGCACTGGTTGACTTCGCATTTGTCATCTACATCAAAATGTCGGGGAAGTGGTCGCTATCCGGCCGAAACCCGCATCTGACGGTGCGTTCGGTCAGTTCTCTGGTCTAGAGGCGCGGGTCTAGTAGACGCGCTGCAGAAAACGGTATAAAGGATTTCTATGATCGTTACACGCACACCATTTCGCATCACCCTCGGCGGGGGCGGAACCGATTTGCCGTCGTTCTACCACGAGCACGGCGGCTTCATTCTGGCGGTGGCGATTGACAAGTACATGTATCTGAACGTAAATACGCCGATTCTCGACGACCTGATTCGAGTACGTTACAGCAAAGCTGAAACCGTCCGATGCTTGCATGAAATCGAGCACCCGATGGTGCGCGCTGCGCTCGAGCATTTTGGCATTGAGAATGGTATCGAGATTGTCTCCATTGCCGATATTCCGGCTGGAACCGGCGTCGGCTCGTCGAGTTGCTACCTGGTCGGATTGATGAATGCGTTGCACGCTTTGACCCAGACCCCCGTCAATCCCCAGCAGTTGGCCGAAGAAGCCTGCCACATCGAGTTGAATCTGCTGCACAAGCCCATCGGCAAGCAGGACCAGTACATGGCCGCCTACGGAGGCCTCACCACGCTGCAGATTGCGAATGATGGCAAGGTCGAGGCGCAGTATCTTTCAATTCCGGTTGATGTGGTTGAGGCGCTTGAGAACAACCTGCTCTTGTTCTATACCGGCGCCGTCCGCGACGCGACCGCCATACTCAGCCAGCAGAACGATGCCACCAAAAGAAAAGATACGACCGTGGTTGGCGGTTTGTCGGAGATCAAGGACATCGGAATCGAGATTGCCTCGACCATTGCGGCAGGCAATCTGCGTCGTTTTGGCGAATTAATGGATGAACACTGGCAGGTCAAGAAGCGCCTTTCGAAGGGCATCACCAACTCTACGATTGACGCCTGGTACGAGTTGTCGAAGCGAAACGGAGCTATTGGCGGTAAGATCAGCGGGGCCGGCGGTGGCGGTTTCCTGATGCTGTACTGTGAGGAAGGCAAGGCGCAAGTCCGTGATACCTTGCGCAATGCCGGGCTTAAGGAACTGCATTTCCGCTTCGAGTTTGAAGGCAGCAAGGTAGTTTTCGATATAGTCTCTCGCGATGGGCGACTCGCCCACATGAGGCGGCAAGGCCAGAACGGAACCGTCAACCATGTCGCCAAAGCAGCAGTCGCCAAGTCGTCGGCGACCGCGGGAGTTGCCGTAAGTGGCAAGGTGTAACCGGGGTTTCCGCGAATGAGCGCAGTTTTGAAGCTCCTCAGCAAGGCGGCTTTCACCTGGCGACGAGACACAATTGCAGGCCAGATCTTGAGGCTACCCCTCCGCGCCGTCCCGAAGACCGCAACCGTCCCTATACTCTCTGGCCCGGCGAGAGGCATAAAGTGGAGTACCGGGGCGGGCGTAGCTGACTTTTGGGTGGGCACTTATGAGAGCGAGAAGGCGCAACTTTTGGTTCGGCATGTGAAGCCCGGCGGAACTTTTTACGACGTCGGCGCCAATGTCGGCTTCTATACTCTGCTTGCCTCTCGCCTGATTGGACCTGCCGGGCGAGTGATCGCATTTGAACCTTCGCCGCGAAACCTCGTTTTTTTACGTCGTCATTTGAGGCTCAACAACGCCGAGAATGTAGAGGTTCTCGACCTCGCTATTTCGGACTCCGACGGCGTCACCCAGTTTTCCGTGGATGGTGATCCCAAGAAATCGCAGATCGCACCTGGGGGCGATATTACCGTGCAGACCACCACTCTCGATCGGCTGATGGGAGAGCTTCCGTTGCCCGATCTCATCGAGATGGATATAGAGGGTGCTGAATACGCGGCATTGCTCGGCGCCGAGCAACTTCTGCGGAAGTCGAATCCAGTGATTTTTCTTTCCACACACGGCCAAGATGTCCACCGGGCCTGTTGCGAACTGCTGCGCACTCTCGGCTACAAGCTGAATGCGATTGGCCCTCGGTCGATCGAAGAAACGGATGAGCTTTACTGTTTCAAACAGCAATGAAGCAGGTCCCTATTTGCCCCAGGATGCCGATATTTTTGGAATTGACAAACTTAGAAAGGAAAGTTTTTTAATGAGTGTGGTCCTGAATCTTATAAGCAAGGCCGCCTTTGATTGGCCGTGCGACACTATTAAGGGCCGTATCCTGAGACGATCTCTTCGCGCCGTTCCGAAGAACCTCACAGTTTCTGTTCTTGCCGGCCCGGCAAGAGGATTAAGGTGGAGTACGGGAGCCGGCGTGGCTGATTTTTGGCTGGGCGATTACGAGACCGAGAAGGCGGAACTTTTCGCTCGGCATGTGAAGCCCGGAGTGACAGTTTATGATGTAGGGGCCAACGTTGGCTTCTATGCTCTGATTGCCTCGCGGGTGCTGGGACCGGCGGGGCGGGTGTTTGCCTTCGAACCGTCACCGAGAAATCTCGGCTTCCTCCGTCAAAACTTGAGTCTGAATGGAATTACCAATGTCGAGGTTCTGGACCTCGCTGTATCCGACTCCGAAGGTGAGACGAGATTCTTTGTGGGTAACGACCCCCGGGTGTCGAAAATAACTGCTGCCGGAGACATTACAGTGCGGACCACTACCCTCGATCGGCTGATGGGAGAGTTGCCCTCGCCGGATCTCATCGAGATGGATATCGAAGGTGCTGAATACGGAGCCTTGTGTGGCGCCGAGCAACTGCTGCGAAAGTCGAGTCCGGTGATTTTTCTTTCTACGCACGGCCCGGATGTTCACCGGGCCTGCTGCCAACTGCTGCGGAATTTTGGTTACGAATTGCATGCGATTGGATCCAGGTCGATCGACGAGACGGATGAGCTTTACTGCGTCAAAATAAATTGAAGAGCTCGACAGTCGGTTGAGTATCTCTGAAGCTTTTTTCGGGCTGAAGGAATGCCTTCGCGTCGAAGAGGGCTGTCGAGTGACTGAAAGAGAGGTCTTTTCGGGCAGTTGCTGACTGCTTTGTTACCATGCCGCGCAGCGCGATATTTCTCGACCGTGATGGGGTCATAAATCCCTACGTCTACAATGCCGAATTCGGGACCGTGGATTCCCCGAATTCGACAGATGAGTTCACGCTGATACCAGGCACCGGGGAGGCGGTAGCTGAGTTCAACCACCTTGGTTTTGTAGTCGTGGTTGTTTCTAACCAACCGGGCGTCGCCAAGGGCAAGTTCACACTCGCGTTACTCGAGAAGGTGGATGCCAAAATGCGTGCCGGCATTGCAGCCGGCGGCGGGAAACTGGATGCCGTCTACTATTGCTTGCACCATCCCGACGCGGCGGTGCCAGCCTATCGAGAACGTTGCGACTGCCGCAAACCACGTCCCGGGATGCTGCTCGACGCGGCTCGGGAGCTGGACATCGATCTAAAGAACTCCTACATGATCGGTGATGGCATTACCGACGTTGAGGCTGGACGCGCCGCCGGTACTCATACGGTGTTTATCGGCCAAACCAAGCCTTATGTCTTTGAGGCGTTCGAGAAGCATGGAATCCAGCCTGATTTCATGGCGCCTACGCTCAGCGATGCTGTGGAGATCATCAAACAACGTAGCTTGCCAGCCGATATACCGCCCCGAAACCTTTAGCCGATGCACGGAATTCAAAGTGTCTACTGTTGGTTACGTCTGACCGGTGGCTCGCATCTACAATAAGAGTTAACCGATGACCTACACCGAACAGTACCTTAATGAAGCGGGCGAGATTCTGAAGCAACTCGATCGCGATGCGGTCGAGCGCATGGTCGATCTTTTGGTGAACGTACGAGAACAGGGCGGCAGGCTTTTTGTTCTTGGAGTCGGTGGCGGTGCCGGCCATGCTTCCCACGCCGTTTGCGACTTCCGCAAAATTGGCGGTTTCGAAGCCTACGCGCCCAGCGACAATGTCTCCGAGCTCACTGCACGAATCAACGACGACGGCTGGGAGACGGCATACGCCAATTGGCTCCGCGGTAGTCATATCAATGCCACGGATCTAGTCCTCGTGTTCTCGGTTGGAGGAGGGGATGCGCAACGTAACATCAGTGCCAATCTAGTGCGTGCACTGCAATGCGCCAAAGAGGTGGGAGCGAGAGTCTGTGGAGTGGTCGGTCGTGACGGGGGCTTCACCGCTCAGGTGGCGGACGCGTGCGTGTTGATTCGCGTCGCGAATTCCCAGACCATAACCCCGCATACGGAATCCTTCCAGGCGCTAGTGTGGCACCTGTTAGTTTCGCACCCCAGGCTGAAGGCTGGAGAAATGAAATGGGAGTCAGTAAGGAAGTAGGGAAGTACGCTAGTCAGACCGAAGAACCTTAAAAGGTTCTTCGGTCTTTAGATCACGCCGGGAGGTGTTCTTGATACGACTCGATGAGTTGAAAGTAAAGATCTTTGCGGACGGCGCCGATCTTGCCAGTATTCTGGAGTTGTACAAGAATCCGATCATCAAAGGTTTTACCACCAACCCGACATTGATGAAACAGGCTGGAGTCACTGATTACGACGACTTCGCACGTGCGCTTCTGCGAGCTGTGCCGGACCGACCGATTTCGTTCGAAGTGTTTGCCGACGACTTCGCGGAGATGGAACGGCAGGCATTGGAAATCGCGTCATGGGGAGGGGAGGTAGTCGTCAAGATTCCGGTCACGAACACGCGGGGCGAGAGCTCAGCGAAACTGGTCCGGCGTCTCGCTCGGGCCGGGGCGCGGCTAAACGTCACGGCTCTGATGACATTAGACCAGGTGCGGGAAGTCACCGAGTGCCTGCGTGAAGGACCGCCCTCTTATGTCTCTGTTTTCGCTGGCCGCGTGGCCGATACCGGACGCGACCCGGTACCGCACATGGCCGAAGCTGTGCGAATATTGAGTAAGTATCCCCAGATAGAACTCATCTGGGCCAGTCCCCGCGAGTTGTTGAATATCTTCCAGGCGGATGCTATTGGCTGCCATGTCATAACGGTCACACACGATGTATTGAAGAAGCTCCAGTTGGTTGGGAAAGACTTGGACGAGTACTCGCTCGAGACAGTAAAGATGTTTTTCAACGATGCGCGAAAGGCGGGCTTCCGGCTGATGCAAAATAAAGCTGTGGGTGTTTAGAAAGACCGTGGCTTTGTGTCACCAGGGAGAGCACTAATTTTGAGGAAGCTTTGCGCCCGGGGCAGTGATGAACTGCATACGCCCTGTGGTGCGGCCATAATGTGAGCGCAAGCTAAGTTCTCGGTAAATAATTAGGAGTAAAAGGAGCATCGTGACAACTCGCATACTCGTAACCGGCGCGGGCGGCTTTATAGGGCACCATCTTGTGAAGCGCCTCAAAGCCGAAGGTCACTGGGTGCGCGGAGCAGACATCAAGCTGCCGGAGTACGAATCCAGTGCCGCCGATGAATTCGAACAGGTGGACCTGCGCAAGTACGACAATTGCCTGCTGGCTACGCGTGGAGATATTGATCAGGTCTTCAATCTCGCCGCCGACATGGGAGGTATCGGTTACATTACTGCTTCTCTCGCTGATATCGCGCGTAACAACGTCCTAATCAACTCCCATATGCTCGAGGCCAGCCGACTGAATAGTGTACGGGGGTTTCTGTTCTCCTCTTCGGCCTGCGTATACGCCGGTGGCAAGCAGAAGTCCAGCGAGGTTACGGCGTTGCGCGAAGAAGATGCATACCCCGCCGATCCTGAACCGGGCTACGGATGGGAGAAGCTTTTCAGCGAGGAACTATGCCGCTACTACTGGCATGACCACGGATTTGAAACCCGCATCGTCCGCTTTCACAATGTCTACGGCCCGTTGGGCACTTACGAAGGCGGCAAGGAAAAAGTACCGGCGGCGATCTCTCGCAAGGTTGCGTTGGCCCTGGATCGAGGTGAGATCGAGGTGTGGGGGGACGGAGAACAAACTCGGTCCTTTATGTATGTGGACGACTGCGTGGAGGGAATGTTGCGGTTGATGGCTTCCGACTATCGGGAGCCTCTGAACCTCGGCACCAACAGGCTGATTTCGATCAATGCCCTGGTGGACTTGGTTGGCGAAATTGCCGGCAAACGCCTGGTCAAGCGCCACGATCGCACCAAACCCCAGGGGGTTCGCGGTCGTAATAGCGATAACACGCGTCTGGTGAGAATCCTCGGATGGGAGCCATCCATTTCACTGGAAGCGGGTTTGCAAACCACTTACAAGTGGATTGAAAACGAGCTTAGGAAAGCTGGTCGTGTCCCTCTCAAGTACGCTACTCACAGCGCCGACTAAGGAAGCGCGAGCGAATGTTCTGGGTGTGGGAGTCCACGCCGTTGACCTGCCGCGCGCGATCGATCGAATCGAGTCTGCCCTTCTCGAAAGACAGCGGGGTTACGTCTGCGTCACCGGCGTCCACGGGGTTATGGAGGCCCATCGCGACCCTGAATTCCGAGGAATACTGGACCGAGCTCTATTGGTCGTCCCTGACGGGATGCCGACGGTTTGGGTGGGCAGAGCGCAGGGACTCAGCCAGATCAGCCGGGTCTTCGGTCCAGATTTAATGGAAGAGGTGTGCCGCCGATCCGTGGAAAAGGGTTTTACTCATTTCCTCTACGGAGGAAAGCCAGGGATTGCCGAGGAGTTGAAGCACAATCTCGAGCGATGGTTCCCGAATATTCGGATCGTGGGCACGTTTACTCCACCTTTTCGTCCGCTCTTGGCCAACGAACAGGCGGAGCTTGATGATCTCATGGCCCGGGTCAGGCCCGATCTTATCTGGGTAGGTCTGAGCACTCCCAAGCAGGAGCGCTTCATGTCTGAGTTTGTTTCCCGGCTCCCCTTTGGTGTGATGATCGGGGTCGGTGCAGCCTTTGACATTCACACCGGCCGGTTGAAAGACGCGCCCGACTGGATCAAGAACGCCGGGTTGCAGTGGATGCATCGGCTCTGCCAAGAGCCGTCGCGCCTCTGGAAAAGATACCTGGTAAACAATTCCGGGTTTCTGTGGAGGCTCTTTCTGCAGTCATCTGGCTTGGTGAACTACAAACTTCCTCCGGATTAATCATCCGCTCGTTGCATCTATTCCTAACGCCGCCCTTGCCCGGACGCACTCCTTCCTCCCCTCCACTCGCTTCGCCTTCCTGTCGAGAAACTCCTGTTACGAAAACTGGTCCGTGGGAACTCCGTCGCGGGCGGAAGGCAGACTACCGGCCTGCGCTTTCTCCCCGCTAAGAGAAGCGGCTGGTGCAGGACAAATGTGCGTGGGTGGTCGCTGTGAGCAGCGCATGGTCCCGATTCTGAAGGCAGTGCTGGACTAAACACTGGAAGGCATGAAAATCTCGAACTCATACCCGCAGGCTAGGACTGTCGCGGCAGATCCCTGATGCTTAGCATGCGCATTCGGTGCCGCTCGCGTTCCATTGCCCAGGCGACGCAGCGGCCCAGGATAGGCCAGTCCGCCAGCTCTTTGAGCCTGGCTTTTTCCAGCTCGATCCTCGCGTCATATCCCCACTTGACCAGGTAGTCCGCCAGGGCGCCTAACTCTTCCGGCCGCCGGTTTTCATCTTGCCGCTGGTTCAAGAGCGCGTTCTCGGCAATGACCTCGCTATAGAGTTCCAGCCAATCCACGGCGGCGCTGGTAAGAGACGCTTCCGTTCGTGCCCGCTCCGAGACCCGCTTTGCCTCGTTCGCGTCGTACTTCTTGATCTCAGACGCGATCAGCTCGGGATCCAGCGGACGCAGCAGCGTTCCCGCCCCAAAGTTGAACTTTCGCAGTTCGGAGAAGTTGGCACAATCCACCATGGCTCCGAGGCCGGAGAAATCACAGAGGACCGCAGCGCAACCGACCGCCATAGCCTCGAGTGCGCACCTGGCTTTGGCAAACACAATGTCGTAGGCGGGCAGGACTTCTTCTGGTTTGGTAGTGGAAGCGTTAAATCCTTTGCCGATGACATCGAGCGCAATTCCCAGACTTTTGCAGGCCCTGGTTACCGCATGAGTGTGGGTTGCCTTGGTCGCATAGTTGCTGAAAATAACTGCGCGCCGGGGCTTCCCGGGCAAGGGTGGACGTGACTTGAACCGGGAAAGGTCCACGGCGTTGAACAAGACGCGGATATTTTCCCTGGAGATCTGCGGGATTTCCTCGAAGCGTTTTTGACACCGGTAGTCAACCGCTACGTAGCGAAGCACTCGAGGAAAAATCAGAGGATCGTCGTGCCATGCAGTGGCGTCGTGGCAGACGAAGATCGCCGGGGTATTGGGGAAATGCAACAAGGCCGTCAAGGTTTGGGCATGATGGTGTCCGTGGATGACATCCGGGACAAACCCGACCTGGTGAATGTCGGTGAACACCGGGATGCCCTGAGCCCGGATCTGTTTCGCGACCGGTCCCAGGACAGGAGAATAGGTCGCAGTCTCGTGACCCAATTTCCTCAATTCCAGAGCCAGGTCTCGGGTCACGGTTTCGGTCCCGGAGCCGTTGAGCAATACACGATTTGTGATGAGAACTCTCAAGCGTTGTTGGTTGTGCGCGAGGGAAACGTCGTTTTTCCGGCTTCCAAGGCTTTGAAATTGAGCCTACCACCGGGCCGTCGAGCTTTTCAGCTACAATCGGCCGGAGCTCGAATCGGAGAGCTTCGCAAGACCAAAATGGTAAGGTTTGAGCGGCCGATCGTGGGGAAAGCGGCGAGATTGGCCGAGAAGAGGAAGTGACCCGCTGGGCGCTCTCAGGCTCCTGATCTGCAGGGCGGTTCGGGCGCTTATAATGCGGGCGAATTCCTGAGCGATCCTGTTCGAGACGAAGGAGGTTTCTTCCATGAGCATCAATCCGGAGAAGCTGAACGAACTGCTGGGCAAAGCTGTAGTGGATTTCGGCGCAACCTTTCACGCCGCGCTGGTTCGGGTCGGCGACAAGCTTGGTTTATACAAGGCCCTCGCCGCCGGCGGGCCTCAAACTCCCGGAGAACTCGCCAAGCGTACCGGGACGGCCGAACGCTACGTGCGTGAATGGCTGTGCAATCAGGCGGCCGGTGGGTACATCACGTATGACAGCAAGGTGGGCAAGTTTTCCCTGAGCGAGGAGCAAGCCTTCACCCTGGCGGACGAAAATAGCCCGGCTTTTCTGCCCGGCATGTTCCAGGCGGCGTTAGCGGCGGTCAAGGCGCAGGAGCAGGTCACCGAGCGCTTCAAAACCGGGGAAGGTCTGGGTTGGCACGAGCATCACCCTGAGCTGTTCGTCGGGACTGAGCGATTTTTCCGTCCAGGATATGCGGCCAACCTCATCAGTTCGTGGATTCCAGCTCTCGAAGGAGTAAAGGAAAAGCTGGAGCGAGGGGCGACGGTAGCGGACGTCGGCTGCGGACTGGGCGCGTCGACCGTCCTGATGGCGAAGTCTTACCCCAAGTCTAAATTCTTCGGTTTCGACTATCACGACAAGTCGATTGAAACCGCCAGGCAGCGTGCCCAGGATGCCGGTGTCGCGGATCGCATCGAATTCAAGGTCGCAAAGGCCAAGGATTATCCGGGAGAGAACTACGACTTCGTAACGTTCTTCGATTGTCTGCACGATATGGGCGATCCGGTCGGCGCGTCGGCTCATGTTCGCAGCACCTTGAAGAGCGACGGAACCTGGATGATCGTCGAGCCTTTCGCGGGAGACAAGATTGAAGATAATCTCAATCCGGTCGGGCGGGCATTCTACGGGGCCTCCACGCTGATCTGCACTCCAGCATCGTTGTCCCAGGAGGTGGGACTGGCGCTAGGCGCGCAGGCCGGTGAAAAGCGGCTGCGGGATGTCGTCACCGCCGGCGGCTTGAAGCATTTCCGGCGGGCAACCCAGACGCCCTTCAACATGATCTTTGAGGCTCGGCCATAAAACGAATGCAAGGGAGCAAGCCACAATGATCGTAGTTGACGAACGAGTGCAGCTTTCGACCCCGTACGGTCCGATGCAGACGCACATTGTCCGGCCGGCAGCGCCGGGCAAATATCCCGGAATCGTTTTCTACACCGAGATCTTTCAGGTAACCGGGCCGATTCGAAGAACCGCGGCGATGCTCGCCGGACATGGATACATCGTCGCGGTCCCCGAGATCTATCACGAGTTTGAACCCGCCGGCACGGTGCTGGCCTACGACCAGGCCGGGGCCGATCGCGGCAATGTATTAAAGACGAGCAAAGAACTCGCGAGCTTCGACGCGGACGCACGCGCCGTGCTCGATCATCTGAAGTCGCGTCCTGACTGCACCGGTCAACTGGGAGCCATGGGCATCTGCATCGGCGGCCACCTCGCATTCCGTGCCGCCATGAATTCCGATGTGCTGGGGACCGCGTGCTTTTATGCGACCGACATCCACAAAGGCAGCCTGGGCAAGGGAATGAAAGACGATTCACTGCTGCGCGCTCGGGACATCAAGGGTGAGTTGTTGATGATCTGGGGACGGCAAGACCCGCACATCCCTCTGGAAGGCCGCATGACCGTGCTGGCCCGGCTGAACGAGGTGAACGCGAAGTTCAGCTGGCATGAGGTGAATGGCGCTCACGCCTTTATGCGCGATGAGGGCATTCGCTACGATCCGGAGCTGGCCTACCAGCTCTACGGCATGGTGTTTGATTTTTTTCATCGCCGGTTGGGCTTTGGCGATTTGCCGGTTCCAGCCGCGGGCGCTGGAGAGACGAAACACTAGCGCAATTGCCGTTGCTCCAAATGGCCGGCCCCTCGCACGATTCAGCATTCTGTGAATTCGCGTTATCCACAGGCTGAACCAATTGCGTCACTTCTTGCAAGTCGCTACTCCGTTTAGCTTCGTACTTCGCTTTAGAGCGGGAGAACGACAGCAAGATGGATTGGTTCAAGGCGCGCGACGCTCATTTTCTCGGCCTGCAAACTTCGGTGTTTTGCGTGGCTTGCGAATTGATCAGCGAAAACAATACTCCTCACTGTCTGGCGTGCGGGAGTCAGGCTCTCATCAGCCTGTCGCGGGTGCTGGGTGGATCGCTGCGCGGTCAGCAGACAGCCCATCTGATTGCGGACGCCGAACTTGATCGCCTGGTCCACGAACTCATTCGCACTGTGCCCGTCACTTCGGTGCCAGTCATGGACGATCACCTGCCGGTATCATTCGCTTCGCTGGCTCCTGGCCGGAGCCATGTCAGGCGATCAAACCACTCTGCAATTCTGCCGGCAGCATCAGCGCCGGTAGCCTTTCCTGCGGATGTTGACCTGGAGCCCGCCATCAGCCTGATCGCCGAGCGGGCGAAGTCTCTTACCGGTGCAAGCGGAGCTGCGATCGCACTCCGCAAAGGCGATGAAATGGTTTGCCGTGCGCGCGCCGGGCGGACAGCGCCTGACCTGGGTGTTCGTCTTCAGTCTGACTCCGGTATTTCCGCCGATTGTGTACGTACGGGCCAGGTCGTACTCTGCCATGATGCGCAGGACGATCCTCATGTGGACGTCGCCGTCTGCCAGCGCCTGGGCGTCCGGTCCATTCTGGCCGCGCCGCTGCGGCACTTCCGCAGGACTCTCGGAGTCTTCGAAGTCTTTTCCGGAGCGCCGCACGCCTTTGCCGAGCGCGACGTTGCTACCATGCAGCTTCTCTCGAGCGTGATGGTGGCCGCTCTTTCCCGTCTCTCACCGCTTCGCCAGACCGCATAAACGCCAACACACAGAGAAGTTTCTGGTCCCCGGCACTTTCGGGTGGGACGTTTCCGTCCGCTCCCGCCGGTCTGGGTTAATATGTTAAGAACTTGGTATGGAACCCACCGGGCCAAATCTGGCCGGCAATTTCCGGCAATCCCGACCTGCAACTGAGCGCCGCCGCACTATGCGCCACAGGGCGCACAGTCCTGCTTACGCGCGCCTGAATGCCGCACGGGCGAATGCGACCGACCTCAGCGAGATTCTCGATATCAGCGAAGACGGCATGTCTATCCAGACGTCATCTCCCCTGGAGGTAGAACGCACTCTGAGCCTGTGTCTGGATCTTTCGGAAACCAGTGCGTCGATCGTCACCACCGGGCAGGTGGTCTGGTCGGAGTCGTCGGGACGGGCGGGAATTCGCTTCGCCAGGCTGTCGGGGGAGTCTCTCGACCGGCTGAAAGAATGGCTCTTTGTGAACATCCTTACCGCCTTCGATCATGCCGGGGGCCTATCGGCCGATGAGGATAGATGGAACAGTGCTTCCAAGGTGCTGCCTCCATCGCATACTATTCCAAAGGGTGACTTTGTTTCCGGAACTCGCGTGATTTCTGGCGATGACGCTGGTGCGATGTACCCCGGTGCAACACGAGACAGATTCGCCAGGGAAAGAGTGACAGAAAGAGAAAGCGAATTGGAGTCGAAGCAGTTCGATCGCGAAACCGAGCTACAGTCAATTGCCGAGCGGGCGCTGACGCTCACCCGGGCAACCGGGGCCGCCATAGCCCTGTCCTCGGACAACGACCGCGAGATGATCTGCGTGGCCAGCGCGGGGGACGATGCTCCGCCGGTCAGGTCCCGGCTTCAGGTCGGTTCCGGGTTTTCCGGTGAATGCGTTCGCACCGGCCGCTCCCTGCGCTGTGATGATTCCGAAACTGACGATCGTGTAGACCGGGCAGGGTGTAAGTCTCTCGGCATTCGCTCCCTGGTGGCAGTACCGATTCGCCAGGGGAGCAAGGTCGCCGGGCTTCTGGAAGTGTTTTCACCTCAGCCCTACGCCTTCAACGCCGACGACATTGGCGCCCTTCAGCAATTGACTGGAAGCATCCTTCCCGTCACGGGACACCCCGAGAAGGCCGTGCCGCCCAAGGTCCGTGTCTCGCCCCCGGTACAGCCGACGCCTCCACCGACGGTTCTTACCGAGAAATCGCCTCCGGCCAAACCCGCTGCCGTGCATACCGAACGGCCGGTTACGGTGGCTAAGCCTGCGGTCGAACCCGGTTTGACCGAGCCGATTTCAATTCAGCCAGCGGCTATCCCGACAGCTGCGGTCAGGCCGGTTGCGAGTGCGGTTCATACGAGTGCAACTCCGGCCAGGTTAACCCAGGCCAGGTCAACCCAGCCCAGCGTGGCCAAGGCTCTTTTCGTGGCCGCCATCGGTACTTTTATTTTTGCTCTGCTGTGGCTGATCGCGCCCTGGGTCTCGAGCACGATGCGCTCTTCGGCGCGAACGCCTTCTCATGCACAAGCAGCAACGGCAGCGCTTCCCAAGTCTCCCGCTCCGCCAGCCACTGGACTGCCTGCCAGCGTTACCGACTTGGCCAGCTTGCGCAGGGTGGCGGAACAGGGTGATCCGTCGGCACAATTCTCTTTGGGCGCGCGCTATGCCACCGGCGAAGAGGTCAAACAGGACTACAGCGAAGCCGTGCGCTGGTTCACCAAGGCGGCTGAGCAGGGACACATCCTGGCGCAGGCGACTCTGGGCGCATACTACTGGGCCGGACGCGGAGTGCCGCAGGATTTAACCAAAGCTTATTACTGGTCGGTGCTCGCGCAGGCCGGTGGAGATCAGGCCAGCAAGTACCGGGTTGCCGTCCTGGCCTCGCGCATGAGCCGGAGCCAGGTGCTGGCGGCGCAACAGCAAGCCAACGACTGGCTCAGCAACTTTGCCAGTCATCCTCCTTCAACTCCGTAGGCTCCCGGTGGTGAGTTAGTTTTGCCCCGCTGTCATCCTGAGGAAGCGGGGTTTCGCTGCGCGAAGGGCTCCCGACGAAGGACCCATGCATTGCGGACGATAGCGGCACCCCAAACCGACTCCAGATCTGCTGATGCCCTTCCGCGCAGGATTTGGGCCGATGCTGCAGAGGAGATGGCGCGGAATTCAGAGGTCCTTCGCTTGCTTTTGTCCCGCTGCGCAGGACGAAAGGCTGCGCTCAGGATGACAGCCCAGTAAGGCACGAGTTGACGTTCGGGCTTGCTCCTGATCCACTACCTGCCCGCGCGCCCTTCTTCGTGCTTGAAGTCGGTCTACAATAAACGAAGAGGTGTTCTGTGCCCACCCTTCGCGACATCGTTTACCAGAACGTCCGTGAGGGTGATCTGTACGAGAAACTTGATCGCAATCGGGTGCGCTGCTACGCCTGCGGCCACTGCTGTCCCATCCCGGATGGTCAACCCGG
Source organism: Terriglobia bacterium (assembly GCA_963816865.1). Classification (GTDB taxonomy): domain Bacteria; phylum Acidobacteriota; class Terriglobia; order Terriglobales; family Acidobacteriaceae; genus JAIQFF01. Next base: position 212,651 of record CAWFMU010000039.1, read on the forward strand.
AGTCTGCAAAGTACGCTACAACCAGGGTGGCACGCTGTACGTGCCCTGGGGATATGTGGGCGGAGTGCAGTGCGACCCCATCGAGAAAAAGCCTTTCTTCCACGCCTACCCCGGTGCCTTGGCCTACAGTTTCGGAATGCTGGGCTGCGATCTGCACTGCGCCTACTGCCAGAACTGGGTGACCTCCCAGGCATTGCGCGATCCTGACGCTGTGTCGCAACCGCTGCAGGCCTCGCCGGAACTTTTGGTGCAGGATGCGCTACGCCAGGGAGCGAAAGTTCTGGTCAGCACTTACAACGAACCGCTGATCACGGCTGAATGGGCGGTGGAAGTATTCAAGCAGGCCCGGGCTGCTGGCCTCATCACTGGTTTTGTTTCGAACGGAAACGGCACCCCGCAGGTACTTGAGTACATCCGGCCGTGGGTTGATCTCTACAAAGTGGATCTCAAGAGCTTCGACGATCGCCATTACCACGAGCTGGGTGGACGGATCGGACCCATTCTCGAGACGATTCGGAGCTTGCACCAGATGGGCGTTTGGCTGGAGATCGTCACTTTGCTGATTCCGGGCTTCAATGACGGAGAAGACGAACTGAAAGGGCTGACTGATTTCCTGGCCAGCGTTTCTCCCGATATCCCCTGGCATGTGACCGCATTTCACAAAGACTACAAAATGGATGATCCCGCAAACACCACCCCAGCGGACCTTCGGCGCGCGGCCAAGATCGGCAGGAAGGCAGGTCTCCGCTATGTCTATGCCGGGAACCTGCCTGGCACGGTCGGCGACCTTGAAGACACGTTCTGTCACCAGTGCGGTGACACTCTGATCAAGCGGAGCGGGTATCTGGTACAGGACTACCGCGTGACTCCCGAAGGGAAGTGTCCTTCCTGCCAGACTGCGATTCCGGGCCGCTGGGCGGACAAATTTGCCGCGCAGATCGCGGATCATCCTTTCTTGCCACGTAGAAGCGCGGGTTTGGTTACAATTCCGAGCTAGTATGCGATTACGGTCGGCGGTCACCATTTTCGCGGTGCTGTGTTTCACTGTTGCCTGCTCGCCTCGCGACTTCCTCACGCGGCGGCTGGCCACCGATCTGATCGCCGGCTCCGAAACCTTCAAGACGACACAGCTCTTCTGGCTGCGCACCGGTGTCATTTCCAACAAGGACTACACTTCCCCGGAGTATCTGGTGCTGCGCCGGAACGGCTGGATCACTGGATCGACTGCCCCCTGCACGCCCGATCTAGGTGTGGCGCCATGCTGGGACGTCGTGATCACGCCCCTCGGGGTCGACGCTCTGCGCGATTGGGTGGCTGCGACCGCCGCTACCTCGCAGTACATCAGCGTGCCGGTGGCGCAACGGGAATTGCTGGGGTTGAGCGGAATCCGCAAGAACGGAAGTTTTGCGGATGTTGATTTTCGGTGGAGATGGTCCGCGGTGAATGAAGTAGGCGCTGCTCTCTACACGAAAGGCACCGAATACAATTCGACGGTCGGATTCGCCCATTACGATGATGGCTGGCGCGTGATCGAGGGCGGCAATCTGAGGAGTAGCCAGGGTTTGAACGACGCGCTAAAGAACGCGGAGCCAGTACCCTAGTGCGCTCCATCGCGACGGTTATAGCCCCGAATGCTTACCGCCGGCGCTGGCAATATTCACGCCGCGTGATGTGGCGGTGTACTGGGCAATGCCTTTGAACAATCCCTGCGCGATCTTGTCGCGATAACTCGAACTCTTCAATTTCTCTTCATCTGCCGGGCTGCTCACGAAAGAGACTTCCGCAAGAATCGCCGGCATCGAAGTTCCGGTGAGCACCACGTAAGTGGCCTTTTTCACGCCGCGGTTGCGCATGTCTGGGATCTGGCTTGCCAGTACACCGAAAAGAGCTTGCTGGACCGCGACCGCAAAGCGGCGAGATTTCTGTACCTTTTCGCGAATATCTACGTTGGTCCAGTTGACATTCTCCGTGGCCGCGCCTGCTGCATCGGCTCCCGGAGTGCGTGCTTTCACTGAGGAGTAGGTGTTGGTGTAGTAAGTCTCTGCGCCGCGTGCCGCGGAATCGGTACTGTAGTTGGCGTGGACGGAGACGAAAAGGTCTGCCTGCGCCAGGTTGGCAATCTCGGTGCGCCTTTCCAGGGGGAGATAAGTGTCATCCTGGCGGGTGTAAATAACCTCTGCACCCAGGCGGTCTTCCACCAATTTTCCCAGGCGATGCACGACATCGAGGACCAGGTCTTTCTCCATCAAACCTGTGCGCCCGATTGTTCCCAGGTCCCAGCCGCCGTGCCCGGCATCAAGCACCAGACGGAACTTCGGCACTCGTACCCGCGCTTGCCCACCGAGCTTGTTCTTCGCCTTGGCCAGAGGCGCGGGAACCAGCGTGGATGGCGCCACGACCACAGTGGTCTTAGGCAAGTTAGCCAGCGCGCCGCCGTGCTCCCGTTGGCCAGCTTCCCGGATTTCCACAACCAGCCGGAAGGGATTCGATTTCAGGCTGACCGAAAAATCGGAAGCTCCCGTGGTTTCTAGTACTACTCGGCTAATACCTTTGGCCGGCTGCGCGATACGAACGCGCGCCAGGTGCGTATCGCCGATTTCAATCGTCTTGCCGAACATGCCCGGAGCCAGCGCGGTGTTGTGAAGGTCAAAGTAAATTCGTTCCGGATCGCTCAGACGGTGGGCTTCGTATTGAACTTCGCCCTGCATTTCAATAATGATGGTACTGGTATGGTCGTTGGAGTCCTTCGATGAGACATGCCATATGCCCGTAACCAGGGTCCGTCCGGAAGGTTTTTCGTCCGTACCGGTGGGTGCTTCGTCCTCGCCGGCAGGCACGGGCGGCGCCGGCTCGGGCTGCTTCTCCACGGTTGGGGGAGGCACTGCGGACGGTGCGGCAACCGATGCGGTCGTATCCGGGCTTGTGGTCGGGGAGTGGCGGAACTTCCACCACACTCCTGCTCCCAAAGCCAGCACCAGGGCAACCAGCAGGACAATCACCGCAAGGACGGCGGTGAAATTCTGCTTCTTCCCGTACTCTTGAAAAATTTCAGGGCCACTCTGCAGTTCCGCGGCCCCGGTCTTTTCTTTTGCACTGGAGAACTCTGCGAGCGTAGGAGTTTCTTGATTCCGAACGTCGCGCGACTCGCCTTCAGTTGATTCCTCGGCCACCAGTCGCTGTGAAATTTCGGCCAGCCTATTTTCTTCTTCCGGCTTCAAGGCGGAGAGAATCAGTTCTGCGAGCAGCTTCAAACTCCGAACGTCGCTGTCGTTAAAGCCGTGCGGCTCGGCAGAAAAAGCTTCCAGCAATCCGATGGTGCCGTGCGCGGATGCGATCGGCACCGCCACGATAGAGCGCGTGCCCAGGAGGCGGCAGACTTGCACGTTGACCCGCGGATCGTTCTCCGAGTCATCGCAGCGCACGATTCCACCGGTGCGCAGGCAGGCCCCGGAAAATCCCGATTTCGGGTCGAGGCGCGCTCCAGCTTCAGGAGCGATACTTCCCACTGAGGCACGGCAAACAATTGCATTGCCCTCGGCCATGGCAATGGCGATGCCGTCGGCACCCGTCAGGGTGAGGGCTCGCTCGGCCACCAATTGCAGCACTTCGTCGAGGACGAATTGTTCGAGCTGCCAGACATCTGCGTCCAGTGGTACGCCACTCTTCTCCATGGCACGCCGCTGCCGTAACTGCTCGTGCAGGCTGGAAAAAGCAAGCAGAGCTTGCAGAGCTTCATGTCCCGGCGCGTGGTCGCCTGGCGCAGAAGTTTCAAGGGCGACAGATGTCGATTCGGCTGTGTCAGCCATGGGCTCGTGGGCCCGTAACACGTTACCGGGCGAGTCGTTCTCTGGCGAGTCACGCTCGGACGAATCGTTGCCCGGCAAATCGTGCTCCGGCAAGTCGTCGTCGGGTAGCCCAAGGTTCGCGTTGTGTGGATTAGCGCTCATCTACGCAGCGGAAATTCCTGTGGATAATTTTCTTCAGCCGAAACGGCCGCGCGAGAGAAATCCTCTCGAATCAAGACTTACACGTCCACAGATCAGGTACGGCCATTGGGGGATCGCCGACCCGACAGCTTTAAGTTACAGTGGATTTGCCCTGATCGCAATATTGACCGTGCACGCAAGGTCTCGGCCGCTGGGTGTGAGGTTTGGCCGCCCCAGCCGCAGACTCTTGCACTCGGTGCCGATTTGAGCGTATCCTTCTGAAATAGAGGAGTTTACAGGCTGTGGTAGATGAATCGAAGAAGAAGAAATCGCGCTGGCTCTGGCCCTTGGGCGTTACCGCTACGGGACTGACCGGCGCTGCCGTCGTGCTTTTGCGTGGGTGCTGGCATAACAAGATGAGTTGGCCGGTCCGCGCTCACGGGTACTCTTACCAGGTTTGCATGGGATGTGGGATCAAACGTCTTTTCGACGAGAAGGCATTCCGCGCCTATGGACCCTATCGTTACGACTTCAATGGTTTGATCGCGTGGGACCGCGCTCACCAGGGAGAAGTTTATCCACAGGAAGAACGTCCCGCGTCCTGAAGGTCGGAAGCGATACCGTTTGAAATCAGCATTCGTTGAACCAACGTCGGTACTGAGACGCTTCCGCGCCCTTGGCTAGAATTTCGCCATGGATTTTCGTGTGGCGACGTCACCGAACGAGGGTGGTCTTTCACCGCTAGGAAGACGACGTCACTATCGCCACCAGATTCAGAGTCTGGCCTACGTCAATCTGGATCAAGGCAATGGCGGGATCATTCGCAATCTGGGCGACTCCGGATTTGCGATTCAAGCTGTCGCTCCTCTCTTCGTAAACCAGCATGTTTCTCTGCGCTTCGAGCTCGCCGGCCCGCGGGTACGCGTCGAAGCCACAGGACGCGTGGCATGGGTTGATCCGGTGGGGCAGGCGGGTGTGGAGTTCCTGACTCTTTCGCAGCGTTCCAGCCGGTTGCTAAAGGAATGGATTTTTGTCCAACTCATGGCCTCGGCCCAACACTCCGCCGGCGATTCGACAACTCTTTACGGCATGAGCAGTCAGGAAGCTGCCGAGCTGCTGTTTTCCGCAGGATCAAGGCCGGCGATCCACCTGGAAGCGAACGCGGCCAGCGCGCGCTCAAACGTAACGAACCCGCAGCACCGGGCGGTGCAGTTGCCCTGGTTTCCATTTGCGATTTCGGCGCCTGCACTGGCGTGGCTGGTGGATGGGCTCATTCTGCTCTCAGCCGTCTTGCTTTTCGCGCTGATCGGCATGGCAATCGTTGGAGTCGTTCCGCCGTGGCCGCTGGCACTCGCCATGGGACTGGGCGCGGCCGCCGTCTTCGCCGTACTGTACCGGTTTCTATTCCTATTCTGGATGGGCGGCACGCCGGGTGATTGGCTTGCTGGCCTTACCGGCGACGCATTGGATGGAAATGAAGTTCCCGCTGATGATCGGCCGCGATTTCGGTAGGGCCGGACTGCGGACCTCAGACGTCAGACCTCCGGCGTCACCTCGCACCTCAGCTCGTGTCATTCTGAGCGCAGCAGACCGATTCGCGAAGCGAATCGGTCCGCGAAGTCGAAGGACCCCTACCGATTCTACGGACGCTGTAGTGTGAGGGAGTTCTTGCGCCCGATCCAGTTCAGCAAACAGTTGTAGAGCTTATAGGGGTCCTTCGACTCCGCAGCTGCTTCGCAAGCGAAGCAGCCGCTCCGCTCAGGATGACAGGTTGGTTTTGGTGTCCGGGTCTGAGGTCCGAGGTCTGCTGTCCGCTCTAGTGCATGAAATACTGCCGCTCCAGCCAGAGTTGCAGTCCTCGCCTCATGGCGGGTGCGGCTTCCACGAAGCGGATGCCGGCGTTGCCCTGCTTGTCTTTCCACGCTACTTCTCCCTGAAACTTCATCGCGAGCCGCGTGCCCGGCAGAGTAAAGTTCACATTCACTTTGCCGGTAGCTTGCTCGGGTTTTTGCAAACGCACGCCGATGCCGCCCTGGCTCAGGTTTTGAAGATGCGCGCGTTGACGGATTTTGGATGTTCCGATGAGAGATACGGGAACATCGAGAGTCGCGCGATGATAGCGCAGCCTCTCATCCAGGATCATGTTGCGCGCCGCGGATAACGTGTGCACAGCTTGCTCCACCGAGATCGGTTTTTCGAAGACGAACGAGGCGCCCTTGGATTCGAGATTCTTGCGGCCCGCTGAACCGCTGACGATGATGAGCGGCACCGCGTTGCGGATGGTGCCGTCCTGCAAACCTTGCAGGAAGCTGGAAGCTCCGCACAGATCGCAGTCAATGATGAGCGCGTCAATTTTCGACTTGGCCAGCTTGGTTCGGGCCCGGTCCGGTTCCGACTCGACGTCAACTCCAATGTGCAGACCACCGAGGATACATTCGAGAACGCTGATTTCCTGAAAATCTCGTGAGAGCACCATGGATGAAAGTGTCATGACGCAACTGTAGCCGGGTGCGTAACCAGCCCCTAGATCACCAAGGTAACGAAGCGGGCGTCGGTCGTCAGTCCTCAGACCTCAGGCCTTGTCATCCTGAGCGGAGCGGCTGCTTCGCTTTGCGAGGCAGTTGCGAAGTCGAAGGACCCCTATAAGCTCCACAACTGTTTGCTGCACTGATCAGGCGCAGGAAATTCCCAACATCAGAGCGTCCGTAGAATCGGTAGGGGTCCTTCGACTCCGTGGGAAGCCCGTAACGCGGGCTTCCCACTACGCTCAGGATGACAGGGACTGAGGTCCGAAATCCGGGGTCCGAAGTCGGGGGTCAGCGATTGCGATTCTGGCTTGTCCCCACCAGATCTTTGAAATCTTCCCGCGTCAGCATTCGATGAGTCTGAAAGAAGTCGGCCACCGCGTTCAAGGCGGCACTCGCGTCATTAATCATCAATAGATCCGGGCCTCTCGAAGGTCGCGGCTCCGGTTCAGCCGCATCTGCCGCTCCGATGGCCAGCTGGCGGATGATTTCATCCAGCTGCAGCAGGTCCGTGTCCGGAATTTCGGTGAAGGCTACGCCCATACCCTGCATCGCGTAAGAAGTCTTCACTGCTCCCTTGACGTGCAACCGCAGCCCGTTCACTTCGATCATTAGGCTGACTGCGGTGTTCAAGGGTGAGGTCGCCTGCATCTCTATGTAGCATCCGCTGCGGCTCAAGTCCGTCACCCGGGCCCAGGTGCGCACTTCGAAGCCTTCCGTGCGAAACTCGGCGCTGCCCTCGCATTTGTAGCGCGGCGCTCCCCGCTTCTCCGCAACTTGAGGTGGGTCTGATGGGTGGATTGGGTTCGCCCCCGGGGCAGCCAGGGATGATCGGCCCGTGACTGCCGTAGCTGTGCCGTCTTCTTTCCTGGTCCGAAGAAAGTCCGGGTTGCTCGTGGACATTTGTATTGGCTCGGTGTTCAGGCCTTTCCTTTCAGAAAACCTGTCGCCTGATTCATTCCGCATCTCCAGGACAGGAGCGCTGGGCTCTTCCACGATTCTACGGAGGTTTGGTGGGTACGCGGCGTCCACTTCGAAGGAGTTCACTTACGGAAGGTCGGCGGGTTCCGCAAATGGGAGGGAGTCCAGAATGGAACGGCGCGAATGGGTCTCCACTCCACCCCGGATAGGAGTCCGGCGTCTGGCCCGCCATCAGGGTCAGACGCCGGCCTCGTTTCGGTTTCACAGAATTTCCCGCGCCATCACTGGCGCGAATCTGGCATGTGGTGACGCCGACTGTAAATTCCGAATTTCAATTCTTAATTCTCAATTACAAACGTCGTCGGGCTCGCCCATCACCTTCAGCGGCTTCAACTCCATCGACTTCAACGTCGTGCTCAACGCGATCATGCAGCAGGAAAGTCAGCCGCTGCAGGCGTTGCAGGACAGGCAATCGGCACTGCAGGCCACTGATTCAAGCTACGGCCAGCTTGCCACCAAGCTCGATGCGTTGCGAACGGCGTCCGGCGCGCTATCCGATTCCACGACGCTCACGTCTTACGCCGCGACGAGCTCCGATTCAACAGCGCTCACGGTGTCGGCGTCGTCGGGCGCGACGGCCGGCCGCTACGAGGTCGTGGTCAACGAGCTGGCACGCGCGCAGGTCACCGTTTCCAGCACGTTCGCGCCCGACACCGACACCACCGTCGTCGCAACCGGCGGCAGCCTGACGATTGGGTCCGAGCAGATCAACATTTCCGGTCCGGTCACGCTCCAGCAACTGTCGGCGGCAATCAACGCGGACGCCAATGCGCCGGCCAGCGCCTCGATCGTCGCCACTGAACCCGGCGAGTACCGACTCGTGTTGACAAGCAAGGACACCGGCGCGGCGAACGCCTTTACGATCACGAATCAGCTCACCGCCGGCACGATGACCTTCGCCGACGCCAACAACGACAACATCTCCGGCAACAGTGCGTCCGACAACGCCGTCAATGCGACGGACGCCTCGGTGCTGATCAACAACATCGCGGTCACCAGTTCGAGCAACACCCTGGATTCCGGCATCCCCGGCGTCTCGCTCACTCTTCTGCAAAAGGATCCGACCAACACCGTCGTCGTGTCCGTCAGCCCGCGACGATAGCAATCTTGCCGATCGCGTGAACGCTTTCGTGACGTCGTACAACGACCTGGTCCAGTTCGCGGATTCGCAAGCGACCGCCTCGAACAATGGAACCGCTGGCGCCATCGGCCGCGATAGCGTGCTTCGCGGTTTGCGCGGTTCACTGAGAGACAGCCTCCTCGACGCGCACGGATCCGGCGACTACAGTCGCCTTGCCGAGGTCGGTATCGGGTTCACACGCACGGGCGAGCTGACGCTCGATAGCACGGCGCTCACGGCAGCGCTCGACTCGAATCCTGCGGCGGTGCAAGCGCTGTTTGCCGATTCCACCAACGGCGCCTTCAACGCCGTCAACACGGTCGTCGACAACTACACCGATGCCGGCGGTTTCTTGCCGGGCGCCCAGACGAATCTGAACGATGAGATCGCCAGAGTCGGACGTCAAATCGACGACATGACGGCACGACTCGCCATCAGAAAGGCGGCGCTGCAGCAGGAATTCACGGCGGCCGACGCGGCGATGACGCAGTTGAACAGCCAGAAGGGCTCGTTGTCGAATTTCAGCACCGATTTGATCAGTGCCAACTTCTAGAGGAGTGACTCGTCATGTGCGCGCTTGCCGCTCGCGGGATCGACAGTTACCGCCAGACTGAAATTCAGTCGCGCAATCCATTGGAGCTCGTCGTGATGCTCTACGACGGCGCACTCCGTTTCACTGCCGACGCACGCGAAGCGATGGTGCGGCGAGACATCCGCGGTCGTCAGCAGCATCTGTCGCGCGCCATGGCCATCGTCTCGGAGCTGCAAAGCACACTCGACATGGAGACCGGCGGCGAAGTGGCCGAGCGCCTCGACAAGCTCTACGGATTCGTTCGGGATCGCCTGGTCGACGCGTCGGCGAAGCAGGAACTGCAACCACTTGACGAGGCGCGCCGGGTTCTGACGACGCTGCGCGAAGGGTGGCTCGCCATCAGCCGCGCCAGCGCCGCCGCGGCAGCCTCACCGACCACGACACGGTAAATGTCCGAGAGTCCCCTCGTGGCCTTGATCGAGCAATATCGAGCCGGCCTGGAGGCGGAACTCGTCATCCTGCGCCGGCTGGAACAGACCGCCGGGCGCCAGCGCGAAGCCAGTGCCGTTCAGGATCTCGCCGCCTTGAATCGCGCGGCCGACGAACGCGACGGGCTGATGGCAGCGCTCGTCAACATCGAGGGTCAGCTGCGCGTTGTTCGCCAGACACTGTCGGCCTCGCGCGAGGAAGCCAAGCATCTATCTGGTTACGACGAAGCGGTGACGCTGCACCGCGAGGCGATTGCGCTGGTCTCGGGGATTCTCAACACCGATGGCGAATCGCTGGAGGCGTTGGCCGCCGCGGAACTCGCCCGCCGCGAAGCCGCGCGCGCGATGGAACAGGGAGAAACGACGCTCGCCGCCTATCGGCGGGTGATGACGGCGCTGCCCGGCGCCACGCTCGTCGATCGTCGCGGCTGAAGCGATCCAGCGGCGATAAAACTCGCCATATTCTCGAAACGCGACGACTCGTAGAGCGATCGCGCGCGGCTGTTCTTGCCGCCGACAAAGAGCGTCATGCGCGCGCACCCAGCCTGGTTCGCCGCCGAGCACGCAGTCTCGAGGAGCTGGCTGCCGAGATGGCGTCCCCGCATCTGCGGATCGACGGCCAGTTGCACGAGGTGACCGGTGCCTTCGGCAATGCGCGTGACGAGCGCAACCGCAAGCAGGCGATTGGGACCGCCGGGAACGCAGATGCTCACGTCGGTCATCAAACGGCCACAGCCGGATCCGGTCGTCATCTGCTGCACGTAGTCGGTCCACTCTTCTGCCATCCCGCGTGGCGCAAACGGTCTGGACTCGTCGCGGCCTTCGTAGGCACGTCCCAGCAGGTCCGCTGTCGCCCGCACATCGTCAAGACGCCATTTGCGGACGTCGGGAAGGCGCGGCGGCGCCACGCGCTGAAGCTCACGGCCGAGATACCAGTAGCGATCGACGGTGAGACCGCGCAACCGCAGCGCGGCGGCAAGATTCGGCGCGTCAGCGAAGGCGAAAAGAGTCACGGTATCGACGACCGAACGGATTTCGTCGCGAAGCACCGCGTCGAGCATCACCTGCGCCGCGGCGTCCGAGGCGGCGATGAATGAACCGACCTGCAGCGCACGCTTGTGAACGAGGTAGTAGCACCAGCCGACGATCACGCCGGCCTCGTTGGTGACGACGATGCCCTCAACGGTGCCGAGTTGACGGCCCTTTTCCACCTCTTCCCAATCCTTGGCGGTTTCCCATTCGAGCGCGGATCCCCATCGCTCGATTTCCGCGGTGTACAGGGGCGCGACGCGGTCGGCAGGCAGGGTCCGCCAATCGAGTGGCGTGAGTCGTGACGGTGTTCTCGTTACCATTGTTCGATCCGTTGCCTCAAACGTTCGACCAGTCCCTCAATCTGTGCGGACGCGCCGGCCGCCGACGCGTTCGCAGCACGGATGGTGTCGTAAATCTCACGGCGATGGACAGGCACATGCGACGGCGCCGTGATGCCTAAACGGACGCCCTCGCGGCCATTGCGGAGAACCACGATCTCGATGCCGTCGCCGATGACGATGGCTTCGTTCAATTTGCGCGTAACGACTAGCACACGTTATCCACGGCTGATCACGAATTCCAGCGGGTACTGCGCGTTCTCCCGAATCACCTGGCACCCAATCATCGTCTTCGGGTTGATGACGACAGGAGCGCGGAGAATTCGCCGTCGCTTCCTTCTCCACGATCGTTACGATCGAGAGCCACAACAACGGTTCGTCCGGGTCCGCACCGAGTCGAGCCCGCTCGAAATCGCTGAGCGTGATGTCGTAGCCGAGCGAGAGCAGCCTCGGATCGATCACCAGGAACGAAACGTCCAATGCATCCACGGCTTTCAAGCAACCAAGCGGCGACAAGTCGGCGGAGGCGATCAGGACAAACCGCCGGTACGACTCGAAGCCCGGGATGCCGGACGGAAACTCGACGACCATCGCCTCGACGGGTTGTTCCAATGCGCTGGATGCATTCACCGACGAGGCCTGACTGCTGACTGTTCGTGTCATTTGAGGTAATCCATGAGCGAGACACTACCGAGGGTGGACATGGCTGAGAGAGCCGCTCGATACGCCGTGTCAGCCTGCGAGAGACGGGAGGCGGCCTGCGCCAGATCGGCGTTCTTCGATGCCCGACAGCCGCGTCACCGAACCGACTCGAGCCGACGAGATCAGCCGAACTTGTGTCGTCGAGGCTTCGCTCGTCGTTGCCGATGCGCGCTTGCGCGCTGTTCGCTCGATCGAACGCCCGATTGAGCGCCTGAACGCCGGTGTCCATGCCGGCTTGATCGCCCGCCGAGACCGCCGCCGCGAGATTGGTCAACGCGTCGAGGACATGCGTCGAATCAGTGCCTTGCATGATCGCGCTGCCGTCGAACG
>CAWFMU010000040.1:0-157648 GCA_963816865.1 Terriglobia bacterium
GTGCCCGAGCCCCTTCGCCTCCTCCTCGGCGAGCTCGACCACCCGCCGAGCGCGACCGGTGTACCGCTCAAGCATGCCTAGAGCGTCGCAGTGCGGCCTTGGGGATCCACGCGACCGATGGAGCCCCAGTGCCGGCACCAGGTAACCCCGTCGGACCTCGTACCGCCGGCTCGCTCAGAATCCGATGCGGCTCTCAGCCGGGAGCACCAGCACGGAGCTCCGAGCGCTGTTGAGCTCGTTGCGGACCTCGCCGGCGACCACCACGTGACCTTGCGGGGCGCCGGCCTGCGAGCCGACGACGATCAGATCCACCGATCCGGCGTTCGCGTCAACCACCTCGGCCCCGAGGCTGGCCGCCAGCGATGCCGCGGTCGCCCGCGCGTCATCGTTGACCGGGCCCGCGAACGGCACCGCGATGAACCTGATCGCAAAGTCGGTTTTGGCGCGCAGGCCGGCCGCCGCGACGGCGATCGCGACGGGACCGCCCTCGATCAGACGCTGCGCTGACGTTCCCGGCTCCGCGCGACCGACCGGCGTGCGGTAATCCGAGCCGAAGACGATGATCGAGGCATCCACCCGCTGTGCGAGCGCGCCCAGCACCTCCCCGGTGGCCGCACCAACCTCGACATAGCGCCCAACGTCGCCGTCCAGCTGCGCCGCTCCTCGTTCCAAACGCAGCTCGGCGTCATGCTGGGCGACCTCCTCCCGCCGTGGATCGAACTCGCGGGAGTGGCGCACGTAGGCGAGCGACACCGACGATCCCGTCCGAGCCAACGCCCGGCCCAGCGCCACCGCGTCGTCGTCGTTGGACGTGCCGTCGTAGGAGATGACCAGGTCAGCCGCCATGGGCGCACAACATATCCCAATCGCGCCTCTGCCCACGCGGAGGCGACCGAGGTGGTTGCGAGGCCGCGGACGGACTCGGCAACACGCGGCACACCGCCATCCTGGACGCGTGTAGCATGACGCTGGGGTGAGCGCTTACCGTGGAGCCGGCGGAGAGGTTGCGGAGGAATCACTGCCCTGCCAGGCGAACGAGGTCGCTCGGGTTCCGGCGTCGCCGTTCGACCAGGCGTCCTTGAGCGCCGGCGGCGTGGTCGCCCTTCAGCGCCGCCTCGGCAACGCGGCGACGGTCGACGTGCTGCGCGGCGCCGGTCTGATCCCAATCGCAGTGGCAAATCAGCGGCTGCAAGAGGCGCGGGCGGCCCGCCCTGGGAGCCCGGCCGCTCCGGATACGCGGTTCAGGATCCCGTCCGCCAATGAGCTGAAGAGCCTGTACGGCAGCGGCCTGCTCGACAAGGGTGACATCGAGAACGCGGTCCGGCGCGCGCTGCGCCGCATGGACCTCGACTTCGCGCTTCGGACCGACGCCGAAGACGTCATGAAGAAGCTCTTCCCCGGCGGCGGGGTGTTCGACGAGAAGGCGTGGCCCGGCTACCTGGGGACGGACACCTCCGACGTCTACAAATCGGTCGCCGACGCCGAGGCGAAGCTCAAGGCCGCGGACCTCAAGAAGCTCACTGACGTCGCCACAATCGCCGCGGCCAAGATCGACCAGGCGATGGCGGATACGGCTGGTCTCGCGGACGTCTTCGGTAGCCAGGCGGCAATCGCCAAGTCACGCTACGGCAAAGCGAAGACCGCGCTCGCCAATGCGATCAAGAACGCCGATACCGCGATGGACACCGATTACAACCGCGACGACCCGCAGGTCGGGCTCGGCGGCTGGGCGAACTTCTCCAGTCAGCACATCCACCTCACCGGTGACGTAGCGGAGGTGACGGATCGCGACGACGCCATCATCACGCTTATCCACGAGTCGTGCCACCTCGCCGACCCGCATGTCGACGACCTTGGGTACTACGGCAGTGACGGCTTTGAGGCGATGGAGGAAAGTGAGAAGGTCAACAATGCCGCTCACTACGAGGAACTGCCGGCGCGGTACCTTGGCCGCAGCCTCTACCACCTTCGCGATCCCAACGACAAGACGAAGTCCCTCCCGGGCTTCCAGAAGTTCGTCCCGAAACAGACTTCAGGCGGCCACAAGGTCACCTTCGAGGACGAGGTGCGGCGGGCCGCGAGCGAGTACCTACGGAAGGCGTGGGACGCGGCCGTCGACGCCCACCAGTTCGTCCGCGAATCCGCGCGCCTGATCCAGGCAAAGCCTGCAGAGCGGGTCTTTGACAAGCGCAAGTCGTCGTTGCTTCAGATGTCCAAGATGATGAAGCTGACGATCCACCAGCAGAAGCCCAAGCCGACCAGCGTCACCGTGCTCGATGTCGCACTTTCAGAGGGTGTCGCCCACGCGACGATCGCGATCCAGGACAATGCCGCCAAACAGTCAGTGCCCACCAAGGTCAAAAAGGCGGCAGCGGTCAGGAAGGTGATCGACGGCGCGATTGCCGGCTATGGGGAACTCACTGGCAACGCAGCCGATGATCGCAAGCTGATCGACTGGCTGGTCAAGCACTATCGCAAGGGGTTCTGAGTGCGATTCTGCGACAAGGAGTGGCCCGCGGACACCGAGATTCTCGAATGCGTCAACGTCCGCATCGACGACTTGGGCCCGCTCCGCGCGCTGCCGGGCTTGCGCCAGCTCAGCCTCCGCGCCACGAACCCGCACCGGACCATCGAGCACCCGCTGCGCGACCTGTCGCCGGTCGCGGACCTGCCCGGGCTCGCCGTGCTCGAGATCCCCCGCTCGCGAGTTGAGGACCTCACGCCGCTGCGCGGCCTGACGCACTTGCGGCGCCTGGACCTGTCACGCACTCGCGTCACCGACCTGTCGCCGCTCGCCGACCTGCACAACCTCGAATCGCTGAAGCTGAACTCAACGCGCGTCGCAGACCTCCGACCGCTCGCGAGCCTGGAGCGCCTCGAGGACCTCGACGTCTCCAACACGGAAGTCTCCGACCTATCGCCGCTGACGGGCTTGCACGCGCTCCGCCGACTCATCGTGCGCGACACGCCGATCACGACGCTCGCCGAGGTCGCGCAGCTACCAGCCGTGACCGACGCAGCGGAGCTCGACCTCACGGGCACGCAGGTGGCAGACCTCGGCTGGATCGATCGGGCGGCGGCGTTGCGCGTGCTGCGGCTGATCGGCGCGCCCGCGGCGGGCCACACCGAGGCGCGCGCTCTCTCGGGGCGTGGCGTCACTGTCGTCGACTGACAGGGCGCCGTCCTGGATGTCGCCGATGAGGGGCCAGCTCGTCACTGAGAGGTTGGAGTACGACGGCGGCCGATCGGTCACGGCGTATGTTCCGCCCGCTGCGCCCGACGCCATCGTCTTTGGCGGTGACGGTCAGGTGATCACGTCGTGGGGAGCCGAGCTGGAGGCGGGGGACCTACCGCCCACGATGATCGTTGCAGCGCACCGCCTGGAGGACGAGACGCTGCGCCTACATGAGTACTCGCCCGGCGAGAGCACTGCCGCCTTCGCCTTTGACCCTGAGCGGTTCGACGAGCACGAGAAGTTCTTTGTCAACGATGTCCGTGAATGGGCGCGGTTGCGCTTTGATGTCGCGTTGCCTCCCGATCGCACGGCGCTGTTCGGCGTCTCGGCGAGTGCAGAACTCGCGCTCGCCATGGGGCTTCGCCATCCCGACATCTACGGTGCAATGTTGTGCGCGTCGCCGGGCGGCGGCTACCGCCCGCCCGCGGTGATGCCGGACTCGCTCCCCCGCGCGTACCTCGTCGCCGGCACCCAGGAGCCGTTCTTCCTCGCCAACGCGACGCGCTGGGCAGACGCGCTGCGCGACGCGGGCGCGGACGTGATCATGACCGAGCGAGTCGGTTCGCACGGCGACGCGTTCTGGAGGCAAGAGTTCCCGCTGATGGTGGCGTGGGCTTTCGGCCGGCGGCCGTGATGGCCCGAGTCGCCGGGATCCCGGTCCTTTAGCAGACGTGCGCCACCGGCCTGCACGAGGATCACGTTGATCGCGTGCGCGGCGGAGTCATGCAGGATGCGCGCGGGTCTGGTTGACGAGATCCGGCTCTGGATCATGCCCGTCGTGATCGGCGCCGGGCAACGGCTGTTCGAGAACATCGACCCGTCCGCGGCCAGGCTGGATCTCACCGATGTCCATCGATTCGCCAACGGCTCAGTGATCCTCACCTACACCCCGCTCCACCCGGCCCCAGACCAGGAGCCATGAACGCCGTCCGCCGTCGCCTCCTACCCCGGACGCGCGCGCCGGCGGCGCGTCGACGACGCCGCTCGGGTCAGCGGGACCTCCGCCACACCTGCCCGGCGTATGTGTGTTGATGACGCGAAGCAGCGTGGGTTGGGTTGGGGCACTGTGCACGGTCGGCAGTCTCTTGGTCTCCGTCGCGTGCGATGGCGGCGCCGACCACACACGGAATTGGCCACCGAACTCGTCGTACTCCGCGTGCCAGAGCGGCCGCCCTGCGGGCCAGTGCTTGCGATTCTTGAACAGGGTCGTGGTTCTCAAGAGCCTCGAGCTGACGGCAGACGTCCCCTCTCGGGTCACCGCGACGTGCGCGGAGATGGTCCCGATGACCCGTCTGCATGTGATCTGCCCGCCGCTGGTGCCGGCCGGCGGGGTAGTCGGCGATCACGCGCTGTACGGCCCGCAGATCGTCGATCGACGCTCATACTCGATGTCGATCAACAACGGCGACAACCAAGGGCGGGTGCACTGGGAGATCGGCGCCATCACCGGCCCGGCACGAGCCCTCTGGGTCTTCGATCGCGCTAACTGGGACGCGCTGCCGCCGAGACGCCCGGCGGAGCTGATCGGTCAGCGGCGCTATCTCGGGCACACCGTGACGCTCTATCGGTTTCCGGATTCCGACGGCCAACTCGAAGGCCACGACGCTGCGTTCGCGACCAAGCATGCTGTCACCTACTTCGTTTCGATCCACGGCCACAACCACGATGACGCCGATATCGCGATGCTGCTCGCGGTCCTGGCGTGTGGCCCGTGAATCTCACCCCGCGGGATCGCCCTCGGCGGCTAGGAGAGTCCTGGATCCTGCGTCGGGCTCGTGAGCACGCCCTTGACGTACGCCAGCTCGGTGTCGTACACGTGCGCCGACTTGACGGTCATCACCAGCCGCCCAACGGGCACGTCGAGAGCGTCCGCGACGTGGTGCTGCAATGCGGCCAGCTCGACCAGGTTGCCGTAGCCCTTGGCGCCGAAGTCGATGCTGTGCGCGTACACGACGAGCTCCACGGCGCCGTCTGGGAGCCAGAAGTCGAGCATGCTGACACACGGGATGTAGGTCCTGTCGGTGTGCGGCTGAAACGTCGTGATCGTCGCCGAGCGCGACGACGGGTCGGCGCGGAGCCGGCCGATCACCCACGTGACCTGGTCATGGCCGGAGTGCTCGTAGTCAAACAGTCGCGTGGCGTAACTGTCGGCGTCGCCGAGGTCCGCCACCCGCGCGTGATCGGTGAAGTTGGCGTGCATCCATGCCAGCCGCTCCGGTTGCGCGTACGTCGCGATGAACTCGTCGTCGGGATCGGGGCGCGCGACGACCAGGGTAATCAGCGAGATCTCCCGGATCGGGAGCCCGTCGTACTGGGCGGGTACGCCGCGGGCGAGAATCCGGCCGGCAACAGCACACCACGACTCGCCGATGGTGCCCGAGCGCAGAACGTACGGTTCGTCGGAGGCCGATCGCGTCGCCAAGGCCGCATCGTAGCCAACGCCGCCGGCCTCGCACCGCGACTGGTACTAATTCCGAAGTCGCGCCGTCACCGCCGGAGGCCACTTGCGTATGCGCCCGCTCCGCGTAGGGATCCAATTGCCAGAAGTCGAGCGTGTCGTCCGCTGGCCGGAGTACGCGGCGATGGCCCGAGCCGCGGAGGAGGTGGGGTTCGACTCTGTGTGGGTTGGAGATCACCTCCTCTACCGTGATGACGGGCGCCCGGAACGCGGGCCGTGGGACGCGTGGACGCTGTTGGCCGGGCTGGCCATGGCGACTGAACGCGTCGCCATCGGCCCGCTCGTCGCGTGCACAGCGTTTCACCGCCCGGGAGTGCTCGCTCGCGTCGCGGCGGCAGTCGACGAGTTGTCCGACGGACGGCTCGTCGTGGGGCTCGGCGCCGGTTGGAATGAGACGGAGTTCACCGCTTTCGGCATCCCCTTCGACGATCGGCTTGCCCGCTTCAACGAGGCGCTTGAGATCATCACGCGCCTGTTGGCGGGGGAGCGAGTGACCTATAGCGGAACCTATGAGGCGGTCAACGACGCGGTCCTTCTTCCGCCGCCGTCTCGGCGACCGCCGCTGATGATCGGGGCCATCCGCACGCCGACGCTGGAGCGAGCCATCCCGTACGTGGACGCGTGGAACACCTGGTATGAGTGGTACGGGAACACGCCCGATGGATTCGCCGCGGCGAACCGACGTGTCGATGAGATCGCCCGGGCGGCGGGCCGGCAACCGGACGCGATTCTGCGCAGCGCCTGCGTCCTGGTCGTGCTTGACCGCGACGCTGGGGAACGCTCGCTTGTGGAGAAGGCGCCGCCGCTTGAGGGCTCCCCCGAGGCTGTGTCCACGTTCCTGCGCGATCTCGCCACTGCGGGAGCAGACGAGGCGATCCTGGTCGCCAGCCCGATCAACGAGTCTTCGATCAGGGCTCTGGGACGAGCGCTGGCCGTGCTCGACGAGTAGCCCCCCAGACCAACCGCTCCGTCACGCGCTTTCGCGATGCCGCGGCCAGCGGTCAGGCAGTGGCGACCTCGAGGCGCTCGTAGGCGAGAACGAGCTCCTCGATTGCGATATCACTGCTGCCGCCGTGCAGCGGCCCCCCGCGATAGCGGACTGGGCGCGCCCGCAGCAGCTTCCAGGTCATGACTCGAGTCGAGCGGTCCTCGCTGAGCAACGCCACCGTGATGTTGCGCAGCGCCGACTCGCTGCCACCACGGACCTGGTCAAACCAGTCGTACAGCGTCTGCGATCCGATCACACCCCGCTTGAATGAGACGTCCTCGACAGTGGCCAGACCGGTGATCTTGCGAGGCTCGTTGGTCGGGATCGTCACCGTTGCGGTACTCGATCACATCGATTCGCTCGGAGAACGGTCCGCACTCCTCAAACCCGGCGTCGGGTCCCGCCGAGGAGCCGGTTCCGAGGTCGACGATGAAGTTGAATGCGCCGTACGGCACCTGCCGGATGCCTGACATCAAGGCTCTCCTGTCTCTGGTTGGTCCAGCCAACGCAGTCGCGCGTAGGCCAGCTCGGCCTGCTCCATCGCGACCCCGGGGTGCAATGCGTCGAGGGTCGGCCCAGACCAGCTCAGCGGCCACGCCTCGTCCAAGAGCCAGGTCACGACCGGCTGGCCGCCCGGTGAGTCCAACACCTGGATCGTCACGTCGCGCGTGTCGGGCTGCCCCGCGACGATCGCCGCCCGCCACGCGAAGAGAGCGTGACTGTGGTCCAGAGCGCGCCGGATCGTCACCGGCGTCAGCGTCCACTCAAGCGCCGGGGTCGGCGCGGTCGGCGGGTGACCCTCGGGGTCGGTTCCGATCCACGGGCCGACGTCGTTAGCCCACGGCGTCTCGGACGACGCCGGGATGTTCGCGGTGGTTGAGGCCGCCCTTGTCTCCCCCGAGTCAGGCGCGGACATCGTGTGGGACGCGAAGCCGAAGACCTCGGCGCAGCCGAGCTCGAGCGTGCCGATGATGACTCTGAAGTTTGTCCGCTGCCAGATCACAGGCGCATCGTTCATCCGCGCTCAGCCCAGGCCGAACGGACGGTGATCCTAACCCGTTCCCTGCGGGCCGCTCGCATCTCGTGAGCCGCAGACGAGCGCTTGGCCGCGACACGACTGGCCGATTCCAAGGACACTGCTGTGAGGGCTCTCCTGATCCGCCGATGTAAGGAGTACGCCTCGGGCCAATCCGCCGAGCGACGTCGAACCCCAGGAGCCAGCGAACCGGTCATGAACAAACTCGTCCTCGCGCTCGCCAGCGCGACCTGCTCGACGGCCCGGCAGGTGCTCGGCGCTTTGTTTGCCAGTCTCATCCTGGTCCTCGTCGCGCTCGGCCTGGCCGGGTGCGGTGCTTCCACCACGACCCCCGCGACCAGCGCTCCGACGCCGGACACCGCGACCAGCGCTCCGGCGCCGGACAGCGCGACGGGCACGCATCATCGCGCCAAGGCCCGGCACCGCCCCCGCAAGCGGACGACCGTGCCGGTACCGTCGCACGCCGTCGCCGGCAGCGCCGCGGCCGCGTTAGCGAAGCTGCCGGTCAAGGGCCGCGCGCCCAAGACCGCCTACAGCCGGGCGCAGTTTGGCGACGGCTGGGCGGACACCGGCGGCTGTGACACCCGCGACCGGATCCTCACCCGAGACCTGGCCGCCCGCACCTACCTGGACTCCTGCCGGGTGGGCTCGGGCATGCTCGTGGACCCCTACACCGCACAGCCCGTCCATTATGTCCGCGGTGCCTCAGAGGTCGACATCGACCATGTCGTCGCGCTTTCTGATGCCTGGCAGAAAGGCGCGCAGCAGTGGAGCCGGGCGACACGAGAGGCGTTCGCCAACGACCCGCTGGAACTGCTCGCCGTCGACGCGCGCGCCAACCGCGCCAAGGGTGACGGGGACGCTGCCACCTGGCTGCCCCCCAACAAGTCCTTCCGCTGCTCCTACGTCGCCCGCCAGGTCGCGGTCAAGACCAAGTACCGGCTGTGGGTCACCCAGGCTGAGAAGAACGCGATCGGCCGGGTGCTGGCCACCTGCCCGGGCCAGAAGCTCCCCGCGCCCGGCGCGCCCGTCCACGTTACCGCCAGCAGCACCCCGACGACCAACGCCACCACGCCCACCCAGACGGCGCCGTCCTCGGCACCGGCCAGCGCGGGTGCCCCCAATAAGCCGGTGTCGGAGGTCAACTGCTCAGACTTCGCCACGCACGCCGCCGCGCAGCAGTGGTTCACCGCGCACGGCGGATCGGCCGCCAACGACGTGGCGGGCCTGGACGGCAACCACGACGGGACCGCCTGCCAGGACCTCCCGTAGGCAAGCCGGCGAGCGCAATGATGCGCTGGCACGGCAGGGTCGTCGTGCTAGGTCGAGGCCAGCTGCACGATCCCGAAGGCCAGAACGCCGATCCCGAATGCGGCCGTGAGCGGTGCAACGATCACCGGCCAGTGGGCCGACAGCCAACCGCCCGCCGGCCGAAGGATGCGCTCGGCGCGCTGCCCCATGATCGTGATCACGAGGGCGATCGCGATCAGCGGCAAGACGTAGATGACGCAGTAGAGGACCAGCAGCGACAGCTTGCCGACGTCAGACGCGCCCGAGCCGACGATCAGCGCGATGGCGGCGAAGTAGGGAAAGGCGGTGAGCAGTTCCAGTCCGGCGATGCCGGCCCCCATCAGCGCCGCGGGCCGGCGGCGCTGTGGTTGATCATCGCTCTCGCCAGTGCTCACCAGCGCTCGGCGGCGGATCCACACGACGGCGCCGCCGCAGACCAGAACAATCCCCGCGAGCACGATCAGCACGTACTTGACGGTGCGGCCCGGCTTGGGCACGAGCGACAGGATGAGGTCTCCAAGCCCGACGGCGAGCGCGAAACCGACCACGAACGTGACCACCAACGCCGCCGCAGCAAAGGCGATGGTTTGTCGCGCCGGGTGCTCGCCCGTCGCAACAAACAGCTCGCCGCCGATCAACGATGGGTTGACGCAGTCGGCCAGCGCGATCGCGACCACAGCAAGCGCGAGCTTGAGCATGGCGTGAGGAGCATCGCACTCAGCCCAAGTTGCGCAACCCCGCTGCCCACTGCCGTTGGGGCTGGGTCGTCACACCGGCGTGTCGAGGGCCGGGCGAAGGTGCGGCCGCTGGTGGAGTGCGCGCCGGGCATTCGAGTGGGTGAGGACGGTGCGGACGTGCGCGCATAGGTCGTCTGCGCTCGCTGGGCTGTCGGCGATTGCGGGTCACGCCCACGGTCGCGAGTGGCTCGATCGAGGTGAGCATGTGGAAGACCACTCCGCGTCCCCGCTTGTGGTCGAAGCGGAGATCCTGCCTCATGGCTCGGGCGAGCAGGCCGGCGTGCCCGAGCGCCTGCAGCTGCGGGATCTCGGGGTGATCGATCGCGACGTAGTGCCTCGAGTCCCCGCGGCGTGTCGTGAAGGTCGCCGTCTCTGGGTCGTAGGTGCCGTCGGTGAGACCGGTGAGCGTCCGGTAGGGGTGAGTGGTTCCGCCCATGCGCAAGTTCACCTCGAGCGCGAAGGGACGCCAGCGCCCCTGCCGCTCGCGAGCCATGAGGAAATCCACGGCGAGCGGACGGATGACTCCGAGGTCGGCCAGCTGCTCCGCGATCTGGCGGGCAAGGACGCTGACCGTGGCGGCATAGGCAGGATCAGCTGGAAAGCGGCAGCCCGCGAAGCGTTGCCCGCTGGGACCGTCGAGGATCTGGTCATGGGTCGAAAGAAGCTCGACGGCTCGCGTCGGCGTGATCTGTAGCTGGACGCTCGGGCTGCGCAGCTCGTCCGCGGTGATCCTCTCTTCCACGACACCACCCTCTGCAGCGAGCTTGGCCAGAAAGGCGGCGGGGGTGACGCCGTCGACCTGAGGCGCGAGTCGCACGAGGCGCTGGTGGATGAGCTCACGCTCCGCGGGGCTGCCGGGCGCAGGCAACGCCGCCAGGTCGGGCAGGGCGTTGCCCTCGCCCGACACCGCGTTGTCGATCTTTATGATCACCTCGGCGAGCTCGGGCCTCGCCGTGCGGAGCGCGCAGATCGCATCGGTGGCGTCGCCGACGCTTCTGATGCACTCGGCCCCCAACGGACGGGGCACTCCGGCGCGGGCGAACAGGGCGCGCGCGCCGCTCTTGGTCCCCAGCCACGCATGGGCCGGGTCAGCGCCGTACAGGGGAACGTCAAGCGCGAGCGCGATGTCCCGTTCGAGCACCGTCGCGTTGTAAGGCAACAGGTAACTGACCGTCGGCCCACCAGCGTGTCGCGGATGTGGTTCAGGACACTCGGCCGTGCCAGGAGCTTCTCGCTGAGGGGGCGTTGCCCGCATCGCCGAGCGAGACCAGTCGCAGACGCCTGCGCGCCGAGAGACGGAATCTGGCGCGAGAGCGGATGTAGTAGTCGACCGTGCGCTGCGCGACCGGCAGCGAGGCACGTACGTCAGCTCCAACCTGGGTTCCTGCAGCTCAGATAGCACACTGAGCATCCGCTCCTCGTAGGACCGCGTCTCGGCTGGAGCCTCGTCCCGACGATCGACCGACCGAGACGGGAGACCACGACCGACCGCCGCGTCGTGCCGAGCGCCGCGTCGGCGGAGATGGCAAGCCTGTCCTGCAGACCCGCGAACCGGTCCACTCGCCACGCTTCAGCCGCCGGGTGCGCCGTTCGACCCAGCCATGGCGCGAACCACCGGCTGCTGATGCCCCGCCGGTCGTGCTCAGCGCGCGCGCCGCGCGGTCGCCCTGATCACGCATCGGTCCCTCGCGATCTCGTCCCGTTTGGACGCCCAGGTCCCCTCGGTCACGGCGAGCCGTGCGCCGAGCTCACCTCACCTCACCCGGCGTCGATTGACTTCCCAGACGCTAGGACGCACCCAGGCGCCAATCGTTTCCGTGACGGTGCGCACAGTCCCAGCCCGCGCGCACCATCGCTGCGGCATCCGGCTCGATGAGATCGTTGCGATCGAGGGGACACCCGTGCGTTTCAGCCTGCAGCTGTTGCCAGAGCAGCCTCAGACGAGTTGCTCAGCATGATCGCGGCGCAGACGCCCTCGGGTTCTACGGCTGCTACGGGGCGGACGAGATCTATCGCAGGACATGTGGTTGATCCTCGCCGCGGCGGCGACGCAGACCCAGCAGTCCGCCTGGGTCCCTGCGTCTCGCCGATCTTCCTACGTGACCCGACATGTGGCCCGGCTGGCAGCGACGTTGGACGAGCTCTGGCACGGTCGGGCCGAGATCGTTTATGGGATGGGAACCTCGCGATGCTCGACCAGGTACGGGATCACGTCGCAGGGCACCCGCCCGCTGCGCGCCTGCGCGAGGCGCACGCGGTGATGCGAGCGATGCTTGACGATGGAGCCATCGACTTCGCCGGCGATTTCTACTCCTACTCCGGCGTCTTCACCGCCGCGCGGCCCGTCCAAGAGCACCTGCCGATCAAGATCGGCGCCATGGGCGGGCCACGATCGATGCAGCTCGCAGGCAAGATCGCCGATGGCATGTTCACCGCCTGCGCGTATTCGCCTGAGGCGATCCGTTACGCGATCTCTCACACGCAGGCCGGCGCCGAGGAGGCTGGGCGCGACGCCGACGGGCTCGACATCGCCGACAACGTGCTGGGCGCGATCGGACACGATGGTGAGGCGGCGCGCCGCGCGGCGCGCGTGCTCGCGGCGTTCTACATCCCGTCGATGCCGGGATCTCTGCTTGAGCGCCACGGCTTCAGCCGCGAGGAACTACAACCCGTGATCGACGCGTTCGCTGCGGGCGACACCGAGCGCGCACTGGATCTGACCCCGACTGATGTCGTCGACCAGCTCGTCGTCGCGGGCACCCCCGAGGATTGGATCGAGCAGCTGCGCGCTATCGAGGCGACGAAACTGGAGCACATCCTGTCGTTTGCCGATCCGTTCACCGTCCAGGCCTGGAGTGGCCGACAGGCCGATGGTGTCCCGACGCTCGCGGACCAGCTCCAGCTCGTCTACGACGAGGTGCTCCCCGCACTGGCCTGACCAGAACTCCATTGCGGCCGCTTCCGTCTGACGTGACCTTGACCCGAAGGGCAGGGTCTATCGTGGCGCTGTCCAGGCTCATCCCCTACGACCTCGGAGGCACCCACGATGACGACGTATGAGAGCCTGCCCAGCGACCTGCCGGTCCCGGAGGATGACGGCGCGGCCGATCATCTGCCCGGCACGGCACTGCCGACACTCACCCTGCGGGCCAGCGACGGCACGTCGGTTGCGCTGGGGGCGCTGGGTGAGGGGCGCACCGTGCTCTACCTGTATCCGCTCAGCGGCAGGCCCGGCGTCGACCTGCCCGACGGGTGGGACGCAATCCCCGGGGCGCGAGGGTGCACTCCGGAGGCATGCGGCTTCCGTGATCACTTCCAGGAGCTGCAGGCGGCCGGCGCCCAACGCGTCTACGGCCTCTCCGCCCAGGACACCGACTATCAGGCGGAGCTGGCCGAGCGGCTGTCCTTGCCGTTCGCGATCCTGTCTGACCCTGACCTGCGGCTCGGCGAGCTCCTGCGGCTGCCGACGTTCCAAGCGGACGGACAGCGGCTCTACACGCGGCTGACCATGATCGTCAGCGACGGCCGGATCGAGCACGTCTTCTATCCGATCTTCCCGCCCGATCAGCACGCCGACGAGGTGCTCGGCTGGCTGCGCACCAATCCGTCCGACGCCGTACCGACGGCCGGTCGGTGATGGGAACCGATCCAGGCGCCGGTGGGTCCATCAACCGCCCCACCACATCAAAGATGCGCGACGCGCTCATGTCGCAGCCCGGCGAGCTCGCTCGTCTGCTCGCTCATGATGCAGCGGCCGCAGCCGCAGCCGACCGGCTGGCGGGACGCCGGATCCGGCTGATCGGGATCGGTACGAGCTGGCACGCCGCGCACCACGGTGCCTGGTTTCTGCGCGAGGCCGGCATCGAGGCCGACGCCCTGCATGCCGCCGATGTCGCGCCCTACGAGCGCACGGTCGATCCCGCCGACGGCGTGATCGTGCTGAGCCACACCGGGTCGACGGGCTACTCGATGACGATGCTCGAGCGAGCCCGGGACGGCCGGCGCCGAGACCCTGCACATCTCGGGCATCGGGAGTGGCGGCGAGGTCGAGACCGTCGCGCCCGAGCAGTCCTACGCCTACACGGCCAGCCACACCGCCGCGATGCTCGTTCTCGCGCAGATCGCTGTCCGCCTCGGTGCACCGCTCGGCCCGCTCGACGACATCCCCGAGCGCGTGGCCGCGGTGCTCGCCCTCCCCGGACCCCTCGTCGCCGTGCCGAACCGGCTGGTGGAGTTGATCGGCGCCGGCCCGAACGGCTGGACGGCGCAGGAGGGCGCGCTGAAGATCCGTGAGGCCTCCTACGTCGCCGCTGAGGGACTGTCCGCCGAGCAGTTCTTCCACGGCCCCAGCGTCGCCCTGGATGAGCAGGACACGCTGGTGGTGCTCGACGGCGGCGGTCCAATGGCCGACCGTACCCACGCGATCGCCGACGCAGTCGAGGTCACCGGGGCCAAGGTCGCCGCTTCTCCCAGCGCGAGCTTGGGCGAGGCACTGTCGGTGTTCCCGCTCACCGTCAGTCGTCCAACGGATCGCGCTCGAGCTCGCCGAGGCCCGCGGCGTCGAGTCCGGACCAGTTCCGCTACGAGGAGGACGCGCGCCGCGAAGCCGGCGTTCGAAGGCGTCGGCTTCTAGTCCGACAGGCCGACGGAGGAAACGGGCCTGGCCACGATTCGTGGCCAGGCTCCCTCCCTTCCCACCGGGTCAGATGGCGCCGCTCAGTGTGAGCTCGCAGTACGCGAGAAGCCGGGGCCATCGCCCGCGGCAGCCCGCCGCAGGTTCGCAGCGGCCACGGGCACCAGCAGGATCGTCGTGATCGCCTCGGAGGCGATCGCGATCATGATCGCGGCGCTGTAACCGTCCTCCATGAATCCGAAGAGCGGCTGGCTCTCGCTGATGAAGAGGGCGATGAGCGCCCCAATGGCGATCATCGCTCCAAGAGCCGACAGTAGGGCCGCCGCCAGATCCGCACGCCGGTCATTCACCAGACGTTCGAACGGCGCCATCAGGCCGACTGCGACGACGGCGGCGCCGATCGCATTGAGCAGGAACAGGGTTCCGATCGTCGGCACGTCCGAGTACCCCGCCAGGTATTGCTGCAGGTGAACGCCACCAACGATCAAGAGGGTGAGTGCACCCAGGCGGCGTGTTGTTTTCATGGTCACGTGAATCTCCTTGCACGACCTGTTTCGGTGTCCTTACGTATGTCGATGCCAAAACAGTTCGTTCCTTCCCCGCGGCGCGGTGATCGTGTGCGTCAGATCGAGCGGATCGCGCCGCCGTCGATCGGGATCATCGCGCCGGTGATGAAGGACGCCGCCGGGGACAGCACGAACGCGGCGGCTCGCCCGAACTCCGCGGGCTCGCCGTACCTGCGCAACGGGATCTGCTCGGACCTCCTGGCGCGCACTTCGTCGGGATCGCCGATCAGGGCATCAAGCTCGCGGACTCTGTCGGTGGCGATCCTGACCGGCAGCAGCCCATTGATTCGGATCCCCGCGGGACCGAGCTCATCGGCCAGCATCTTCACGACTCCGGCGAGCGCGGGAAACAGCCCGTTGGAGATCGCGAGTTCCGGTAGCGGCACACGTACCGACGAGGCCAGCACGAAGGCGACAGAGCCGCCGGTGCCGGTGAGCCCGCCGTCGGCCGCGTCCTGGTCGCCCTTGCCATGCAGAGCCGGCCCCAGGGTCCGCGCCAGCCGGACCGCCCCGAGAAAGACGGTGTCGAACGCCGACCGCCACGCTTCATCGGTGGTCGACGCGACGGTGCCGGCCGGGGTGCCGCCCACACTGATCAACGCGCCGTCGAGACGACCGAATCGCTCGTGCGCTGCCGCGATCAGCCGGTCAGCTGTGGTGGGATCGCTGTTATCCGCGACGACCCACGCCGCGTTGCCGGCTGTGGCCACAGCGCTCGCGAGCCGGCCGACGGCCGCGGCGGCGGTCGCCTCGTGAGGAGCGCTGACCAACACATGAGCCCCCTCCGCGACGAGCGCCCTCGCGGCAGCGAACCCAAGCCCACGGCTGCCGCCCGTCACGACGTAGACCCTGCCGCGCAGTCCGAGCTCCATACCCCCATTCTGCCCAGGCGCTCGCGGACGGGAGAACTGGCTTGAGTCGCGGGCTCCGCTCCGTTCGCCTACCCGCGTGTCTGGCCCGCGATAATGCGACGTCGGCATGCTCGAGACGACCCTCCCAGGTTCGGGGCTGGTCAACCGGTTGAGGGAGCGCGACGTCCTGGAACAAGTCGTCGCCGGGGTGCGCGCGGGTCAGCGCCGAGTTTTGGTCGTCCGCGGCGAGGCAGGCGTCGGCAAGACCGCCCTACTCGAGCATCTGGTCGCCGACGCAACGGGGTTTCGAATCGCCCGGGCGGCGGGCGTGGAGTCAGAGATGGAGCTCGCCTACGCCGGCCTGCAACAGCTGTGCGCCCCGATGCTCGGCGGTCTGCCCAGGCTGCCGGACCCGCAGCGCGAGGCGGTGAGCACCGCATTTGGCCTAGGAGCGGGAAACCCACCGGACCGTTTCCTGGTCGGCTTGGCCGTACTCGGCCTGCTGGCCGAGGTGGCTGACGCCAAGCCCCTCCTATGCATTATCGACGATGCGCAGTGGGTCGATCGTGTCTCGGTGCAGACGCTGGCGTTCGTCGCACGTCGCCTGTTGGCAGAGCGCGTGGCGTTGGTGTTCTCGCTACGTGACGACGAGCACCGCGCGCTCGCGGGACTCCCGGAGCTGGTCGTCGAGGGCCTGGAAGATGCCGACGCTCGCACGTTGCTGGAGTCGACCATCCCGGGCGTGCTCGACACTCACGTCCGCGACCGGATCTTGGCCGAGGCGCGTGGGAACCCTCTCGCGCTGCTGGAGCTGCCGCGGGGCCGACCGCCGGCCGCCGTGGCGGGCGGGTTCGGGCTGCCGGGTCCCGACGGATTGGCCGCCCGCATCGAGGAGGGCTTCGCCGGCCGGTTCGCGCCACTGCCGGACCAGACTCGGCGACTGCTTCTCGCGGCGGCGGCCGACCCCGTGGGTGACGTGGCGTTGCTGTGGCGTGTGGCCGGTCGGCTGGAGATCGGTCTCGACGCGGTGGCACCCGCCGAAGCGGCGGGCCTCGTCGAGCTCGGCGGACGAGTCCGGTTCCGGCATCCGCTGGTGCGCTCGGCGGTGTATCGGTCCGCCTCGGCTCAGGAGAAGCGTGACGTGCACCGGATCCTTGCCGACGTCACCAACGCCGAGATCGATCCGGATCGCCGGGCATGGCATCTCGCCCACGCGGTGATCGGCGGCGACGAGGCGGTGGCGAGCCTGCTCGAGCGCTCAGCCGATCGGGCACGCGCACGCGGCGGGGTGGCCGCAGCAGCCGCGTTTCTCCAGCGAGCTGCGGAGCTGACCCCTGATCTCTCTCGCCGGGGCGGGCGGGCGCTGGCCGCGGCGCGGGCTAAGTTCGAGTCGGCGGACGCCGACGCCGCACTGGAGCTCCTCAAGCTGGCGGAGATCTGTCCCCTCGACGACCTCCAGCGTGCTCGTGTGTCCCGGTTGCGCGCCGAGATCACGTTCGCGCTGAGGCGCGGGAAGGACGCTCCCCCATTGCTCCTCGACGCCGCCCGCCGTCTGGAAGCGCTCGATTCGGGGTTGGCGCGCGAGACGTACGTCGAGGCACTGGGGGCCGCGATCTACGCGGGCCGCCTCTACGGCGATGCGGCCGTCCGCGACGCGGCCCAGGCGGCGCGCGCCGCCCCTCCCCCGCCTCAGCCCCCGCGCTCCATCGACCTCGTGCTTGACGGCATGGCGACGCGATTCACCGACGGCTCCGCCGCCGGCGCGCCGCCGTTACGGGCCGCCCTGCACGCGTTTCGAGACATGCATCTGGACCGGCACGAAGCGATCATGGAGTGGCTGTTGCTGTGTCCGGTCGTTCAGTCGATGACGGTGTTCGAACTGTGGGACGACGACGGCTTCGCGGCGCTGGCCACGCGCGCTGAGCGACTGGCCCGGGAGACCGGGGCCCTGACCATGCTCCCCGTCGCGCTCGTCTATCTCTCAGGAGTGCACCTGTTCAGCGGCGACTTCGCCGCTGCCTCAGCCGCCGTCCAGGAGGCCGACGCGATTGCGGTGGCGACCGGAAACGCCGGCCTCGTTTACGGCAGACTGCTTGTCGGAGCCTGGCGCGGCGCCGAGGCAGAGGCGCTGAAGCTCATCGACGCCGGGATCCGAGACGCCCGGACGCGCGGCGAGGGCAGGGTCCTGGCGCTGGCCGGCTACGCCGGCAGCGTGCTCCACAACGGGCTCGGCCGCTACGACGTCGCACTCGACAGCGCCCGTCGAGGGGCTGAGGATGATGACCAGGGGTATGCCGCGTGGTCACTGGCAGAGCTCGTCGAGGCGGCGACGCGTTGCGGTCAGGCCGACGTCGCCGGCGCGGCCCTGGAGCGCCTGGCCGAGCGCACCCACGCCGCCGGCACCGATTGGGCGCTCGGGATCCTCGCGCGCTCACGGGCGCTCACCAGCGAGGGCGACGCCGCCGACGCGCTGTACGGTGAGGCGATCGAGCGCCTCGGCCGCACCCGTATGCGCGTCGAGCTTGCTCGCGCGCGTCTCGTCTACGGGGAGTGGCTGCGGGGCGAGCATCGCCGCGACCAAGCCCGCTCAGAGCTACGGGTCGCGTACGACATGCTCGCCGCGACCGGCGCTGAGGCGTTCGCCGAGCGCGCCCGCCATGAGTTGCTGGCGATTGGCGAGACCGTGCGCCAGCACGGCGCCGATGCCCGTGAGAGCCTGACGGACCAGGAAGCGCAGATTGCGCGCCTGGCGGCAGCGGGGCAGACCAACATCGACATCGGCGCGCAGTTGTTCATCAGTCCGCGCACCGTCGAGTACCACCTGCGCAAGGTGTTCGGCAAGCTCGGGGTCAGCTCGCGGAAGGAGCTGCGCAGGACGCTCGCCTCGCCGGCACCGAGCTGACCTGGGCAACCAGCCGCCCGTGACTAGGGACGTGACGCGGGACTCGCCCGGACGCGAGTGCGCTCCCCCGGAGCAAGACTCGCCACATGAACAGCATCGAGATGATCAACCGGCTGCCGCCATCGAGCGCCGGCCACCCACGGAGCGCGACGCCAGGTGCTCGCCCCTCCGACTTCGCAGTTCCGACGGCCGCTGAGAGGTTCGACGAGATCCTCCCGCTGCTCGACGTTGTCCCCGAGGCCGGACCCCCAGTGCTCTTCGTGCTCGGCCCCTGGCTATTCGTCGTGTTGATGCTGATCGGGCCGTTCGTACTGCTCGTCACGCTGGTGCTGGCGTCGGCGGTCTTCATCGCCATCGCCGCGGCCTTGTGCGGCCTGCCGTACCTCCTCGTTCACCAGCTGCGCAAACCCCGGCCGCACCATTACGCGTGGCACCCCATGCATCTGTTCCAGCACTCACCCACCGATGTCACATCGAATGGAATGTGACCGAAAGGACAGCACTATGTTGCCCACCGTCGTTCTTGTTCATGGCGCGTTCGCGGACTCCGCGGGCTGGGACGCGGTCATCGACCCGCTGCGGGGCGCCGGTCATCCGGTGATCGCCGCGGCCAACCCGCTGCGCGGGCTTGCGGCTGACGCCCAGTCGGTCAGCGATCTCGTCCGCAGCATCGAGGGCCCCGTGGTGATCGTCGCCCATTCCTATGGCGGCGCGGTGATGTCGAACGTCGACCCCGACTGCGGGGAGATCGTCGGTCTGGTCTACGTCAACGCCTTCGCCCCCGACGCGGGTGAGTCGTGCTTTGCCCTGGCCGGCAAGTTCCCGGGCAGCATGCTCGGCGAGACGACCCTGCGACCGGTGCCACGCAGCGACGGGACCACCGACCTCTACATCGTCGCCGACCGCTTCGGCGAGCTGTTCTGCGCGGATGTGCCCGCCCCACAGGCGGCGCGGCTCGGGGTGACGCAGCGACCGGCCACCCAAGAGGCGCTGGTCGAGCCCTCGGGCGCGCGGTCCTTGTGGAAGCAGGTGCCGTCCGGCTTTGTCATCGGCACGGCCGACCGCATCATCCCACCCGCACTGCAGCACTACATGGCCGATCGGGCGGGCGCGCACCACACGCTCGAGATCCCGGGCGGCTCGCATGGCGCCGTCCTCTCCCAACCGCGCGCGATCGCCGAATTCATTCTCCAGACCACGCGCGTGCCCACGGCCGCCTGACCCGAAGGGAGAGGAGATGGATCACGCGCTTGACCGGCGGGACAGGAGTTCCGTCGACCAACTGATCGCGCACGTTCTCCGTCGTGCACACGACACAGCGGAGACGCTCAACTCCCCGGACGAGGCACGCGCGATCCTCCACGTCGCTCGTTCCTTCGCTGACGAGCTCGCGTCGACGAACCCGGGATTCGACCAGACGTGCTTCATCAAAGCGGCCACCGGGCTGTGAGAACCGCGTCCATCCGGTGACCTATGCGATCACTGGCGCCGCGGGCCGGCTGAGCCGGCTCGCGGCGCTGCTGTTGCTCGGGCGCGTCAACCCGTCCGCCGCCCGCGACCTGCTCAGCCGCCGGCCGTCGGCGCCCGATCGAACGGGTGCCGGCTGATCCAGTCCCGGGCAGAGGCACGCGCCGTCATGAACTGGACCTGGTGCCGCTTGCCTCTGGCGATCATCCGCTCCAACACCCGGACGCGAGCCCCACGGCCGATGACCTCGGGGTGAACGCACATCGAGTACACGCCGCCGGGAATCTCCTCGACCATGTAGTCGAGGTCGGCCAGCCACATACGCTCGCACTTCTCCGGGTCACTCAGCCCTTCGATGAGCACGCCGGTCGGGGTCGGCACGAACTCCATCTGCGGAAGGTCGGCAAGCGTCGCCGAATTGGGTGACAGGTCGGCACCAGGCGATCGATAGCCGATCGCGCGATGGCCGTGCAGGACGCGGTCCATCGCCTCCAGCCCCTTCTCGATCTGCTCACGCTCCGCCCCCTCGTCCAGGTTCACGGGCGTGATGTGGTGGTAGCCGTTGTGGCCGATCTCATGCGCCTCATCGAGGATCCGGCGGCACAGATCTGGCCACGCCTCGATGGTGATCCCGGGGACGAAGAAGGTCGCGCTCACGCTCTCGTCAGACACACCTTCGCGTCGCGATCGGCCATCGGTCCCTCCCGTCGTTGCGCGGTCGGGACATATATACGAACGCCGGCGGGCCGGCGTTCGCGTCAGTACGCCGAGAGCCGCTGCTTGGCCTCGCCCAGCGCGCGCCCCAGGCTGACGACGTCCGCCAGCCAGGGCATGCCATCGGCCCGCGGGTCGATGCGCAGGTGAAGGCGCCCCTGGTGCAGGACGGTCGTCGCCATCAGCTCGTTTGCGGACCAGAACTCGGCGATGCCGTCATAGGCCTCCTCCGGCCCCGTGACGATCACGTTGATCTCGGTCATCGTGCGGCTCCCTGCTGCTGCGCGGCAAACCACGTGTCGAAGTCCGTCGGTCCGATGCGCGCGTCGTCGCCCGTCGTCAGCTCACCGCCGTGCAGCTCGGTCCCGAAGTACCGCGCGTGCGGGTCGGAGACGACCGTCCGCTGATCCCCGGTGGCGGCGAACAGCCGCCGTGCCCACGCGTCGATGCCCAGCGCCTCCTGCCCGCCGACCTCGACGTGACCGTCGATCGGCGCGCCGGTCGCGAGCTCGGCCACCACCGCGGCGACGTCGTCGGCGGCGATGGGCTGCATCAGCCCGGTCGACAGCCGGACCGTGTCGCCGTCGGCGCCGGCCTCGACGGTCTGAGCCAGGAACTCGAGGAACTGCGTGGCGCGCAGGATCGTGTACGCAACGCCCCCGCCTTCGATCTCCGCTTCCTGGGCGACCTTCGCGCGAAGGTAGCCGCTGTCGGGCAGACGGTCAGCCCCGACGATCGTCAGCGCGACATGGTGGCCGACACCGGCATGGCGCTCAGCGGCGAGCTGGTTGCGCGTCGAGGTGGTGAAGAACTCCCGGACCGCATCGTCGTCCCAGATCGGCGCGTTGGCAACGTCGACGACGACGTCGGCGCCCGTCATCACCTCGACCAAGCCCTCGCCGGTGATCGTGTCGACGCCTGTCGCGGGCGAGGCCGGCATGGCCTCATGCCCCTGCGCCGCCAGTCGATTCACCACGTTCTGCCCGATGCGCCCGCTTCCGCCGATCACCACGATCTTCATGACGTTCCTCCTGAGGTTGTTGGACATGCCCAAGATCGCCCAAGCGAGCGCGATGCGCATCCGTCGAAGACCCCAGTTGGGTCCCTAGGCGTTGGCGCGCCGGCGCCATCCGCGGCGCGCATCAAGCTAGGCGGGCATGCCGGCGTGCTCGGCCTTCGGGAGCGCCCGTCGCAGCTCCTTGCGCGAACTGATACCGAGCTTTGTGAAGACCTTGCGCAGGTGATACTCGACCGTGCGCGGGCTGATGAAGAGCTGGGCGCCGATCTCCGGGTTGGTCTGCCCGTCGGCGGCGAGCCGGGCGACCTGCGCCTCCTGCGTGGTGAGCTCGTCGAGCGTGTCCACCGTCCGCTTGCGCACCGTCTCCCCGGTGGCCGAGAGCTCGCGGCGAGCGCGCTCGGCAAACGCGTCCGCGCCCATTTGGCTGAACATCTGATGGGCAGCGCGCAACTGCTCGCGCGCGTCCACCCGGCGATGCTCACGACGCAGCCACTCGCCGTAGACGAGCCGGCTGCGCGCGAGCTCGACCGCAGCGCGGCTACGGGCGAGCCGCTCGATCGACTCCTGATAATCGGGCTCCTCCTCGCTCAGC
The DNA here is from genome assembly GCA_963816865.1 of Terriglobia bacterium. Classification (GTDB taxonomy): domain Bacteria; phylum Acidobacteriota; class Terriglobia; order Terriglobales; family Acidobacteriaceae; genus JAIQFF01. The sequence continues at coordinate 22,488 of CAWFMU010000040.1, forward strand.
AGCCCGCGGCAGCGCGCCTGGACGCCGAGCGCCCAGTCTGTGCCGGCAGCCTGCGCGCGTTCAGTCAGGCGGTCGAGCGCCGCGGCGGCCTCGTCAGACTCGCCGCTGCGGACGCCCGCCTCGACCAGCTCGACCAGCGACCATCCGTAGAAGATCACGTCCTCGTGCTCGCACCCCTCCCGCGCCGCCGCAAGTGCCTCGCCGTAGTGGCCGTGGCCGTTGTGCAGCAAGGCGGTGCACCGCGCGAGCCCGCCGAGCGCCGATCCCTCGCCACGCTCCATCGCACCCCGCAACGGGACCTCGGCGATGGCCAGCAGGTCGGCCTGATCGCCACGTGCCGCGGCGAGGGTGAGCGCCGCGTACTTGAGCGGCGGGAGCCCCGTGGCCTGCGTGATCGCTTCGACCTCATCGACCAGCACCGCGGCGGTGGAGAACGCCCCTGAATGGACGTTGAGCACCGCGAGATAGTTGGCCGCGTTCGGGAGCAGGTGAAGGGCGCCGGTCTCGCGCGCCAAGCGCACGCCACGGGAGGCGAGTGCATGCCACAGCTCATCGTCCCAGAGGTCCTGAGCAAGACGGCATGCCAGCCACAACCACCGCCCGTCCGCTGCCCCTTCCCCGGGGCCGGCGAACGCGTGTAGCGCCCGCGAAAGCGGCTCGGTACCGGCTGCATATCCGTCGGTGAACCGCGTGACAAGAGCGTCGAGGAGCCCGTCGGTCGCGTTCGACGACTGTCCCCGGCTCGCCGTGCGCGCGGCCTCGGCCACCTCACGCTCGTCCGGGCCAGTCCCGAGGCGCCCGGCGAACATCGCCGAGGCGATCGCCTCGAGATAGGTCTCGCGGGCCAGACTCGCGTCCAGCGGTTCGAGCCGGGTGGCCGCCGCGAGCAACAACGGCGGCGCCTCGCGGCCCCGCTCGCCGGTGAACACGATCTCCGCACCCAGCCGCTCCAACCGCGCGCGCTGGAGCTCGTTCACGGGCCCGAGCTCCGCGGCGGCCATGAGCTCGGACGCAGAGGCGGTGTCGGCCATGTCGAGCCTGGCCCGGGCCGCAGCGAGCGAGCGATCGACGCGCATGGCGGGGTCGGGCGTCAGCTCAGCCGCACGCTGCAGGAACGCGGCGGCCGCGGCAAGCCCCCCGCGCGCGTGCGCCCCGTCGGCCGACCGTTCCAGCTCGCCGGCGACGTCCTCATCGGGCCCATCGGCCGCGCGAGCGCGGTGCCACGCCCGGCGATCCGGATCCAGCCGCGCGTCGGTCGCCTCGGCCAAGGCCCGATGGACCTCGCGTCGCTCGAGCACGGCCGCAGCTCGGTACGCCGCCGAGCGCACGAGCGGATGCCGGAAGCGGACGCGCGCACCGATCTCCACCAGGTCCGCGGCCTCGGCCGGTACCGCCGCCTCGGGTTCGATGCCGAGCCGGTCGGCCGCGCGCCACAGCAGCGTCACGTCCCCCACCGGTTCTGCCGCTGCCAACAGGAGGAGTCGACGGGTAACGGACGGCAACGCCTCCACCTGCTCCACGAAGCCCTGCTCGATCCGGCTGGTCAGCGACATCTCGCCCGGCACCCCGAATCCACCCGCCAGCGTGATCGACCGTCCGCGTGACAGCTCGAGCAGCGCGAGCGGGTTGCCGCCGGCCTCGCCGAGGATCCGGTCCCGCACCCGCGCATCGAGCCGCCCCGGGATGGTCGCATCCAGTAGACGACGAGCGTCGTTGGCCGGCAGCCCGTCGACCACCAGCTCCGGCAGCCCGTCAAGCCCGGCCTCATCCTCGGACTCGCGCCGACCGAACACCAATGCCACCCGCTCGGCCAACAGCCGCCGCGCCACGAACGCGAGCGTCTGCACGGAGACCCGATCAAGCCACTGAGCGTCGTCGACGATGCACACCAGCGGCTGCTCCTCGGCCTCCGCGGCCAGCAGGCTCAGGACCGCCAACCCGACCAGGAAGCGATCCGGCTGCGGCCCGGCGCTCAGGCCGAACGCCGTCCTGAGCGCGTCGCGCTGAGGGCTGGGCAGATCGCCGATGCGACCGATCATCGGCGCGCACAGCGCATGCAGGCCGGCAAAGGCCAGTTCCATCTCGGACTCGACGCCCGCCGCGCGGGCGACCCGGCATCCGTCGGCGGCGTTGCAAAGGTGCTCGAGCAGGGCCGACTTGCCGATCCCCGCCTCGCCCCGGAGGACCAGAACCCGGCTCTGTCCCGCTCGCACTCCCGCGACCAGCTCATCGAGCACGTCGCGCTCGCGGGCACGGTCAAGCAACCCCGCCCGTGGAAGGTCGGTCTCCAGCATGCCAGCCCGGAATTATCGCGGGCGCACTCGGACTAGGCACTCGACGCGGCATCTCCCCGGACGCGAGCCACCGCTCGCATGCCCAGTGTTACCGGCATGACCACACCCAAGACGTTCAATCCCCCAAGCGCGCCCGACGCCTCCGAGCCGCACTCAACCGTCGAGCTGCTCCATGAGGACGCCGCGACGGCCAGCCTCGTCGCCTCCGATGCGGCCCGCGCGGTGCAGGTGGCGGGCGTCGTCCTCATCGGGCTCCTGGTGTGCCCACCGCTCGCAATCCTCGTCTTCCTGTTCGTGGCCCCGTTCCTGGTGGTGGCGCTCGCCGTCGGCCTCCTCGTCGGGGTCCTGTCGACGCCGTATCTCCTCTTCCACCACTTTCGCGCGCGGGATAGGGGCCACCTGTCGCTTCTCACCCACCGCTTCCGGCAGGCCGCCAGAGCCCTCAGTGACCTCGCGCCCCACCGGATCGTCGCCGACGCCCACAAGATCGCGCTCCGGCGATGAGCCGGCTCGGCCGACGGGTCGGCTACCTTGTCGGCGACCACACGAGGGAGCGAGATGAAAGTAATCGGCGCGGGACTGCCGCGAACGGCCACCACGACACAGGCGATCGCGTTCGAGATGCTCGGCTTTGGCCGCTGCTACCACATGCGCGACCTGATGATGGACTTCGAGGCGGGGCTGCCGCTCTGGGAGGCCGCGGCGGACGGCCAGCCGGACTGGGAGACGATCCTCGGCGACGCCCAGTCCTGTTGCGACTGGCCGACCGCGCGCTACTACAAGGAGATCCTGGAGCAATACCCCGACGCGAAGGTGGTGCTGAGCGTGCGCGACGCCGAGGGCTGGATCAGGAGCATGCGTGAAACCGTGTGGGCGATCTACTTCGGCGACTCCGTGATGCACCACATGTGCGAAGCACGCGCCGTACTCGACCCCCTGTGGCGGCGGTTCATGGCCCTGATGACGACCATGACCTGGGGCGCCGACGAGTTGGGGCCGGCCGAATCAACCTTCGACGATGGGGCCTTTGCCGCGTCGATGGATCGCTGGAACGAGCGGGTCAAGCGCGACGTTCCGGCGGACCGTCTGCTGGTGTGGAACCCGCGTGATGGGTGGGAGCCGCTGTGCGACTTTCTGGAGGTGGCGGTCCCCAGCGAGCCCGTGCCGAACGCCAACGACACCGCCGCCTTCAAGGAGGGCGTCATCGGCGGTGCGCTGGGGGTTGTGAACCAGTGGTGGGACCAGCGCGATCGGCCGACCACCGGACTCCACGCCGCCGCCCTCGATTAGGGCGCCGCACCTTCCGCGATTGTCAACCCCATAAGCCCCACCGTTTGTCGTTGGCGGGAGCATGGCGTACCATCACGTCATATGTCCGCCATCGCGATCGATATTCGTCAGCCGGCGGTGGTCGCCCGCTCACTCGGCGAGGCGAATGCGCGGCTGGCCAAGGCACGTGTGACCCCGGCCCCGGTGGTCGAACTCGTTGGGGACGTGGCCGATGCCATCGCCGGGGGCGATGACGGTTCGGTCGCGCAGGTCAACCCGTGGCTGTGGATCAAGCTCCAGAGCGCTGCGATACGAGCCCAGTCGGCGCTTCGCGAGGACGACCCACAGCGACGACGCCAGCTGCGGCTTGCGCTGGAACAGCTGCGGTTTCTCTTCGCCCGGATCGCGGACCGCGAGCCGATCGGCGAGGACCAAGCGGCCCGTGACGTCGCGCTGTGGCTCGATGCCACGTTGAGCTCGGTGAGCCAGCCACGCAAGGCCGAACTGCTCCGCGTGAGTCCTCGCACCTATCAGCGGTGGGTCTCAAAGCAGGAGGCAGCGCACCCCAGCGGAGACGACGAGCGCCGCCTGCGCATCGTCGCTCGCATCGTCAACCAGCTCCGCCACAGTCTCACCGCGCCCGGCGTTGTGGAGTGGTTCGAGTACCCACGGGCTGACCTGGGCGGCGCAACTCCGTCCGGTGTCCTGGACGACCCCGATCGGCTCGAGCTGCTCATCACGGCCGCCGCGGCGTCGCGCGGCAATATCGCGGCCTAGCGGTCCCGGGCATGGAGGTGGTGGCGTTTCGTCTCGCGAACTACGAGACACCACTGTGGTCCGTCGAGAACTTCTCGGCCGGCCGATACAACGCGGCCGGCTCGGGCTCCACTCAGTACCTCAGCCTTCACCCGCTCACCCCCTGGGCCGAGATCCTCCGCAACGAGGACAGGCGCACCCCGGATCGCGCCGTGCTCCTGCGCTATCCGCTGTGGGCGATCCGCGCGCAGCTCGCCGACGAGCCGTTCGCACTCACCTTCGAGAACGCCGCCGATTTCGGACTCACCGCGGGCGACCTGGTTGACGACGAGATGGCTCGGTGTCAGGCCCTGGCCGACGCCTTCCGATCAGGCGGCCCGCGATCGTTCACGGCTCCGTCGGCCTCCCTGCCGGGGACGACGAATCTCGTCGTCCTCGAGCCGCGCGTGCTGGTGTCCTGGAATCAGGTGCCGTTCGACGAGGTCGACTGGCCGGGGAGCGTGACCTCCCAGGACGGCCGTTGCCCGGACGGGCTGTGGGAATCGGTCCATTACCGCAACAGCGGCGCCAAGCACCCTGGCCTCGACGCGTGGGAGCAGGGCGAGACGTTCGCGTTCGAGGAGCCCGCGGTCTCGGCCGCCACGCTGGCGTCCTAGCGCGCCGCCCGGGCACCCGTATCGTGAGATCGTGTAGGCGGCATGCCCACTACGCGCTCTGGTCGTCACGGCGGGCTGGTCAGGCCCTTGATCGGGGTCTCCGTGCTGATCGCGATGCTGGCGCTCGTGCTGTCCTATGCCGGGCGAGCGGTGCTCGAGCCCCAGGCGTTTGCCAATCGGGCGGTCGCGGCCCTGAAGGTCCCGGCGGTGCAGGACGACGTTGCCGATCACCTGACCGCCGTGGTGGTCCGACAGGGAGGCGGGGACCTCGTCACAGTGCGACCGCTGGTCCGCGCGGTCAGCGGCGCCATCGTGGGCAGCGGGGCGTTTGCGGCGCTGTTTCGCCGAGCGGCACTCGAGCTCCACGCCTCGCTGGTGTCCGGACACGGCGGGTCGCTGCTGCTGACGGTCGCCGACGCGGGCGTGCTGCTCCAGGGCGCGCTCCAGCGCTTCGCCCCCAATGCGGCCGAGCGGTTGGGCGCCGACCGGCCGGCCAAGCTCGGCTCGCTGCGTCCGGGAGGCGCGGTGCTCACGATCGTCCGCTTTGCCCGCGGCGTCTACACCATCGCCTGGGTCTTGGCGGTGGTGTCGGCCCTGCTCGCGTGCTGGGCGGTGTGGCTGTCGGATGACCGCCGCCGCACGGCTCAGGAGCTGGGCATCGGGTTCGCCGCCGGCGGGCTCGTCATCGCGGCTCTGTACGCGGTCGGCGGCAATGTCGCCTCCCGCATCGCCGTCGCCGGGCGCAGCGGGGTGGTGGGTGCGCTGTGGAGGGCGTTCGCGCACGGTCTGCTCGTGCAGGCGCTGCTGGTCGCGGGGGCGGGCGCCGTCCTCGCTGCCGCTGCCGCTGCCGTGGACCAGGAATCGAGCAGCGGCGCGGCGGCGGGGGAACGGCTGACGTCGCGTGCACGCCTCGGCCGCTCGCTGCTGGCGGTGGCGGCGGGAGTGCTGATCGTGCTCGAGCCCGGTCCGGCCGTGACGGTCGCCGTCTCCGCCGCGGGCCTGTTCTTGGTGTACATCGGGGTGCGCGGTGTCATCCAGGTCTGCGCAGCGTCGCCGCTGGCGCTCAGGGCGCGCGGGTATCGCGCCGCGGGGATGATCGGCCGGCTGGCCGTCCCGGCGGTCGCGCTGGGGGCTGTCGTTGCCGTCGCCGCAGTCATCGGCACCGGCGGCGGAGACGAGGCCGCGGCCGTCACTCCCGTGACCTGCAACGGCTACGCGGCGCTGTGCGACCGGCCGCTCAACCAGGTCGCGTTCGCCGCCACCCACAACTCGATGGCGTCGGTGACGATCTCATCCTGGCTGTTCGGACAGCAGGACGGGACGATCCGCCAGCAGCTCAACGACGGGATCCGCGGCCTGCTCATCGACACGTACTACGGCTTCTCGGGCAAGGGCCGGGTCAAGACCGACATCAGGGCGCTGCCCAAGCGTGAGGTCGCCGTCCAGCAGGTCGGCGAGGAGGCGGTCAAGGCCGCCGAGCGCATCCGATCACGGCTGGGAGACCAGAACCTCGGCCCGCGCCGGATCTACCTCTGCCACACGTTCTGTGAGCTCGGCGCGGTCACGCTGGACTCCGCTCTGACCGATCTGCGCACGTATCTGGTCTCGAACCCGGGAGCGGTGGTGATCATCATCAACCAGGACGAGGGCGTCGCCCCCACCGACATCGAGCGGGCGTTTACCCAGACCGGTCTCCTCGACTTCGTCTACCGCGGTCCATTCGGGCCATTTCCGACCCTCCGCGAGATGATCGACTCCGGGAAGCGGGTCGTGGTGATGGCCGAGAACGACAACGGGGATCTCTCGTGGTATCCGTTGGCCTACCGCGACATCCTGCAGGAGACCCCGTATCGGTTCACGAGCGTGGCGCAGCTCACCGATCCCGCGCAGGTCGAGAACAGCTGCCGCCCCAACCGAGGTCCGGCGTCCGCCCCCCTGTTCCTGGTCAACAACTGGGTCGACACGAGCCCCCTCCCGCAGGCGTCCAACGCCGCGGTCGTGAACGGATACTCAGCGCTGCTCAGGCGCGCGCAGACGTGTCAGCGCATCCGCCACAGACTGCCGAACCTCGTCGCCGTCGACTTCTACAAGCGGGGCGACGTGTTCGGAGTGGTGCGCACGCTCAACGGTCTGGGGCGATGACGCGCGGTCGGCGCGGGTGCAGGGCGCTCAGTGCCTCGAGAACGTCGCGTCGGTCAGTTGGAGCCCCACGCGGATCACGCGGCGCTTCTTGGTCAGCTCGTAGGTCCCGGATGGGTCAACGCCCGTCGGGATGACCTCGTCGGTCCTGGCGATCGATGTGATCACCGCGTTGCGGACCGTCTCGCGGATCGGCGCCTGATCGTGCGCGCGCTGCTCGACCAGCACCGTGATGTGCTCCTCGGCGTCGAGGGCCTCGCCGAGGTGAAGGCCCTTGGGCGAGTCGACGTAGACGTCGACGAAGGCGTCGCCTTCGTGGGTGCCCTTGGTGATCTCCATCGCGAAGTTGCCCAGCGGGAGCCAGTCGCCGTGGGCGGAGTGGCTGCCCTCGAACTTGACCCACCACCCGGATTTCGCGTCGGGCTTGTCGTCGGTCGGCGTATCGCGCTGGAGGGCGCGCGCACCGGTGGACAGGCCGGCGGGAAGGTCGCCGGCCGCGACGCGCTGCATCGCCCGGTTGCCGATCCGGCTCGCCAGGGCCACCTGGCGCGCGGTGCGCGCGCCCGCTGAGGGAGCGGAGGGGCGGTCTGACCCTGGCCCGAATCTCCGGACGCCCGCTGCCATGTCAGCGCCCGACGAGCTGGTAGACGGGACCGGCGAGCGAGACGGCGTAGACGTGCCCGGCGTCGTCCTGGCCGAAGGCCGCCAGGCTGGGAACCGACAGGCCCGTCGCCCGGTTCTGGCGTGCGTGGCCGGTCAGGAGAACCGAGTTGATCTGAGGCCTGCAGTTGTCGCCGAACAGGTAGCGGCCACGCAGGGCCTGGAGTGCGGGGTCGCGGACCACGTAGCCGCCGATGATCGCGCAATACCCGGCGCTGTGCTGGGCCACGAGGGCGGGCCGGACCGCCCCGGGCGCCGAGCCCGGCTTGTAGCGCAGGTCCCCCTCATAGATGCTCCACCCATAGTTGGCTCCGGCGCCGCGGCCGCGCCGGGCGAAATCGATCTCCTCCTCGGTGCTCTGGCCGACATCACCGATGATCAGATCGCCGGTCGACCGGTCAAAGGAGAAGCGCCACGGATTGCGCAGCCCGTAGGCCCAGATCTCCGGCCGTCGCCCGGCCTGGTGTGCGAACGGATTGCCCGCCGGAATGGCGTAGCCCCCGCCAGGACGCGGCGCGATCCGCAATACCTTGCCGAGCAGCACCCCCGTGTTCTGGCCGTAGTTGTGGGGGTCGCCCTCGTTGCCGCCGTCGCCGACCCCGATGTAGAGATCGCCGTCGGGGCCGAACTGGAGCTGTCCGCCGTTGTGGTTGGACTCCGTGTGGTGGTCGATCGTCAGCACGTCGCGGGCGCTCGCGGCGTCGGCCCGGTTGGCATCGCCGCCGGCGCGGCGGTACTGGACGATCCTGAGATTGCTGGAGCCGTCGGTGTAGTAGACGTAGAACCGGCCGCTGGTCCGGTAGTCCGGCGCGAACGCCATCGACAGCAGGCCCTGCTCCTCGCCACCGGAGTTGACCTGGCCAGAGATGTCAAGGAACGGACGGGCCCGGCGCCGGCCGCGGACGAGGACCACGATCCGGCCGGCTTTCTCGACGACGAACAGGCGCCGGGAGTCGCCGGGCGCGGCAGCCAGATACACCGGCTGGCTGAACACGCCGATGCGCTTGAGGCCGATTCGGCTCGCACTGGCCGCGGGGGCGACGGTCGCGGCGCCTGACTCCGTCGAGGAACCACACGCCGCGACGATCGCCGTCGCCGCGATCGCCAGGAGCGCCCCACCACACAGTCCGCGCAACGGCATCCGTGGCAACGCTACCCGGTGCCCCGGCGCCCGTGCGCCTGTTCCCGGCAAGCGCGCTGTCAGTCGCCGGCGCTCACCGCGTGAAACTCGATGCGGTACACGAGCGTGTCCTCGTCGATCGGCCCGGCGTGCGCGGCGCGCCGCCGCAGCGTCTCGCGGTCGGGCTCGCCGGCTGCCCGGACGTCTTGCGCGGTGATCGCCGAGAACGGGAGCAGCTCGACGGCATCCACCTCGATCTCACCGAGGCCGACCCGATAGCGGCCGCCCTCCTTCACGCGCGGCCGCTGCCACAATCGGACCGAGACCGTGATATCTCCGGCCAGGACGTCGTCGCGCAGTTCGCGGCTGAACTCCACCTAGTCACCTGGCTTGACATGAGCCGCGCTCACGTGGCGCTCGACGCGGCGATCAGGCACCAGCCACATCAGCGCGACGCCGACGTAGACGGCGATCGCGAGCCAGCGATCGACGAACGACAATCCGATCCCGATGCAGTACAGAAGCGGCGAGACCTTGCCCTTGAGGTCCGAGCCGAGCGCGACGCGAAGCACCGACTGGGCACCTTCGGCGCGGAGCAGCATCTTCTGGAGGATGTAATAGGCGATCGCCGCGCACAGCAGCACGATGCCGTAGACGGCGGTCGGGATCGGCGGAAACCGGTTCTCGCTCATCCACGCGGTGCTGAACGGGACCAACGACAGCCAGAACAGGAGGTGCAGGTTGGCCCACATCGCTGCGCCGTTCACACGGGAGACCACGGCCAGCATGTGGTGGTGGTTGTTCCAGTAGATCCCGAGATAGACGAAGCTGAGCGCGTACGCGAGGAGCACCGGCAGCTCATGTCCGAGCGCGTGCCAGGAGGTGCCCGAGGGCGTGTGCAACTCGAGCACCATGATCGTGATCAGGATCGCGATCACGCCATCGCTGAACGCCTCGAGCCGGCCCTTGGGCATTCGCGGAGCCTAGCTGGACAACGCTCATCCTCATGACGTGTGAGTCGACCGGGATGCGCCGCGCGCCGGCCCAGCCACGCCTTGACCCACGGGGTGTGAGCAGAAATGATCCGCGCGAGGCGACCGGAACCGCGAACCTGGTCGCCCGGCTCTATCACGAGGTGGCGTCCTACAACGCGCGTTGACCCCCTGCCCCCAATCGCTGACCAAGGCTGCCCAAGCCGGGCGGTGCGCTTACGCGAAGCCAACGGGAAGGGGGTCGCGAAGCGCTAAAAAGGAGTGACTGGACCGTGGCAGGGAAAGGACCGACGTATGTTCCGCTTGCTCCGCATACTGCTGGCCGGTTGCGCGTGTCAGCTCGCCCTCACTGCCGTCGCGCATGCCGAAGTGTCGCTGTCGGCCACGGGCTATCGCGTCTCGGCGACCGCCGCTCAGGTCACGATCACCGTCGATCGCACCGGCTCGCGGCACGGCGACGAATACGTCCGCTACGGCACCCATCGCGCCAATGCGGTCGCCGGGGTCGATTATCAGAACGTCGGCGGCACCCTGCACTTCCTCCCGGGCCAGTCGCAGGCCACGTTCGCCATCCCGATCATCGCGCATGATTGGCGCGGCCCCTCGGTGCACGCCGCGGTGTACCTGTACGGCTCGTTCCCCGAGAAACTCGGCCCGCACAACGCCAAGCTGTTCATCCTCCACAATGCGCCGGTCCAGGCCCGAGACCCGGCGAACCCCCTGGAGCTCCCGGGGGTGCCCAACGCGGCCGGGAACCTTCTGGCGGGCGCCACCTTCTACGCCGACCCGCATCACTCCCCGGCGGCCGAGGCCGCCCGCAAGCTGCGGCGCAAGCACCCCAAGGAGGCCGGGCTGATCCAGCAGATCGCCGAGCAGCCGTTCACCGACCGGTTCGGCTCCTGGAACGGCCGCAACCCCCAGGGCGCCGTCTTCCAGTTCCTGCGCAACGCCGATGTCCGGGACCCGGCGGCGATTCCCACGCTGGCCACGTACTGGATCGTCAACGGCCAGTGCGCCCGCGGCGGCTCAGCAGATCCACTCTCGCGGATCGCCGCCTACAAGCAGTTCATCAACGGGCTCTCGGCCGGGATCGGCAACTTCCGCGCCGTGGTGTTCCTGGAGATGGACTCCATCATCACCACCCCCTGCCTGCACGGGCGCGCGCTCGCGGCGCGGATGACCGAGCTGCGCTACGCGATCACGACGCTCGAACAGAATCCGCACGTGGTCGTCTATCTCGACGCCGGCGCCGCCGACGCGCTCTCCTACAGGACGGCCGCCCGAACGCTCACCAGCGCCGGCGTCCACCTCGCCCAGGGGTTCTTCCTGAACTCCACCCACTTCGACTGGACCACCACCGAGATCGCCTACGGCCAGAAGGTGGCGCGGGCGCTGCATGGCGTCCACTTCGTGGTCTCCACCTCCGACAACGGGCGGGGCCCCCTCCGCCCCAAGGATCGCGTCCACCACGGCAACGAGATCCTGTGCGGGCCCAAGGGCCGAGGACTCGGCCCCAAGCCCAGCAGCGCGACCGGATTTGCCTTCGCCGATGCGTTCGCGTGGATCGCGCTGCCGGGCAAGTCGGGCGGATCGTGCGGCCCCGGGGTCAAGGCGCCGCCCACCGGGGCATTCTGGCCCGCCAACGCCGTCGGGCTGGTCCTCCACGCCAACTACGCCGTCACCGGGCCCGAAAAGCCCCGGCTGCAGCTCGCGCCTCAGGGCACGTAGCACCCGGGCGCTTGCCGCACCAGTGTCAGTCAGCGGTCCTGCAGGAGCCCGAGGACGTTGCCGTCGGGGTCGGTCACGGTGGCCACCAAACGTCCGCCGCCGACGTCGCGCGGCGCTTCGTTGACGCTGGCGCCCGCGGCCGTCACCTCGGCCAGCTTGGCCTCGATGTCTGACACGTGCCAGTAGGCCACCGGCGAGGTCATCCCCTCTCCGCCACCCGGGACCAGCCCGATGTGCTGGCCCTCGGTGTCATAGCCGACGTAGTAATCCGCCTCGTGCGCCGGAGGGATTCCGAGCAGTGCGGTGTACACCGGCTTGGCGGCCGCCAGGTCGGTGACGGGATGCAGCACTGTCTTGATGCCTTGGGTGGTAGAGCCGGTCATGGTCACTCCTTGGGTTGAAGGTCGCGTCGACTGTAATCCCGGGCCGGCGCGGGCGCTTCTCGATTCCTGCTCGGTTGACCGGCGTGACTCGCGCCGCTAGGGCAGCATCCGCGGCAGGCCGAAGTGCGGGAACACGCTGCTGTCGGCAAACCACGTGATGGCGGAGATCCGGTCGCCCTCGAGAGTGAGCACGAAGCAGTGAGAACGCCCGCGCGGCCTCGCGCGTCAGACGCCGAGAGGTAGCAGCGCAAAGGCGGGCTGCGTGTTGGCGCGCGTCGGCCACCAGGCGCATCGGCGCGCCGCGGCGCTCCTCGGCGCCGCGCAGGAACGCGTCGATGGCGTCGTGGCCCTGGTAGGCGTGCGGAAGCGGCGGCATCGTCAGCCACGCGTCGTCGGTGAGCAGGGCGACCATGCCGTCGATGTCGCCGTTCTCCACGGTGTCGGCGAAGCGGCCGACCAGGTCGCGCTCGGGCCGGGAGTTGGGGAGCGGCGCTCGCTCGCGTCCGGCGGCCGGCAGCCGGGACTCGAACGCCGCCCGCGCGCGGCTGCAGCAGGCTGTTGACCGATGCCGCGGTGGTGTCGAGCATCTCGGCGACCTCGGCGGCGCGGTAGCCGAGCACGTCGCGGAGCACGAGCACCGCCCGCTGCTGCGCCGGGAGATGCTGGAGGCCGACGATGAACGCCAGCCCGATCGCCTCCTTGGTCTCATAGCGCGCCTCCGGTCCGGGCGCCTCGTCGGGAATGCCCTCCAGGAGCACGTCGGGGTAGGGCTCGAGCCACACCGGCTCGGTCCAGCGGGTCGGCTCGGGCATCTGGGTCATCCGCTGGTCCTCCGGGCGGCGGCGGCTCGCTCGCAGTGCGTCCAGCGAGCGGTTGGTGGCGATCCGGTACAGCCAGGCGCGGATCGAGGCGCGCTCCTCGAACTGCTCCAGGCCACGCCATGCCGCGAGCAGGGTCTCCTGCAGCAGGTCCTCGGCGTCCTGCGCGGACCCGACGATCCGGTAGACGTGCAACTGCAGCTCACGCCGGTAGGGGTCGGTCAGCCGGCGAAACGCGTCCTCGTCGCCGGCGCGCGCGCGGGCGAGGGTCTGCTCGCTCACGGCCGCATCCTCGCACGCGGTCTGCCTAGTCAGGGCCATCACACCTAATGACGTCCGCCGCAACGCGAAATTCGTCGGTCAATTTCCGTCTCGGCCGCCGCCTCAACAGACGCAGTTGCAATCCACCCACACACAAGGAGCACCGAGATGGGAAAGATCGTGATCAGCCAGAACGTATCGCTCGACGGAGTCGTTCAGGACCCGACCGGAGAGGAGGGCTTCCGGCATCGGCGGCTGGTTCGGCCAGTACGGCAAGACCGACTATGAGGCGTGGGCCGAGGTCGGGCTCGAGGAGGCGCGGGGCGCCGAGGCCCTGCTTGATGGGCCGGCGCAGCGACGAGTACTTCGCGGACGCGATGGCTGTCGCGCACCGGCGAGTGGGCCGACCGGCTCAACGGCCTGCCCAAGTACGTCGTGTCGTCGAGCTCGAGCGACGCCGTGCTGGAGCAACGCGACGGTGCTCAGGGGCGACGTGGTCGAGGAGGTCACCAGGCTCAAGCGCGAGCTGGACGGTGACATCGTCGTCATCGCCAGCCGTCAGCTCGTGCACACGCTGATGGAGCACGACCTCGTCGACGAGCTGCGGCTGATGGTCTATCCGGTCGTGCTCGGGCGCCGGCGAGCGCGTCTTCGGCGAGACCAGCGCGACAGACGCCGCTGCGCCTTCTCGACAGCCGCACCGTCGGCGACGGCCTCGCCCATCTGACCTACGAGGTCGTCCGGGGCGGCTAGTCGATCGCGGTGGTACGTTTGGCGCGATGGGGCGCGCCGCGACCGGATCGTCGTCGCACGGAACGTGACGGCCAGAGGCGCGGTCCGGTCGCGCGAGGCCGGACGCGGGGTGACGGGCGGCCCGGCCGGTGGCGTCGCTGCTCCGTCTGCAACGCTCCGCGGGCAACGCTGCCGTCGGCGCCCTCTCGCGGCCCGACGACCGACACCAGGGCGCCGGAACGCGCGCAGCTGCAGCGCCAGGCCAACCGGCGTCCTGGTCCATCCCAAGTCCAGGCTCACCGCCGCGCAGCTGATGAAGCTGGTGAAGGCCAACGCGAGCGTGCCGGACTGGGTGAAGAAGGGCCTGGGCAGCGCGGGCGGCGCCCTGGTCAAGAAGGGCGCGCTGCAGGGACCGACCGACGTCATCGTGGACGTCTCGCAGTCACTGCGCGACGCTGTCACGTCGGGCGGCTGGGAGATCACCACCGGCACGACCGAGCTGAAAGTGTCGTTGAGCAAAGCCGCTGCGCCACGGATCACAGTTCAGGCAGTCCTGGTCACGCGCCACGGACAACCCGTTTACGACTTCCTCGACTGGAAGCAGGTGGTGACTCCGGACCTGGCGCCCGATGAGCATCTGGTCAGGATGCTGAAGGATCGGTCCGGGCGACGACCACCGCCACCCCGGTGGCGATCCACACCGAGGATCCGGAGGTCCTCTACGGCGACACCGAGCTGGTGGACACGACCTCCCAGATCGCCCAGGCGCCCGGGGCCAGGCCCGCGGGCTCGTGGTGCTGGTCACCGAGATCAAGGTGATCGCCCCCGACGGGACGACGAAGACGTTCACGCCCACCGATGACCAGCTCGTCGAGAGCCTGCTCCACGAGCTCTCAGCCCACGCCGGCCAGGAGACCGAGCACAAGCCCAGCGAGCATGGACGGGGGGACGTCAACGCCATCGCGGGGGAGATCGCGGGCTGGTTCCCGGCCAGCGCGACGACCCCGGAGATCTACGACTTCATCCAGCACGGCGCGGACGCCGAGCTCGCCAAGGTGCTCGCCGAGCTCGGGGACGACTTCCCCTTCTGACGGCGCGGACTACTCGGGCGTGACGCTGACGTCGCGCATCGCCACGTTGCGCGCGCTCGTCGACCGTCCCAGCTCGGCCACCTCGGCGTCCATCATGGGCAGCATCCTGGGCACCTGCTTGAGCGGCTCGCGCTCACCGAAGCGTGACGTCGTCACCGGTTTCAGCCACGCCAGCAGCGCGACCCAGCGCGGGACGTAGACACGCCGCCGGCGCTGCTCCAGTCCATCGGCGAACGCCTCCGCGCACCGCTCGAGCGGGATCGTCTTGCCCAACGGCCCCGGAAGCGCGGAGAGCATCTCCCGGAAGGACGGCAGGTCAGCCTTGGCGTCCTGGACGAGCGGGGTGTCGATCCACGACATGTGGGCAGATCCGACATCCACCCCCTGGTGGGCGAGCTCGAGCCGCAGGGCGCTGGCGAACTGCTCCACCCCGGCCTTCGACATGCAGTACGCCGCAAGCCCCGGGCCGGGCGCGAACGCGGCCTCCGAGGACACGATCAGGTAGTAGCCACGCCGCTCGACGACCGATGGCAGCGTGGCCCGCACCGTGTGAAACACGCCGAGCTCATTAAGCGCTTCGTCCAGGTAACTCTTCGCCTCGTCTCCGCGGCCCGCCAGGATCAGCGCCTCCGTACTCCCCCCAGCATCTCGGCCATCCAGAAAGTCTTGTCTTTGAGGTCGCGGAAGGTCTTGAGCGCATCCTGCTTGGCAGTTAATGGCGGCGCCGAATCGTCCCTGGTAATCGAACAGCGTACCCAGGCTGTAGGACTCGATGGCCGCGCCGCGGGTCGTCATTCATGCTGCGGCGCAGATCCAGGGCGCGCAGGTAGTAGGTGATGGCCTGATCGTACTGGCCCATGCTGGCCGAGGTCTCGGCCAGATTGTGGACGCTCTCCACGATGTCCTGCGGCACCTTCGATTTTTCGCGCAGTTGCAGCGACTGCTGGAAGTAGGTGAGAGCGTCCTCGTATTGGCCCTTCTCCGAGTAGACGCCGTTCCGATGTTGTTCAGGCAGATGGCCTGCATGCTTTCGTTGCCGATATCGCGCTCGGAGTTGCAGCGCTTCCTTGTACATTTTCAGGGCCTGGTCGTGATCGCCGCGGTCATCGTAGAAGTTGCCCATGTCGATCAGGGTGTCGCCCAGGCCGCGCTTGTCGCCGATGTCGCGCCGAAGTCTGCAGCGCCTCCTGGAAATTGGCCAGGGCCTCTTTGGTCTTGCCCAGCGAAGCTTGCGTCGCTGGCCATCTCGTTCAGGCTGAGCGCCAGTCCGCGCTTCTGCCCGATTTGCCGCCAGATGGCCAGCGCTTCCTCTTCGTTGCGCAGGCTCTCCTCGGGCTTGCTCAACATCCGATAGGCCACGGCCATGAAGTGCAGGCTGGCAGCCTTTTGCTCCTGGTTGTCCATCTGGACCGCCAGGCTGTAGGCGCGGTTCAGGGGATCGAGACTGCCCTGCGGGTCGCCGCTCTTGATGGCGACGCGCCCCAGTTCGAGGGTGGCCGTGACGTCCTTGGGATTGGCGGTCAGCAGCTTCTGGTAGTATTCGCGGGCCTTGGTGAGGTCTCCGGAATCCTCGTAAAGACTGGCCAGCGCCGATTGCACGTCAGAGTTGCCGGGCGAAGCCTTGGCCAGGTTTTCGTAGGCCTTGATCGCCTCGGGATAGTTCTTGGTGACCTGCGAACGCATGGCGGCGATCAAATACTTCTCCGCCTCCGGGCAGGTCCTGGCTCAGGGTCACCGCTTTCTGGGCGGACTGCTCGGCTTCGTCGTCATAGCCCAGGCTGCTGTAGGTCTGCGCCAGCCGGGAAAAGGCCAGGGCGAACGAGGGGTCTGCCTCGGTCGCCGCCTCGAATTGCTTCTGCGCTTCGAGGTTCTTGCCGTCTCGCTGCAACGCCGATGCCCAGGTTGTAATCGCGCAAGGCGTCCACCGACTGCGAAACCGGCTGGAAGGAACTGGCCTTCAATTCCTTGAGCACATCCTCGGGAAGCGCAAGTTTCTGGCGGATGGATTCGGCCAGGCGATCGATGGCGCCGGGAATCTCTTTTTCACTGGGCACATCGATCTTCAGCGGAACCGTGCGGTCGTTCTTGATGTCCTGCAGCGTGGCATCAATGCGGATCTGGTCGCCGAACTTGGCGTACTGTCCCCAAACCACGCGATCGGCATTGCTGAAATCAGCCACCCGGCGAATGGCTGTGGGATCGAGCACGGTGGCCGGCGCGACGCGCAGGTCGGTCAAGATCTGGTGCAGAACGTTGGGACTGACCGTGCGCAGCTGCGCCGACTGCCCGACATCGGTACTCA
This sequence comes from Terriglobia bacterium, assembly GCA_963816865.1. GTDB lineage: Bacteria > Acidobacteriota > Terriglobia > Terriglobales > Acidobacteriaceae > JAIQFF01. The sequence continues at coordinate 39,689 of CAWFMU010000040.1, forward strand.
GCATTTCGGCCACGCTCGGGCCCAGCCAGTCCAGGCTGGGATCGCCGGACGCGTTGCGAAAGGGCAGAATGGCCAGCGAAACGACCGGTCCCGACGGCGGTTCGCGCCGGCGGACTGAACAGCTTGTCGCGGAACACGAAGCCGACGATCGCCAGCACCAGCGACCGCCGCCGCGCCACCGATCCAGTGCCAGGGGATGGTTTCGTCCCCAAGGCTTGGCACTGGTGGGGAAGTGCAGGGTCGCGGCCGCGCGGCCGCCCTGCCAGGCGTCCAGATCGGCGAGAATTTCTGCCGAACTCTGGTAACGCAAGCTTCACGTCGGGCTCCATGCACTTGCCGACGATGTTGCTGAGCGGGCCCGGTATGGATGGCATCGTGGCTCGAGACCGGGGCGGCCCTTTCCTGGGTGCGCTTGAGCAGGCTGGCCACGACGCTGTCGGCCTTGTACGGCATCTTGCCGGTCAGCAGTTCATAGAAGATCAGGCCCAGCGCGAACACGTCGGAACGCTGGTCCAGATCCTTGCCCAGGGCCTGCTCCGGCGACATGTAGTCCATGGTGCCGACCAGGGCGCCGGTCTGGGTCATGCCGTCGCCTTCGAGGGTGCGGGCCAGGCCGAAATCCATCACCAGGATCCGGCCGGTCTTGTCGCGCATGATGTTTTGCGGCTTCAGGTCGCGGTGGATGATGCCTGCGCTGTGCGCGGCTTCGAGCGCGCGGCAGGTTTGCTGCATGATTTCGACCGCTTCCTCGGGAGCAAGTTTGCCCTTCTTCTGCATCAGGCCGCGCAAGTCCTCACCCTCGACGTACTCCATGGTGATGAACTTCATGCCGTCGGCTTCGCTCAGGTCGTAGATCCGGATGACGTTCTTGTGGGTGACCTGGGTGGCCAGAAGCAGTTCCTGCTTGAAGCGGTCAATGATGGCCTGGTTGCCGGCCAGATCGGGGCGGATGACTTTCAGCGCCACCATGCGATTCAGTTCGATGTCGCGCGCCTTGTAGACCGCGCCCATCCCGCCTTCGCCGAGGATTTGCAGTACTTCGTAACGCTGCCCCAGCAGCTGACCCGGTTCCAGCATGGACGGGCTTGGCTCTGGGCTCGCGGCTTCCACGGCGCAGGCTTTCCCGGGAGAGGACTGACGCCCTCGACCATGGTCGGAGAATCGGGGCCCGGAATGTCCACCATGGTCGGCGAGTCCGGAGAGTTGACGTCCGGAATATCCACCATCGTCGGAGAATCGGAGGAAGGAACGGGCGTCTGGGCCGGGAATATCGATCAGCGTGGGCGAATCCGAGGGCGGAGCAGTGCCGGGGGAAGAGCTGTCACCCTTGGACGGCGTGCGCAGTGCCGCACCACCTTCGCCAGCGTCTGAAGGCTTTCCATCCGGGCGGCCTCGGGAGAACTCTTCCATGGTGAACTCGGGTAATGACCTCGGCCCGTGACCGCGGGAATGGAAGCTCCAAAGGGCAACCCCGGGCTTGCACACACGAACCCTAGACGCGGTACCAGTGGGGGCAGAGGTCCGCGAGTTGACCAGTATATAACGTAGTTTCACCAGTGTCAGCCGGTTGTCACTGGGAAGTGAACATGCCGCAAGTAACTGTGGAAAATGCGCCCATTGGAGATCGGGCGTCCCGCCTGTCAGAACACTGGCCTGTACCCGACGGGCGAGGACGCCGTCCTCCATCCCCCGCCTCGGGCCGGAGGTGTATATCATGGGAAGCCACCGCCATGCGAACCATCGCCGTCATCCCCGCCCGTCTCGCCTCCACCCGCCTGCCGCGCAAAGCGCTGCGCGAGATTGCCGGAAAGCTTCTGATTGGCCGAGTCTACGAAGCGGTCCACGGCTCGCGTATTGCTCGATGACGTGATCATCGCCACCGATTCCGATGAAATCATGGAAGCCTGCCAGCGTCACGGCTGGAAGGCGCAGATGACCTCCTCCGCACACCGCAGCGGCACGGAGCGGGTGCACGAAATATCGCAATCCGTCGCAGCCGACGTTTACCTGAACGTCCAGGGCGACGAGCCCATGACTCGAACGGAGCACATCGCCGGGCTGCTTGAGGTGATGCAAGACCCGGCGGTGCAGGTGGGAACCCTGATGACTCCGGCCGCGCCCGCCGACATCGACAATCCAAGCGCGGTCAAAGTGGTCACCGATTCGGCCGGACGAGCTCTCTATTTCTCCCGCGCCACCATCCCTTATGATCGCGACGGCGCCGGATCGAAGTATTTCAAGCATCTCGGCTTCTACGCCTATCGCAAGCCGGCGCTGGACCGCTTCGTCGCGCTTCCCGAGTCTCTCCTCGAACGCAGCGAGCGCCTGGAACAGTTGCGCTTCCTGGAGAACGGAATCCCGATTCACGTGGCCGAGACCCCGTACGACACCGTCGGCGTGGACACCGAAGAAGATTTGCGGCGGGTGGAAGAAATCCTCGGTTCACGCCGCTAGTCTTCAGAGTCGGCATCTTCAGAATCGATCCGGCCGGTTGCGCATGGCTTTGTGAATCTTCTTCCACTCTTCCTTGACCTGCCGCGCTACCTCGGGATTCATCTTGCGCTCCTGAAAGTGAAGCTCGGCCAGCAACTTTCGATAGCTCTCCAGCCGCTCGAACGACAGCTCGCCTTGCTGGACAGCAGCCTCGATGGCGCATCCCGGCTCGCCCTGATGACCGACAGTCCCGAAATTTACAGCTCTGAGAAAGCGTGGCGATATCCTGAAATGCCTGCGCTGCGCCTTCCTCATGATCCAGGAGCTGCAGTTCGCGCATCCCCGGAGTATCGATCAGCATGCCTTCGTCGCCCAGGAAGATCATCTGGCGCGACGTGGTGGTGTGCTGCCCGCGGTCGTCGTGTTCGCGCACCGGTTGCACGCGAAGGGATGCGTCGGCGATCCGATTGATGATGGTGGACTTGCCGACACCGGACGAGCCCACAAACGCAGCCGTAGTTCCCCGCGCCAGATATCGTCGCACAGCTTCGACGCCAGTCTTCTCCAGCGCACTCAGCAGGTGCACTGGAGTTCCCAGAGCAATGACTTCCACCTCCGCGGCAAGCGCGGCGGCGTCCGGACAGAGGTCCGCTTTATTGAGCAGGACCACAGGCCGTGCGCCGCTGTCCCACACAATAGTCAGATAGCGCTCAATGCGCCGCAGATTGAACTCGCGATTCAGCGCGCTCACCACAAACACGGTGTCGAGGTTCGTGGCGACGATTTGCTCGGTCATCTCGCGCCCCGCAACTTTGCGGGCGAGCTTGGTTCTCCGCGGGAGGACGTGCTCGATTCGTGCCCGTCCCTCTTCCGGACGCGCGATGATTGCGACCCAGTCTCCTACGGCAGGAAAGTCTTCCCGGCTGGCGGCTTGATATTGAAGCTTGCCCGCAGGTTTCCGCCAGGTACTCCGCGTGTGCTGACTTCACCCGGTAGAGCCCCTTGAATTCCTCGACTACTCGGGCCGGCGTAAGTCCGGTCTCGGTTGAACTCCTCAAAATGACTTTCGAAAAACGAATTCCACCCCAGATCTTTCAATTGCTGCTGTGACTTCCATGCGAAAAAGCTCCTTGCTTCCGGGACCGTCGGAACGGTCCAACTGGCTCGCGATGCACGCAGACGAGCGACTCAGCGCCGTCGAATGCAACGGCAGACAGAATCCAGGACGATAGCAGATGGGATGGAAGCAGGATCTGAATCCGCGATGCAGGAATTCAGGAGCGCCGGAGTTACAGCTGGACGCTACCTAGAAAGACAGAGCAGAGGCAGACCTATGCTTCCGCGTGAACATGGCAGACATAGGCGCCTCCTGAGATGGATTTGGCCCCTGACTGCAAGCCGGGACAGAAATTCAAGATACGGCGGGGTCGGGAACCTCGTCAAGCCAGAATGTAGGCGCGAGTGGCGCCACGGCCTACGTGGGGACAGCCGCCCCCGGCTGTCCGGTCGAGCAGGGCTCGACGACGTTTTTGCCGGAAGCAAATAGCGGAGCTTCGCTCCGCCGGACAGCCGAGGGCGGCTGTCCCCACGTGGCCGGATGATTCCAAAACGGGCGTCACACCTCGCGCCATTTTCTTAGGATTGGAAGTTGCGGGCCGCAGCCACTCGCCGCGAAATTGAAGGGTGCGAATGAAAGAACCATTCCACCCATGGAGCGGGAGAACGTTCCGCCAGATTCTGCTCCGCAAGTTTGTTCATGGCAGTAATGAAAGGCTGGACCGTGGGAATGGAGCGGAAAGCGTAACGATCCGCCTGGCGCTCGTTGAAACGTGAGTAAGCGTTGAGCAGCGGCAGCACCAGAAACGAAAGCGTGGTGGCGACCAGCATCAACAATGGAAGATTGGCAAAGTCGGACAAGGTCTCGAACATGTGCTGCCGGTCCACCGCGTAGTGCAAGACCCAGTTGGCTCGCCCAGAATCCGACGAATGTGATCGCCGCCTGCACCAGGATGCTTTTGAAAATGTGCCGGTGCACGTGGTGGCCGAGTTCGTGGGCCAGTACAGCTTCGATCTCATCGGTCGAGTAGTTCGCCAGCAGCGTATCCGCGAGAATGATGCGGCGCGTGTTGCCCAGTCCGGTGAGGGCTGCATTCGCTTTCTTGCTTTTTTCGGAAAGCTTCCACTGATAGACGCCGCGCACCCGGGTTCCCGCACGCTCACCCAACTTCACCAGCCGCTCTTTCAATTCCTCGTTTTCCAGCGGCGCGAATTTGTAGAAAATTGGAAACAGAACTACCGGAGCCAGTTGCGCCAACAGCACGAACAGCCCCAGGAACGCCGCCCAGGCAATCAGCCACCAGTGCTGCGGCGCCTGGCGCATGATGAAGTACAGCAACTCGGCCACGATCGCGGCCAGGACAAGGCCCACCAGAAAGCCTTTGCTCTCATCCCAGATCCAGGCGCGCAGCCGCATGTTGGAAAGCTGATAGCGGTGCTCGAGACGAAAACTGTAGTAGTCCAGGCCCAGCCCGAGAACTTTGGCCAGCACCATGAGCATCAGCACGTAGAGAAACAGGGCCAGGCTGTAGTGCTGGAATGTGGCTTCGTAGGCGATATCGCGAAGCGCGCCGCTCCATCCGGTGACCAGCAGCACAACCATCAGGGCCAGTCCGAGGAGAAAATCGGCAACGCCGAGCCAGCGCCGGATGCGGTTGTAACGCCGCGCCTGAGGCGAGTCGGCAGGGATCGGAACGGTGGCGGCTGCTGAGACCATTGTTGCCTGACCAATTATCGTATCGCCGAAAACGAAATGCGAGACTCGGAAGGCCAATGGTTATGCGTGTCTTCCGCGTCTTCCGTGATCGTCGCCTGGCCGACGGTATCGTCCCGAACGACGACCTCCCCTAGGAAGTGCCTCTGACAAATGCCTCGGCGGTGGAAAGAATTTCGCTCACCAGCTCGGGCGACGCCGCTTCGGAATAGACACGCAGCAGCGGCTCGGTGCCGGACATCCGAAACAGCACCCAGGGCACGGCTCCGTTGCCGTTCGCTCGGGGCGTCCAGGAAGAACTTTATTCCGTCGAGCCTTTCCTTCTTTTTGATGGAATACCGCCCCAGATGGTTGGTCTGGTCGGACTTCGCCCGCTGGATCGCGCTTTGCTTCATCTCTTCCGTGATGTGCAGATCGCGGCGTCCATAGTAGTGCGGCCCGTACTCGCGCTGCAGATCGGCCACCAGTTGCCCCAGGGGCTTGCGCTCCTCTGCCATCACGTTGGCCAGCAGCAGGCAGTTCAGAGTGCCGTCGCGCTCCGGCAGATAGCGGGAGTATCCGATTCCGCCGGATTCCTCGCCGCCCACCACGATTTCCTGTTCCATCATGAGGTCGGCAATGTACTTGAATCCGATGGGACACTCGATCAGCTTGCGCCCGTACTTGGCGGCGATGCGGTCCACCATGCCGGTGGTGTTGAAGGCGCGCACCACGTCGCCCGGCCATTTTTTTCGCTCCAGAATCCAGCGCAAGAGGACGGCGAAGCATTTGTGCGAATCCACGAAACTGCCGTCTTCGGCAATGGCGCCGATGCGGTCCGCATCACCGTCGACGGCCAGCCCGGCATGGCAGTGTTCTTTCAGCACGGTCTGCCGCAGCATTTCGATGTGCGGCTCGATGGGCTCGGGATTGATCCCGGGAAATAGCGGATTCAACTCCTGGCGGATGGCGACGTAGCTGGATGCCACGCTTCTCGAAGATTCCCGTCAGCACGCCGCGTCCCGAACCGTACATCGAATCCACGGCGAAGCGGAAATTCGCTTTGGCGATGAGATCGAGGTCCGCGAACCGGCTGATGGCTTCTGCGTAGGCCGGCTTCAGGTCGACTTCTTTGATCGGAGCCGCCTGGCCTTTGGGCATGGAGCCGGCGCTGACTTCTTCTTCAATCACCTTCATGATGGCGGGCGTGGCCGACCCGCCAAACTTCGCCTTGAACTTCACGCCATTCCAGTTCCACGGATTGTGACTGGAGGTGACCACCACTCCGCCGGCAGCGCCCTGACTCTTTACGGCAAACGAAATCGCCGGCGTCGGCGTGGACGTCCGAGGTGATCTGCACTGGAATGCCCGCCCCGGCAATGATCTCAGCCGCGAGCCGGGCGGCCTGCTGCGAGAGAAAACGCGTGTCATAGCCGACGACAACGCCGCGAGCCGCGATCTTCATGACGCAAAACATAGGCGGCAATCCCGCCCGCCACGCGACGAACGTTGTCGAAAGTAAAATCGTCGGCAATAAGGCCGCGCCAGCCGTCGGTGCCAAATTTGATATAAGGTCATCAGTCGTCAGTCGTCAGTCGTCAGCCACCCAACATCAGTCTTTGGTTAACGTCACACTATTCGGCGTCTCAGGCTTCGCTGACGACCGACGACTGATGACTGACGACTGCTCTCACACCAGATTTCGCAGCTTCTTCTCGTCCAGATACTTCACCACTTTGCCGACGTCCTGGGCCTGGTCGCGCGTGGTGATCAGCAAAGCGTCTTCCGTCTCCACGACAACCAGATTGTTTACGCCGAGAGCCGCGACAAATTTGCCCGGCGCGTGAATGTAGTTTCCCTGCGGCGTTGAGCGTAAACCATCCTTCTCCGGCAATCAGGTTGTCATCCTTGGGCTGGCTCTTGCCCACGTGATGTTCGTGCAGCGCGGTCCACGATCCCAGATCATTCCATCCGAAATCGGCGGGAAGGCAGATGATGTTGGAGTTCTGCTCTCCCTTGCCGGAACGGGGCTCGAGCACGGCATAGTCGATGCTGATGTTTTCGCATTTCGGATAGAGCCGGGCAAACGTAGCGCCGAACTTGCGCGTGCCGAACGTGGCCGCAATCTGTTGCAGCAACGCAGCCGTCTTCGGCAGATGTTCGAGCAGCGCATTGGCCAGGGTACGCGCGCTCCACAGAAACATGCCGCTGTTCCAGAAATAGTTTCCCGCTTTCACGAATTCGGCGGCGCGCGTCGCATCGGGCTTTTCCGTGAAGCGCCGCACGCGCAGCGACATCGCTCTCGAACGACGCTCCGGCCTCGATGTAGCCGTAGCCGGTCTCCGCGCGAGTAGGACGAATGCCCAGCACCACAATATTTTCTCCCGCGGCGGCGATCTCAATCCCGTGCTTCAGCACATCGCGATATCGCTTTTCGTCGCCGATCACGTGGTCGGAGGGAAACAGGCCGATCACCGCATCGGGATCGGTGTTCATCAGAATGAACGCAGCCAGACCTATGGCAGGCGCCGTGTTGCGCGCCGCCGGTTCGGCCAGAATCTGTTCGCGGCTGAGCCGCGGAAGCTGGCGCATGATCTCGCGCCGCAAATGCTCGTTGGTGATGACCCAGAAACGCGCCGGGGAGGCCAGCGGCAGCAGCCGCGCCACGGTCTGCTGGATCATGGTCTGCTTGCCGTCGAGCGCCAGCAATTGCTTGGCGCGACGCTGCCGGCTCAACGGCCAGAAGCGGGTGCCGCGGCCGCCGGCGAGAATCACGGGATGGAAATTTATCTTGGCCACTGGAATTTAGATTTCAGATTCAGATTGCAGATTGAACTTCGTTCACTCTGCAATCTAAATCTCAATCTGAAATCTCTTACATTCTCGTTTCGGGCTCCGGCACGGATGCGCCCGGGTACTGATGCCTTGAGAAACTCCACCGACCACTGTGGACGCACCTGAAATTCGCCCACCGCCGCGGGTACGACCACGGCATCGCCCCGGGCCAGTGTAACCGGGTTGGCTCCCGCAGCTTCGACGATTCCGCAGCCTTCCACCGCCACCAGAATCTGGACCGAACGCTTTCCGCTTCGTCTTCGGTTTTGAAGGAGGTCTGGAAAGATGCGGCTCTTTGAGTTCAAACATGTCCACCACGAAGTAGGGCGACGAAATCAGCGGCGCGCGGCGATTCGCTCCGCCATTCAAGTTCGAAGGCGCGGGACGAACCACTTTCCCCGATCCAGTCTTCTCCTTTATGACCGCCAGCCCTTCCTTCAGATGCAACTCGCGCGGGCGCCCGTAGTCGTAGAGACGATACGTCGTGTCCGACTGCTGCTGGGTTTCCAGCATGATCGATCCCGGACCCAGCGTGTGCACCGTCCCGCCAGTCACGTAAATCATTTCGCCCGGGTAGACGTTGATCCAGTTCAGCAGTTCCTCGGCGCGTTTTTGTTCAATGGAAAGCGCGAATTGTTCGCGAGTGACACCAGGCTTGAGGCCCAGTGCCAATCTGCGCGCCGGGCCGGGCATGGGCGACGTACCAGCATTCGGTCTTCCCGCAAGGCAGCCCAACGCGACGGGCCGCTTCGTCATCCGGGTGCACTTGCACGGAAAGTTTTTCGTGGGGAAAGAGAAATTTCAGGAGCAGCGGAAAGCGGTTGGGATCCGCCGCCGCGTCGCCCACCAGTTCGCGGCCATACTTCACACTCAGATCGGCCAGCGACTGTCCACTCAAAGGGCCGTTCGCCACTTTGCCGGCGTCGCCGGTCAGCCAGGCTTCGCCGATCTTCTCCTCGAACTTGTGGTTGGGATAGATCGGCGAAAGATCAAGCGTGCCCCAGGGACGCGGATCGAAGGCCGGCTGCATCGAAAATGGATAGAGAGCGCTCACGCGGTATGCATGTGGAATCACAACTCAGGCACACGCCCGAGGATTTTCCGCGCCGCGGCCTTACAAGGCCGCGAGAAACTTGCGCATGCGCTCCAGTCCACGATCCAGTTCGGTTACGGTTGTGGCGTAAGAAACCCGAATGTGTTCGCGAGTGCCGAAGCCTTCGCCGGGGACGGTCGCCACATGCGCTTCGCGCAGCAGCCGGCCGGCCACATCGGAAGCTGACTTGATGCCGCCGCGCCCGATGAACGACGAAATATTGGGATAGGCATAGAACGCGCCTTCGGGCAGCGTGCATTGCACGCCGGGGATGGAGCGCAGTCCCTTGACCACGTGGTCGCGCAGCTTGATGTATTCGAGCCGCATATCTTCCACGCACTGCTGCGGACCGTTCAACGCCGCCACCGCCGCCTTCTGCACGATGGAAGTCGGATTCGAAGTGGACTGGCTCTGCAGCTTCTGCATGGCCGCGATCACCGCCGCCGGCCCCAGCGCGTAGCCCAGCCGCCATCCCGTCATGGCATAGGTCTTCGACAGCGAACCGATGATGAGCATGCGCTCGCGGAAATCGCGCAGCGATCCCACCGAGAACTGTTCGCCGGTGTAATTCAGATACACGTAGCACTCGTCGGACAGGACCCAGATGCCGCGCTCCGCCGCCAGTTGCACCACCGCCTTCAAATCTTTCGGCGACATGACCGCGCCCGACGGATTCGACGGCGAATTCAAAATAATCATCTTGGTGCGCGGAGTCACCAGGCGCTCGATCATCTCCGCCGTCACCCGAAATCCCTGACTCTCGTCAGCCTGCAGCAGCACGCAGTTGCCGCCCGCGTAGCGCACGATGTCCTTGAACGAAACCCAGTACGGCACCGGCAGGATGACTTCGTCGCCGTGGTCGACCAGCACCTGAATGGCGTTGAACAAGGCATGCTTGCCCCCAACCGAAGCCATGGATTCCTCGCGGCGGTAGTCGGACTTGAAGTCAGCCGCGTGGCGATGCACGATGGCATCGCGCAGCTCAAGGGTTCCGCCCACGGCCGTGTACTTCGAAAAATTATTCTGGATGGCGGCGATGGCGGCATCTTTCACGTGCTGCGGCGTAGAAAAATGCGGTTCGCCCGCGCCGAAGTCCACGACGTCAATGCCTTGCTGGCGCAGCTTGTCGGCTTCGGCAACCACTGCCATGGTGGCAGAAGGTTCGATGCGGTTGATTCGTTCCGTAAGTTTGAGAGCTGGGGTCGCTTCCGTTACTGGAGTCATGCTCGTTTTCCTGTTCTTTTTCTTGCGTCCTTTAGCTTGATTGCCGGATCGAGTTTTTCCCGCAGCCGGCGTTCCACCATCTCCGGCACCAGGTCCTGGATCGATCCGCCGAGTTTTGCCACCTCGCGTACCAGCCGGGAGCTCAGGTAAGAATACTGTTCCGCCGGCATCATAAAGACCGTTTCCAGGTCGGGCTGCAGCTTGCGGTTCATCATGGCCATCTGCAGCTCGTATTCATAATCGCTGAGCGCCCGAATCCCGCGCAACACGGCGCTGGCCTTGACCCGGGCCGCGTAGTCCACCGTCAGGCCGTCGAAGACATCCACCTGGACGTTCTTGAAGTCGGCGGTCAAAGCCTCCAGCATGGCGCGGCGTTCCCCCAGGCTGAACAGCGGGTTCTTGTCCGGATTGCGCAGGATCGCCACAATCAGCTCGTCAAAAATCTTGCTGCCGCGCTCAATCAAATCCAGGTGCCCGTTGGTCGGCGGATCAAACGAGCCGGGATAGATGGCAATGACCTTCTTCAAGAGTCCTCAATTTTCCTGACGGACAACAGGCAGGCAAGGGTTAAAGAAGATTCTATGCGGCAGGGCATGAGAGATGGCAATTCTTTTACCAACTACGCACTGTCATCCCGAGCGCCGCTCGAGCCGCGCTGGCGCGGTGAGAGCAAGTCGAGGGACCTTGTGTTTCTGCTAGTGGCAGAAAAAGTGATGGCGTAGGCAATAACGCAAGGTCCCTCGATAAACTTCCTCACGCTTCGCGCGAGGAGGTTTCCTCGGGATGACAGAGCTTACTTAGCGCCGTGCGGCCGGCACCTTGGCAGCTTCCGGCACCGCGCTGGGCATGGTGGTGACGCGAGCACCCGTTCCCTGAGGAGCGCCCGCGGCGGCAGTTTGTGCTTGCGGCACCGCAGCTACGGGTTGCGCAGACGCCACCGCCAATCCCAGATGCTTGCGCACTTCAGCTTCCAGCTTGGCGAAGGTCTCGGCATTGTCTTTCAGGAACTGGCGCGCATTCTCGCGGCCCTGGCCGATGCGCTCGCTCTTGTAGCTGTACCAGGCGCCGGATTTCTCCAGCAGATTATTGTTCACCGCCAGATCGAGCAGATCGCCTTCGCGCGAAATGCCTTCGCCGTACAGGATGTCGAACTCGGCTTCGCGGAAGGGCGCGGCCACTTTGTTCTTCACCACTTTGACCTTGGTGCGTGAGCCGATCATCACGTCACCCTCTTTAATCGCCGCGATGCGGCGGATATCCACGCGCACCGAGGAGTAGAACTTCAGGGCGCGGCCGCCGGTGGTGGTTTCCGGATTGCCGAACATCACTCCGATTTTTTCGCGAATCTGGTTGATGAAGATGAGGCAGGTACGCGATTTGGAAACTGTTCCGGTCAATTTACGCAGCGCCTGCGACATCAGCCGCGCCTGCAGGCCCATGTGGCTGTCGCCCATTTCGCCATCGAGTTCGGCCTTGGGGACGAGTGCGGCCACCGAATCAACGACCAGCACGTCGATTGCGCCGGAACGCACCAGCGCCTCGGTGATCTCGAGCGCCTGCTCTCCGTAGTCGGGCTGGGAGACCAGCAGGTTGTCGACATCCACGCCGAGTTTCTTGGCATACGCGGGATCGAGCGCGTGCTCGGCGTCCACAAAGGCCGCCATGCCGCCGGTCTTTTGTGCCTGCGCCACGACTTGCAGCGCGATGGTGGTTTTGCCGGAAGACTCCGGTCCGAAGATTTCGACTACCCGCCCGCGCGGAAAGCCGCCCACACCCAGCGCCGCGTCAAAAGAGATGGCGCCCGTGGGAATCACGGCGATGGGCACGATCTCCTTCGAGCCCAGTCGCATAATCGAGCCTTTGCCAAACTGCTTCTCGATTTGCGCGAAGGCCAAATCGATTGCTTTTCCCCGTTCGTCAGCCATAAGAGTGCGGCTCCTTTTCAGTTATAAAGAATTGTAGAAGGTGTCGAAGGGCGGATTATACACCGGGCTCGAAGCGAAGAAAAGGCGAATTTGGGTCGATGTTGGTGGAAAAGTCCCAAAACAGAACCACAAGAGAGAACAGGGCATGACGTGACACCAGCGCCGGGCGCCGCGCGCTCCGGGGGAAGCTCAGACCCTCGATCCGGCGTGACTTCCCTTAACTACCGACTTCAACTACCGACTTCGGCCTCAGGCAGGACGCCGCTCTCTCTCTTCATCATTCGTGATGGCCATCACTTCAGCGGCTTTCTTTAGCGCAACGCTTCTCGCCTGGGCCGCGCTTCTCACTGGATTTGCGGTCGCCGGCAAGAAAACCGGCCGGTAGTGTCGGCGGAAGCAGACGTGACATCTGACCAGTCGCAGCAAGAACAGGAAATGCATCATCTGCCACAGATTGGTGCACGACGAGGCATAGATTTTGGAGCACCCGCAATAGGGACAATTTCTCAAGCTGATTTTTCGCATTTTTTCCACTGGGACGAATTGCGGCGCTGGTACTGACTTAGATGCCGTTGCCGTGCCTTGCGGTTTGCGGGCGCCGTGGAATTAATCGATGGGAGTAATCAGGATACCGAGTTCACTGTATTGCGGTTCAGGGCAGCCCGTGCAAAAGTTCGACAATCGGGAGAGTTCGCATGGCACACCTGACATTGCAGGAAGTCGTCGACAGAATTAACCAGATCTATACTTCCGTGGAAAATCGGCGGACGCGAGATGACCGAGTTCGAGACCCGAAGCATCGTCCTGAGTTCTATATCCCTCGCATTACCAGGCGTTTAGCCAGTTTCATCTTCAGTACGTGAGCCGCAGACATTGTCGTGTAGCAGACAAACAACGCGCATTCCTGCCCAGGCATCTCACACGCGACGAGAACAGCAACTCCGGGGGGAGAGGCTGCTTCGACGGGCGCTCCGAACTTAACCGAGTCCGGAGCGCGATGTTCTAAATTTACCGCGATTTTTCCCCGCAGCTTTCGAAACTAATCCAACTTTTGCGTATTCTGCTTTGGCTTGTTTGAGGATGGGGATATCGGGGTCTTCGTCCTTTCACAGCGTTGAGAGGGACAATAGCAGTTGGTTTCGTCGACATTCGCGTCAGAAGGACGCCGCCGCTGCCACCGTCGTGGGGTGCAGTCCCAGAATCTGATGTACGTTGGTCATCTTCAACACTTGCTCCACATGGCCGGTAGCGCCTGCGAGCCGCAACTGCCCTCCTACCTCTTTCAGTTGGCCGGCAGACATCATGATGATTCCAATTCCAGTGCTGTCAATATAGGTCACGCCGGTCAGGTCGAAGATGACCTTTTTCCGCAGCTCATGCGCCAGGCTTTCGACCGCCCATTCCAGATGCTTGCAATCCCTCCCGATCGTGATTCTTCCGGCTATTTCCAGGACAACAATGTCAGGTTGCAACTGCTTGGTCTGAATCTCGAGCATACACTGGGCTCCTTTCCAATCTTTGAACGTGCGCTTAACGGAACCCGACAAAACGATACAGCCTTGTGTCCTCAGCCTTGTAAACCACACCCATCCCGCCGCCGCCTAGTTTCTCGACGATGCGGTAATGCGAGATGGTTTGGCCGATCAATTCGCGCCAATCTTACGGAGGGGCCAATCTTACGGGGGGATCGGCAAGTCAATGAAAGCCGGGTGAGTTTGCAGACCCCCAGATGGGTTGGGCCAAGCCCGGATGAGACGCCTAGTTCCGCAGCTTCGCGTACTCCGCCTTGGCTTGCTTCAGGATGGGGATGTCAGGGTCGGCGTCTTTCCAGAGCGTCAGGAAGTCTTTGTAGGCGGCGAGCGCGCCGGACGCGGCCAGCATCCGCATCGGCTCCTTGCGAGGTCTTCGCTTCCAGGACATTCGCGCGCGCCACTCCCAGACGCGCCAATGCTCCGGTCCAGCAATTCCAGACGATGCCGCCATGGTCGAGAATCTTCTGAAACTCGGCCGCGGCAGCTCTGCCTTGTCCCGCGGCCAAGTATGCCTCTCCGCGCACATACACGGGATAGAGGCAGGAAGTGTTGTTGAAGAACGCAACCATGCCTAGTTCGTTGGCCGAAGCTGCCTGCAGAGCCTTCAGGGCGCGAGACGGATCTTTTTGATCCAGCGCCAAACGCGCCTGAATTGCCGGGAGCCAGAGGGATTGCATCTGCGTGCCGAGCGGAAATCGTTTGTTCAGGTCCTGGGCCAGGGATTCGGACTCGGCCGTATCGCCGGCGACAGCGTAAGCAAGCGCCGCCCCGACCTGCGCTCCGGGACTCGCGGGAGCAAGCTTCAAGGCCGCAGCCGCAGATTGGCGGGCCTCCGCAAGATTCCCGTACGCCGCCTGTTGCAGAGCAGCATTCGCCAGGTAGACCGCTCCAGCTTCTTTACTGTCCGCGCGTACGGCGGAATCCACGGCCTGTTTCGTCAGTTCCCGGGCTTTGCCCAGATGGCCGGCATACGCCTCGGTGTCGGAGGCGAGAGCAAATTTCCAGTTTTCATAATCGGGCTTGCCCGCAAACCACTGTTCCTGTCCCGCCATCGCCGCGGAATCCTCCGCGAGAAAGGCAATCGCGTAGAGAGTTAAATGGAATTCCGCGGGATCCAATTTTTGCAGTGCCTGCGCTTCGCGAATCACCTGGTTCGTTTCGTCTATCCGTTGCAGCGCGAGAGTGTATTGGCTGAGATTCTCGTAGAAAACGGCCACATCCGGTCCCAGACGCACGAGCTTGCTTCGTCATTTCCACAGCTTTCTCATACTGGCCCACCTGGGCGGACACCAGCCCCAGATTGTTGTAGCCCGCCGGCTCCGCGGGTAGTTCTCGATCTGCTCCTGATACGTCTGCGGCCGCTTTGTCCAGCTCTCCGGTTACATTCCGATAGTAGGCAGCGGTGATCGACAGCCTCTCGCGTGCGCTGGCATGGTCGCGCAACTGGAATGCCCGGGTGTAGTACTCGTTCGCGCGTCCCAGCTGGCCGAGAGCGTTGTAGTCGCCGCCCACGATCCGTGTAGCCCAGGGCAAAATTCGGATCAAGCTCGATGGCTCGCTGATGGTACGGCAGGCCTGCGGCCGGGCCTTTCTCATTCACGGCCTTTTCGCCCAGGCTGAACGCCTTCAGCGCTTCGAGCGAAGATGTCGTGGCCTCTTCGAGAGGGACATCAAACTTCTGTACCGTAGCCAGCGATTCGCCCAGTTCGCCGCGCAGTTTGG
This sequence comes from Terriglobia bacterium, assembly GCA_963816865.1. Classification (GTDB taxonomy): domain Bacteria; phylum Acidobacteriota; class Terriglobia; order Terriglobales; family Acidobacteriaceae; genus JAIQFF01. Next base: position 55,202 of record CAWFMU010000040.1, read on the forward strand.
ATGCTGCTTCGCCCAGCGCGTCCAGCACCTTCTCCTTCGACGCGCGCCGTGGTCTGCTCCTGCGCCAGCGTGTCTCCGTTCTGGCAGTTCACCGCCTTCAACCCCAGCACGTACTCGCTGCCCAGACTGCCGACGGAACCGGCAACGTATGCTTTGCTGCCGGCGCGCAGGCAAAGCTCGCGGGCCAGCTCGGGCGTCAGCTTGGTGCCGGCCGGCCGCGTCATCTCCTGCAAGGTCTCCGAAACTTCGCTGTCGCGAAAGCACATTCAGGAAAGGAGATTGCCGCAAAGAAACGGTGAGCGCCGTCTTCAGCGTGTCGTCGAAGATGGCATCTCCGGTGGTGTTGGCAAAATCGGCGAGGACGATGGTGTCCTTCTCGGTCAGGCCTCTCGTGGCTTGATGCGAACGATAGTAAAGGCCGCCCCCGATCAGAAGAGGCGACCAGAAGACGACGAGCAACGCGCCATCGCAGCGCGAAATCTTGCTGCCTTGCGCGGGCTGGGCGCAGGAACTGCTGGCACTTTCACCGAACTCGAGCTGACTGCTTGAAATCTGCCCGCTCTCGGAGTCGCGCTTCAGCCGTTGCAGGTCAGCCCGCATCTCGGCGGCGTGCTGGTAGCGGAGAGTCGCGATCTTTCTCCAGAGCCTTACTGATGATCGCGTCGAGCTGAGGAGGAAGCTGCGGGATTCCACTGACTGGGCAATTCCGCGCCTTCGTGCAGGATGGCCCCAAAGGTCGCTCCCGTGGTTTCCCTTTCAAAGGGCAGGCGGCCGCTGGCCATTTCGTAAAGTGTCACGCCGAAGGAAAACAGGTCGGTGCGGACGTCCAGAAGCTTGCCCGCAACCTGTTCGGGCGACATGTAGCTTACGGTGCCGAGGGTGCTGCTTCCGCTGGTGAGGTCTTTCTCCCCGATCGTGGGATCGTCCGAGCCCGAGTCCGATTCCCGCTTCGTGCCCGCATCAGTCTTCTTGGCCAGCCCAAAGTCGAGAACCTTGGCGCGTCCACTTTTGGTGATGAAGATGTTCGCGGATTTTATGTCGCGATGAATGATCCCCGCCGCATGGGCCGCGTCAAGCGCATCGGTGATCTCAATCGATAAGTGACAGCAGCAGATCGGTTTCAAGCGGACGACCAGCGATGCGGTACTTCAGCATGACGCCATCCAGGAACTCCATGGCGATGAATGCCTGCCCGTCCTGTTCGCCAATGTCATGAATCGTGCAAATATTGGGATGGTTCAGAGCCGACGCGGCTTGCGCCTCGCGGCGGAAGCGGGCCAGCGCCTGCGGGTCGCGGGCAACTTCTTCGGAGAGGAACTTGAGTGCAACAAAACGCTGCAACCGAATGTCTTCAGCCTTGTAAACCACTCCCATGCCGCCGCGTCCAAGCTTCTCGATCACGCGGTAGTGAGAGATGGTTCGGCCAATCATGCTTCAGTCATCACGGGATTCGTGAATGTTAGGCGCGATATAAGGGCAAGTCAATGAACGACGGGGAAATGCGCGGCTTCAGAAGCCACTATCCGTATCCTCTCCGGAAGGAGTCGAGTGGAGAACAGTCCCACCGGCGCGTTTCAGCGCCCGCCCGGGGCCCCAGTCGTGACTCCTTGTAAATCAGGCTCAATCACGTCGCCAAGCCTGGGAACCATAAATTTTTCTGTGCCGGACGCCAGCTAATCGTAGTAACATGCGCCGCATCAGGGCTGCTTCGGCAGCCGGGACGCCATGTCGCGTCCGGTTCCACCTTGTTCGTGGAGGTTCCATGCAGAATCGAGTCCTAGGGAATTCGGCCACTACCAACTCACAAGTTGCCACCCCGCGCCATGAAGGGCGCCATGTCTGGGTTCTGACCGCGTACGCGGTTTCGGGCCTGGCTCTGTTTGGCGTGCTCATCTACTACGTATCGGCCTACATCGCGCAATAGATAACATAGGTCCTGCTGATTTAAGCGGCGCACTCGGCGTCGGGTGGTTACTCCATCACGCTTCGCGGGTAAGTTCTGTTCCCTGATGTTTGCCAGTTTTCATTCCCCGGAATTTTCTCTCGAAGCTGCGTTCTGAGATCCCCTCTTGGCGGACACTCCGATTTTCTTACGCTCCGACCATGCTACAATCGCGGCTTGCCCGGTGAGCGACACTTGGCAAATCCCCACTTAACTGAGACGTATTGACTCCCGTGGCCCATGATCCCTCGAAGACCGCCGTCACCTACGCCGATGCGGGTGTGGACATTGACCGCGCGAATCGCACCAAAAAGCGGATCAAGTATCTCGCCCACAAGACTTTCACCCGCAGCGTCCTGAGCGAAATTGGCGGCTTTGGCGGCCTGTTTGCCGTGGACAAAGCGAAGTGGACAGACCCCATCCTGGTATCCAGCGTGGACGGCGTGGGCACCAAGCTGAAAGTCGCCTTCGAGATGGACGTCCACCACACCATCGGCGCCGACCTGGTCAATCACTGCGTCAACGACATCGCCGTGCAGGGCGCCACGCCGCTCTTTTTCATGGACTACCTCGCCACCGGCAAGATCGAGCCCGAAATCACGGAGAAAGTCATCGAAGGCCTGGCCGAAGCCTGCAAGCACAACGGCTGCGCCCTGATCGGCGGCGAAACCGCCGAGATGCCGGGCTTCTACCCCGACGGCGAATACGATCTCGCCGGATTCATCGTCGGCGCGGTCGAGCGCGAGCGCATCATCACCGGCAAGACAGTGGAAGTCGGCGACGTGATCTTAGGGCTGGCCTCTAACGGCCTGCACACCAACGGCTACGCGCTGGCCCGCAAGCTGCTCTTCGAAGTCGGCAAATACACCCTCGATTCCTACGTGAATGAACTCAAGGGAAAAGTCGGCAACGAGCTTCTGCGCACCCACAAAAGCTACTGGCCGGCGATCAAACGCCTGGTGGATGGCGAATGCGTCTCCGCCATGGCCCACATCACGGGCGGAGGCATCACGGAAAATCTGCCGCGCGTCCTGCCCCGCGGCGTGGCTGCCGTCATCGAGATGGGCTCCTGGCAAATCCCGCCAATCTTCGAACATCTGCAACAACTCGGAAATGTCCCGCAGGACGAAATGCTCCGCACCTTCAACATGGGATTGGGAATGCTGCTGGTAGTCCCGTCGAAAAAATTCAAGAAAGCTCAGACCGTGCTCGAGCGCGCGGGAGAAAAAGCCTTCACTGTGGGACGCATTGTGAAGGGCGACCGCAAAGTGATGTACACGTGATTCCGCCGTGAAGTTCCTTGCTACCGATCCTCAAAGTTGTACCATCGCGACAACAGTCTTCTTGCGCGCACCTGCAACATGCTGGCTGTTTCTGTGTTCGATTTCTCCAGGCATCGTGCAAGAAGGGGTAACGGAGAATCACATGGCCGACTCTTCCCTCCGTTTAGTTTCGGGCCAATCCACACGATTCCTGGTCCGGGGGACATGCCTGGGGGCAATCGCTCTGCTCATGCTGAGTGGGTGCACTCGCCTGCAGGTCCGCCTGGGATCGAAGGTTCACCTGGAGGCGGTTCCGGTTAAATCGATGGAGGCCAGGTTGGCCAAAGGCCCAGGGATCGTGCCGGGACAGAAGTCGTCCCTCATAGCGTTGATCACTGATGCGAACGGCAAGGTGCTGCAAAGCGAAGGCGCCGGCGGGGGGAAAGTCCTGTGGAGCGATCTGAAGGTTACGGCGAGTGTGGTAACAGCCAACAAGAGGGGCGTCGTGTCACTTGCGCGCGATCCCAGGGTCAGCGACGGCAAGGTGCCGCACGTCACCATCACGGTGCCTAGCCATCCGGATATCCGCGCGGAGCTCGACATTCCGGTGCGGTACGACTACAACTTCGCTGCGAATTTCTCCGGCAGCAGCGGCACGAGCGGTTTCAACGGCACCGATGGATTGGACGGCTCGAGCGGCAGCACCGGTTCCATCGATCCCAATAACCCCTCTCCAGGCGGAAACGGATCGGACGGGACCAATGGCTCGAACGGCCAGGACGGAGGACGCGGAGGAGATGCTCCGCCCGTACAAATCCGGGTGGCCCTCAGATCAGGAAGCCATCCTCTTCTCCAGATGGATGTAGTTGCGCCAGGCGGGGAGGAGGTCTTCCTGGTTGACCCTCATGGAGGTTCGCTGACGGTAGCGGCTGATGGAGGTTCGGGAGGGTCAGGAGGAAAAGGCGGCCGGGGCGGCCGAGGAGGCTCCGGAGGTACCGGAACGCCCAACGGATCGAGAGGAAGAGACGGCCTGGATGGACGGAACGGCTGGGATGGATCATCGGGGACGTGGCGGAAGTATCACCGTGACTTACGATCCGGCGGTCGCACCCTACCTAGGAGTGATTCACATCTCCAATCGCGGCGGCCCAGCCCCGGTGTTCAACGAAGAGCCAGTGGCTCCGCTGTGGTGAGACTTGCCGCCGCCGCTCCCGAGTTACTCCTGACGAAGCCACTATCGTTGTAAAAGCGAATTCAGAATTGATCGTAGAACTTCAGCGCCATGGCGCCGTGCGTGGCCGCTCCTCCAGCGCGCAGGGCGGCGGCAATCAGTGCAGCTTCGGCGATCTCTTCGCGAGTCGCGCCCACCGCTTTCGCGCCTTTTACGTGCCCTTCGATGCAGTAGGGACACTGGGTCGTAAAGGCAACCCCCAACGCGATCAGCTCGCGATATTTTCTCGGAATGGCGCCGTCTTCACGGCGAACAATGTTATCCAGGCCGAGCCAGGCTTTGAATTCCGTGGGCGCGAGTTTCCCCATCTCCTTAAGAAACCGCATATCGCCTGCGTCATGGTAGTGTTCGCTCATTTTGGTCCTCCTGTACGTCCAGTGCTTTCTGGAACGAGTTGCTACGATCCGAGAGTAGGCGCTGGACAGGCTTGGAACAAGATGGCTGATATGACATTGTACATAGGTGATTACGCCATGCGCTTCGGACCCAGAGTTAACAGCCTTTACTTTGCCGGGATCTCGAAGCGGTCGCGCGCCGATTCAGGCAAGGGACAATGGCGAGAGATTCGGTATCGATTTCTATTGAACCAGCGATAACCCAGCCAAAGCAGCGAATTGAAACCGGGCAAATAAAAGACTGCATAGAAAGGCCATGCCCACCAAATTCGTCGCGCCACGTAGAGGTATGCGTTGGCGCCCGATTCGAGTTTTCCACTCCGAGTCAGGACTCGTATGTCGTCCAACAGGTTCACTTGCGGGATTTGCAAGCTGCCGTCGGCGGAGGCCGATTGCAGGTCTTTAAGGGCAAAACCCCGCCGTCCAACGACTCTCTTCCACAAATGAACCCAACGAAAGCAGAACCCGCATCCCCCGTCGTAGAGTATCCAGCCCTCGCGAGGGAGAGCGGACTCCGACTTGTGCTCCGACAATCTCATTGCACCGTTCTACCCGTAGAGACGGTGACAGGCGAGCCATCTGCAACAAACGCGCAATCCGGAGGTCGTCGAAGAACTGTTGAGAGTTCGCTCGCCGTAAAGAGCGTTGGCCTCCCCTTCAAATCCGGCATTAGTAGTTGCCCACACTTGCCAGGGATCGTGCGCGACATGATATTCGAGAGAACCTCGGGATCGTCGAGCCGAATAGCCCCAGTAGTGCTCGGCAATGAACTGTTCCAAACTTCCTTCCTGGGGACGTGTTGGAACGCCCGCAGTCTGAGCCCACAGGCGACACCACTGATCGCCAATCCTGCCACTGATACTCGGCGGACTTATTCAATCCCTCCGACTCAATGCGGTGTCGCATCGGACGGTATCTATAATTCTCTCCGTATACGAGACGGGCCATGGTTGCGATTGCGCGTCTGGGCACGACCTCGGCAATAAACACAACTCCTCTTCTATCCTCGCCGCCTTCTCTGCGACGAACGTAGAAGCGCAGGTTGACCTCATCGAAATTGGCGTGAAACGGAACGGGGAGACAGCCGAGGAGCTTGGTGCGGCAGAATCGAAAACCCACGAGGCTGAGGTAGGTTCGTCCCGTCGAACGAATCCAACGTCGTACCCGCGGGAACGTACCGATCTAGGAGACTGGGATCAACCTCGTAGTTCAACATTACGAGGTCTCGCCACTCAGCGGTAAGAAACACTCGTCTTGACTGAGACATTTAAGCAAACTGGAATGCGTAGAATGCCTAATTTATCAGGTGTCTAAATCGCCCGTTACAGCAATCAAATCCTTACTTGCTGAGCAGGTCGCAGTTAGCCGAGCACTTCACGGTCTGCAACTCGATTTCTGCCTTCTTGTGCGGGATCTTGCCCGCGTCTGGAATCACCACCAGCGACTGGCGCCCATCGGCGAGGTTCACCGTGCAATCGAAACTGAGCGACTGCACTCCGCGCTGCTTGCATGAGGTCTTCGAAAGCGCGGAGGAAAGCGCTCCAGGATTGTCATAGACCTGGTCGGCGAGATCGGAAGGCAACAACGCGACCGTCATGGGCACCGGCGCTTTGATCCTGACATTCACCTGCTGCCCGTCGCGTTCCGGAGTCAGGAGGCTGTAGATCTTGGGGACGGAGGTCAGCTCGTATTTCTCTTTCACCAGCGAAAACCACTGGAACTCCGGCTGGATACAATTCTGCACGCACGTCCAGCTGTAGTAGGTGACCGTGACGTCATTGGGCGCGATGAACTGCCGGGCGCCGCGGCCCAGCACCACTCCAATTCCGGTCAATACGGCGCGATCGGCGGTTCGCTCATCGCGAATGAGCAGCACCATGGGCCGGTTCGGCGGCATGTGGCATTCGTAGGTCGTGCTGGTCACGTGCTCACGCACGCAACGAAGCTCAAGGTCAGTCTGACTCTCTGGATGCTGAGTCCAGGCATTCCAGTCGCTGGCGAACGCCATGGCGATGGTGACCGGCCGCTTGGCCTGAATGTCAACGTGCATGCCGCCGCCGTCGGGACCCGGGCGATAGACGCGGCCCGCGTGGTAATCCGCCGGATCGAGCTGCGAAACTTCATCGCTGGCGCGGACCCAGTCGAACACTTTGTCTTGCGCGAGCGAGAGTCTGCCTAGAGACACCAATACCAACCCGAGCATGCACACTTTTTTCATAACGCCCCCACGTTATTTAAGGGCAGCAAGAGCGCAGGCAACAAGCGGCATTGGCAGCCTCACATAACCTTGGTAATGGGATCGATCGAGCTTGTAGTGGCTCAGTTCAGACAAGCCACCTACCACGGGCGTCATCCTGAGACTTCAGCGAAGGATCTCGCGCGCACCATCCACCGTCGCGGCGAGTTCATTGCGGCGCGCAGGATCCCTCGATCGCTCAGGGCAGGCTCGCATCAGGATGACGCCCGTGTATTTGGGTTCTTCCAAACGGAGTTAGCGGCGTGACATGGCTTTGCGGTAATCGTCGGCGGTGGTGCGGTAGCAGGGCAGCATGCCCTTCTTGTCCTCGGCGCTCAGCCCCGGAGCGTCGGCAGCGTTGTGCATATCCGGGTGGGGATCGGCCTCAGGCCAGGTCATCTGCATCAGCGATTCGTCGCAACTCCGGTCCCGGCTGACCAGAAGCCTGTACACCTTCGAGTTGTCCACGCCGTAGTCGGAGAGCCGCCGTTGATACGGAAGATAGACGTACACCAGCTTGACCAGTTCGGTCAGGTTCTTGCGCAGCCGCCGTTCAGCGATGTAGACCTCGTAGTTGGAAAAATAAGTCGAGTTGGGCAAGGCCATCGCCAGGCCGATCAGACGCAGAGGCATCTCTTCGGTAGCGGGTTCGCGTGCTGCCTCGGCCTGTTGCCGCGGGCTGTCAGTTACCGGCGACGGTGGTGGAGGCAGAGCGGGCTCGCTATTCATCGCCACCTGGCGTCCACCACGATCGGAGTTGCCCCGGCTCCGGCCCCGGCCGCACCCACCGATGGAGCCGGCGGCACAGCCTGCAAAGCGTTACCGACTCCGCCGTTCGAAAGCGAGCTCGAGCGTTGACCTGCACCGGAATTGCCTGATCCTTGAAGCGATGGCGGAGGCGGCACAACCTGCACACCCGCGCTGGACAATGAATTGCCGGACGAAGCCAACGAACTAAGGTGTCCACCCGCAGCCGAGCCACCTGCATTCTGAACCGACGGCGGAGGCGGCACGACACTGGATCCGACACCGGACAACAATCCCGCGCGCCCACCCGAAAGTGTTTCGGAACGCGGAGCCGAAGGCGGAGGCGGCACAGCCCATGCGACCAGGCTCCCCAGTCGTCGACTGGAGCGCTCCCGAAATTGGGTGCTGCTCGCCCACCGGCAACCGGGGCGCGGGTGCAACCACCGCGGTCGCGCCGATGTTGATGTCCCCAACACTGCGAACCAAAGCCTGCACCAGAGGTGGCGGGGCAACAACCGCAGTACCGGGCACGGTCACCAAACGCTTCGAGGAAACCATCCCAGGCTCGGGAGCCGGGGCAACGCCGGAAGCTTGCAGCAGACCCAGCCGGCGAGAGGTCGCCTGGCTGACCTCGGGCGGCGGGGCAACGATCGAAGTCAGACCTGGGGTTGGGGCCAATCGCGAAGGAGTGCCGGCGGCCGCGAGCGGCATCACCGGAGGCACCACATTCGAAGCCACGATATTAGGTCGCCCTGGTCCCTTCAGCTTGAGGTCGGGCGCTTTGACGGCAGCCTGAGCGCGTTCTGGCGCCACGTGAATCGAGCCTCGACGCGCGGACTCCGCCGGCTTTCCCGGATACCGGACGGACCCGCGGCGGGCTGCTGCGTAACGCCGGAAACGATCCGTCCGGCTTGTAGTACGTGAGATGGGTATTTTCGAACATGCTGCGCCGCCGCGGCTGGTCTTGCGTAATCCACACCTGGGACACGAGCAACACCATGGCGACCACAACCAGCTGGCCCACCAGTGTTTCCGCAAACCGGTACCAGGGAATGCCGGAGTCGAAAAAGGCTTCGCGCCAGAATGCCGCCGACCAAATCGTGGGCTCTCCGGGAGACGCGGGCCGCAGCACGTCGACCAGGTTTCGCAGAAAGACGCGATACGCCGGTTCCAGTTCGACCAGCAGCTTGAGCCGAGGCTGTGATTCGGGACGGGTGCTGGGTTTGAAGCGGAAACGCCGGGCGAAAGAGTGACGCCTGGCACGCCACCCACGCGGTCCATGGTCGTCCAGTCGTATTCGCACTGGACGCCGCAGCGCCGACACACCTGGTAGTAGCGGCCGTCGGCGGCCCGCAACGGCCAGAAAAACTCGTGGATACAGACGCCAGACATGAGTGGGTCTTGGAGGATCCGGGCACACGGCCCGAAGTAACTATCATCAAGGCGTATCGCGGGATTGGCTAGGTGACTTTAGTTCAAGAGGTACTAAGTATTTTCGATCCGAGACAAGAGACAGCGACACAAAGTGTGCGGCCGGCCGCCTTTGAAGTCTGGCACTTGCACTTTGAAGTCTGGAATTGTCTTGATCCTACGTTCCAGACCTACCGCTTCAACAAATCCACCGGCTCCTTCACATCATGCACTCTCAAATACTTCGCCAGCGCGGGATACTTCTTCGCCACCGCTTCATACATCGCATAAGCCACGTTGCGATAGGAGAAATGGCCGGCAGGCCCGGTTCTTAACTCGGAGATGTAAACCACTTCGGCAAAATCCATCTTGAACAGAGTCCGCTTGCGGAACCCGAGCGGAATCGCATACTGCGAATTTTCCCGCGCCTCCGCTCCGCTCGTCGCAGCCAGTTGCTCGACCGCGCTCGCGGTCCGCTGCATCACCGCGTCGTAGTTTTGCCGGGCTCCGGCGGCTTCGAGCTCATCGGGCGCGTCGTATCCGTGTTTGGTGGTGAACTCCTGCCCAATCTGAATGCAGCGGCGGTGGCGGTGCATGTCGCGGAAGCCGCCGATATCCATCAGAATGTCGAAGCGGAATTGTTGCCCGGCGCAGAACGCTCGCAGCATCTCGTCGTGGCGGCCGCGATTTCGCAGCCCCAGGTCGATGATCTCGCGGCGAATCGCTTCGCCCGCCGCCTGCACCGCCTGGCGAATCTGCCGGTAGGAATAGTGGCTGTGCTCGTAGATCAACGTGGACGCCAGTTCGACCTCGAGCGGTTCTTCTTCCAGAAGATCGACGGTCGGAGCCGGCGCAATCGGCAAGTCGCCCATCAACTCGGACGCAACCTGCCGCAGCATGCGCCGGGTCTCGATCTCGTACTGGTTGGGATCGGCATACTTCACCAGCGTCGGCGCCACCCGCACTTCCTTCAACAGTTCCTGCTCGGCGCGGGCGCCCAGTTCGGGCGAGGCAGCGCGAATCTGCTCGACCAGTTCTCGCAGCGACTCCTGGTTCACGTTGTATGCCGGCGAGGTCGCCGCGCGTTTCAGCAACTCTCCCAATTGCCGGATTTCCTTGTGAGTATGCGAAAGCAGGTGCGACACCTGGCTCTCGAGCGTGCGCGCGTTGACGATCTCTCCCAGCGAAGTGTTGGCCGCCAGCGGCAGCAGGTAGCGGGAGATATCGAAGGCCCGCGCCCGCAACGTGCGCTCGTAGGCCTCCTGCTTCATCTCGTCGGGCTTGGGCGTGATGCTGGCCAGATACAGAAACATGCGATCGGAGAGCGATTCGTATTCCGCGAACAGGGAATCGACTGTCTCCCGGTACAGCTGTCTGAGCCCCATGGTCCTCGCCGAAGTCGGGCGCGTAGTAGCCGCTCTTCTTGAAGTCCTGATAACGGGTGGAGCGTTCCTGACCGTCCCAGCGCTGCTCGTCGGCGACGGCGATGGCGGCCAGAATGGACAGGCGTTCGATGGCCAGCGCAATGTGCGCCAGGTCGGCGATGGAGCGGTGTCCGTACTGGAAGTAGAAGGTGTTGAGAAACTTCTCCGCCTTCTGCTGGCTGATCTCGCGCAGCGACTCCTTCATCGAGAGCGCGGAGCGCGAATACTTGGCCATGGCATAGGCCTGGATCTCAGGCTCGACGCCATACACGGCATAGACCTCGACCGAAGGCGTCTCGCTGGGCGCGGAGTTCGAGCTTTCGGAGACGGGCTTGTCGACTACTTCAGACATGAGCATCTCTGACCTCAGGTATGGGTGGAGACTTGGAATCTTACTGCATCGTCAACGACGCTGACTGAGGAAAAGATCGGCAACTTTCAAGGCCAGATTAGCCGGCACCACATCGTCGCGATTGCAGAGCACGATGATGGTGAGTTTGTCTTCGACGAAACGCTGGATGGTGGTGCGAAAACCCACAGTCTCACCGTAGTGCCACATGCGCGGATGATCCCGGTATGGATTCAGGAACCAGCCAAAGCCATACGCGGCCGGCGTGCCGTCAGGTTCCTGCACGCTGCCATCCGCCACTTTGACGGGAGTGATTGCCGGCTTCATCTCGGCCTCGCTCAACAGTGTGTGATGGGTGAGCGCCCGGTCCCACTTGGCCAGATCGTCGAGCGAGGAATAGACGCCGCCATCGCCCAGGACCGCCGAAGTCGGACTCTGGTCCTGCTCGCGCCATGCACCCCCTTCATGGGTGTGGCCATAGGCGCGGTTGGTGACTGTGTTCTTACCTTTTTCGTAGGCCACGGTCTGCGTCATGTCCAGAGGGGCAAAAATCCGGGCGTGAAGAAAATCGCCAAACGGCTGGCCGGAAACTTTTCCTACCACCATAGCCAGCACCGCATAGCCGGAGTTGCTGTAGTCCCACTTTGTGCCGGGCGGAAATTTCGTGGTCTTCTGCTGCTTCAACAGTTCCAGCACTCCGGCATCTTTAATCTGAGGAATCTCTTCCGGCGGCGTGCCGGGCGCAGGCTGTCGCCATCAGGTCTTCGTAGTCCAGCAGGCCGGAAGTGTGGTTCAGAAGATTGCGAATGGTGATGGCTTTCCCGTACTCCGGAAAGTCGGGGAAGATGTCGGTGAGCCGGTCTTCGTAATGCAGCTTGCCATCGTGCACCAGCAGCATGACCGCCATGGCGGTGAACTGCTTGGTACACGACGCCAGCCGGAAATTTGTGTGCGCGTCTATTTTGCGGCGGGAACGAAGATCGGCGACGCCATAGCCACGTTCGAACACGACTTCTCCGTTCTTGATGACAAGAACCGCGGCGCCGGGCGCGCCGTCCGACTTGAGCTCTTCAAAAATATGATCAATCTGTTCCTGTCGGACTCGGAGTTTCAGCCATACACACCGGCAGGGCTGAGCAGGCACGATGCAGCCAGCACGAGCGCAATCTTTGCGCACTTTGCGAGTACTTTGCGTCCTTTGCGGTTAAGATCTTTTACCGCAAAGGACGCCAAGGGACACCGCAAAGTTCGCAAAGGAAAGACTTGCCTTTCATCGGTCCGTCATCACTTGATCTCCGATCTTACGGGCGAATTCCTGCCACCGCCATCATGCGCCCTGTAACTCCCTTTTCCGCGCGATAGGAGAACAGCAGATCGGTCCGGCATGAAGTACACAGCGGCGATGCGCTGATGTTTTTGGCCGCCACTCCCGCGGCGAGCAGCTGGCGGCGGTTGGCCTCCACCAGGTCGAGGAAAATCTTCTTCGGCAACTCGCTGTGGCCGGGAGCCCGAGCCGTCAGAAACAGCAGCGGATACTTTTCGCGGACCGGATCCGATTCCTCGACTTCACGAAACAGTTTGCTGCCATACTCGAACTGGGATTCGAACTGGGTACGCACCTCGGGACCGACGGTGTAGCAGCAGCCATGAACGCCGGGGCCGATGGCGGCCCTGAGATCGCCGGGACGAGTACCGAACCAGCGCCGCATCTCGCCCACGCCTTTTTCCACGATACGTTTCACCGTCCCGCGCCAGCCCGCATGGAAGACTCCGACCGCCCGGCGCTTTGACGTCTGCGAGAATGACCGGCAGGCAGTCCGCGGTCAGAATTGCGAGCAGCAGACCCGGGGTCTGAGTGATCAGGCCGTCGCCGGTGAGACCCGGCTCGGGGACTTCAGAAACGCAATGAATAAGGTCGGAATGAATCTGGCGAATGGTAACCAGCGGCCACTCGCGCCCCTTGCGGATCGGCTCCGAGCTGCCGGAGAAATGCGGCCCGGTTCTGTTTCACCGCCCGCTGCTGATCCTCGCGGGTGAAACCCAGGTTCAGGCTCCGCTTGCCGTAAGCCCGGGAAAACCCGCCCGGCCGGGTGCTGAAGCCGTGAACGAGCCACGGCAGCGGCGTAAGAGAATCGGCGTGGAGAATCTTGCTTTGGGTTTCCCGGAGGGTTTTCAGCGGCACCGCAACATCTTAGCAACGTTATCCGCCATGTGTAATGCGGCCAGCTGCAACAAATATCAAGTATGTCGAACGAAAATTGCGTACCTGACGTGCCTGACGCCGCTCCTCCGCGTATAATTCCGCGCTGCGCTAATTCGAGGATTTGATACTCAGAACATTTTCAGGAGAGCCGATACATGCGTGTCCTTATTGTGACTGTTGCTTTGCTGTGTGCGCTGGCTGCCGGAGCCGCGGCGCAGCAGAGTTCGTCAAACGACGCCCCGAAAGAGAAGAAGACCAAGAACACCGAAACATGCGGCCAAGAACCTCGGAGAAGAAGCCAACCCAATCCACCGAGAAGGCAGAACCCACTGCTCCCTCGGAAGAGCCAAAGGCAACCGCCCCCAAGCCGGGGACCGACAAAGATAAGGAAGAGTTTGATGTCTCCGAAGTTCCGCCGGTGGTGACGCATCACCAGATCACGGCCGACGGCAAGGCGCTGAAGTACACCGCCACCACGGGACGGCTTCCCATCAAGCGCGGCGACGGCAAGATCGAAGCTGAGATGTTTTTCGTCGCCTACACGCTCGACGGCCAGGACGCAGAAAAGCGTCCGCTGACATTTGCCTTCAACGGCGGCCCGGGTTCGGCCACGATCTGGCTCCACATGGGCGCGCTGGGCCCGCGACGGGTCACGATGCTGCCTGATGGTCTGCTGCCGCCCGCGCCCTACCGCATCGTGGACAATCCCAACACCCTGCTCGACAAGAGTGACGTCGTGTTCGTCGATGCCATGCAAACCGGCTTCAGCCGTGCCGCCAACGCCGAATTGTCCAAGAAATTCCTGGGCGTCAAAGGCGACATCGAAGCTTTCAGCGAATTCATCCGGCTCTATCTCACGCGCTACGAGCGCTGGAGTTCGCCGCTCTTCCTCTTTGGCGAGAGTTACGGAACCACGCGCGCCGCCGGCATTGCCGGCAATCTGGCCGACCAGGGCATTTCGTTCAATGGCATCACCCTGCTCTCGACCGCGCTCAGCTTCCAGACTCTTGAGGACACCAAGAGCAACGACCAACCCTACATTCTGCTGATCCCCACCTTCACCATGATCGCGGGCTATCACAAGAAATTGCCGCCTGACCTGATGCAGGACATGGACAAGGCGCGGCAGGAGTCCGTGCAATGGGCCGCGACCGAATACACCCAGGCGCTGGCCAAGGGCGACACCATCACCGCCGATGAGCGGCAGAAAGTTATCGATCAGATGGCGCGGTACACCGGCTTGAGCAAAGAGGTTCTCGACCAGGCCAACCTGCGCATCGACGTGCCGAAATTTACCCACTATCTGTTGCTCGATCAAAAATTGCGCGTCGGCCGCCTGGATGGCCGCTTCACCGGCCCTGACCCGAACGGAGTGCTGGACACGCCCGTTCTACGATCCCACCGAAGCAGCGATACTGCCGCCCTTCACTTCAGTCTTCAACAATTATGTTCGGACTGAACTGGGCTACAAGACTGACATGCCGTACCAGGTGTTCCCCGCCGATCAGAACTTCTTCGAGAACACATGGAACTGGGGTTCCGGCATCGGCGGCTTCCCCGATACGGCCACCGCGTTGCGCGCGGCGATCGTGAAAAATCCCTACTTGAAAGTTCTGGTGATGGAGGGCCTGTACGACCTGGCCACTCCGTTCTACGCCGCCGACTACACCATCGATCACCTGAACCTGGGCCCGCAGTATCGCAAGAATATTTCGTTCGCCACCTATGGCGCAGGACACATGATCTATCTGCCCGCCGACGGCCTTAAGAAAATGAAGAACGACGAAGCCGGATTCATGGACAAGGCGCTGGCAGGAAACTAACTGGGAACAGAGAACTAGAAACTAAAAACTGGTTTGTAAAAAACGGTCAAAGGTCGGACAAGTTATAAGGGTCCTTCGACTCGTATTGCGTTTCGCAAGCGAAACGCAATCTCCGCTCAGGATGACAGGGGTTGACGCTTGTGCCAGGCGGTGGCCTGTTCGTACGCGTGGGCGACCTGCAGGACGCGGGCTTCTCCCCAGTGCGGTCCGATGATCTGCAGGCCGATGGGCAAACCTGCTTCGGTGAATCCGCAGGGAACGAAATCGCCGGCAGTCCCCAAACGTTGACCGGGCGAGTGTTTCGCAGCAGCAGGAGTTCCCGCGGGCGCAGAAGATCGGGATTCTGTTTCAGTTCGGCAATCGTCGGCGCCGCGATCGGCGTGGTCGGTGTGACCAGCACATCCACATCCGCAAAGACGGACGCGATGTCGCGGCGCGCCCGTTCCAGTTCGCGGCGGGCTTCGAGCAAGGCCTCGGGGCTGACATTCTGGCCGGTGCGAATTCGGCGCAGTGTTTCCGGCTGGTAGAGTTCCGGACTGCGAGCGACGAACTCCGCGTGAAAAGCGTAGGCCTCGGCGCTTTGCAGGGTCCGGTCGGTCGGCACCGGCAATTCAATATCGCGGATCTCAGCTCCCAGCGCGGCCAGACCTGAAACCGCGTGATTGATCGCGGAGGCTACCTCCGCGATCCAGATCTTCGAAAAAGAATTTCTTTGGCAGGCCGACTCGAAGCGGCTGAAATTTTCTGCCAAGTGCCGCCACATAGTCTTCGACGGGAGCATTCTACGCTGGCTTTGTCCGCAGGATCGTGGCCGGCGATGGCTGCAAGGATCGCTGCCACGTCTGCTACAGTGCGCCCGATCGGCCCCACGTGGTCGAGAGAGATTGAAAGCGGAATCACGCCCCGGGCGCTGACCCGTCCATAGGTTGGTTTCAGACCGACCACGCCACACAGCGCACTCGGCTCTCGGATCGAGCCGGCGGTGTCAGTGCCGATTGCGCCGTAGCCCAGTCCGGCAGCGACCGCGGTGGCTGAGCCTCCCGAAGAGCCGCCGGCGATGTGCTCCCGGTTCCACGCGTTCCGCACCTCGCCGAAAGCGCTGACCATCGAACTGCCGCCGTAGGCGAACTCGTGCAGATTCTGTTTCCCCAGCAGCACGGCGCCGGCAGCTTTCAGGCGGCGAACGACTTCAGCGTCTTCGGTGGGAACCCGATCTTTGAATAGCAGACTGGCAGCGGTAGTCCGAACGCCGGCCGTGTCGATCAAATCTTTGAGGGCGAGCGGGATGCCGTGCAGCGGTCCGCGCCAGTCGCCGCGCCGGATCTCGGCTTCCGCCTGGCGCGCCGCCGCCAGCGCAGAGTCCGCCGTCACGGTAATGAACGCATTCAGCTTCGGATTCAGCTTTTCAATGCGGGCCAGGCAGTCGGTGGTCAGCTCGACCGGCGAGACCGAGCCTTGGCGCAGCAATTCGCTGGTTTCGAGAATCGATGGCAGCAAGCTTCTCACTCCTGGCCGGACAGCATTATCGTCCAATGCGTCGCCACGAGCCACGGTGGGGACAGCCGCCCTCGGCTGTCCGGTCGAGCGCAGCTCGACTTCGGTGTTGGAACTCCAAAAAACCTGTCATCCTGAGCGCAGTCTTTCGTCCCGCGAAGCGGGACGAAAGCAAGCGAAGGACCTCTGCATTGCGCGCCACCCGCACATGCATTCTCGGCTCAAATCCAGCGTGAAAGCGCATCACCAGATCTGGCGGGGGTTTGGCGCTGCTGTCGCCAGTCAATGCACAGGTCCTTCGTCGGGGGCCCTTCGCGCAGCGAAGGGCTCCGCTTCCTCAGGATGACAGCGATTGAAGTTCTAACCAAGCTATCCGGCAGAATCAGCATGACAATTGACCTCTTCCCAGAAGGCCTATAATTGCCCTTCCACTTCCCCGTGGAGGTCTAAGATAACGCCATGGCCCAGATGACTGCGACTCCGGTCAGCACCCAAGGTTTTTTTGTCGATGGCAAGTGGATCGAGGAAGGCGACCCGGTCGAGATCCGCGCTCCGTATGACGGCACGCGTGATCGCGTCTGTCTTTCAGGGCCGGCGGGAACACGCCGAGGCCGCGATTGCGGCGGCGGTAAAGGCCTTCGGCACCACCCGGCGGCTTCCGGCTTTCGAACGCCAGCGCGTGCTGCGCCGGGTTTCGGAAAACATCACGGAGCGCAAACAGGAATTTGCCCGCACCATGGCGCAGGAAGCGGGAAAGCCGATCAAGGCTGCGCGGACCGAAGTCGAGCGCGCCATCTTTACTTTTAATGTGGCCGCCGAGGAGAGCACGCGGATTTACGGCGAGTATCTGCCTCTCGACTGGCAGGAATTTACCGCCGGACGCTGGGGCATTGTGCGCCGCTTCCCGCTGGGGCCGATTGCCGGAATCACTCCCTTTAATTTCCCGCTGAATCTGGTGGCTCATAAGGTTGCGCCCGCCATTGCCGCCGGGTGTCCGCTGGTGCTCAAACCCGCGCCTCAGACTCCGCTGACCGCCCTGCTGCTGGCGGAGGCGGTGCAGCAGGCGGGCTGGCCGGACGGCGGGCTGAACGTCCTTCCACTTTCAAACGAAGACGCCGGACTGCTGGTGACCGACGAGCGCATCAAGCTGATCAGTTTCACCGGCAGCGCGGCCGTGGGCTGGCAGATCAAGAAAAATTGCGGGAAAAAGAAAGTTGTCCTCGAACTGGGGGGCAACGCCGGCGTGATCGTGCACAGCGACGCCGATCTGGCTTACGCCGCTGACCGTTGTGTGGTGGGAGGCTTCTCCTACGCCGGCCAGACCTGCATTTCGGTGCAGCGCATCCTGGTGGAGCGCACCGCCTTTGCCAAGTTCACCGACTTCTTGCTCGAAGGGGTAAAAAAATTAAAGACCGGAGACCCGCTCGACGATTCCACCGACCTGGGCCCGCTGATCCGCGAAAGCGATGCGGTGCGCGCCAGCGACTGGATCCAGGAAGCGGTACGCGGCGGCGCCCGGCTGCTGTGCGGCGGACAGCGCCGCGGGCCGATGCTCGAACCCACCGTTCTTACCGGCACCCGCCCCGAGATGAAAGTGAACTGCCAGGAAATATTTGCTCCGGTAGTCACGGTCGAACCGTACGACGATTTCAACCAGGCCCTGAAGCAAATCAACAATTCGCCCTACGGATTGCAGGCGGGACTCTTCACCCGCGACGCCAAGCTGATCTTCAATGCCTACGAAGAACTGGAAGTAGGCGGGCTGATCGCCGGCGACGTGCCGGCGTTCCGCATCGATCACATGCCCTACGGCGGGGTCAAGGATTCTGGATTGGGCCGTGAAGGATTGCGCTATGCCATCGAAGAAATGACCGAACCCAAGCTGCTGGTGATGAACCTCAAGTAGGAACCCGAAACTGTACTGTGGCGCAATAAATCTGGGATTTTTTAACCAGGCTGTAACATTTGCGATCTCGCTGAAACAGCGGCGATGTTTTCACAATCTCTTGCTGCTATAATTCCCGGTCTTATTGCTCCCTAGGTTTGCGGCTCATGGCCGCATAGCACAACGCTGCACGAACCGGTTGCCTTGGATATGGCATCCGCGGTACGGATCGCTTCCATTCGATGCAGATCTTTCACCGCAGCACGAACACTCTTTCGCGGGCCACGATCTATGGCGCCATCTTCGTAGTGGCGGCATTGTTCTGGGCTGCGGCGGAGATCCAGCGGTCGCCCTACGTGACCTACGCCGGAGTGCGACGGCCGCAGCCCGTACCTTTCAGCCATCAGCACCATGTTGCGGGACTCGGCATCGATTGCCGCTACTGTCACACCTCGGTCGAAACTTCCAGCTTTGCCGGAATTCCGCCGACCAAGACCTGCATGAACTGCCATTCGCAGATCTGGACCAACGCTGCCTTGCTGGAGCCAGTCCGCGAAAGTTACAAGAGCGGCAAGTCGCTGGTCTGGACGCGGGTCAACGATTTGCCCGACTTCGCCTATTTCAATCACAGCATTCATATCAATAAAGGTGTAGGCTGCAACACCTGCCACGGCCCGGTGGACCGGATGCCGTTGATGTATAACGAGGCGTCGTTGCAGATGGAGTGGTGCCTGGAGTGTCATCGGGCGCCGGAGAAAGAATCTGCGGCCGCGCGACCAGGTTTTCAATATGCGTTATGAGCAGCCGACGAGCGGCAAGCCGGTCGAGTTCGATGGCAAGGAATACACCGATCAGATTTCGCTGGGCACGGACCTGGTGAAGAAGTACAAGTTGCGTTCGGTAACGGACATCACCAGCTGTTCGACGTGCCACCGGTAGCGAGCGGCGGGACTTTGACTTTGATTTTGGATTTTGATTTTGGGTGTTGATTTTGGGTTGTTGGTCTGGATTTTGATTTTGGGTGGAGCAGCGCTTTAGCGCTGCATTGAAAGGATCTACTGTTGTGCGGCTTCAGCCGCTGAGGTACGTACCTCGGGGGCTAAAGCCCATCAGGTGGCGGGCAGCATATGCAGGCCTGAAGGCCTGCTCCACCCGACCCGCCGGCCCGAGGCTGATTTTGAAGACGCTTTTTGAACGGCATGAACATGGAAGACAAAAACAAGCCGCATCGCGAGGACGTCTGCCCCAGCAAGAAGGGCACACTCGATCTGGACGCGGCCCGCGCCAAGTTCGCCGAGACCAAGGGTCCGGAATACTGGCGCAGCCTCGAGGAACTGGCCGGCAGCCCCGACTTCCAGGAGATGCTGCACCGGGAATTCCCCAAGGGCGCGTCGGAGTGGCTGGATGCGGTTTCGCGCCGCGGCTTCCTCAAGCTGATGGGCGCATCGCTGGCCATGGCGGGCATGACCGCCTGCACCAAGCAGCCGCTCGAACCGATTGTTCCGTACGTGAAGCAGCCGGAAGAACTGGTTCCCGGGCGGCCGTTGTTTTTCGCCAGCGCCTTCACCCTGGGCGGATACGCCAGCCCGGTCCTGGTCGAGAGCCAGATGTTTCGTCCTACCAAGATTGAAGGAAACGACAAGCATCCGGCGAGTCTCGGCGGCACCGACATTTTCTCCCAGGCCTCGATCCTGGGGATGTACGATCCCGACCGTTCGCAGACCGTGACCTACCTGGGCGACATTCGCTCCTGGGGATCGCTGGTCGAGGCCATGCGCTCTCCGCTGAATATCCAGAAAAGTCTGCAGGGAGCGGGCATCCGCATCCTGACGCCGACCATTTCCTCGCCCACGCTCGCCGACCAGCTTGCAGTCGTTTATCAAGCTCTATCCGCAGGCCAAGTGGCATGTGTACGAACCGGTCAACCGCGACAACGTGCTCGAAGGCGCGAAGCTGGCATTCGGCCAGCCGGTCGAAACGCAATACGATCTGGAAAATGCGGACGTCATTCTCTCGCTCGATGCCGACTTCCTCTACGCGGGATTCCCCGGCTTCACCCGTTACGCGCGCGATTTCGCCAAGCGCCGCAATCCCGATGCGGGCGAGATGAGCCGGCTGTATGTGGTCGAGAGCACGCCGAGTTCGACGGGCGCGAGGGCGGATCATCGGCTGCCGCTGCGGGCGGCGGAGATTGAAGCGTTCGCACGAGCTCTGCCGTCCATGATGCAGTTCGAGACGTCAGCTGCGGATACTGAGCGGCCAGAGCCAGCAGGCGTTTCTGCAATCGCGTCTGGCGAAGGACCTGATCAGCCATCGCGGCTCCAGCGTGGTGATTGCCGGCGATCATCAGCCCCCAGTTGTTCACGCTCTCGCCCACGCGATCAATCAAAAGCTGGGCAACGTCGGCAAGACGGTTTTCTACACCGATCCGGTAAACGCCAACCCGGTGAATCAAACCGAGTCACTCAAGGATCTGGTCGCCGACATGCGCGCCGCCAAGGTGGACGTACTGATCATCATGGGCGGAAATCCTGCCTACGATGCGCCCGCCGACGTTGGCTTCGCCGACGCGCTCAAGAGTCCGAGCGTCCCGTTCCGTGTGCATCTCGGCCTCTATCAGAACGAAACCGCGGAACTCTGCCAGTGGCACGTCAACGAAGCGCATTATCTCGAAGCCTGGGGCGATGCCCGCGCCTACGACGGTACCGTCAGCATCGTGCAGCCGCTGATCGCGCCGCTGTACAACGGCAAGAGCGCCTGTGAACTGGTTTCCATGCTCTCCGGGCAATCCGATACCGGCGGACACGAAATCGTGCAGGCCTACTGGAAGAAGCAGCACTCCGGCGCCGACTTTGACACCTTCTGGCGGAAATCGCTGCACGATG
The DNA here is from genome assembly GCA_963816865.1 of Terriglobia bacterium. Lineage (GTDB taxonomy): Bacteria > Acidobacteriota > Terriglobia > Terriglobales > Acidobacteriaceae > JAIQFF01. Next base: position 76,488 of record CAWFMU010000040.1, read on the forward strand.
GCTGGGTTGAAGGGAGGCACCAGCATTCGCAGCCGAAGCAGGTCAGCGAACAAGACAGCGAGGCTTCCCGTCCACGCCGGCCGGCTGACCCGAAGGCCATCGAAATCAACTTCCGCCGCGATCCTTCCGTCTACGACGGACAATTCTCCAACAACGGCTGGCTGCAGGAACTGCCCAAGCCGATGAACAAGCTCACCTGGGACAACCCGGTGCTGATGGGCCCGGCCATGGCCGAGCGCATGGGGATCAAAACCGAAGACCTGGTCGAACTCGAACTCAACGGCAAGAAAGTGACCGCCCCGGTCTGGATCCAGGTCGGCCATCCCGACAATTCCGTCACCGTGTTTCTGGGTTACGGACGACGCCGCGCCGGGCGGGTGGGCACGGGCGCCGGTTTCGATATGTATCCGCTGCGCACCAGCGCCACGCCCTGGTTCACCAGCGGCGTAACGATTCGCAAGACCGGAGGCACTTACAAGCTGGCTTCCACCCAGGGCTACCAGACCATGGAGACGCCCACCGGCACCCGCCCCCTGGTGCGTCACGCGGATTTCGAGGAGTACCGCAAGGAACCAGAGTTCGCGCGCGAAGAAGAGCCGCCGAAGGAGCTGACGTTGTACAAGCCCTATCCCTATGCGGCCGAGCCTTACGCCTGGGGCATGACGGTTGACATGACGGCCTGCGTGGGCTGCAACAACTGCATCGTCGCCTGCCAGTCGGAGAACAATATCCCCGTCGTCGGCAAGGAGCAGACTGTTCTCGGGCGGCACATGCACTGGCTGCGCGTGGATACTTACTTCCAGGGCGACCGCGCCAATCCCAAGGCCTACTTCCAGCCGGTGCCCTGCCAGCAGTGCGAGAACGCTCCCTGCGAAGTGGTCTGCCCGGTGGGCGCGACCGTGCACAGCAGCGAAGGCCTGAACGACATGGTCTACAACCGCTGCGTGGGCACGCGCTACTGCTCCGACAACTGCCCCTACAAAGTGCGGCGCTTCAACTTCCTGCTGTTCCAGGACTGGGAAACTTCGCAGTACAAGATGATGCGCAATCCCGACGTGACCGTGCGCAGCCGCGGCGTCATGGAAAAGTGCACCTACTGCGTGCAGCGCATCAACCAGCACCGCATTGATTCCGAGCGCGAAGACCGCAAGATTCAGGATGGCGAATTGCAGACGGCGTGCCAGCAGTCGTGTCCGGCGGACGCCATCGTTTTCGGCAACATCAACGATCCCAACAGCCGGGTTTCGAAATTGAAGGCGCAGCCGCGGAACTACAGTCTGCTGGGCGACCTGAACACGCGTCCCCGGACCACGTACCTGGCCGACATTCGCAATCCGAATCCGGAATTGGAAGGCGAGCACAGCTAAACCGTGCTCGAATGAATATGGACGAACCCATCAAAGACGAGCGCGCACCGGTCATCGAACCCGGCTACACCCTGGGCTCGGTCACGGACAAGATCAGCTCGATCGTGCTGACTCGTCCTACTTCCAACGGATGGTTCATCGGTTTCGGGATTGCGTTCATTCTCCTGATGATGCTGTTGTTCGCCATCTCCTACCTGTTCGTTAAAGGCGTCGGCATCTGGGGCGTGACCATTCCCATCGGCTGGGGATTCGCCATCGTCAACTTCGTGTGGTGGATCGGAATCGGGCACGCGGGCACGCTGATTTCCGCCATCCTGCTTCTTGCTGCGGCAGTCGTGGCGCAACTCGATCAACCGTTTTGCCGAGGCCATGACGCTGTTTGCCGTGGCCAGCGCCGGCATTTTCCCGCTGATCCACGTCGGACGCCCGTGGCTCGCCTACTGGCTCTTTCCCTATCCCAACACCATGCGGGTGTGGCCGCAATTCCGCAGCCCGCTGGTCTGGGACGTGTTCGCGGTTTCGACTTACGCCACCATCTCGGCGCTGTTCTGGTTCATCGGACTGGTTCCCGATCTCGCCACTTTGCGCGACCGCTCGGAAGAGCGCTGGAAGAAGATCGTCTACGGCATGCTGGCCATGGGCTGGCGCGGTTCGGCGCGCCACTGGCATCGCTACGAGACCATGTACCTGCTTCTCGCCGGACTGGCCACGCCGCTGGTGCTCTCGGTCCACACCGTCGTCAGTTTCGATTTTGCCGTGGGCATCGTGCCCGGCTGGCACACCACGATCTTCCCGCCATACTTCGTCGCGGGCGCGATCTACTCCGGCTTCGCCATGGTGCTGATGCTGGCCATCCCCATCCGCAAGATTTACAACCTGGAGGATTTCATCACCGAACTTCACCTGCAGAACGCGGCCAAAGTGATGCTGGCCACCGGCCTGATCGTGGCCTATGGCTACGTCGTGGAAGCTTTCATGGGATGGTATGGCGGCAATCGCTACGACGCCTTCCTGCTGTGGAACCGCCTGCACGGTCCGTATTCGTTTTTCTATTACATGCTGCTGGTCTGCAACATCGTGATTCCGCAGGTGCTCTGGATTCCCAAGCTGCGCAGCAGCCCGGTCTGGCTGTTCCTGATTTCGGGCGTCGTTCTGGTGGGCATGTGGCTGGAGCGCTTCATCATCGTGGTGGTCAGCCTGCACCGCGATTTCCTGACGTCGTCGTGGGGCATGTACTATCCCACGCGCTGGGACTGGATGACCTACATCGGGACCATCGGCCTGTTCCTTTCGGCCATGTTCCTGTTCGTGCGCCTGCTGCCCATGATTTCGATTTTTGAAATGCGCACTCTGCTGCCGGAAGCGGAGGTCAAGGAATGAAGCGCACCGGGACCTACGGCATCATGGCGGAATTCGATTCCGTCCACACTCTGCTGGCTGCGGCCAACCGCACCCGCGAGGCGGGCTACAAGAAGATCGACGCCTACAGCCCCTTCCCGATCGAGGGTCTGGCGGAGGCGATCGGATTCCATCACGACGAAGTTCCTCTGGTGGTGCTGATCGGCGGGATCATCGGCGGCCTGACCGGCTACCTCATGCAGTACTGGATTTCGGTCGTCAGCTATCCGGTGAACGTGGGCGGCAAGCCGTATCACTCGTGGCCGTCATTCATCATCGTGACGTTTGAGATGACGATTCTGTTCGCCGGAATCTCGGCCGTGTTCGGCATGCTGGCGCTGAATGGCCTGCCCATGCCCTATCACCCGGTTTTCAATTCGCCCCGTTTCGCATTCGCCAGCAAGGACAGATTTTTCCTGATCGTGTTTTCGTCCGATCCCAAGTACAAGCCGGCCGAAGTCCGCAGTTTCCTGGAGAGCCTGGCGCCACGCTCCATCTCGGAGGTGCCCGATTAAGAGGCATCCCCAATCTCGATGTAGGCGCGAGCGCCCTCGCTCGTGCAGCGGGTCACCACGAACCAGGTGGAGACAGTCGCCCTCGGCTGTCCGGTCGAGCGCAAGCTCGACAATTTTGGTCCGACATTTTTACAAGCAACACCTTAGCGGAGCTTCGCTCCGCCGGACCGCCGGGGGCGGTTGTCCCCACGTGGCTCGTGATGGCTCCCGCACGAGCGAGGGCGCTCGCGCCCACATTGCTGCTCCTGCTCATCCTGGCCGGGTGCCGTCAGGATATGCACGACCAGCCGCGCTTCAAGCCTTTCGCCCGCAGCGATTTCTACACCGACCTGCGCTCCGCGCGCCCGCCGGTCGAAGGCACCGTCGCGCGCGGCCAGTTGCACGAAGACACCTATCTCTACACCGGAAAGCTGGGCAACGATCCCGGAGACTACATGCCCTTCCCGGTCACCGCGGAACTTCTGGCTCGCGGACAGCAGCGCTACGACATTTACTGCGCTCCCTGCCATTCCCGTATCGGCGATGGCAATGGCGTGATTCCGGCGCGTGGTTTCCCGCGCAAGCCGCCCTCTTATCACATCGAGCGTCTGCGCAAGGCGCCCCTGGGATATTTCTTTGACGTGATCACCAACGGCTTCGGTTCCATGCCCGACTACTCATCGCAAATCACGCCGCAAGATCGCTGGGCGATCGTGGCCTACATCCGCGCTCTGCAATTGAGCCAGGCGGCCACCGCCGCCGACGTTCCCGCGGGACAGAAAGTTCCCTCCGATCCGCCGCACTTCGGAGAACTGGGTTCGGGCGCAACCTTGCCGGTGATCGAAACCAAGCCCGCACCCCATTCTGCGCAAGAGGAGCCGAAATGAGCCCGGTTTCCATGCGCCCCCAGGACCTGATGACGCCGCCGGTGGTGAAAACCATCCAGCAGCGCTCGCTGATCATCGGCCTGGTTTTCGGCGTGATCGCCGCTCTGGGCGCGTGGCTTCGTCCGGACGAATTTTTCCGCGCTTACCTGCTGGCCTTCATGGCGTGGCTGGGCGTCACTCTGGGATCGATGGCGATTCTCATGCTCCGCCATCTGACCAAGGGCGCATGGGGAATGGTCATCCGCAGAATTCTGGGAGCGGCCATGCGCTGTGTGCCGCTGATGGCGGCGCTGTTCATCCCGCTGCTGTTTGGAATTCGCAAACTGTACATCTGGGCCCGGCCGCTGGATGCCATCGCGGACAAGCATCTGCGCGAGCACCTGGAAGAAATCACCAAGACTTATCTTACGGTGAACGGATTTATCATTCGCGCCGCAATTTATTTCGCCATCTGGTGGGCCCTGTCGTTTTTCCTGACCAAGTGGTCGGCGGAGCAGGACCATCCCCCCATGCGCGACAACAGCGCGCGCTTCAAGGCGCTCAGCGGCCCGGGGCTGATCCTCTACGGCTTCACCATCACCTTTGCCGTGATCGACTGGATCATGTCCATCGATCCCAGCTGGATTTCCACCATCTTCGGCCTGTCGTTCCTGATCGGACAGGTGCTGTCGGCGCTGTGCTTCGCCGTCGTGGTGGAGCGAATCCTGTTCAACTACAAGCCCATGTCGGAGCTGCTGAAGCCGGAGCAGGTGCACGATCACGGAAAATTCATGCTGGCCTTCATCATGGTGTGGGCCTACTTCTCGTTTTCGCAGTGGCTGATCATCTGGGCCGGGAACCTGCCCGAAGAAATTACCTGGTACATGCGGCGGCTGAATGGCGGCTGGGGATACGTCGGCCTCTTCCTGGTGCTGTTCCACTTCGCGATACCGTTCGTACTGTTGATCTCGCGTCCGTTCAAGCGCGACATCACGCGCCTGGTCTGGCTGGCAGCGTGGATTATGCTGATGCGCCTGGTGGACCTGTTCTGGGTCATCGAGCCCAATTTTTCCGTGACCTTCCACCTTACCTGGCTGGACGTGGTGGTCCCGATTGCGATGGGCGGCCTGTGGCTGGCGTACTTCTTCCGCAATCTGAGTTCGATGCCGCTGGTTCCGGCCTATGACGTTTATGCGGTAGAGGTTCTGGAAGCGGCGCACGAGTAAGCGGGCGAGTTACAGAACGAGTAAAGAAAAATGACTGACGACCTTCACATCGACGGGCAGAACGAGGAGATGGATTTTGAGCGCGAAGATCTTGGCGCCAAACCGATCCTCATCTTCCTGCTCGGGCTGATCATCGGCTGCGTGCTGGTGGCGCTCGTGCTGAAGGGACTGTACAGCTATCTGGACAGTTACGAGAACCACCATCAGGCGGTACAAAGTCCGCTGGTGCAGCAGACCACGGCGGACACTCGAATCGTTGAGCCGGGCGACATCAAGAAATTTCCGCAGCCGCGTCTCGAAAGCGACGAAACAACGGAGATCAACGCCTTCCGCATGCAGGAAGAACAGACGTTGAACAGTTATGGATGGGTCGACCAGCAGGCCGGGGTGGCGCGAATCCCCATCGACCGGGCGATGGCACTGCTGGCGCAGCGCGGACTTCCCACCCGGCCGCAAGCCGGCGTGACTCCGCCGTCGGATGTGAACACAGCAAAAGAAGCGGCGCAGAAGTCAGATACAAGTAGCAAGCCCGCGAAGAAGAAGTAGCGGGAGGAAACGGGAGGGCGCGACTTCAGTCGTGCCGGAATTGGGAGATCGGGAAGGGCTCGACTTTGGTCGTGCCGATAGAGCCGTGGACATAAGGGCTTTAGCCGCTGGGGGATTTTGGGTGGAGCAGCGCTTTAGCGCTGCATTAGATCTGGGGCGAATGGCGGCTTTAGCCGCTGAGGTACCTCAAGGGCTTAAGCCCGTCGTGGGACTTTTTGATGCAGGCCTAAAGGCCTGCTCCACCCGGGATTGTTTGGCCAGAGAAAATTTAAGTGCTGAAAATAACTAACAACTCGAAACGAATTCTGACCATCTTCGCCGCGCTGCTGATGTCCGCGTCAGCCTTCGGTCAGGGCATGACCAAGGGCATCATGTCGCCGCCGGCGAACGTGCGCCCGCCCGGCCTGAAGAATGTCGGCATCGAGCAGCATCTGGACGAACAGATTCCTCCCGACCTCAACTTCCGCGACGAGACCGGCAAGCCCGTCCGCCTGGGAGATTACTTCGGCAAGAAGCCGATGATCCTCAACCTGGTCTATTACAACTGCCCGATGCTGTGCGGCGAAGTGCTGAGCGGCCTCGAGAGTTCGTTGCGAGTGCTGAAATTCGATGTCGGAAAAGAATTCGACGTCCTGACCGTAAGCTTCGATCCCAACGAAACGCCGGACATGGCCACCAAGAAGAAGGCCGAATTCCTGAAGCGCTACGGACGCCCCGGCGCCGCCGAGGGCTGGCACTTCCTCACCGGCCCGCAGGAATCGATTGACGCGCTGACCAAGGCCGCCGGCTTCCAGTATCAGTACGATCCCAAGACCGGCCAGTTCGCGCACGCCACCGCCATCATGGTGCTGACTCCGGAGGGCAAGATCGCGCAGTACTACTACGGCGTCGAGTATGCGCCCAAGGATTTGCGCCTGGGACTGATCCAGGCGTCGGAAAACAAGATCGGCACGCTGGCGGACCAGGTGCTGCTGTACTGCTATCACTACGATCCGACGACCGGAAAGTACGGAGCCATTATTTCGCGCGTGCTGCAGCTTTCGGCGCTGGCGACGGTACTGGCGCTGGGAATTTTCATGACTGTGCTGATTCGTTTTGGCTCGGGACACAATGAGCATGTTGCGAGATGATGTTTGCAGAAAGCAAGTCAAAGGCGGCGGGCGAGGGCGCCCGCCCCACACAACCGAAGAGAAGGGCTGACGACCGAGGACTGAAGACTGACGACTGACCCATGTACGATACTTTTCCACTTTGGCCAGCACGAGCCTCGACGACAGCCGGGAGCGTAGACACGCTCTTCATCTTCCTCGTCATCTTGTCCACGATGGTGAGCGTGGCCATCTTCGCGGCCATTGTGCTGTTCGCCGTCCGCTACCGCCGGCGCCGGGGAGTCGCGGCGGAGCAGATTGAAGGCTCTACGGCGCTCGAAATAACCTGGTCGGTGATTCCGCTGGGCATTTTTATCGTGATTTTCCTGTGGGGCGCGGTGATCTACTTCAAGGAGCGGACGCCTCCGCGCGGCGCCACCGAGGTTTACGTCGTGGCCAAGCAGTGGATGTGGAAGCTGCAGCACGAAGAAGGCCAGCGCGAGATCAACGAACTGCACGTGCCCGTGGGCCGCGACGTGAAGATGATCCTGACCTCGCAGGACGTGATCCACAGCTTTTATGTTCCGGCCTTCCGCATCAAGCAGGACGTTCTGCCCGGCCGCTACACCACGGCCTGGTTTCGTCCCACCAAGGCCGGAACTTATCATCTGTTCTGCGCCGAATATTGCGGCTCGCAGCACTCCGGAATGATCGGCCAGGTCGTGGTGCTGGAACCGGCGCAGTACGAGGCCTGGCTCAGCGGCGGCCCGGCCTCGGGATCGATGGCGTCGAACGGCCAGAATATTTTCCAGCAACTGGGTTGCTCTACCTGCCACCGCTCGGATACCCAGGGCCGCGGCCCCAATCTGGAAGGATTGTTCGGCAAGCCGGTGCAACTGGAAGACGGGCGCGTGGTCACGGCCGATGAAAACTACATTCGTGAATCCATTCTGACGCCGGGCGCGAAAATCGTCAGCGGATTCAAACCCATCATGCCGGTATTTCAGGGACTGGTCAGCGAAGAACAACTCAACGCGCTGGTGGCATACGTGAAATCATTGAACCCGAGTCCATCGGGAGCGGCGGGCGGTCCGACGGTGGTTCCGTCGGGCGCGAAGCCGCAGGAAACCAAGGTGCAATAGCAATGGCTACCGCAGCGATCACCGCGGAACGCGAGACTTATCTCAACCAGGAATATGGCATCAAGTCCTGGCTGCTTACGGTTGACCACAAGCGCATTGCGCTGCTCTACCTGCTGTCCATCACTTTCTTCTTTTTCATTGGAGGATTTTTCGCGCTGCTGATCCGGCTGGAGCTGCTGACTCCGGCGGGCGACCTGGTACAGGCCGACACCTACAACAAGCTCTTCACCATGCACGGCCAGGTCATGGTGTTCTTTTTCCTGATCCCATCCATTCCGGCAGTGCTGGGCAATTTCCTGGTGCCGTTGATGATCGGCGCCAAGGACCTCGCCTTCCCGCGCATCAATCTTCTGAGCTGGTATCTGTACATCATCGCCGGCATTCTGATGCTGCACTGCATGCTTACCGGCGGCGTGGACACGGGCTGGACGTTCTACACGCCTTTCAGCACCGCCTTCAGCAATACGAAAGTCATTGAGGCCGGACTGGCCATCTTCATCTCGGGATTCTCCTCCATCCTGACCGGATTGAATTTCGTGGTCACCATCCACCGCATGCGCGCCCCGGGCATGACCTGGAACCGGCTGCCGCTTTTCATCTGGGCGCATTACGCCACCAGCATCATTCAGTTGCTGGGGACGCCGGTGATCGCGGTCACGCTGGTGCTGGTGGTTCTCGAACGCGCCCTCCACCTCGGAATCTTCGACCCCACGCGTGGCGGCGACCCGCTTCTGTTCCAGCATCTGTTCTGGTTTTATTCCCATCCCGCGGTCTACATCATGATTCTGCCGTCGATGGGAATGATCAGCGAGATCGTGCCTTGCTTCTCGCGCAAGCGCATTTTCGGCTACCACTTCGTGGCCCTGTCCAGCATCAGCATCGCTGTTTTCGGCTTCCTGGTCTGGGCGCATCACATGTTCGTGGCCGGTATTTCGCTTTACGCGGCGCTGATTTTCTCGGCGCTCAGCTACCTGGTTGCGGTCCCTTCCGCCATCAAGGTCTTCAACTGGACCGCCACCATGTACAAGGGCTCGATTACGTTTTCGACGCCCATGCTGTACGCCTTCGGTTTCATCGGACTGTTTCTGATGGGCGGCCTTACCGGTCTGTTCCTGGCCGCGCTCGGCATCGATGTGCACGTGACCGACACTTACTTCGTGGTGGCCCACTTCCACTACATCATGGTCGGCGGCGCCGTGATGGGCTACCTCGGCGGCATGCATTTCTGGTGGCCAAAAATTTCCGGACGCATGTATCCCGAATACCTGGCCCGGTTGTCCGCGGTCATCGTGTTTCTTGGATTCAACCTGACGTTCTTCCCCCAGTTCATTCTCGGCTACCTGGGGATGCCGCGCCGCTACTGGCAGTACCCGCCGGAGTTCCAGGTACTGAACGTGCTCTCGACTGCCGGGTCCACGATTCTCGCGGTCGGATATCTTTTGCCGATGGTGTATTTCCTGTGGTCCATGCGCTACGGAAAGATTGCGCCGGACAATCCCTGGGGCGCTTCCGGTCTGGAATGGATGACCACTTCGCCGCCCCCGACTTTTAATTTCGATACACCCCCGGTTGTCGATTGGGAAGCTTACGACTACGAGCACATTCCGGCTCCGCAGGAGGCCCGCAGTGGCGGATAGCCCGATCGCGGTTGAACATCACAATCCGGCGCTCAAGCACCACTTCGTCGACATGGAGCAGCAGCGCGATGCTTCCTCGCTCGGCATGTGGCTGTTTCTCGCGACTGAAATCATGTTTTTCGGCGGCATGTTCTGCGCCTATCTCATCTATCGCTACTGGTACTTCCCCGACTTCGCCGCCTCCAGCAGTTCGCTCGACATTACTCTGGGCACGGTAAACACGGCCGTCCTGATCTGCAGCAGCTTGACGGTAGTCATGGCGGTTCGCGCCGCGCAGATTGGCAAGCGTCAGCAACAGGTCATCTATCTGGCGCTCACTCTGGTTTTAGGATTGGCCTTCCTGGGGATCAAAGCGGTCGAGTGGACCAGCAAGTTCGAGGAGCACCACGTTCCGGGTCCCACTTTCAATTTCCAGGGCAGCCTTCCGGGCCATCCTGACCAGCCGGTCGACCAGCATCATGCGCAGCTTTTCTTCTCGCTGTACTTTGCCATGACCGGCATGCACGCGCTGCACATGATCATCGGAGTCGGGATTTTTGCCTATTTGCTCTACCACGCGTGGAAGGGCAAGTACACGCCGGAATATCACACGCCGCTGGAAAATTCCGGCTTGTATTGGCACTTTGTGGACATTGTCTGGATTTATCTGTTTCCGTTGTTGTACTTGATAGATCGAAAGAAGTAAGTTTCTTTGCGTTCTTTGCGGTTTTCCTTTGCGTCCTTTGCGGTCAAGAGCTTTTTACCGCAAAGACCGCAAAGGATCTCGCAAAGGACGCAAAGGAAAACCGAGCCGCCTATGTCCGAACACATCGTCTCCGCGAAGACCAACATCGCCGTCTGGCTGACGCTGCTGGTCCTGACCGGCGTGACCGCCGGCGTCGCCTTCATTGATCTCGGTCCGTTCAACACGATCGTGGCCCTGGTCATCGCAACCGTCAAGGCTCTGCTGGTGGTGCTGATCTTCATGCACGTCAAATACACCAGCGACAGGCTGGTCAAAGTCGTGGTGATTTCCGCGGTCTTCTTTCTCCTGCTGCTGCTGGGACTTAGCCTGGCGGACTACACCACCCGCTTGCTGATGTGAACTTGCGGTATACTCCGCCGTCTGTGAAGAAAACTTTGGAGACGAGGTAATCCGATGGCGTTCTGCAATTCTTGTGGCGCAACTCTGGACGGTGGAGCGAAGTTTTGCAACAAGTGCGGCAAGACCCAGCCCGGCGCCGCAGTCGCCACTCCGGTTTTCACTTCTCCCGGAGCCGCTCCCGGCACTCCTCAGAAAAGTGGCGGCGCTCTCAAGATCATTCTGATCGTCGTCGCCGTGATTGTGGTTTTCGGCATTCTTGCAGTAGGGGCCTTTTCATTCTTCGCTTACCGGATTGCCAGGCACAGCCGGGTTCATAACGAGAATGGAAACGTGCGTGTGGAAACGCCCTTCGGTACCGTGAACACCACCACGGATCCTGACGAAGCCGCTCGCAACCTGGGTATTGAATCCTATCCCGGTGCCGAGGTGGTCAAAGGCACGACGTCCGACATGACCATGGGCAACATGCACACCGCCTCGGCGGATTTTGAGACCAGCGATCCCGTCAACACGGTTGCCGAGTTCTACAAATCGAAGGTTCCCAACGCCAACGTGGTCTCGTCGACTGGCGACCACTACGCCATCATTTCCACTGACAAGAAAAATATGCTCACCATCAACATCGAGCCGAAGAATGGCCGGACCAGAATTCACATCACTAAAATCTCCGGCAAGATGGTCGGTGGCGGTGATTCCGACAGCAATTGACCTTCCACCCAAGCGAAACATGTGTGGGGCGGGCGCCCTCGCCCGCCGCTTTTGAATTTGATTTTGTTTTTGAATTTTGATCTTGAGTTTGAGTTTGATCTTGATTCACGAGATATTTTGTAAACGACACTCTGTAGATGAGTGTCCAATATGAAATTCAAAGGCGGCGGGCGAGAGCGCCCGCCCCACACCAGCGAAAGAATGTCCAACAACTTCGTGGCAATCGCCAGCGCTGCCCGTAACTCCGTCGTCGATGCGGCCGCTCTCGGACAGGCCTTAAGCAAGAACATTCGCGGCGACGTCCGCTTCGATTCCAGCAGCCGCGCCCTTTACGCCACCGACGGTTCCAACTATCGCCAGGTCCCGATCGGCGTGGTTCTTCCCCGCGACGCCGATGACGTTATCGCCGCGGTTTCGCTCGCGCGCGAGTATGGCGCTCCTCTTCTCTGCCGCGGCACCGGAACTTCGCTTGCCGGCCAATGCTGCAACGTCGCCCTGATCCTCGATTTCACCCGCTACATGAATAACATCGTGGAAATCGATCCCGGGCAGCGCATCGCCCGGGTGCAGCCTGGAGTCGTTCTTGATCATCTGCGCAATGCGGCCGAAAAGCATCATCTGACCTTCGCGCCCGACCCAGCCACCCACGACCGCTGCTCTCTCGGCGGCATGATCGGCAACAACTCCTGCGGCGTGCATTCCGTCATGGCGGGAAAGACCGACGACAACATCGAAGCTCTCGATGTCCTCACCTACGACGGCCTTCGTTTGAAAGTAGGCAAGACCAGCGATGGAGAACTGGAGCAGATCATCCGCGAAGGCGGCCGGCGCGGAGAAATTTATGCCGGCCTGAAAAGACTCCGAGACCAATACGCCGATCTCGTCCGCCAGCGTTATCCCAATATTCCCCGCCGGGTTTCGGGCTACAACCTCAACTTCCTGCTGCCCGAAAATGGTTTCGACGTCGCCCGCGCGCTGGTCGGATCCGAAGGCACCTGCGTCTCGGTGCTCGAGGCCACCTGCCGTCTGGTGGAAAGCCCTCCGGCGCGGGTCCTGCTGCTGATCGCTTATCCCGACATTTTTCAGTGCGCCGACCACGTGCCCGACGTCATGGCCCACAAGCCGATCGGCCTCGAAGGGATCGACGACCTGCTGGTTGAATACACCCGGCGTCGCGGCATCAATTCGGAAGGCTTGGCGCTGTTGCCCGAAGGCGGCGGCTGGCTGCTGGCTGAATTCGGGGCGGACACCATCGCGGCGGCGGAAGCTCAGGCCTCCGGCCTGATGGAAGTCCTGAACCGCAGCCCGAACCCGCCGAACATGCGGCTGTTCACCAATCGCGAGCACATCAAGCGGGTCTGGGAAGTGCGCGAGTCCAGCCTGGGCGTCATTTCGTACGTTCCCGGCGAAGACCTGACCTGGGAAGGCTGGGAAGACTCGGCCGTCGCTCCGGAAAAGCTGGGCAAATACTTGCGCGACTTGCGCAAGTTGATGAACAGCTTCAACTACCGCGGCACGCTCTACGGACACTTCGGCCACGGCTGCGTCCACAACCGCATCAACTTCGATCTGCAATCGACGGCGGGCATCGCCAAGTTCCGGAGGTTCATGGAAGCCGCCGCGGACCTGGTGGTCAGCTACGGCGGATCGCTCTCCGGCGAGCACGGCGACGGCCAGGCGCGCGCCGAACTGCTGCCGCGAATGTTCGGCCCGGAATTGCTGCAGGCCTTCCGCGAGTTCAAGGCCATCTGGGACCCCGCCTGGAAGATGAATCCCGGCAAAGTCGTCGAGCCCTATCGCATGGACGAAAATCTGCGCCTGGGCGCCGACTACAAGCCCTGGGATCCCGAGACCCACTTCCAGTTTCCCCACGACCACGGCAGCATGACGCACGCCATGCTGCGCTGCGTCGGAGTAGGAAAATGCCGCCGCGAGGAAGGCGGCGTCATGTGCCCCAGCTGGCGGGTGACGCATGAAGAGGAGCACTCCACCCGCGGCCGCGCCCACCTGCTCTGGGAGATGGCCAAGGGCGACGTGATCCGCGACGGCTGGCGCGATGAGGATGTAAAGGAGTCTCTCGATCTCTGCCTCTCCTGCAAAGGCTGCAAGAGCGACTGCCCGGTGGGCGTTGACCTGGCCACCTACAAAGCCGAATTTCTTTCCCACTATCACGAGGGACGCCTGCGTCCGCGCAGCGACTACGCTTTCGCCAACATCGACTTCTGGGCCCGGCTGGCCTCGAAGGTGCCGGGACTGGTGAACCTCACCACCCAGCTGCCTTTCCTGCGGGACATCGCCAAGCTGGCCGCCGGAATGCCGCACCAGCGCAGCGTTCCCGCCTTCGCTCCCCAGACTTTTCGCGCCTGGTTTGAGACGACGGCCGCCTTGCAAATCCAGGGGCGACGCCGGTCCTGCTCTGGCCGGACACATTCAACAATTACTTCCTGCCCGATACCGCCAAGGCTGCGGTCGAGGTTCTGGAAGCCGCCGGATTCCGGGTCTCCATTCCCGATTCCATCCTTTGCTGCGGACGCCCTCTCTACGATTTCGGCATGCTGGATCGCGCCAAACGCCTGCTGCTCAAGATTTTGGACACTCTCGCCCCGGAAATTGAAGCCGGAATTCCCATCGTCGTTCTGGAACCCAGTTGCGCCGCCGTCTTCCGCGACGAACTGACCAATCTGTTCCCCCACGATGCCGCGGGCGCAGAAGCTCTCCCGGCAGACGTTCCTGCTGAGCGAATTTCTGGAAAAGAAAGCGGCCCACTTTCAGCTTCCGAAGCTCCCTGTCAAGGCCCTCATCCACGGCCATTGTCATCACAAGTCGCTGATGAAGATGACCGACGAAGAAGCCGTTCTCAGGAAGATGGGCATCGACTGGAGCGCTCCCGCGCCGGGCTGTTGCGGAATGGCCGGCTCGTTCGGCTTCGATGAAGAGAAGTACGACGTTTCGATGGCGATCGGCGAACTGGAACTTCTGCCGGCGGTCCGCCAGGCCCCAGCCGACAGCCTGATCATCGCCGACGGCTTCAGTTGCCGCGAACAGATCGCCCAATGCACCGACCGCCACTCCCTGCACCTGGCGGAAGTGATCGCCACCGCCCTGAAGGGAGGCATCAGCCCAGACGGCAGCTATCCCGAGACGCCGCATGTCCGAAGAAGGCAGGCGGAACTGGATCGCTCGATGAAGCGGTCAGGCCTGGCGCTGGCCGGAGTCGCCGCCGGCGCCGCCCTCCTCTGGTGGCTGAAAAGCAGAGGCTAGCACAGGCCACGCGGAGACAGCCGCCCTCGGCTGTCTGGTCGAGCGCAGCTCGACGGGTCTTGACAGCTCACAACAGCGGAGCGTTGCTCCGCCGGACAGCCGAGGGCGGCTGTCCCCACGTAGCTTGTGGTTATCCCCTGCGAGGGCGCTCGCGCCTACGTTAACACGTTAATAATCAACGACTTACCCATTGACCTTCTGGCCTCTCCCCAACCCACCCGGATTCTGGGACAATAGTGGCCAGCAATAGCTGGGACATTCCTACCCTCCAATCCCCCGGCGGCGAGCAGGCTCTTATGGCACTAGACTCCGAAATCCTTCTTCACCCACCCGAGACCGCACGCCTGGCCGAGGTCGAGCTTGAACCGGCGCTGCGCGGGTCGGTCCTCGTCCTCATCCAGTTCGACGTCTGCGAGGAAATCCGGCTCGATGAGCTGCGGCAGATTTTTGGCGCGCGCACGGTGGAGCACCCAAGCTTCAAGCATCCGGCGCCGGGATACGTTCGCTACCAGCGCCCTCCGGTCGTCGAACCCATTGAGCCGCTGGTCCTGGACAGCGGCGAGCGGCTGGAGGGTCAGATCAAGTATTACGACTACGGCGTGCTGAGCGTGGTCTTCGAGCTGCCTTTTTCCGGCGACTGGGACACGCTGGTCCGCATGGGCAGCCGCTGGGTCTGGGACGTCGACTTCGAAAAGCACGCCTCCCGCATCGTGCACCAGAAACTGGAGCGGGCCGCCCCGGCGCTGATCAAGCCCTATCCGGAATGGCTGAGCGAGGACTACTTTATTTTCCACGTGAGGGAGATTGCAGGCTCGCCGTCCGCCTCCGAGCTATGTACCTCGCAGGGCGGACGCATCGCTCAAATCGTGCGCGGAGAAACCGCCCAGCTTTCGGAAGGCGAGCGCAACGAGATTCTGCAATCCCGAATTTCCTACTATCCCAACGATCTGGCGGTCATTGGCTGGAACGCAGCGTTCCTGTACGACAGCGAGGCTGGCGCCGAGACGGCCATCCAGCTCCTGGAGTACGCCAACTCGCAGCTGCTGGAATTCCGCCACTACGACGAACTGCTGACCCGCGAGCTGGGGATCGTGTACGCCGCCCTCGACAAGGGCACAGGAATGCTGGCCCGCTGGCGCCTGGCCCGGGCCGCGACCAAACTGCACACTGTCCTGCTCGACGTGAACGAACTGACCGAGCGCGCCGACAATGCCATCAAGTTTCTCAGCGACATGTTTTCCGCCCGTTTGTACAAGCTGGCCGCCGCCAAGGTCGGCGTGCCCGACTACAAAGACCTGGTCACCCAGAAACTGCAAACCGCCGAGGACCTTTACCGCTTCATGGTGGACCAGTTCAACCAGAGCCGTGCTTTCGTGCTCGAACTCATGGTGGTCATCATCCTGGTGATCGAACTGGTCTTCCTGTTCGGCGGCAAGGTGTAAATGTAGGCGCGAGCGCCCTCGCTCGTGCTGGGGCCACCAATCATTTAGCATCATGGGGATTACGGAAGCACGGGCGGGACGCCCGCGCCCACATTACATAGGAGACCCATGCGAGGACTAAAGGACAAGCGCGTCCTGATCACCGGAGGCGCGAGCGGAATCGGCGCTGCCACTGCCGCCCGCTTTCTGGAAGAAGGCTCAGCCGTGGTCGTGCTCGACCGCGACGCCCAAGGCCGCGCGCAAATCCAGTCGCAGCTGCCGAAGCTGGCCGGCACCGTGGACGCCGACGTCTCCAATCTGAAACAGGTGCAAGCCGCTTTTGCCGAGGCCGTGCGCCTGATGGGCGGCGTGGATGTGCTGATCAACAACGCCGGCATCAGCATCCGTCACAACTTTCTCGACATCACTCCCGAAGAATGGGACAAAACCATCGCGGTCAACCTCACCGGCGTCTTTTACGTGGCGCAGACCGCAGCCCGGCACATGTGGGAGCGCGGCAGCGGCGTCATCTTGCAGACCGCGTCCACCAACGGCGTGATGGGCTATCCCTTCTATGCCGACTACAATGCCACGAAAGCCGGCGTTATCGAGCTGACCAAGTCCATGGCCCTCGAACTCGCGCCCAAAGTTCGCGTGTGCGCCGTCGCGCCGGGATATGTCCTCACTCCCATGCAGCGCGCCGAATACACCGATGAAATGCTGGACGCGGTGAATCGCAAAATTCCGCTGGGCCGCCACGCCAAGCCAGAAGAGATTGCGGCGCTGTTCGCCTTTCTGGCGTCGGACGACGCAGCCTTCGTGACGGGCCACGTGTACACGATTGACGGCGCAGAAACCGCCGGAGGCCTGGCCAGCCGCTGATTCGGAAGTGATGCGACTTTTGGAGCGCGGAAAATATGGGTGTCATTCTGAGCGGAGCCAAGCCATTCGCTTGCGAATGGGTTGGCGGAGTCGAAGGACCCCTAGCATCTTGGCCGCTGCCGGAGCGCGAAGGAATTTGTGGAACCGGCCAGAGCGTCAACAGCAGGGAAGCTTATAGGGGTCCTTCGACTGCGCGGCGGCTTCGCAATGCGAAGCCGCCACTCCGCTCAGGATGACATAGAAACTAATGCCGACCAGTCAGCTCCACGGAAAAATCGCTCTGGTGACCGGCGCGGCCTCCGGTATCGGACGCGCCACAGCCCTTCTCTTTGCCCGCGAAGGCGCGTCGGTTGTGCTCACGGACATCAATGAATCAGCCGGGCATACTGTAGCCGCCGAAATCGACGCAATGGCGGACGCGCCATCTTCGAACCCGGAGATGTCACCTGCGCCACAGACTGTCAGCGTGTTACCGAACGCGCCGTCCGTGATTTCGGCACCATCCACATCCTGTTCAACAATGCCGGGATCATCCGCCGTGCCTCGGTTGTCGAACTGAGCGAAGCCGACTGGGACCGCGTGATGGCAGTCAACGTGAAATCCATTTTCCTGATGTCACGCCAAGTGATTCCCCATCATGGCGGAAGCCGGCGGAGGCTCGATCATCAACACCGCCTCTGGCTGGGGTCTCGCCGGCGGCCCCAGGGCGGCGGTGTACTGCGCGTCGAAGGGCGCAGTCGTTCTGCTGACCAAGGCCATGGCCATCGACCACGGGCCGCAGACATATTCGAGTAAACTGCATCTGCCCCGGCGACACCGACACCGCCATGCTGCGCAACGAAGCCCAGCAATTGGGAGAGCCGGACGAAAGGTTCCTGGCGGACGGCGCGAAGCGGCCCTTAGGACGAGTCGGCAAGCCGGAAGAGATCGCACAGGCCGCTCTCTATCTCGGCTAGCGATGCGTCATCGTTCGTGACAGGAACGGCGCTGGTTGTAGACGGTGGCGGCCTGGCCGGATCCACGTAGGGTCGGACGCCCTCGTCCGCCCAGCGGAGCAAAGCTCCACAGGGTTTGCAGGCTTCAGTCCCAGGCGAGCTTCGCTCGCCACCCGGGGCGAGGCGGCCCGGGTCTAGGTGGTCTGTGAGGATTTCATATGCGTCTCGAAAACAAAGTCGCTCTCATCACGGGAGGCACCTCCGGAATCGGCGAAGCCACCGCCATCCTCTTTGCCAAAGAAGGCGCCAAGGTCGCGATCACGGGCCGCCACGAGCAACGGGGCCACGCGGTGACTGCTCGGATCCTCGAAACTGGCGGCCAGGCCATCTTCCTGCGCACCGATGTTCGCAAGGCCGCTGAATGCCGCCGCGCCGTCGATGAAACCGTAGCCGCCTTCGGACGCCTCGACATCCTCTTCAACAACGCCGGCATTTTCTATCCCCACACCACGCTCGATTGCAGCGAAGAGGAATGGGACCTGCAAATTGACATCAACCTGAAAGGCACGTTCCTGATGTCGAAGTTCGCGCTGCCCACCATGATCGCGCAGCGCAGCGGCGTGATCATCAACAACAGTTCGGGATGGGGAATCGTTGGCGGCGACGCGGCCATCGCTTACTGCGCCTCGAAAGGCGGCGTCGTGCTGCTCACCAAGGCCATGGCCATCGATCACGGCCGCCAGGGAATCCGCGTGAACTGCATTTGCCCGGGCGACGTAGACACGCCCATGCTGCCGGAAGACGCCCGCATGCGTGGCCAGAAATGGGAAGACTATCTCGCGGGCTGCAGCAATCGCCCGCTGGGACGGATCGGCACGTCGGACGAGATCGCGAAAGCCGCGCTGTTCCTGGCTTCGGACGATTCGTCGTTCATGACCGGAGCAACGCTGGTAGTAGACGGCGGAGGTACCGCAGACTAGCGCCCCGAACTACGTTGGGGCCGGACGCCCTCGTCCGCCCAGCCGAGCAAGTTCCGCAGCGCTTTTCTGTCGCATCCGGGCGAGCTTCGCTCGCCCGCCCGGACGAGGGCGTCCGGGCCTACGTGTTTCTTTATGGCAAATCGCAAAAACTCGCAGCAATGGTTCGAGCGCTCCCAGCGATCGCTGGTCGAAGGCGTCAACTCGCCTTCACGCGGCGCCGCTGTTTTCTCGCCCGGCCCGATTTTTCTCGAGCGCGGCCAGGGCACGCGCGTGTGGGATGCCGACGGCAACGAATATATAGATTTCATGATGTCGTTCGGAGCGCTCATCCAGGGACACGCTCATCCCAAACTGGTCGAAGTCGTTTCGCAGACCATGGCGCAAGGTTCGCACTTCGCGGCCGCAACTTCCGCCGAAGTAGAAGCAGCCGAGCGCTTGTGCCGCATGGTGCCTTCGGCCGAAGTCGTGCGCTTCACCAACACCGGCAGCGAAGCCACCATGCTGGCCCTGCGGCTGGCTCGCGCCCACACCGGTCGCACCAAGTTCCTCAAATTTGAAGGCCACTATCACGGCTGGTACGATCCCTATCTTCTGAATGCGCACAGTCACGCGCCGGAGAAGTTGGGCCCACCGGAGAATCCGGCCCGCATGCCCGATTCGGAAGGCATTCCAGCTTCGACTTTCGACGATGTGGTCCTGGCGCCCTGGAACGACGCAGCTGCGCTCGAGCGCGTCATGAAGCAGCACGGGCCGGAACTCGCGGCCGTCATCACCGAACCCATCATGGCCAACATGGGCTGCATCCTGCCGCGTGATGGATACCTCCAACTGCTGCGCTCGCTCACGCAACAGCACGGCGCGCTGCTGATCCTCGACGAAGTCGTCACCGGATTCCGCTACGCGCCCGGCGGATGCCAGGAGTACTACGGCATCACTCCAGACATCAGCACTTTTGGCAAAGCTCTAGGCGGGGGATTTCCCGTGGGCGCGGTGGCGGGACCGCGGTCCATCCTCGACCGCATGCGCTGGAGCGACCACATGGTGCTGCACTACGGAACATTTAACGGACACCGGCTCACTATGAAAGTCGTTGCCGCGAATCTGGAGTTGTTGGCAGCGGGTGGCACGTACCAGAAACTTCACGCTGTGGGCAACGCCGCGATCTCCGGCCTGCGTGAGGTCTTTCGACGTCGCCAGATAAAGGCCATCGTGCAGGGCTTCGGCCCTATGTTCCAGATTTACTTCACCGAACGTGACGCCATCCATGACTACCGTGACTATTGCACTTACGTGGACACTGAACGCTATTCCCGCTTCGTTCATGGTTTGCTCGACCAGGGCATCTATATGACACCGTCGAACGGCCTGCACTGGATCATCTCGACCGCGCACTGTGAGAAAGACGTCGCCACTCTGATCGAAGCCGCAGACCGCGCCTGCCTGAATCTCGCATGAAAGCCCTTGCATGAAAAATGCACGCAACAGTGCCGTCGTCTTTCTGGGTGGCGGACGCATCACCGGCGCCCTGCTGGCCGGACTGCGTCTGGCGAACTACGACGGGCCCATCGTAGTACACGATCGGCATCCCCGGAAACTGCGTCAGCTCAAAGTCCAATACGGAGTGAAAGTCGAACCCGACCTCCATCGCGCGGTTGAACATGCCGGTCTTCTGATCGTCGCCGTGCGGCCGGATTCAGTCCGCGAATTGTTGCAGCAGATCGGACATGCACGGCCGACGATCGCCGTCAGCCTGGCAGCAGGTATCCCTCTTAAGAACCTGCGCGCATGGATGGGCCCTCCGGTGCGATGGGCACGCGCCATGCCCAGCCCGGTCGCTCGCAGCGGCCGCGGTCTTACCGCGCTGACCTTCGACCGCGGTTTCCCGGCCGCATCCCGTCGCGAAGTGCGCAACTTTTTCGCCCACGTGGGACAAGTTTTCGAAATCCCCGAGAGCAAGTTCGACGCCTTCACCGTCACTTACTCTTCCAGCCATGGCTACCACGCGCTGGCTGCGCTCGCCGGCGCCGCCGTGAAACTCGGCCTCGATCGCAAGACAGCGATGACCGCCGCCGCTCATGCCCTCGCCGACGGCATCCTGGCCTGGCGTGAATCCAATATTTCGCTGGAGGACTTACTCCACGAAGCAGCCACGCCCGGCGGAATCTCCGCCGCCACTCTGGCCAGTATGGATAAATCTGGATACAAACGCGTCGTGGAACAAGGCTTACAAGCAGGAATGAATCAAGCAACGAAGAACGCAAAGAGATGAGACAGTCAGAACTGGGCTCTTAGCCCCAGTGCGGTACTGCAGGACAAAGAAACCTTGGTGCAAATATGTTGAGCTTTCTCCAGGACATCTTCACCCTCGTCCTCGCAACCACTGGCTCGTTGCTGCTGGTGGCGACGTTGAACCGGTTCTGGCCGAAGGAAAAACGGCGCGTGCACAACGATCTGATTGGATGGCAACTCGGCATCCTCGGAACCACCTACGCCGTAATTCTGGGCTTCATGCTCTACACCGTTTGGACAGACTTCGGCGCCGCGAATCTGAATGTGGATCTTGAGGCCAACGCTCTCAGGAATCTATATCGCCTTGCCGAGGGTCTGCCGCAGCAACAGCGCACACTACTGGAAAGCCAGACCCGCAACTATGCCCAGACTGTCATTGAACGAGACTGGCCAGAAATGGCCAACGGCCAGGTCCCGGAAGAAAGCCATGAAATCAACCAGGCGATGTGGAGGACCTTGATGTCAGTCAAATCAGCGTCGCCGGCGGAATTTCTTGCAGAGGACCATGCGCTCACCGAACTGAGCGCGCTTACCGAGCATCGCCGGACGCGGCTGATCCAGAGCAGGTCCCAACTCCCTGCCATTTTCTGGTGTGTCCTCGTCACCGGAGCAGTTGTGACAATCTTTTCGGCTTCCATGTTTGGCTCGGAAAACGCGGCGCTCCACGCCATTCAAGTATTTTCCTTCACTCTATTGATCATGCTCGCACTGCTTGCAATCGCTGACGTAAATCTCCCGTTCCGGGGCTGGGTCCACATCAGTGACTACGCTTTCCAGCGAGCCCGGCAAAACATGCAATAGTACCCGTCCCACGAGCGGGAATGAATCGAGCAAGAAAGAACGCGCCGTCATCCTGAGCGGAGTGGAGAGTTCGCTTCGCGAACTCTCCGCGAAGTCGAAGGACCCCTATAGCCGAAACCGCACCTGGAAGTCCTGGACTTTCAGCTGCAACCGTCCGAAGAAATCCACTGCTCTCCCGCCATCGCGAAGCTTATAGGGGTCCTTCGACTGCAAGTCTGCTTCGCTTGGCGAAGCAGTCTCTCCGCTCAGGATGACAAGATGCTTCAGGACTGAGATTCTTTTAGGATGACGCTGGACGACGTCGCCTCACGGAGCTTCAAAATCGAGCGCGTACACTTCCTGCGAGCTGATGTCGCGCAGTAGCAGCGGCTGCACCATCGGGGGTGACGCCGCTCCACGGAAGCCATCCAAAGACCACTCGACGAAATCCTTTCAGATCAGCCAGGCGTTCCAACCTTTCGGTCCGCAACCCGAACGCGATAAACAGGCTGGCTTCTCACCCAATCCGGTATCGAAGTAGATGTACTTGCTGTCCTTCGACCAGTTTGTCGAGCCCACGTCCGTCTTCAGAAGTTCCGACCACTTGCGGGTGCTGAAGTCGAACAAAAACAGAGTTTTGGCCGTCAATGCTGGAACCGGCGATGTAGCGGCCGTCGGGAGAAGTACACCGGAGCCACAAATCCTTTGACTCCGGAAAAGCGGTAACTTGGAGAGTGTTTATGTTGACCATCTTTAGAACGCCCGGCTGCCCGGTACCGTTCGTGTCGAGGAACACGAGGGAATTGCCATCCGGCGTCCAGCTCGGGCTTACGTTTTGGAATTCTCCCACCGGAAGCACGCGTGGCGTGCCTCCATCCGCGGAGATCACATACAAGCGGGGAGGATGCTCGGGGTCGCCACCGGAAAAAGCGATTTGTTTTCCGTCCGGAGACCAGCGTGGCAACATTGCGTATGTCGGCACGGTGGAGGTCAATTGCAGCTTCTGGGTTCCGTCAACCCGGCTGCGCCACAAAATGCCGTCGGGATAGGTCACATAGGCCAACCACTGCCCGTCGCGAGAAAAGCTGACGTCAGTAATCGATGCACCCTCCAGGTAAGGAAGGAACTGTCCGGACTTGGCGTCGTAGCGAACCAGTTCGGCCCGAGGTTGCACGCCCACGGCGTAGATTTTCTTTCCGTCAGCGACTGGGCTGCGCGCCATTAAAGCTCATCGGCCCCGAGGTCAACCGTACGGGACGATGGTCCACCTTATGAAACAAATCGCCCTTCTCGCGGACCGCCCAGAGATCCATGCGATTCTGATGAAAAACCTGAAAGACAAAGTATTTCCCGTCCGGCGTCCAGATTCCCTTCTGGTGAAGAGTTCCCGTCAACTCCGGAAAGACGCGGTGCGGGTTGCCGCCACTTGAGGAGACCTCCCAGATTGCGTTGGTACCCTTGGATTCGCTCACGGTAAAACGCAAGGCCTGTCCGTCGGGTGACCAGCGGAACCAGTAAGAGTAGTCCGGCAGTGCCGCGAACCTGCGCGTGCCGCCCGGGGAGACTTCGAGAAGCTCGTTGTTGCGGGCGATCAGGAAGTCGCCGTTGGGCAGCCAGGTTCCATCCCAACCCAGAAGATCGCTCACCCGCCGGGGCGAACCTCCCAGCACGGGCAGAGCCCAGATTTGCTGGTCCACCTCCGCACCCGTAAAGCTGCCGACCAGGAGTTCGGATTTGTCCGGAGAGATGTTCAGTGGCGTTACATTCGCAAATGGCGTGGCGATCGGTACGGTTTCTCCGCCGGAGGCGGAGACTTGGGCAATTACGAAGCGTCCATTGACGTTCTCCTGGACGAAGAGGCGAGGACCGTCGGTCAGGACCGTGTCCGTGGCTTGTCCTAGAAAGCTCTTTTGCTGCCCATCGTGGGTGATCTGGGTGTATCCGGTGATCCGGGGCGGCGGCAGAGTCGGCCGGAATAAATAGCCGAGGATCGCGACGAGGACGACCGCGGCCGCGCCAATCGCGTATAGCTTGGCGCTGGAGCGGGGCCTTACCGGCACAGCAGAGACCGATGATGCCGGCTGGATCGCCACCGCGCTGAAACCGGAGGACGAACTGACGTGTCCGGAATCAATCTCGCGTCGCAGGCGCTTCAGGTCAGCCACCATTTCAGAGGCGGTCTGGTAACGCAGCTTGCGGTCTTTCTCGAGCGCCTTGCCGACGATGCGTTCCAGTTCCGGAGGCACGTCGGGATTCAGGCGCACCGGAGAAACCGGGGCCTTGTGCAGGATGGCATCAAACACCATCGCCGAAGTGTTTCCGGAAAAAGCCGGACGCGCCGTCGACATCTCGTAGAGCACCGCGCCGAAGGAGAAGAGATCGGTGCGCGCATCGAGATCCTCGCCGGCGGCCTGCTCGGGCGACATGTAGGCAACCGTGCCCACAGCCGCGCCCGGACTGGTCAGCGCAGCCTCGGTCATCACGGTTGAGGCGTGAGGCGCGATCGGCCGGGAGTGTTCCGGAGCCAGTTTCGCCAGTCCGAAGTCGAGGATCTTGGCGTGACCGAGCTTGGTCACAAAAATGTTGGCGGGCTTGATGTCGCGATGAATGATGCCCTTGGCGTGAGCGGCATCGAGCGCTCCGGCGATATCGACGGCCAGTTCGAGCAGCTGGTCGGTGGGCAGAGGCCTGCCCAGGATGCGCTCGCGCAGCGTCATCCCTTCCAGCAGTTCCATCACGATGAAGTACTGACCGTCCTGCTGGCCGATCTCGTGGATGGTGCAGATGTTCGGATGGTTGAGCGCCGAGGCGGCGCGAGCCTCGCGCTGGAAACGTTCCAGGGCGGAGGCATCCGAGCTGAGTTCGGGAGGAAGAAACTTCAACGCTACGTGCCGGCCGAGCGTTTCGTCCTGGGCCTCATAGACGACGCCCATCCCGCCGCCACCCAGCTTCTCGATGACGCGGTAGTGCGAGATGGTCTTGCCGATCACTGGTTTAGCCGATCTTGTTTAGCCGATTCACTGGTGCAGAATCCTACGTGCGCGAAACGGGCAAGTCAATGAAGGCCGTGGAGTTGGCGCCAATTCAGGATGGGGGTGGTTTTCATCTGTTGAGCGATGCTGCCACGGGGATCACTATTCACTCAGCCGAACGCGGCCACATCAACCTCCCCGCCAACCGGAAGATGCGCACCACGCGATATAAGGGAAACAGTGGTCCGGGCAACCGCACAGCCGACCATTCTCCAGCGCCCGGAGTAGACAAGAGGCGCCACCAAAAAGAAAACTGGTCCCGCGTCCGCTCTCGCAATGCCACCATCAGGCGGAAGTATGCCAGCGATTCCGGATCGAACTCTTGTTCCGCCACCATCAAGGGCACAATGCGCCGCGCCAGAGCCGCCGTGCTTGCGTCCTTCTCTAAATCGAGTTGCGGAGGCAACGCTGCTCCAAGCAGTTCGTGGGCCAGGAGAAATGTCACTGCCACAATGCGCGTGATTCCCAGCCTCTCGGCTCTTCCCTTCAGCGCCGCCCAATCGATCGCGTGCGACCGGGCCAGTTGGACAATTTCGCAGAGCCAGGATATCTGCTTCCACGCATGTTTGGCGGCATGAACACAAAGCACGAGCATGAGGTCCTGATCGCAGAGTGTGCGCAGCTTCTGGCCCTCGATAGTGACTGCACTCGCTCTTTCAAAGAACTCATTGACGTCGAATCCAATCGAGTAAAACCGCGGCAGAATCTGCCACTTGATTTCCAGCAGATTGCGTCCTCGTGCGCCGTCGAAGGTGTACTCGTATCCGGATTTCAGGTAATCGCGCTCGGCGGCCTTCTCCAATCGCAGGCCGGGTTCGTACCCCAACTCGGCCAGCGCCTCCTTGATCGCCGGCAAGTCAGCGGATCGGATCAGCAGGTCGAGGTCAGAGAACTGGCGCATGGCAACGTTGCCATACAGCTTCTCAGCCAGCACCGGCCCCTTGTAAGGCAGCACTTCCAGGCCACGAGTCTGCAAATGCCGATAAATGTTGAGCAACTCCAGCGTCAGCCACAGGGCGCGGTGCGCATTGGCTTTGTCCTGCTGACGAAGCGCCTCCAGTCCGGGCGAACGACTGGCGATCCATTTCGGTGGACAGCCGGCGGAAAACCAGCGGCACCAGCCCGTGATGCTGAGCCAGCTGAACCAGCCGCTCCCAATCCACACCGTGCCGAAGAATTTGTTGAATACGTCGCGGAAAGGCGCCCGTCGGAATCGTCGCCACAACAGGCCAGAATCAAGTCGAGTTCGGGGCTGAAAGTGACGGCGTATGGAACGATCGCCGCGGGCATTCGGGATGGCGCAGGTTGTGGCAAAGCGATGGTCGTCGGCAACCGCTCTTCGATCCTCCGACCGGAAACTCCTCTTCGCGGAACTATAGTACAAACCATCTCCGGGTTCGTTTACTCGCTCTATTCTCCTGGCCCCAGGATGGAGGACGGACGTGTCGCTCGACCCGCCGGGCAGACTCCCGGCCTCACAAGCACATCGACCCAGGCGGAGTATCCGCGGGTCATAGTTAACAGTTGGCTGCAACAGGTATCCAGCGACGCAACAGCATCCTGCATTATGTCTTTCGCTTGGATGTGCAGTGGGTTATCGTAAACTCTGCGGAAAAGAAACATCTCACATCGCCGGAAAGCCGTGCTGGTGTGACCTTTTGGCCGGTACGCTAACGCACAAACCAGTTACTCAATGGATTCTCTGGCACGTGACCAAGGCAGATGCAGTCTGGCGGCCGAGGCATTGCGATCGTGGGGCACATTGAAAGTACGCGCCCACGGAGTCAGCATGCTTCCGACTTTGTGGCCCGGCGATGTTCTCACTGTCCAGTCCGTCCGCCCGGAGCAGGTCGAGCCGGGCGAGATTGTGCTTTACATGCGTCACGACCGTTTTTTCATTCACCGGATCGTCAGCACCGACCTTACACGCGAGAAGTCGTTCCTGGTCACGCGAGGCGATTGCATGGTCGAGGACGATCCCGCGGTTGACAGAAGCGAGTTGCTGGGAAAGATCGTCGAGGTTCGGCGCGCGGGCTCAACCTTCTTGCCGGTGCGAAAGCTTTCACCCTTTCGCCGGCTCCTGGCGTGGTTGTTTTGCCACTGGAGTTTCTTCCGGCGGGTTGGGTTGCGATTCGGGGCTAGCCGCCGTGAGAGTAGCAACAAGATCGACGATACCTTCGTTAGCGCAGCATAGTGACCGAACAGAGGCGCGGGCGATTTCAAACCCGCACCACGGAGCTGCCCGAGAGTGAATTCGAGCTATCAGATTACGGTCGAGATCGGGGGAATGCCGATCCTCCTGCACACCCGGGACGGCTCCTTCCGGCAAATGCTGGCCCGCCGGTACGCGGGTTTCGTGGATTCCGCCGCTCCCCCCAGATTTGAATTTGATATCGAACTGACAACGCCAACGCGCAAGACGCCGGACGAAGATGTCCGAGTGGAGATGCAGGACGGCACCTGGCGGCTGCGGCGCGGGCGATTTTCGCGCCCATTGGAATCCAATCGCCGGACGAGGTCACATTCGCCAGTCCGCCAATCCTTACTCTATCGACTCGATCCTGCGCATCGTACACACCCTGATCCTGGCGGAGGAAGGCGGCTTTCTATTGCATTCCGCCGGGGCCATCCGCAACGGACGGGCCTTTCTCTTCTCCGGAGTCTCGGGCGCCGGCAAGACCACCATCTCGCGACTGGCACCGCCGGATGTGACCCTGCTGACCGATGAAGTGTCCTACATCCGGCGGGTTGACGCCGGCTATCGCGCCTGTGGAACGCCTTTCGCCGGAGAGCTGGCGCGGGTGGGAGAGAATTGCTCGGCTCCCATCGGAGTCTCTGTTCTTCCTCGAGCAAGGGCCGGAGAACAAGATCGATTCCATGGCTAAGTCGGAAGCCATCCGCCGCCTGATGCGAAATATTCTGTTTTTCGCCGAGGACGCGGCATTGGTCGACAAGGTCTTCGAGTCAGCCTGCGAATTTGTGGAGCGTGTTCCGGTGCAGCGCCTGACCTTTGCTCCCGATTCACGGGTTTGGAAAATGATTGGGTGAAACATAAATGAGCGCGAAGTACATCGCCAAGAGTTCCGCCATCGCCTCTCGCCTGCTGGGCGGCGAGATGATGGTCATGTCTGCCGCCGATTCCACTTTCTTCACCCTGAATCCGGTGGCCACTGCGGTCTGGCAGGCCGCGGATGGACATACCCCGCTGTCTGAGATTGTGGCCGATCATGTCTGCACCGAATTCGAAGTCGATCCCGAAACCGCGTACCGCGACGTCGAACGCTTCGTCGAAGAACTCTCCCACTACGGCATCCTGAAGGTTTCAGAAGAGCCCATTGCAGACTCAGCCGCCAGCCCCACGGAGGCGGCGTGAGCCTGATGCAGGAGATGAGCCAGCGCGCCCTCGATCTGGGCGTGCCCATGTCCGTCCACTTCGACATTACCTACCGCTGTAACGAGCGCTGCGTTCACTGCTACCTTGACCACGACGACCACGGCGAAATGACCACGGCAGAAATCAAGCGCGTGCTCGATGAACTGGCGGACGCCGGGACATTCTTCCTGACTCTCAGCGGCGGCGAAGTTCTGATGCGGCGCGATTTCTTCGAGCTTCTGGAATACGCACGCAGCCTGATGTTCGCCGTGAGAATCAAGACCAACGCAGTCATGATTGGCGAAGCCGAAGCCCGCCGCATGCTGGAGCTGGGCGTTGAGCAAGTGCAGGTCAGCATCTACTCGCACCGCGCCGAGGTGCACGACGCCATTACCAAGCTCCCCGGATCGCTCCGTCGCAGTGTCGAGGCTATCCGCTTTCTCACTCAACAGGGACTCCGGGTGACAATTGCCAACGTTCTGATGACGGCCAATATGCGCGACCACGCCGGAGTGCAGGCACTGGCTCGCGAGTTGGGCGTTCAGTACACGCTGGACCCGACCATCACGCCCAAGATGGATGGCGACACCTCAGTCCTGAATCTGCGCATTCCGGGCTCGGAACTGAACGAGGTCTTTCATAACGAGAACCTGGTGGGAGACGTCGAAGAGTTTTGCGCTGCGCCTCCCGCTCCTGACGAAGACGTGATGGAGGGATATCCATGCAGCGCGGGACACACTCTCGCCTACATTTCTCCCTACGGAGACGTTTTTCCCTGCGTGCAATTTCCGCTGCCCAGCGGCAACGTCCGGCGACAGAAGTTTCTCGATATCTGGAACCACTCGCCCGAGCTGAATGAGGTGCGCTCGATTCGCGCCAAAGACCTGACCGTCTGCTCAAGCTGCAGACATGTCGGTACCTGCACCCGCTGCCCCGGCCTCGCCTACATGGAAGGAAGCATGCGCGGACCGTCGACCGCCGACTGCGAAAAGTCTTTTCACCGCACCGGAATCCGCTCCGCCAACATGCTCCGCCTGGACGGGGATCAACACCGGCCGGCGCCGTCTGGCCCTCTCATTCATATCCAGCCACTGACGGCGTGACATAGCAAAGCCATCAGCTCTCAGCTATCAGCTTTCAGCCTTCCGGGAACCAAGCTGCGAAGCAGCGCAAGATTAGAGCCCCGGGCGCAAGCCCGGGGTTCAAGGCGGGCACGACCAAGCCCCGAAGGGGCGAAAGAAAGGCCGCTCCTGCGAGTTACTTTGGTGTGTCGCACGGCCCGCGATGACACGACGGAACTCGCCTCGGAACGTAAAATTAGGAGAACTTAATCATTATGGACTCCACCGAAAAACCGCCTGAGTCGGGAAGGCGCAGCACTCGCATCCGCGCCCAGATTCCGCTTCGAGTCACCAGCCTGGACCCGGCGACGCCATTTTCCGAATCCGGATACACGCTCGTGCTCAATACGCAGGGCTGCGGCGTGCGGGTTTCGCGCGCCCTGGAGCCGGGTCTGGCAGTCTCCCTGGACGACCTGCCAGGCGGCAAAAGTGCGTCCGCGCGCATCGCCAACTGCGTGCCTCTGGGCACCGGTGGCCAGTGGTGGATGGTCGGTATAGCGCTCGACGAGCCCGGCAATGTCTGGGGCGTTCATCCCGCGCCGGCAGACTGGAATTCAGAAGCCGCCGCCGCAACTGCGCTCAGCCAGTCCCGCCCCGAGCGCATCCAAGAGCGGCGAATGGCCCTTCCGGCAATTCTCCAGCCGCGGAGAATTTCACCCCGGCAAAAGATAATCTCCACGCACCACGTGGGGACAGCCGCCCCCGGCTGTCCAGTCGAGCGCAGCTCGACACGGTTTTGCCGAAAGCAAGTAGCGGAGCGGCGCTCCGCCGGACAGCCGGGGGCGGCTGTCCCCACATGGTTTGTGGCAATCGCCACTTTGACTACGCCATTTTCCCCACGTAACATTCCTTCGCCAGTGATCGGACAGACTATTTCGCACTACCGCATTCTGGAAAAGCTGGGCGGCGGCGGTATGGGCGTGGTCTACAAAGCCGAGGACACGCGGCTTCACCGTTTCGTCGCCCTCAAGTTTCTGCCCCCGGAAGTTGCCCGTGACCCGCAAGCCCTCGCCCGTTTCCAGCGCGAAGCCCAGGCCGCATCCGCGCTGAATCATTCCAATATTTGCACCATCTACGACATTGGCGAGCAGGACGGCCAGGCCTTCATCGCCATGGAGTTTCTGGACGGGGTGACCCTGAAGCACCGCATCTCAGGCCAGCCCATGGATACCGAGACCCTGCTCACGCTGGCTATCGAAGTTGCTGATGCACTGGACGCCGCGCACACGGAAAAAATCGTGCATCGGGACATCAAGCCGGCAAACATCCTCATCACCAAGCGCGGCCAGGCCAAAATTCTCGACTTCGGACTGGCAAAACTAACCGGCGCGCAGTCTCCCGCCCTCGAAGGCGCAACGGTCGAAGAGAATTTGACCAGCCCGGGAACGGCCGTCGGTACAGTGGCCTACATGTCGCCCGAGCAGGCCCGCGGCGAGGAACTCGATGCGCGCACCGATCTGTTCTCTTTCGGCGCTGTCCTCTATGAGATGGCGACGGGACGCATGGCCTTCAGCGGAAATACCTCGGCCGTAATCTTCGATTCGATTCTGCGCGGCGCGCCCGCCTCGACGGCGCGGTTTAATCCCGACCTGCCTGCCGAACTCCAGCGCATCATCAGCAAGGCGCTCGAAAAAGATCGTTCCCTCCGCTACCAGAGCGCCGCGGAAATGCTCGCCGATCTGAAACGCCTGCGCCGTGATTCCAGCTCCGCGCGAGTCGAGATCGCCGCCGAGCAGTCTCAGCCAAGAAAAGCAAGACTCTGCTCTGGGCGGTCGCTGCCGTTGCCGCTCTGGCGCTGCTGGCTGGTGGCTGCGTTTCTCTGGCGAAGCCGCAGCAACTCGGACCAGATCACTTCGGTCGCGGTGATGCCGTTCGTCAACGCCAGCAACGATCCCAACTCCGAGTATCTGAGCGACGGCATCACCGAGAGCCTGATCAACAATCTCTCGCAGCTGCCGAACCTGACCGTGATGGCCCGGTCGTCAGTATTTCGCTACAAGGGAAAAGATGTTGATCCTCAGACCGTAGCCAAAGATTTGAAGGTGCAGGCGCTGGTCACCGGACGCATCGTGCAGCACGGCGACCAGCTCATCATCAGCTCGGAATTGATTGACGCCCGCACCAACCGCAACCTCTGGGGCGACCAGTACGATCGCAAGGTTTCCGATGCGCTCGCGGTACAGCAGGAAATTACCGGCGCCATCTCGGCCCGGCTGCGCGAGCGTTTGTCCGGGGAGACCCAGAAGCAGGTCGCCAAGGGCGGCACCAGCGATCCCGAGGCCTACCAGCTTTATCTCAAAGGTCTCTACTATTGGGAGAAGCGCACCCCCGAGACTCTGGACAAAGCCCGAGACTACTTTAACCAGGCGATTGAGCGGGACCCCGGCTACGCCCTCGCCTATGTCGGGCTGGCCGACTATTACGTCGCTGCGCCGGACTACGGTCCCATACCAGAGAACGTAGCCGCTCCCAAGGCGAAAGCCGCAGCCGAGAAAGCTCTGTCGATCGATCCTTCTTCGGCCGAAGCCCACCTCGCTCTGGGTGGCTCTCAGTGGAGCTTGTTCAATTTCTCCGCCGCCGAAGCGGAGTTCAAGCGGGCCCTCGAACTCAATCCCAATCTCCCTCACGGACATCACTGGTACGGGCTCTTCCTTTCCTGGGAGGCGCGTCACCCGGAAGCTCTGACCCATCTGCGCCGCGCCGTGGAACTCGATCCCCTGAACCTGCAGTACCAGTCCAACCTCGGTCAGGCTCTGGCCAATGCAGGGCAGGATGACGCGGCCATTGAGCAGTTGAAAAAGACGATGGAGATGGATCCGAACTTCTCGTATGTCCACGTCGAGTTGCGCCAAATCTACCGGGACCAGGGTAAGTACGACTTGTCCATGCAAGAGTGGAAGAGATATGCCGCCCTCAACAATGATCCCGAGGAAGTAGCAATTGCGGCGGACTGCGCGAAGGTTTACGCCAAGTCCGGAATCAAAGAGGCCATCGCACGGGAAATCGAGCTAAGGAAACAACTGGGAAAACGCCGCTACCAGGACCCGAGTGAAATTGCCTACCTCTATGCTCAACTCGGCGACAAAGAGCAAACCTTTGCCTGGCTGGATAAGGCGCGGGCGGAAAGAGCGGGAGGGTTGGAGGCGGTTAAAGTCGTCCGAGCGCTGGAGCCGTGGCACAGCGATCCCCGCTATGTCGCACTGTTGAAGGATTTGGGCCTGCCGCAGTAATGCTTCTCATCCGGTTAAGCAATGCTTTTAATTGGTTGTGAGAAAAGTACTTTGTGGTTAATGCACAATTAAAGGCCAGTTTGGTTGACGGCGTAGAACGCTCTCCGTAGATTCGAAACTGAACCGAGTTCGCAAGGAGCATTTGATGAGATTCTGGAAGCGTTCTTCTCTCTTCATTCTGTCTGTTGTTGCACTTTCCCTCGCCGGCCCGTCA
Source organism: Terriglobia bacterium (assembly GCA_963816865.1). Lineage (GTDB taxonomy): Bacteria > Acidobacteriota > Terriglobia > Terriglobales > Acidobacteriaceae > JAIQFF01. The sequence continues at coordinate 109,562 of CAWFMU010000040.1, forward strand.
ACTCTGCTGGCACAGCTCTCCGACATTCCGCTCAAACCCGGCCTGTGGGAGACACACGTAACCACGAAAGCCGGCCCCACAAACAACAGCGCTGTGGGCCAGTCTTGTTTCACGGCCGGGACGACGCTGGGAGACTATTTGACGGCTTCGAACAAGGGGAGCGGCGCGCAATGCAGTATCAGCAACAAGGTGCAGTCTGCTCACGGAATCTCCTACGACACCTCGTGTAGTGGTTCGGCCGCAGGCTCCAAAGGACACATTGATTTTCAGTTGTCTGGGACTGAGAGCATCACCGGGACCAGCCACACGACGGTAACGGGTAGCATGCAAGGCAAACCCATCAACATGATGATCGACAAAACGTTCAGCGCCAAATTTCTGCGATCAGACTGCGGCAACGTAGAGCCGATGGTTACCCCCAGAAAGTAGGGCCGATCCCCTACGCACCTCTTATTACAAGGAAAACTGGGGCTTCTGTCTCCCGCACCATCAGTTGGAACAGATGCCGGAAGACAACTACGAAGGTTGCATCGACTCCACCTTGCGGGACGGTCACTTGACGTGTGGCGAGTACCTGCTGCCAGGAGTGTCGGACTGCAAAAAGAGCGCAACACTGAAGTCACGTCCAGTATGACGGCAAGGATTGGAGCTGTCACCAAGGACGGGGCGGAGAAAGAGGGCGCAATCGTCGTCTCTCGTCAAACGGGTCTATGAAATGTAGGATCGCGGCCAACGGGAAAAAGAGGGCCGGAAAAGTCCAGCGCAATGATTCCTGCAATAGGTATTCCTGTCGATTCATGTAGGTGTACTTAGCGTGGTTGTTAAGCGGGTAAACGCGACCTTCGGCAGGCCGTGGTGAAGATGGAATACCCGGCCACCAGAAGATGGAGATGAGGATCACGAAGTCCACAAGCAACAGGACAGCTAATGCGATCGTGATGACCTTCCAAAATGTTCGCCTTCTCGGAGATCTGGACGCTCTCGCTCGCTCTCGTGTCGACGCTCATAACGGAACGATCTAGGCTTCGAGCGCCGCCTAGGTCTTCATCAGCTTCGAGAAGTATCGGTTGTCGTAAAACATCGTGCTGTTGTGCACGAACTCGAGGACCTTGTGCATCTTGTCGCGGTCCTCGCGATTCATGTCGTTGAACTGGATGGCGATGCCTGAACCGGGATCGATGCGGACAACGAATCCCGAGGCTTGAAGCCGGCCGTCATCAATCGAGAAGATCACTTTCAGTTTGGAGCCGGCAGGCATCAGTGTGCTGGTCTCGACATAGCAACCGCCCAGGCTGACGTCAATCAGGTTTCCCAGCACCGGCACATCGCCTTCCAGCGGCCGCAGTTCAATGGTGACCCGGCACTTCATGCGCGGATACAAGCGGCGGTTCTTGCGTGAAGGCTGCTTCTGCTTTTCGATGTACATGCGGCGGTCAGCTTCGGCAAGCAGCGCTTCTGCATCTTTCCCATCTTCGGGATACAGGGCCTGTCCCACGCTCAGCGAAAGGATGTCTTCGCTGCACACTTCCTTGCCGGCCAGTCGCGCCAGTTCCTTCAGGCTCTCCGCCTTCTTGGCGGCGGCCTCCGCGGTCAGCCCGGGCGCTACCACGACAAATTCGTCTCCGCCCATGCGGGCCACGTAGTCGTATTCGCGGCAGCTCTCTTTGAGGGCTTGCGCGAACAGGCGCAACACGCGGTTGCCTTCCAGGTGGCCAAAGCGGTCGTTGATCTGCTTGAAGCCGTCCATGTCGCTGACCATGACTACCAGCGACGTCGAGTCGCGCTTGCAGCGCGCCATTTCGCGGTCCAGTTGCAGGAACAGCGATCGTGCGTTGGGCAATCCCGTGAGGTAGTCGGTGACCGCCGAACTTTCGGCCTGCTCGTACTTCAAAGCGTTTTCGATCGCCAGCGCCATCTTCGAACTGATCGCCAGCAGGATGCGCAAGTGGTCCGAAGTGAAAGCATCGGTCTCGGCGTGATAGAGCGCGAGCACGCCGACGACACCCGCCAGTCCTTCCAGGGGAATCGCCAACGCGGATCGCAAGGTGCTGAACTTCGTGGGATCGTTGAGGTACCCCGGCTCTACCGACGGATTGCCGTTGATAATGGGTTTTCGGTTCTGTGCCACCCAGCCGGAAAGGCCGCTGCCCAGCGGAATGCGCAACGATGAGAACAGACGGTGGTTGTCTCCGCTCACCAGTTCCGGAATCAATTCCTGCCCGCGCTTTACATAAATCGCGATAGCGTCGTAGGGCACCAGCCGTCTGAGTTTCACCGAGAACACTGACAGCGTTTCACCCAGGCTCAGCGAAGCGCCCAGATCCTGGCTCAGTTCGAACAGCGTCTGCGCTTCCTGCCGGGCGGCTGCGATCGAGGAAAGGAAGGTAGCTTCCTGGCCGGGAGCGTCCTTGACGGTAATGTCTTCGAAGCCCGCGGCCGGCGCGGCCCCGGCTTCCACTTTCAGTTCGGTCGAGAGCGGCGCCACTGGCTCGCGTCTATAAGTGGCTTCCACCAGCTTTTCCAGTTGGCGATAGCGCCTTTCCAGAATGCTCACCACTTTGGGATCAAACGACTTTCCCGACTCAGCCGACAAACGCTTCATTACTTCTTCCAGAGGCAAAGCCCGCCGGTACTGACGGTCGGAAGCCATGGCGTCGAGAAAATCCACGGAAGAAAGAATGCGGGCCCCAACCGGAATCTCTTCGCCCTTCAATCCGAAGGGATATCCCGACCCATCCCATTTCTCGTGGTGAGCGCGCACGATGGGCACCACCGGATAAGGAAAGCGCACCCGCTCCAGGATCTCCGCCCCGACCACGGGGTGGATCTTCATCTTTTCAAATTCTTCGGGAGTCAGCCGGCCAGGTTTCGAGATGATGTGCTCGGGCACGGCCAGCTTGCCGATGTCGTGCAGGAGTGCGGCGGCGTGGAGCGCTTCCATCTCGCCCGGCGTCACACCCAGTTCCTTGGCAACCTCGATGGCATAAATTCGCACTCGTTGCAGGTGGTCGTGCGTAGTGTGGTCCTTGGCTTCGATAGCAAGCGCCAAAGCCTCAATGGTCCGCAGGTGCAGCGTGGCCATTTCTTCGACATGCCGCTTTTCGTCCTCAAGTTTTCCCAGATATAGCCGATAAGAGCGGTAGATCAGGTAAATGATAGGCACGATCAGCAGCGAGGTTTCCCATCCGAACTCGCGGTTGAACCAGCCAATCATTCCGGCGAAAGCTGCCCCCACCAGGTAATAGGGGAACGACCAGAAATAGCATTGCACCCACAGGTTCCTGATTGACTTCCGCTCGGTGAGCGAGATCACGGCCGCGATCGAGCCGGTATTGGCCGCGAAATAGGTGATAGCCGCCAATCCCAGCAGCAACGGATGACTTTTGACCTGCGCCTTGGAGATTGCCAGATGGTAGACGTTATAAGCGATGGCAATGGACATCGCGCTGGCCGACAAATTGAACGTGACCTGGAGCGGGCTGGGGCGATCGCGATAAAAACACTGCACCAGGATGGCCGCAGTGGCCAAAGCCAAAGTCTCCGCAAACCCCAGTTCCAGTATGCCCAGCAGAATGAAAAGAAAGTTCACCGACATGGTGCCGGTGATTCCGGGCAGCCGGACTTTAAGCCGGGCGGCTAGAATCGCGATCAACAGGTAGCAGATAAACTGCGCGATATTCCGGCTGGTCGGCCGGATGGCGCCATACAGGAGCACACACGTCCCGGCCACCACGACAAGGCTGATAAACACCTTGGCGCCCAGACTCAGTTCTCTCCACGACTGAGAGCGGTTATTCACGTCCCTCCGTTATGATTCGGCGAAGCATTTAGGGGGAATCTGCCATTCATTGATATCAATTAAAGTGTTCTAATACAATAACTTGCATCAATTCCAGTCAAACTTTCGTAACCAAGATCTACTTACCTAATCCCCTAACCCGAACGGGCACATAAGCGTCGCCCTTTCAGCGAGTTGTGTCGGGAACGACGGAGGCCGGGCGTCCCGCTCGTTCTCCACCTCAAACCCGGTTCGTCAAATCAGGAAATCGGCCCAGAAGATCCTTGACAACCTATACTGTATGTCATACAGTGTATGCCATACACTATGCAGCACACGGTAGAACAACCGAAGAGCAACGAGGTCTTGGAAAACCTCCGACTTGAGCTGAGACGCGGCTGCCTAATTCTGGCCGTCCTGGCCGAGCTGCGCGACGAACGCTACGGGTACACGCTGCGCAAGGCGCTTGCCGGGCAGGGTATGGAGATTGACGAAGGCACGCTCTATCCGCTGCTGCGCCGGCTGGAGAACCAGGGATTGCTGGTCAGCGAGTGGCGCGAGGAAGAGAAGCGGAACAAGCGCTTCTACCGCCTGTCCACCGACGGCAAATTGATCCTGAAACAACTGGCGGCCGAGTGGAAGACGATCAACGCCTCGCTTGAGGGAATTCTTTGACCGCGAGGAAGGTCATGTTGAAAACATTCTTAGGAGAATCGCCATGGAACTAATCGAACGTTATTTGCAGGCCGTTAGGTTTGCGCTTCCTCAAGCGCAGCGCGATGACATCATCAAGGAACTTCGCGACAGCATCCTCTCGCAGGTCGAGGAGAAGGAAATAGGGGTTGGCCATCCTCTTACGGAAGATGATCAGGTAGCGATACTGAAGAAGCTGGGCAGCCCGGTCCACCTCGCCAGCCGCTATCGCAAACAGCAGGACCTGATTGGAGCAACCGTGTTTCCCATTTATTGGAAAGTATTGAAAGCATCCCTGGGCTTGGCCTTCCTGGTGCTGGCCGCCGCCAGCATCGCCACCGCCGCAGCGGGCAAGACGTTCATGGAGAGTCTTGGGGTCTTGTTCCGCTATCCCAGCGTCGCGCTGACGACGTTCGCCTGGATCACTCTGACCTTTTCCGCTCTGGAGTTCTTTGGTGCCAAGTACCGGGTCGAGGACACCTGGGATCCTCGAAAGTTGCCGCCGCTGGTAAAGGACACTCCCCGCAAATCGCAATTTGAGTTGATCACACAACTCTTCGTGCAAACTATTTTCAGTGTCTGGTGGCTGGTCGGGCTGCACTACCAATACCTCATACTTGGCCCAAGCGTTACCTTTCTCCGGTTTGGCCCCGTGTGGCTAACTCTCTATCCCCTTTTTGTGGTGCTGGTAGTGGTCGATCTACTCATTACCGCATCCATGCTGGTTTGGCCGCTGTGGACGAAGGGAAGGGCCCTGTTGCAGCTGGTCCTGAGCGCACTGCGTCTGGTGGCTATCTATTTCCTGATCAACGCTCCTGACTTGTTCGTGGCCGCGGAGTCGAGCTCGCCACAACTGCAGGGCCTGATGAAAACTATCAATTACTGGGTCCATATCGGATTGCTGATCACCGCATTGGTCATCGTCATTAAGACCGTGGTCGAAGTTTTCAAGCTTGTGGGACGCCGGTTGGCTCAAGTCCACCAGGCCACGGTAGGCTCCTGACGAGGTAGGCGCTGCGCCCCGCTTGTGGAGGCAGCGCCTAGGGTTGGGATCGGTGAGCCAGTCGGTAGAAGCTCAAAACCGCGTCCCCCTGCTCCAGCTTGCGATAACGCTGCAGGGGCGCGAACCCGTCGCCGGGATCGAATCTTTTGTCATGCTCGGCAACGACCACGGTGTTGGGCGTAAGCAAAGAAGATTGCGAGAGCACCTGAAGGACCTCCAGATAGACCTTCTCCATACGATAGGGAGGATCGAGAAAGATAAAGTTGGCCGCAACGCTCCTGCCTTCCAGCTTGCGCAGCGCGCGGCTGACGTCTTCTTTCAGAACTTCGAAGCCGTCAGTCACGGCGAGCGAGTCGAGGTTTTGCCGGATCAGACTGGCAGCCGCGCTCGAAGATTCCACGAAGTAAATCTTGGCCGCTCCCCGGCTCAACGCTTCGATCCCGACCGCACCCGTGCCGGCGCAAAGGTCGAGCCAGACTTTGTCCTCGAAAGCGGCCGGGTTACCGGCGCCCAGCACATTGAACAGGGTTTCCCGCAACCGGTCGGCCGTGGGACGCAGATCCATCCCGCGAAGCGAGCGCAAGGGGCGGCTGCGAAATTTCCCGGCGATCACTCGCATAGCATCCGCCTGTCGCAGGCCATCCCATTACCTTGGATTTGGTGAAATGGCAACTCCCGGCTCCTATCCGTTGTCTAAACTATATAGAATGGCAGTAGCGGAAAAACCCGCAGGTTTCCCATGAGAAGCTGGTCCATTTCGATAGGCCGCATTTTCGGCGTTGAACTTCGCATTCACTGGACCTTTTTCCTGCTGCCGCTTTTCGTCTGGTACACCGAGTATGCCTCCCACCGGACCACCAGCGACGGTCGCGGCCTCGCATTGGTGGGAATCATCTTCGGCTGCGTCCTGGCCCATGAGTTCGGTCATGCCCTGATGGCGCGGCGCTTGGGCATTCGGGCAAAGTCCATCATCCTGCTTCCCATTGGCGGAGTGACACAACTCGACGACAGCCAGCCCGCCGCGGAGACAACGCTCGCCCCCTGGAAACGGGACATCCGGATCGCGATGGCCGGGCCGCTGGCCAACCTGCTGGTAGCGTGCGTCTCAGGTCTCATCGTCTTAGCGGTCGTTCCCCATGCCGATCTCTGGACCTGGCCCTTCATGCGCTCCGGGAATCTTCCCCGAAGTCTGGTGTGGGCCAACCTCTATATCGCGGGATTCAACCTGCTCCCGGCCTATCCCATGGACGGCGGCCGGGTCTTGCGCGCCCTCTTCAGCCGTCACATGGACGCGGTCCAGGCCACGCGTCGCGCCGTATCGATCGGTCAGGCCTTCGCCACCATGTTCATCCTGGGAGGCATGCTTCTGCCCAACTACTGGCTGACGCTGGTGGGATTGTTCCTGTTCATCGCGTCCCAGATGGAAGAGCGCTCAGCGGTTTTTCAGTCGGTGCTGGAGAAGGTGCACCTGGAAGACATCATGCTCACCGATTTTGCCACGCTCTCCCCGGCTGACACGCTGGAAGACGCGCTGGAAAAAGCCGTGCACTGCCTGCAGGATGATTTCCCCGTAATTCGCGGCAGCGATATGGTGGGAGTGATCTCGAAACAGAAAATTCTGGAGGCGCTCCGCGCCGAAGGCAACGGCTACGTCCAGGCCGTGATGAACCGGATCTTTGATGTCGCGCAGAAAGGCGAATCCCTGGCCTCCGCCTTCCGCAAGCTCACTACCAAGAACCTCAGCATCATTCCGGTGGTCGAAGACCAGCGCCTGGTAGGAATCGTCACCCTGCAAAATCTGATGCACTCAATGACGCTGCTGGCTGAAAGCCGCAAGCTCCGCAAACAAGCCTTGAATTCCTAGCCACAGATTTTCGCGGATTAACACGGATAAACCCAAGAAAATGTCATTCCGAAGCCGGCTCTATCGGCGAGGAATCTGCTTCCGGCCCGGCAGCGAAGCAGCAGATTCCTCGCGCGATAACGCCGCGCGTCGGAATGACAAGGTTTTTATCTCTTTATGGTTTATCCGTGTGAATCCGCGAAAATCCGTGGCCGGCTTTTCCCGTTAGAACTTCACCACGATCCCCACCGAAGGCTCCGCCATGTGTCCTCGGGCGCCGGTAAACAGGTTCTGCACGTTGAAATCGGGCGCCTTGTACACCAGCCCCCGGTACTGCAAGCGCAGCGCCAGGTGTTTGGTCAGAGAAGACCGGCGAATGAAGGGCACACTCGAGAAGATGCGGTAGTCGAACCCTCCGCCATAGAGGAAGGCTGGCTTGGTTTGCTGGGACGCCGGAAGATAGGTTTGCACGCCGTTGACGGTGTTGAAACTGTAGCCGGGATAGAAGACCAAAGCCCCTGCGCCGGCAAAAACGAACGGCTCGAGTTTTTGGGGTCTGGTGGAAGCTGAAAACGTATGCCCCGGAGTATTCGGCGATGGTGCCCTGAATGCGATAGGTCAGCGGCGCGGAAAAGTAAATCTGTGAGTTCGACGTGTGCGAATAGTTGAGCTCAATCGAACTGTGTTCCGAAAACCGGTACCGGCCGGTGACCAGGACCGCGCCGGAGTTGGTCGGAGTAAGCACCGTACCGTTGCCCGTCGACTGCTTGCTGAACACCGCCGACCCACCCAGGCTGACTTCGTAAGTGTTGTCCTGCGCCCATGCCATGGATGTGAGCAGAAAGAATGCTGCCATTGCGATGCCGGATCTTCTTAACATCAATTGTCCTCGTGCGCTCTTGTTCATAACACCCAACTCAAGCTGTTGGAACCTGCCGGGGCTTCCTGGGATGTATCAGCCGTCTTAATTTTTCCATTGTCGAGGAAAAACCTGTCATCCTGAGCGGAGTAGATGCTTCGCGAAGCGAAGCATCTACGCAGTCGAAGGACCCCTACCCGCTTCACGGTTCTCGCCGCTCCCCACGGAACTAGCCCTTCGACTGTAACCAAGCTGCTAGGGGTCCTTCGACTCCACCAATCCATTCGCGAGCGAATGGATTGGTTACGCTCAGGATGACATTACTAGTTTTTCCGCAACCTAGAACAGCCGGATCGCCTTCGCCTGCTCCACCGCCGGCACCTTTCTCAGTTCAGCCAGAACTTCCGGAGGCACTTTCCCATCCACGTGGACCACCGCAATCGCCTGCCGCGGAGCGCCCGGCTTGGTGGTTGCCAGCCCGGCGTCCGAGCGAGAAGTTTGCGATATTGATCTTGTGCTTGCCCAGAATCGTGCCCACCTTCCCGATCACTCCGGGAACGTCGCGGTTGCGCAGGTAAATGAGGTCGCGCTCGAGCGGCGCTTCCACATCAATCCCATCCACGTGCAGCAGACGCGGCGTGTCTTTGTGCAGCACCGCGCCCTTGACCAGATGCTCGCCGTGCGCCGTCTTGAGCAGCACCGAGAGCACGCTGCCCGAGCCTCCGCCCGAGCTGTGCGGCTTGCGCGATTCGTGGATGCGCAGCCCCCGGGAGGAAGCGATCGCTTCCGCGTTCACCAGGTTTGCCTTCTCCTCGAGCGCTTCATTCAGGATGCCTTTGACCGCGGCGTTGCGGATCAGGTCGGTCTTCGATTCCGCGATGTGTCCGGTGTAGCGCAGCGAAATCTCTTCCAGCGTTCCCTCGCTCACCTGCGCCAGGAATGAACCCAGCCTTTCCGCCAGCACGACGTAAGGCTGCAGTTCCAGATATTCGTCGTGCGAGACCGACGGCACGTTCACCGCATTCTGGATGACGCCGTGCTTCAGATACTCCTTCACCTGCATCGCGATCTGATAGCCGACAGCCTCCTGGGCCTCGTTGGTCGAGCCCGCGATATGGGGCGTCAGGATGATGTTCTCGACCGCCGTCAACGGCGAGTTCTTCAAGGGTTCGTCGGTGAAAACATCCAGCGCCGCGCCCGCAACCAGACCTTGCTTGACCGCTTGCGCCAGGGCAGCTTCATCCACCAGTTCTCCGCGGGCGCAATTGACCAGCCTCACCCCGCGCTTCATTCTCTTGACCGAATCCGCGTTGATCATGCCCGCGGTTTGCGGCGTGAGCCCGACATGCAAAGTGAGGTAGTCGGCGGCGGCATAGACTTCTTCCAGCTTGGCCAGCCGGATGCCCTGCTCTTTCGCCACCGCGGTCGAGACAAAGGGATCGTGCGCGACAATTTCCATCCCGAAGGCCCGCGCCCGCCGCGCCACTTCCATGCCGATTCTTCCCAGGCCCACGATGCCCAGGGTCTTGCCGCGCAGTTCGGTGCCTTGCAGAGATTTCTTCTCCCACTTTCCGGCATGCATCAGCTCGTTGGCGCGGCTGATGTGGCGAGCCATGGCCAGCATGAGCGCCAGAGCGTGTTCAGCCACGGCGATGGCATTGGCGCCGGGAGTGTTCATGACCGCGATGCCCTTGCGGGTGGCGGCATCCAGATCAATGTTGTCGACGCCCACGCCGGCGCGCCCGATCACGCGCAGCTTGCGGGCATGTTCCAGAAGGTCGGCGTCCACCTGCACCGCCGAGCGAACGATCAGCGCGTCGGCCGACTGCAGATGCGCCGCCAGCTTGCCCTCCACCTGGTCGGGCGTGACGATGGTCCAGCGCGGCTCGCGCAACAGGTCGATGGCTGAGGATGAAATCTTTTCTGCCACTACAACTTTCATAGTTAGGGATCAACTCTCCAAAAGATTGAAGTTCTTCCTGCGACGCGAATGCTTCCGCCTCGCACCACCAGACTCTTTCCCGGAAGACATCAGACCGCCGACACCCGCACCGTAGCCGCTTCACACGCCATGGAAGCACCTGAACGATTCTCGCGTGGAGATGGACCTTACGGTGAGGTTCCGGCGGACCACTCAGGCGCCAACCGGCTGGCGTTTTTCCGCAGCGCTGCGCGCGTACACTTCCTGCGCCGCGCGCACCGCCGCGCCATACTCCACCGGCTTCCCGGTCACGCTGGCGAGCACATGCTCGAGCGCGGCCAGAATTCCGATGGTGTCGAGGTAGTCGTAGTAGCCGATGTGCGCGATGCGAAACAGTTTGCCCTTCATCTCGCCCTGGCCGTTGGCGACGACGGCGGCAAACGATTCGCGGAACTCCTTCACGATCGCGCTGGAATCAGTTCCAGCCGGCGACTGGATAGCGGTAAGCGCCGCTGCCGGTGAAGCTGCGCGCAAACAGTTTCAGTCCCAGCGCCTGCGCCCCGGCGCGAGTCATCTCCGCTGCCAGTTCGGCATTGTTGACCAGGGCTTCGCGTCCCGCCACCAGGTCGCCGTTTCCCATCTGCCGGATGAAATCGAGCGCCGCTCCCAGCGCCGCAAATAGCGAAGTCGCCGGCGTGTACGCCGACTCTCCCTTGGCCGCGGCCTTGCGCTCTTTCCGGAAGTCGAAGTAGTAGCGCGGAGACTTGGCCGTCTCCATGCGCTTCCAGGCGCGCTCGCTCACCGCGCAATAGGCCAGCCCCGGCGGGATCATCAGCGCTTTCTGCGAGCCTCCGATGATGACGTCAATGCCCCAGCCATCCACATCGAAGTGGGTCGTGCCCAGGCCGGTGATGGCGTCCACGACCAGCAAAGTGTCGTCGCCCTGGGCGCGGACCAGTTTCGCAATTCCCTTCACATCATGCCGGGCGCCGGTGGAACTCTCCGTCGCCTGCACGTAAACGGCGCGCACGTCGGGAGTCAGCTTCTGCCGAATGTCATCCAGCGAAAGCGTTTCGCCGTAGGGCGCGCTGAGCACTTCGACGACGCACCCAAAAGCCTTGGCCAGATCGCGCCAGCGTTCGCCAAACTTGCCCGCGGTCAGCACCAGCACCTTGTCGCCGGGCGAGGTCAGGTTCGAGACCGAGCCTTCCATGACGCCCGGTCCCGGAGGAAGCCAGCATCAGCACGTCATTCCGCGTGCCGATAAAATCTTTCATGTCCGCCAGCACGCGCGTGTACAAAGCGCGGAAGTCGGCGGTGCGATGGTGCATGGCAAACGAAGCCATGGCAGTCTGCGCCGCGGGAAGTATGGGAGTCGGGCCGGGAGTAAAAAGACGATTCTTGCGCAGCATGTATACGAGAAGTCCTTTGTTAGGAAGATCGTAATAGTTTACCGGAATCATGAACTCTTCACCACGGACGGGCACTTCAGTGTCATCCTGAGCGGAATCGAAGGACCCTATGAGCTTTGCCGCAATTTTTGATTGGGAATTTCGCTGCCAGCACACGAGAAGCTAGTAGGGGTCCTTCGACTCCGCAGCTGCTTCGCAAAGCGAAGCAGCCTCTCCGCTCAGGATGACAAGGGTCTTCTCCGTCGCCTCCGTGTCCTCCGTGGTTAGCGCTTTGATTTCGCGCCCAGACGCTATAATCCCCCCATGAGCCTCAGCGAGCAGATCCAAAAAGATATCATCACCGCCATGAAGGCGCGCGACGAGCATCGCCTGTCCACGCTGCGCATGGTCAAGACCGCGCTCAAGAATCGCGAGATCGAGAAAATGGCCCCGCTCGACGACAAGGAAGCGCAGCAGGTCCTCACCACTCTGATCAAGCAGCGCAAGGATTCCGTCGAGCAATTCACCAAAGGCGGCCGCCAGGAAATGGCCGACAAGGAAGCCGCCGAAATCATCCTGATCGAAGCCTACATGCCCAAGGCCGCCGGCGAAGACCAGATCGTCGCCGGCGTGAGAGCGGTCATCGCCGAAATGGGTTCGCCCACGATGAAAGAAATGGGCACGGTGATGAAGAATGTCATGGCCCGATTCGCCGGGGCAGGAATTCGCGTGGATGGAAAAATCGTCAGCGACGCGGTGAAGCGGGAGTTGGCGGGAAAATAGCCTCAAGCCTGCGAGCGTCGAGCAGGCAGACAATCCTCACACTCCACTTTCTGGACCTGCCGCCCCCATCCGATTCAGCCGCCCAACCCCTTGCCCGCGTTCGAATGCGCAGGATCACCGGGAGGATCAGCAAGATCGAGCCGAGGCACCCGCGTCAAGCCGTCGTTGCGACCGTACGACTCATGGTCGAGTATGTGCGCCATATAGAATCGGTTGACCCAGGCGTCATCCGCGTTTCGCGACGGTACGTAATGCCTGAGGTGGTACATGGGCGATATCTTTCGCAACTGATGTTCCTGATTAAATTCGGCTATCGCCAGCCGTTCCCCGTTGTGTTCTGCGAAGGTGAAGCCATTGATATCGTCGAAATAACAATGCACCCTTGGCAGGAGAATGCTGGTCTCCGCTTCAAAGAGACGGAGAGCTTGCTTGGTCGAAGTGTAGAGATCAAGGTCAACTGAAACAAACGCAACCGGCGCCGGCTTATGCGTGGATACAAACAGCGGAACCGTCTCATCTACCATTCCGAGGATGAGCTGAGCTCGTCGAAGACGGCGGCGCAGCTTATCAACATCCATCGGATAGGTTCCTTCCATGAAAAGGTTCGGACAATCCCGCACGTCCTGGGGTCGGGGTAAACCCTTTCCCGTATCGAAGCCGAATACCGATATCTTGACGCCGAGATGGTGTTCGATGCGCTCCGCAATCAACTCAAGCGCCACCAGGCCGTTGCCTCCCGCAACCCCCAACTCGATGAGCGACGCAGAATCGAATCCCAATGTTTTGGCCAGGTAAGCTCCGTGAAGCGAGCCCCAGAGGTAGCCGGGACGAACAATGGAAGGGGCTTCCCGGGTGATCTTTACATGCAAAGCATTGATCAAAGGATAGGCAAACGGCGCATCATCCGGGACCCGGGTGTCGTCGTCGCCACTCAGCCAGGCCTTTGCCACTCGCAATCCTGTTTTAACGATTCTTCTTAACATAGATCCTCCGCTGAAGATTGGGGGACGATGGCCGGGGGGATAGAGCCGACAAGGGGAGGAAGCCGAGGGGGAGTAAGAGCTACGAAAAAAGGGACCGAGGGGGAGAAGGGGCCGAAGGGAATGAGGCCTACAGGGAATGAGGCTGAGGGTGAGAACAACCTGCTACAACGATTACACAACTAATACTCCTTCTGCGAGTTCCTTGTCAAGGAGGTGCCCGTCGAGGCGCTGGCTCAGTTTAGGTTCTATCTTAAAAATGAAAGGGGTCATCCTGAGCTTGAAGGATCTAGCGCGAAGCAAACATGCACGATGGCGTGCCTACGTTGCGGGACACGCGAGATCCTTCACGACTAAAGGCGTTCAGGATGACGCCAGCGTAGAGGATTTATTCAAACTGAGCCACGGCCTTCGTATAGGCGGCCTGAGAGACTTCAGGCTCGAAAGAACTGCAATCAACGGCTCCGCTGCAACTCCCGGTAGGCTTCGCTCTTCGAAACTCCCATCTCTTTGGCGATTCTCTTGAGCGCCGCTTTCTCATCCAGTTTTTCTTGCGCCATGATCTGTTGAAGCCGCTGGCGCACACTGACGCCGGCTGCAACTTTCTGCTGGCTTTCTTCCGCTTTGCCGATCAGCAGCGTGATCTCGCCCTTGATGTCACCCCGAGCGTTCAACGTCGCCAGAACTTCGCCGGCCCGGCCGCGCAGAAACTCTTCATGAATCTTGGTGACCTCACGCGCAATCACCAGCTGCCGATCAGCGCCCAGAATCTCGACGACATCTTGCACCGCTTCTTTGACGCGATGCGGGGCTTCGTAAAAAACCTGCGTTCGCGGCGAGGCCTTGACGCTTTCCAGCATTTGCCGCCGCTGGCCGACTTTTGCAGGAAGAAATCCGCTGAAGCGAAACGAGTCCGTGGGCAGCCCACTGGCCACCAGCGCCGCCAGAAATGCCGATGCCCCGGGAATCGGCACCACCGGAATATGGTGCCGGATGGCCAATGAAATCAGGCGGAAACCGGGGTCCGAGATGCCCGGCATACCGGCGTCGGTAACCAGGGCCACGCGCGCGCCGCCCTCCAGATCGAGCACCAGCTCGGGCGCGCGGGTCAGTTCATTGTGTTCGTGATAGCTGACCGTGCGGCTGGAGATGCCGTAGTGGTTCAGCAACTTTTGCGTCTGCCGGGTGTCTTCGCAAGCAATCTGGTCGGCTTCCTTGAGCACGCGCACGGCCCGCAGCGTGATGTCTTCGAGATTGCCGATGGGCGTGGCCACCAGGTAAAGACCCGGCGTCAGAGTGCTTTTCGAATTCGCCGCGCCCTCTCCCGCCTTCATGAGGCGAGTTTAACATCGGTTACGAAGCGTGCCTTTGGTATGCGGGCAGCCATGCACGTCCGCCGGTTCATTGACGAGGCCGGATACAAACCCTAGAATCAAGAAGACAGTGGTCAGTTGTTAGATCTCAGTTCTCAGTTCGAATCCTGAGATTGAGCTCTTCATCTGAGCGCTTAGGCCTTACCTGCCTTTTCAGGAGAGTCTCAGGAAGTCCATGCCACTTTACGAATACGAGTGTAAGAAGTGCCACCACCGCTTCGAGCGCATCCAGAAATTCTCCGATCCCCACGTTAAGAAATGCCCCAAGTGCGGAGGGCCGATCGAACAGGTGATCTCCGCGCCGGCCGTCCAGTTCAAGGGATCGGGATGGTACGTCACCGATTACGCCAAGAAGTCCTCAACCGGTTCGGCTTCATCTTCTTCGAACGGAGATTCGGCTTCCAAGAAGGACGCCAAATCGAAAGACGACTCCTCAAAATCCGAAAGCTCCTCCAAGTCTGAGAGCTCAAAAGAAAGTTCCTCGAAAGAGAGCTCGAAGAAGAGCGAAAAGAAGTAATGTAGGCGCGAGCGCCCCGCTCGTGCTCGCTCTAGATGACTGTCTCTCTCTTAGCATCCAGCGCCAACGTCCACTGAATCGTTTTCAAGCGTCCAGCATCTAAATAGTCGTTATAACGAGGATCTCAACTATGATCACGATCAGACGCAGTGACGAGCGCGGCGGAGGCGACTTCGGCTGGCTCAAGACTCAACACTCCTTTTCCTTTGACACTTATCACGACCCTCGCTTCATGGGATTCCGTTCCCTGCGCGTCATCAACGAAGACTGGGTGCAGGGCGGCCACGGCTTCCCCATGCATCCGCACCGCGACATGGAGATCATCACTTATGTCCTGGATGGCGCTCTCGAGCATAAGGACAGCATGGGGAACGGCTCCATCATCCGCCCCGGCGATGGACAGCGCATGAGCGCCGGCACCGGCGTGCGGCACAGCGAAGCCAATTCTTCGAAGACCGACGCGGCCCATCTGCTGCAGATCTGGATTCTGCCCGACCGCAGAGGCCACGAACCCGGCTACGAGCAGAAGGCTTTTCCCGAGGCAGAAAAACGCGGCAAGTTGCGTCTCATCGCCAGCCCGGATGGAAAAGATGGCTCGGTGACCATCCACCAGGACGCAAAGCTCTATGCTTCCCTGCTTAAACCAGGGCAGGAAGTGAAGCATGAGCTGGGCAAGGGCCGCTATGCCTGGCTGCAGGTAGCCAAGGGTGCGGTCGAACTAAACGGCCAAAGCCTGAGCCAGGGCGACGGCGCCGCCGTAAGCGAAGAGAGGAGCCTGGTAGTCAAAGGCACTGCAGATGCCGAGGTCCTGCTCTTCGACCTGGCATAAGTACCCAGGTTGTGTGGGGACGGGGCTTCGCCCCGTCCGGTCCCCAAACCTTGAATAGTCTTGCTCAGCCGCTGGCGGCGGCACCTTTCCACGTCGCCCCACAGGTTATTGCCCCATCCCCGCTTCTGTGCTAACTTCCCGATCAATTGTCCGCATGCGCTTCCTTTTCAACCACGAAAAATCTCGATCCGCTCCGCAGGAGGCGATCCAGGCGGAGGTTCCCGCGCTCCACGCCGCTCAGTTGGCCGCCGCCTATTACGGCGAGCGTCAGGGGGGCGACCTCTATGATTTCGTGCGGGTCACACCCAACCGGGTGATCTTCGGCCTGCTCGATATGGCAGGACGCCTGGAAGAAAACGGCGCGATTGTCTCCGCCGCCCAGCAGACTTTTCGCACCCGGTCGCCCGAGCTCTTCGCGGCCGAAGATGTCAACGAAGCCGATGCCATGGCCGAACTCTGCCTCGAGCTCAACCGGGCCATCATGGCGGCGGAGGGCGGCGTCCGCTCCTGTCCCGCGTTCGCCGGCTGCTACAACGAAGACCTGGGCACCGTCTGCTACTTCAACGCCGGCCACACTCCCGGACTGCTACGCGACGTGACCGGGCATCACTGAACTCCCCGCCACCGGCCTGCCCCTGGGGCTGTTTTCCCACGCCACCTGCGAGGCTCCGCTGGTCGCGTTGCCCCCGGGTGCGGCCCTGCTACTTGGTTTCCAAGGGTCTGCTCGAAGGCAAGCGCCGGCGCGAGGAATTCGGACTTGAGCGGGTAAAAACAGGCTTGCAACAGGCCAGCCAACGAGACTGCCAAGGAATTGTGCGCCACCGTGATCGATGGCGTGCAGCAGTTCATGCGCAAGCCCCCCGTCCACAATGACGTTACCGCTTTGGCGCTGGTCCGGAACGGGAGTACCTAAGCTTCCCCCGACCCGGCACTTCATTGTCGCCTTCACTTTAACTTCTTTGCCGGTCATTTTATTACACTTATATATGTATTTATACTATATAATAATATGTTTATAAATATATTATTATTGATGTATTTCATATTTAAGTGTAATATATAGAACACATGGAAGCTGAATTCAAGCATCTGCGTCTCCGGCAATTGGAACGAAGTCTACAGCCATTTCTGGCGGCTCAAGGTGTTTCCCGGCCGCCAAAGGGCTGGATTCGCGCGATTCGGGAAGCCTCCGGAATTACTCTGATCGAACTGGCCACGCGCATGAAACGCAGTCTCTCGCTTGCGGCGCAATTCGAACAGTCGGAGACCGAGTATCGGATAACCCTCAACAGCCTCAGGCAAGTGGCGGACGCCTTGGGATGCGACCTTGTTTACGCACTCGTGCCCAAGCACGGAACGCTGCACGACCTGGCGGAACGTCGGGCAAGCGAAGAAGTCAGTCCTGACGTGCTGGCGGTCGAGCACACCATGGCACTCGAAGACCAGGCGGTCGGAGGCGTGAAAGAGAAGATCCGGGAGGAAGCCAACCGCAGACTGAAGCGGAAGTAGCAATCATGCCGGAGTTGAATGTTGGGGACGGAAACACGCCGCTTGCGCCGGAGGAACTCGATGACCTCATTCCCAACCTGGGCACGCGGGAAGAACTGAACGAATGGGAACGCGAGAACATTCTGCGGGCACGGCGCTGGGCATTGGGACGTAGTCTCGCGAGTGTCAACTCCCGTTTCGGATGAATACATCCGAAAGCTTCACGACAGGATGTTTGATCAGACGTGGAAATGGGCGGGCGTTTATCGCAAGACCGAAAAAACCATCGGGGTTCCAGTTCAGCAGATGCGAGAGATGCTGGTCGCATTGCTCGGCGATGCCAACTACTGGATAGACAACAATACTTATCCTGCTGACGAGATCGCTGTCCGGTTTCATCACCGGCTTGGTGCTGATTCATCTTTTTCCAAATGGAAATGGCAGACACGCCCGGCTGATCGCTGATGTCTTGGCGGTCAAATTGGGAAGGCCTGTTTTTTCCTGGGGCAGGCTCAGTCTTTTAAAACCCGGAGAGGTGCGGGAGAAGTACTTGCAGGCTCTCAGGACCGCCGATGCGGGAGATGTCGCTGCCCTGGTCGAGTTTGCGCGCTCATAGCTCAACACCTCGAAAACGCACCAGGCCTCTGCTGGCTCCCGCGCGAGCAGTCTGCTGACAGTCAAGGCTCGCGCCCACACTGGCCTACCTCTTCTTCTTCCTCATCGGCACGGCTGGCGCTGGCGCCTTCTCCGGCGCCAGTTCATCCGCGGTCACAAAGATCGGTTCAATGTCAGTCGGAATATCCTGCAGGCGGTCGAGCGACTTCTGCAACGCGGGACGCACCACTCCCATTTCGTCCTGCAGCTTCTTCGCGCCTGCGTAGTCGCCCTGGGCTTCGAGAGTCAGCAGATCGTGGTCGAGATCGCGCACTCCCTGCTTGAATTTTTCCAGGTCGAGCGCGAACGTCTGGTCTGCCTGTTGCGAGAACGCCCCTTTGTCCATGAGGTAGTTGAACTGGATCGCCATGCCTTTGCCGTGAGCATCGTTCAGTCCGAAGCGCAGGATGCGGAACATGGAAGCCATGTAGGTGGTGTACAACTGCCGCTGCGCCGCATCATCGGAGGGCAGGACGCTCGCCAACTTCATCTCCTGGGCGTGGTCCATCACGTACTGCAAGGCAAAGAGGCCGGTGACGTCCGCTTTGGCTTCTTCGATGGCGCTGTAAAGCTCTTTCAGTTCGGCGCGCGGAGTCGTGTCCCGCCCATCCACCTTGATCTGGTGGGGCCCGAGTCCATGCATCAGTTCGTGGGCCACGATGTGGTTGAAAAATGATTCGAAATTTACGTCCCGGGCGGCCGCCGGCAGCATTCGGCGCGCGATGGGAAGCAGCGTGCTGCGAAACTTCGCCTCCTGCACATTCTTGAGCATCACCCGCTTGCTGCCCTTCTGGTTTACCACCCGCTCGTCGTTGGGCAGATTGTAGGCGGCGGTTGCCACTCCCCGGTTGCCGTCGCCCGCGCACAAAATTTCATTCACCACGCGGATCGGCGCGGCCGCACCCAGTTTGGGGTTGCGGTACTGGGGATCCATCGGCAGGTTGTCTTCGATCTCCTGCAGGTGCGCGCTGAACGCGGAAAACTTTACGCTCTCTTCATCGTCCCGCAGGTTCAGGAAGGTTTCGAAAGCCGCTTTGTAGCCGAAGAGTTCGTCGTTGTAGGTTTCGTAGGGCCCAATGGTGATGTCGATGGGCGCGTCCAGATCCATCCAGGCCATATCGCTGGCGTAGTAGTCGTTGGAAAGGAAAGCATCCGCGCGCAGGTTGAGAAAGTTCTTCAACGAAGCGTTGTCGGTAAGGTTGGCCGCCTCTTTCAGCAGGTTCGCAGCCCGGGTGAGGTCGTCTTTGTACTCTTCGCTGTAGGGAATCGCAACCAGGGTTGTTACACCAGCTTCGTTTTTCTCGCGGATCACGGTGAAGAATCCCTTGGCCTGCTCCTGCTGCGGTTTGAGCAGGTGCGCTACCCAGGTCTCGAATTCCGTCTTGGTCATGTCCTCGGGATAGAAATTTGCCCCCTTGGGCTTCTCCGCGGGAACGCCCGGAAGAAAGGCCTTGAAGTTATCCAGGAACGACCACGGACCCTTGTTGATCCAGAAATATTGCAGCCGCGCTTTGCCCAGCGGCGTCTTGTCCTTCTGCAACCGGGAATACAGAGCCAGATCGCCGCTCCAGTACTGGACCATGAAAATGTCGTCCATGATCCGCCCCGCTTCAATCAGTTTGACCAGGGCCTGCCGGTCTCCGGAGGAGAGTTTCGAGGTATCCACCCGCAATGTCGTGGGCGCAAAGCGCGCCGTCATCTTCTGCAACTCGGCGAGTCCGGGCGCTCGGCTGGTTTTCCTGGGCTTGGACTTCTGGGCACTAGCCGGTAATGCCGCAACCCCGAACAGAATCATAAGTGCGAAAGATGCCAGAAACCTCATTCGGGTCCTCCCTTGCCATCGATAACCAGTCACTCGAAAACCGATCATGATAGCAGGAGATATGGGGGTTTTTGTCTGCGGCGGATACCGGCAAATCCTTAACCGCGAAGGGCGCGAAGAAAACCGCAAGATTCGCAAAGAATCGTGGCGTGCCCCCCAACACGTGCGGTGTTCTTTGCGTCCTTTGCGGTTCTCTTCGCGCCCTTTGCGGTTAAAGATTCTTAGCCAACACTACCCGGACACAGTTCGAAGCAAGTGGCCTCAGACCTGCCCGGAGAGGTACAATTTATCCAGGCCGTCAGCCTTGAGTGAGGCACGGCAGCCGGATTTTTATGCGAAAACTACTCCCCTGGTTGCTGCTGATTTGTGTTGCCGCCCTGCCTCCGCTTTTGCCCGCCGATACGGTAGTCGAGGAGATTATAGCCCGCATTAATAATCAGATTGTTACGCGCGCCGAGTACCTGCGCAGCAAGGAAACGCTGAAACAGGAAGCGCAGCAGCAGGACCCGGCGAATGCCGACAAGATCGTCGAAGAGCGGGACAAGGACGTTCTGCGCGACTTGATCGACCAGCAACTGCTGCTCGAAAAGGGCAAGGACCTGGGCATCACCGCCGACACCGAAGTGATCAAGCGGCTCGACGAAATGCGCAAGGAAATGCATATGGACTCGATGGAAGACCTGGAAAAGGCCGCCACGAGCCAGGGCATCTCCTACGAGGATTTCAAGCAGAACCTGAAGAACCAGATCATCACCCAGCAAGTGATCTCGAGAGAAGTCGGCTCCCGGATGAACGTCAGCCAAGGAGGAATTGCAGCAGTTCTACGACGAGCACAAGAGCCAGATGGAGCAGCCGGAACAGATCCGGCTCAGTGAACTTCTCGATTACGGAAAAGAAGGACAAGGCTCCCCCCGCTGATGAGGAACAGGAACTCGCGGCGGCGCAAGGCCAAGGCGGACGACCTGCTGGCCCAGATTCGCAAGGGAGCCGCCTTCGACGACATCGCCAAGAAGAACTCGGACGGACCCACCGCCGCTCAGGGTGGCGATCTGGGTTACTTCAAGCGCGCCACGCTGGCCAAGGAACTTGAGGACAAGACGTTCGCCATGAAGCCGGGCGAGGTTTCCGACGTCATTCGCACCAAGCAGGGTTTTGTCATCCTCAAGGTCACCGAACACCAGCAGGCCGGCGTGCCTCCGCTCAGTGAAATCGAGGGCAGGGTTCAGGAAGCGATCTACATGCAGAAGCTGCAGCCCGCGTTGCGCGCATACCTGCAAAAGCTGCGCGAGGACGCCTACATCAAGATCACGGACGGCTATGTGGATACCGGCGCCAGCCCCAACCAGACCGCACCCGTCGAAACCACCGCCAAGGAAGCTGGCGCCAAGGAACTGAAGAAAAAGAAGAAAAAGCTGGGCATCATCTAGTTTTGATCTCCGACAACCTCTGGAAGCGAATCGACAGGCCATAAGCTATGAAAGAATTTTTCGTTTCCGACTGCGTCCAGTACGAGAACAAGATCGTCACCTCCAGCTTCGTGGTGGTTTCCCGCCAGGTCAAACCCAAGAAAAGTGGCGAGCCTTACCTGGCCTTGACCCTCGGCGATCGCAGCGGCCACATCGAGGCCAAGATGTGGGACAACGTCGAGGACGCCATCGACGCCTGCGATCAGGACGACTTCATCAAGGTCAAGGGCCTGATCAACAAGTACAAGAACCGCTTCCAGCTCACCATCCACAAGCTGCGCCGCCTGGGAGAATCGGAAGTCGATTTCGCCGACTACCTCCCCAAGACCACCAAAGACATCGGCGAGTTATGGCAGACTCTGGCGGGCTACGTCGCCAGTTTCAAAGATCCTCATCTCAAGGCCCTGGTCGAGGCCTTCATGGCCGACCCGGAGATTGCGGAAGCCTACCGCAACGCTCCCGCCGCCAAGACTCTGCATCACGCTTTCATCGGCGGATTGCTGGAGCACGTAGTCTCGCTGTTCAATTCCTGTGACCTGATGTGCCGCAACTATCCGCACATCAATCGCGACCTGCTGCTCACCGGCGCGTTCTTTCACGATATCGGCAAGATCCACGAGCTCACTTACAATCGCTCGTTTTCCTACACCACGCGCGGCCAGTTGCTGGGACACATGATCATCGAACTGGAAATGCTCCAGGCCAAGCTGCCGCAGATGCCTGATTTCCCGGAGTCGCTGAAGACGCTGGTCGAGCACCTGATCATCAGCCACCACGGCCAGTACGATTTCGGCTCGCCCAAGCTGCCCATGTTCCCGGAAGCGCTCATGCTGCACTATCTCGACGATCTCGATTCAAAGATGGAAGCCATGCGGGCGCAGTTTGAGCGCGGCGGAGAATCGGAAGGCGCCTGGACCGGCTACAATCCGTCGCTGGGCCGGCCTCTGCTGAATACCGCGAAGTTCCTGGCGGCGAAGACCTCGGACGAGGAACAGGAGCAAATGGCCGCCGATCCTTCAGCCTCAGCTTCGGACAAAGGCGCCGATGGGGATGCGACACATTTGGGCCTTGAACCGTCCGAACTGGATCCTGCGAAAGAAAAAAGCGATGCCGCCATGACATCCGCCGCGCATAAGGATAAAATCTAGGCCAATTTGTTCCACGGCCCTCGTCAGCATCCGGCAAGAGTATTTACGCGCAATCTGATTTTTCCGATCGACCATCCCGACATGGAGGGAATCATGCGAATCCGTTTGACAGCACTCACCCTTGGTCTCTATTTGTCGTTCGCCCTGCTCGGCTGCAACAAGCCGGCCGCTCCGGCGGATTCAACTTCTTCTTCCACCTCATCACCATCGTCAAGCGACAACAGCGGTGGCGGGAACACGGCGAACTCCTCGTCCGGCGGTGGCTCTGGTTCGGCCATGTCGAATACGGCGATGTCGAGCATGAAGCCCGAGGCGCCGAAGCCCTTGGTGGTTCCGGCGGGCACCGTGTTGACGGTTCGCCTGGGACAATCGGTTGGCTCCAAGATCAGCTCACCCGGCCAGACCTTCACCGCCACCCTGGCCAGCCCGGTCTCGGTCGACGGCAAAACGGCGATCCCCGCGGGCGCGACGGCTTCCGGAACCGTGGTTGACGCCAAGCCGCTGGGCCGTTTCAAGGGCGGAGCGTCACTGCAGTTGCGATTGACTTCGATCACCGTCGGCGGTTCGGAACAGTCCATTTCCACCTCTTCCGTGGTCTCGCGCCGAAACCGGTAAAGGCAAACGCACGGCGGTCCTGGCCGGCGGCGGCGCGGCGCTGGGAGCGTTGATTGGCGGACTGGCTGGCGGCGGCAAGGGCGCTGGCATCGGCGCACTGGCCGGCGGCGGCGCAGGCGCAGGCGGCGCGGCTTTCACCGGCAACAAGGACATCGTCCTGCCCGCGGAGTCCGCGCTCAGCTTCAAGCTGGAACAACCGATAGAAGTGAAGTAGGTAGTCGTTCGGTCGTTGCGAGAATGCAGCCCAGGGCACAAGCCCTGGGTTCGCTTTTGCTACAGACAAGCCCATGTTGAACTTCGCTCAATTCCGCCTCGTCAGCTTTGACTGCTACGGCACGCTCATCGACTGGGAGACAGGAATCTTCTCCGCGCTGCGCCCCATTCTCGCCGCCCACGGCAAGACCATCGCCGACTCCGAACTCTTGCGTCTCTACTCTGAACTGGAATCCGAAGCCCAGCAGGGAGAATTTCATCCCTATCGCGAAGTTCTACAGTCCGTGGTGCGCGGGTTCGGCAAACACCTGGGATTCAACCCCACCGAGTCCGAGGCACGTTCGCTGCCCGACTCGCTGCCCAACTGGCCGCCCTTCCCGGACACGATCGCAGCCCTCGGCAAGCTCAAACAGCGTTACCAGCTCGCGGTCATCTCCAATGTGGACGACGATCTCTTCGCCCCCACGGCACGCCGTCTGCAAGTTCCCTTCGACTACGTGATCACCGCCCAGCAGGCCCGCGCCTACAAACCTTCTCTGCAGATGTTCAAGCTGGCGCAACAACGAACGGGCGTAGTGCCAGGCCAGTGGCTGCACGTCGCCCAAAGCGTCTACCACGACGTGATTCCAGCCCGGTCGCTGGGAATCTCCACCGTCTGGGTAAACCGCCCATCGCCGGCCCAGGATCTGGCGCCGCCAAAGCCGCCTCCGGCCAACCAGACCTCGAAGTCCCCGACCTCGAAACCCTGGCCCGCCTGTCTGAGAACTGAGAACCGTGAACTGAAAACTGGTTTTCCAGTATTAAACTGGTAGCGGCACGTCACTCGGAGAATCGAAAGATGGCAACCACCACCGCCCGCTCCAACCCGCTCTCGTACCTGACCGACCAACTCAACGATCTCAAAGCCAAGGGCACGCATTTCCGCCTGCGCGTCCTCGACGACGAGCAAGCCGCGGTCTGCACCTTCGACGGCAAAAAAGTCATCAACCTGGCCTCGAACAATTACCTCGGCCTGACCACTCATCCCAAGCTGCGCGAGGCCGCGCTCGAAGCCACCCGCAAGTACGGCGTCGGATCAGGCGCGGTCCGCACCATCGCCGGCACCATGAAAATCCACATGGAGCTGGAAGAAAAAATCGCCCGCTTCAAAAATGTCGAAGCCTGCGTGGTCTTTCAGTCCGGATTCGCGGCCAATGCCGGCACGGTGTCGGCGGTGCTGGGCAAAGAAGACTTCATCATCTCCGACCAGTTGAACCATGCTTCGATCATCGACGGCGCCCGCCTGTCCCGCGCCAAGATTCTGGTCTTCGAGCACAAGAACATCGCCCAGGCCGAGGAGCGCCTGGCCAGCATCAAAGACCAACCGGGAAAGAGGCTGCTGATCACCGACGGCGTCTTCTCCATGGACGGCGACATCGGCCCGCTGCCCGCGCTCTGCGACCTGGCGGAAAAGTACGGCGCCATCATGATGGTCGACGACGCCCACGCCTCCGGCGTCCTGGGCCGCAACGGCCGCGGCACCATCGATCATTTCAAAATGCACGGCCGCGTGGACATCCAGGTCGGGACTTTATCGAAAGCAATCGGCGCCCTCGGCGGCTACGTCTGCGGCACCCGCGACCTGATTGATTTCCTCTATCATCGCGCCCGTCCGTTTTTGTTCTCGACTTCGCATCCGCCGTCGGTCGCGGCCACCTGCATCGCCGCTTTCGATGTTCTCGAAAACGAACCCGAGCGCATGGAGAAACTCTGGGAGAACACTCGCTTCTGGAAGAGGGAACTGGGCCTGCTCGGCTTCGATATCGGAGGCAAGACCACGCCCGCCAGCGAAACGCCAATTACTCCGATCATCATCGGCGACGGCAAACTCACCATGGATTTTTCCCGCGAACTGTTCAAGGAAGGCGTGCTGGGCACAGGCATTGCGTTCCCGACGGTGCCCGAAGGCAAGGCCCGCATCCGCACCATCATGACGGCGACGCATACCCAGGACGAATTGCAGCAGGCGCTGGAAGTGTTGAAGCGGGTAGGAAAGAGAATGGGGATTGTAGCGTAATCGCGAGACTGAGATGACGCCAACACCCCTTCGTTTTCGTGACTCTGGGCCAATTCGGGCTGGGGCAGGAATTATCGGGCTTGTGATCGCGTTCTTTCTTGGATTCGTGGTCGCCTACTTTGTCTTTGGATACAACCCGCCCGTTGGGCCTGGCGCGTTATGGGCATTTCTTTGGATAGTTCTAGGATCCCTTCTGGTCGTTGTGGGAATCGGACAAACCATTGTGCGGCGACGACAACAGCATTGAGGACTGAGTTGACAAATACCGTGACTGCCCTCGTACTGGAGTCTAGTCTGCCCGGTACACAATCCGCCCACTCACAATCGTCGCCACAACTTTCCCCGTCAGCTGCGCTCCGCCAAACGGAGTATTCTGCGACCGCGAGTGCGACTTGGCTGCGTCAAACGTCCAACGCTTCTGCGGATCGAAGATCGTGACATCGGCATGGCTGCCGCGAATCAGCGTTCCACGTCCTCTCAGGCTGAACACGCGCGCCGGGCCGGAAGTGAAGAGTTCGACAATCCGGCTGAGCGGGATCTTCTTTCCGCGGTGCAGATGAGTGATGGCGAGGCCGAGCGCGGTCTCGAGGCCGGTGATCCCGAAAGCGGCGCGCTCGAACTCGATGATCTTTTCGTGCGGCGCGTGAGGCGCATGGTCGGTGGCAATCGCATCGATGGTGCCGTCGGCCAGCGCCACCAGGATGGCTTCGCGGTCCGAGTCTGAGCGCAGCGGCGGATTCATCTTGAAGTTGGTGTCGTACTCGCCGACATCCGCGTCGGTCAGCGCGAAGTGGTGCGGCGTGACTTCGCAGGTCACGTGCGACTTGCTGCGCTTCCCCCGGCGGACCGCCTTCAGCGCGTCGGCGGTCGAAAGATGGGCCACGTGCAGGCGCGCGCCCGTGAACTGCTGCGCCAGTTGCACATCACGCTCCACCACCGAAGCCTCGGCCGCCGCCTTCATGCCGCGCAGCCCCAGGCGAAACGCAGTCGGACCGTCGTTCATGGAGCAGCGATCGGTCATGCGCGTATCTTCCGCATGCTGAATGACCGGCAGATTGATTTCGGAAGACAAGCGCAGCGTCTCGCGCATGACGCTGTCGTTGAGGATGGGCTTGCCATCGTCGCTGACGCCCACCGCTCCGGCTCGTTGCAACGCGCGAAAGTCGGTCAGCACCGCCCCTTTGCTGGCATGGGTAGCAGCGGCGATCGGAAAGACATTTACCACCGCGCCGCGCTCCGGTTGCTGCAGCCACGTGACCCACTCCGGCGAGTCAACCACGGGCTGCGTGTTGGGCATGCAGCAGACGGAAGTGAATCCTCCGGCAGCAGCGGCGGCCGTGCCGGTGGCGATAGTTTCCTTGTAACCCTGGCCGGGCTCGCGCAGGTGGACGTGCAGGTCGATGAAGCCGGGAGCGACGATCAGTCCGCGCGCATCGAATTTCTCATGCGCGGTGCCGCGCGTCTTGCCCGGCGGCGCGATCTCGGCCACCTGCCCGTCGCGCAGCAGAACGTCCATGATCGCGTCGATCTTCGCGGCGGGATCGATAAGCCGCCCGCCTTTGATCAACAAGCTGTAATTTTCTTTTCTTGGATTCAAATCGCCTTCCCAACTAAAAAGTCATCACCACAGAGTCACAGAGAACCCCTCCAAACTAACTAAAAACGAAAAAGAATTTCTCTGTGCCTCTGTGCCTCCGTGGTGAAATTCGTTCTTATCGAGCCTTCCCCACCGCCTTGGCCAGGATCGCCATGCGCACCGGCACTCCGTTCCGCACCTCTTCCACAATCACCGACTGCGGACAATCCGCCACTTCCCAGGTCAACTCCAGCCCGCGAATGATCGGCCCGGGATGCATCAGCATGGCATCTTTTTTCGCCAGCTTCAGCCGCGCCATGGTCATCTGGTAGCGCGCAATGTAATCCTGCAAACTGATCTTCGTCCCCGCCAGCCGTTCCTTTTGCACCCGCAGCGTCAGGACCACGTCGGCGCCATGCACCGCATCTTCGACGGTGCGCGTGATGTGCAATCCCGGCGCCAGGCTGATCGCGGTCTCGGGCAAAAACTCCGCCGGACCGCACAGCGTGATGCGCGCCCCAAACTTGCTGAGCAGATGAATCGCAGACCGCGCCACGCGGCTGTGATAAATGTCGCCGACGATGGCGACCTGCAATCCCTTCAGCGTCTTCTTGTGACGCAGAATGGTGTAGGCATCGAGCAGCGCCTGCGAAGGATGCTCGTGCATTCCATCGCCGGCGTTGATCACCGGTATATCCAGATACCGCGCCATCAGCGCCGCGGCGCCGGCCTGGGGATGGCGGATCACGATCACATCCGCGCCCACCGCCCGCAGCGTGTAGCCGGTGTCCAGCAGCGACTCGCCTTTTTCGATGCTCGACCCGCTGGAGAGCACCAGCGTGGTCATCGCGCCCAGCGACTTGGCCGCGATTTCAAACGAACTGCGGGTGCGGGTGGAAGCTTCGTAAAACAGCAGCAGCACCCGCTTGCCCCGCAGCAGGGGGCGCGGCTTGAGCGGATTCATCCGCCGGGCCAGCTTGAGCAGCCCCAGAATCTCCGGTGCTCCGAGATGTTCAATGCCCAGCAGGGAGCCGCGAGCAGCTTGTTTCATGGTTTGCCAGGGTGACCGACGTGATGCCTGCCCGAAACGCGAATAACGGGCGTATGAATAACCTGCGTGTGGACGATCAATGCAACAGCGATTTCCATCTGACATGCAATCAGTCTTGCCGTTCCACCAGTAGGACCTTCTCCACGTCATCCACTTCGCGCAGTTTCACTTCGATAATTTCCCGGTCCGAGGTTTGCACCTTGCGTCCAATAAATCCCGCTTCAATCGGCAATTCGCGGTGGCCGCGGTCAATCAGCACGCAGAGCTGCACCTGCTTGGGACGCCCTTCGCGGAACAGCGCATCCATGGCGGCGCGAATCGTCCGGCCGGTGTAGAGAACGTCGTCCACCAGAATGATGTTCTTGCCCGGTAATGGGAAATCCGACCTCGGTCTTCTGCACCACCGGTTTCGGCCCCAGCGTGGACAGGTCGTCGCGATACAAAGTGATGTCCAGCGTGCCGACGGGAACCGGCGTCTTCTCAATGCGCGCAATCATCTGCCCCAGGCGCTGCGCCAGCGGCACTCCGCGCCGCCGGATCCCGACCAGCCCGAGTCCGCGGCGCCATTGTTTTTCTCGATGATTTCGTGGACCAGCCGGACCAGGGTTCGCTCAATT
This sequence comes from Terriglobia bacterium, assembly GCA_963816865.1. Lineage (GTDB taxonomy): Bacteria > Acidobacteriota > Terriglobia > Terriglobales > Acidobacteriaceae > JAIQFF01. Next base: position 138,238 of record CAWFMU010000040.1, read on the forward strand.
TCCGAGGCCGACATCAGTTGCGACTTCTCGCGCAGACCCAATGGACGTGCAGATATTTTGGCAGTCATAAACGCTGCATCATACGCGGGCGACCCGATCCGGGGCAAGCTGGCTGAAGCGCCGCTTAGAGCCTAACTCATCGCGGAATCAAGTGGGTACGCGGCAACAACATTCCGCGGAAGGTCAAAAGGGACGGTGCCTTCTCCACCGAACGAAGCCTAAACCAGGCAACTCAAAGGTCCGCTACCGCACCAAAGTCTCGAAAGCATTATTCACCCTGCCAAGGAGGCATGCCGCTATGCATTCCGGATCCCGGTATCTCAGTTCGCTGCTTCTGGCCGCCGCATTTTTGGCGCCCGCTGTCACTACCGGCTGCGGAGGCCGAACCTATCACGACGACCTTATTACAACGACTATCATCGCTGGAACAATGATGAGAGGGTTTACTACAATCAATGGGTCATCGAGAATCATCGCGACGACCGCGACTTCCGCAACTTGAACAGGGACGATCAAAAGCAATATTGGGAGTGGCGTCACAATCATCACAGAAAGGTCTGAACCACCGACCGACCGCGTAGGGACGGCCGCCCTCGGCCGTCCGGTCGGCGAGCCCGATACATAGTCTTCTCGACCAAACTGGCACGTGTGGCGCGGGCGCTCTCGCCCGCGGCTTTTGACTCTGGCTTTTAACGTTGGAAGAACTGCCCCAGATTGGACGCGGCACAATCCGCCGGATACGACACCTAGTTAAGATCCAAAGAATCTACTGCCTGTGTTACGACGCCAGCACGCGGGCGAGGGTGCCCGCGCCACACAGCAACCTCTCCTGTCCAAGGGTCATATTTGTGAAACCTAACTGCCGACAGCCTCCTCGCCCGGTGGGTTACACTAGGAAACTTTGAATCGACTCTCAGGAGGAATCAGCTATGCCCGAAGCCACCCTTAGTGGCGCCGACTTCAAGAAGCAACTGCGCGAAGGCTCACCCAAGATGGGTCTGTTCCTGAACGCGCACAGCCCCACCGTCGCCGAGCAGCTCGCGTACAGCGGCTATGACTGGTTGCTGGTCGATACCCAGCACGGACCCATGGGCTACGAAAAACTTTCCGCCATGCTTTCCGGAATTTCAAACGGCGGCGCCAAATCCCTGGTCCGCGTCGGCGGATACGACGATCGCCCCGGCATTCAGCAAGCCCTCGACATGGGCGCCGACGGAGTTCTCGTCCCCTACATCAACACCGCCGAAGAAGCGCGCCAGGCCGTGAGCTGCACCAAGTACCCGACAGCGGGAACGCGCTCGGTTTACTTTCCGCAGCGCAGCATGAACAAAGCCGGGCTTCTGGGATACGCCGGAAATTTCAACAACAACGGCATCGTCGCCCTGCAGGTTGAGACTGCTTCATGTATCGAAAACATCGCGGAAATCGCCGCCGTCCCCGGCGTGGACATTCTGTTCCTCGGCCAAAACGATCTGTGCATGTCGATGGGTCTTTACGAGAAGTACGAATTCCCCCACATGTACACCTCGCCGGAACTCGGCGCCGCCACCCAGAAACTGGTCGATCACGCGCGCAAGAACAACGTCATTCTCGGACTCTTCCTGTTCGGTACCTCTCGCGTCGGCGAGTTCCTCGAAAAGGGATTCACCTTCATCAGCATCGGCAACGATCTGCACCACGTCCTGACCCAGGCCGGCGCCTACGTCAACGACATGGAAAACATCGCCAAAGAAAAAGGAAAGACCTGGAAGCGCAGACCGACAGCGCTGTTCTAGATCGAACATGTGGTGCGGAACGTGTGGCGCGGGCGCCCTCGCCCGCGCGACCCCATAAATCTTAACGAACGCCGGCGAAACCAAGGAGCCAGTGATCACAAGAGTGAAACAGATCATTCGTCCTCACCGCCGCTGTTCGCCGCCATGCTGGCCCACGCAGCGCCAGCCGCTGCCCAAGCCGAAGCAAAAGAGGTCTACCCCGGCCCCATCGACGTCAACAAGATGGACCCAGCCCTCCGGGCTGTCGGTCCCTACAGCTTTTACGTCCCGCCTTACAATCTTTACTACTTCCATCACATCGACCAGCTGAATGTCCAGCAGGACTGGATTCATCGCAGCGGACCGGTGTTCGCTCTCCGCGAGCCCTCGGCTCCGTTCTCGGCCAGCTACACCTACGCCAACCAGCAGCACACGCTGGACGAGTATTTTGTCCGCAACTACGTCGTCGGATTTGTAGTCCTGCACGACAATCAGATCCTGCTGGAGAAGTATTTCCACGGGGCGAATCGCGAGTCGCGATTTCTCTCGAATTCAGTCTCCAAGTCGTTCACCTCGGTTCTGATCGGGAGCAGCCATCGCCGACGGCAAAATCAAGAGTGTGGATGATCCCGTCGTGAAATACCTGCCCTGGCTGAAGGACAGCAGCGGATACCGCGACACCACCATCAAGAACCTGCTGGAGATGTCCTCTGGTGTTCAGTTCGACGAACAGTACACCAATACCCATGCGGACATCCTCCGGTACGTCTCGGCTCTGCTGCACGGCGACCCTTCTTTTCATGATTTGGCGCTCTCCATCAAGGCGAAGATAAAGCCGGGGACGAAGTTTGAATATCAGACGATCAACACCCAGGTGCTGGGGATGACGCTTGAAGCGGCAACCGGCAAGACGCTCAATCACTATGCGGAAGAAAAGTTGTGGAGCAAGATCGGCCCGGACGGCGACGCATTTTACTTCCGCAGCAAGAACCAACCCCAGACGTGCGCCGGCTCCGCTCTGAATGTCCGCTTGCGCGACTACGCGCGCTTTGGCCTGATGGCCATGTACGGAGGCACTTTGGGAGTCATGCAGGTGGTGCCGGATTCGTGGATCAAGGAGTCAACCGAGCCTCAGGGAAAGGTTCTGCAGCCGCAACCAACCGGACCCAACGATCATCAGAATTTTGGCTACGGATATCAATGGTGGCTGCTCGACAATGACGACGGAGCGTTTGCCGCACTCGGCATCTACGGCCAGACGATTTACGTCAATCCCAAGCGCCACGTGGTGATCGTGCAAACCGCAGCCTGGCCCCAACCAGACCCCGATGAACGATGGGACGAAACCATCAAAGTGATGCAAACCGTGGCGCGAGGAATCGAGCCGTAGCGCCGGCGGGGTCTCCTAATTTCACTTCCAGGTTGCTTTGCGTTCTTTGCGGGAGCCTTCGCGAACTTTGCGGTTTAGGACTTTGATCGTTCATCGCAGAAATACAAAATCTTAAACCGCAGAGTTCGCAAAGGATTCCGCAAAGGACGCGAAGAAATCTAAAATGCATGTTCACGTCGCCGGCGTAATCCCCATCTCTTTGCCTAATTCGATCTGCTGGCTTTGAAATTCCTCCAGCGCCTTCTCCAGCTTGTCGGCCGTGCCGGCGATGGCTTCACTGACAGCCTTCGCTCCTGCCAATCTGCTTCTCCAGGTCCTTCCACTGTTTGGCGACCTCCGAATCCGCCTTCTCCAACTTCTTGGTCAACTCCTTCAATCCCGCCTTCTGAGACTTCGTAAAGCTCTTCACAAAATCCTGGTTGCTGCCCTGCGCTTCTTCCACAGCTTCCTTCAAGGCCGCAGTCTTGCGAGTAGAACTCAGTCGCGCTATCGGCCTTCCCGCTCATCCCGGAAAGCTCCTTCGCCAGCTTCCTCGCGTCTCCGTGTTTTTGGTCAAGCTCGGGAAATGGGATGCCTGATCAGAAGTAGCCTGAACCGCCAGCGCGCGGTTGAAGTCCGTCAACCCCGCGTCGCTGGTGTCGGCAGTTCCGCCCCAGGAGATCCGCGGCGGCCGCCCCGCCGCCACCATGTCCGCCATGCTGGGCCAGCAGAGTGGAGGCGGAGACGAGCTATCCATGTCCCGACAGCCAGCACCAATCGTCGGTTCACGTCATTCTCCTTCCCGGCACGGCAGGCATCCGAAGCCGTCAACTCGAGCCAGTGTAGTTTATGAATCGGACGCAGACCACACTGTAAAGACATGGTCAACGTCCGCAAACATTTGTAAACCGGTCAGCCGTCTCGTCTCGCCCACGAAAAAAGCCACGCTCATTGCTGAACGTGGCTCGTCTAGGTGGCGCGCCTTTATGGACTAGAACATATTCCACAGGAACTGGTTGTAAACGTCGTGGTGATACTGCACTTCCGGCGCCTTCACAAACGTGCCCAGCAGACGCGGACAGCGGTCGGCCGCGGCTTTTTTCAAATCCGCATAGCGTCCCTTCACGTCCTCGCCAAAAAGCTTGGTCGTCCACTCCGCTTTGTTGAAGTTCGCCAGAGCGTCGTAGATGTTGTCCGGCAGGTAGCGCTCGGCCTGGCGAAGGTTCTTGATCTTCGCCGTGTCTCCGTCAATGCCGGTCTTGAAGATGGAGAGCATCACCATGTAAGGATTCGCGTCCGGAGCCACCGACCGCACTTCCACGCGCATGCTCTTCTCGTTGCCGATCGGAATGCGAATCATGGACCCGCGATCCACCGCCGAAGCCTTGATCTGGTTCGGCGCTTCAAAGTGCGGATCCAGCCGCCGGTAAGCGTTCACGCTCGGATTGAGCAGCAGGCAGATGTCGTTGCCATGGGTAAGAATGCGGTCCACAAACGACCAGCCCAGCTTGCTGAGCTTCTCCTCGCCCTTCGGGTCCCAGAACAGATTCTTTCCGCCCTTGCTGATGGACACATTGGTGTGCATGCCGCTGCCGTTGACGCCCACCACGGGTTTCGGCAGAAAGCTCGCGGTCAGACCCATGTTGGTCGCCACCTGCCGGCAAACCAGCTTGTAGATCTGGATCTGGTCGGCCGCAGCCGACAACTTCGCCATACCCGTAGTTGATTTCAAACTGCGAAGGCGCAACTTCCGGATGGTCCTTCTCGTTCTGGAAGCCCATGGCGCGCTGCACTTCCGCGGTTGTGTCAATAAACGTGCGCAGCGGATCGCCAGGCAGCGAGTGGTAATATCCGCCGGTATTCACGTATTCAAACTTGCCGGTTTCGTTGTAGCGCCGCTCCGCGTCCACCCCCTTGAAGAGGAAGCCTTCAATCTCGTTGGCCGCATTCAGGGTGTAGCCTTCGTCCTTGAACTGCTTGCGCGGCATACAGCTTGAGGATGCCGCGAATGTCGGCGCCGTACGGAGTGCCGCCCTTGTCGATCACGTCGCCGAAGACCAGCACCTTGCCGGCGCCAAAGTAATCCGCCGGCCCCCAGTAGAACGCCGCCCAGTCGATCCCCAGCCGCAGATCGCTTTCCCGCTGCGCCGTAAATCCGCGAATCGACGACCCGTCAAAAGTCAGGTTGTCCCAGCTCTTGATGAGGAATTTCTTGTCGTAGTCCAGCATGTGCAGCCGGCCTTCGAGATCGCTGAAAAGCACGGTCACGGCCTTGATGCGCTTCTCATCCGTGAGGTACTTGAGCCGGTCTTCTTGAATCTTGTGCAGGGCAACGCGGTTCTTGCGCTGCTCCTTCGCCTTCAAATTCAGCTGTTCCAGTTCTTCATACGACAGTGTCAGGAAGTTGCGCAGTTCGTTCGACATGAATCTCCTTAATTGTGACTCTCGATCTGACCTACAGTGGGGATCGTACGGCTGGTTCGCACCCGAAAGAATAGCGCGAGGCCTATTCCACGGCTAATTAAAAAACCTTATAAGCCATATTGAAGAGATTTATCCAGGTGTGTGTTGGCGGACACTGTATGTCGGCTTTGATCTCATTGACTTTGATCTTGATGATACGCCTGAATCAAAGCTGGTGGAGAAAGCGCCCCCACCCCTAGAGGTTGCACCGCGCAAGCTCCGCTTGGGCGGGGGTTTTTGTCCCAGGCGGAACCCCACGCCTTGATCCGCTCGAAAAGCAATCCTCATTCCATCCTCTGAATCCACGCCAGAGACGAAGAAAAAACAATTTTTACCAGATATTCATCCCTCATTCACTTGCCCCTTACGATCGCCTGCCAAAGTACGGAAACACCCAGCAGCAAAATCCACAGGAGGGTATTCGTTCGTGAGAAAAAGCCTGCTTCCCATCGCCCTGTTCGCCATCACTCTTAGCCTCGTTTCCACACCCTGCATCTATGCCCAGGTCAACCTGATCGCCGTCGGTTCCCTGACCAGTTCCCGCGCTGGCTCCTTCGCCGACCTGTCAGGTCTGCACAATACTCTTGAGAATGGAGCGGCGGCCAATCTGCTTGGCGGCCTCGGTTCCGGTTTGGCCTACGCATCCGGCAACACTTTTCTCGGGCTCCCGGATCGTGGGCCCAACGCGGTGCCGTTCAACGCCGCCGTTGACGACACGGTGACCTACATTCCGCGCTTCCACACCATTTCGATGGATCTCAAACCTAACACCAGTGCGGGTCTACCCTTCACCCTCACACCAACGCTTCGCAATACCACGCTGCTGTGGAGCCTTTCCCAACTGGTGTACGGCACCGGCGCCGGCCTCAACATCGGTTCCGGCGTCCCTCCCCAAAATAACTTTCTCCAGCATTTTTTCACCGGCCGTTCTGACGCCTTTGATCCCAATCACAACTCCGGCGACGCCAACGACGGCCGCCTGGACTCTGAAGGCATTCGTCTTTCCAACGACGGCTTCCGCGTCTATATCTCAGACGAGTACGGCCCGTACGTTTATGAATTCGACCGGCTGCTCGGCGTGCGGCTACGCAGCTTTAAGCTCCCGGATCACCTGTTCGTGGCCACCCCAAAACCCGTCGGCACCGACGAAATCGCCGACAACACGAGCGGCCGTACAGCCAACAAGGGCATGGAAGGTCTCGCCATCACGCCGGATGGCAAGACGCTGGTCGGCATCATGCAGAATGCGCTGCTTCAGGACGTCGCTGCAGCTCCAAGCCTGCTGCGCATCGTGACCATCGACATTCTTAGCGGCAAGACAACCCACGAATACGCCTACCTGTTGACCAACGGATCGGGCGTGAGCGAGATCCTGGCCCTCAATCAACACGAATTCCTGGTGGACGAGCGCGACGGCCACGGCCGCGGCGACAACGGCAGCAAAGCCAAGGTCAAACAGATTTTCAAGATTGACCTGGCCGGCGCTGTCGATGTCAGCACGATGAACGGAGGCGACGCCGCGCTGAACGCCGTAAGCAAGTCGCTGTTCCTGGACGTCGTGAACGTGCTGACCAACCCGCCCAACAGCATCGATCCAACCCTGGTTCCTGCCAAGCTGGAGGGCCTGGCTCTAGGCCCCGATGTAAAGCAGGGCGGCCAGACCATACACACCCTGTGGCTCGCCAACGACAACGATTTCCTCACCGCGGTTCCCGACAAGAACAACAATCCAGTCCCGAACCCAAACCAGTTTTTCGTCTTCGGTTTCACCGACACCGACCTGGCCGGCTCGAAACTAGTTCCGCAACAGTTCAAATCCTTCCGCTGGTAGGACTTTCTGAAATCACTCTCAAGGGTGCCCCGTCCAAGCCCGGCTTGGGCGGGGATTTTCAGCGGGGGGATTGTCAGCGGTGATTCTCCAAAAACCTGTCATCACGAGCGAAGTCGAGAGACCTTGTGTTTCTGACGGCTGGCGTTCACCAACTACCTACAATCCCCGTCGAGGCTGCACTTGGGGGAGTTCACATCCAGGAGGACACAACGTCATCGTTGAACACGAGTATGTGTTGTTTTCCCACAGGCCCGAACGCCTCAACCTCCTCCACCCGCGAGGATTAGTCTTCCATGAGAAAAGGGCAAGTAACTACACCGGAAAACACACAACTGCTTTCTGCACCACCGGCACAATTACTTTCGTAAGCCTATGTAAAACGAGCATCCGCACTGCCTTGAACGTCGAAGGCTCTCCTCGCGGACCGGAAGCTGCGGAGTGTGGAAAGCGATTTGCTGCCAGGAATCCGGAGAAGACTCTCTCCACCAAGATCGCAGGTCAAATCCATGCTCGAAACCACGCAGTACAAATTGGCTACGATGTACGAAAGGCATCCGCAATGCGGCAGTGATGGGCTTCTGCACGAGCTCGACGACATAACCAAGATCAGCATCGAGCAGGGACACTTGCTGGCCCAGCTTCATGCGACCGTCAAACCCAAGCTCTCAATTGAGATCGGACTGGCATACGGATTTTCGACACTCTTCGTCCTGGACGCGGCGTTTCACACGAACGCAGGCCGCCATATTGCGATCGACCCGTACCAGGACTCAATGTGGCATGGTATTGGCACGCAAGCGGTGAAGGAGTTGAACTTCGACAGCAAATTCGAACACGTTCCCGAGACCTCTGTCACCGCGCTGACGAACCTCTTCAAAGAAGGGGTTAAAGCTGACTACATCTACATTGATGGCGCCCACACTTTCGACTATGCCCTGGTAGATTTCTTCTGCTCTGACCGCGTGCTCAACCTGGGCGGTATTTTGATCTTTGACGACATGTGGATGCCGGCGATTCAGAAAGTGGCGGCGTTCATCCGCACCAACCTCAGCGGTTACCAGGAGTTTCCCACCCCGGTGAAAAACCTGTTCTGCGTGAAGAAAACCAAAGAAGACGACCGCCCCTGGGACCACTTCGCGGCCTTCTAGAAAAACCACCTGATGGGTCCGCTTTCAATCCAATGGCAGCATGTAGCCGGGCGTTTTACCTAGTCGCCCGCCGAGAGCCTGGGCGTCAAGCACGGCCATGTCCCAGGTGATCCATGAAGTGGGAGTGAGCCGTATGCTGACATCATCGAACGACGCAAACACCGGGCCGACATGCGGATCGGAGATCGCCGCCGCGCTCAGGTATCGGCTATGTATGCGCTGATTTATTTCCTGAGATTGGTGGCCCGAAATGACTTCAACTGTTCCTGCCGCGCTGACGCCGCGCTCCGCCCCAGGTTTTCGCGCATCCACCATCAGGGAAGCTGTTGGCCGCGCAGCCACATTGCGAGCTTTCTGCGTTCTGGAAGAGGTCGCGACATACAGACTGCCGGACTCGAAGAGATACCAGACCGCGGTCAGGTGGATCGTCCCATCGGCGTTCACGGTTCCCAGGGTTGCAATGTAGCGTCCGCGAACCAATTCTTGAAAACTCGGGTCCAGGGTTTGAGTCGGCATCGTCCCTCCGCTAGAATTTTGACCTAATAAAGTATCGAGGGAAGATACGCCCCAGCGGGCTCGTTGTAGAAGCCAACGGTCATGAGGGTCATCGGCTGCACGACGCGAAGGCCGTTCTCCAGACACCATCGGAAAAGACCCGCGTTTCGCGTCGGGACGAGAATGCCCGGCCCCAGAAACGCATCAGCGTTCGCGATCAGCGCCTGCACATCAGAGTTCATCTCGCCGACCATGTGTCCGAAGAACCCAATCAAAGTGGAATACGCCACGATTCGCCCTTCTCGCTCGGCGACGACCGCGGTGCCTTGTTCGATTGCGTCACGCAGCTCGCCGCCACGGTCGTGACCATGTACGGCCTGGCAAAGTCGGTTGCACGCCTCCAGATCCGGACATGCGCGCGGGACGTACGCTGTAACCCGGAGTCGTCAACTTGATCGGTGGACCTTGCATCGTGGATATCGGCTCCCGCGTATCAAACCCGAGCTTGGTGTATAGAGAAAGCGACCGGTTGTGAAAGGCTGCCTGCAAAAGGCGACGTGCCCTGGAAGCCGCGTTCCGCCGAGCGCGCCAAGCACCGCTTCCATAAGCGCGCGTCCGACGCCTTTATTCTGAACCTCAGGATCGATGGTAATCGGCCCAACCCCCGCAATCGCAGAGCGCTCGTCAAGACAGTTGCTGCCGAGGATCTGCCCACCGGATTCGGCAACCACGCAATAGAAACCGGGGTGAGTAAACATCATCGAAAGTACGCCCGTCGCCACCTCAACCGACGGAAAGTCCGGCGGAAAACCGTGCTCGGTAGAAATCTTGGTGAAGGCCTCATAGCAGATCCGGCCACAGACTGGAGCATCCTCCGGCCTGGCTTTGCGGACTGCTATCGGCGAACTATCAAATGCGGGCTGGCGCAACGTTGCCACAAATTCCTCCGACTCGAGTTGGACGCGGAAGTGTATCGCAGATGAGCGCGATGTTTCTAGATGCGCAGAGCTTCGGACTGGTCCGGCGGTTCCGCGCTGGTCCCGGCCGATATCACTTACAACACTTTTTTTCTAATTACTCACGCGACGTGGGAAAGCCCGCCATTTCGCAGCTGGGTTAGCGGTGTTCTGTCACCAGTTGCAAACATTCATTTGACAAACAAGTGACACGCCACGCGAATCAATCCTGCCGACTCTGAATCAAACCACACAACGCACTGAAGACAGTCTTCACGAACATCCCACGGTCTCGAGTCAGCAAACAATCTACGAGAGACCGTGGATACACATTGACGCAGTCACATAAAAGGAGAAAATTTATGAGCTACTTCGCAGGTAAGCGCCAAGCCGTTTCGTTCGTGAAGTTATTCTCGCTGGCCGCTGGGATGATCACTGCTCTGGTAGTTGCACAACCAGCCGCGGCACAAACCAATGATTTCGCTGCGAAGCAATTCGTAGCGCCAACCGTATTCCAGGCAGCCGGCCCATCGGCAGCCTCGATTCAAAGTACCGTGGACCAGTTTCGGGCGGCGCTCGGGGCCGTCAACAATGCCAATAATCCCGGGCAGACCAGCGGCCGCCGCGAAATCAACTGGGACGGTGGTAGCCCGACCAATGCAACCACTACTCTTACCGGCACTCCTTTAACCACGTTCCTGAACACTCGTGGCGCCAACATCACCACGCGCGGAAGCGGATTTGTCCAAGCCCCTCCGTCGGGCCTGGCCGACACCTTTGGAAACTCGAGCTACGCCACGATCTTCCACGCATTCAGTCCGCTGCGCCTGTTCTCGCCGATCGGAAGCAACGTCACCGAAGTCTGGTTCTCCGTTCCCGGCAGCAATGGCAACACACCTGCGACTTCCACCGGCTTCGGCGTGGTCTTTACCGACGTCGATTCCCCGGATGGCAGCCAACTGAGAGACCGGACAGGAAACCGCTTCCCCAGCACGTCTGATCGAGTACTACGGCACTCGCGGCGAGTTGCTTTTCACGAGCAATGCGCCGGCGTCGCCGGGCGACGGAAACCTGTCCTTCATCGGCGTTGTCTTCAGCGACGCTCGTGTTGCTCGAGTAAGAATCATCGCTGGCGACACAGCGCCGGGACCGAATGACGATCGCAGAGACATCGTCATGATGGACGACTTCCTCTACGGTGAACCAACACCCTACTAAGTCGAACCTGATCCAGAGGTCTGACCTAGTGTGTGCCCCGTCCAAGCTCCGCTTGGGCGGGGATTTTCATGCGAAATCTTCCAAGGCTTGTCATCCCGAGCGAAGTCGAGGGACCTTGGGTTTTCTGCCGGGTGCCCCACCCTTGCGTTTTTTTGCAAGGGTGGGATTCCACGGACACTTTCGGCTGGGGCTCTTTTTTCTGATTTCTAGGAAAGAATCGCGCGTGTGATCCCCTGCCACCAGGCGGGATTACTTCGCCACATATACACCGAGAGGCTTTGGCCAAGAATCAACAATGGCGCCGCGTAGAGATAGACTTTGTGGACGCGCCGATCTACCAACAGATCGCGCGCCACGCCAAGGATAATCAGCAGGTCCAGGCAAGGATAGAAGAGATTGTTGTTGAACAAGTAGTCAAAGCGGCCAAAGGCCGCGTCCATGAGCCCGCAGGTTGCGATGAAGATCAGCCGGCGATGCAGCTCCGGTTTCGTGCGCCAATAAATCGCCAGCGCAATGCACACGCCAAACGCGATCATGTCGTAGAACGGAATGCTCAGAAAAGCGTCCGCGTCGGGCAGATGGAGTTGAACCGAAGTCAAAGCGGGCCATGACGATGGCGGTAACAACGCCCAGCGGAACCATCACGGTCGCCAACCCGGCGCCAAACCATCCAATGGATCGATGCCAACTGACTTTGCGTACCCGCACCAGCGCAGACTGACTAATAAAGAAGACTACCCACGCCGTGAAAGCCGAGGCATGAACCCATAGAATGAACGGCCGCGGTATCGCGGGATGAAACAGGTTCTGGTTGACGGTCCGCTTAAAGCCGGTGAACACAATCGCCGCCAACAACAACGACATCGCGAAATAGAAATAGCGACACAAAATCCCGTTACGACCGGTAAAGGTCGTCACGCCCAGTTTTTTCCCCGGACTGATCGCAGCCCCGACGCGTTCTACGTTGACAGTAGCCATAATAAGGATGGGCCGGGACTTCAATTCTTCTCGCCTGGCCCACGGGAGCATACACCGCTAGTGCCAGGCTCGTCATCTTTTTCCGGCTTCGCCAAAAGGAAAGAGCGGGGTGCCCCATCTTTCGCTTCTTTTGCGAAAGGTGGGATTCCACGGACGCATGTATTCGGATCGCCCGCAAGCCCGGCCGCCGTAGTACCTAGAGACTGCCGGCAATTCAATTCGATCGCCCCCGACTATTTCGATCAACTATTTCAGCATCGCGATCTTCATGTTGCGGAAATATACTTCCGACCCTTCGCATTGAAAGAGGATCTTGCCCTTTGTGGTGTTTGCATTCGTTCCCAGGAGGGCGAGTTTTCCGTTTACAAAATACATAATCCGGTCGTGATCAACCACCAGTTCCAGGACATTCCATTTTCCGTGCAGCCGTTCCAGATCGTTTACTGGATCACGGTGTCCGGTGACATTGACCAGCGGGCCCCTGCCAATATGCGGGATGCGAATATATGCGCCAGGCCCGGATGAGGTGCTTTCGTACACCTTGCCGTCCACGGTCGCGCCGGTGCCGCCGACCACCCACATATCGCCCGTGCCGCCTTCATTGATCTGAAATTCCATCATCCGCGGCCAGACCTTGAGCGGCCCCGTGATGTTGTATTGAATGCCGCTGTCCCTGGCCTTCCCGTCGCGTGGCGGATACGTCTTTTCGCCCCATTTGAATTCGGCGCGCAGGTAATAATTTTCATATTCCTTCTGGGTTACAAGCCCGCCGAACTCCTGCCCCGAGATGTGCAGCATGCCTTTTTCAACCTGAAAGACTTTGTTGGGATCGCTGTTCATACCTTGTTTCTCGAGCAAGGTGTCGAAGCCGGTCAAATCCCTTCCATTAAAAAGCGGCGACAGTTTTGCGTGTGGAGGTATGGAAGGCCTTGCCTGGCCCGATGCCGCTATGCTCAGCATGAGCCCCAGCGTTGCCATTCCTAACATGTGTACCATCTGCGGCCTGATCTGAGTTCTCATTGGTATGCCTTTCGGAATCCATCAAGCTTGAATTTCATGGCAAACAAAATACCGTTTGACCCGTCCCCATTTTCCGTTCACGTAAGAATACGACAACTTTTGTTGTCCCATCTCCGGCGCGAGCGGGGATGGGGCCCGCCTCTCGCGGGTTTCCTGTAACCTATAAAAACTCCGAGTTGGGGGCCTACAAACCCATGAACGTCGAACAGCAGGTCGCAAACTACTACACGCACGGAAAACTGGAAGACAAAATTATGGGCGCGCTGCGCAGCGCCGGCAAGAACGTCGAGCAATTACGTGCCGACGATCTTGCTGCAATTGACGAATTCCATCTGGGCGGTCGCGAAGCGACTCAGGCTTTGGCAGACTTCATGCAGCTTCGCCCCGGCATGCATCTGCTCGACGTCGGCTGCGGCATAGGAGGTCCGGCACGCTACTTTGCCGGGCGCGGCTGCCAGGTCACGGGCATTGATCTGACCGAGGAGTTTGTTCGCGTAGCGGAGAGCCTCACTCGCCTGGTCAAGCTCGAGCAAAAGGTGACATTCCGCCAGGCCAGTGCGTTCGCACTGCCTTTCGCTTCGGACACGTTCGACGGCGCTTACGAAATCCACGTCGGCATGAACATCGCCGACAAGGCCGGGGTCTTCCGCGAAGTGGCGCGCGTGCTCAAGCCGGGCGCCCGCTTCGCCATCTACGACCTCATGCGCAGCAACGACGCAACGCTCACCTTCCCCGTCCCCTGGGCACAGACGCCCGAGACCAGCTTCGTCGCCAGCGTGGACGACTATCGCCAGGCGCTCCAGGCAGCGGGATTTCGCATCGATCACCAGCGCGACCGGCGGCAATTCGCCATTGAGTTCATGCAGCGAAGGATGGCTCAGGCCCCGTCGGGCCCGCTAGTTCTTGGAATCCACGTGCTGATGGGCGAGCAAGCGCCCCTGATGCTCAAGAATGTAAATATGGCCCTCATCTCCGGAGCTTTGACGCCGATGGAATTGGTGGCGATCGCCGGCTAAGCGTGAGGCATTCTTCGCCCTAGTTTAGGCCGGTTGGCCCGGCCCCCACTCAAGCCAAAACCAGGCTTGAATGGGTCACCCGTTCGGCAGTTATCTTTTTCGGATTCGCTCAAAGGAAAAAGCCGGGTGCCCCATCTTTCGCTTCTTTTGCGAAAGGTGGGATTCCACGGACACTGCTTACAGGGCTTTTTGCTCCTTGGGCGCTGAGGAGATGGAAAGACCCACCCTTTCGCAAAAACGCGAAGGGATGAAGCACCCTCAGGTCTTGAAACGGGGGTGGGCCAACCGCCAGCTGCCATGATTCCGGGTAGCACGTAAACCAGAAGCTAAAGGTGACTTTGTATCTACTTTTGCGGCTGCTCCGATGCTTCAGGTCTTGCATCCTGTTCGGGCACCTTGGCAGGCGTGCTGACCTCGGGCCTGGATGCAAGGAATATGACTCGCCCGCCCGCCTCTTCGGAATATTCAGATTTGTTTCTTTCTAACATAATGCGAATCCCTTCCACGGAGCGTTCGCGGGGCACATCTCCCAATGCGCAGTTCACTTGCAGCACTGCTGTTTTTGTTGTTCCCGACACCGGCATAAGGAGGATACGGAATATCGCAAGGCCGCCCGTTGGCAGGGGACCTAAGTGCATGGGCAGACGTTTGTAGCCAATTTGTGGACCACCGAAGGCTGGCCCTTTCTGTATGAGCGCGCTTGGTGCAATGCCGTAGGAGTCGAAGGAAATCAAATCACTCGCCGTCCACACGCCCGTCTCGAGCACGTTTCCCTCAGTCGACTTGTGCTCGAACGTTCCTGCTGCTTTGACCGACTTGGCCCGCGGGTCGAAACTCCCCGCACCGCGGATTTCGTAGCTGTCGCCATTTGCTGATTTTGCAATAGCCGAGCAGCCACCAGAATCGCCCGAATCACAAAGAAACCCGGAAGCCAACACGAAAATGTAATTAGCGGAGCTGATTTGCGTACCAGCCGAAACAGCACACAAAACCAATGTTAGACACGGCAGGCCAAACCAAGCCGTAAATATGATCGAAAATATGTTCTTGTTTGCCGTTGACTTACTCCCGTTCTAGGACCGCCGTTGGCAACCTCAAACCGGCAGTTGGCCAAGCGGCGGCCCGACACAGCCGATAGATGGCTATCAGTCTGCAATCCTTAGAAAGCCGTGGTACACGTCGTTCGCGTCAACGTACGTTCCCGTAATCGTCCCAAGGTCGTTGATACCGGAAGGCGAAGTAAAGATCGAGCCACGAGGATCGACTGTCGCAAACTTACCGTTGGGAGAACGCAAATAGCCGTGGAACACAAAATTCGCGTCGATGTATGTTCCAGTGATGGCTCCCCAGTCGTTGAGGCTTACGTTACAATCGGAGAAACAGCCCGTGCCTTCGTCGCTGTCAGTGCCCGCGCCCGGAGCATCGAAGGTCGTAAATTTTCCGTCGGAACTCCGCAGAAAGCCGTGATTCACACTGTTCGCGTCACTGTAGATCCCCGCGATCGCCCCCAGTTGATTGAGGCCCAGGGCACAACCGGGACAACCTGTGCCTTGGTAGGTGCCCGTGCCCGCGCCGGGAACGTCAAACGTTTTCATTTTGCCCTCGGCATTGCGAACGAAGCTGTGATGAACAAAATTGCCGCTGTTGTCCTCGAAGCCTCCAGCAACGGTTCCAAACGCGTTGATGCTTGAAGCTCCCGACCCAAAACACCCATCCGAACCATTGCCTGTGCACGCGTCTGGACCAATCCACGTCGTAAACTTGCCGTTGGGACTGCGCAGGAAAGCGCGGAAGGAAAAGTTCGAATCCGTGTAGTACCCTACGATTGCTCCTTCCAGATTCACAGCCAGGGGAGTCGAGCCGAATCCGCCCGCGCCTGGAACGTCGAAGGTCGTAAACTTTCCATCCGGACTTCGCAGAAATCCGTGGCTAAAACCGCTTGCGTCAAGGTAGCTTCCCGCGATGGCCCCCAAGTCGTTGATACTGACAGCGACGGTCCCGTTGAAGGAACCTGCGGTCGTGTCCGCGCCGGGAGCGTCAAACGTGGTGAACTTGCCCCCAGGACTGCGCACGAACCCGTGGAACACGGTGTCGGCGCCTTGGTAGGATCCCGCGACAAATCCCCAAAAGTTGATGCCGTTTGGGTAGGTTCCGTTGAAATCCCCTGGCGTCGTGTCCGCGCCAGGAGCGTCGAAGGTGATGATGTGAGACTTCTGAGCGCTCGCACTAGAGCCCAACCCCAATAGGCATAGGATCAGACAAAGGACAACCACCCTTTTCCCTCGGATCGCTGAACAAAATGCTGCAAAAGTAATCGGGCGAGGCAACATGAGTCAATCTCCTTTCGATTTATCGCTCCAAAGATTTCCGGGGTTCAAAACAGGGGTCGATTAAATCGGGGTCAGACAGCGCGACCTTCGCACCGTGCGGTGCACTCTAGGCGCTCGTCTATCACATGTCAAGTCTTATCTCGGAAAAAGCCAGCGACGATCTAGTCCGCCACACACATGTGGAGCGGAAGCCGTCGCCCGCGACAGGCGCACGTTCCGCTCACTTTTCAGTTTGAGAAAAAGAAACCGCACCATGTTCATCCGTCACTGACACTCACAAATGTGAGTCTCAGTACGGTGGTTTTCATGAAAATGCCGGGCGCCCCACAGACGCTGCTTCAATGGCCTATCTCTCATTCTCGTCCGCGGAGGTAGCAAGGCCCACCCTTTCGCAAAAGGCGCGAAAGGATGGGGCACCCTCAGGTCTTGAAACCGAGCGTGGGCCACCCGCCACTGTCTCCAGTTGATCTTAGGTTCAAACATGTTTTAAGGTGCGGCAATAGATTGCGATTTACCTCTGCCGCGGTGAAAAAATGCGAGGCAAGCAAACAGCGTCGATATCAAGGCGGAAGTCTCGGTAGTCCGCATGCGACGAGTGTGAAAATACGGGAAATCGAATCGGAGCTCGGCAAATGCAACGCTAAACAGAAGAGAAAAGCCGATGAAGTTATCTCGAGTGAACCGGAGTCGCAGTTGAAATCGCTGCCACCACGGTTTCGGGTGCGAAATCTGGTCGTACTGTGCGTCGAAACACTGTCGACAGAGTGTTTCCAGTCCGGGGAGTTCGCGGTAGCAGGAAGAGCAGCGAGACAGGTTCCAGCACACTCCTATCGGAACCATGCTATTCGCTCACCCCGCAGGTTGGGAGTGACGGAGGTAACTAAACCTTGTAACCGCAAGAGGAAAAGGCCATCGAGATTTCTCTCAATGGCCCTTATTGAAGCCGGCGATGATCTACTCTCCCACACACTTTAGCGTGCAGCACAATCGGCCCTGCGGGGAGGACCTTGCGCATCAGCCAGTTTTCGAATTTCTTCCGCTTGCCAGCGGTGCTATGCTTAAAGGCACATGAGCACGGCGAAACATGACGTGGAGCAACTCCTCAATAAACTTCCAGACGACTGCTCGGTTGAAGACATCCAATATCATCTCTATGTCCTTGAGAAGGTGCGGCGTGGCCTGGAGGATGCCCGCGTCAACGGCACTGTCACCCAGGAAGAAGTCGAGTACCGCCTCAGCAAATGGCTTACCGAATAGTCTGGGCGCGGCGTGCTTTCCAAGACCTGGAGACCATCGTCAGTTATGTTGCTCAAGACTCACCTGCCTACGCCAGCGCGGTTCTGAAAAACATTGTCACCCAAACCAGGGTGCTCACCAGCTTCGCTCGGTCTGGCCGTAAAGTTCCCGAATTCGATAATGAGGACATTCGGGAGGTTCTCGCGTACAGCTACCGAATCATTTACCGCTTGCAGCAAGACGAAGTGATCATTTCTGCGATTATTCACGGCAAGCGAATCTTGCAGTAATGACCCAAATAAAATTCAGGGTCTCGAATGAGAACCAAACGGAAAAGGCCACGCTGCTTTCGCAACGTGGCCTTTATTTAAGCCGGCGACAACCTACTCTCCCACACACTTTCGCGTGCAGTACAATCGGCCCTGCGGGGCTTAACTTGAGGCGCTTTGCGGGCGTGAGCGAAGCGGGAGCCCGCAGCCGAAATCCCGAGCGGTCTGTGCGAGGGATCCCTTTCTTAAAGGAGAGCAGCAAATGAGAGTCGCACTGGTTCTATTTGTCGGCTTAATGCTGAGCCTACCCGCTCTAGGAGCGGGTCCTGAACCGTATCTCAAATCTGCTCCAATGCCGTTTTACCCGCCTCTCTGTCGTCAGGCTCGCATCCAGGGAACGGTAACCTTGCGCTTCGTCATCAACGAGCAGGGCGACACATCCGATGTTGAGGCGGTCACTGGACACCAGATGCTGCGAGAGGCTGCGATTCAGAACGTTCAGAATTGGAAATTCGCTTGGGCACATCCTTGCGCCTGTCAGGTAAAGAGAGAAGTCGTATTTGTATACGATCTTTCCGGTGACTGGGCTGACGAAGACGGACCCGCGGCAGTAGTTAAGTGGTTTGGGAAGGCACCGGTGACTCGGGTAGAAATCCAGGTTGGTCTACCGCTAATCCAACCTTGAAGTCAGGCTAACTAAGAAAGGAAAAGGCCATCGAGATTTCTCTCAAATGGCCTTTATTTAAGCCGGCGACGACCTACTCTCCCACACACTTTCGCGTGCAGTACAATCGACCCTGCGGGGCTTAACTTGAGGCGCTTTGCGGGCGTGAGCGAAGCGGGAGCCCGCAGCCGAAATCCCGAGCGCTTTGTGCGAGGGATCCTGCGGTACAATTCGCTCCTCAGCGGCTTTCATCGCTAAGATGCTATGAGTGCTCCGACTCCGATCTGGATCATCGCTGTCGCCCTATTGATGTTGGCATGTGACCGTACTGAACCGCACGGGAATCACTGGCGTGTCGGCGGGCTTTACTCAACCGATGACGGTAAAGGTCAATTCAGTGTAGTGAAGATTTTGATGTTGGAGCCCGACGTTGTGCACCTCCGCATTTACAAGGAGAAATTTCCGTCGCGGCCTACGACAGTCGATCCAAACTCACTGACAGTCGGCAAACTAGGCGACAAGCAGTTCAGCATCGGGCACCTGCCACTATCGTCAAAAAGCTTCGCATCGTGGAAACCAATCTTCATCAGTCAACAGACAGTCCAAGACAACGAACTGGAAGGTTATCGGTTGTGGAAGGAGGCTAATGGCGGGGTTTTCTGAT